>NZ_QMIG01000011.1 GCF_003287285.1 Phytoactinopolyspora halophila
GACGCCATCAACGCCCACCTCCACCGCTAAGCATGAACGTTGCAAGCACCGCTTGAGCCCGCCCATAGGTCGCTTAATGTTCATGATCAGCGGGAGAAATCAGCGGGAGAAGTCGCGGGCCGCGACGCGCACCTCGCGCAACAGCTCGAACACCGCCACCCGCTGGTCCCGGTCGAGGGCGGGCAACCCGAAGTCGGCCTCCATGAGTTCCGCCGTGACGCGCTTGACCGCGTCACGCCCGGAATCGGTGATCCGGGCCAACGTTCCGCGCCCATCGCGCGGGTTGGGCTCACGCACCACGAACCCGGCGGTCTCCAACCGCTGAATCGTGTTCGTGACGCTGGTCGGGTGCACCATCAGCCGCTCCCCGATCTTGGCCATCGGCAGCGCACCCGTGCGGCTGAAACTCAGCAGCACCAGCGCCTCGTAGCGCGCGAAGGTCAGCCCGTACGGTCGGCAGATCCGATCGAATTCGCTGAGCAGCAGCTGCTGGACCCGCATGATCGACGTCGCGGCCGCCATCGCGTCGGACGGCCCGAATCGCTCATCCCAGATCTGCGCGGCTCGCTCGATCGGATCGAAGTTCAGGTCGAGGGGGTCAGACACCCGCACCTCCTTACCGGCGGCGTGCCGTTACCCGCCGGTTCGGTGGATGGTCAGGCCGCTTCGGGTTCGGTTTCTTCTTCTCCGGAGGCTTCGGTCCGGCACCGCTCATCTCGCGTCGGCGCTTGTGAATGACCCGCGCCAGGTCGTGGGGCCGCGGAACGTAGCGGATGTCCTTCAGACCCTGCTGCTGCGCGGCGTTCTCCAGCACCAGGTGACCCGAGTTGAACGGTCGCAGGTACCACGGCCGCATCACCGTGATGTCGAGCAGCCGGACGACCTCCATCTCCGCCTCGTGCAGCGAGAACAGGCCCCACACCCGATAGACCCGGGAATCGGTGACGACGAATCGGTCACGCGCGATATACAGCGAGCGGCCGAATCCGTAGCCGAGCAGCGCCAGCACCAGCAGGATCCCGAACCACGCCACGTTCGCCGACACGAACGGAACCCAGAAGACGGCGATGGCAAGCCCCACCACACCAGCGAGTACGGGAAGGATATACAGGATGCCGCTGTGACAGACCTCGGCGATCACCCGCTCGCCGGAGACAAGCTTGCGTGCCACCATCCGGTGGCCGAACCAGGACTTGATCCGCCACCAGATCAGCCGAACGAGGCCGTCTTCGGCTACTCGGTCGAGCCAGCGCACGAAGCGATCGACCAGACCATCGACCAGGTCCTTCGGCGTCCGCACGGTATCTGCCTAGATGAGCTCGGTGAAGAATGTGATGATTGCGCTGAAGAGATCGCCGAACCACGAGCCGATGCTGGACAGCATGTCGGCCATCCCCTCAGGCTCGGCCAGAAGGAAGTACACCACGAACGCGATGAGAAAGATGATCAACGCCTTCTTCATCGCTGCCCTCCCTTCTGCCGGCCGCTCGTGCTCATGATGTCCTGACGGCGCTGAACGTCACAAGCCCGCCACTGTGTTACTTGTAACGTACGAGACACCATCCTGTCCGTTCGCCACGCCGATCATCACATACCGATCATGACATAGCATCGACAACTTCTTCTGCAGCAGCGTACGGGTCGAGCGCGCCCCGCAGAACTTCCGCAGCCAGCGTGTCGAGCCGTTCGTCACCATGGATCTCCGAGAATCGCTGGCGCAACGTGCCGAGCGCGATGGCTTCGATCTCGTCACGTGTACGCCGCATGCGACGTGACTCTAGCTCACCGCTCTCCGCCAGCCAGGCATGGTGCTTCTCGAGCGCGTCGATCATCTCGTCCAGACCGTCGCCCCGCGACGCGACGGTGGACACGATGGGCTGGCGCCAGTCTCCCGGCTCCCGCTCCACCATCCGCGTCATCGCCTTCAGGTCACGCACGACGTGCTCGGCGCCGTCATGGTCGGCCTTGTTGACGCCGAACACGTCGCCGACCTCCAGGATGCCGGCCTTGGCCGCCTGGATGCCGTCGCCCATGCCGGGTGCCAGCAAGACGATGGTGGTATCCGCCACGGTCGCGACCTCGATCTCCGATTGCCCCACACCGACGGTCTCGACGAGCACGAACTCGCATCCGGCAGCATCGAGTACCCGCACCGCCTGCGGCGTCGCCGCCGCCAGCCCGCCCAGGTGGCCGCGGGTGGCCATGGAACGGATATAGACGTCGCCATCGGTCGCGTGCTCTTGCATGCGTACCCGGTCGCCGAGCAGGGCACCGCCGGTGAATGGCGACGACGGGTCGACCGCCAGCACGCCGACGCGGCGACCCTGACCACGAAACGCCGTGACCAGAGCGGACGTCAAGGTTGACTTGCCAACACCCGGAGACCCGGTGATTCCGATCACGCGCGCCGAGCCCGCATGTGCCACCAGGGCCGCCATGACATCGCGCAGCAGTGGGGAATCGTTCTCGACGAGAGAGATCAACCGGGCAACCGCCCGCGGATCCCCCGTACGGGCGCGCTCGACCAGATCTGTCAGCTCCGCAGCGGCCACTGTCAGGATGTCCTCAGCAACAACGCGTCTCCTTGGCCACCGCCACCGCACAGCGCGGCCGCGCCCTGACCGCCTCCACGCCGGCGCAGTTCGAGGATCACATGCAGCACGAGGCGCGCACCCGACATCCCGATCGGGTGGCCCATGGCGATGGCCCCGCCGTTGACGTTCACGATCTGCGGGTCGAGGCCGAGCTCGCGGGTGGACGCCAGGCCCACGGCGGCGAACGCTTCGTTGATCTCCACGGCGCCCAGCTCGGACACGGCCACGCCGGCCCGCTCGCACGCGGCACGGATCGCCCGGGCAGGCTGGCTCTGCAGGGTCGAGTCCGGGCCGGCGACGACGCCGTGGGTGCCGATCGTGGCCAGCGGTTCCACGCCGAGTTCACGGGCTTTGGCCTCGCTCATCACCACGACGGCACAGGCGCCGTCGGAGATCTGCGACGCCGATCCGGCCGTGATGGTGCCCTCCCGGTCGAATGCGGGACGCAGCCTGGCCAGGGACTCCGCCGTGGTGTCAGCCCGGACGCCTTCGTCGTGCCCGAAGAACACCGGATCCCCCTTGCGCTGCGGGATCTCGACCGCGACGACCTCGTCGTCGAACGTGCCGTCCTTCCACGCCTGGGCGGCGCGCTGGTGCGAACGGGCCGCGAACTGGTCCTGTTCCTCGCGGGTGAACGACACGGAGCCGGCGCTCGACTCGTTCGCGGCTTCGGTGAGCGCACCCATCGCCTGATCGGTGAAGTGATCGTGCAGGCCGTCGTAGGCCATGTGGTCCAGCAGCCGTGCGTCGCCGTACTTGTATCCGGCTCGCGAGCCCGGCAGCAGGTGGGGGGCGTTGCTCATCGACTCCATACCACCCGCGACGATCACGTCGAATTCCCCGGCGCGCACCAGCTGATCGGCGAGTGCGATGGCGTCGATGCCGGACAGGCACACCTTGTTCACGTTGAGCGCGGGAACCGTCATCGGGACACCCGCGTTCACGGCGGCCTGGCGGGCCGGAATCTGCCCGCATCCCGCCGTGAGCACCTGTCCCATGATCACGTATTCGACGGCGTCCGGCTGCACACCAGCCTTGTCGAGAGCGCCCTTGATCGCGAACCCGCCCAGCTCCGCACCGCTGAACCCGGACAGGGAACCGAGCAACTTGCCGATGGGGGTACGTGCACCACCTACGATGACCGCCATACCTTCAGCGTAACGTGCCCGGTCCCCCGCGGGCCCTCGTCACGGTGCCTGGACGAGCTCCACCAGGACCCCTCCGGCATCCTTCGGATGGACGAAGTTGATCAACGAGCCGCCGGTGCCGCGTCGCGGCTCGTCATACAGCAGGCGCATTCCCCGCTCACGCAGCGTTGCGCTGGCCGCTGCCACGTCGTCGACGCGGTAGGCGATCTGCTGGACGCCTGGACCGGACCGGTCGAGAAAGCTCGCGATCGCCGAATCGGGTCGCAGGGGTGCGAGCAACTGGATTTGCGCCCCGGTATCGCCGGGCGAGACATACAGCATCGCCTCCCGGACGCCCTGCTCCTCGTTGTCTTCGCGATGCGCGAGTTGCATGCCAAACGTCTCGCGATACCAGTCCACTGCCTCGTCCAGATCGTGGACCGCGATGCCGACGTGGTCGATCGTGGTAAAGATGGCCATGACAATCACCCTAGAGAGGGTCCAGATATTTACATATCCTCCGATTGAGGGGTGGTGGGCACGACGTCTCGACCACTACCGTAGGCAGGTACTGTTGCCTTGGGCGGTGAGGCACGACGGGGGATCCCGGGCAGCAGCTCACGGAGATCAACACCGCGTCGATCAGCCACTATCTTGATCACGGAGCACTGATCAACGAAAGGACCGAGACGTGCGACCCCGGGAGGGCCGCACCCCGAGGGAGACCATGAGCGAGGTACAGGAAGCAACCGCGAACGAGACGGGTTCGGACGGCCTGTCGATTTTCGACGGCTCGCCGACCGGTGGGTTCACGATCGCGATGCGCGGCTACGACCGGATCCAGGTCGAGCAGCACATTCGCCAGCTCGAGGCGACGCTGGCGCAGGTGCGCAGCCGTGCCTCGGATCTCGACAAGCAGGTCGTCCGGTTGCGGCAGGAGTTGGCCGAAGCCAGCACGGAGCTGCGTGAAGTAGAGCGGCCCTCCTACTCCGGGCTGGGCGCGCGCATCGAGCAGCTGCTCAGGCTGGCTGAAGAGCAAGCGAGCGAGCTCGTGGCCCAGGCCGACAGCGAGGCCGGCGAGATGCGTTCCGCTGCGCAGGCCGAGGCCGCCGAGATGCGTACCGCCGCCGAGAACGAAGCCTCGGAGATGCGGGTCAACGCGCGGCGCACGGCCGAGGAGCTGGTGGACGACGCCCGCGTCGAGGCCGAAGAGCTCCGTTCGTCGGCCTCCCGCGAGGCCGAGGAGCTGGTCGAGAACGCGAAGCGCGAGGCGTCCAAGATCCGCTCCGCGGTGGAGCAAGAGGTCAGCGAGCGCAAGTCCAACGCCGAGCGCGAGCTCAACCGGGTCCGCGCGGCAGGCGAGCGCGAGGTCGCCGAGCTCCGGGCCAACGCCAAGCGCGAGGCCGAAGAGCTCCGCAACACGACCAAGCGGGACGTCGAGGAGCTGCGCAAGAGCACGCAGCAAGAGGTCGACGAGATGAAGGCCGAGGCGCAGAGCATCCTCGACGATGCCCGGACGCGCGCGGATAAGGAGCTCACCGACCTCGAGCTCACCCTCGTCGCCAAGCGCGAGCAGCTCGAGCGCGAGATCAGCGAGCGGCACGAGAACGCGGTCTCCGAGACCCAGAAGATGGTGGCCGACGCCGAGGCGCGTGCCGGCGAGGCTGAAGAGCGCGCGAAGACGGCGAACGAGAGGGCGGAGAAAGTCCGCCGCGACGCCGACGAGCAGGCCAAATCGCTGCTGGCCAGCGCTCGCCGGAACGCCGACAACCTCATCGCCGACGCCAAGCAGCAGGCAGAGAAGATCCTCTCGGAAGCCAAGTCCGAGGCGAACCAGAGCGTGTCCAACGCCAAGCGGGAGGTCGCCGAGCTCACCCGCCAGCGCGACAGCATCAGCTCGCACCTGCAGCAGCTGCGCAGCCTCCTCGGCGGTGTCGGGGGCGGCAACGTCCCCGGTCTCGAGGCCGGCGGCGAGACTTCGGGCGACGACGTCGTCGATGCCGAGGTCGTCGACGACGACAAGTGACGAGGATCACCGAATAAGCTGGGATCACTTCGCTGGGGTCACCGGGGCCGGCGACGGCCCCGGGCCTTCCAGCACCCGCGATGCCAGTGCCGGCGCTCGTCGATTCCTCCGCCGAAGAACGTTGGGCTTTCCACCGGCCACGCCACCACGTGTGGTGTGGCCGGTGGAATCATTTGGTCACAGCCCGGGCACCGGTACGGCTTGGTGGACGCGCTCCCCGTGATGTGACGGACGACCCACTCGCCGTCCGGCCACGACTCGACTGTCTCGTGCACGTCATCATCGTCGCTCACGCCCCGGCGACACCTGATACCAGGACACCCCCGGCACCGTGAGCGTGGGCGACATGTCGCAGACTCGTTCTGTGTTCGCTCGTTGGGGCGCCCGCGCCACTCGCCTGCGTTGGAGGATCCTTCCCGCCGTCGTCGTGATCGCCGTCGTCGGCGGCGGGTACGGCATCGGTGTCTTCGATGCCACCACGCAGGGCGGCTACGAGGATCCCGGGAGCGAGGCCGTCCAGGCGCGGCAGGTCATGCAGTCCGCTCCCGAGACCGCGGCGGCCGATGTCATTGCCGTGTACACCGCACCGGCGGGGCAGCGAGCGGACTCGGACGAGTTCGCGGCCACCGTTCAGGAGTCGCTCTCGGCGCTCCCGGATGCGAGCGTGTCGAATCTCACAACCTACTGGGACGCCGGCGCGCCGTACCTGCTCAGCGACGACGGCCGCAGCGCGCTCGCGCTGGTGACCCTCGCGGGGGAGGACTCGAGCGATACCCAGGCCGCTTTCGACGAGGTGAAAGACGCGCTCCACGTCGACGACGACGGAGTGCAGACCACGCTCACCGGAACGGCACCGGTCCAGTCGGCCATCTCCGATCAGACCAAGCAAGACCTGTTCTTTGCGGAGGGCGTCGCCCTGCCCGTCGTGGCGTTCCTTTTGATCATCATCTTCGGCGGCGTCGTCGCCGCGTTGCTTCCGGTGCTCATCGGCGCCCTGACCGTGCCGGTCGCGCTGGGGATACTGCGGCTCATCGCGGAGTTCACCACCGTCAACGAGTTCGCGATCAACGTGGCCGGCTTGCTCGGCCTGGGTATGGCTATTGACTACGGCCTGTTCATCGTCAGCCGCTACCGCGAGGAACGTGCGTCGGGAGCGCTCGTCGACGACGCCATACGCAACACCGTCGCCACCGCCGGGCGCACCGTGGCGTTCTCGGCGCTGCTCCTCATCGTCGCGCTGTCCACGCTCTTGCTGTTCCCGCAGGACTTTCTCGGTTCGCTGGCGTATGGCGGGATGACCGCCGTCGCCCTGGCCGCCATCGTCGCGCTGACCGCGCTGCCGGCCATCCTTCGCGTGCTCGGAGACCGGATCGACGCGTGGCGGATCCGCCTGTTCCGCCACCGGAGCCCGGAGGATGCGGTGGCCCGGACGGCCACGTTCTGGGGACGGCTGGCAGATCGGGTGATGCACCGGCCTCTCCTGTTCGCCGCGCCCATCCTGGCGATCCTCGTGCTGCTCATCTCCCCGTTCCTCGACACGACCTTCGGCTCACCCGACGAGCGCGTGCTTCCCGAGGACGATCCGGCCAGGATCGCCACCGAGGACCTTAACCAGCGCTTTCCGGAAATCGGCAGGGACGACATCCAGATCGTGCTTTACCCGGAGGGCGACGCTCCCCGCGACGCTTCCGGCGTCGACGACACCACCGCCGCCCGCTTCGCCGACGACGTGTCCGCACTGCCCGAGGTGGAAGCCGTCGACCGGACTAGCCCACCCGACGCGTCGATCGTCGTTCTCGAAGCGCGGTTTCCCGGCGCCGTCACGGATCGGCCGGCGGAGGACGCCGTCGATGCGATCCGCTCTCTGGAGCCGCCGGACGGTGTGGAGGTGCTGGTGGGTGGCGTCACGGCACTGAACGTGGACAGCCTCGACGCCATCACCGACCGGCTCCCGCTCATGACCGCCATCCTGGTGGGCGCGACGCTCGTGTTGCTGTTCCTCGCCTTCGGTTCGATCGTCCTGCCGCTGAAGGCGGCTGTCATGGCCGCCGTCAGCCTGTCCGCGACGTTCGGCGTGCTGACATGGATCTTTGTCGAGGGGCACGGCGCCGGCCTGCTCGACGTGACGCCGCAGCCGATGGAGATCGGTGTGGTCGTGCTGATGGCTGCCGTGATCTTTGGCCTGTCCACCGATTACGAGGTCTTCTTGCTCTCCCGGATCGTCGAAGCGCACGAGGCGGGAGCATCCACCGCGACCGCGGTCCGCACCGGAATGATCAAATCTGGCCGCGTCATCACGTCCGCCGCCCTCCTGCTCATCGTCGTGACCGGGGCGTTCGCACTGTCCGGGATCCAGATGATGCGGTTCATCGGTATCGGGATGATGTTCGCTCTCGCGCTCGATGCCACCGTCATCCGGATGCTGCTGGTTCCGTCCGTCCTCAAGCTGATGGGGCGGGTCAACTGGTGGGCGCCCGGTCCACTGCGCACGCTCCGGCGACGCCTGGCACTCGACCACACCCCAACCCGCTGATCATGAACACTAGTCGAATACATAGGTCGATTAGTGTTCATGATCAGCGGACGGGGCCGGTTGAGCGGCGCACGACGAGCTCGACCGGCTCAGCATGATCCACCGGCTCGGTGCGTCCCGCGCCGTCACCGGGATCGCCATCCCCTGCACGGTCGGCATCCGCACCGCTCAACCGGTCGAAGAGGGCACGCCCGAGGGCGCGGCCATCCATCCGGATCGTCGTCAACGGCGGGTCGAGAAGCTCGGCGGTGGGTAGATCGTCGTGGCCGACCACGCTGAGGTCGCGCCCGACGGTGAAGCCCCGCTCCCGGGCAGCCAGGTATACCCCGTGTGCGGTGTAGTCGGAGTTGGTGATCACTGCCGTGGGCGGGGTGGGCGAATCCAGCAACGCCGTCACCCGTTCCATGACGGCGGCAAGGTTGAGAGGCGTGAACACGGGACGGGGCGGGAGGCCGAGGTCCGCGCACGCCAGCTCGAACTCGTCGAGGCGGTCGTGGTCGGCCATCAGTTCGCGCGGGGCGGTGAGGAAGGCGATGTCGCGGTGGCCGAGCTCGTAGAGGTGGTCGACGGCCAGGCGCACGGCGCGGCGGGCATCGGGGCCGACGCGGATGACGTCGTCGAGACCGGGAGCCGTGGCGTAGAGCACCACCGTGGGTGCTCCGGGTCGCAGATCGCGCCACAGGTCGACCGACTCGCCGGGGCCGACGGGCGCGATCGCGAGCCCGTCGACGTGGTGCGCCGCGAACCGCTCGATGTGCTGGCGCTCGCGCTCGAAGGAGTAGTCGGCGTCGGCGATCAGGATCGTCGTCTCCGAGGAGACCGCGGCTTCCTGGGCACCCGCGATGACGTCCAAGAAGATCGGGTTGCTCAGGTTCCGGATCAACAGGCCGAATGAATTGCTGCTGCCGGTGCGCAGCGCGCGTGCATAGGGGTTGGCGCGGTATCCGAGTTCGGCCGCCGCAGCCAGGATGCGCTGCCGGGTCTCTTCCCCGACGCCCTCGCGCCCGTTGAGCGCGAAGCTCGCCAGCGTGGGCGATACGCCGGCCCGGCGTGCGACGTCCTTGATCTTCGGTCGTTGCGTCATCAACTCTCCACTCCGAGGCCGCTCACCCTCACGAACACACAAGCTTGGCACGACTATATCGATTTAGTACCGTGCGATCCGGAGTGGAAGGAGTCCACGTTCCCATGTCGCCCCCTCGAACCTCGGCGCACCATGCCGCACCGGCCGAACCGGATCCACCTCGCCCGTACCCGGCCGTGGCCTTCGATCTCGACGGCACCCTGTACGTCAGCGGCGTCCCGATTCCCGGCGCACCCGAAGCCGTCTCCGCCATCCGCTCGTCGGGACGCGCCGTGCTCTTCGTCTCCAACAACCCCCTGCGCACCCCGCGCCAGTACGCCGAGCGGCTGACCGGCATCGGCATCCCGGCAACCGAGGACGAGGTGGTGACCTCGGCCGTCGTGGTGGCGCAGTGGCTTGGCACCGAAGCTCCCGACGAGCCCGTCTTCGCGGTCGGCGAGCCGATCTTGCACCAGCAGCTGCACGAGGCGGGGATCGCTACCACGCCCGACTGGCGCGAGGCCAGCGTGGTACTCGCATCGTTCGATCGGACGTTCACCTACGACACGTGGCGCGACGCCTGCTTCGCGCTGCGCGCGGGCGCCCGATTCGTCGCCACGAATCCCGATGCCACCTGCCCCACCGCCGACGGCGAGATTCCCGACTGCGGGGGCATCATCGCCGCCCTGGAGACGTCCTCGGGCCGGCAGCTCGACGCCGTCGCGGGCAAGCCGTCCACGGTCATGTCGGCGCGCATCCGGGAATTGCTCGGCGTGGCGGCGCGGGACATCCTGGTCGTCGGGGATCGCCTGGCCACCGACATCGCGCTGGCGCACCACGCCGGCTTCGCCAGCGCCGTCGTACTGTCTGGCGTCAGTGACCGCGCGGCGGTCGCCGCCACCGAATGGCGCCCCACACACGTCCTGGACAGCATCGCAGCACTACCCCACCTGCTCGGAGTGAACTGACCCGCCGGTCACCGCCGGTCAACGCGCCGCGATACGGGGATCGGGGATCACGAGCTCGACGTTGCGGTCACCGGCCGTTCCCGACGCGTCCCGGCCACCCACGCTGTACGGGCTGTTGGCGGCCAGCTCCCGGTGCCAGGATGCGAGCTCGTCGACGGTGTCGGTGCCGCCGGGAACGAGTGCCGTGTCGTGATCCACGATCGTGGAGACCAGCGATACCGTACCGTCGTCGTTCTCGACGATCTCCAGCAGCCGCGCCTGGCTCGGCCACTCCATGATCGAGCCCGTCGTGATCTCCCAGAATGGGTGCCTCTGTCCCTGATGCAGGCGCACGTGATGGCGGTGCGTGTGGCCGCTGATCCACGCCAGCACGTTGGGGTAGCGATCGAGCACGCCGGCCAGTTCGTCACCCAGGATCCGCCGGCCGGCATCCGGATGATCCGCCGCCGGGGCGATGTCGTTCGTCATGCTCGCCCGCGGATGGTGCGACGCGATCAGTACCAGGCGCTCGTCTCCCCCGCCGGAGACCACGCGCCCGCCGGCGTCGTGATGGCGCACGTGCACCTCGGCCAGCCGCGCCTCCAGCCAGGCCAGCTGGCGCTCGTCGATGCTGCCCTCGAAGTGCCCGGCCGGGTTGGTGGTGTCCAGCATGATGATCCGCACGCCGGGGATGGCGTCGTGGGCGTAGTAGGCCGTACCGGCATCCACGTTCTCGGCCGTGAAACCGTGCCCGTGGGGCTGGCCCCCGTCGTCGAAGTGAGCGCGGACGAACTCGCCGCGTTTCGCCGGGCGGCGCTCGGCGCTCGCGTGGACCTGCCGGCACGGTCCGGAGAACAGGTGCATCGGGTTGGTGACGAAATCCCCCAGGGGACCCGGCGGGATGCCGTACACCTTGCGATCGCCGGTCATGACCTTTTCCAGCTCGGGTGTGGCCGCCGTGCGGCCCTGGACCAGCCCGTCGTGATTGCCGTGGCAGGTCACCCACGGCACGTCCAGCCCCGTCGCGTGAAACGGCCGCAGCCCGGCCTCCACCAGGCCCGGGACGGCCGGGAACCCGTGCGCGTGTGCCCACCCGACGTCGGCCCTCTCGGGATTCCACGCCCAGTCCACGCTGCCGTCTTGCGTGCCCTCGTATACCGGACCGCCGGAGTCGAGCTGCACCGGCCCTCCCGAGAGCAGGCGCACGTAGGCCTGCATCTCGTTCCACTGCATGTTGTCGACGTTGTCGCCCGTGGTCATGGCGAGGTCCAGCGCGGCGCCGGTCAGCGGGCTGATCCGGATCCGGTTCAGGGTACGGATCAGCGCGTCGGTGGCGTGCGGGGCCAGGAGCTCTTGCGGACGCTGCATGGGCAGGAGGCGCCGCGTGTCGGCGCTGTCACCGAACCCGTGCAGGACCTCCAGCCGGGCCGGGGACTGCACGTCGAGCAGCTGGATGTCGGTGAGGTGGGCGATGTAGGCGAGACTGCGGCCGGGCGTGCCGGAGCGGCGGACCGCCAGATCCTCGCGGGCGACGTGCGCCTCACCGGGTGCGTCGGTCAGGACGTGGTATGACTGCGCCGGCCCGGTGCGCTGCACGGCACCGCGCTGGATCGTCCGGTCGACGCTGGTGGGCCAACTCGTGGTCATGAACACTAGTTGACTATATAGGTCAACTAGTGTTCATGATCAGCGGAGGGAGGGTTTCAGGACGACCTTGGAGTAGCCTTCTTCCCGCCGGTCGAATCTCGCGTACGCATCCGGGGCCTCACGCAGCGGGAGCTCCCTGGAAACCACGAAACTCGGCTCCGCACGGCCGGCGATGATCAGATCACGCAAGAACTCGCTGTAAACCTTCGAATTCGCCTGGCCAGTTCCCATGCGCAGGCCCTTCTCGAAGAACTTCCCGATGTCGAACAGCAAGCGCCCTTCTCGCGCGTTCTCGTCCGGCCCACCCGGGTCCGAGGTCAGGTACAGGCCGACGACGCCCAGTGCCCCGGTGGCGCGGACCGTCTCGACGAGGTTGTTCAGCACCAGTGCGGGCTGCTCCTCTCCTTCGGAGACCGTTGCCTGGTACCCGACCGCGTCGATGCCCTTGTCCGTGCGGCCGTTGTTGCGGTCCTGGATCTGTTCGTTTGGATCACCAGCCGAGTAGTCGATCGGGATGGCGCCGATGCTCTCGGCCAGGCGGAGCCTGTTGGCCACCTTGTCAACGACGAAGACGGTGGCGGCGCCCCGGATCAGCGCCGAGTACGCGGCCATCAGGCCGACGGGGCCGGCACCGTAGACGGCAACCGACTCGCCCGGGTTGACGTCGGCCATCTCGGTGGCGTGGTAGCCAGTGGCGAAGATGTCGGCGAGCATCGCGAAATCGTTCTCGTGTTCCTCGCCCGGGGGCAGCTGTACGCAGTTGAAATCCGCGAACGGCACGCGCAGGTATTCCGCCTGTCCACCCCGGTACGGCCCCATGCCGACATAGCCGTAGGCGCCGCCGGCGGCGCCTGGATTGACGGTGAGGCAGAACGCCGTGTTCTTCGCGCGGCAGTTCCGGCAGAAACCACAGGCGACATTGAACGGCAGGACGACCCGATCGCCCTGGCGGACGGTGGTGACTCCCTGGCCCACTTCTTCGACGACGCCGAGGTTCTCGTGGCCGAAGACGATCCCCGGTTCGGCAGCGGTACGGCCTTCGTACATGTGCAGATCGCTACCGCAGATAGCCGTCGTCGTGATGCGCACGACGACGTCAGTGGGCGCCTCGATTCGGGGATCGTCGACCTCTTGGACCTCGATCCGTTCGGGTCCCTGGTACACGACGGCCTTCATCAGCTCCTCCTCTCATGCCGATACAGCGTCGCTGTACCCGCGACATGGAGGCACATGCACGAAGGCCACACCCTCACACCCGCTCCCTGATCATCGAGGATCGCGCCGGCCTTGATTCGGCGTGATCCTCGATGATCAGGCGGCGTGGAGCTACACGTTGATCGTGATCTCCGCGTCCTCGCGCAGATCGCTGATCAGAGCCTGGACGGCTTCGTTTTCCTCTTGAGCCTTGGCCTGCTCTTCGAGCTGTGGCTTCATCTCCTCGAAGGAATCCATGTCCTCCGCGGTACCCATCTGCTCTCGCTGCTCTTTGGACTGATCATAGAGCTCTTGCAGCTCCTCCTCCGTGGGGTCGATTTCACCGGCCTCGTCGGAGACGAGCTGCTCCAATTTCACCTGGATCTCGAGCTGGGACATCAATTCTTCTTCTTCCATGCCCTGCTGCTCTTTCACGGCGTTCTTGAAATCTTCGCCCGATTCCATGCCGTTTTGCTCGGCGAGATCTCCCAGCGTCTCGTTGACGTCTTCCTCGGAAGCCTCGAACCCGCGGTTCTCCGCCTCTTGCACGAGAAGCTCGGTGTCGACGAGTCCCTCGGCGGTCTGCTGCTTGAGCTGTTCCACCTGCTCATCGCCGAGTTCTTGGCCCGACTGCTGGGACTGCATCGCCATCTGCTGGTACTGGCGCTCGTAGGAGGAGACGAAATCTTCCTTCGGGATCTCGCTGCCGTTTACTTCAGCAACGACGTCCGGAATTTCCTCCAGGTCGGGCGGCTCCGGCATTCCCTGCTGCTGTTGCTCATTGTCTTCTTGCTCTTCTTGCTCTTGCTCCGACGAGGCCTCGTCATTTTCCTCTTCCCCGTCTTCACCACATGCTGCTACGCTGGCGAGAGAAATAGCAAGACCGATACTCAACAATGTCTTTTTGAACACAGGCACTTCCTTTTCTGGAACACAAATACTTCCCTTTTCAGCAGGTCGTGGCCGTCCACGCTACCACGCTGGCCTGCCACGATGCCCGAACTCGGCGGCGCCCGATGAGGAACATGAATAGCTGTCCGGCATTGCCCCACACGACCCGAATCTTCCCCTGTCAGGCACATGATCCAAGGGCGCGATCTATACCGATGACGAACCGCGGCAACCCTGCTAGCCCTTGACGGCTCCCTGAGTGATTCCGTTGACGAAGCTGCGCTGGAAGGTCAGGTAGACGATCACGATCGGCGCGATGACGATCACGCTGGCCGCCGCTAGCAAGGGAATATCGGTCGAGTACTGCCCGACGAACAACCCCAGACCCGCCGGTGCGGTTCTCCGGTCGGGATCCTGCATCATCACCAGCACCAGCAGGAACTGATTCCACGACCACATGAAATACAGCACCGACAACGTGGTGATGGCCGGCCACGAGATCGGCAACAGCACCCGTACCAGGACCATCATGTCCCGGGCACCATCGATGCGCGCCGCCTCGACCAGTTCTTCGGGCATGCTGGAGAAATGTGCCTGCATCCAGTACACGCCGAACGGCAGGAACAGTGCCGCCTCGGCCAGGATGATGCCGATGTAGGAGTTGGTGAGGCCGACCTCGCGCAGGTTGAAATACAGCGCCACCACGACGAGCTCGACGGGCAACGTGAGCCCCAGGACGAACCCGAGCGAGAGCACCCGGTTACCCCACACCTTGAGAATCGACAGGCCGTAGGCGGCCAACGTGGCGAGCAGCACCGCGAGCGGCACCACGCCGAAAGCGATGATCATGCTTGAGCGCATCAGATTGGTGAAGTTGCCCTGCTCCCACGCGAGCGTGAAGTTCTGCCAGGACCACTGATCGGGAATGCTCAGCCCGCTGATCTGTGAACCCGGTGCATGCAAGGCCGCCAGAATGATGCTGACGAACGGCAACAGCACCATGAGCGCGAGGATCACGAGGACGGCGTACCGGACGCTGACGCCGCCGATCTTGCTACCGGCCCGAGGTCTCATCTGTCCTCCCGCGCGAAGTAGCGGATCGCACTGACGAACCCGATCACGATCACGGTCAGTACCACGGCCAGCGCGCTGGCGCTGCCGATGTTGCCTTCGTTGAAGGCCAGCCGGTACACGAGCAGTGCGGGCACGTTCGTCTGCCCGGCGGGGCCGCCGTTCGTCGTCACGAAGACGAGGTCGAAACTGGCGAGCGCGGCGATCGTGGTGATCACCGCGGCGATCGTGATCTCCCGGCGAACTCCGGGCAGCGTGACGTGGCGGAACTGCTGGAACGGCCCGGCTCCGTCGATGATGGCGGCTTCGTACAGCGACGTGTCGATCTTCTGTGCGCCGGCGAGGAAGAGCATCATGCACAGCCCGCTCATCGTCCACGTGCCGATGAGGCCGAGCGCTACCAGGGCCAGGTGGTAGTCACCGAGCCACGCGCGGGTGATCCCGCCGAGACCGATCACTTCGAGGAACTGGTTGATGACGCCGTTCTCGGCGTAGAGCCAGCGCCAGGTCACTCCGACGGCGACGAGTGGCAGCACCTGGGGGAGGAAGAACACCACCCGGAAGAACGTCATCCCGGTGCGTACCCGCCCGAGCAGCAAGGCCGTCATCAACAGCCCGATAACGACGGGAACGAACGAGAAGAAGATGATCAGTATCAGGCTGTGCAGGATGGCCTCGTAGAGCGCCGGATCCTGGAAGATCTCGACGTAGTTCTCGAACGCCGCCCAGACCGGCGGCAGGATGCCGTCCCATTCGAGGAACGACAGGCGAAGCGTGCTCAGCGCCGGCCAGATGGCAAAGCCCACGTAGACGGCGAGTGCGGGCAGCACGTAAAGCAGACCCTTCGCCCGCCGGCTCCCGCGCGGCAGGCGACGCGTCCGCCGGACCGCGTTCTCCTCTCCGCCACGAGCAGCGCCGGCCCGTGGCGGAGAGGGGGACATGGCCAGGTCATCCGGCATGGTGCTCGTCCCACGATTCCTGCAAGGAGCGCAGGAACTCGTCACGCGTCATCGTCTCGCTGATGAGCCCCTGCACGCCCGGAGTCAGCTTGTCGATCATTCCCGGCGAGGCGAAGTCGGGGAACGGCACGATCCCGTCGTTCTCGACCACGGTGGCGAAGCTGTCCGCGATCTCGGCCCGCACTCCTTCGGCGCCGAGTTCGGCTTCGGTGTTGATCGGCATGAATCCACCCTCGAACTGGATCTGAGCGGCTTCTTCCGAGCTGAGGTAGTCGAGGAACGCGGCGGCCACGTTGGGGTGCTCGGTCTTCGACGAGATAGCGTATGCGACGCTCGCCCCCGAGGCTACGGTGGCGGGCTCGCCGGACGCCGTGGGCATGAGGAAGAATCCGACGTCCTCACCCATTTCCGATTCCAGGTCTGCCGCCGCCCAGTTTCCGGTGATCAGGAACGCGCTCTCGCCGTTGGCGAAGTTCGCCTGCGCGTCGCTGTCGGCGGTGGCATTCGCCGACGATGGGATGTACCCCTCGTCGACCCATTCGATGAGCGTGTCGGTGGCCTCGGCGGCGCCGTCGTTCTCGATTGTCGCGCCGTCCTCGCCGTACACCCACGCCCGGTAGTCTTCTACGTCACCGAGGACGTTGAGCAGCGCGTTCCAGATGTGAAAGCCGCCGACTTCCAGGCCGCCGACGCTCAGCGGGTCGGTCCCGGAATCCTGCACCTGCCGCATCGCCTCCTCGAACTCCTCAAGCGTCGCGGGCGCCCCGTCGACACCGGCATCGTCCAGGATCGACGTGTTGTAGAACACGCCGAGGACGGACAGCGCGCCGGGTGCGGCGTAGAGGTTGCCGGTGCCGAACTGCTGGGCCGATTCGTCCGAGCTGAGAACTTCCAGGCTGGCCGCCGGGAACTTTTCACTCCAGCCGTACGCCTCTGCCCAGGGTCCGAGGTCCAGGATGAGCCCGGCCGGGACCAGGGTGTTCATGGCACCGGGGTTGTACTGCGCGATATCCGGCGGATCGTCCGACGACATCGCCAGTTTGATCGACTTGACGTAGTCGTTGAACGGGGTTTGCTGGGCGTCGATGGTGACGTTCGGGTGATGCTCGGTGAAGCCGTCGATCAGGTCTTCGGTTGGCGGTTCGTTGGTGTAGGACAGGGTGAGCGTGACCGGTTCATCGGTGATGGTGGTCGACACGTCGTTGTCCGACTGATTCGTCTCACCCCCGCCCGAGCCGCCCGCGCACGCAGCCAGGGCCAATGCCGCCGTGGTGCCGAGGGCGAGCAGTGCGCCGGGCCGCCGGAATGGTGCCGTCTTACGCATGACCTTCTCCTTCATCGGGGTTACCGGCACTGGCCGGATACCGGGCTAGGCACCCTTCCGGGGTGCCGTGGTCGTCGTCAGTGGGCCTCTGACGCGGTCGAACGTGGTCCGGTCGATCTCCTCCAGCGAGTGATGCAAGGCCCCGTAGACGACGGCATCGTCACCGAGGGTTGACACCTCCAGCGCCGGTTGGTTCAACGGCTGCTGATCCAGCTGCCGCCGCACCGCCGCAAGGAGCGTCTCCCCGCATCTGGCCAGCGGACCTCCGATGACGATCAGCCGGGGATCGAGAACGGCGCGGATCGCGGCCACGCCCTTGGCGAACCGGCCGGCGACGACGTCGATCGCCTCCAGCGCGGCCGGAGCGCCATCGACGACGGCGTCGAGCACGATGCCCAATGCGCGCTCCCCGGCGCCTGCGAGCCGCGACCGGAACTCGTCGTCGCCGCACCGTTCCGCGGCTACCGAGGCGAGCCGGACGATCTCCACCGCTCCGACCCATTCTTCGAACGGACCCAGGCCCTGCGGGGAGCGCGTAGCAGCGGAACTTTCCGCGAGCAGATCGAGGAAGCCGACATCGCCGGCGTCGTTCGACGCGCCGCGATAGAGCTCACCGTGCAGGACGATGCCGGCACCCACGCGCTCGCCCCAGTGCACCATCACCAGCGAGTCCTCGCGCCGCTCCGCGCCGCGCCACCGCTCGCCCTGCGTGGCCAGCTTCACGTCGTTGTCCAGGTAGACCGGCCCACCAAGCGTCTCTGCGAGGCGGCGGACCAGGATGTCCCCGGCGAGGCCGGGCATGCTCGGGATGAGTTTGATGACGCCGGCCGCCGGATCGACGATGCCCGGCGCGCCCACCGAGGTGAACCACACGTCGTCGCTCGCCACCGCTGCCGACTCGAGTACCCGTCGCACGGTGTCGAGCAGCGTGTGCACCGCCTCGTCGCCGCGGACGCCGGCGGGCAGCTGGACGACCTCGGATCCCGCGACGGTGCCACCGAGGTCCGCCAGGGCCACCCGCAGGTCTTGCGGACTGATCGACAGGCCGAGCACGTACCCCGCCTCGGCCCGGAAACGCACCAGCTGCGCCGGCCGGCCCGCGCGCGTCGATTCCCGGTCCGGACCCTCGAACTCGATCAATCCCTCGGATTCGAGCGCGTTGAGGGAGCGAGTGACCGCCTGCCGTGACAGCCCGACTGCCTTGGCCAGTGCGGACACGCTCATGCTGGTCTCGGCCCGCAGCTGGCGCAAGATCGCGGACGAGTTCAGCTCCCGCATGAACTCGGTACCGACCGCCACTATCCCGTCCACTGGCGCTCCCTCACATCCACCGCTCGATCGTTGTGTCGGGTCATGTACGCTAGCATATTTATTATGGACCGTACGAAACTAATTCGACAATGGTCGTGAGGTGTGAGGATGACCGGCAACGATGAATCAACGCCACCCTGGGGTGACACGCTCCGGGGCCTGGCCCGGCGCGTGCTCGGACCCGTGGCCGACGCCGTGCATTTCGCCCCTCTCGATTTCCCCCCTCTCGATTCCGCCCCTCTCGATCCAGCGCCGGCCGCCGGCCACAACAATGCCGGCCGGCACTACGAGTACGAGGCACGCGGCGGTGACGTGACGGTAGCGGCGACAGACGGCGTGAGCGCCGCCGTCGGACTCCACCATTACCTGCGCGAACGCTGCGGGCACTCCGTCGGATGGGATACGCCCTTGCCGCTGCCGGTGCGGTCGCTACCGGACAGCCCGCCCTCGCGCGGCGACGCCCGGGTACGCCACGGGTACTACCTGAACTTCTGCACCTTCAGCTACACCATGCCGTACTGGGACTGGGCCGACTGGGAACGCGAGATCGACTGGATGGCGCTGCACGGCATCACGATGCCGCTGGCCCTCACCGGCCACGAGTCGGTACTCCACACCGCCTACACCCGGCTCGGCATGGACGACGAGTCGATCCGCGGCTTCCTGGGTGGCCCGGGTTACCTGCCGTTCCAGTTCATGGGCTGCCTGGACACCTTCGCCGGGCCGTTGCCCCCGTCGTGGCTCGACAGCCATCGCGAACTCGGCGCCCGCATCCTCGAACGCGAGCGTGCCTTCGGCATGACACCGGTCCTGCCCGCCTTCACCGGGCACGTGCCGCCCCAGCTCGCGCCGCAAGGATCCAGTCGCATCTGGCAGGGATTCGAGACCCGCGTCCTCGATCCGTCGGATTCGCGGTACCAGCAGATCTGCACCGAGATCGCACGCGCGCAGCTCGAACTCTTCGGCAGCGATCACCTGTACGCCGCCGACCCGTTCATCGAGATGATCCCGGTGGACGCCGACCCGGCCTTTCCGGGTGCCGTCGCCCGGGCAACGCTCGCGGGTCTTCGCGCCGCAGACCCCGAGGCCGTCTGGGTCATGCAAGCGTGGCCGTTCTCCTACCAGCGCCACTTCTGGACCGACGAGCGGATCCGGGCATTTCTCGACGCGATTCCCCACGAGCGGATGCTGATCGCCGACCTCTGGGCCGAGTACGACCCGCAGTGGCGGCGCCTCGAACAGTTCTCCGGGAAGCCATGGCTGTGGTGTGCCCTGCTGAACTTCGGCGGCCGCACCGACCCCGTCGCCGACCTCCCGAACGTCCCGCAATCGATCGACGCAGCTCTCGAAGCACCAAACCCTCCGTCCGGTATCGGACTGTCGATGGAGGCCACCCGGAACAATCCGGCGTTCTTCGAGCTCGTGGCCGACCAGATCTGGAACCGGGTCACCGACATCGGCACCTGGATGGACACCTTCGTCGACCAGCGCTACAGCACGCGGCGCGACGACGACGCGACGACGCTACGCGCGGCCTGGCGTGGCCTGCTCGACAGCATCTACGCCGCCAGCGGAGTTCGGATCTTTCCCGCCCAGTTCAGCGGCGTCGTCACCGCGAAGCCGTCGTACGCGCGCATTCCAGACGGCCTCGACCAGCTACGCGCGGATATCGCCGGCGCCCTCTGGTACTCGCCCGGCACGCTCGTGACAGCCTGGGAGCAGATGATCGACGTTGCCGAGCGGGACCGCGCTCTGGCCGCAGGACCGCTGGGGCACGATCTCATCGAGGTGGGTATCGCCTACCTGGCACGCCTCGCCGACCGGTTCTTCCTCGACGTCGTCGAGCAGTCGGTGCGGCTCGGCACGCGCAGCGACGAGCACGTCGCCCGCTTCATGCGCCTGTTCGACGATCTGGACCGCCTGCTGGCCACCCGCGACGAGTTCACCTACCAGCACTGGGAGGCGAAAGCGCTGTCCTGGGCGAGCGAGCCGGGAGATCGGGACGTCCTGGCCGACAACGCCCGTCGCATCATCACGGTGTGGGGAACCACGACCAGCCCGCTGCTCGACGACTACTCGGGACGCTTCTGGAGCGGCCTGGTCGGCGGTTATTACCGCGACCGTTGGCAGCTGTGGGCGCACGGGCTAGATCGGGCCCTGGCCAGCGACGAGCTCGGCCACGATCACGACAGCAGCGAGCACGACCTGAACCGCCGGCTCCAGGAACGCGCTGAGGCTTTCCTGCGAGACGGCCCTCACCCGCCACCCGAAGACCTGGGCGACGTCGCGACCGAATCGCGCCGCGTGTACACCACATACGCATCCCATGCCGGTTCGCTTTCGCGGACGCCAGACCACAACTGATGAGGAGCACCATGACATCGCGGGTACCACCGACCGAGCAGCGCAACCCGCACACCGCCGATATCGACACGCTGGAGAGTCACGACATCCTCCGGCTCCTGCACGACGAGGACGCCCGGGCCGTGGAGGCGGTTGCGGCCGCAAACGAACAACTCGCACGCTCCGTGGACGAGGCCCACGCGCGGCTCGTCCGGGGCGGATCGGTGCACTATTTCGGCGCGGGCGCCTCGGGCCGGCTCGCCGTGCTGGATGCCACGGAGATCACGCCAACGTTCGGTGCTCCTCGGGATCTGTTCACGGCTCACTTCGCCGGCGGCGCGAGCGCCGTCGTCGATTCCTCGATCGACTGCGAGGACTCCGACGACATGGGCGCGGCGGCGGCGCGGAACCTGGACGAGAGCAGTGTGGCCGTCGGTATCACCGCCTCCGGGTCCACCACCTACGTCGCCGGTGCGCTGCGCACCGCCCGTGCCATCGGCGCACTCACCATACTCATCACCTGCAACCCCGACGCCCCGCTGCGCGAGCTGGCCGACATGGCCGTCGTCGCGGACACGGGCCCGGAGGCGCTCGCCGGTTCCACGCGGCTCAAAGCCGGCACGGCGACCAAAGTGATCCTCAACTCGTTCTCCACCGCCCTCATGATCAAATCGGGGCGCACGTACAGCAACCTCATGGTGGGGCTGGTGGCGTCCAACACCAAGCTGCGGGAGCGGGCGGTCGGCCTGCTCGCTGACGCCACCGGCTCCGACGAGCGGAGCTGCCGCGAGGCGCTCACCGATGCGGGTGGCAAGATCCCCGAGGCACTGGTGCGCCTGCTCACCGGTTGTTCGCCAGAACGGGCCCGGTCGGCGATCGACGCGCACCCGAGCGTTCGCGACGCCGTTGCCGCAGTGCACGGACGCGCCCTATGAACCAGACCGGCATCGCCGGGGTCGACGTCGGTGGCAGTGGTATCAGGGTGCGCGTCGATCCGGGCGCGCGGGAGGCCCAGGACAGAGAGCCACCGCCACGCGTGAACGGGAAGATCGACCTCGGCCAGCTCGCACCGCGCATCATCGATGCCCTCGACATGGCGGCTCCCGGAGCCGCCGGGTTCGCCGGGATGGCCATCGGCATGACCGGGCTTCCCGGACTCGTCGACGATCCCCGTCCACTGTGGGACGGGATGCGTGCACGCTTCTACATCGGCTCGCTCGCCGTCGCCGGCGACGCCTTGACGACGCACGTGGGTGCACTCGGTTTCCACCCGGGCGTCGTGGTCGCCGCCGGCACCGGAGTCATCACGCTCGGTACCGACCTCGACGGCATCTGGAACCAGTCGGACGGGTGGGGGTACCTGCTCGGCGACCACGGCAGCGGCGCCTGGATCGGCTTGATGGGCTTGCAGGCCGCGCTGCGCGCGCACGACGGACGGCCAAACGGGTCGAGCAACTTGCTCGACCACCTCGAAGCTCGGTTCGGGCATCCGTTGGAGCTGGTGGGTCTCGTCTACGAGTCACCATCCCCGGCGCATCACCTCGCGTCGTTCGCACCCAGCGTCGCCGAGGCCGCTCACGCGGGCGACCCGGTCGCCCGGCGGATCTGGACCGAGGCCGGGCAGCACCTGGGCGAGACGGCGATCGCCGCCGCCTCCGGACTGAAGCCCGTCTTCTCCTGGGGCGGAGGGCTCTTCGAGGCCGGTGACCTGCTCATGGAGCCGTTTCAGAGAACGATCCGGGCGTCACTTCCCGACGCGCGTTTCGAACCACCCCGCGGGGGCTCGGTTGCCGGCGCGCTCGCTCTGGCCCGCGCCGCAGCCGACGGAACGTTGCCAGCCAGCACGCCCTACCTGCACGCCTTCAGCTCGCCGGGCTGAAGCCCCACTCGCTACGAAGGCCTCGCCACGGAAATGGCGTGTCCGGCACGGAGAAGCCCAGTGCTGCGCAGATGGGCTCCCAACCGTCCTGCGGGTGCCAATCCACCAGCCGTTCGGCCGGAACCGACTCCCGGACCGCAGCAAGATGGTCGTCGTAGGCCTTCATCAACAGCTCGGGATGATCCCAGTCGGTCGTCCCGGTGAAACGCTCCAGGAGATCCGTGAGCCCGCAGCCCTGGCCGGTCCAGCCGTTCGCCACCGCCATCCGGGCTATCGGCAGGAGGGTTGCCGACATGCTGTCGTACCATTCTTGCGCGCTGTCCCGGCGGGACAGGATGATCGGCGCCTCTGGATAGTGGGTGCCGAGCTCGTCCCAGAACATCGCCGTGGGCCAATCGACGGCGGCGACGTAGCCATCATATATTTTGTCCCAATCGGGAGATCCACCCGTGAGAGCTGTCGCCCAGTCGGCACCGAGGTTGAACGGATGACCGGGAATGACAGCCATGTGATAGCAGTCGCCCCCCAGTAGCTGTTCGAGCGCCTCTTTCAGAGAAGACGTTCCGGTACGAGGCAGCCCCGCACCCACGATCGAAAGACCCACGCTGACATCTCCAAACGTCGTCCACACACGTGCGATTCGGGACAATACAGAAGAAAATGATCAGCGACAAGACAACTCCTGGTGAAATGTCAGGGACCGTCAAGCCACCACCTGTCACCGGGGCTGCCAGCAGACCCGTCGGTCCACCTCGCCAGTAACGGAGAACCGTCGAAGGCCACGCGGATCGTCGGCGACCTCGATCAAGTTCTATACAAATCCGTTGACAAGTAGACAAAATCCGAGACACACGTCTCGTGCTCACGGAAAACGGCGGTAGATCTCGCCCCGCACTGCTACGGTCTCCCAGGACGCGAAATGAGGGGACAACCATGGCAACGACGATCACTACCCGGCAGCCCGCTTTCGTACCGGGTCATCCACGTCCGGTTGGCACGGAGTCGACGGCCGATGTCACGGACGCGGCGAGTGCGGCCATTCGCCAGTACTTCGGCAATCCGCAATCCGACGGCGCCCCTGCGGGCGAGCCGCTGCGCGATCTGCCGGAACTGCGCAGCATGGGTGGCGTGCTGGAGCACACGTTGCCACCAGAGCACGCCACACCCGGTCAGATCCTGCGGGTTCGCCCTGGCGACACGATCAAGCTGACTACCGACGACGGCACCGCGCAAGCCGGGTCCGATCAGCGGCACGAGTACGAGATCCCGGCCGATTTCCCGGCAGGGTTGCACCGTTACCACCCGCTGGGCCGGAGCTCTCCGCGCGCCCACGCGTGCCTGCCCGCTCCACTCCTCGTCGAAGGTGACATCGACCAGGTGGACGGCATCGCCAGCGCGCGGGAGCGCACCTTGGTGATCGGCGAACGCCGGCCGGCCGATGCCGCACCACCGGCCGGGCTCACCGCCACCGTCAACGGCCAGGTACTGCCGGACATCGACATCCAACCCGGCGAGATCCAACGTTGGCGGATACTCAACGCGGATCCGCGCCGGGTCATGTGGTTCCACGTCGAAGGCCACACCCTGCACCAGATCGGGCAGGATGGCATGCCCTTCACCCAGGCCCGCCCGGTGCAGTCGATCATGTTGGTGCCCGGCAACCGGGCGGAAATCCTGATCCGCGCCACCCGGCCGGGACGGTATCGCGTGTATGCCGGGAAATACGGCCATGGCCAGACCGGCCAACCCCAGCCGGCGGTCGATCTGGCGACCTTCGCCGTGGCCGGACGGCCCGTCTTCAACCCGATGCCCCGCGGCCTCGTCGACGGGCCGCAGTTCGCCACCGAGCCGATCGCCGAGAAACGCACGCTGCGCTTCACCGGAGGCGATGGCACTCCTGGACGGGCGGTCCGGACCGTCATGGACGGGCACGAGCTGGATCTCGCAGACGTCGATCGATACGTCACGGCCGGCACCGTCGAGGAATGGGTACTCATCAACGACGACGCCACCCAGCACCGCTTCCACCTGAACGGCCACCCGTTCCAGGTGCTGGATGTCCAGGGCATCCCCGCAGGTGATCAGTCCTGGCAGACCAATCCGGAGATCTGGTGGGACACCTACCGGCTGCCGGCGAACGGTCAGGTCACGATCCGCGCACATATCCGCGCCTGACCATTCGCGCGGCACCGGACCACGGCTGCCGGCGAGCTCACTTCTTGGTTCTGCGGAACGTCCAGACAGATGTTGGGGTTCCTGGGCGTTCCACAGAACCAAGAAGTCGCCTTCTCGATCAACGGGCGCCGGTCTGATCTCGTTGGTACGTCACCGGGGGCGTTCCCACCACCTGAGTGAACACGCGCGTCAAGTGTGCCTGGTCGCTGAAACCGAGCCGGCCCGCCAGCGCCGCCCAGTCGATTCGCTCGCCACTGTGCGCGGCCGCCGTCGCTTCGAGAAGGCGGAATCGCTGGATCACCCACTTCGGGCCGATCCCGATGTACTCCGAGAACAGCCGCTGCAGCCGGCGCAGGCTGATCCCGGCATGCTCGGCCAACTGCTCGGCACGAACGATGTCGGTGCGCCGCTCGGCCTCGTCGACCAGGAGCGTGACCTCCCGTGCCATCGGATCCGGCTCCGGCCCGACACCGAGCAGGTATTCCTCGAGAACCGCGATCATAGCCGCGGAGTCCGTCGCCGCCAAGATTCCCTCGGCCGTGCCGCGGTCGTTCCTTCCGAGGACGTCTGCCGCAGTACGAACCGTCCCCGAGATCGCCGCCAGGCTACCTTTCAGCAGTGGGCGGAAGCCGCCGCTGAAGAAGGCCGCACCGAGCACGTGTCCCCCACCGGTCAACGTGCGAAAGAACGGCTCCCGGGTCACACCATGGACGAACAGCCGGCCGTCCTCGGCCGCGATATGCACGCGTGGCTGCGGAATGACTTGCTGGCGGTACGGCTGCGAGACCCGCCACCGCACCAGCCAGTAATAGTCCACGAACTCCGCCAGCGACGCCGATGGCGGGAGGCGCTCGACGTCGAACGCCTTCCGGCCCCTCTCCGGCCGAACGATCGCCTCCGGGCGCCCCCTGGGCACGGACATGGTCACAGCATAGTCGTCGCGTTTGTTCAAGACCGCCGGATTCCGGCGGCCTAGCGTGTTAACCATGACGTATACACGGAAGGCAACCTGCATGTTCAACGTCGCGTCGTGGTCGGAGAAACTCATCGCCGACATCGACGGCACGGGTACGAAAGCCGGCGAGGCGTATTTCCCCGATCGCGGCCTCACCCGCACCGACGTCAGCTACACGTACACCGGCGACATCGAAGGCACCGGCGCCCTCGTCTACCTCATCGCCTACAAGGCCGACGCCGCTCCCGTCGTCGGTCTGGAACGCTTCGAAGGGTCCATCGCCGGTCACGAAGGCACTTGCGTGTTCCGGCACATCGGCCATCAGGACAAGGGCTCGGTCTCGATACACCTCGACGTCGTACCCGGCATGGGCACCGGTGGCTTGGAGAACCTCCGCGGCGAGGCCGAGCTGTCCATCCAGGGACACAGCGACCACGGCTACCCCCTCACCTTGTGGTTCGACATCGACTGAAAATCGGCTGAAGATCCGATGACATCGCGAGCCGCATCGAACCCGTGAGCAGGGTCCTGGCCTGCCCGGATGTGCTGCTCTGCCCAGCATACTGTGGCCATTTGACGGGATGGATGACGTTGGGCACGATTTACATGACATGATTTGTAAAACATTCATGCTGTGAATGTTGGAAGAGGTGGCCCGATGCCTTCCGAGGAGGATGAAGCCTTCTATGGACCCGGGGGACGAGGTTTCTACGGCGCGGTGACGGTCAGTGAGCGGGGCCAGATCGTGATCCCAGCTCAGGCACGGCGCGATCACGGCATCGAGGCAGGCGACAAGCTGCTCGTTCTAGGCGACCCGGAACAGGGCATAGCGCTCATGAAACTCGAATTTCTGATACGCAACCTCGAGGGATCCTCGGCGCTACTCGAGCAGATCCAGAAGCACACCCAGAAAGGAACGGACGAGGCGGAGCCGGGAGATGCCTGACGCGATCAGATGTAGCAACGTCACCAAACACTACGGCGATATCCGTGCCGTCGACGACGTGTCTTTCGAGGTCCACGACGGTGAGATCTTCGGCATGATCGGCCCCAACGGCGCTGGCAAGACCACCCTCATGGAATGCATCGAGGGTCTGCGCACCCGCGACACGGGCACGGTCGAAGTCTTCGGCATGGACCCGGAACGTGAGGTTCGCCAGGTGCGCGAGCGCACTGGCGTGCAGCTCCAGTCGGCCGCCCTTCCCCACCGGATGAAGGTCGGCGAGACGCTGGACCTGTTCGCCGCCTTCTACCAGAATCCGGCCGACTGGCGTCAGCTACTCAGCCGGCTCGGCCTCGATGGCAAGGCCGACTCCTACGTCGAAAAGCTCTCGGGAGGGCAACGCCAGCGCGTTTTCATCGCCCTCGCCCTCATCAACAACCCCGGTCTCGTCTTCCTGGACGAGCTGACCACCGGGCTCGATCCGCAGTCGCGCCTCGCCATCTGGGACGTGGTCCGTGACATCCGGGACGGTGGCACCACCGTCTTCCTCACCACGCACTTCATGGAAGAGGCGGAGAACCTGTGTGACCGCGTCGCGATCGTGGATCACGGCAAGATCGTCGCGCTGGACACCGTCGCCAACCTCATCGCATCGATCGATGCCGAAAGCCGGATCACCTTTACTGTCGATGGCACTCCTCCCGTCGACCGCCTGAAGGAAGTCTCCGGAGTCACTCGGGTCGAGAACGCCAGCGGACGCGTCGTCGTCCACGGCACCGGCAACCGATTCCAGCAAGACGTCATGAGTGTACTGTCCGACATCGACCTGAACGTGCGAGACATGCGCTCCGAACAACCCAGCCTCGAAGACGTCTTCCTGGCTCTCACCGGCCGCGAGATGCGAGAAGGACAGCCGACATGACAGCCACGACCAAACTGGTCAGCATCCAGACCAAACGATCCGTCCGCGAGCCGGTCGGCGTGTTCTTCATGATCGCGTTCGCGCCGCTGTTCGCCATCGCCATGGGCCTCATCTTCGGCAACGATCCCCAGCCGGAGTTCGACGGCCGCGGCTATCTCGACGCGAACCTGGTGAGCTTCGCGGCCATCATCATCGCAATCGTCAGCATGATCGTGATTCCGGTCGACATTGTCACCCAGCGCGAGACCGGGGCCTTGCGTCGCTTTCGTGCGACGCCGCTGCAGCCGGCCGCCTACATCGCGTCCGATGTGGTCGTGCGATTCGTCCTCTCGCTCCTCAGCGTGGCCGCCATGCTGGCCGTCGGAACGCTCATCTTCGGCGCAAATCTGGAAGGCAACATCGTCAACGTGCTGCTCGCAGCCGCGCTCGGCATCCTCGCCTTCCTCGCCGTCGGCTACGCGCTCTCTGCCATCATGCCCACGGCCGGTGTTGCCCAGCTGGCGGGTAACGTGCTGGTCTTTCCACTGATCTTCCTCTCGGGCGGTCCGGTCCCCCTCGCCGTCCTGCCCGACGGTGTACGCGATTTCGCACAGTACTCGCCCCTGACACAGCTCGTGGAGCTCCTCCAAGCCCTGTGGTCCGGGGAAGCGTGGCACGAGAACTGGGTACCCATCGTCGTACTCGTGGCCCTGCTCGGCGTGGCAACCGCCGTCGCGGCGCGGCTCTTCCGCTGGGAGTGACCTCACAGCGATAGCATTGCTGCGTGGTCAATCTCCAGGATGAGATACTCGGGGAGCTCTTGACCCACTGAGACCCGGACTTGGCGCCTCCGATCGCCCGGTCATCTGCAGATCCGGCTGAGTTCACGCTCACAGACTCTAGTAAGGGTCACGCTTCAGTTGACACAGCCGTGTCAGGAACCAACCCGAAGCACGATCACTACCCCTCGCCCAGCAGACAGTAGTCAAGCGGCCAGCCACCAGACGACGGGGTGTTCGCCGAGACCGTCTGGTGGGTCGGCGACTAGTGCGGTGATGGCCTTGTGGAGCCGGTTCAGGCCGGGCCGGGTGCGTGGAAAGCGGGCGTGGTGACAGTAGATGACGCCGACATGGTCGGGCCCGGCGGCGATGGCGGCGCTGAACGTGGTCACGTCCTCGGTCACCACGACCCGGCTTTCGGCCACGGCGGCTTGCAGGACGCGTTGGTCGTCTACGCCGCGCAGCTCGGGCCGGTGCGTAGTCAGCGCCACCGCATCGATGCCGTCAGCCGTCAGGTCGTCGGCGAGCCAGGCCGGGTAGTGCTCGTCGAGCAGGAACCGCAGCGCCGTCAGCTCAGACGGCATCGAGGGCTCGCCGACGCTCCCACGCCGCCAGCGCCTCGTCCTGGCTGGCCTGATGGCGGCTGATCAGATCGTCAATCTCGTCGCGGTGGTCAGCCCAGTACGCCAGCGCGGTTTCCACGTCGGCAACGCCCAGCCCGAGCGCGTCGGCGACCACGGCCGGGCTGCGCTCGTCCTTGTCGTGCTGCAACCACGACTCCGCCACAGTCCACACCTGCGGGCCGCTCACCAGCGCAGCGCGACGTTCACCGGTCACCGTGGTGACGAAGACGATGCCGGGGTGGGCCTCCATGCGCAGCCACTCCCGCACCGCGCTCACGACCACGCTCGACTTGTTCGCTCCGGTCTGGCGCGCGTACTCGGCCAGGTTCCTATCCACCTGGTCCGGGAACCGCACGTTCGTCGGGGACGCCATGCACTACAGTGTAGCAACTGATGCCCGTAGAGTCGTGAACCCAGCCATTGGCCTCACATGTTCTTATCCGGCGAGCAGCCGGCCGTTGACCTTACATATTGATCATGTGGCCCGCGATGCCGTGGACGGCCTCCTTGATGGACTCCGACAGGGTCGGGTGAGCGTGAATGTTGCGGGCCACCTCGTCGGCGGTGAGGTCCCATTGCTGCGCCAGCGTCAGCTCGGGCAGCAGCTCGGTCACGTCCGGGCCGATCAGGTGGGCTCCGAGGATCTCGTTGTATTTCGCGTCCGCGACGAGCTTCACGAATCCCGTGGTCTCGCCCAGGCCGTGCGCCTTGCCGTTGGCCATGAACGGGAACTTCGCCGTCTTGACGTCATAGCCCAGGTCCTTGGCCTGCTGCTCGGTGTATCCGAAGGCGGCGATCTGCGGCTGGCAGTACGTGGCCCGCGGGATCATCGCGTAGTCGATCGGCATGGTCTCGGCTCCGGCGATGGTCTCCGCCGCCACGACGCCCATGGCCTCGGCGGTGTGCGCGAGCATGAGCTTGCCAGTGACGTCACCGATCGCGTAGATGTGCGGCACCGACGTGCGCATGTAGTCGTCGATGTCGACGGCGCCCCGCTCGGTGAGGGTCACCCCGGCCTTGTCCAGGCCGTACCCCTCGACACGTGGAGCGAAGCCGATGGCCTGCAAGACCTTGTCGGTCTCCAGGACCTCCTGCTTGTCGCCGCTGGTGACCGTCACCTTCACCTTGTCGCCCGAGTCGTCGATCGCGTCTACCCGCGTGGAGGTCCGCACCGTGACACCGAGCTTCTTGTACTGGCGGGCGAGTTCCTTGGACACCTCGGGGTCTTCCAGCGGCACCATCCGGTCGAGGAATTCGACGATGGTGACGTCGACGCCGTAGTTCGCCAGCACGTACGCGAACTCCACGCCGATCGCGCCCGCGCCGGCGACGATGACACTGTCCGGCAGCTCGCTTTGCATGATCTGCTCTTCGAACGTGACGACGCGTTCGCTGAGCTGGGTTCCGGGCAGGAGCTTCGTCGTCGCACCGGCCGCGACGATGCAATGGTCGAACGTCACCGTCTCGGTGCCGCCAGCGTTCAACGTGACATCGATGGTGTTGGCGTCGGTGAACGTTCCCCACCCGTCGAACTCGGTGATGCCGTTCTTCTTCATCAGGTAGTGCACGCCCTTTACCCGGCCATCGGCCACCGAGCGGCTGCGCTCGTACGCCTTCGCGTAGTCGACCTGCACCTCCCCCTCGAAGCTGATTCCGAAGGTGGATGCTTCGTGTTTCACCAGGTGCGCGAGCTCGGCGTTGCGCAGGAGCGCCTTGCTGGGAATGCAGCCGACGTTCAGGCAGACACCACCCCAGTACTGGGACTCGACCACCGCAACGGACTTGCCGAGCTGGGCGGCGCGGATGGCGGCGACGTACCCGCCGGGGCCGGCGCCGAGGACGACGACATCGAAGTGCGTACTCATAGAAGACAGCCTAACGAGGGACCGGCTAAGACCGGCGGACCGGTAGGCTCGTCGGCCCCCATAACCAACAGCAACGTGGCCCCTTGTGGGGCCTTTCAGGTGCTCGTAGGCTGCCTCCTAATAATCTTGAGGACGCGGTGGCGGCGCCACTAACACCGCCACCGCTAGCTCCTCACCGTGCAGACCTCGGGAGGTACCAGTGAGGAACGAGCGCAGTTTATCTCAGGCTGGTCACGCCGGTACACGCCATCGGGCACGGGCGCTGGCGTTGGCCATCACCACCGCCACCCTGGCCTTTGTCGTCGCGACGCCAGCCACTGCTGCCGAGTCGGAAAACGGACGCTACGTTTCCTGTAATCCGTTGGATGTGTACACGTATACCCGCGTGGTGGGTGAAGGTCACCACCGACAAACCGTGGGCGGGCGAAACTTCTTCGATGATTTCAACCACAGCTCCTACCAGTACGACTCGGCATACTTCGGTTTCGAGTACATCAACAGCTGGGCCGTCGTTACGAACCAAGCACTAGACAATGACGATACGGGCGCCACGTGCACCTACCCTCTCGCCGAGGAGTAAGCAACGTTGACACGCTCACGCAGAACGCTCAGCGCCAGTGTCACCGCGATCGCGGTGGCACTGGCCGCATGCACAACGGACGAGCCCGAAGCCGACGGCGATTCGACGCGCACGCGCGCGCCTGCTGAGGACTTCGCCGAGAACATGAAACGCTGCATGGGCGACAAGGGCTGGGAACTCACCATTGACGACGACGGCAGTGTCATGGGGAGCGCGCCGGTGGAGCAACGAGACCAATACCGGAATGATATGGAAGCGTGCAAGGCCGAATACGGCTATGACCTGCCGCCTCCGCCCATGACACGGGAGCAGGCCGAGGAGCATTACGCGGAATTGGCCGATGCCGCACAGTGCATCAAGGATCTCGGGTACGCGGTGCCGGAGCCACCGAGCAAGCAGGCGTCGATCGAGTCGCTCATGAGCGAGAGTCGGGATCCGTTGTGGTTCCCGTACAAGCACGTCGTCGATACGAAGGACAGGTCAGAGATCGAGCGAGTGTTCGCTGAGTGTCCGCAACCCGAGTAGGCCACCCGGTGCGTACCCGGACTGTTGTGATCGGCTGGGTCTTGGCGCTGGCCACCGGTTGTGCGGCTGGCGCATGGGCGGCGCACGAGCTGCTGGCCGGGCCAGAGGACACACTCGAGGCGCCCGAGTACACCTTGGTCGAGGTCGGGGAAGGGACCGTCGGCCAATCCATGCAGCTCAACACGTCGGCCCAGTGGCCGACTCAGTCAGTCGTGCCGAATCAGGCGTCCGGAGTTCTGACCAGCCTCGAGTTCACGGACGGCGAGCGGGCAGAGCCTGGTGACGTCCTGTATACCGTTGACCTCCATCCCGTCGTCGTGGCGGCTGGTGACGTTCCGGCATTCCGTGACCTGAGCGCCGGGACACGAGGCGAGGACGTCGCCCAGTTCCAAGAACTGTTGCTGAGTTTGGGTTACGACGTGGGCAAGGCCGACGGGATATTCGGTTCAGACACGGAGAGGGCGGTACGTGCCTGGCAGAGGGACCTCGGCGTTGCCGAAGACGGCGTGGTTTCCCGGGAAGATGTCCTCTACGTGCCGGGCCTTCCAGAACGTCTGGCCCTCCATCCAGATCTCGCCACCGGCGATACGCTGACCGGAGGCGAAGAGGCGGTCCGGATACTCGACGATGCACCATCGTTTACGATCACGCTTCCGGAGAATCAAGCCCAGATGGTCGAACCGGGGATGGCTGTGCAGATCACGCGAGAGGATGGTGATCCGTGGTCGGCAGAGATCGATGAAGTGCGCAGCGGCGAGACTCCAGAGAACTCTGTGGCCGTGCTGGACAGCACCGGTGACGCACCAATATGCGGCAATGACTGTCCCGAGATTCCCCTTGACCAGGAGACCTTGCTGCCCAGTGTCATCCAGGTGGTTCCCGAGGTCAGTGGGCTGACGGTCCCCGCGGCGGCGCTCGTCACCCGAGCGGAGGGCGATGTCGGGGTGGTATCTGAGTCAGGCGAGTTTCTCCCGGTCACGGTCGTCGAGAGCGCCGGGGGCACCGCCGTTGTCGAGGGCGTTGAGGCAGGCATGCAGGTTCGCGCACCTGGACGATCAGGTGACATGGAGGCAGACGGGGACGGCAGTTCGTGACGGAATCCACGGCGCCCGTGCTCTCCGCAGAAGATCTCACGTTCGCCTACGCGGACGGTGACCCGATCGTCGCCGAATGGACGACTACATTCGAGGCTGGAACGACGACAGCTATCACCGGGCCGTCGGGATGCGGTAAGTCGACCCTGCTCTACCTGCTTGGTCTCATGCTGCAGCCATCCGCCGGGCATGTGATGTTGCGCGGTACTCCGGTCGACGCGCTACGAGATGCCGAACGCGCTCGATTGCGAGCCCACACGTTCGGGTTCGTCTTCCAGGATGCCGCCCTCGACGCGACACGAACCGTACTGGACAACGTCATCGAGACGGCACTGTACCGGCGCCAGTCCCGGCACGAAGCCATCCAGACTGCCTATGAGCTGCTGGAACGCTTCGGAGTCGAGATCCGCGAGGCACACCGTCCCGGTCAGATCTCGGGCGGGCAGGCACAACGCATCGCACTGTGCCGAGCAATGCTCGCGGACCCGCCCGTTTTCCTCGCCGACGAACCCACCGGTAACCTCGATCCGGCCACCAGCGAGACGGTCATACAGGCGTTACGCGACCGCGCCGCTGACGGCGCCTGTGTCGTTGTCGCCACCCACGATCCCGCTGTCGTGGAGGCATGCGATCGGCGTATCCGGCTGGGGGCTGCATCGTGAGCGCGATGTTTGTCCTCGGGCGGGAGGCTGTCGCCTCCGCACGCGGCCAGGTGGTGACAAGTGTCCTGACAGTCGCCATGGTCGCTGGAATGTGCGTCGCTGTCTTGATGACCACTGGCCGTACAGCCGCAGCCGAGGATGCTGCCCTTGCCGAGATCGATGCGGCAGGCACTCGCAGTATCGTGGTCCGCGCCGACGCCGATGCCCGTCTTACCGCAAACGTCATCGACCGCCTTCAAGCGGTTACCGAGATCGACACCGCAATTGGCTTTGGGCCCATCGTCGATGCGCGCAACGCCCAGGTGCCGGACGGACCCAAGGTGCCTCTTCGCAACGGCTACGGGACGTTGGATGGCCGCTCACTTGTCGTACCGGATCTCCCGGATCGTGCGCTCGCTTCCACCGAGGCAATCCAGACGCTCGGCTTCCGTGACGGCCTCGGCGCGTTGCGGACGGACACGGGCCACGAACTCGTGGTGTCCGGCAAGCTCGAGGTTCCCGCTTACGCCACATTCCTCGAACCGCTGGTAGTGATACCTTCGTCGAAGCCAGACGCCCCGTCGGGAACCCGCCCTACGGATCCACTCACCGTGCTCATCGTCCTCGCAGATTCCCCGCGACATGTCGCACCGGTTTCTGACACGGTGAAAAGCCTGCTGGAGGCTGCCGATGAGACGAAGATCACCATGGAGACGTCCCAAGAGTTGGCCACCATCCGTACCGCGATCCAAGGCGAGCTTGGCAGCTACGGTCGCGGAACGGTACTGGTCATCCTGGCAGTCTCAGCAGCCTTAGTTGCCGTCAACCTGCTCACGCTCGTCAGTATTCGCCGCAAGGACTTCGGACGTCGCCGTGCCCTGGGCGCTACACGGTCACTGATTGTTGCCCTCTTGCTGACTCAAACAGCTCTGCTGGCCGGAATCGGGGCGCTGGTAGGAGTCGCCGGAGCACTGACCGCACTCAGCGTCACCGGAAGTCCGCTGCCCGGCCCGTCGTTCGTGATAGCCGTCGTCATCGCAGCAGTCCTCACTGCATTGCTCGGCGCCCTACTTCCTGCCATCTCCGCAGCCCGGAAGGATCCCCTGCACGAGTTGCGAGTCCCATGATTCGAGAGCTTGCGTACCGGGCTCGAAGGTACGCTCACCAGAATCCGAGCCGGGCGAGCGGCTCCACCAGCTCCCGCTCCTCGTAAGAAAGGTGCGAGAGCAACGTGTCTGTGAGCAAGTCCACAACCGAGCGGACTTCTTCAATGCCGTGATCGCCGCGCACCAGGCCGACGAGCGCCCGGTCGACGCGCTCCACGATGCCGTGGATCACGACATGCTCTTCCTGCAACCGATCGAGCACCGGCGCGAGCCGCGCGTCGCCGTGCCTGAGACGTGGGAACACGGCCTGGTCTTCAAGCATGTGATGGTGGGTGACCACCCGGCAGTAGGACTCGCAGAACGTGCCGAGCGTCCAGTTGTTCTGCCGCATCGTCATCGTGTTGAGCTGCGAGCGCGCCGTCCCGGCGTCCATCGACCCGGCCTCCACCTGATCTACCAGCTCGCGCAGCCGTTGCAGCTCGCTGCGCAGATGGTCGTGCACATCGACCAGGTGCTGCCCGCTCGCCTGCTCGTGCGCGGTGTAGGTGCGCCCCGCCTCGGGTTCCGGGCCGACGGGACGATCGTCCTCGCTCCACGGCCGCTCCTGGCTCAGCCGGGTTCCGTCGTCGGGCGTGGGGGTAACGCCCAGTGCAGGGGCGACGCTGCCACGCCCGGCATCGCGCCCCGGGCCGGCACCGGCACGCGAGCTCGTATCCGGCTCACCGCTCGACTCCGCGGCACCTATCGCCTGATCGTCTGGTGCCTGATCGTCCGGTGCGTGCCGTCGCTCGTGCCGAACGCGCTCCTGCTGCACCAGTTCCCGGACGGCAGGGACCACCTCGGCTGCGAACTGCCGGATCGTGTCCGCGTCGTCGCTGGCGAGAATGAAGGCGCTCATGCCGTCGACGACGGCCAACTCGGCGAGCTGCTCGGCCCAGACTCCGGGCGGCCCCTGGAGGAACTCGGCCCCGGGACCCATGAACGTCCCGCCGATGTTGTACAGCCGCCGGACCTGCGCGGGGTCGCGGCCCGCTTCGGACGCCGCATCGTCGATGATCTTGTTCATCTCGGCCAGCGTCTCCGGAGCGGCGTAGAACGAGCTCGGCAGCCAGCCGTCAGCGTGTGCCCCGGTCAGCCGCAGCATGCGCGCCTTGTACGAGCCCAGCCAGATGCCGGGCTCGTGCGCGGGCGCGGGACCGGGTTTGGCACCCCACACGCGGTAATACTCGCCGTCGACGCGCGCCGGCCCGCCGTCCGGTCGCCAGAACGCCCGGATGATCTGCAGGGCCTCGTCGAGTGCGGTCACGCTCTGACCGGGCGTGCGCTTCGGTGCTCCCATGGCGACGGCGGCCTCGCCGAACGCACCGGCACCGAGGCCCAGCTCGACCCGTCCCCCACTGATCAGATCGAGGCTGGCTACGCTCTTCGCCAGGACGGCCGGCAGGCGCAATGGCAGGTTCGCGACGTTGGGAGCGACCCGCACGGCATTCGTGCGCGTGGCGATCGCCGCCAGCAACGTCCACGTGTCGAGGAACGCTGGCTGGTACGGATGGTCCTGCACGGTCACCAGATCCAGGCCCGCATCCTCGGTCAGCTGCGCCAACGCCAGGATGCGCTGCGGATCGGCAGCGGACGGCGTGAGGAAGGTACCGAAGAGCAGGTCGTGGCCGTAGTCGGGCATCAAGTATCCAATCGTCTGCTGAACAGATTATATGTCTACCTGAACATCTCGGATACCGCAAACCTTCCCGCGACGCCTACACTGGCCTCATGGTCACGGTGGCGGATTCAGACGGCGAGATCGGGCTGGAAAGCGACCTCGGCTGGGCACTCGGCCGGATCTTCCGGTCGTACGTGAAGACATTCGACGCCGTTCTCGACGACGTACCCGGTGGCCCGCGCGGCTACCAGGTGCTCGCCGCCGCCACACACGGCTCCCCACCCAGCCAGCTCGCGCTCGCCCAGCATCTCGGCATCGACCGCACGGTCATGACATACCTGATCGACGATCTCGTCACCGCTGGTCTCGTCGAACGCCGCCCGGATACCACGGACCGGCGCGCCCGGCGCATCGTCGCCACCGAACAGGGTGCTCAGCTGCTCCACACGCTGGAACGGGAACTTGCCAGCGCCGAAGAGCACCTGCTCGCGCCGCTCGGCGACGACGAGCGCGGCGCCTTGCGTGCCCTGCTGCGACGGATCGCCGAACACGTCCAGCGTTTCGATCCCGTCGCCAATACCTGCCAGGCCGTCGACGACGTCCGCCACTCCAACACCGTGCCCTAATCCAGCTCGTCGGCCGCCTTGCGGGCGGCGATCTGAACGGGATCCCAGACCGGCGAGAACGGCGGGGCGTACGACATGTCGCTCATCGCCAGATCGCCGGCGCTCATACCGTTCCACAACGCCACAGCGAGCACGTCGATACGCTTGGCCGCACCTTCCCGGCCGACGATCTGCCCGCCCAGCAGCCGGTGTGTCGACCGCTCGGCGACGATCTTGACCGTCAACGGTTGCGCGCCCGGGAAGTACCCCGCGCGAGTCGTCGACTCGATCGTGGTGGTCACGTAGTCCAGTCCCGCGGCATCGGCCTCGGCCACCGACACTCCGGTGCGTGCGATCTCGAGGTCACAGACCTTGCTCACCGCCGTCCCGACGATGCCTGGAAACACCGCGTTCCCGCCGCCCAGGTTCATCCCCAGGACCCGGCCTTGCTTGTTCGCATGCGTACCGAGCGGGACGTGCACGTATGAGGCGAGCACGCGATGGAACGTCTCGACGCAGTCGCCCGCCGCCCAGACGTTCTCGTGGCCGCTGACCCGCATGCGATCGTCCACCCGCAGGCCCCCGGTGGCGCCGAGTGGCAAGCCGGCGTCGCTGGCCAACTGCGTTGCCGGACGGGCACCGATTCCGAGGACGACGATGTCCGCGTCGTAGTCACCCGCATCAGTCCGCACACGCCGCACCGAACCGCCGGCCGGGGTGGCGGACACGGTGCCGGGCGCGGTGTCGAAGCCCTCGACCGTCACACCGGTCACGACCTCGATTCCCATCCCCTGCATCGCCGTGCGGACGTGGCTGCCCATGTCCGGATCCAGCGTCGTCATCGGCTCCGGCGCGCGTTCGAGAACCGTCACCTGCAGGCCACGGCGGACCATCGCCTCGGCCATCTCCAGGCCGATGTATCCGGCACCAACAACGACGGCCCGGCTGGGGCGGCGACGGGCCAAGTAGTCGATCACCGTGGCGCCGTCGTCGAGCGTCTGCACGCCGAAGACACCGTCCGCGTCGATCCCCGGCAGGGGCGGGCGGGCCGGCACGGCACCGGTCGCCAGGACCAGGTGGTCGAACCCGAGCCGGGTGGTGCGAGCCGAGCCGTTCCCCACCACCTCGACCTGGCCAGTGTCGAGATCGACCGCGCGGGCCTCGGTGCTCAGGCGCACGTCGATGCCGTTCTGCCGATGCTCCTCAGCCGAGCGCGCCACCAGCCCGTGCGGACCGTCGACGTCACCGCCCACCCAATACGGGATCCCGCACGCCGAGTACGACGTCCAGTGCCCGCGGTCGACGGCTACCAGCTCCACCTCCCGGCCGCTGCGGGCGGCGACGCGTCGTGCCTGCGACGCAGCACTCATTCCGGCGGCGTCCGCGCCGATGATCACGATACGTTCGGCCATGCGTCCAGCCTTGCACGACGGCCGCAGTACCCGAGCGCGCCCGCGCCCGGAAGTCCCGCGTTTCTAGAAGAGGCGCTCCGATCTAGAAGAGGCGCTCCGAGGGGTCGTCGACGCCTCGCAAGGCGTCGTAATCGACCGTCACGCAGCTGATGCCGCGGTCGTTGGCCAGCGTGCGAGCCTGTGGCCGGATCTCTTGCGCGGCGAAGACCCCCCGCACGGGGCTGAGCTGCGGATCGCGATCGAGCAGCTCCAGGTAGCGAGACAGCTGCTCGACTCCATCGATCTCGCCCCGGCGCTTCACCTCGACCGCAACCGTCGTGCCGGCTTCGTCCCGGCAGAGCAGGTCGACCGGGCCGATTGGGGTCGGATACTCGCGCCGCACCAACCGCCAGCCAGCTCCGAACGTCTCGACGTTTTCCGCCAGCAACTGTTGCAAGTGAGCCTCGACCCCATCCTTTACCAACCCGGGGTCGACGCCAAGATCATGGCTGGAATCGTGCAGGATCTCCTCGATACCGATGACGAGAGAATCGTCGGTCTTCGTGCTCTGAACGGTCCACACACCGTCGTCCTCCACCAGCGTGCACGGCGGGCTCATCCAGTTCAACGGCTTGTAGGCACGATCGTCGGCATGAACGGACACCGAGCCGTCGGCCTTGATGAGGATCAGCCTCGTGGCCATGGGCAGGTGAGCGGTGAGCCGGCCTGCGTAGTCCACCTGACAACGAGCAATGACGAGACGCACGGTTTCCGACGTTACCGGAAGTCGCGGCTGCCCGTACTGCCGGTGACCTTCAACGGGGCGAGCCGGATGGCAAGCAGGTTGATAGCGCCATCGGCACGTTCCAGCTTACCGTCGACGACGACAGCGGTGGACTCGAGCGCGATCCTGCGCTGGCGTTGCCACACGCCGGGCGGGCAGATGACGTTGACCATGCCGGTCTCGTCCTCGACGTTCATGAACACGACGCCACCCGCCGTCGGCGGCCGCTGCCGGTGGGTGATCAGCCCGCCGAGCAGTAACCGCTGCCCATCGTCGAGGTCACGCAACTGATCCGCCCGGACCGCGTTCCATTCGTCCAGCTGGTCTCGCACATGCTGAACCGGATGGCTGTCCGGTGAGACGCCCGTCGCCCAGAGATCGGCGAAGGTCTGCTCCACGGCCGTCATCCGGGGCAGTGCTGGGGCGCGAGAACCCGGTGTCGTCCCCGGTAGCTGGCCTTCATCGCTGCCGGCGAGCGCCCCCACTGCCCACAGTGCCTCGCGCCGGTCGAGACCGAAACAGTCAAAGGCCCCCGCAGTGGCCAGCGACTCCAGCGCGGCCAGGGGCACGTCGGACCGGCGCACGAGGTCGGCGACATCGGCATACGGCTGCCCGTCAACGATGTTCTGGGCGACGTTCTTGCCCACGTTCCGCACCGACAGCAGTCCCATGCGCATGGCCGGTTGTGGGACATCCGGCCGGTGCGGGTGGTCGGATTCCACCTGAACCGGCTCTTCCAGGGTTGTCTTGACGTCACTGGCATTGATGTCGACTCCCCGCACCGTCACCCCATGCCGGCGGGCATCGTCCACCAGCGTCTGTGGCGCGTAGAAGCCCATGGGCTGGTTGTTGAGCAGCGCCGTGGTGAAGACGGCCGGGTAGAACCGCTTGAGATAGGCGCTGGCGTAGACGAGATAGGCGAAGCTGTAGGCGTGCGACTCGGGAAAGCCGTAGCTGGCGAAGCCGAACAGCTTGCCGTAGACGTCCTCGGCTACGTCGGCGGGAATGCCGTTCTCCGCCATGCCCGCGAGCAGCCGGTGCCGTAACCGCTCGATCCGCTCGGGGGAACGCTTGGAGCTCATCGCCTGCCGCAGCTGGTCGGACTCGCGGGGCGTGAAGTTCGCGCAGTCGATGGCCAGCTGCATCATCTGCTCCTGGAACAGCGGCACACCCCTGGTGCGCTCAAGAGCGCCTTTCATCAGCGGGTGCGGGTAGTCGGGGTCTTCGTCGCCGTTCTTGCGCCGGATGAATGGATGCACCGAGCCACCCTGGATCGGCCCCGGGCGGATCAGTGCCACCTCGATCACGAGGTCGTAGAACGTCTCCGGCTTCAGCCGGGGCAGCGTCGCCATCTGCGCGCGCGACTCCACCTGGAACACCCCCACGGTGTCGGCGTCGCACAGCATGTCGTAGACCGCCGGCTCCTCGTCCGGGACGGTCTGCAACGTCCAGGTGATGCCGTGGTGCTCCTGCAGGAGCTCGAAAGACTCCCGCAGCGCCGCGAGCATGCCAAGGCCGAGCAGGTCGAACTTCACCAACCCGGCAGCAGCGCAATCATCCTTGTCCCACTGCAAGACGCTGCGCCCGGGCATGCTCGCCCACTCGACCGGGCACACCTCTCCCACCGGCCGGTCACAGAGCACCATGCCGCCAGAGTGGATGGACAGGTGCCGCGGCAGGCGCAGCATCCGATAGACCAGCTGCACGACGTCCTCGGGAATGCCGGCCTCATCGGAGATCGGCTCGCGATGGCCAACGTGGCGAGACCAGCCGTCCACCTGTCCCGGGCTGTATCCCAGGGCGCGGGCAACATCCCGCAGCGCCATCCGCTGCCGGTAGGTGTTGACGTTGGCGACCTGCGCCGCGCGCTGACGGCCGTAGTACTCGTAGACGTGCTGGATGACCTCTTCCCGCCGGGCGTTCTCGATGTCGATGTCGATGTCCGGCGGCCCCACCCGATCGTCGGTGAGGAAACGCTCGAAGAGCAGCTCATGCTTGATCGGGTCCACGGCCGTGATGCCCAGAGCGAAACACACCGCCGAATTCGCCGCCGACCCACGACCCTGGCAGAGGATGCCGTTCTGCTCGCAGAACTGGACAATCTCGTAGACGATGAGGAAATAGCCCGGGAAGTTGAGATCCTCGATGACCTTCAGCTCGTGTTCGAGCTGCTCGTAGATCTTCTCCGTCTCCGGGATACCTCGCGGCCCGTACCGGCGGTGTGCCCCTTCCTCCACCTTCTGGCGCAAGAAACTGGCGTCGGTGTGTCCCTCCGGGACATCTCGATCCGGCAGCTCGGGCGCGATCAGGCTGATGTCGAACGCGCAGGCCCGGCCCAGCTCGGCCGTCGCTTCTCGCACGCCGGGAAAGCGGCCGAGCCGTTCCTCCATCTCGGCCCCGCTGCGGATGTGGGCCGTGCCGTTGGCCGGCAGCCAGCCAGACATCTCGTCCAGACTGCTACGTGCCCGGACAGCCGCGAGTACGTGGGCGAGGTCGGCATCTTCCGGGCCCGCGTGGTGGACGTTGTTGGACGCCACCACGCCCACCCCGACGCGCCCCGCCAGCTCGAAAAGCATGTCGTTGCGCGCATCGTCGAGCGGTTGGTCATGGTCGATCAACTCGACGAAGACGTTCTCCCGGCCGAACAGCTCGACCAACCGCCGTAGCTCCTTCTCGGCGGCATCCCCGCCCTCCCGCTCCAGAGCGGCGGGCACCAGGCCCTTGCGGCACCCGGTCAATACGGCCCAGTGCCCGCCGTGCTGTGCTGCCAGCTCCTCGAGGTCATAAACCGGGCGTCCCTTGTCACCACGCATCTGAGCGGTGGTGATGGCACCCGCCAGCCGGCCATAGCCCTCGGGATCTCGCGCCAGAACGAGCAAGTGCCGGCCTTCCGGATCGGGCACTCCAGCCTGCCGCTCCGTCAGGCCCAAGCTGAGCTCGGCCCCGAAGACCGTCCGCAGCGTTCGGCCGGACATCTGGCACGCATCGCGGGCTGCCTCGGCAAACCGTATAACGCCGTACAGGCCGTCGTGATCGGTAATGGCCAGGGTTTCCACACCCTGAAAGATCGCTTCGACGACCAGCGCCTCGGGCTCGCACGCACCATCGAGAAAGCTGTAGGCGGAATGGCAGTGCAGCTCCGCCCACGCAGGACCGGAATAGTCGGGAAGCTCTCGCATCTCCTGAGGTGGATGCGCCGACAACTCGGCAGCCTCACGCACGCTCCGAGGTAGCTTCTCGCCGTCGCTTCGCCAGCCACTGCCCCACGACAGCGCCCGCTCGAACTCACGCCAGGGAATGGATGGATTATGCCAGCCCATACCAGCCTCGCTTCGGCACTAGAAGGGTGGGATGTCGTCAAGTGGAGCGACCCGCTCATCGAATGGTGCACCGGGTGGTGGGTCGGGTGGCGGGTCGGGTTCCGAATCTGGCCCCGGGCCGGCATGCGCGGCCGGAGCGATTCTGGGCAGCGTGACAGTCTGGGTACGTCCGGTGGGACTGGTCCAGCGCTGGGTACCCGGGGCGACCTGCTCCACAGACCACCCGGCATGGTGCTTTTGCAGATGGCACGACCGGCACAGCGCCGAGCAGTTACAGGCAGACGTCGGCCCCTCCGGATACGGAATGCGATGATCGATCTCGCATCGATACGCCGGCTGGTGACAGCCGGGCATGCGGCACTCGCGATCGCGCAGCAACACGTAGTCCACCAGATCTTGCGGCGGGGTGTACCGGGTGCGCCCGTAATCCAAGGCCCACCCACCGGCCGGGTCGGTGCCGATCCAGCGCCACACCCCAGCCGCCGCCAACCGGCGCGCGGTGTCCGCGTCGATCGGGCCGTAGCCATCCAGCTCACCCGGCTGCTCGTCCAGGCCAAGCAGCGTGGACCAGGGAACCGTCACGTTCACCGTGACCGCGCGGCCATGTGCCCGGGCCAGCGGCTCCCCGAACGCCGAGCCGCATTCCGCGCACCCCGTGCCGCCCAGACGGCCGGACGTCAACGACGCCCATGCCATCGCCGCCAACGCATCCGCACGCCGCTCCCCCGCCGATCGTCCCTGCTGTGCGGCGGTCGGCGGAGGACCGGCGGCGGCGTGACCGGCGGTGGCCTGGTCGGGGTGGGCGGCATGGTCGGCGGTGGCCTGGTCGGGCTGGGCGTTGTGATCGGCGTTGTCGTTGGGCTGGGCGTTGTGATCGGCCGCATCGTGATCGGCGTCGGCTGCGTTGTGGTCGGGCTGGGCGTCGCCCGATGTGGCGGCGGTGAGCGCGGCCATGATCGCAGCGGCCTCTTCAGCGGTCAGATACGCATGCAACCAGGCCATACCGTCAGCATCCGGTTCCATCCACACCGTGCGATCCTTGCGAGCCTTTTCCCGCCGCTCCTTCATCGATTCCGGCGCCAGCTCATGTAGTAACCGCCGCACCACCCGGCCCACCTTCACCGATGTCCAGGCATGCACGTGGGGCAGCACCGCCGCCAGAATCCGCTCTACCAATGCGGCCTCGTGACCGCGCAACACGTCGGTGATGATCTTCGCCCGGCGGGTATCGATCCGCCCTTCGAGCAACGCCCGGTGCACCGCCGGAAACACGTCCCTCAGCTGCACACCCTGATCCACCACCCGCTGCGCCTGTGGCTTCGTCCACGGCCAGGTCAGACACAACTCACTTGCCGTCACCGGTACCGGATGCAACGAATTACGCCCATGCCCCTCACCGGCGCGCATCTCTTCCCGGCTGGTCAGCTCGGCCGCGGCCGCCGCCTGGCGCGCTTGTGCCCAGGCGATGAGCCGCTCCCACCCGGCAACCACATCACCCAGCTCGTGTGCGTCAACGTGACCCAGCGGCACCACGTCCAGCGCCGAGGCCAGCCCTACCCCGGTAGGCATCTCGGCCACGCTGGGGGCATCGCCGAGCTCGGCCGCGAACTCGGCGACAACGAACTCCTCAGAGTCCATTCCCGCTCGAAGCGCGGCAGACTCCGTGGCACTCCACCGATCGATGTCACGCTCGACGAGCGCCACCCATGCGGCTTCGGCCTCCGCAGCCGCATGCGAGCCCGCTACATCACCATTGCGGGGCTCGACCTCGGTACCACGGCTACCATCCATCCCGGCATTCTAATCGAACACCAGTTCCCATACAACCCTCCGACGAGTTCGGATCGCCAACGAAACCGCGGCTGCACAGCGACACCCAAGGCCCTGCTGCCGCGGGCCTTCGGCGATCCTGTCACGCACCTCCCTCTTCGAGCCCATCGCCAGGGTGCAGCCATGTCGCCACGTCACGTACACCGTCGACGACGTGGACGCCACCGGCCGCCATCGCCGAGCGTCCCGGCAGCGTCATGATCCGGCCGTTCTCGACCGCATCCAGCTGCGCGACCGCCTCGTTTCCGAGCAGCCCGTCGAACGACTCCTCGCCACGGCCCAGCACGTCGACGAGAAGGATGGCATCCGGTTCGAGGCCGACGATCTGCTCCGGCTCCGCCGGCATGGTCCGGCTGATCTCCGATCCGTCAACCACGGGCGCACCACCGGCATGCCGCACGATATCCGTCGGCATCGAGCCCGGCCCGGCGATGAACGGATCGCTGGCCTGGTTGGTCAGGACCAGTACCGACGGCTCGTCGGCACCGTCGAGCTGATCCGCGAGCTCGGCCAGGTCTGCCTCCATCTCTGCGATCAGCTTGTCCGCCCGATCGACAGCTCCCAGCGCCTCCCCGATCGTCCGGTAGTTGTCCTGCAACTGCTCGATGCTGCCCCAGTTGTTCTCGATAGTCACGAGCGGCACGTCGGCCTGTTCGAGCAGTTCGCCCGCGTCCTGCTCGCCATCATGCCGGGCCGTCACGACGACCAGGTCGGGGTCCCACGACAGCACCTGCTCCGGATCGACGTTCGCGCTCGAGGGCACGTGATTCGGGACTTGAGCCATCTCATCGGCGTGGTTGCCCAGGTGCTCGTTGGAGGTACTCTCCGGCACGGCCACCAGGCGTTCGGCCCCGACCAGGGTGCGCACCGCCTCGGCCGCGTCACTGGACAACGCCGCTATCTGTGCCGGGCCTTCGTCCGCCGGCTGCGTCACCGGCTCCGTCGACGGCTCGGCGCGCCCGTCGTCGCCGCCACACGCGGCCAAGACGAACAGGAACGCGGGGACTGCGAGGACTGCACACCAGCGTCGGAAACGTCGCCTGTCATCGGACATCTGCACTCACTTTCTCGTGGTCACGCCCTGTCAGGGCGAGCGTCGGCTTGCGGGCCGGACATGACATCGAGCGCCGTCACCCGTAGCGCTCCCGTCGCGACGTCGTCGTCCACGACGGCCCGGACGCCATAGACGTCGGCCAGCGTCTTCTCCGTCAACACCTCGCGTGGCGTCCCGGCCGCCACGAGCCGTCCGCCATCCAGGAGGAACAGCCGATCGCAGAACCGCGCCGCGTGTTCGAGGTCGTGCAGGACGGCGACGACGGCCAACCCGCGGGTGGCCTGGCGGCGCAGCAAGCCCAGGACCTGTAGCTGGTGACGCAGATCGAGCGCAGCGACGGGCTCGTCCAGCAAGAGCACATCGGGTTCGTGCGCGAGTGCCTTGGCCAGGTGAACCAGCTGCCGCTCACCGCCGGAGAGCGTGGTGACGAGCTGGCCAGCCAGTCGCGTGGCGCCCGCTTCGGCCAGCATCGTCCGAGCCACCTCGTAGTCGGCCGGACGCAACGGCTCGAACCGCCCGACGTGCGGGTGCCGTCCCATCAGCACGACGTCGTGGGCGGTGAAGTCGAAATCGAGTGTGGTGTCTTGCGGTACGTAGGCGAGCCGGCGCGCCCGCTCCCGCGCCCGCAGCGCGAGCAACGGGGCGTCACCCACACGTACATCGCCATGCGCCGCCGGTTGGACGCCAGCGAGCACCCGCAGCAGCGTCGTCTTGCCCGCACCGTTGGGGCCGATCAGGCCGGCCATCTCACCCGCGGCGACCGATAGCCGCACGCCGTCGACGATCGTCCGCCCGTCGATGTCGACACGCACGCCGTCCGCGCGCATCAGGCTCGCTCGCTGCCCCATCATGTCCGGGGCGCCCGTCGCCGTCGGAGGACGAGCAGGAGGAAGATCGGCGAGCCGAGAAACGCGGTGACCGTACCGGTCTGCAGGGTGACCGGTGAGAACAGCATCCGGGCGACGAGATCGGCCAGTACCAGGAAGCTCCCCCCGAGGATGGCCGAGCCGGGCAGGAGAATCCGGTGGTCCGGACCGAGAACGAGACGGAGCACGTGCGGTACCACCAGCCCGACGAAGCCGATGATACCGGCTACCGCCACTGCAGCGCCGGTCAACACGGCGGACAGGATCAGCAGGATCCGGCGCAGGCGGACAACGTCGACACCGCTGGCCCGCGCTTGCGCCTCGCCGAGCAGCATCACGTTGAGGTCGCGCGTGAAGGCGAGCACCGCGGTGACTGCGACTACCGTCGGTATCGCGACGATCTGTACGTGACTCCAGGTCCGGGCCACCAGATCGCCGTTGAGCCAGAACACGACGCCGCGCAAGGTGTCGTCGTCGGGTGCGTTCGTCACTATCGCGCTGACCACGGCGCCGAAGAGCGCGTTGAGCGCGATCCCGATGAGCAGCAGGGTGGCCACGGAGCTATCCCGCGGCGCACTGGCGACCGCGTAGACGAGGACGAGAGCGCCGAGCGCCCCGAGAAAGGCCCCTACGGGCAGGACCCAGGCACCGGCAGCCGTCGCTCCGGAAACGATCACGGCGACCGCGGCGACGGCGGCTCCACTGGACACGCCCAGGACACCGGGCTCGGCGAGCGGGTTGCGAAAGAGAGCTTGCATCACGGCGCCCGCGACGCCGAGCCCGGCGCCGACGAACAGGCCGACCAGGACCCGTGGCAGGCGGATGGTGTCGATGATGGCGGCGTGCTCGCTGCCCCGCTCGCCCAGCAACACGCGCGCGGTCTCCGAGAACGGGATCGTGATCGGGCCCAGCGAGACCGCCGCGATCACCGCACCGGCCAGCAGGACGGCGAGCACGGTGAACGCGGCTATGGCCGGGGCAGAGCGCCGGGACGGGGGCGGTGGCGGCACGACCGACGACCCGAGCGACCGCTCGGCCGCCTCGCCATGTTCGGCCGAGGACGCGACGTCGCGCTCGCTCACCGGCTGGGAACTCATCGCACCTCTATATCAAACGACACTCATTATCGTTTTCATACGATAGGCGAGTCCCTAGACCCACACAAATCGCCCGTGGCCGCGTGACAGCGCGCCTCACGTGAGCACCCGAGCGCCCCGTAACCACCAGACAGCGCGTCGCCCGATGGCCGCCTGGCGGCACGTCGCCTGGTGACCGCCCGGCGGCGCGTCGCCGGTGGTTGCTTGACAGCACGCCGTTCGACGCGCATACTCAACCTAGTAGTTAATCAACTAAGGGGTTGAAAACAGTGGTTGACGACCAGCTCAGCCTCACCTTCACCGCCCTGGCGGATCCCACACGCCGCGCAATTCTCGCCCGGCTCGCCGACGGAGACGCCACGGTGAACGAGCTCGCCGAACCCTTCGACATGAGCCTCCAGGCGATCTCGAAGCATCTGAAGGTGCTCGAACGCGCCGGGCTGATCACCCGGGGCCGGGATGCGCAGTGGCGGCCGTGCCGGCTGGAGACAGCACCGCTGGACGACGCAACTGACTGGATCGAGCAGTATCGCAACATCGCGCGCGACCGACTCGACCGCCTCGACCAGGAAATCCAGAAGATCCAACGCACACGGAAAGGAAACGATCATGAGTGACACGGAGATCACCGTTGAACCCGGCCGGCAGGACATCGTCATCAGCCGCGTCTTCGACGCACCACCCGACGTCGTGTTCCGCGCTGTTACCGACCCGGAGCTCGTCCCCGCCTGGTGGGGACCCAAGGCGTACACCACCCGGGTGGACCGCATGGACGCCCAGCCCGGTGGCAGCTGGCGGTTCGTCCATATCGACGACGACGGCGCCGAATACGCCTTCCGCGGCGTCTTTCACGACGTCGTCACCCCCGAGCGCATCGTCCAGACCTTCGAGTTCGAGGGCGCACCGGGACACGTCGCACTCGAGACACTGACACTCGAAGAGGTGGACGGGAAGACGCGCTACGTGACCCAGCAGCTACACCCGTCGGTCGAAGCCCGCGACGCCATGGTGGCGTCTGGCATGGAATCCGGAGTACGGGACACGATCGATCGGCTTGCCGAGCTGGTCACGAGCCTACGCTGATACGGGGCGTAGGTCATGTGCGTCCGGGCGGCCGCCGGCGAACTACGGTTCTCCGGCGGCCGTCACACCACATCGCTCGCGATGCACGTCACGATGCAAGTGCGGTCACCTTGCGCATGACATCTTTGCAGAAGGGGCCGATCTGACTCGGATCGTCGAGGAACTGGGCCGGTTTGATGCAAAAGGTGCCGAAGCCGTACGCGAGCAGGAAGGGAATCACCTCGAGCGCACGATCGAGGTCGGCCACGGGATGATCGTCGCGAAAGACCGCAGGCACGCCGCCGACGAATTCGAGCTCGGACAGCGTACGGCCAGAACCGCTCATCGCGTTGTTGATCTCCTGCATCGATTTCACGTCCAGCAGCGTAAGCAAATGGAGGCCAACGCCATAGCGTGCGATGCGTGACAGCGTTCGGCCGTGCAGCTTCGAACCACCGAACCACAGATCAGGCCCAGAGGGGCGGAACGGCTTGGGTTCGAGGTAGACATCTTGGAAGCGATAATGTTTGCCCTCGAAATCAGCGGGTGAGTCCTGCCACAGGACCTGCCAGGCGGCCAGGTGGTCGTCGAGCAGCTCGCCGCGCCGTTCGAATGGCACGCCGAGCGCGGCGTACTCATCACGGCTCCAGCTGACCGTCGGGAGCACGACGAGCCTGCCGGACGAGAGCAAGTCGAGGGTCGCGAGTTCCTTGGCCAGCAACAGGGGATGGCGCAACGGAGCCAGCACGGCACCCGCGATCAACCGGATCCGCTCCGTGACCGCCGCGATCGCGCTCAGCACCCCTATCGGGCTCGGCCATGGAGTTGCTGGATCTTGATTTCCGGGCATCGCGTCTTCGCGCGGGTTCGCCATCCGCCCCTGAGCGTCCGCATCGGGCCCCAGGACGATGTGTTCACCGATCATGACGCCGTCGAAACCGGCGTCCTCTGCCTCACGGGCCCAACGCACCAACTGCTGGACATCTCGGCCGGACATGATAGTCCAATTCTCACTGAGCGTCAGCACCATCCTTGGTGTCCGCATGCAGGCATGATGTCACCAATTCTGGACTGATCAAAATTCGGGGTGTGCCCGCGGCAGCGCCCATGGTGGAAGCCGTGCTCATGCGGGTAGCCGGGGGCCGGCTCGCGCAGACCACACGATGCGAGACCGCTGCTCGATCTGCCTCGCCAGTGCGTCGTCTCACGTCCACGTGGCCCGCTCCACGTGGCTCGGGTCGACGGCGAGTTCCGCATTTCGCCATCGTGACATGAACGCACCTAATACTGGCGCTGAACATTCTGTGAAACGAGTTCCGTGGGGTAGCCAGAATTTTCGTGGAGGCAGAATTTCCGGAGCTCGGCCAGAATGCCGCACATTCTGATTCATCGAGAATGATGACGACGCACATCAGTTTCTGTCCGAGATATTCACTCGCGGTGGCCACGCGACGACTCCTCTGGCCGGCACCGCCACCGACGGCCTGGCCGCCGTCTCGGACGAAGGTTACGGGTCTTCACAAATTCTTGGCTTTTGGCCTGAAGTCTTCTTGATACTCCAGATGGATACTGGGGAGCGATCGGACCGGCGCACCCGCCGGACCGAGCCACATCACCACCCGGGGTGGTGATGCCCGATACGCCGGCCGGCCGCGGCGTCCCATCTGTCCATCGAGGAGAGGAGCATCGTTGGATGACATCGTCAAGGCATCCAAGCTGACGAAGAAGTACAAGAACACTGTCGCGCTTCGTCATGTCGATATGGAGATCAAACGTGGCCAGATCTATGGTTTCGTCGGGCAGAACGGCGCAGGAAAGAGCACGTTGATCAGGCTGCTCACCGGCGCGGCGCAACCGACCGACGGTGAGATCGAGCTGTTCGGCAAGACCGGTGCCCGCGATCTGGCCAGGGTGCGCAGCCGAACCGGGTGCATCATCGACGGGCCGGCGGTCGCTCCGGGCTTGACCGCGCGGCAGAATCTCGAAGTCCTGCGTCTCCAGCGAGGTCTGCCGGGTGGGAAGTACGTCGACGAAGCTCTGGAGCGAGTCGGTCTCATGGACACCGGGAAGAAGCCGGCGAAGGATTTCTCGATGGGCATGCGGCAACGGCTCGCCATTGCCATCGCGATGCTCGGGGACCCCGAATTCCTCATCCTCGACGAGCCGACCAACGGGCTGGATCCGACCTGGATCATCCAGATCCGTGAAGAACTGACCCGGCTGAACAAGGAGAAGGACGTCACGATCCTCGTATCGAGCCACGTGCTCGCCGAGCTGCACAAGCTGGCGACCGTGTACGGGTTCATCCACCGCGGACAGATGGTGGAACAAATCTCGGCGGCCCAGCTCGACGAGCGATGCCGCAGCTACCTGTGCGTACAGACCGACGATCCGGAACGCACCTCCACGATCTTGGAAGAAACCTTGAAGGTCACGGATTATCGGGTCGGACGCGACAATCTCTTGATGCTCACCGACTTCATCGACGAGCCCGAGCGAGTCGCCGACGCCATCGTCCGCGAGGGCATAGCGCTGAAGTCGCTGTACGTGCAAGGTGACAGCCTCGAAGACTACTTCTCGAGACTGATCGGAGGCGTCGAGCGTGCCTAATCAGTTGCGGTCCGAGTTTTATCGTCTGCTGCATTCGAGATCCCTGCGGCTCATGGGCCTCGTCTTCGGTGCCTTCCTCGTGCTGTTCGGCATCATGACTTTCACCGAGAGCCCGTTCAGCATGGGAACCGTCCGCGGGGAACAGGACGGCATCCCGTTGATCAACGGATTTATCGGCTTCTCCTACGAGAGCTCCGAGCCGTCATTCTGGGAACTGGCGTACACGTCCACGGCCTTCAGCGGCCTGTTGTGGGTCGTTTTCATGGTCTTGAGCACGGACGTGGTGGCCAAGGAGTTCCAGACCGGCACCATCAAACTCTCCGTGGCGCACGGGCAGAACATTTACAAGATCTACCTGTGCAAGTGGGTCGCCACGATCTGCGTACTCGGCGTGATGCATTACGTGTACAGCGCCATCACGTCCGCCGTCACGTTCGCGTACAACGGTGTGGTGCCGAGCGGTGAGGAGCTGGCGCAGCTCCTGGCTCTCGTGTCGTTTCACTTCCTCGTCATGGCCGTCCTCACGGCCATCTGTTTCACCCTGTACGTCATCACGGACAGCACCGTCGCGGTGCTGGCGGTCATTCCCATCTTCATGTTCTCGTCCGTGTTCGTCACGGCCATCTACGGGGACGACCGCAATCTGCTGGCCGAGACCTACCTGAACATCAACCCGATGTATCACCTTTCCCAGGCGTCACGGTTCTGGGCGGAAGGTGAGGTCATCTACAGCACCACGCTGTTCGGCGTCATCGGCATCCCGGTCTTGCTGATACTGTCCTACCTGCTGCTGCGGAGGCGCGAGCTCAAGTAGGACGTGAGCTCGAGTAGCGAATTGGTGGGTGGAGATGTTCTGGGAGCTGGTGCTGGGTGCGAGCCTCCTCACCGTGGCCATCTGCCTGACCAAGCTCCTGCTGGTCAAGACCCACATTCGCCGTTTCCGCGGGCAGCTCGAACGGCTTCGTGAAGATGACACGAGGGAGATCGTCAAGATCTCCCTCGTGGACCGCGAGCTCGAGCGGCTCGCAGTCGAAGTCAATGAGGTCATCACCCATCTGCGGCAGTTGCACATCGACGCGAAGAACAACGAGCACGATCTCAAGATCCAGATCGCCAACATGTCACACGATCTGAAGACCCCGTTGGTAGCTGTCAAGGGATACGTGCAGCTCCTGCAACGTGACCGAGTGTCGCCGGATGAGGCCAGTGGCTATCTGCAGATCATTGCCGAGAAGGCCGACGTGCTCAGCCGGCTCGTCGGGAATTTCTTCGAACTGTCGATCATCGACTCCGACGACTACCAGGTGGACGTGGGCAAGCTCGACATCAACGCGTCACTGACGAACGTCGCGTTGACCTTCTACACGTCCTTTGCGGAGCGAGATATCGAACCCGAAATGGACCTGCCCGACCGAGCTGTCTATGCATGGGCGAACGACATCGCGTTCGAGCGCATCATGCACAATCTCATCGAGAATGCCATCCTGTACACCGAAGGAAAGATCTGGCTGTCGCTGAACGATCGCGGGCACAGCGTCGTCGTAACGGTCAGCAACGAGATCACGAATCCTTCGGCGCTCGACCCTGATCAGCTGTTCAAGCGCTCCTACCGCGCAGACCAGGCTCGTCATTCCTCTCACTCGGGGCTCGGGCTATATATCGTCAAGACCCTGGCGGAGAAGATGAACGCCACCGTACGAGCCAACCTGAGTGATGGGTTTTTCTCGATATCGATAATTCTTACGTCCGACACCTGACCCGGGCCTCAGGGCCGGCCGACGAGCGTTACCGACGAGCTGCCAGGCAGCGCGACGAGATCTGCCCATCGCCATCGCGCTGCCTGCCGGTCCTCAGCTAGACGGGACTGAACGTCCAGTCACTGCGCGGGTTGAGCCACGGGAACGGCTTGTCCGGCACCTCCACGCCCAGTGCCTGGCAAATGGGCTCCCACCCGTCCTGCGGTTTCCACTCCACAAGCCGTTCAGCCGGTACCGACTCGCGGACGGCGGCGAGATGCTGATCGTAGGCCTTGGTCAGGCGCTCGCTGTCATCCCACTGTTCCGACCCGGCAAAGCGCTCCAGAAGTTCCGTGAGGCCGCAGCCGTCGCCCGTCCACCTGTTCGCCACCGCCATGCGTGACACTGGCAACAGCGTCGCGGCCACGCTCTCGTACCACTCCTGCGCACTCTCCCGCTGGGAGAGGATGACCACGGCGTCCGGGTAGTGGGTGATCAGCTCGTCCCAGCACATAGACGTCGGCCAGTCAACGGCGGCCACGTAGCCCTCATATATCTTGTCCCACTCGACGGGCTCGCCCCGGACGGCTTTCGTCCAGTCAGCGCCGAGGTCGAATGGATGGCCAGGGATCACGCTCATGTGATAGCAATCGCCGCCCAGTAACTGCTCAAGCGCCTCTTTGAGGGACGTCGTTCCAGTGCGAGACGGGCCGGCGCCGATAACCGAAAGACCCACTCTGATCTCCCAAGAAGTTTGCCTACAAACGCACGAGTCGTGATGCTACACAGGCGAATGATCACGACGCAAGACACGGATCGCCTCATAACAGGATGTATCACTTATTTCATCACTTAGTAGGTGATCTTTAATTCACATGTAGTTTCACCATCGCTACTCGAGGCCAGGCATCAAGGCCATGCTCGGCTTCTCGACGGCGAATGGCACGCAGGCCGTCCGGCATCTCCTCGTCAGCGAGGTCCCGAAATCCCAGCCTCCGGTAGTAGGGCGCGTTCCACGGCACGTCGGTGTAGGCGGTGAGGGTCAGCCCGGCCAGCCCGTGCTCGTACGCCCAATCACTGGCGGCGTCCACGAGCCGGCGGCCGAGCCCGCGGCGGGCATGGTGCGGGTGCACCGACACCTGCTCGACATGGCCGAATCCGTCCACGACGTCGAGAAGCACGTACGCCACGGGACGGTCGGACTCGTCAGCGATCACCCAGGCGCGACCCGCCTCGTGGAACTCGGTGAGCTGCTCGATTGTCGGCGGAGCGTCGTCGGCGACGGCGTCCATGCCGAGTTCCCGGAACGGCGCACCCGCCGCCCGCTCGATGTCCTGGAGAACAGGGAGATCATCGGTTCTGGCCAGCCGGATCCTCACGATCTCTTTCTACACCATGCTCGAGGAGCTGTTTCAGAACGGCGAACCGCTCGCGCCAGTAGGCTTTCATCTCGGCGGCCGCCTCCGCGCCGGGCAGCTTCTCATGCTCGATCGCCACCCGGGCCTTCGTTTCACCCATGGTGGTGAACCCGACGACGATCCGGCTCGCTTCCCCGTTCCAATCCGCCCGGAACGTCTTCGGTGGCGTGGCCGTACGAACGTCGAGACGGGCCCCGGGAAGCCATTGCTGGCGAAGATCGGCGTCGTCGAACGCCTCGAAGAGGCGCTGCACGGGCACGGCGATCGTCTTGCTGGCATTTGCCGAGAACGTCCCGTCAGTTCGCTGGCCGGGAGCACGCATGCCGCGCTCCTGCTCGTAAGCGACGGTGATGCTCTGCGCCCACCAGCCTGGGACACCGTGTTCCTCCACGAGCCACGCGGCGATCTCGGTATGCGTGCGCGACGTGGCGTCCCACCCGTCCAGCAGCGAGAACCACTGGTCCCAGCCTCGGCCAGTGCGTTCCTGCACGGACGCTTCCGAACGCCGGAGTGCACGGACGCCGTTCTCGGAGGCACTATCGGGTGCTTCTTGCCGGGTCGTGTCCGGGGTCGATTCCCGAGTGGATGCACCGAGTACCTGACGCCGAGCGGTGGTATAGCTCTCGCCCGTCTTGTCCATACGCGCGCGAACTCGGGATTTGAGCGACTTCTGCCTGGTCATCACATGCTCCCATCAACGGCGCGGCGACCGGACTCACGCTCCTGGCCGACCCCGCCGGATAGGGCATACTCACCGGCATCCCGAGAACATCAACGTCCCCTTTGCCTCCACAACGCCGGTGGCGTGAGCACCGGAACTGGAGGTGAGGCGCGGGATGCGCGCCTCGTCAAGGCTACAGGACCGTCCGCATGCACTGCAACACCGACTCTACTTGACACTTATCGAACGTGAGTTCGACAATTGGCGAGTGGGAACAGCCAGGCGCCAACGCACGGCAGCGGCGCTGGCCAGTGTTTCAGGCGCACCCGTCGGTATCGCCTCCGAAAACACGGTCGGCGCGGCTTCCGACGATACCGGTCTACCGGTACTTCCCGCGTTGCAGGCACTGATCCCAGCATTGCGGCCGGGCCAGACGATGGAGATCGACGACGCGGGTGGGCTCGCACTGGCACTGCTCGCCGGGCCGTCACGAGCCGGGTCGTGGTGCGGGATCGTCGGCGTGCCCGACTGCGGAATCGTCGCGGCCTCCGAACTGGGATGCGATCTCGACCGGCTGCTCCTGGTCGACGAGCCAGGCGAGCGCTGGGCCGACGTCGTGGCCACCCTGCTCGAGGCGGTCGATGTCGTCCTGCTGCGCCCGCCCACCCGGCCGCAGATCAACCTCGCCCGCCGGTTGGTGGCGCTGGCGCGCACATCCGGGGCGGTACTCCTCGTGGCCGGCGCCCCCTGGGAAGGCTCGGCAGCCCGGCTGCGGATCGAATCGTCGCTGTGGCTAGGCGTGGAACAGGGCCACGGGCACCTGCGTAGCCGCCGCGTGAAGGCCGTCGCCGAAGGGCGGCTCACCGGCGGGCGCCCTCGCTCTGCCTGGTTGTGGCTCCCCGGATCAGACGGCTCGGTGAGCGATGCCGGGCTCGCCCCGGTTCCCGACCTCAACACCCCGGACGAGCACGGCAGCACGGCCGAGCACGGCAGCACGGACGGGCGGACCCTGCCGGCGGCCAAGCAGACGCCATCCGATCCGGCGGCACTGGCGAACCCGAACGCGTCGACAACCAGCACCGATGTGGCCTGACGGCCGCCGGTACGGTATCCGTGACTCGTGATGATCGTGGTTGTGCCCGCGATCACGAAATCCGGCCGCCGTGCCGGTCCAGCCGCTCGATCAGGAAATCTTCCCAGGTTCGCCGGCCCACCGCCCGTTCGGGCGCCAGATTCGCACCGTCCCGAAATGCACGGGCCGCCGCGCCAGGAACCCTGACGGGTACCATCAGCCGGTGCCGGCGAGCCGCCCGCAGATACCCGCGGAGCAACTCGTTCATCCCATAGACCCGGGGTCCGGCGATGTCGGGCACGAGGCCGGCTGGTTCGCCGAGAGCGAGCTCGACGAGCCGCGTCGCGACTTCGTCGGCGTCAACCGGCTGGAAGCGAAAGCCAGCCGGGACCGGCATCACCGGCAGTTTCGCCATGCCTCGGGCCGCCGTCAGGATCAGGTCATGGAATTGGGTGGCACGCACGGTGGTCCATGGCAGTCCGGAGTCGGCAACGACGTGCTCGGCGGCCCGCTTGGCGGCGAAGTAGCCGAACATGGCGCGATCGACGCCGCTGACGACGGGGACACGTTCGGCACCGACCACCGAGATGTAGACCAGGTGTGGCGCCCCGGCCCGCGACGCCGCCCGGACCAGCGTGCGAGCCTTGTCCTCATCACCTTTGGAGCTGCCCGCACAGTGCACGATGGTCTCGACTCCGTCCACCGCGGCATCAAGCCCTTCGCCGGTGGCCAGATCGCCGACCACGTACTCGATACCGTCCCCGGGATCGTGGCCGCTCCGGCTGAGAACCCGCACTTCGCAACCAGCATCCAGCAAACGGGGCGTGACGAGGCGCCCGAGCGTGCCCGTTCCGCCGGTCACCAGAAGGTGGGAGGTCATGGTCCCTCCAATCGCTCGATCGGGATTCGATCTCCCCGTCACATCAGCGAGGTTTCGGGGGTCTACCTTCATGACACCCCGTGGCGGAGGAACGTGACGTGATGGACGAGAAGGCATGGTTGACCGAGCGTTTCGAGGACCACCGGGCCCGCCTGCGCGCGGTGGCCTACCAGATGCTCGGCTCGTTCAACGACGCCGACGATGCCGTCCAAGAAGCCTGGCTGCGCGTCAGCCGCGCCGGCGCCGGCAATGTCGAGAACGTCGGTGGGTGGCTGACGACGGTCGTGGCGCGGGTGTGCCTGAACATGCTGCGCACGCGGGAAAGACGGCGCGAGGAATCCTTCGACGTGCACCTGCCCGACCCCGTCGTCAGCCGCGCCGACGAGGGCGATCCCGAGCAGGAAGCGTTGCTGGCCGACTCGGTCGGGCTGGCACTCCTCGTGGTGCTCGACACCCTCAAGCCTGCCGAGCGGCTCGCGTTCGTGCTGCACGACATGTTCGCCGTGCCGTTCGATCAGATCGCCCCGATGGTCGAACGCTCCCCGGCCGCCGCCAGACAGCTCGCCAGCCGTGCCCGCCACCGCGTGCGAGGAGCGGCGCCGGATCCCGATTCCGATCTCACACGCCAGCGCGAAGTGGTCGATGCCTACTTCGCCGCCGTCCGGGATGGCGACCTCGACGCCCTCGTCGCCGTGCTCGCCCCCGACGTCGTGCTGCGGGCCGACGGCGGCACGGCGCGCGCTCGCCACACCTCCGTGATCCGGGGAGCAAGAGACGTGGCCGCTCAGGCAGCCAAGGCCACGCGGCTCGCTCCGTTCGTGCAACCAGCGCTGATCAACGGAACCGCCGGGGCAGTGGCTATCGCCGGAGGGCGGGCGTTCTCCATCATGGCCTTCACCGTGGCACACGGGCAGATCGCCACCATCGACGTGCTCGTGGACCCCGAACGCCTCGCCCACCTCGACCTGGAAGCCTTCGGCATCACGCCGAGCATCGTCACTGCGGAGGGTGTCACTGCCGAGGGTCGTTTCCGACCAGACCGTCCACGGCCTCGCAAATGAGGTCGGCGTGGCCGGTGTGGCGGAGGTACTCCTCGATCGTGTCGATCAAGGGACGGCGGAGGTCGGGACGCTCGCCAGAGGGAGTGGCGAATGTCGATGGCTGGTCGAGGTTGCTATACGCGAGCACGTGCCGTCCGATCAGGGGCGGCGGTTCGCAAGGACGCAGAACTCGTTGCCCTCTGGGTCGGCAAGTACGATCCAGCTCTCCTCGCCTTGGCCGACGTCGACGTGTCGAGCACCTAGGTCGAGCAGCCGACGAACTTCTTCGTCCTGCTCCCTGTCGGTTGGGTTGACGTCGATGTGGAGCCTGTTCTTGCCGCTCTTGCCCTCGGGCACGTGCGCGAATGTCAACGTCGGTGGCACTGGGCCAAGGTGGTTCTTGCCTTCAGGCACCAAAGGGGAGCCAATCGTGACAATTCCGTCGTCTTCATCTTGCACCTCGTAGTCCAGGACCGAGCACCAGAACCGGGCAAGACCGTGGGGCTCGGCACAGTCGATCGCAAGCTCGGTGAACTTACTGGTCATGTCAGGACCTCCCAGTCACGTAGCAGAGTCCGCCAAACGCCACACACTAAACCATTCCACTTGACATTTGTCGAACACCCGTTCGATAGTTGAGGGTGTAGGCAATCGCGCCGGGCAGCAAGGGGTAGGTCGATGAACGCGCCGCGGGTTCTCGTCGTGTGGTGTCCGGACTGGCCGCTGATCGCCGCCGGTACGGAGCCTTCCAGCACCGCCGTCGTCGTGTCCTCGGGCCGGGTCGCGGCGTGCACGGCGGCCGCCCGGACGGCCGGGGTGCGCCGCGGCCAGAAACTCCGCGACGCACAGCGTTACTGCCCCGACGTCACCGTGCTGGAGGAGGATCCCGAGGGCGAGACGCGCGCATTCGAGCACGTGCTCTCCGCCATCGAGGATCTCTGCCCACGGGTGGAGGTGGTACGCCCGGGGCTGGCCGCCATCCCCGCTCGGGGGCCGAGCCGTTACTACGGTGGCGAGGAAGCCGTCGCGTCCCGGGTGCGCGACGCCGTGCTGGAGCGCAACTTCATCTGTGCCGTCGGGGTCGCCGACGGCGTCTTCGCGGCCGATCTCGCCGCCCGGACCGCCTACGACGATCACGACGGGCTCTGCCTCGTCCCGTCCTCGAAGACGTCGGAATTCCTGGCACCGCACCCCGTGTCGGCGCTGGACATGCCAGATCTGGCCGGCATTCTCACGCGACTCGGCATCCGCACGCTGGGTGACCTCGCCGCGCTACCGGCGCACGAGGTGCTCTCGCGGTTCGGCTCCGCGGGCGGTACCGCGCACCGGCTGGCCTCCGGCGGGCAGGCCCGGCCCCCGGCTGCCCGGCCTACCGAGGAAGATCTCTCCGTGCACCTCGATTTCGATCCTCCGCTCGATCACTCGGAGCCCGCCGTCTTCGCCGCCAAGAGCCTGGCCGATCAGATGCACGCCAAGCTCGGCGAGCGCGGGCTGGCGTGCGTACGAGTCGAGATCGAAGTGAACACGACGGACGGCCAGACCCGATCCCGGCTGTGGCGGCACGATGGACTGCTGTCCAGCCTCGCCGTCGCCGAACGGGTGCGCTGGCAGCTGGACGCCTGGCGCACCGCGGGCCAGCTCACCGGAGACCTGACCCACTTGCTGCTCACACCCGACCAGGTGGTGGTCGACACCGGCCGGCAGCTGGCCCTGTGGGGACAGTCCGAGGTGAACGAGCGGGTTGCCCGGGCCGCCACCCGGCTCCAGGTCATGCTCGGGCACGCGGCGGTCACCCGCCCACAGCTCGCGGGTGGCCGCGGCCCGGGCGAACAGGCCGCCCGCGTGCCGTGGGGCGACTCCCTCACCACCGCGTCTCCCGCCAACCGCCCGTGGCCGGGACGGATCCCGCGCCCGGCCCCGTCCACGGTTCATACCCAGCCGCAGCCCGTCCAGGTACTCGACGCGTCGGGAGCCCACGTCACGGTCAGCGGTCGTTCGGCGGTGTCCGCGCCACCCGCGCGGCTCGTCGTGAGCCACGCGTCGCGCAAGGAGGAGCTGGCCATCACGGGCTGGACCGGGCCATGGCCGGTCCGGGAGTACTGGTGGGAACGGAGCCGGCACCGGCGCTATGCCCGGTTTCAGGTCATCACCGACGACGGCCGTGCCTGGCTGCTCACGGTGGAGCAGGGCCGATGGTGGCTCGAAGCGGCCTACACCTAAGAAGCCGGTTGCCGTTCCCGTCACGGTGACGGGGAACAGCAACCGGCTCGCAAGGACGAGCTAGCCGAAGGGCGGCCTCAGTGGTCCCACTCCACCATCGGCCGGCAATCCTCGGGATCGAGATCCTCGTCGCTTCCCGGCCTGATCACCTCGGTGCCCCCGGGGTCGGTGTAGCACTCGGCGTCGTCTTCCGTGGAGTCGTAGATGAGCTCGCCTTCGTCGTCGTACCCGCGCAGCGCCAGACGCCCGGCATCGTTGCCGTCGTGCGGGAAGAACCAGTAGCCGTCACGCATGATCGCGTCCTGTTCCGGGCCGCCCGAGGTCTGCACCGTCACGCGGTCGACGGAACTCGTGTACAGCCCGAACGTGGCCCGCTTCGACTCGACCGGCGCTGTCAGGTATGGGGAGTCCTTGGCCTCGGAGCTCCCGAAGAGCGCACCCCCGGCGTTATTCCCGGAACTGCCGAACTCGCACAGCAGCTTGGTGTCGCCCCGCTGCGCGATCACCCAGCCGGTCGGCACATACGCGTCGACGTCGGTTTCGGCCGTCAGGCCGAATACGGGCTCGAAGCCTTCCCAGCTCGGCGCGGATTCGGTGCACTTCTGCAGCGCCTCCTGGACATCCGCGTCGTCCATCTCCTCGGTCTGCGGCGCCGGTTCCGTGTCGGTGCGGGAGAAGTCGAGCTCCTCTTCGTCCGGTTCCGAGAACCGCTCGCGAGCCTCTCTCTGCTCCGATGCGTTCTCGAGCTCGGCCGCGTCGATCTGGAGCTCCGGATCGGTGACGAACGCGAATGCCTGGTCGAGATCGATGTCCACGCCCGAGACCGGTTCGGTGCTGTTGTTCCCGAACAGGTCGTGGATGCCCACGCTGACGAGGGAGCCGTCGGCACGCTCGTGGATGACGCCGAATTCCAGGTTCCTCTCGGCGTCGCCCTCGTTCACCCAGGCGGTTTCGTCCGTACCTGGGATGTCCTGCTCGGTGCAGCTGTCCGAGTCCATCTCGCAGCCGACGTAGTGAGCGATCGACTCGAACGCATGGTCCGAAGACTCGACATAGTCCGGCGTGGTGACGGCGACCTGGACCAAGCCCAGACCGTCCTCACCCGGAACCGACCATCCCAGCTTGGTGCCCACATACAGCGCTCCGTCCGCGCCACTGCCTTGCTGCCCACCGGTCACCTCGTCGGGCAGGTGCTCCTGCTCCGGATCGAAATGCTCGATGGCGGTGTCCAGCAGAAGCTGCCTCGTCTTCGAGAACTCACCGATCCCGGGAGGCCGCTCGCTCTCGGTTGGCTGCTCGCTCTCCTCCGATGTCCCTGCCCGGCCCTGCTCGGCGGACATGCCATCGCCAGCACTTCCGCCGGCCACATCAAGCTCCGGGCCACCGGGATCCTCGCCGGGAACGACCAGCGCCGCGCCGGTCACCAGCGCCGTCGCGCCGGCCACTCCCGAACCCCACGCGGCCATCCGTCGCCGCCGAAGGTGCCGCCTTCCGCGGCTCACGTCGTCCGACGCCGTCGATGCCATGGGCGGCTCGCCGCTGAATCGCACGTCGTCGAACATCCTTCTGATCTGATCGTCGCTGTTCATGACCGTTGCCTCTCTTCCGCCAGCTCATCGGTCGACAGGATCGCGCGCAGGTTCGCGACCGCACGGGAGGTGTGGCTCTTGACCGTGCCCGTCGAGCAGTTCAGATCGCTCGCGGCCTCCTCGACCGACAAGCCACACCAGTACCGCAGCACGAGCGTCGCCCGTTGCCGTTCCGGCAGGGTCTTCATGGCCGCCACGAGGGCGTCGCTGTCCTCGAACGACACGGCTTCCGGTGCAGCCACGTCGAAGCCGTCGAGTCCCACTTTCTCCCGGCGCCAGGGTCGTCGCTTCTCGTCCAGGTGGGCCCGGACGATGATGCGGCGAACGTAGGCATCCTCCGCTCCTTCGCGGTGGATACGTGGCCACACGGCGTACAGCTTGATCAGGGCTGTCTGCACCAGGTCTTCGGCCGCATGCCAGTCTCCGCACACCAGGTACGCCGTCCGGCGGAGGTAGCCCCGCCGGGCACTGACATATGCCACGAACTCGTCAGCTCGTGTCTGGCTCCGAGCCACGCGATCAACTCCCTCGCGAACTTTCTCCCCTGCCACCTGCCAAACGGAATTCAACGCGGATCGGTTGTCATCCGATCGGGCCGGCTTTCCCGATGGGGAGCAGGAGCTCCGGCTCGGGAGAGACGATCACCGCACGGGTGCCGGAGGGGGCTCGACCGGCCCCGCGAGCAGCGGATCACTCAAGTCGTTCATGTACCGGTCGAGTTCACCGGCGAGTTCATCTCGCACGCTCCTCCACTCCGGCTGCTGGGCGAGGTTGGCACTCTCCCACGGATCCTCGTCGAGCGCGTAGAGCTCCTCGCCGGGGCGAGGCGCCAGATGGGCGTCATCCATGCCGCGCCGCGTCACGCTCTCCTCCAGATCCTTGCTTAGCTTCAGCTGCGGTCCTGGCGTGTAGTTGCGGATGTACTTGTACCGATCGGTGCGCACGGCACGGATCGGATCGTAGCCGTCGTGATAGGTCTTTTGCAGGTACAGCGAGCGGCGCGACCGCTCCGCCGCTCCGCGCAGTTCGGGTTGCAGGCTGCGGCCTTCCAGCTGGGCCGGCAGCTGCTCGCCACACAGGTCAAGCACCGTCGGCACGACGTCCAGGTGGGTGACCAGTCCCGGGATGCGTCCAGGCGGTACGTTCCATGCACGTGGCGGCCGGGCGATCATCGCGACCCGCACGCCGGGGTCATACAGCGTGCCCTTGGCGCCGGGAAACGCGGCTCCGTGGTCGGTCGTGAAGATCACCAAGGTGTTGTCCGGATCGCCGTACTGATCGATAGCCTGCACCACCCTGCCGATCGCCGTGTCGAGCTGGCGCAGCGCCCCGTAGAAACTGGCGAGGTCCGCCCGGGTCTCGTCGTTGTCGGGCAGGTATGGCGGGACGTCGACGTCGCCCGGAGGGAACGGATCGTAGTCCTCCGCCGGCCATGGCCGGTGGACCTCCCACATGCCGATCGTCACCAGATAGGGATCGTCGCTTCGCCCGTGCTCGGCGAACCAGGACCGTGCCTCGTCGGCGACCTGCAAGGAACGCGGCAGAAAACCCAGCCCGCGCACCTCGTCGTAGCCAAGCACACACGGATCCGGGTCCTCGTGCTGCAGGCCGATGAGGGTGGTGTGCACCCCGGTGCCCTGGAGCAGTTCCGGCAGCGTCTGCACGCCGGGTGCATAGCGCCAGCCGTGGTGGGTCAGCCCCATCAGCCCGTTGCGGTGCGGAGAAACCCCGGTGAACAGGGCCGACCGGGCCGGCGTGCACAGCGGTGAGGTCGCGAAGGCCTGGTCGAAGACGAGGCCCTCGCTCGCGAAGCGTTCAAGTTCGGGTGTCGGCGCGTGCGGCGCACCGTAACAACTCAACCAGGTGCCGAGATCGTGGCAGTGGATGAGGACGATGTGCGGTGTTCGCATGCTGTGAGCGCTTTCTTAGATCGATCTAATACAACGCCGCGACAACACCATGCTCCCCGGCAGATGTCAACTGCGCCCCGCGTCAGCTATCCCGGCCGCACCCACACGACTCGCGGACGACGAGCTGGGGCTCCAGCACAAGCGACTCGGGCGGAATCTCGGGAGCACGGATCCGTTCCAGCAGCATCTGGGCAGCGCGCCCGCCCAGGGTGGCGGCCTTGACCGAGACAGAGGTCAACGACGGCGACCACGCCCGAGCCTGCTCGACGTCGTCGAAACCGACCACCCGGCACCGCGTACCCACCTCGATCCCCGCATCGCGCAGGGAGCGCATCACCCCGAAGGCGATGGCGTCGCTGTGAGCGATGACCGCGTCCGGCGGTGCGCTCGATGACACCAACGCACGCGCGACGTGCTGCCCATCCGTGGTAGACACCGGGGACGGCACGGTCCACGCCGGATCCAGGTCAGACTCCGACTCGGCCAGCCGCTCAGCAACGGCGGCCTGCCGCTCCATGCGTGCGGCCCCGTCCTCCGGCCCGCCGAAATATGCGATCCGGCGAGCACCGTGGCCCAGCAGGTGGTCGACCGCCATCCGCGCACCTGCCCGGTTGTCGGTTCCGACGTAGCTGGCCGCCACACCCGGCACGGGCCGCGTAGCCAGCACGTACGGGATGTCGACCGCCTCCGGGGGCACACCGATCTCGGCGCTGCTTCCGGCCGCCGCGACAATCAACATTCCGTCGATCTGGTGCTCAAGCAAGGTGCGAATCAGCATGCCCTGCCGCTCGGGATCGTCGAACGTGTTGGCCAGGAAAGCAACGTATCCGGCCGGGCGGAGCTCGCGCTCGACACCCTCGATGAAGTCCGCGAAAAACGGGTTGGCCAGCCCGGAGATGACCAGCCCGACGGTGTGGGAACGGCGCATGCGCAAGCTCGCCGCGCCCCGGTTGTAGACGTAGCCCAGCTCGCGCACGGCGTCACGGACCTTCAGCCGGGTCGGCTCGGCCACCAGCGGGCTCTCGCGCAAGACGAGGGACGCGGTGGCGCGGGACACGCCGGCATGCCGGGCGACGTCCATCAACGTCACGCGGCGGGATCGGTCGCTAGCTCCCGTCATCGAACGTTTCCGACCTCGCGCGCTCGCCTACGCATTCACTGGCCTACTCGCTCACTCTGCATGCGGCTCGAAGAGCTCCAGCGGGTTCCCGGCCGGATCCTCCACCAGGATCTGGCGCCCGCCACGCCCCGTGACGATGTCGTTGCGAAACCGCACGCCAGCTTCACGCAGCCCTCCGACGACGGCATCCAGGTCAGAGACTTCCAGCTGGATGCGGTTCCAGCCACCAGGTTCCGGAACCCGTCCATCCGGCATCGCCTGGCTGGCGCCTCCCGGACCATCCGTCTGGTTGATCAGGAGCCGCAGCGCGTCACGCGTCACGATGGCGAACCCGGCAGACGGGTGGAATGCCACCGTGAATCCGAAGTGAGTGGTGTAGAACTCGATAGCCGCGTCGACGTCGTCGACGAAATAGCGCACGCTGACCGAAGCCATGGGATCACCTTCCAGCCGCTTTCATCCGCACCCGACGATAGCCGACAGGTGAGACAGGCACGGTGGCTCGCCGGGTGCGGCGGTGATCGCCCATGGCGGCCTCGTAGAGTCGATCGGGTGGTACACGACACATCAGCCGATACATCCACAGATATCTCAGCAGACACAGCTGCCCTCCGGTATCCGCGAGCTCCGGAGGGCAAGCACGCCGACGTGATGCACGGGGTCACGGTTCCGGACCCGTTCCGCCCCCTGGAGGACCCCGAGGCACCGGAAACAGCCGCGTGGGCCAGCGAGCAGGACATCCTGTTCGAGCAGTGCCGGCTTCGATGGCCAGAACGCGCGACGTTCCACGAGCGGCTGACCGCGCTGCTGCGTTCCGGTGCCGTCGGTGCTCCCGTATGGCGCGGCGAGCGCGCCTTTTACACCCGCCGGGCACCGGAGCAGGAGCACGCCGTCCTGCTCACCATCGACCCCGACGGCCAGGAGCGCACGCTCATCGATCCCGCGGCGCTGGACCCCACCGGCACCACCACGCTCGATGCGTGGCAGCCGTCGAAGGAAGGCGACCTGCTCGCCTACCAGCTATCCGAGGGTGGCACCGAGGAATCGGTGATCCGCGTGCTCGATGTGGCGACCGGGAAGATCGTCGACGGGCCGATCGACCGGGCTCGCTACTCCCCCATCGCCTGGATGCCCGGCGGCGAGGCCTTCTATTACGTCCGCCGGCTGGCACCCGAGCACGTTCCCGGCGGCGAGGAGCAATTTCACCGCCGGGTCTACCTGCACCGGGTCGGCACCGACACGGACGGCGACGTCGAGATCTTCGGTTCCGGCCTGGACAAGACCAACTACTACGGCGTCTCGGTCAGCAGGGACGGCCGCTGGCTCGTCGTCTCCGCGGCCCAAGGCACCGCCCCGCGTAACGACGTCTGGATCGCCGACCTGCATGCCAGCGATCCGGACAGTCCCGTGCTGACGCCGGTCATGGTCGGCGCCGACGCCCGCGCCGGCGTGCACGTCGGCCGGGACGGACGGCTGTATGTCCTCACCGACCTCGACGCGCCGCGCCGCCGGCTGGCCGTCACCGACCCGGAGACGCCCGGACAGGAGCACTGGCGCGACCTTCTACCGGAAGATCCCGAGGCCGTACTCGGCGACGTCGCCATTCTCGACGGCTCCGAACTCGACCAGCCCGTCCTGCTCGCCGGCCGGACCCGGCACGCCATATCCGAGGTCACCGTGCATCGCCTCGACTCGGGCGAGCACGTGCACACCCTCGACCTACCCGGGCTGGGCAGCACCGGAGGGCTGGTCGAACGTCCCGAGGGCGGGCACGAGTCGTGGTTCGTCTACACCGACCACACCACGCCCACGCACGTGCTGCGCTACGACGCGCGGACCGGCTCCGTCGACACGTGGGCGCCGAGCCCCGGCGAGTTCGAGCTCCCGCCGGTACACACCGAACAGGTCACGTACCGCTCGGCCGACGGCACGCCGGTACGTATGATCATCGTTGCTCCCGCAGGCGACGCCCGTCCCGCCCGGCCCACGGTCTTGTACGGCTACGGGGGATTCGACATCGCGCTCACCCCCGCGTACTCGGCGACCACGCTGGCCTGGGTCGAGGCCGGCGGCGTCTGGGCGGTGGCCAACCTGCGTGGTGGCTCGGAGGAAGGCGAGCAGTGGCATCGCGCCGGAATGCGGGAGAACAAGCAGAACGTTTTCGACGACTTCCATGCCGCCGCCGACTACCTCGTCGAGCAGGGATGGACGACCCGTGATCAGCTCGGCATCTCGGGTGGCTCGAACGGCGGGTTGCTCGTCGGCGCAGCACTGACCCAGCGGCCCGAGGCCTACAGCGCCGTCGTCTGCTCGGCGCCCCTGCTTGACATGGTCCGATACGAACAGTTCGGCCTCGGTGCCACCTGGAACGACGAGTACGGCACCGCTGACGATCCCGACGAGTTCCAGTGGCTCCTGAGCTACTCGCCCTACCATCACGTGCGCGACGGGATCGCCTACCCTGCGGTGTTGTTCACGGTCTTCGACGGCGACACCCGGGTCGACCCCCTTCACGCCCGCAAGATGGCAGCCGCGCTACAGCACGCGACCGCCAGCGATCCGGACGAACGACCGGTCCTGCTCCGCGCCGAACGCAACGTCGGGCACGGCGCGCGTGCCATCTCGCGCACGGCCGAGCTCGCGGCCGACCAGCTCGGTTTCCTCGCCGCGCAGCTGGGTCTGGCACGGTAGAGAGCGGCGGCCCGGACGAACCCCTACCGACCTGGATGGAGCATGACACTTTTCCTGCAAGAGCAAGACGACGGCCCGGAACGCTTCAGCGGCGATTGGTGGGTCGACATCCTGCTGGACCGGCCGGCCCAGCTCATCGGCCTCGTCGTCGCGGCCCTGATCGTGCGCTACCTGATACACAAGGTGATCAAACGGGTCGTGGCACGTACCGTCGAGAGCAAGCCCCCGGACCAGGTGCTCGGATCGACGACGGCGGCACGGGTCGTATTCGGAAGTGCCGGTGCCTATTCCGAGCGGCGATCACTGCGGGTACAGACCCTCGGCTCGTTGACGAAGAGCACGGTCACGTTCGTCATCGGCGTGATCGTCATCGTCATGGCACTGGACATCCTCGGCTACCCGATCGGGCCGCTGCTCGCGTCGGCCGGTATCGCGGGTGTCGCGCTCGGATTCGGAGCGCAGAATCTCGTCCAGGACTTCCTTGCCGGCATCGCGATGCTGCTCGAAGACCAGTACGGCGTGGGTGACTACATCGACATGGGCGAGGGAGCCGGGATGGTCGAGGCGGTCAGCCTGCGGGTCACCCGGCTACGAGCCATCGACGGCACGGTCTGGTACGTGCGCAACGGCAGCGTGAGCCGGGTTGGCAACTCCAGCCAGGACTGGGCGCGAGCCGTGGTGGACGTCGACGTCGCCTACCACTCCGACACCGCCAGCGTGCGGCGGTTGCTGGAAGAGATCAGCCACAACCTTGCCCACGAAGAGCTCTGGAGCGAGCTGGTCCTGGAGGAGCCGGAAGTCTGGGGTGTCGAGACGCTCGGCAACGACAGCATCGTGATCAGGGTGGTCATCAAGACCCAGCCCATGGAGCAGTGGAAGGTCGCGCGCGAGCTTCGGGAGCGCATCAAGCGGCGGTTCGATCACGAGGGTATCGAGATCCCGTTCCCGCAGCGGACCCTGTGGATCAAGCAAGAGAATGAGGCCAGTGCCGCCGTCCCGGCAGGACCGGCTGTCTCGCCGGATCCGGATCCGGCGGTGGCGGGACCGGGCGCCGATCTCGACCGCGAATCCACCGCGGATACCCCCGAAGAGCAGCGCCGCAAGGTGAAGCGGCCGCCCGAGCCCGAACTCGAGGACGATTCAGAAGGCACCGGGGATGTGGAGGGCGACGCGTAGCCGCGCCACCCCCGAGCACCCCTTCCGCTGATCATGAACACTAGTCGGCCTATGTATTCGATTAGTGTTCATGATCAGCGGGGTTAGGGCGGCGTCAGGCGAGCGCGGCGTCGAGCGTGATCGTGGTGCCGGCCAGCGCCTGGCTGACCGGGCAGCCATCCTTGGCGGCCTCGGCTGCGGCCACGAAGTCGTCGTTCGAGATGCCCGGGACGACGCCACGGACGGTGATCACGATGCCGGTGATGCCTTCACCGGGCTGGAACGTGACATCGGCCCGGGTGTCCAACGAGGTCGGTGGCGTCCCGGCCTTGTTGAGACCGTTGGAGAACGCCATCGAGAAGCACGACGCGTGCGCGGCAGCGATCAGCTCCTCCGGCGACGTCTTTCCGTTCGGCTCCTCCGAACGTGCCGGCCAGGACACGTCGTACGTGCCGAGACCGGACGACTCAAGCGTGACCTTGCCGGCGCCCTCGGTGAGGTTGCCCTCCCAGCGGGTCGTCGCGGTGCGGGTCGTAGCCATAAATGTTCCTCCCACTCGGGTATGCGTGCGTGCGAGACGCTTCCCATCTTGCCGCGTGGAGGCTGCCGCTGCGACGGCAGGCTCCCCGCTCGATCCCGGATGGGAGAATGGGAACGTGAGTGCACGAGTGGACAATTTCTACGATGCTGTTGGCGGGCACGAGACGTTCGCCCGCCTCGTGCATCGCTTCTACGAAGGCGTGGCGCAGGACCCCGAGCTGCGGGCCCTGTATCCGGAGGAAGACCTCAGCGGCGCGGAGGAACGCCTGCGGCTCTTCCTCGAACAGTATTGGGGCGGGCCGACGACGTACTCCGAGCAACGCGGACATCCCCGCCTGCGGATGCGGCACGCCCCGTTCAAGGTGAATCCCGCAGCCCGGGACCGCTGGCTGCATCACATGAAGGTCGCCCTCGACGAGCTGGATCTGCCCCCGGAGTATCGCGACACCCTGTGGGAATACCTCGAACGCGCCGCCTACTCGATGGTCAACACGTTCGAGGAGTAGGACGCCCGCCGACGACGCCGACGACGGCCCGGCAACCGGGGCCGGTCAACAACCAGAGCCGGTCACCCGGATGTGCGCCGCCGGAGGAGAATGCCCCGGATGAACGCCGCCTGCCCCGCATGCTGGGCGTCCTCGTCGGCGACGCTCACCAGCCGCACACCGAGAGACACGGCAGGTGTCCACGACTCGTCGACGATGCGATCGAGATCCGCGTCGGTAACACCCCCGAGATATCGAAGCGTCCGGGCATGCACCGCGTCGTAGTACCCGGTGAGCAGGTCCGCGCTCGCCCGGACCGCCGCCACGTCGTCGCTTCCGTGACCGAAACCGGTGACGGCGGGATCGAACGGTAACCCGAACCGCTGCACCCACCCCTCGGCCGTCCAGGCTTGCTCCTCGCCCGCGACGTCCGAGACGTGATCATCCTGGACCCGGGTCAGGTGCCACACCAGCCAGGCGATGGAGTTGGCCTGCGGGTCCAAGCGCTCTGCCAGCTCGTCGTCGGACAGTCCGGACACGGCACCGTGCACCGTCTCCTGTACCCGGCCGAACGCGTCAATGAGTAGATCCGCACTGTGCATCTGGCCACCGTATGTTCGTTCGCGATGCAGTGGCGAGCACGACTGCGCATGTGAGCGACAACACAGGGGGTGGCTCTCGCGAACGGGCTCCGAGAGCATCGTAGGCTAGCTCGTCGTGACGGATGTTCGTAAGGACTGGTGGCGCGCCGCCACCATCTATCAGGTCTATATCCGCTCGTTCGCCGACGGCAACGGTGACGGCGAGGGCGATATCGCCGGCCTGCGCCAGGCCCTGCCCTACTTGAGCGATCTCGGTGTCGATGCCATCTGGATCAATCCGTGGTACCCGTCACCGCTCAACGACGGCGGCTACGACGTCGCCGACTACCGCAACATCGATCCGCGGTTCGGCGATCTCACCCAGGCCAAGGCGCTGCTCGACGAGGCGCACGGTATGGGCCTGAAGATCATCCTCGATATCGTGCCCAATCACAGCTCCTCCGAGCACGAGTGGTTTCAGGCAGCGTTGGCCGCGCAGCCGGGATCGCCCGAACGTGAGCGGTACATCTTCCGCGACGGCCTCGGGCCCGACGGCTCCCAGCCGCCCAACAACTGGCTCAGCGTGTTCGGCGGATCGGCCTGGGAACGCATCACCGAACCCGACGGTTCGCCCGGCCAGTGGTACTTTCACATCTTCGACGTCACCCAGCCCGACTTCGATTGGGACAACCCCGAGGTGCGGGCGGAGTTCCTCGACGTGCTGCGGTTCTGGTTCGACCTCGGCGTGGACGGCTTCCGCATCGACGTCGCGCACGGGATGGTCAAGGACATGACCGCGCCCGACCTCCCGTACGACGAGTCCGGACTGCTCGACTCGCCGACGATCGCCGATCATCCGTTCTTCGACCGTGAGGGTGTCCACGATATCTACCGCGGCTGGCGCGAGCTGGCCGACTCCTACGACCCGCCACGGCTGTTCGTCGCCGAAGCCTGGGTCGAGCCGCCGGAACGGCTCGCCCGCTACGTCCGCGACGACGAGCTGCACAGCGCGTTCAACTTCGACTACCTCAAAGCCCCGTGGACTGCGCAGGGGCAGCGCCAGGCGATCGAGCGGTCCACGTCCGTCCTGCGCAATGTGGGTGCTCCCGCCACCTGGGTCCTGGAGAACCACGACGTCGAGCGCATCGTCAGCCGCTACGGCCGCACGGAGACCGATGCCGCTGCGGGACATCTGCGCAAGACGGACGAGAGGGTCGACGAGGAGCTGGGGCGGCGTCGGGCTCGCGCGGCCGCCCTGCTCATGCTCTCCCTCCCCGGCGGCGCCTACATCTATCAGGGACAAGAGCTGGGCCTTCCCGAGGTGACCGTTCCCGACGAAGCGATCCAGGATCCGGTGTGGGAGCGGTCCGGGTACACCAAGCGGGGCCGCGACGGCTGCCGCGTACCGCTGCCCTGGAGGGTCGACGGCCCGTCATACGGTTTCGGTCCCGACGGCTCGTGGCTGCCGCAGCCGGAGGGCTGGGGCCAGATGTCCGTGCAGGCCCAGTCCGGCGACCCGCAATCGATGCTGGAGCTCTACCGCGCGGCGCTCCGGATCCGGCGCGAGCATCCAGCACTTGCCACGGAGACCATGACCTGGCTCGACGGCCTCGGCGATGACGTACTCGCGTTCGTACGCGAGCCGCGCTTCGAGTGCGTGGTGAACTTCGGCGCCGAGCCAGTGGCGCTGCCGGAGCACCAGGACGTGCTGCTCGCCAGCGCGCCGTTGACCTCCGACGGCAGGCTGCCCGGCGACACCACTGTCTGGCTCGCCACCTGATCGTTCGACCTGACTGACACTGGTCACCTGTAGCTGCGTACGGGCGTCCACCATCGGATCCCAGAACCCGCTCCGGTCGAGATCCACTGCGACGTGCGCGGTGTCTGATCGCCCGGAATAGCGATCGCGATTCACGACCGTCGCCCCAACCGCGGACGTAAGTCTGTACATGATGCAGGACGCCTCATACACTGCACTCTATATACTGTATGAAATGTCAGGGAGCTGCCGACGACATGACGGAGAACCCCACAGCGCCACAACGTGCTTGGGAGCCGGGTCGACACATCGGCCACGGCGACCCACGGAGGAGGTCCAGGACATGGGAGTCCGCACACTGAGCACGACCCTCGTCGCGTTTCCGGCGTTGCTTCTCGCCGGATGCAACTCGGGGAACGAGGCACAATCCGCCGACGGCGACGGCGAGACCGGAATCGACTGCCCGGCCGTCGAAGTCATCGTGCCGTACTCGCCTGGTGGCGGTTCGGATCAGCAGGTTCGTCGACTACAACAAGCGCTCGAGGACGCGCTGGATACGCAATTCAACATCAACTATCAGACCGGCGGCGACGGCTCCGTGGGCTGGAACGCCCTGGCCGGGGCCGAGCCGGACGGCTGCACGATCGCCAACGTCGTGGCACCCAACATCATCAACCTTTCGCTCACCGCGGGTGACGACGTCGGTTTCGCCGCGGAAGACTTCGAGTACATCGGCTGGACGGAGTACTCACCCAACATCATCGCCGTCGGGCACGACAGCAGGTTCGAGACGATCGAGGACTTCGTCAGCGAGGCCGAGGCCAACCCCGGCAATGTGACCATCTCCGGTGTCGGCTCCAACGGCGAGCTCCTGGTCAGCGAGATCAACCAGGCGATCGGCATCGACCTCTCGTTCGTCCCGGTCAGCGGCGGCGTGGGCGACATCATCCCGCAAGTCGCCGGTGGTCATATCGATGCGGCCTACTCGGGCTTCTCCCTGCTGGACGGCGATCAGCTCACACCCCTGGCGCTGTCCGCGCCCAGCGACGAGTTCCCGGACGTGCCGACCTTCGAAGAGGCCGGCTACCCCGGCGTGAACCTGGTGACATCCTGGGGATTCATCCTGCCGCCGGATACCCCCAGCGAGATCGTCGAGGCCTGGAATGCCGGACTCCAGGAGGCGATGGCCACCGACGACGTCCAGGCAGCGTACGAGGAGACCGGATTCACCGTCCTGGAGCAGGACGTCGACGAGGCACGCGAGTACTTCCAGGAGCAATACGACGCGACCGAGGCAGCACTCGAAGCCATGCAGTGACGGTGACGGACGGGCCGCGCGTCTCGCACCGCCGGCCTCGCGGCCCGTCCACACTGCCACCATCGCTCGACGCCCGAGCCGTTCGCGAACACGCTGGCCCTTCGCTCGCGCGGTCGCCAGTATGCGGAGTCCATCATGTACACTGCATGATGGACTCGTCAGTGATCGAGTGGTGGGTAGTGAAGACGTGGTCGAGACGGTGGAATTGGCACGACGCCAAAGTCGCGGGGATGATGTGGAAAACAAGAGCGCCGCAGCGGAAAGCCTGAGCCTGGGTTCGTTTGTCGGCAATCCCCGAAGGACAGCTCACGAATTCGTTCGGGAAACGCTGCGTGAAGGAATTCTCCGGGGAGATCTCGAAGGCGGAACTCGGCTGGTTCAGGCCGACATCGCACACGAGCTGGGCGTGAGCACCACGCCGGTGCGCGAGGCCCTCCGTGACCTCGCGACCGAAGGTTTGGTGCGCCTCGACGCACATCGCGGCGCGATCGTGAACAAGCTGACGTTCGACGACCTACGCGAGATCGTGGAGCTGTGCCGGCTCGTCGAGCCCGAGGCCATGCGCCAGGTCGTAGAGATCGCCGATGACGATCTGGTGCAGCGGGCACGATCGCTGGCCGAACAGATGCAGCAGGAGACGGATTCGGCCCGCTGGGCAGAACTCAATCGCGCGTTCCACGCTCAACTCGTCGAGGCGATCCCCTCGCAGCGGTTGCGCAACCTGCTGCGCGGGCTACGCGACAGCGCCGCGCCGTACGTCGCGCTGGCACTTCGCCACCGCGGGGACGATCAGTTCGAACTCGCCAACGAGCAACATGGCCAGATACTCGAAGCCCTGGCCAGCGGAGAAGCGGACCGCTGTGCGGATCTGACGCGCACGCACGTGGATCTCACACTGCGCGCCATCGACGAATCGCGCCACCGGTTCACAGCGGACAGTTCGCATTAGAGATCGCGCGCATCCCTGCTGCGCCGCTCATGGCGTTCGGCAGCGCATCGTAACCGGTCAGCGTGCCTGACCAGCTCCCGATCCATTCGATGTACCAGCGGCTTTAGCCTCCCCGGCCAGGGATCGACGCCATCGCGCCCTGCGAGAGGTCACATCCGCAACCGCGCCGTTCCCCGTGCTGCCACGCACCGCTCCGACTGCCACGCATCGCGAGCAGACATCTTTCTATACTATGTATAATCGAATCAATCGTATGAAGAGTGAGACTCCGACAGATCCCGGAAAGACGGTGGAGCACCGGTGTACGACGCTTCCCTCACCGAGCGGCGCACGGCGCACGAATTCGTACGTGACACGCTGCGCCGCGCCGTCCTGCGCGGAACGCTCGCCGGTGGCACCCGGCTCGTCCAGTCGGAGATCGCCAGCGAGCTCGGCGTGAGCACCACTCCCGTGCGGGAAGCGTTGCGAGATCTCGCAACCGAGGGGCTGGTGGACCTCGACGCCCATCGGGGCGCCACCGTGCACCAGCTCGAACTCGGCGAGGTTCGCGAGATCTACTCCTTGCGTCAGCTACTCGAACCCGAAGCCATGCGCAAGGCAGCCGGAACGCTGGACGAGAAGGTCTGGGAACGCGCCGACGACGTCCGTCGCCACATGGACGGGGAGACGGACAACGGGTTGTGGGCAGATCTGAATCGCGAGTTCCACGGGATACTCGTGGCCGGCCTTGCCATGCCGCGCCTGTGCTCCATCCTGCACAACCTGCAAGATGGCGCCGCTCCGTACGTCGGCCTGGTCCTGCAGAACACGGTCGAACTCCGCAGCCAGGCGAATCGCGAGCACGCGGCCCTGATGGACGCGCTGCGATCCCGAGACGGGGAGCGTGCCGCGGCGATCACCGTGGATCATCTCGCGCATACGGTCGAGGCGCTGCAATTCGCACATGATCAGCTGACAGCGACGGCTCCGGAGGGTCGTCGCGGTGGCGGACAGGAGGGCGAGCCAACGGAAGGCAGGGACGCGTGACCGGCACGGCATCCCAACCATCGCATCCCGCCCCTGGAGAGCGTGGCAGGATCACCTCCCGCTATCCGGTGGACGAGCTCCGGTCGTTCATCGAGACCGTGCTGGGCCGCTATGACGTACCCCCGGCCGACGCACGGATCACTGCCCACCGCATGCTCGAAGCCGACATTCGCGGGATGGCTGGCCACGGCATCTTCCGGCTGCCGGCGTATGCCGACCGGCTCGCCGCAGGCGGATACACCATCGACGCGGATCTTCGCGTCACCCACGAGACGCACAGCAGCGCGCTCGTCGACGGCGGAAACGGGCTGGGGCACGTGATCGTGACCCGCGCTGCCCAGATCGCCGTGGCCAAAGCCAACCAGACCGGCCTGGCCTGGGTCGGCGTCCGGAGATCGAACCATGCGGGGGCCGCCGGCGTGTACGCCGCCATGGCGCTCGACCATGACCTCATCGGCCTGTACCTCGCGGTCGGCAGCGCCAACCACCTACCTCCCTGGGGCGGCGTCGAGCCGTTGCTAAGCACCAATCCACTGGCGGTGGCCATCCCCGCCGGCGCCGAGCCCCCCGTCGTCGTGGACATGGCCACCACAGTCGTCTCCTACGGACGGATCAAGGTGGCGGCGGAACGGGGCGAACGCATCCCGGAAGGGTGGCTGGTGGACGCGCAGGGCGAGCCGATCACCGATCCCACGCGCAGCGCCGAGGGTTTCCTCGTTCCTATCGGTGAGCACAAGGGGTCTGGCCTGAGCATGATCATTGGGATGCTGGCCGGCGTGCTCAACGGTGCCGCCTTCGGCCGCGACGTCGTGGACTTCACCCGGGATCAGCACACGCCGGCGAACACCGGGCAGACGATCGTGATGATCCGTCCCGACCTGTTCCGCCCGCTCGACGATTTCCAGGCCGAGATGGACCACCACGTCCGGCAGATCCGCGAATCGGCGCCACTGCCAGGGCACTCGCACGTACGCGTGCCTGGCGATCAGATTCCGGCACGCCGCGCGCGGGCTCACGAGCGTGGCATCGAGCTCGCCGGCCAGACCGCCGAGCGGCTCGCCCGGCTGGCGGACGAGCTCGATCTCGCCCGGCACCCGTTCCGGTGACGCAGACGCCACTCTATATTATGTATAATGCTTGATGTTCAGCTGCCAGGCGCCGTCCGAAGGAGTGGGCATGAGCACATACCGCGTGGTCGTGACCGATCAGGTCTTTCCCACGGTCGACCTCGAACGCGAGTTGTTGCACGAGATCGACGCCGAGCTGGTCGTCGCGCATGGCGACCGCGAGAAGGTCCTCGAGCTGGCCCGGGACGCGGATGCCCTGCTGAACACCTATCTGCCCGTGGACGCCGGCTTCATCGCGCAGCTGCGCTCTTGCAAGATCATCGCGCGTTACGGCATCGGGGTGGACAACATCGACCGGGATGCCGCCCGCGCCGCCGGCATCCCGGTCACGAACGTCCCGGACTACTCGGTGGAGGAAGTGGCCGCCCACACCCTCGCGTTGCTGCTGATGCTGCTGCGCCGGATTCCGGAAGGGCTGGAGACCGTGCGCACCGGGGCATGGACCATCGACCATGTCCGGCCGCTCGCCCGGCTGTCCGAGCTGCACGTGGGCCTGGTCGGGTTCGGCCGGATCGCGCAGCGCCTGGCCCGCTCGCTGGAAGCCCTGGACATCACCTGCGTCGTCTTCGACCCTTACGTGTCCACGGAAGCGCGGGCTTGCGCTCCGGCACACATCCGGTTCGTCGACGAGCTGGACGCTCTCCTCGAATCGGTCGACGCGATGTCGCTGCACTGCCCGCTCACCCCGCAAACACGTGGGCTGATCGGAGCCGACCAGCTCAGCAAGCTTCCGTCGCACGCCGTCCTGGTGAACACCTCGCGGGGCCCGTTGGTGGACACCGACGCGTTGATCGGTGCCCTCCTGGCCGGATCCCTCCGCGGCGCCGCACTGGATGTCGTCGACCCGGAGCCGCCCGCAGACCCGGCAGGTCTCGCGGCGACGCCCGGCCTGCACGTCACCCCGCACACCGCGTTCTACTCCGAGTCGGCACTGCGTGAAGCGCAGCGCAAGGCGACATCGCAGGTCATCCAGGGACTGACCGGACAGCCCCTGGACTATCAGGTGAACTGACGACACGCTCGTACAGCGACGGCAGCGCATCGCGCGCCGCCCCAGGACGAAGAGGTGCAGCACATGTCCGACGAACCCGCCCGACGGATCCGGCTCCGCCGCGACGGCCAGCAGTGGGAATTCGACCGCGCGATCCGCGACACCGGCCGCGTCTACCACTTCCAGCCACCCGGGCGCGGCGGCTTGCCACCGTCGGTGCGCATGCATGACATGATCAGCAAACACGTTGGCCGGGGCGCGCAACGAGCGGAACGTCTCGGTGCCGCGGAGGCCGCGGCCGGCCACCACCTCACCGCGCTCGAGCACTATTTCGACGCCGCCGTGAAGTACGCCCAGGCGCAGCATCCGATCCTCGTCACCAATGCCGAGAAACGGTACCTGCACGGCTCGGCCATCCGCTGCTACGACGAGGTCCGCCGGCTGGCCCCCGCTCCCATCGAGCACGTTCACGTTCCCTGGAGGGGCAGCACCGTCTCCGGGTACCTGCATCTGGCTCCAGTCGACGGGCCGGCGCCCTTGGTCTTCTTCATCCCCGGCTGTGACATGACCAAGGAGCTGGTACCCCACCCGCTGTACAACTGGGCCGCGCAGCGCGGCATGCACCTGTTCGTCTTCGACGGCCCCGGCCAGGGCGAGTGCAACCTCCGGGACATCCCCCTCACCATCGACGGGTACGAGGATGCCGCCAGCACGGCCTTGAGCCACCTGCTCGACCGCCCGGACATCGACGCCACGCGCGTCGGCCTCTACGCGATGAGCTTCGGCTCCTGGTGGGGTGCCCGGTTCGCCGCCACCGACCAGCGGATCGGCGCGGCGTCCTTCCCCTGGGCCAGCATCTGCGACAAGTACTACCTGTTCGAAGAGGAATCGCCGCGGTACAAGCAGCTGTTCTCGTACCTGACGCGGGCCGCGGACGAGGACGAGCTGGACGAGTTCATCGCCCGGATGGGGCTCGAAGAGATCCTTCCCCGGATCAGCTGCCCCACGCTGCTCACCCTGGGCGAATACGATCCGCGGAGCCCGCTGGACGAGGCGCTCGCGCTGTTCGACCGGATCCAGGCGCCCGCCCAGATGTGGGTGTTCGCCGATCAACATCACATGACCAACGTGCGCACGCCGGCGAACGCCACGCCGATGTGGAACCTGGACATCCACCCCACCGGCATGGACTGGCTCGGCGACCGGCTCTCCGGCAAGCCGCTGGACCGCCCCGGCGAGGTGCTCTACCTCGAACCCAACGGCCCGAGCCCGCACGATCCGGACGCGCCCGCCAAGCGGCACTGGTACGAGTGACACCGGTTCGAGGAACGGGAGGCGAGCATGGCGAACGACGGGATCGGGCTGGCCGTCGTCGGCTGCGGAACGGTCGGCAGGGTCCGCGCCGAGCTGGCCCGCGAGCACCCGGCCGTTGGCTGGCTGGGCATGTGTGACATCGACGAGGACCTGCGGGACCGGCTCGCGGCCGACACCGGGGCGGACGTCGCCACCGGCGACTTCCGGGAGCTGGTGCGCCGTCCCGAGGTGAGCGCCGTCGTGGTCGCGACGGACGAGAACTGGCACGTCGAACCGATCCTCGCCAGCGTGGAACGCGGACACCCGTTGTTCATCGAGAAGCCGCTGGCCACGGATCCGGTCGAGTCGGGCAGGGTGCTGCGGGCCATCGAGGACGCCGGCATCGACGCCGTCGTGGGCTACACGCAGCGATTCCGGCGCCGGTTCATCACGTCCCGCCAGCGGATTCGCGACGGCGTGATCGGCGACGTCACGACGGTGGTCACCCGGGCGTTCATGAACCGGATGGTCCCGTTGGCCACCCTCGCCCGCACCGAGCAGCGGGAGACGCTGACGCCGATGGTGGTTTCCGGGACGCACAGCCTCGATGCCTGCCTGTGGCTCCTCGAAGGGTTGGAGGGCAAGGAGCCGGTGGAGGTCTACGCGAAGGCGGGCGACACCGTTCTCGGACAGTACGGCACCAAGGACAACACGCTGGCCATCTTCACGCTCGCCGATGGTTCCCTGTGGAATCTGAGCATCAGCTGGGCGCTGCCGGCCACGTGGCCGGGAGCGGTCTACGGCCTGGAGATCGGAGTGGTGGGAACGTCCGGCGTTCTGGATATCGAGGACACCCATCGTGACCTGGTCCTCGCTTCCGAGGAACCGCAGGATCGCAGCGCCGGATACGCTCCCAAGGGTTATGACGCGCCGCTTCCGCGCTATGTCGATTTCCTCGGCAGCCGGCCGTTCGGCGACGACACCGACGAGGGATTCTGGGGGCCGATGCGCGAGGAGACGATGAGCTGGTTCAATCGGTTACTGACCGGACGGCACACGCATCACGCCACCGCCGCCGACGGTCACCGGAACCTGCTGATCACCATGGCGATGGACCGGTCCGCACGCACCGGCCAGCCGGTGCGGCTCCCGCCGGATCCCACCACCGTGCTCGGCGACTGACGCACCCGGCCGCCCCGAGCCGACCGGCGGAATCGACCAGCGAGGGGGACGCGGATGAACGGCACCCGCCCGGCCGTGCGGGTCGGCATCTGTTCCATCGGTTCCGAGCTGCTCGGCGGCGATGTCGTGGACACCAACGCGGCCTGGCTGGCCCGGCGGGCGGTCGAGGCCGGGGCCGCGCCGTCGGCAACCGTGGTCGTCGGTGACGACCACGACCAGATCATCGGCGCTCTGGGCTGGCTTGCCGGCCGCTGCGACGTCATCGTGGCCGCGGGCGGGCTCGGGCCCACCGCAGACGACCTCACGCGCGACGCCGTCGCCGACATCGCGGGCGTGGCCCTGCACCGGGATGACGGGCTCGTGCGCCACCTGCACCAAACCTATGCGCGTCTCGAACGTCCCGTCCCCACGGATGCGCTGCACCAGGCCGACATTCCGGCAGGCGCCACCGTCCACGAGCCACGCGGGACGGCGGCCGGCTTCTCGCTGGATCTCGCCGCCGGCGAGGGTCACCGACGGCTGCACGTCCTGCCCGGCGTCCCGTGGGAATATCGCGAACTCGCCGAGCGGGTCGTGCTCCCGGAGCTGATACGGCGCTCCGGCGGCGCGAGCCGGGTCACGCGCACCCTGCACGTGACCGGGATGGGCGAATCCGCCGTCGGGGAGGCGCTCCGGGACGTGTCCGCCCGGCTGGCCACCGCCCGCCTCGATCCCGGCCATCCCGAGCACGGCGTCGAGCTGAGCTTTCTGGCCACCGACGACGACGTGCTGGTGCGGTTCACCGCCAGCGCGGCGTCTCCCGACGCGGCCCGCCAGCGCGCCTCCGCCTATGCGGACGAGGCCGCCGAACGTCTCGGAGACATGGTCGCGAGTACCGACGACCGGGTCGAGCACGACGTCGCCCGGATGCTCCACCGCCACGGCACCACCATCGGCACGGCCGAAGGATTCACCGCCGGACGGATCTGCGCCACGGTGTCCGGTGCGCTGGCGGCTATCCGCGACCCCGAAGGCGGCACTCCTCGCGGCACTCCTCCCGGCGCCGGCGAGCTCCTCCGTGGCGGCATCATCGCGCACACGCCGCCGATGCTCGCCGGCCTCTTCGGCCTCGGCGACGACCAGCTCGCCAGCGGCGTCGCCAGCCCCGGGGTGGTGGAACAGATGGCTCGCCAGGCCCAGGACCGGCTCGGCGCGGACGTCGCTCTCGGTGTCGACGTCGACACGGACGTGTCCACCGTGCGGTGGGCGATCGTCCTACCCGACCGGACCGTGCGCACCGGACACCAGTTCATCCCGGGAGGCGATCCGGACACCGTGCGGGCACGCTCCACCGGTCTCGCGCTCGACGCGCTACGCCGCGAGCTGTCTCAGCTGCGCCGACGCAGCGGCTGACGGACACGGGCCCGCAGCGAGCCGTCACTCTCCCAGGACGCGACGGGCGATCGGCTCGATCTCGTCGAGTTCGAGCAACCCGTGCTTGGCGATCGCAGCTTCTTTCATCTTCGAGAGGATCTCCAGGCCCTGGTCGGTCGTGGCTTCCAGGCCCAGCTGATCCAGGGCTTCGGCCACCGAGTCGATCCCGCTGCCCTTGCCGTAGACCACCGCCGGGCCGTCCTTGCCGACCAGCGACGGGAGGAACGGCACGGTCTCCGTCACGTCGTGGTCGCGCACGTTGCGGTACCAGGTGGTGATGATGCCCGATTCGATCTCGAACAGGCGGTCCCCGGTGACGGGACGGTTGCTCGGCTGCTGGACTCCGGACATCTCGCCGACCATCGCGGCGATCTCGGCCAGCTTCTCCGTCTCGATCCCGATATCCCGGTTGTACAGGGTGAGCAGCGCCAGCACCGTCTCTTCCATCGGGGTGTTACCGGCACGCTCCCCCAGACCGGCGATCGTCGTCTGGAGCACGCTGGCGCCGGCCGCGGCGGCGATCAGGCTGTTGGCCACACCCAGGCTGTAGTCCATGTGAAAGTGTGTCTCCAGCGGAACCTGGAGCCGCTCGCGCGTCACGTCCGCGAACCGCCGCACCGCGTGCGGGGTGAGCACGCCAAAGGTGTCCACCAGCACGAACGTGTCCATGTGGCCGTGGGTGGCGACCTGCTCCATGAGGTCGAGGTAGTCGTCGAGCGCGGCCCGGGTGGCGTCGATGGGGAAGAACGCCACCTTCAATCCCTGCTCGTGCGCGTAGCGGGTGGCCTCGACCGACAGCTCCACCGCTCGCTCGACGCTCCACCGATAGCCGAGCTCGATCAGGTGCCGGCTGGACGGGATCTCCATGACCACGCCGTCCACGCCACAGTCCACCGCCAGCTTGGCATCATCGAGCATGCAGCGGGAGAACGCGTAGATCTCGGAGGGCAGGTCACGCCGCGCGATAGCGCGCACCGCCTTCTCGTCCTCCGGCGACACGGCGGGCAGGCCCGCCTCGATGCGGTGCACTCCGGCGTCGGCGAGCGATTCGGCGATGCGGATCTTCTCGTCGGCGTTGAACATGACGGCCGACTGCTGCTCGCCGTCGCGCAACGTCACGTCGTGGATCTTGATCTCGTCCGGGAACGCGTACTCTGCCGTCACCTCGTCGTCGTGGTTCCACGGGCTGGTGAACCACCGATCGGTCTTCCACGGCGTCTGTTCGCTCGCCATCGATCCGCTCCTTTGCTGCTCACGGCTACTGCGCGGCCATCCGACCAGCACCAGCAGTATATTATATGATGTATTATGTTGTAAATATGGCCGCTGCCGCGCTGGCCGGCGCGCCGAGATGTCCGTCGCCGGCGACGGACACGGTTCCCCGCTCGCCGTCGACGGCCAGCAACGGCCGCTCGTCCCCGGACAGCCGCGGAAGATCGCATCCCACTACCGTCGGGACACCGATGGAGCGGGCGAACTCGATGAGATGCGCCCCGGTGCTACCCGCCCGGGTCACCAGGCCAGCCGCATTCCAGAGCAACGGTCCCAGCGCTGGTTCCGGCTCCGGCGCGAGCAGCACGTAGCGTCCCCCGGGCAGCAATCCACGCTCGCGCATGTCCTCCCACTGGCAGGCACGTCCCGCGCCGGCTCCCGGCACGGCCGCCGTCCCCGCATAGCGTTCCCCGACGGCAGACACCACCCCGTGCACGAACGGTTCCCACCGTTCGACACCGAAGCGGCTCGTCCGTGGCGGCGGCTCCCCGGCAAGTGCCCGAGCCAGGACTCCGGGGGCCAGCCGCCAGAACGCCGTCTCCGCGTCGGCCGACCCGTCCACACCCATGGCGCGCCGGACCGTCGCCAGGTGGGCCAGCACGCCGGCGGCCTCATCCGGGGCGGGGCCCGGTAACTCGGCCACCGTCTCCAGGGCAGCGGCGGGATCGTCACCGCGCAGCTGGCGCAGCACGTCACCGGCCCGGCTCGCGGCGGCGCGCGGCGAACCACCCCACACCCGGGCGGTCAGCTGCGCGGCGAGCGCCCGCGCGGCCGCCAGGGCCTCGGAGGGCTCGGCACCCGAACCCTCGTCGGGCAACTCCGGCATCCACGACGCGGCGATCGCCCACGGCAGCACGAGCTCGTCACCGAGCTCGCCCGCGTAGCGCTCCGCCAGCCGGGCAACGCGAAGCGCGATCGGCCCGCCGAGCGCTCCCCCGTGGCACGCGGCACGCGAGCTGCCCGCCACCACGGCATCCCGCGACCGCATGCTCTGCAACAGCGTCACCTCACCCGCGGCCACCGCCCATTCGATGAGGTTGTGCCCGAGCGCGGCCCCGACGTCGCGGGCGAGCTCGGCCACCTGTCGCAGCAACGGGCCGTCGTCCAGCGTGCCGGTGATCATCGTGCCGTCGCCGGCCACCGTGGCCTGCCAGCCATCGACATGGCCGGCCATCAGCGGCCGGAGGGGCCCATCCGTCGCGGTGATGCGCACGCTACCGTCGGCGGTGAGCCGCGCGGTACCACCCAGATCGGGGTTCAGCTCCGGTTGCACGAGCACCGCCAGGCCAAGACGGCCCGGATCCGTGCCGGTCCGCCGTGCCCGATCGAGCACCGCCGGGGCGAACGCCGAACCCCAGCATCCACGTACCGCGATGCCGAGCTCGTCGGGCGCGATCCCGTGGAAGCTGGAGAACGCGCCGGACCATGTCCCGTCCGCCTCGAGCGGGCTGGACGAGCGCACGATGTACGGCGGGTCGATCCCGGACAGCTGCTCGCGCAGCTCGGCCAGCAGCGCGTCGTCGGGATGCACGTCCATCGCCGCCAACCGCGCCGTGCCGTCGCTGCCGTGGCCCAGGGTGGAGGTGACCGCATCGACGACGCCCCGGGACTCGCTGACCGGAACGATCACGCCCGGCAGCACCGGCAGTCCCACGGCATACGCCCGCGCCAATCCCGCTGCCTTCGCGCCGGCAACCGCTGGATCCGTGGCGCCGGCACCGGACAGGTGGTAACAGCGCGAGCTCATCAGTCGATTTCGATGATCTCGTGCGACTTGTACGTGGAGACGAGATCGTAGCCGTCCTCGGTGACGATCAGCATCTCTTCGAGGCGCACGCCGTGGTCGTACATCTTGCCGTGCTGGGTCTCCAGGGCGAATACCATGCCCGGCTGGATCTCCTGCGGATGGTCCAGCGACCAGATACGCGAGATGACCGGCTGGTCATACTGGGCGAGCCCGAGCCCGTGGCCCCACAGGTTCGCCGCCGCCTGGTCCTCGTCCTGGTATCCCCACTGCTCCATCGCCGACGGCCAGGTGGCGGCGATGTCGGCCGTCGTCGCCCCGGGGCGCACGGCGTCGATGGAATCCCACAACCACTTGTGCGCCAGATCGTATGTCTGTTTGTGCTCCGCGGTCGCCTTGCCCCCCACGCAGTACGTGCGGTACACGCAGGACTTGAAGCCGTTCCACGTCAGCGCGGCGATGTCGATGATGACCAGCTCCCCGGGCCGGATGATCCGGTCCGAGAAGTTGCGCCAGTTGGGCCACGCGTTGGGGCCCGACGACACGATGATGTCTTCGACGTCTTCCACCCCGGGCACGGAGTACAGGTACTCGAAACCGAACGCCGCCACCTCGTTCTCGGTCCGGCCCGGCTTCAAGAACTGGGTGAACTCGTAGTGCAGGGCGTCGCACAGGGCTCCGACGATGCGAACGGCCTTCTGCTCGTCCGGGCTCTTGATGGAACGGGCCTCCATCATCGGGGTCATGCCGTCCGTCCACGTGATCCCGGCACGCTCGAAGGCCTGGATCATGTTGATGTCGATGAAGTCCACGCCGAGTGGCATGTCCCGCACGCCGGCGTCTTCAAGATCACCGACGAGGGCCTCGGTGAACTTGGTGACCTGCTGTGTCGATGCCGGACCGGCAGCTCCCTTGATCCAGGCGAACGAGTGGCGAATGTTCTCCTTGGGGATCCAGGGGTTGTGCACCTCGAGGTGGTAGCCGATATCTCCTTGCTCGTAGACGATGGGCTCGCGCCCCTCGACCAGCAACACGTAGCGCAGCCCCGGCTTGAGCCGATTCCAGCCCGGCGTGTAGGTGGCCGAGATGTAGCGCATGTTCTCGTCGTACATGCACAACAGCGCACCCAGACCGTGCCTGCGCATCGCCTCGCGGGCGCGTGACAGCCGCCAGGCCCGCACGTTCTGCCAGTTGATGCCTTCCTTCCAGTCGGTACTGAGTACGCCGAAGGCTTCCTTCATCGTCTACTCCACTTCTCATTCGGCGACCGTGCGCAATCGATTATACATTATGCACTATCCTGCACCATTGACTCCTGCATCAGGCACGGTGCATTATGCAACATCATACGGTTCGTCCGATCCGCACGGGATGTGCCGGCGGCCGGCCCACCAGCCGGCCACCGGCGCCCTACGGAAACAGCCCGTTGGTCGATGTGGCGGTGGGATCCCGATGACCATGGAGTTCGTCTTCTTTCAGCTGCTCAACGGGCTGAGTTTCGCCGGGCTGCTGTTTCTCGTGGCCAGCGGCTTCACCCTGATCTTCGGGCTCATGCGCGTGGTGAATCTCGCGCATGGTGGCTTCTACCTCGTGGGCGGATACATCGGCCTGACGATCGTGCTGGCGACCGGCAACATCTGGCTCGCCGCGCTCGGCGGTGCGCTCGCCGTCGGCGTCCTCGGCGTCCTGATGGAGACGTCGCTGCTGCGGCGCGTTCGCGGCCAGGAGCTCCCCGAGGTGCTGCTGACGATCGGCGTGGCATTCATGCTCGGCGACCTCACGCTCGCGTTCTGGGGCGGCGACCCCAGGGCAATGCCGCTTCCGGACTACCTATCCGGATCGGTGGATCTCGGCTTCATCGGCTACCCCCGCTTCCGCGTCCTGGTCACCCTCCTCGCCGTGGCGGTCGGGATCGCGCTGTGGCTGCTGATGAGCAAGACCCGCGTCGGCGCGATCGTGCGCGCCGGCGTCGACGATCGCGAGATGATCGCGGCCCTGGGCATCAACATCCGGCTCGTGTTCACCGGGCTGTTCTTCTTCGGTGCGCTGCTGGCCGGGCTGAGCGGTGTCGTCGGTGCCGCGTTCCTGGGCCTCGTACCGGGCGAGTCCGACATCGAGATCCTGCTGTTCGCCCTGGTGGTCGTCATCCTCGGCGGGCTCGGCAGCCTGCCCGGGGCGGCCATCGGCAGCGTCATCGTCGGCCTGATCGACGCTTTCGCCAAGGCCCTCGTCCCCGAGCTGGCCTTCTTCACCCTCTTCGCACCCATGGCGATCGTCCTCGTCCTCCGCCCAGAGGGTCTGCTCGGAAGGAGAGCGTGATGTCGCTGACCACCAAGGTGAAGCTCGGCCTGCTGGCCACCGGCATCGCCGCGGGTGTGGCGCTTCCCTACCTCACCAGCCCGTTCATCATCGGCATCGTCACGCTAGCGCTGGTGTTCGGGCTGTTCGCGATGAGCATCGACGTGCTCGCCGGATTCGGTGGCCTGGTGACCGTCGGGCAGGCAGGCATCTTCGCCGTCGCGGCCTACGGGGTGGGCTACACCGCGACCCATCTCGACGGTGGGCACGTCCTCCAGGTCGCCGTCGGGCTGGCCGCCGGCATCGCCATCTCGGTGATCTTCGCGATCATGGCCATGCGCACGAGCGGCGTCTACTTCCTCATGGTCACGCTGGCGCAGGGCATGATCGTGTGGGGACTCGCATACCGGCTGGCGCCGATCACCGGCGCCGAGAACGGGTTGCGTGGCATCCTGCGCCCGCCGGCCGTCAGCGCCTACTGGACCTACTACTACCTGGTCCTGGCCATCGTCGCCCTGGCCGGCGGCCTGCTGTGGATCGTCACTCGCTCGCCCGTGGGCCTCGCCCTGCGCGGCCTGCGTGACGGCGAGGACCGCCTGCGGATGCTCGGCTACAACACCGCCTTCCACAAGGCCTACGTCTTCGTCCTCTCCGGCCTGTTCGCCACGATCGCCGGCATCCTCTACGTCTATCTCAACCAGTTCATCAGCCCGGCCGCGTCCGAGTTCGCCACCTCCGGACATGGCCTGCTGATGGCCATCCTCGGCGGCACCGGAACGCTCGTCGGCCCGCTCATCGGGGCATTCGTCATCGTGTTCGCCGAGAACATGCTGTCCACCTACGTCGAGCGGTGGACCACCTTGCTGGGTGCGGTCTTCGTCATCACCATCCTCTTCGCGCGTGGCGGCCTGGTGGGAATGCTCTCCCAGGCGTGGCCACGCGTTCTCGCCCGGTTCGGCCACCCCGCCGCGTCCGGAGACGCCGGCGCCGGCAGCCCTCCAGGCGCCGCACTCGACGGCACCGCCCACGCCACCAGCAACCCGCACGGCATCACCACCGAGGACGACCAAAGGAGTTCGCGATGACATCGACCATCCCCCGGCGACTCCGTACTCCACTCGCCGTCACCGCCGCCGCGATGCTCGTCGCGGTTGCCTGCTCCGCGCCCGGCGCGGATGAGACCGCACCGCCGGAACAGGCCGGCGAGGACGCGGAAGGGCCCGGCGACGGGCAGGAGGACACCCCGACGGGCGAGGTGCCAGACATTGACGCGGATGCGATCAACGTCGGCGTCCTCGCCCCGACCACCGGCACGGTCGCCGCGAGCGGGCAGGACATGCTCAACGGGTGGAACCTGTACTGGGACGAGCACGGCAGCAGTGTCGCCGGCCGGGAGATCGAGTCGGTGCACGAAGACACGGCTGGCGACCCCTCGACCGGCTTGAACAAGGCCCAGCGGCTGGTCGGCGACGTCGGCGTCGACATGCTGGTCGGCCCCCTGCTGGCCAACGTCGGGCTCGCCGTCGCCGAGGAGATGAACCGGCAGCAGATGCCGGTGTTGCTGCCCATCGTCTCGGCCGACGATCTCACCCAGCGCGAGCAACTCGACTGGGTACTCCGGCCCGCGGGGTGGACGAGCAGCCAGACCACCCACGTGCTCGGCGAATACGTGGCCGAGCAAGGCTACGAGCGAGCCGTGACGATCTGTAACGACTACGCGTTCGGCCACGAGAGCTGTGGAGGTTTCGCCAACACGTTCACCGACGCCGGAGGCGAGGTGGTGGAGCAACTCTGGAACCCGCTGGGCACCCAGGACTTCTCGACGTATATCGCGGAGATCCAGCAGGCGGATCCGGACGTGGTCTTCTCCGAGCAGGTCGGCGCCGACTCGGTCCGGCTGGTCCAGGCGTGGTCGTCGTTCGGGCTCACCGACGAGATCCCGTTGTTCGGCAACGACACGCTGCTCGACCAGTCGCTGCTGCGCAACATGGGTGACGAGGCGATCGGCCTGCAATCGATCGGGAGGTTCACCGAGGGGCGGGAGGCACCCGCCACGCAAGAGTTCGTCAACGCTTACCTCGACGCCTACGACGAGCTGCCCTCGTACTATGCGGCGGCCATGTACACGGCCGCACGCTGGGTGGCCGAAGCCGTCGAAGCCGTCGACGGCGACGTGTCCGACGGCGAGGCCTTCCTCGACGCCGTGCGTGACGTGCAGCTCGACGATTCGCCGATGGGCCCGATGAGCCTCGACGAGTACGGCAACCCGATCCAGGACGTCGACCTCCGTCGTGTCGAACGCCGGGACGACGGGCGGCTGTGGAACGTGTCCGTCGAGACGTTCGAGAGTGTCGGCCAGTTCTGGACGTACGACCCGGACGAGTTCCTCGATCAGCCCGTCTACAGCCGCGAGTACCAGGGCATCGAATAGGGACATCGACAGGGATCGCGGAATCCGGACAGGGGCCATACATGACGCCGACAGCGCTGCACCTCGACGCGGTGACCGTGCGGTTCGCCGCTCTCACGGCCGTCGACCGGGTGTCGATGACGGTGCGCCGAGGTGAACGGTGGGCCGTGATCGGACCCAACGGTGCCGGAAAGACCACCCTGTTTCGCACCATCTCCGGCGAGGTCCTCCCTTCCAGCGGCCGAATCACCCTGCTGGATCATGACGTGACCCGCAAACCCGCGTACCGGCGGGCACACCGCGGGCTCGGGCGCACGTACCAGATCACCAACCTGTTCTCCGAGCTGAGTGTCGTGGAGAACGTCGCCATCGCCGCCCTCGGCCGGACCCGATCACGTTTCCGCTCGTGGTGGCCGCTCCGGATGGAACGAGACGTCAGCCGGCGCGCACGCGAGGCGCTCGAACAGGTCCACCTGGCGCACCGGCACGACACCCCGGTCGCCGAACTCTCGCACGGCGAGCAGCGGCATCTCGAGATCGCCGTGGCCCTCGCCGCGGATCCGGCCGTGCTGCTGCTCGACGAGCCCGCCGCCGGTCTCTCGTCGTCGGAACGCATGCTCATGCGACGCCTGATCACCGAGCTGCCGCGCGAGCTCACCGTCGTGTTGATCGAACACGACATGAACCTCGCCCTCGAACTCGTCGAGCACGTGGTGTGCATGGACAACGGCGAAACCATCGCCACCGGCTCGCCCGATGAGATCCGGGCGAACGAACGAGTCCAGGCCGTCTACCTCAAGAGTGACTGATGCTGTCGATCGAGAATCTACGCTGCGCGTACGGGACCGCCGAGATCTTACGTGGGATCGACATGGACGTACACGTAGGTGAGGTGGTGGCCCTCCTCGGCCGGAACGGCATGGGCAAGACCAGCCTGGTCCGGTCCGTGGCCGGCACGCGCCCGCCGGTCGTCTCGGGCGGGACGATCAGGTGGGCCGGTACCGATACGACACACGCGCCCAGCCACGAGCGCGCTCGCCTCGGCATGGGGCTCGTTCCGCAAGGACGGCACGTCTTCTCCAGTCTCACCGTGCACGAGAATCTGACCGTCGCGGCGCGGCGCCGCCAGAACGGGTGGGATCTGGACGAGGTGTACGCGTTCTTCCCGCGGCTCCAGGAGCGTTCCAGGTCGCGCGGGCGGAACCTCTCCGGAGGGGAGCAGCAGATGCTCGCCATCGGCCGCGCCCTGATGACGAACCCCCAGCTGTTGCTGATGGACGAACCGTCCGAAGGTCTCGCACCCGCCGTCATCGCGCAGATCCGGGAACGCATCCAGCAGCTCAAGGGTAGCGACATCGCCGTCTTGCTGGTCGAGCAGAATCTCGGCCTCGCGCTCAGCGTCGCAGATCGCGTCTACATCCTCGGTGACGAGGGCCGGGTCGCGTGGCACGGTCAGGCGAGCGAGCTCGAAGCCGACGACGACGCGCAGCAACGCCTCCTCGCCGTCTAGTATGGCGAGCCCTCGTCGATGATGGCGCTCACACCGTCTCGTCGCCCGCCATCCCTTGCTCCAGTACCGCACAGACCGCCGCGGCGTCGTCGGTGCCATGCCCCTGGGCGTGCGCGGCCAGGTAGTACGGCAACACGCCCGTTAGCAGCGGTGTCGGCGCGCCAACCTGCCCTGCGAAATCGCGGATGGTGTCGATGTCCTTCAGGAACATCTGCACGGATGCGGTGGGCTCGTCGTAACTGCCGGCAGCCATGATCGGCCACCGTGCCTCGAATATCGTCGACGTTCCCGCCCCCGAGCGCACCACGTCGTACACGGTCTCCGGATCCAGGCCAGCCCGCCGGGCCAGCACGAAAGCTTCGGCCGTCGCGACGTTGTGGATCGATACGAGCAGGTTGGCCACGAACTTCATCCGGGAGCCCGTCCCGAACGTGCCGACGTGGTGCGTGACGCGAGCGATCCCGTCAAACACCGGCTGGCACTCCCGGATCGCGAGCTCGTCGCCACTGGCGTACACGGCCAGGTCACGCACTCGGGCCTGACGGCCGGTTCCGCTAAACGGGCAGTCCAGCATGGTCGCGCCGGCCGCCTCGATACGCTCGCGTGCCCGTTCCTTCGCCGCGAGCGGGAGGGTGCTCGTCTCCACGACCACGAGCCCGCGCCGGCATCCCGCGGGCAACGCATCGTCCGCGGTGACCTCCTCAAGGGCCCGCGTGCTGGGCAACGAGGTGATCACCACGTCACTGGCGCGAGCGACATCGCCTGCCGCCGCGACTGCCCGGGAGCCCTCCGCCGCAAGCGCCGTCGACCGCTCCACGGCGACGTCGTGCACGACGACGTCGAACCCGGCGTCCAGCAGGTTCGACGCCATCGCCGTCCCCATGATCCCGACACCGACGACTCCCACTGTCCGCACCATGGATGCCTCCTCTCCCGTCGTCGATCACACCGGATCAGCCGGGCAACGTCATCGTGACCTTCAGCGTCGAGCTGTCCCGCGCCGCGGCCACGGCTGCCGCGGCATCGTCGAGCGGAAAGTCAGCCGACCAGAGGTCGCGCAGGTGCAGCCGGCCGGATGTGGCCAGCTGGATCGCTCGCGTATAGTCGCGTGGCCGCGCGGCGCGCGCGTTCACCACGTCGAGTTCCTTGTAGTAGAGCTGGTAGAGCGGAAGTTCGGCCGGACCGGACGGTGCGGTCCCGAACGCGAGCACCGTTGCACCCATGGCGGCAAGCTCGATCGACCGCGCCAGCGTCGAAGCGCTGCCGGCGGTTTCCACGACCAGATCCGCTCCCGCTCCACCGGTGACCTCGTCCAGGACATCGCCGGCGTCCCCGGGCGACGCCGTCGCGATCGCGCCCCATCGCTCGGCGAGTTCTCGCTTCCACGCCGAACGGGTCACGGCGACGATCCGGTCCACTCCCCGCTCGCGCAGCAGCTGCAGGTGCAGCAGGCCGCTCACACCCAGGCCGACAACCGCAGCCGTCTGGCCCGGAAAGACGTCGGCCACGCGGGTCTGCGCGTGGACACACGTGCCGAGGACCTGCAACAGGCTCGCGTCTCCGGTGGACAGCTCGTCGGGGATCGGATGCAGCTGGAACTCGTCGACCGCCACCCGTTCGCCGAAGCCGCCGTCGACGTCGCGTCCCATGAGCGCACCGTGCGGACACAGATGGGGGCGGTCCGCACGGCACAGCCGGCAGTGACCGCACGCGATACCCGGATCGATGAGCACGCGCTGGCCCTCGTCGACGCGGCGGGCCGGGCCGGGACGTACCACCCGCCCGACGATCTCGTGCCCCAGTATCCGCGGCGTGTCGACGGGAATGGAACCGGCGAGAATCTTCACGTCGGTTCCGCACAAGCCCATCGTCGCCGGCGCGACCACCGCGCGCCCGTCGGACGCCGGCTCGGGTACGTCGGACACTGTCAACTGGTCGACTCCCGTGACGAGCACCGCTCTTATCGCCTGTCACCTCCTCCACACACCCGCGGGTATTCGTCGACTGCCACCCGTTCACCGGAGCCGCCTACACCAGGACCCGCGCCATCTCGGTCTCGTCCATGTCTTCCAACCGCTTGCGCAGCCCGTCCGCCGTCAGCGGCAGCGCGCGCAGGCGGATACCGATGGCATCGTCGACGGCATTGGCCACCGCCGCGGGCACCGGAGGCGTGGCCACCTCCCCCACGCCCAACGGCGGATGCTCCGGGCGATCCACGAGCGTGACGTCCACCCGTGGCACGTCCGGAAAGCGCAAGCTGCGATACCCGGTCCAGTCCTGCTCTTGCACGCCATCCTCGGTCAGCCGCAACTGCTCGTACAGCGTGCGGCTCAGCCCCTGCAACGCACCGCCCTGCAACTGATTGCGCACACCGTCCGGGTTGACGATGGCACCCGCATCGCAGACCACGACGAGCCGCACGACGCGAAACTCCCCGGACTCCGCGTCAACCTCCACCTCGGCCACTTCCGCGGCATAGCCCTTGGTGTCCTTGTACCGGGCGAACGCCATCCCGAGGCCGCGCCCGCTGGGACCGACCCGGGGCTGCCAGCCGGCGCGTTCGGCGGCTACCTCGACAACTCTCGTGGCCCGGCCGTCGCGCAGGTGCCGCAGCCGGAACTCGACCGGATCCACGCCCGCCAGCTCGGCCAGCTCATCCACGAACGACTCGATGGCGAAGACGTTGAAGAACGCGCCCAACGAGCGCAACGGACCCGTCCGCAGTGAACCGCGGACCTCCGCTGCCGCGACGTCCAGGGCGGGTATGTCGTACAGCGGTACCGCGTTGCGCAAGCCGGGCTCGCCCAGGCCGACCCACGGCCGTTCGGCGGCACGCGCCCCCAGCCACGCGGCCATCAGCCGATCGCCGTCACCGTTCGGACGCGTGCTGTGCGAGTCCGTGATCACGCGATACCGCCACGCCCGGAGCGTGCCGTCGGCACCGAGCCCCGCGTGCATATCCGCGACCATTCCCGGCCCGTGAGGTTCCCAGGCGAACTCGTCGGCAAGCGAGAACTGGAAGCGTACCGGTGATCCCGGCACCGCACGCGCGGCGAGCGCCGCGAAGACGGCGGCGTCGTCGGCCCCGTTCATGCCGTAACACCCGGGCCCGTCGACATGCTCGACGACGATCCGTCCTTCCGCATGTCCGAGCAGCGCGGCCAGCTCGCGCCGCAAGGGATACACTCCCTGGCTGTGCGTCCAGACGCGAAGGACGCCGCCGTCGTGCACCGCCACCGCGGCCGAGGGCGCCATCGGACCGTGTGCCTGGTAGGGCTTGGAGTACGACGCCGCATATCCGGGCAGCGTCTCCAGCACGTCCGTCACGTCCTGATCCTGGTGCCAGACCCGCTCCCGCGCCGGGAGGTCTCGCAACATCCGCTCGGTGTCGCGCTCGCCGATCGTGGTGGTGCGCTTCCAGCGCGCGTCCAGCGCGAGCCGGTTCTGGGCGCGGATCGCCTGCTCTTCGCGTTCGGCGACGACGACGGCGAACCGGCCGTCCGGCACGATCTGCCGCACCCCGGGAACCTGCCAGCCACTGGCGAGATCGAGCTCGTCCAGCGTGGCGTCGTACGACGGCGGCAGCACGACCCGCGCGTGCAGCATCCCGTCCATCGTGAGGTCGTGCACGTACCCGGGCGCGCCCGTCAGCTTTGCCCGCAAGTCCTCCCGCGGCAGCGGCTCGCCGAGTGGTGGCGCGTCCCAGCGGGGCACATCGGTGTCCTCGATTGTTTCGGTGATCGGACGATCCGCGACGAGCTCTCCCAGCGAGATCCGCTCTCCGCTGGAACGGTCCACCGCCGTGCCGGTGTCCAGCTCGATCCGATCGGCCGCACATCCCAAGGACGCGGCAGCGCGCCGGAGCAGCACGCGGCGCAACGCCACCGCCGCCATCGCCAGCGAGATCCCGCCGTGCTCGATCGAGAAGCTGCCCGAGGTCTGCCCCTGGTCCGGTGACCGGCCCGTCATCGTCGGCTCCACCCTCACCCGTTCCCGGGGGATCGCCAGCTGGCTGGCCACGATCTGGGCGAACGCGGTACGCAGGCCCTGCCCGAGCTCGACCTTGCCCGGATAGATCGCCACCTCGCCGCTGGGGTGCAGCCCGATCCATCGCGCGATGCGTGGCTCGTCCACCACAGCCCGGGGTGTCGGACACCCGCCTGCGGCCTCCGCACCCTGGCCTGCTTGCGTGGAGGTCGCCGCGGAGCTGGTGCCGTCGTGGCCGGCCACATCCGCGCCACCGAGATCACCGTCCAGATCACGCACCTCGAATCCCGCGGCTCGGTGCGCCGCCCGCAGCATCCGCACGTGCGTGCCGCAGCGGCACAGGTGCTCATCGAGAACCGCACACAACGTGCCGGTGTCCGGCACCGGGCCCTGCTCGAGCCGCGCCGCGACACTCATGATCATCCCGTTGACGCAGTACCCGCACTGGCCCGCCTGCTCGTCCAGGAAGGCGCGCTGGACCGGGTGGGGATTCTCCGGCCCGCCGAGACCTTCGGGGGTGGTGATCTGGCTGCCGTCCACCTCGGACACCGGGGTGATACACGACTGGAGCGATACCCCGTCGACGATCACCCGGCAGGCGCCACACTCGCCGATGGAGCACCCGGTGCGCACGCCGGTGCACCCGAGGTCATTGCGCAGCACGTACATCAGCGGCGTGGTGTCCGGCACGCTCACCGGTTGCTGCCGGCCGTTCACCCACAGCGTGAACACGGGTCGTTCGTCTGCCATCAGCGTTCCTCGCCAGTTTCCCCGATCCGGGCGTCACCACTGCCTTCGATCCACGTCGGCGGATGCACCGAGAGGTCTACCCGCACGTCGATCAACGACGGCCCGTCCAGCGCCAGCGCCTCCCGCACGGCCTGCCGGGCGCCGGCGTCGTCGGCGACCGTCCACCCCGGTACGCCCTGAGCCCGGGCGATCTCGGCGAAGCCGGTGTCCCGGAAGTCCGTACCGATCACCCGCCCGCCGAATCTCCGGTGCTGGTGGCTCTGCTGGGACGCGAACCGCGCGTCGTTGTACACGATGACGGTCACCCTGGACCCGCGGCGGGCAGCCGTTTCGAGCTCGCCCAGGCACATCGCCAGACAACCGTCACCGACGATGGCCACCCCGCGCCGCTCCGGGTCACCTTCCACGGCGCCGAGCACTGCCGGGTACGAATACCCCATCGCGCCGAATCCCGCGGACCGGATGTAACTCCGTGGCGCCAGGACCCGCAGCTTCTTCCCGAAGAACGAGTGCATGCCCGAATCGACGGAGATGAACGCGTCGCGCGGTAATGCCGTCTCAAGCTCATCGATCACCGTCCAGGGGTCGGCCCGTTCGAGCTCTCCCTGGCCGGGCTGGCGGCACGCGCGGCGTTCCTCCTCCAGCTGCGCGCGCAGCTCGTGCCAGTCGCCGGCCCGGTGGTGATCACGTTCCCGGAGCTCCGTGTCGAGCGCCACCACGAACTCGCCGGCATCGGCGACGACGTGGTGCTGTGCCGGGATTCCCTTGTAGCCGGACTCCGGGCCGACATCGACCCGGATGACCGTCGACGTGTCCGGCCAGGCGGACCACTCGAACGTCGACACGTCGCTGAGTGGCGCACCGACGACGAGGATGACGTCGGCGTTCGCGAGCGCCTTCTGCGCCACCGCGTCACCTGCCTGGCGCGCCACCACACCCAACGCGTGCGCGTGGTCTTCCGGGATGCTTCCCCGGCCGCCATCCGTGGTGACCACGGGAAGGTCGTGGTTGGTCGCCAGGCTCGCCAGCGACTCGTGCGCGCCCGCCCAGTGCGTCCCGCCGCCGGCGACGATGATCGGCCGCTCCGCAGTGATGATGTGCTGCGCGGCAGCGCGCACCTCGGCGGGATGGGCGGCGATCCGGGCCGCGGGAACCGTATCCGTCACGGGAGTTGCCGAAGCCCGCATGGATTGCTGTTTCAGGACGTTCTTCGGCAGGTCGAGCAGCACGGGTCCCGGCCGGCCCGATGCGGCCGTCCACATCGCGCGTGTCACGGCGTGGGACGCGTCCGCTGCCTCGCGGAGCTGCATCGTGGCCTTGGTGATCGGCCGGTACAGCTCCAGAACGTCCACCACGTGGTACCCCTCGCGCAGCTCCAGATCTGTTGCGGGCAACATCTCGTTGCCGGTCAGCACCAGCAACGGCACGCTGTCCTTCCACGCGGTACCCACCCCGTACATCTGCCGCAGCGCGCCCGGCCCCACGTGGGCCAGGGTCACGCCGAGCCGCGACGTCGCGCGTGCGTAGCCGTCCGCCATGTGCGCGGCGGCCTCTTCCTCGCGTGCGCTGACGAACTCCATGCGAGGATCGCGGGCGATCGCGTCGGCGAGGTCGAGGGTGGAGGTGCCCACGACACCGAACACCGTGCGGACGCCGGCTGCTGCCAGGGTCGCGACGATCTCGTCGGCTGCCGTGCTCATGCGGAGATTCCCGCCAGCTCCAGGGCGTGGGCTTCCTGCGAGCTGTCGAGCGGAAGCTCCACGGCCTGGTTGGTCGCGGCCGAGATGTCCGCGGCGAGATACACCTCCATGGTCTGCCGTGCCTGCTCCGGCGTCACCAGCACCGGCCGGTCGTAGGCGACTGCCTCGATGAAGTGATTCGTCTCGTCCCGCATCGGACCGGCATAGACGTGACCGACCTCCTCGCCCGGCATGGTCGACAACGGCAGGCTCAATCCCCCGGACATGGTGTTGAGCATGGTGTCCCGGTGGGTGTCGTCGAGGATGAGCGCGCCCTCGCTGCCCACGATCTCGATCCAGGTGGACGAGAAGTTGGGATAACCGGGCGGCAAGATCCACCCGGCACCGATCGTGAGGACCACGCCGTTGTCCAGCGTGACGACGATCGACATGCAGTCCGAGATGCCGTACTTGTCCTTCATCACGCGCTCGACCGCCTGCGCGTACACGCGCACCGGCACCGCCGGTTCCATACACCACAGCAGGAAGTCGATGTCGTGGGTGGCCTCCATGGCGGCCGGTGAGAGCGTGATCCGGCCGCCGATCTTGTCGCCGAGTTTGCGGGTGATGTGCCGGCTGACCAGGCCGCTCACCGGGATACCGAGGGTCCCATCGTCCATGCTGCGCTTGACCAGCGCTTGTTTCGTATTGAACCGCTGCGAGTAACCGATCGTGAACGTGCAGTCGCGTTCCTGTGCACGCGCCACCAGATCGTCGGCCTCGCCGAGCGTAAGCGCGAGCGGCTTCTCCAGCAAGACATCCTTGCCGGCGTCGAGAGCGTCCCGCGCCATCGGGTAATGCGTGGTCTCCGGTGTCGCCGAGATCATTACGGCGTGAATCCGTGCGTCGGCGAGGATCTCGTGGTAGTCGGCGACGGCGCTCGCGGCCCCGGTTTCCGCGGCCACCTCGGCGAGGCGCTCGGGTGACGTATCGCACAGGTGGAGCTGCTCGACCAGTGCGTTTCGGGCCGCCGTGCGGGCGCGTATGCCCCCGCACCACCCGGTTCCGATGATCCCGACGTTGACGCGCTGCATGCGGCTACCTCCAGGGGTACGGCGAACTGCAACGTACATTATATATGATCGCTCATTCCCCGGCAGGAACGGCCCGCCGATGCGACTGCCGAACCGCCACGATCAGGACCGCGCCCACGAGCTGTGACGCTGCCGCACCGATCCACGCGAGCTGGTACGAGACGGCCGAGACAGCCAGCCCGAACAGCAACGGGCCAGCCACCGCTCCAGCGAACACACCCGCTTGCGCCACGCCGGTCGCCGTCGCCGGGGCGTCGCTGTTCGCCCTGGCCACGATGTAGGTCATCAGGCCGGGCCAGCCCCAGCCACCCACGAACGCGACCGAGGCGGCCACCCACAGCGCCGGCGACCCGGAACCCGCCAGCGGAAACGCCGCGAACGCCGCACCTCCAGCAGTCAGCAGCCCGGCCACGGTCACCAGGTCGATCGAGGGACGCAGGTCCGAGAGCCACCCGATGACGACGCGGGCACCGAGACCCAGAGCGCTCACCGTGGTGAGCAAGGTACCGGCCACACCCGCGGACATCCCGGTGTGCACGGCGTATTCGACCAGGAATGCCCCGAACGCGTTGGCCGCGCCGGCACCGAACGCCACCGCGACGGCGAGAGCCAGCAGCTGCCGGCGGGTGAAGGGTGCCGGCGGTGCGGGAGCTCGCCGGCGCGGGCCCGCACGGCCTGACTTCGACCGCAAGCGCCCCTGCATCATGAGGACGAGCGCGGCGATCACCGCCGCGCCGCCGTATGCCCACCGCCATCCCCACTGGGTTCCGACAAGCGGCACGGCCATCCCCGCCGTCAACGTGGCCAGGGGGATCGCCGATTGCTTGATCCCGAATGCCAGGCCCTGGATGCGCGCGGGCACGTCGCTTGCCAGCAAGAGGTTCGAGCCCACTTGCAGGGTCGCGTGCCCGGCACCGGCCAGCGCCAGCGCCACGGTGAGCTGCGCCCAGGTGCCCGCCACGGTCATGGTCACCAGTGCCAGCACGGCCGCCGCCAGCCCGAGCCGCAGGACGCGGCGCGCACCGACACGATCCGCCAGGTGACCGGCTGGCGCGGCGCCGATCGCCGCCAGGGCAAAGAAGACAGCCACGGCAATGCCCAACCGCGCCTCGGAGAACTGCAGCTCCTCGCGGATCAGGACGGCAAGCCCACCGAGCAGGAACGCTGGAAGCGGACCGAAAACGGTGATACCCGTAGCCAGGAAGATGGACCGCAGCCCGCGGCCGGCGGTCTCGTCAGCGGCGTTCAGTCCGCGTCCTCCTCGTCTCGGGGCAGCTTGACACCCAGGACCGCACAGTCCGCGCCGAGGAGCACGTCCTGTGCCGTACTGCCCAGAAATACCTTGCCGACGGGCGAGCGCCGCCGCAATCCCACGACGATCAGTGACGCGGCGTGCTCCTCGGCGGCGGCGAGGATCGCGTCCGCGGCATCGGACGGTCCGGACGGGAGGTACGTCTGAGCGCGGACCCCCTCCTCGCGTAGCTGGCGCACCGCGCGGTCCAGCTGTGCCTCGGCTTCCTCGCGGCGCTGCCGGTAGCGGCCCGCGTCGTTCTCGTTGCGCGGCATCGCGACGTGCGAGACCAGGACGACGGGAAGGTCACGCAAGACGGCTTCCTCGGCGGCCCGGCGCATGGCGCGCTGGCCGAGAGGACTGTCCGAGAGCCCCACCACGATCGCCATGACCTTCCTCCTCCCTCTCCGGGGACACTCGCCGACACAATATTAAACATTAGGTATTATATAACTTCTTGTTCCAGGAGGTGACCATGGAGGGCCACATGCAGATCGACTGGGACGTGCCCATCGTCGTCGACGACGGCCTCACGCTTCGCGCCGACGTCTTTCGCCCGTCCACCACGGACGCCGATGCGCGCCATCCGGTCCTGCTCAGCTATGGCCCGTATGGCAAGGGCCTGTCGTTCCAGGAAGGATACGCGTCCTCCTGGGAGATCATGGTGCGCGAGCATCCCGACGTCGCGGCCGGCTCGACCAACGCCTACCAGAACTGGGAAGTCGTCGATCCGGAGAAGTGGGTGCCGCACGGTTACGCGTGCGTGCGGGTCGACTCGCGAGGCGCCGGGCGGTCACCGGGCTACCTCGATCCGTTCTCCGCCCGGGAAACGCGGGACCTCTACGCATGCATCGAATGGGCCGGAACGCAGCCCTGGAGCACCGGCAAGGTGGGACTGGCCGGCATCTCGTACTACGCGATCAACCAGTGGCACGTGGCCTCGCTCCAGCCGCCCCACCTCGCGTGCATGGTCGTCTGGGAGGGCGCGGCGGACTCGTACCGGGACATGAGCTATCACGGCGGCATCTACTGCACCTTCTTCGAGAACTGGTACGACATCCAAGTCACCTCTGTGCAGTATGGACGCGGTGCACACGGGCCGGTGAACCCGAACACCGGCCAGCCGGTATGCGGGGACGAGACGCTCTCCGAGGACGAACGCGCGCGCAATCGCGCCGACTTCGGCGCCCAGCTGCGCGCCCACCCCCTGGCGGACGATTTCCACCGGGAACGCTCGGCGGACTGGGCCAGGATCACGGTGCCGTTCCTGTCTGCGGGCAACTGGGGAGGCCAGGGCCTGCACCTGCGCGGCAACGTCGAAGGCTTCATCCGGGCCGCATCCACGCAGAAATGGCTGGAGGTGCACGGCCTGGAACACTGGACCGAGTTCTACACCGACTACGGGGTGAACCTGCAGCGGGAATTCTTCGACCACTTCCTCAAGGGCGTAGACAACGGGTGGGATCGCAGGCCACCGGTGCTCTTGCAGGTTCGCACCGTCGACGGATTCGTCGAGCGCGCCGAGAGCGGCTGGCCCCTCCCCCGCACCGCGTGGACGGATCTTCACCTCGATGTCGAGGACCTCGCCCTGCGCACCGAGCGCCCGCCCCGGCCGGCGAGCAAGAGCTACGACATGCTGGGCCCGGGACTCACGTTGACGACACCGCCGCTGAGCGAACCGATGGAGATCACCGGACCGCTCGCGGCGCGCCTCTTCCTCGCGTCGTCGACGACCGACGCCGACGCCTTCCTCACGGTGCGCGCGTTCGCTCCCGATGGCTCGGAGATGCTGTTCCGCGGCGCCATCGACCCGCGTGCACCACTGGCGCAAGGGTGGCTGCGGGCATCGCATCGCCAGCTCGACGAGACACTGGCCACCCCGGAGCGCCCCTATCACACCCATCGAGACGTTCAGCCGCTGCGGCCCGGGCGCGTCTACCAGCTCGATGTCGAGATCTGGCCCACCAGCATCGTCCTTCCGCGCGGTTACCGGATCGCGCTCACCGTCGCCGGAACCGACTTCGACCATGGCCAGCAGGGCGCGCGCCTCGGCCATTTCGCGAACGAGTTCCGCGGCTGCGGGCCGTTCATCCATCAGGATCCGCGCGATCGCCCGGCGGACGTGTTCGGCGGGACGGCGACGCTGCATACCGGCGGCCCGTACGAGTCCCGCCTGTTGCTCCCGGTGATACCGGACGGCGACACCTGATACCGGCCCGATCGCTCTTGCATCGGGCACATGCATCGTGCAAAATGTATGAAATTCTGGGTTCATCATCCGCCTGTCCGGTCGCCGACGTGAGGAGATGACAACGGTGGGACTGGTCTCGTTCGACGGGAAAGACGAGGAGAACCTCGTGGCCGGGCACTATTCACGTGGCCGGGGGCCGGTCTTGCGCAGCGACCAGATGGAGCTGACCAAGATCACATTCGACGCGGGCGAGGGTGCCGACATGCACCAGCATCCCGAGGAACAGATCCTCTACGTCCTGGCCGGGGTCCTCGAGGTCACGGTGGGAGATGAGACCTACGAGGTGCACCCGGGCCAAGCCAGCTTCCACCCGTCCAACGTCTGGCACCGGGCCGTGGCGCGGGAGCGGACCACGGCGCTGTCGTTCAAGAACCTCGTCGCACCGAATTACGAGAAGACCGGCGAGCTCCACTAGACCGGGCCGGCCGCGAACGGAAACGAGCAAGGAGGCATCGTGCCGTTCATCGACTACACCGCGAGCCAGCAGGAGTACGTCACTCCACAGCACTCGACCGCCTACGGTGCCCTGGCCACGGGCGAGTCCATCGAGGTCGGCTACCTGTCGTTCACCAAGGGTGAGGGGGCCGAGCCACACCAGCATCCCCACGAGCAGATCGTCGTCGTGATACGTGGCCGCATTCGCGCTCGGCTCGGTGACGAGGAACGTGACCTCGGCCCCGGTTCCGGGTTTCACGTGCCGCCGAACGTCCCGCACGGCGTGACCGCTCTCGACGACTCCGAGGTGCTCAGTTGCAAGAATCTCGTGGACGGGCGCGGACACCGGATCTAGCACCGATCCCACCAGCGGACCGAGCCCCCGGTCACGTCGAGGTGACCGACACGACCGCCCCGGAGGGAGGGCAGCGATGCTAGAAGGCTTGCAGCTCGCCACCGGGCCGTCGTCGTTGTTCGTGATCGCCGTCGGCGTGCTCCTCGGGATCATGGTCGGCGCGTTGCCGGGCTTCACCGCGACGATGGGCACGGCGCTCCTGCTCCCGTTCACCTTTTCGATGGAACCGGGCCAGGGCCTGGCCATGCTGGGTGCGTTGTATGTCGCGGCCATGTACGCCGACGCCGTGCCCGCCTGCCTGGTCAACACGCCCGGCACGCCGTCCGCGATGGCCACCGCGTTCGATGGATTCCCGCTCACCCAGCAAGGGCATGCGCAGAAAGCGCTGGTCGCGTCGAGCTTCAGTTCCATGGTCGGAGCCACGCTGGGCGGCCTGACATTCCTGTTTCTCTCCGGTGTGCTCGCCAGCGTCGCGCTGCAATTCGGGCCACCCGAATTCTTCTGGATCGGCATCTTCGCGCTGACGATCATCGGCAGCATCGCTGGCGACTCGATGCTCAAAGGGCTCGCCGGTGGCGCCCTCGGCATGCTGATCGGAACCATCGGCATCAGCGCCACCGGAGCGGTCTCTCGCTACACCTTCGATCTGCCCGATCTGCGCGGCGGGCTCAACGAGGTCGCGGCACTGATCGGGGTGTTCGCCATGCCGCAGGTCCTGCGGATGGTGGCGAACCGGCGCGAGAAACATACCGTCGCCAGCTACACCCGCTCACCCGGCGTCAGCCTGGAAACGGTTCGCGAGATCCTCCGGCGCCCCGTCAACCTGTTCCGCTCCGCGATCATCGGCACCCTCGTCGGTCTCCTGCCGGGCGCCGGAAGCCCGGTGGCCTCACTCGTCTCATACAACGAGGCCGTGCGCTGGAGCAAGGACAAGACGAAGTTCGGCAAGGGATCCCTCGACGGCGTCGTGGCGTCCGAGGCGGCCAACAACGGCGCCGCCGGCGGGGCGATGGTGCCCCTGGCCGGGCTCGGCATCCCGGGCTCCGCGCCCGCTGCTGTCATCCTCGGCGCACTCCTCCTGCATGGCCTGCAACCCGGACCGCAGCTGTTCCAGACCCGGCCCGAACTCGTGTACGGCTTCGCCTGGGCCATCGTGATCGCCGGTATCGGAACCTTCCTGTTCGGTAGCGTGCTGGCCGGTCTGCTGGCGAGGATGGTCACCATCCCGGTGCGCTTGCTCGCTCCCATCGTCTTGTTCCTGTCCGTCGTCGGCTCGTTCGCCATCCGCAACAACATCATCGACGTGTTCTTGATGGTCGGCCTCGGCGTCGGCGTCTACCTTCTCGGCAAACTCGGCTTCCACCCCGGCCCCATCGGGCTGGGCGTGATCCTGGGACCCATCGTGGAGCCGGCCCTGGTCCAGTCCATGGCGATGACCGAGGCGAGCTCGGCATTCGAGGTCTTCTTCACGCGCCCGGTGAGCTTGATCGTGATCGTATTGACGCTCATCTCGGTCGCCTGGGTCATCTGGTCCAAGCAAAGGGAGCGCCAACATGTCGTCGACTGAACGGCCCGTGGAACGGCCCGCCCCCGGCCCGCACGTCTCCACCGACCTGATCGCCGGAATGGCGCTACTCGCCATCGTCGCCATCGGTCTCCTCGGATCTGGCGAGGGCCACCTCGACTGGCTCTTCCCGGTCACGCTGAGCTGGATCCTCGGCGCCTTCGGCGCGTGTCTCGTGGTACGCGGCCTCCTCGGGTACGGCCACCGCGTGCCCGCCGTGCCACGCCTGCTTCGCGGCCAGAATCCCGACGTGGCGCTGTTCGTCGGGCTCGTCGTCGTGTACGTCATCGTGATCGAGCAGGTGGGCTTCTGGCTCCCCAGCGCGGCCATGCTCGTGGTGGCCTCGGTCTACCTCGACACGTTCCGTTCCCGGCGCAACATCGCGATCTCGGTGCTCGTGGCGCTCGGCGTCTGCATCGTGGGGTACGTCGTCCTCACCAAGGTCTTCTTCGTGCCACTTCCCGGTGGCGAGTGGATCCCGTTCTGACACGAGGGCCCCGAGGGACGTGGGCGCGCGTCTTCGCAACTTCTTGGCCCTGCGGAACGCCCAGAGCCCTCGAAGCCCACCTGAACGTTCCGCAGAGCCAAGAAGTCAGGCTCGCCGGCTCCGTCGCGCCGGTTTCACCCGGGCGACGTGCCGGTGAGCCGATCGAGCAATCCGTTGTACATGAGCTGGGTATATGCCGACGTCATGTCGTGCAGTTCGGGCAGCGTGACTTTCTCGTTCGCGGAATGGGCGTCCCAGATACCGCCGCTGCCGAAGTATATTCCGGGGATACCGAGGTCCCAGAAGTGCTGCAAACCACCGACCGAATACCCGGTACCGAACTCCACCGGCCGCCCGACGCCTTCCAGGTACGCCTTCTGGACCGCTCGGATGACCGGTGAGGTGCGTTCCACGACGGCAGGTTCCCGGAAGGACTCGGCCATCGGGTCGAGAATCACCGGCGCGTCCGGCCGCTCCGCGTTGACCTCGTCGACCACCCGCCGGAAATCGGCGACGACCTGGTCAATCGTCTGGCCGGGGACCGGGCGGACATCCACGGTGGCTTCCGCGCTGCCGGGCGAGATGTTGTAGGCGTGTCCGGCATGCAACTGCGTGTAGCAGCGGCTTTCGCTGCCCATCATCTCGCCGGCGAGATCCGGATCGTCGAGTGGCGATTCGGTCAGGTCCGCACCGAGGATGCGCGGCAGGACATTGATCAATCGCTCGATCGCGTTCGTTCCCGTCTCCGGCACGAGCGAATGCACGTTCGGCAGGTTCATCGACAGCCGCATCCACAGGCGCCCCTTGTAAACGCGAAGCACCTTGTTCTCGGACGGCTCGCACGCCAGCATCATGTCCGACAGGAGAACTCGTTCGTCCTGGTCCTTCATGTACTTGATGCCGAGCTGATCACCGCGCTCACCGTCGGCCTCGATGATGACACGGACCTTGCGCGTGGCCGGGATGCCGGATGCGGCGACAGCACCTGCGGCAGCGACCAATGCAGCGATCTTGCTCTTCGCGTCCACGGTGCCGCGCCCGTAGAGCGTGTCGCCATCTCGGTAGCCGTCGAACGGGTCACATACCCACAGCGGCCGCTCGTTGTCATCCACGCCGACGACGTCGCTGTGCGCGTAGAAGAGGAGGGCGGCGGGCCGCTCGTCGTCCGGGCCGTACTCGATGACGAGATTGGGTTTCTCGGGATCTCCCGCCATCTCGGACACGCGCCATCCAGCCGTCTCGAACCGGCCGGCGATGTACTCCGTGATCGCCCGAACGTCTCCAGGGGGATTCACACTCGGATATGTCACGAGGTCCTGCGTGGTCGCGGACACCTGCTCGACATCGATGCTCTGGATCGTCATGACCTGCCCCTTTCACCCTGTTCCCGGACCGGTGTCGTCACCACTGCGGTCCGTGTTCCACCCACTGCGGGGCTCGCCGTTCCAGGTAGGAATCGATGGCTTCGTGCCACTCGTCGGTACCGGTGAATTCCGCCAGCGCGTCACGCGCGTGCCAGATGGCGGTATACAGGAAATCCGATCCCGCATTGATCGATGTCTTGGCGAAACGCAGCGACCGTGGGCTCGCCTCTTTGATCCGCTCGCAATACCGGACGACCTCGTCGTCGAGCCGTTCCGGTGCCGCGATCCGGTTGAGCAGCCCCATCTCCAGCGCTTCCTGCGCGGTGTACTCCCACGACATGTAGATCATCTCGCGGGCCTTCTTCTCGCCGACGATGCGGGGCAGCAACTGGGTACCCCAGAAGATGGGATAGCTGCCGGTACGGCAACCGTGCTGGCCGAATATCGCGTCGTCGGCAGCGATCGTGAGGTCGGCGATCGCGGCGATCTGGTTCATCCCGCCGGTGCAGCGTCCACGAACCGCTGCGATCACTGGACGGCCGCACGTGCGCATGGCGATCGCGATATCGAAGAGCAACGAGAGGTGATCTCGAAAGTTCTGCGTGTCCCGCTCCTTGTGCAGGGCCCAATCCCCACCCGCCGAGAAGTTCGAGCGGCCGTCCAGAACGATCACGCGGCACGCACGATGGCTTCCCGCCCACCGGATGCACGCGAGCAATTCGTCGTAGGCCCGCGTCGTCATCGCGTTGTCGTTTCGGCCGGTGTGCACCGTTATCCATGCGATGCCGGCGTCGAGCTGGCACGACATGTGCTGCAGCTCGGGAGGTAGCTGGGTGCCGTGCCGGGTGTTGGCCTCACGTTGCTCTGCCATGCGCCTTTCCGTCCCTTCATCCTCGTCGATGCGGCTGTCCGGGCGTGGTCACGCGTCGAAAGCGGGCTGATTCCTCAGCTCTTCCGGAATCATCTTGTCACACACTGTATATCCTGTATTATATCTCAAACTCAATAGCTAGCCCGTGCCTCGATGAGAGGGGACGCGATGCGAAAGCGACCGCGAATCCGGACACGCTGCACGCTGTTATCACTGGCGGCACCGCTTCTACTGGCCCCGGCGGCCTGCGCATCCGATGCTGGATCCTCCGACGACGGAGGCGACGACTATCCGTCCGAATCCATCCGGGTGATCATTACGTTCGATCCCGGAGGCGGCTCCGACACCGATTTCCGCCGTCTCCAACCACACCTCGAAGAATCCCTGGGCGTGAGCCTCGAACCCGAATACGTCACCGGAGCGGGCGGTGCCATCGGGTGGGCGGAGCTCGCCAACGCCGAACCCGACGGCTACACGATCGGTACCGTCGTGCTCCCGCACATCCTGTTGCAGCCCGAGCTGATCGAAGACACCGGATACGAGACATCCGATTTCGACATCATCGGGATGAACGCGTACGCGCCGCAGATCCTGTTCGTCGACGCCGAAGATCCCGCCTTCGAATCGTTCGACGAATTCGAAGCACACGTGCAGGAGAACCCCGGCAACGTCGACATCGGCGGTGCCGCAGAGTACAACCTGAGCCATGCCGTTCAGGTCATGCTCGACGACGCAGGTCTCGACACCAACTACGTCGCCACCGGCGAGGGCGCGACGGCCGTGGTGTCCGGGGTCCGGGGCGGTCACTACCCGGTCGGCATCACGTCCATCCAGCAGTATTTCGGCGCCGAGGACGAGATCCAGCCACTCGCGGTGAGCTCGGAAGAGACGTACGAGCTGGCGTCGGACATCCCGACTCTGAGCGAACTCGGCTACGACGTGTCCGGGTCGACCAACTGGGGACTCGCAGCTCCGGAAGGAACGGACCCGGAAAAGATCGAGATCATCAGCGATGCGGTCGCCGACGCCCTCGACGAGGAAGACGTCCTGCAGAACATGGAAGACGAGGGGCAAGGCATGATCGGCACGGGTCCGGAGGAGTCCGAAGAATACGTTCAGGACTATCTCGACGACATCCGGTCCGTGACGCCGTTGTTCGAACAGTAAGGGACAGCGGGTTCGCTCATGTTCGATGGCCTGCTGCTCGCCCTCGACCCGGCGCATCTCCTGCTCATCCTTGCCGGGGTGGCCGGCGGCGTGCTCATCGGCGCGCTGCCGGGGCTGACGGCCACCATGGGTGCCGCGCTCCTCGTGCCGTTCACGTTCGTCATGGAGCCGTCGGCCGGGCTGGTCATGCTCGGAGCGATGTATGTCGGGGCGATGTTCGGCGACGCGGTACCGGCCGTGCTGGTCAACGTTCCCGGCACACCGTCGGCGATGGCCACGGCGTTCGACGGCTACCCGCTCAGCGAGCAGGGCAAGGGGCAGCGGGCGATCATCGCCGCATGCTGGGCTTCGGCGGTCGGCGCGATTATCGGCGGCACCGCATTGCTGGTCATGTCGCCGACGCTGGCCGCCGCGGCCTTGGCGTTCGGCCCGCCGGAGTTCTTCTGGCTGGGCGCCTTCGCGCTGACCATCATGGGATCTGTCGCCGGCTCGTCGTTCTTCCGCGGACTCGGCGGAGGGCTCTTCGGCCTCCTGCTGAGCACCGTGGGCATCGCACCGGCCGGCGGGACCAGCCGGTTCACCTTCGGTTTCTACCAGCTCCAGGGTGGTGTCTCGCTGGCCGCGGCCCTCATCGGGCTCTTCGCCATCCCGCAGCTGATCAAACTCGCGGAGAATCGCAAGCAGCGGACGCGAATCTCGCAGTACGTGCCCGAGCGCCGCGTGTTCCGGCACATCTGGTCCGAGTTGCGCAGGCCAGTGACCTTGATCAGATCGTCGGTCCTGGGGACGTTCATCGGCGTGCTCCCCGGCTCCGGCGCGTCGCTGGCGGGAATCGTGTCATACAACGAGGCGGTTCGCTGGTCCAAGGACCGCACGAAGTTCGGCAAGGGGGCCGTGGAAGGCGTGGTCTCCGTGGAGACCGCCAACAATGCTGCCGCGCCAGCCTCCATGGTCCCGCTGCTGTCGCTGGGCGTGCCGGGTTCGAACGTCGCGGCCATCTTCCTCGGTGCACTGCTCTTTCACGGCCTGGAACCCGGGCCGTCCCTGTTCGACGATACGCCCGAGATCGTCTTCGCATTCGTCTGGGCCATGATCCTCGGCGGAATCGCGGTCTTCATCCTGGGCCGGGTGATGGCGCCACTGCTGGTGCGCGCGATCCAGGCGCCCGTGTACGCGTTGATTCCCGTCATCGCCGCGCTGACCATGGTCGGCTCCTACGCCGTGCGCGGCAACATGTTCGACACCTACATGATGTTCGTGCTCGGAATCGTCGGCTACGTCCTGATGAAGATCGGCATACCGGTGGCCGCCGTGGCGCTCGGGCTGATCCTGGGGCCCATCGTCGAAAACGGCCTCGACGTCTCGCTCCAGATGGCCGAAACCGCCGGAATATTCACCGTGTTCTTCACCCGGCCGATCTCACTCGTGTTGATGGCGCTGACGGTCCTGTCGGCGCTGTGGACCGTGTACTCCAACGTCCGACGCTCCTCGCGCACGGAGGGTTGACCATGAACGATGCCGGAACCACGGCGCCCGCCGGGACCGGGACCGGGCGCCGGATCGCGTTCAATCACGACCTGCTGTCCGGTCTGGCACTGATCATCCTGGGTTCGTTCGCCTACACCTGGGGGCCTGGCTGGGGAGAGCGCACGTGGGTGTTCCCCAACATGGTCTCCTGGCTCATGGTCGGCCTCGGCATCCTGCTCGCCGTGATCGGACTCGCCCGGCGCACGCGGGAGAAGCTGTTCGAGTCGTGGCGCGCCGCCGTCGACGTGAGCTGGTTCTCCGCGAGCGTGCTCGCCTTCTTCCTGCTCATCCCCCAGATCGGCTACTTCGTGGCAACCTGGCTGTTCATGGTCGTACAGGCGAGCGTGCTCGGGGGCCGGCGCCATCCAGCCGCCGTCGGCCTGATCATCGTCGTCGCGGGTCTCCTCGCGCTCGGCATGTACCAGCTGTTCGGCGGCGCGTTCAACGTTCACCTGCCCGAGGGCCGCTGGATCTAGGCGTGCTCAGTGCCCATCGAAGGCAGCTGGCACCTCGACCGCGTACCTTCGCGCGACGTCCACCAGCCGCTGCCATGTCGGATCGTCGATGTCGATGCCCTGGTCGCGCCGCCGGGCCGCGGTCCGTGCCTCCACCTCGCCCGGGTAGAGGATCTCGTCGTGCCCGTCGGCCAGCGGCGTGTCCTTCAGGTAATCGACGAACGCGCGGACGTCGCGGGTGAACTCCTCCAGCGGCCGGAAACGATCCACCGCGAACGCGGCAACGAATGCGCCGTCATTGGAGAACCCGCCCGGATCGTGACTGAACCCGATACCGGTCAACAAACCCGCGAAAACCTCCACCATGAACGACAGCCCGTACCCCTTGTGCACCTGGTCACCGCCGAACGGGAGCAACGCCCCGCCGTCGTCCTCGCCGAGCGCATGCGGATCGCGCGTGAGACTGCCGTCGGCAGCGACGATGCAGGGGTACGGCAGCAGCTCACCCCGCGCTTTCGCGATCCTCGTCTTTCCCTGGGCCACCGCCGACGTCGCCATGTCCAGGACGAGCGGGCCGTCCAGCTCGGACGGGACACCGAACGACAGCGGGTTGGTACCCAGCCGGCGAGCACGACCCCCCAACGGCGCCACGACCTTCGGGGCGCGTCCGGAATCCGCCACCACGAACGAGATCACACCCCGTTCCGCCGCGCGGGCGCTGTACCAGCCCAGCCGTCCCATGTGACTTTGCCGCCGGATGGTCACCGCTCCCGTTCCGTGTGCGTGCGCCTTCGCCGTGGCCAGATCCGTCGCGTGATTCGTCGCGGAAAACCCGAGCCCCCAGTTGGCGTCCACCACGGCAGTCGTGTCGGTCTCGTCGTACACCTCGATCGGCGCATCCGGAACGATATGGCCGGTTTCCACGAGCCTGATATATCCGGGCGCGCGGTTGACGCCGTGCGAATCGTGACCGACGAGGTTGGCGGAGACCAGATGCTCGGCGACGTCCGCGGCCGGGCCCGGTGGCGTTCCCGCCGCGACGAAGATCTCCCTGACGAACGTTTCGAGCTGGTCAGTCCCCACGGTCGGCATCGTCACCCGCCTTCGCTCGATCGGCATCTGCCCGGCCGGCCGCTGCGAGGCCTGCGGCGCGGGCGACGACCCGCCGGCACACCGCCCCAGCCACGTCAGACGTCGTCGCGTCACCACCCAGGTCGGCGGTGAGGGGCCCGCCGGCGCCCAGCACGTCGGCGACGGACTCCTCGACGACCGTCGACCACGAGTGATGACCCAGGTGCGCCAGCATCAACGCCGCGCTGAGGATGGCCGCCAGCGGGTTAGCGACGCCTTGACCGGCGATGTCCGGGGCGGTGCCGTGCAACGGCTCGAAATAGGCCCAGCGGTCACCGACACATCCCGACGCTGCCAGACCGAGCCCGCCGGCCAGTCCGGCCGCGAGGTCGGACAGGATGTCGCCGAACGCGTTGGTGCACAGGATCGTGTCGAACGCTTGCGGCGCGCGGACCATCTCCATGGCGCAGGCGTCCACGTTCTTCGTCTCGTATTCGACGTCGGGAAAGCTGGACGCCTGCTCGGATACCGCAGTGAGGAACAGCGAATCGGTGAGCGGCATGGCGCCGCGCTTGTGCACGGCCGTCACCTTGCATGATCGCTCGCGTGCGCACTGCAACGCGATGCGCGCCGCCCGGGCCGAGGCTTCCCGCGTCACGACGCGTACCGCGCAGGCTCCGTCGTTTCCCACCGGATATTCGACACCCGCGTAGAAGCCCTCGGTGAGCTCGCGCACCACCATCACGTCCAGCGGACCCGACGGAGCGGGCACTCCCGGCAGGGTCCTGCAGCGTCGCAGGCTCGCCACGGTCTCCAGCTCCCGTCGCAACGCCCGTATCGGCTGCGGCAGCCCGCCGGGGATCCGGGCCGCATCCATGGCACCGACCAGGACGCCGTCGGCTTGCTGTGCGGCCTCCACCGTGGCACGCGGAAGCGGCTCACCCGTTTCCCGGTACGCGGCGTAGCCCGCAGCGTGTTCGGTGCGGACCCAGCGCGGCCCTCCGGCACGCGTGACCGCATCGAGAACCCGGCACGCGGCAGCGATCACCTCGACACCTACTCCATCACCGGGAATGACGCAGATCTCTACCGGACGGCCCTGGCCCGGTGACCCGTTCGGCATCCCGCTCGGCATTCCGCTGGACACTGCCCTCCCCTTGGGCTCCGGACCGAACCACGACAATCATATACAGTATATTTAGCATACTACGTGGTCCGCTGAAGCGAACCGGAGGAAACGAGGCGCATGGTCGAGTTCACCGGAGAACACCGCACGTGGCAGGCGGCAGCTCGAGAATTCGCCGAACGAGAGATCCGGCCGATCTCGCTGGAGCGGGATCAGATCACCGATCCCGCGGCCACGTTCGACTGGGAGATCATCAAGAAGGGTTCCCGGCTCGGCTTCCGCACGGCCGCGGTCCCGACCGAATGGGGCGGCGGTGGTCTCGACTTCGTCGGCCAGGCGCTCGTCATGGCCGAGCTCGCGCGCGGGGATGCCGCGATCACCAAGACGTTCAGCCAGTGCTGGAAATGGAGTCACCTCATCGCCGCCGCGTGCACTGCCGACCAGCGGCGGCGTTTCCTCGAACCGTTCCTGAACGACGACACGTACCTGCTCGGCAAGGGAGGCACCGAGCTGCACGCCGGTTCGGACAACCGGATGCCGCCGGACGACCCCGACGCCGGCTGGATGATGTCCGCCGAGCGGGACGGCGACGAGTGGATCCTCAACGGTCGCAAGCACTACATCGCCAACGGGAGCGTCGGCACGCTGTTCTTCATCGACACCCGCACCGATCCGTCAGTCCGGCTGAGCGAGGGAACCACCCTGTTCCTGGTTCCCTCGGACAGTCCCGGATTCCGCGTCGGCACCGTCTACGACAAGGTCGGGTGGCGCTTCTACCAGAATGCCGAGCTCATCTTCGAAGACTGCCGCGTCCCGCACGCGAACGTGGTCGGCGAGGTCAACCGGGGCGTAGCGGCCCGTGCCGGAGACACCTCGGAGTTCGGCGATCTCGAACTGGCCGCGATCGCCGTCGGTGTCTGCGACGCCGCGATGGAGATGGCGCTGGCTCATGCCCGCGGCCGCCGGCAAGGCGGCAAGCAGATCGTCGAACATCAGGCGATCCAGCTCAAGCTCTCGGAGATGCACACCCTGACCGAAGCCCTGCGGGCGTTCACGTTTCGCACCGCTGCGGAAGCAGACGCCGGCGACGCGCGCAACAACGTGGCGCTGATGAATTTCGCGACCGACACCGTCCAGCGCGTCACCCACCTGAACATGGACATCCACGGTGCCCTCGGCGTGATGCGGGACCAGGGTGTCGAGAAACTCGTCCGGGATGCCGCCATCTGGACTCACCTGGCGGGTGATTCCGTACAGCGGCTCAAGGCCGTGCGGAATCTGCTCTGACACGCATGGGACGGTTCCGGGTGGGTGGCCACGCACTCCCGTCGTGGCCCACCTGTCGGCTCGCCGGTTACCTGGCCGCGCTCATGATGGTGCAGGCCATGGCGATGCAAACGTACGGGGCGCTGGCGCCGTTCATCCGCACCGATCTCGGTGTCTCCGCGTCCACCATGGGCCTGGTCGCCGCCGCACCCTATGTCGGCACGGCCGCCGCGGCATTCGTCTCGGGTGGATGGGTGGATCGGCACCATGCACGGACGACCGTTCTGCTCACCGGTCTGGGCATCGCCGCGTCGCTCCTGATAGCCGCCGGATTCTCGACGGTCACGACCGTCATCCTCGGGCTCGCCCTGGCCGGGGTGAGCCGCAGCGCGATACCACCGCTCAGCGACCGCCTCGGGTACGAAGGCGCGCCACTGGCAGACCGCGGATTCGTGTTTGGTGTCAAGCAGACCGGCACCCCGATCGGCTCGGCTCTCGCCGCCATGACACTGCCCCCGCTCGCATCCGCCGGCCTGGGCTGGCAAGGTGCGCTCGCCACGACGGCCGCCGTCGTGGCGGGCGCCACTGTAGCGCTACGCCACGGCCCTGACTCCGCCGCGCCCGCACGGCGCACCGTTCACGACGGTGCGGCCGGCGTAGCCCGGGGAGGACCGGATGATGATCAATGGGCGGGCGATACCGGGACGGAGGATGTGCGCGCAGCCGTCGCCACGAAACTCCCGTTGGTCCGCCAGCTCGCCACCCTGATCGCCATCAGTGCCGCCCTCGGCGTGTTCATGTCGTCTGCCATGACGTTCCTCACGCTGTACCTCGTCGACGACCGCGGGCTGGCGCCGGTCGAGGCAGCACGCTGGTTCGCGCTGTTCGGGCTCGGTGGCGGCGTGGGGCGTATCGCCTGTGGCTGGCTCAGCGACCGGGCCTTTCGTGGTCATCGCGGCCTGGCGCTGGCCACCAGCGCCGCCGGGGGCGGCATGATCGCGATCATGCTGGGGGTCGCCGCCGACCCGCTCATCGCCACCACCGGCGCGCTCACCATGCTGATCTTCGGATTCTTCGCGCAGGGCTGGGTCGGGGTCATCCGCCTGTGGGGGACCGAGCTGGCCGGCTCCGGACGGTCCGGGCGGGCCGGCGGGCTGCTGCTCGGGTCGATGATGCTCGGGTCGCTCACCGGTCCCCCCGTTTTCGGCTGGCTGGTCGACACCGCGGGTGGCTACTCCACCAGCTGGACCGTGATGGGGACGCTGGCACTCGCGGCCTCCGCCGCGGTCCTCGTGGCCCAGCACCGGCAGCGGCGGCGCCCACCGTCCGATCACGACACATCGAGGTGATGACACGGCCATGACCCACATCTCCAAACCCGCACCAGCATCGCCCCACCAGACGAAAGGACGGGACATGTGCGCGGAACACTCCCCGACAGAGCACCGGACGGTGGCCGACGCGTTGGTCCAGTTCCTGGCACGCGCCGGCGTCACCCACCTCTTCGGGGTCGCCGGTAGCACGATCATGCCCTTGCTCGATGCCGTCGAGGACGATGGCCGGATCCGGTACGTCGCCGCGCGGTACGAGCTCAGCGCCGCCGAGATGGCCGCCGGGTACGCGCGAGCGTCGGCCCGGCTCGGCGTCGTCGCGACACACGTCGGCCCGGGAGCCACCAGCTGTATCACCGCCATGGCCGGTGCGCATCGAGACGGGGTGCCGCTCTTGCTCATCACCGGCAACGAGGAGAGCGACACGCTGGCGCGGATGCCGTACCACGACTGGCAGCTGCTCCCGGTCATGAGCCAGCTCTGCGCGTTCAGCTACCGGGTCACCCGGCCGGACGAGCTGCCACACGTCCTGCGACGCGCGCTCGGAGAGGCGCTGCGCGGCGGGACCGGCACGGTGCACATCGACCTTCCCGAGGACATCGCCCTGATGCCGGTCACCGACGACGACCTCGCCTCCTGGTCCGCCGCCATCGACCCGGTCCTGGCGCAGATCGCCGACGCACCGCAAGCACCCCTCAGCCGGCCGGCGCCGAACTCTGGCGAGGTCCACCGCGCGGTCGACCTCCTGGCGCGGGCACACGCGCCCGTCGTCCTTCTCGGTGAGACCTCCCGCCGTGGCGCCGCTGCGGAACGCATCCTCGACCAGTGCGACGGCCTCGGCATCCCCTACGCGACGACGTTCGGCGCCCGGGGCGGCATCGGCAGCCGCCCCGGGTATGCCGGGACCATTGGGAGGTTCGGTTCGCGGGACACGACCGCGCTCGTCGGCGATGCGGACGTGGTGCTGGCCCTGGGCGCCGAACTCACGGACGTCGACACGGTGCGGTGGTCGATCCCCCGCCCGGACACGGACGTCATCTGCGTGCATCCCGAGCCCGGCGTCATCGACCGCCGGCTCGCCCCGACGCTGGGCGTGGTCGCGGACGTCGAGGAGTTTCTGCACGCGTTCGGCCCGGCCTACCGGGAGCGGGCGGTCTCGGTCGCCGGCAGCTGGATCGATCGGGCCCGCCTGGTGAACCGGGCCAACGGGCCGCTGGGTGACGTTTCCGGCGCGGAGGCCACGCTGGACGCCCAGCTCGTCACGAGAATGATCGACGCGGCGCCCGATTCGTGGATCGTCACCATGGATCCCGGCTTCGGCCCGCTGACACTGTCCGCGTCCGCCGATTTCGGCGGCAGCCCGTTCATCTACGCCCACGGCCTGGGCGCGATGGGCTTCGCCGTGCCCAACGCGATCGGCGCCACCATGACCGGCGGCATCGACGGTGCACTCGCCGTCATCGGCGACGGATCGTTCTTCATGTCCCTCTCGTCGCTTGAATCCATCGCCTCGCTGGATGTCCCCGTCGTGGTGCTGGTCCTGGACGACGGCGGCTTCGGATCGCAACGCAAGAAGCAGCAGGAAGGATACGGGCGCAACGTCGGCGTGGACTACGACAACCCGGACATCCCGCAGATCGCTTCGGCGATGCGTATCGACGCCACCTGGGTGGAATCCGTGGCCGACATCGACCGGCTGTGCGCCGACCTGCCCGCTCGCACCCGCGGACAGGTCCTCGCGGTACGGCGGGCGCAAGTGCAGCACGGCACGTGGTACGAGGGCGGCACCCGGCGTTGACCTCGGGCTGATATCGGCGCGAGCGTCAGAGCGCGAGCAGCGACATGCTGCTGCGAGCGAGCACCGTACCGTAGGGCGCGTCGAGCCGCTGCCACGAGCCGACCGAACGCACGACCACCTGGCCGTCGCCATCCACGAACTCCCCGCCCAGGAAGCTGTACGACGATGCTGCGTGGGCCAGCCGCAGGGGCACGCCAGCGGCCAGCTCCTCGTTCCAGATCTGGGTGGCGAGCCCTTCGAGGGTCGCCCGTGCCGCCCGCGCGTCCTGGCCTTCGGTCTCTTCGGGTGCGCGCCGGCGGAACTCGGCCACGCCCGCGTCGACCTTGGCCCGCACCTCCGACAGCGGCAGGCGGGCCAGCTCCGACCAGCCCGAACGCGGCGGCAAGCTGGTCGTCCAGCGCAGTGCCGGTAGCGCCGGCGGCAGGTCGAGCTCGCCCGCGGCGCCGACCGCGCGCGCGGCCAGCGTCGAGGCCTCGACCACCTCGTCGATCTCCACCGGCTCGGCCAGCCGCACGGCGCGCATGGCCAGGGCATCGAACGGGGTACCGGCGAAGCATCCGACGACGGTGCCCGTCCCGACGATGCGCATCACCGCCTCGGCTTCGAACTTGGCGACCCGCTGCGCGAAGGTCGCCAGATCGGCGGCGGCACCCGGCTGCGCGGGAACGAGAACGGTCATCATTGGACCCCATGGAACGGTTCGAGGGCGGCTCGCTCCGGCGGGCTGACCGGGCGCGGACGGGCTTCCTGCAGGTCGTAGGCGACCAGGGCCGACGTGGCGCGGGCGTAGACGCGCTCGGCGTCGCGGATCGCGTAGGCGAGATCGAACGAGGATTCGCCCAGCCGGGTCACCCAGACCTCCACCTGAAGCCGCGCACCCGCCGTCACCGGCGCGAGATAGTCGATGTGCTGCCCCGCGACCACCGAGCCGGCGTGTCCCGCCAACCCGCCCGGGAAGTGCCGGGCGACGAAATCGATCCGCGCCTCCTGGATGTACTCCGCGAACGTGACGTTGTTGACGTGGCCATAGGAATCGAGGTCGTCGAAGCGCACGGCGCACTCGTACTGGTGAACCTTGCCCTCCGGGCGCGGCGGCCCGCTCCGCCCGTCCGGTTCCTCGCCGCCCGGCGCACGATCGCGGTCCCGCGTGGCACCGGCGCTGCCACGCCCGGCACGCGGGACCGGCCCGTCCGGCTGGAGATGGCGTTCGAGTACCGCCTTCTCCTCCTCCCCGAGCCGTCTCGGACGTCCCACCGAGAGGTCGTACGGGACGAGCGTCGTGGACGCCAGCGCGTAGATCTCCCCTGACTCGTCGGCGTCGACGATCTCATAGCCCAAGGTGAACGTCGAGTTCTGCATCTCGCGCAGCCAGGTCTCGACCCGCACCGCGCCGGGCCGGAACCGCAACGGCGCGAGGTAGTCGATCTCGTGGCGGGCAACCACCACGCCCTCGGCGAGCCCGGCGGCGCCCCGCCGGGCTGCCTGCACGAACAGCATCTCCACGCGCGCTTCCTGAAGATAGCGCAGGAAGACCGCATTGTTGACGTGACCGTAGGCGTCCATGTCGGCCCACCGCATCGGCACGTGCGCGACGTGTCGCGGCGTGCTCGGGTCCATCTGCAACGATCGCTCCTCCGGAGCCGGGTCCGCCGGTCGACGGCCGGACGTCTCTCACCGATTCAAGCTATCGGACAGGAGCAGCTCCGTCTAAACGCGGCGTACCGCGACCAGCTCGCGCAACCATTGCCGGGTCCGCGGTTCGGAGACGGCCAGCACGAGGATGAGGATGGCACCCCAGGCGAACTCCTTCGCGAAGTTCGCGCCCTCGGCACCGGCCAGGGCCATGTTCAAGCCCGTGGAGACCTGCTGCATCACGGCCATCGCCACCGGCACGGCAAGCAGCCGGCCGACACCCCCGTACGGGCTCACCCCGGCCAGCACGGCGACGAGGATGGCCAGGATCAGGTAAGACGAGCCGAAACCCACCGAGATCGAATCGGTCCGCGACAGCGTGACCAGGCCGGCCAGGGCGGACAGGGAACCGCTGATGAGGTACGCGGAGACCTGTACCCGCTCGACCGGTAGGCGCGCGTACCGGCTGACCTTCTCGGACGCCCCCACGGTGTAGACCCGGAACCCCCAGCGGGTGGAGCGAGTCGCCACGGTCAGCGCCACGGCCGCCAGCACGAGCACCAGCAACACGAGCGGGACACCCGCGACAAGTATCGCGCCCACGCTGGCGAACTCGCCGGCCGCGAACACGGTGGAGCCCCCGGTCACACCCGTGGCCACGCCCGTGAACAGCGTCATCGTCCCAAGCGTCACCACGATCGGGGAAACCCGCAGCAACGACACCAACAAGCCGTTGACCGCTCCGGCCACGAGCCCGACACCGAGCGCGCAGCCGGTCGCGACGACCAGCGCGGTGCCGCCCATCTCCGGCGCCAGCGCCGTCATGACCTTGGCGGCAACGATCCCCGACAGGTTCGCCACCGCCACGATGGACAGGTCGATCCCGCCGATGAGCATGGCACACGCCACGGCGAGCGCCAGCAGGCCGATCTCGGACATCTGGAACGCCATCGAGGTGAGGTTGCGCGCCGTGGGATAGGCATCCGGCCGCAACGCGGTGAGGAGCACGAACTCGATGATCAGGATGGCGAGCAGGAGAAGCATGTGGTAGCGGTCGCGCCGCCGGTTCGGGTCGCGCAGCCCGCGCTGCCGGGATTCGGCCGGCTCCGTCGGCGGATCGCTCGGCTCGTGCCGCTTCACCGGTTGGACATCGCTCATGCCGCTGCCACCACCCCTCGTTGCCGGGCCATCCGTCGCCGCCGGATCGCCGGTGTCGCGACGCCGAGCAGCAGGAACACGCCGACGAACACCTGTTTCCACTCGGTCGGGATGCCGACGAGCACCAGGCTGGAATCGACGAGTGTCACGAGCAGGACCCCGAACATCGTGCCGAGGACCGTGCCGCGCCCGCCCGCGATCGACGCCCCACCGAGGATGACCGCGGCGAGCACGGTCAGCTCCGAACCGACGATGGTGAACGGGTCGGCCGCGCGGATGAGGCTGGCCGACATGAGCCCGGCGATGCCGGCGAGACCTCCGGACACGGCGAACACGGACAACCGCACCGGAACGATCGGAACTCCCAGGCGCCGCGCCGCGTCTTCGTTGCCGCCCAGCGTGTAGACGGCACGGCCCCAGCCGGTGTAGCGCAACGCGAGCGCCAGCGCCACGGCGAGCGTCACCAGGACGACGACCCCGACGTGCAGCGGGGCCCGGGTGCCACCGGAGGATTGCAGCACGAAGACCGAGGCCCGTCCGAGCTCGGCCATCTGCGCCGGCAGATCCATCAGCCGATCGGTGCCGACGAAGGCGAGCAGGGCGCCCCGGTAGAGGGTGAGCGTCCCCAGCGTGACGATCAGCGTCGGTAGCCGGAAAAGCGACACGAGCGCGCCGTTGACCAGGCCGAGCGCCGCTCCCAGCACCGCCGAGATGAGAAACGCCACGATGACGGGCCCGTCGTATCCGATCTCGGTCAGCGTCACGACCGTCACGTACATCGAGGCGACGGCCGTAGCGGAGACGGAGACGTCGACACCTCCCGCGATCAGCACCACGAGAAGCCCGAGCGCCATGATGCCGATGACGATCATGCTCCGCAGGATGCTGAACAGGTGACCGGCGCCGAGGAACGCGGGCGCGGCGATCGCGAAGCCGATGACCAGCGCGCAGATGGCCGCGGCGAGGATCGCCTCGTGCCGGCCGAGGGCCTCGGAGAACCGTTGTTTCACGCCGCGACCTCCTCGTGCGTGATCGTCTGCCAGATGGTCTCCTCGTTCAGCTCCGGAGCCGGCCAGCTCCCGATCACGCGACCATCGCGCACGACGACGATCTCGTCGCAGACGTCCAGCAGCTCGCCGGGCTCGTCAGAGATCATCAGGATCGCGACCCCCCGATCGGCCGTGTCACGGATCAGCTCGTGCAGTTCGGCGCGCGAGCCGACATCCACGCCGACAGTCGGATTGCTGAGGATGATCGCTTCCGGGTCCGGGGCCAGGGCCCGGGCCAGCAGCACGCGTTGCTGGTTGCCACCGGACAACGTGCCGGCCGGGTCGTCGACGTCGTCCACCTTGATACGCAGCGCCTGCCGCCATCGTCGTGCGACCTCCCGGATCCGGCCACGGTTCAGCAGCCCCGCGTTCCCGCTCACCTCCTGCAGGTCGTTCACGACGACGTTGTTGGCGACGGACCACTCCAGCACGAGTCCCTCGGTAAGCCGATCCTCGGGAACGTACTGGAGCAGCGGCAGATCCCGGGCGTTGCGCACCGGCTCTCCGTGCGCGTACAGCTGCCCCGTGTCGAGCGGCAACAGGCCGGACATCGCCAGACCGATCTCGGTCCGGCCGGAACCGACGATGCCGGCCAGGCCGACGACGCGCCCCTCGTGCAGCGCCACGTCGACGTCGCTGAATTGGCCCGACAGCGACCCGCCGCGCAGCTCCACCACGGGGGTGGTATCCGGCGCCTCACGAACCGCGCGTCGTTGCCGCTCGACGGTGTCACCGGTCATCAGCACCGTGATCCGTTCGGCATCGAAGTCCGCCGCAGGCCCGCTGGCCACCACATGGCCGTCGCGCAGCACCGTGACCTCGTCGGCGATGTCGGTCACCTCGCGCAACTTGTGGGTGATGAAGACGAAGGCCAGGCCCTCCGCACGGAGCTCGTCCACGAGCCCGAGCAGCCGATCGATCTCGTCCTGGGTCAGCGCTGCCGTGGGCTCGTCCATGAGGATGATGCGCCCTTCGGTCGCCACCGCTCGCGCGATGGCGACCAGCTGGCGTTCGGCCACCGACAGCCGTTCGACCGCAACGGCGGGGTCGACTCGCAATCCGACGCGTTGCAAGGCCTGCTCGACGCGGCGGCGGTACGCCCGAGGGTGGTAGCGGCGTAAGAGCCCCGATGCCGCCGGGACGGCCAAGTTCTCGGCGACCGACAGGTTGGGGAACAGCGCGAGATCCTGATAGATCACGCGCACCCCCTCGGCAACGCTGTCACGGGCGCTGACCTGAGCGACGTCCGAACGATCGCCGATGGTCAACGTCCCGGCATCCGGGCGCTCGGAACCGGCGAAGATCTTGGTCAACGTCGACTTGCCGGAACCGTTCTCCCCCACGAGGCAGTGCACCGTCCCGGCACGGACCGCCAGATCGACATCGTCGAGGGCCTGGACGGTGCCGTACCGCTTGGAGACACCCCGGGCCGCGAGAACCGGTGGCGCGTTCACCGCGGAACTAGAAGTCGTACTCGTCGACATTGTCCGCGTCCACGTCGATCCAGGCGTCGTTACCGTAGATCACCGAACCGTCGACCTCGATCGAGTCGTAGCCCTCGGCTCCGAGGTCGGCGCCGGAACTGATCTCCTCACCGGCCCGGATCCGCCGGGCGACCTCGTTCATCGCGTAGCCCGCCGCTCCGGGATCCCAGCCGCTCATCAAGTCCACGGCGCCGGTCTCCAGCAAGTCTTTGACGTTCGACGGCACGCTGGTGCCCACCACGGCGATGTCGTCGGTGAGTCCCGCTTCTTCGATCGCCTGTCCGGCCCCGACGATGTCCACGGCGGACGAGCCCTGGATACCCTTCAGGTCGGGATAGGTGGAGAGCAGCTCCCGGGTGCGTTCGTACGCGGTCTGCGTGTCATCGCTGGTCTCGACGTAGTCACCGACGAACGTCATGTCCGGGTAGTTTTCCTCCTGGTGCTTCTGGGCAGCCTCGACCCAGGCCATGTGGGTGGCGGAGGTGAGCGAGCCGACCATGAGCGCGTACTCGCCTTCCTCATCCATACGCTCGGCGAGCTCGTCCATCAGGTGCGCGCCGTACTCCTCGTTGCGGAACGGCTCGACGTCGTACTCGGTGTTTTCCAGCTCGGGAGCTTCATGCGTCACCACGGTGATGCCGGCATCTTGCGCGCGACCGAGCACGGATTCCACCGCGTCGGGCTGGAACGGCACGACGGCGAGCACATCCACGCCCTGGGCGATGATGTCCTCGATGACCTGGACCTGCTGAGCCGAGTCCGCCTGGGCCGGCCCCTGCTGGAATGCGTTGACGTCGTAGTCCTCATCGAACGACTCGACGCCGGTGGCCATGCGGTCGAACCAGGCAACCCCCTCCAGCTTCACGACCGTGGCATAGTCCTCGTCGCCCGAGGACTGCTCCGCCTCCTCCGGAGAATCCTCGGGGCTGTCGTTGGTGACCTCGTCGTCGGCCGTGCTGCACCCGGCAGCCAGCATGAAGGGGACGACGACCGTTGCGGTGATCCCAGTCCATCGTGTGCGCCGCATCACAGTTCTCCCTCGGTATATGTTCAAATATGTTTGAAACTAACTCTGAAAATGAGTGATTCGCAAGCTACAGATGTACGTTGCGGGACAATCGTGGCCGAGTCGAAATGAAATGTGTTCCCGCACGGCCACGAGCAACGGGCGATGATGGCATCCATACGCCGAGAGCTCCGGCGTGCAGAAGGGGAGGATGTTGCGTGAAGACGGAACGGCATCGGGCGATCATCGAACGACTCGACACCGGCGGTGATGTCAGCGTCGCCGAACTCGTCGAGATGTTCGACGTTTCCGAGATGACCATCCGGCGGGATCTGTTCGAGCTCGAACGCACCGGCGTACTCCGGCGTGTCCACGGCGGCGCCACACCCGTGGGTGGCCGCGCGTACGAACCACCCTTTCGCGTCCGCGAAGGTCAGCAACCGGACCGCAAACAGGCCATCGCCACCGCAGCCGCCGGTCTGGTGACACACGGTGACGCGATCGGCTTGGACGTCGGCTCGACGGTGCTGATGATGGCGGACTCGCTCGCGTCGGTACGCCAGCTCACCATCGTCACGGCGAGCCTGCGCGTGGCGTGGGCCGTCGCGTCGTCTCACGCGCTCGAACAGTCGGCTCGGCTGATCGTCACGGGCGGCGTGGTGCGGGCCGAAGAGCTCTCCATGACGGGACAGGCCGCCGCGGACCGGTTCCGTTCGATGCGCCTGGACAAGGCGTTCGTCGGCGTCGGAGGGCTGTCTCCGGCGGTCGGCGCGACCGAGTTCAACCTCGAAGATGCCGAGGTCAAGAAGGTGATGATCCGTTCCGCCCGGAAGGTGATCGTGCTGGCGGACACCAGCAAGCTGGGCAACGAGAGCTTCGCCCATGTCGCGGCCGTCGACGACATCGATGTCCTCGTCACGGATGCCGCCGCCGACCATCCGGCTGTCGTCGAGTTCGAGCGCGCTGGCGTCGAAGTCGTCACGGCCCGGCCCTCCCGGTCGTGACGGCGCTGGCCAGGGCCACCAGCCCTCATGGCCATAGCTCGGGCTGCACGGTCCCGTTCTCGATCAGGGATACGCCATCCACGACGAGGCTGCCCGGACCCGAGCGCGAGTCGTGCCGCAGATCCTTGACGATGTCCCAGTGCAGCGTGGATTGATTGATCCCGCCGCATTCGGGATAGCCGCGCCCGAGCGCGATGTGCACCGTGCCCAGCACTTTCTCGTCGAAGAACAGGTCTCCGGTGAGCGTCGTCATCGCCGCGTTCACACCGATCCCGAGCTCGCCGACGTACCGGGCACCCGGATCGGTCGCGAGGAGGGCGCGAGCCAGCCCTTCCCCCTCGTCAGCGTGGACGTCGACGACGGCGCCCTGCTCGAACGTGAGCCGCAGACCCTCGACGGCCCGCCCGGCGAAGTAGAACCGTTCGGGGAACGTGATGTAGCCGGTGACGCTCTCCTCCACCGGTGCCGTGGCGATCTCGCCGTCGGGCAGGTTAGCCTCGCCCGCGAACACCACCCATGTGCGTTCGCTCACCCCCAGCTCCAGGTCGGTGTCAGGGCCGGTAATCCGCATGGTCCCCGCACGCCCCAGGCGCTCGGCAAGCCCACGCCACGTGTGCCGCGCCGCTGGCCAGTCCCGCAGGCATCCGGCGAAGAACTCGTCGAACAGTGCCGCCTCGTCGATCCCGGTGAATCTCGCCCATTCGGCGGTCGGAACCCGCACGACGGCCCACCGCGTCTCCGACCACCGCAACGCGGAGATCGCCCCCTTGGCTCGACGCTGCGTGGCCACCCGATCGTCGTCCATGTTCGGGGAGGCGGGAGGCAGCATGCCCCGGAACGACACGTGCACGTCGGACCACCGCAACGCCTCGGCTTCGAGGTCGGGCACGCGAGCGAGCTGCGCCGCATCGGCGTGTTCGAGCGCGCTGCGGTCGAACCGCTCGTCGGTGAGCAGGACCTGGGGAAACGCACCACGCCGGTACACCTCCGCCACGAATGCGTCCACGGCGGTGACCGAACCGGCATCGGTGAGAAACACGCTGACGGCGTCTCCGGCCTGCGTGCCCGTGCCGTCGGCGATCGTCCGGGCGAGTTCCGCCCACTGGTGTCGGCTCATGTGCTCTCTCCGCGGGCAATGTCGTGCATGAGATGCCGGGTGGACTGGTAAAGATCCGTGGACCGGCGGTACAAGTCGTCGTACGTGGAGCGCAGCGTCCGATCCGGTTCGACCGTGCGCTCAACACGCACCCAGCGCTCGATGGCCTGCCGGTCTTCCAGCAGGCCGACGCCGTACGCGGCCAGCGCCGCGTCCCCGAACGACGCACCGGATCCCGCCGCGATCTCCTGGCGCTGCCCGCTGATATCGGAGACGGCACGCGTCCAGACGTCGTTACGGGTCCCGCCACCGACCGCGCGGATGACGGTGGGAGCAGCTCCCTGCGCGGCGTAGGTCTCCACGATCGCCCGGATCCCGCAGGCAATGCCCTCGAGGATGGCCCGGTAGAGATCGCCTCGCGTGTGTGACAGGGTCAAGCCGAGAACCGTCCCGCACGCGTCCGGATCGTTGATCGGTGTCCGTTCCCCGCTGAAGTACGGCAACAGCACGAGACCCCGCGCGCCCGGCGGCGAGTCCGCCGCCTCGGCGGCCAGCTGCTCGAACGACGCGGCACGGGTTTCCTCCGCCGCCGCGGGATCGAGCACGCGGAGAAACCACTGCGTCAAGCTCCCCGCAGTGGCGGTGCCGCCCGCGAGAACGTAGCTGCCCGGGAACACGTAGGGAGCGGAGTACAGCGTGTCACTCGGGATAGCGCGGTCGAGCATCTCGATGACGAAGATGCTCGATCCATACATGAGCATCATGCGTCCCGGTTCGGTGACGCCACAGCTGATCGCCTCCGCCGGGGCGTCGGTGGTGCCGGTGATGACCGGGACGCCGGAGGGCAGCCCGGTCTCGCGCGCCGCCTCGGGTGTGACGTGCCCGGCCACCTCGTAGGCCCACGCGATGTCGGGAAGGCGATCGGGAGTGACCACGTCTTCGCATCCGGCGACGTTCCACACGCCGTCGTGGAGGTCGTAGAACGGGTGAAAGTAGCCGGCCGTGCCGTGGTCGATGACCCAGCGACCGGTGAGCCGGCCCACGAGGTAGGTCTGCGAGGTGACGAAGCAGGCCGCCCGGCGATAGACGTCGGGCTCGTTGTCCCGCAACCATGCGATCTTGGGTCCGGCCGACTGCGCCGACAGGACGTTGCCGCTGCGTTCCGTGATCTGCTGGGTGCCGAGAGTGCGTTCCATCGCGGCGATCTGTGACGTCGCACGGGTGTCGACGCCATACAGGATGGCCGGGCGCAGCGGCGAGCCGGCAGCATCCACCGGCAGCACGCACGGACCGATGCCGCTGCAACCGACCGCCGAGATCGCTCCCGGGTCGACCAGGTCCGTGGCGAGCAGCTCCTGGATCACCGCAACCGTTCCGGACCACCAGACGTCGTCGGCGTCGTGCTCGGCCCACCCGGGCCGGGGCACGCTCAGCCGGTGCGCCCGCGCCGCTCGCGCGATGACCTGCCCCTGAGCGTCGACCGCGACGCCCTTGGTCTCGTACGTGCCAACGTCTACGCCGATGACGACCTGATCTGTCATGCCTCGACCGTAGCCTCCTCGCGCAACCGGTGAACCTCGCTCATCAGCAACCGCACGCGCTCGGGGTCGACGGAGTTCTCGAAGACGCCGTCTCGTTTGAAGAACGTGCCCACCACCGCAGCGTCGGCCACAGAGAGCGCCTGCGCGGCGTTGTTCGCCCGCACCCCCGTGTTCACCACCACGGGAGTGTCCCCGGCGGCCGCCTTCACAGCGCTCAAGGCCGAGTCGTCGGTAGCCGCGCCGGCCGTCAGGCCCGACACGCAGATGGCGTCCGGGCGGGCGTTGAAGACGGTGGATCGCGTGAGGTCGGCGAGATCACGGTCGGACAGGTAGGTGGCTCCTTCGGGCACGATGTTGAACATGAGCCGGACGTCGTCCCCGCTCACCGCACGACGATGCCGCGCGGTGGCACCGACGTTGGTGTCCCACAGGCCGAAGTCACTCGCGTACACGCCGGTGAAGATCTCCCGGACGAACCCGGCACCCGTGGCCACTGCCACATCGATCGAGGCCGTAGCGTCCCAGAGCACGTTGACCCCGAACGGGACGCGTATCTCGTCCCGGATCTCCCCGATCACCCGCGCCATGGTGATCGCGGTGATCGGTTCGGTCTTGGTCAGATACGGCAAGCTGAACTCGTTCGAGATCATTATGCCGTCTACTCCCCCCGCTTGCAGTGCGGAGAGCTCGCGACGCGCGTGCTCGATCACTGCTGCGAGACCTTCTCGAGCATCGTATGCCGGATCTCCAGGCAGCGCCGGTAGGTGACACATGCCGATGATCGGCTTGGACACACCGAAGGTCTCTTCGAGCCAGCTCACGTTCGTACCTCCATGATGCTCAGAATGTTTAGCTCTGTTCGAATATAACATCATGAATGTGCGACTGATCTGTGGGAGGGATGTGCGCCACGGAGAAGCGGCGGCACCTCCAGTGCGAGTGGCCCTGCCGTACCCAGGTTCATCCCGGCCAGCGGGGAACAGAGACGAGGGGATCCGAAGACATCAGCCCCCATCACGACGAGCAGCGCAACAACCCACCACGATGATCAGCACCTCCGCGCATATCATCTGGCCGACCTACCTACCGCTCGCTCCGATCATCCGCAGCAGCGCGAAATCCCGGCCTCGTTCGGGTGATCGGTGTGGACTTTCAGCCGGGCTGCGGGGAAATACGGTCGTGATAGCGGCCAATTCTCCGCACACAAGGCGCGGAAACTCCACACCGATCCCTCAGAGCTGCTCCATCGCGTGGCGCTGGGCGCGAGTCCGGTGCTCGGGCCGGTAGCCGGACCGGTAGCCGGGTCCGGTGCTGGCCCTGTGCCGCACGGAGCCCCGCGACTCCCCGGGCGCATCACGCCCGGTCCGCGGTTGACCGCCGCGTGTGAGCTGGTGTGGGACCCAGGAGCATGCTCGTATCTGACCTGGTGTAGGACCCGAAGCGCGCTATCTGACTTGGCGTGGGACCCGGGAGCGTACTCGTATCTGACCTGGTTTAGGACCCGGACCGTACTATCTGACCCGCATGGCGCCGGACGCCGCGGACGCTCGGGGTCGTGAAGTCAGGAGTGCGGCGATGGTACGAGAGACACCAGAGATGCCGCGCACGCGCGGAGTTAGATGCCGCGCACGCGCGGATTTGGTTGTTGAGGCTCCGGTCACGCGGTGATCGTCACGCGCCGGCTCGCGGCAGGCGCAGCGGACGTGGAGAACTCCAGGTTGCCGGCCGGCGACGAGCGCCTACGGCAGATGTTCGCCGTAGGCGAGCCGTGGTGATCAGTCGCGCATTAGGCGGTGATCAGTCGCGGGTGAGCTTGCGGTAGGTCACCCGATGCGGGCGAGCCGCGTCCTGGCCCAGCCGCTCGATCTTGTTCTTCTCGTAGGAATCGAAGTTCCCTTCGAACCAGAACCACTTGGCCGGATCCTCGTCATCGCCCTCCCAGGCGAGGATGTGCGTGGCGACGCGGTCCAGGAACCACCGATCGTGCGACGTGATCACCGCACATCCCGGGAAATCGAGCAGCGCGTTCTCCAGCGACTGCAACGTTTCCACATCGAGGTCGTTCGTCGGCTCGTCGAGCAGGATCACGTTCCCGCCCTGTTTGAGCGTGAGCGCCAGGTTGAGCCGGTTGCGTTCACCGCCGGAGAGCACACCTGCGGGCTTTTGCTGATCGGGTCCCTTGAAACCGAACGCCGCGACGTAGGCCCGACTCGGCATCTCGACCTGACCGACCCGAATGTGATCGAGCTCGTCGGAGACGACCTGCCACACCGTCTTGGACGAGTCGATACCGGCACGAGTCTGGTCCACGTAGGACAGCCGGACACTGTCACCGACTTCGAGCTTGCCACTGTCCGGCGTCTGGGCACCGACGATCATCTGGAACAGCGTGGTCTTACCGACACCGTTCGGGCCGATGACGCCGACAATGCCGTTACGCGGCAGCATGAAGGACAGATCGCGCATCAACGGGCGATCGTCGAAACCCTTGGTCAGCCCGGATGCCTCGACGACGACGTTGCCCAGCCGCGGGCCAGGCGGAATCTGGATCTCCTCGAAATCGAGCTTGCGCGCCTTCTCCGCCTCGGCAGCCATCTCCTCGTAGCGGTTCAACCGCGCCCGCTGCTTCGTCTGGCGGCCCTTGGCATTGGAGCGAACCCATTCAAGCTCGTCCTTCATCCGCTTCTGCCGCTTGGCGTCCTTCTGGCCCTCGACCTTCAACCGCGCGGCCTTGTTCTCCAGGTAGGTGGTGTAGTTGCCCTGGTAACCGTGGACCTGGCCGCGGTCGACCTCGGCGATCCACTCGGCCACGTGGTCGAGGAAATAGCGGTCGTGTGTGACGGCGACGACGGTGCCGGCGTATTTCTCCAGGTGCTGCTCTAGCCACTGGACGCTCTCGGCGTCGAGGTGGTTGGTGGGCTCGTCGAGCAGCAACAGGTCCGGCTGCTCGAGGAGCAGCTTGCACAATGCGACGCGCCGGCGCTCACCGCCGGAGAGTACCGACACCTCGGCATCTCCGGGCGGGCAGCGCAAGGCGTCCATCGCCTGGTCGAGCTGCGAGTCGAGATCCCACGCATTGCGGTGGTCGAGCTTTTCTTGCAGCTTGCCCATCTCGGCGAGCAGCTCGTCGGAGTAGTCGGTCGCCATCTTCTCGGCGATCTCGTTGAACCGGGCGAGCATCTGCTTGGTTTCGGCCACGCCTTCTTCGACGTTGCCCAGCACCGTCTTCTGCTCGTTCAGCGCCGGCTCCTGGGGCAGGAAACCGACCGTGTAGCCGGGCGTGAGGTAGGCATCGCCGTTGGACACCTGGTCCACGCCCGCCATCACCTTGAGCATGCTGGACTTACCCGCGCCGTTCGGCCCCACCACGCCGATCTTGGCTCCGGGTAGGAACGACAACGTGACGTCGTCGAGGATGACTTTATCGCCGTGCGCCTTGCGCGCCTTGCGCATCACATAGATGAATTCCGCCATAGCGTCACCAAGCCTACGACCTCGCCGGTGATTCCCCTAAACCGCGAGCCGATCCCGGTCCGCGACATGTTCCATGGAATGCTCGACCCCGCCGTCGACGTCGCCGACATCATCGTCGTCGTCCTCGGCTACACGGGGAACGCCGGTGTCGGCGGCGTCGTCGATCTCACCGGTAGCGTGATCGACACACCGCTCCCCGCCGCCGTACATGTACCCGCTGACCGCCTGTTTGATCTCCTCTGCTTCCGGCCCGGCCTGGCCGTGGCGGGTGCCCTTGGTGAACGCCGACGAACCCCAGAACAGGTCGTGCCCGATCGAACTGGCGCTGATCTCCAGCGAGTAGCGCAACGCGTTCTGATCGTCCCGCCATTCCCGTACCCGGCTCCTGCCATACACCACGATGGGATCCCCGACCTTCAATGACGCGGCGACGTTGCGAGCCAGATGGGGCTGCCAGCAAATAATGGTGAAGTACGACGTCTCCGCTTCCACCCACTGGTTGTTCCGGGAGTCGTAGTACCGCTCGTTACACGCGAGCCGGAAGTGGCACCACGGCTCCTGGGTCTCCCGCTTCACCTCCTTGCGCACATTCGTCACGACGGTTCCGGACACGGTCGTGGTTGCGGCGGTCATCACATTCCTCCTGCGCTCGTAGCCGTCAGAGCTGACAACTACGACGGTCGCCGTTGTGACGCCTTCCCGAAAGACCGGTGACGCGAAATGTGGACGACACGCGGGTCGATCCGTCCCTGTGGACGGCCCGTCCAGGAGCTAGGCCGCCGCTTCCTCCAGCGCTTCCCGAAAGGTGTGGTATTGATCGAGCTCGGCTCTGAGCGGATCGACCACGACCTCGTCCGCGACGTCGGCGATCACCTCTCGTAACCGTTCCTCGGCCTGCACGGCCCGTGCTGCACGCGCTCGCCGGGCATGCGCGAGCCGGACGCCCACGAGAACCAGACCGACCGCACCGCCGCACACGAACAGCACGATCGACAACGGGAAACCAGCCACGTCCAGCTGGGGAAGCTGGCCCCACCCGATCTCGAATCGCTCCTCGATCCGGCGTGCGAGCGCCCAGAGCCCCCCGAGAAGGCCGGCCACCAGCCCGAACCACTGCACCACACCGGACAGCCGCCACCAGAAGCCACCCCGGTTCGAGCCGAGATCGACGGCTCGCAACGCGTCGTCCAGGGCATCCGGGGCGCGCGCTGCCGCCTCGTCCGCGATGGCCCGGAACGAGCCTCCCCAACCACCGGAAAGCGAACCGGCCGCGAGTGGTCCCACGTCCCGCACGGCCGACTCAACCGTGGCGCGCTCGACGGGGGCTGGTCGGGGCGGTTCGGCCCGCGGCCGGAGATACGCACGGCCCACCGTGGCCGAAAGCTCCTCGACACCTGCCGCCTGCGCCATGGCATCGATCAGCTCAATTCGCGTGGCCTCATCGACCACACCCGCATCGCGCGAGGCCAGGGCACTGACCATCCGGCCCGCGACGCGCCGGGTGTCCGCCTCGATCCGCTCGCCCGCCGCACGTCGCTTCGCCACGACATCACGCAAGATGCGCAACAGAGCGTCGATACCCTCGCCGGTAGCCGCCGACACCGGAAGCAGCGGCGCCGCCGACAACCCGTCGTCGTCCAGCAGCTGCCGCAGATCCTCTGCACACGCCTGCGCATCGTCTGGGTCGAGCCGGTCAATCTGGTTCAGCACGATCAGCGTCACGTCGGAGTGCGGTTCCAGCGAACGCAGATATCGGTCGTGGATGGCCGCATCGGCGTACTTCTGGGGATCCATCACCCACACGAACAGGTCCACCAGTTCGACCATGCGATCGACCGTCTGCCGGTGTTCCGCCTCGGTGGAATCGTGGTCGGGCAGATCGAGCAGAATCAGCCCGTCGAGCTCGTCGTTCGCTCCCGAATCGAGGGCGCTCTCCTTGGCGACCCGATTGCGTTCCGGAACCTCAAGCCAATCCAGAAGAGCCTCGGCCCCTTCGGCACGCCACACGCAGGCAAGCGGCTGCGACGTCGTCGGCCTGCGCACGCCGACCCGCGCGACGTCGATCCCGGAGATCACATTGAACAACGACGACTTGCCGCCTCCGGTGGATCCCGCCAGCGCCACCACCGTGTGGTCGAGGGAAAGTTCCATCCGATCTCCGGCACGCTGCAGGACAGTTCGCGCCTCGGTGACGGACGGGTCGAAGAAGCGCCCGGAACCAGCCTCCAGCGCCTTGGCCAGCGCGGCCAAGCGGGTCGTCATCCCCGGGCCTCCCACGCGCCGCGTACCTCACCGACCGCGTCGAGCAGATCTGCTCGCGTGGCCTCGTCGAACACGTCCTCGTCTGCCTCCGTCACGGCCTTCGTCACCCGCCAGATCACGCTGTCGACCGCGCCGTCAACTGTCCGCATGATGGCAGCTCGGCGCGCTTCCTCCGCTGCCAGATCCGCGACCCAGTCGGCAACCGGCTGGATCGCCTCGGGCGGCACCATTCCCGAACTGTCCAGTTCACACTCTTCCACGATGAACAACGGTGCCTCTCCGAGGGATCGATCAGCCAGCATCTCACCGAGATGAGCGCGGATCTCGCTGACGGCGCCGGATGGTACCCGATTGATCACCACGGCGACGAAGACGCGTCGCTCGGCGCCCTGCAGGAGCAGCTCCCACGGCACGGCGTCGGCGTAGCGCGCGGCCGTCGTCACGAACAACCACGCGTCCGCGCCGGTGAGCGCCTCGATCGCTCCCGAACCGCTAAGTCCGCGCGCCACGTCGAGCGATGGCGTGTCCAGCAGTGAAAGCCCCCGGGGCACTCCCTGTGCGGAGCGTCCGTCAAACACGGTGTAATCGCCGCCGAACCACACGGCGTCGGCGGGATGATAGACGTGCACGGGCATACGCGTGGTGGGCCGCAGGACGCCAGAACTCGAGACGATCTGCCCGGCAAGGGCGTTCACCAGCGTCGACTTTCCCGACCCGGTCGCGCCAGCGAGAGCGACTTGCAGTGGCGCCTGCATCCGCTTCAGCCGCACCAGCAGGTAATGATCGAGCAATGTCTCGACCTCGTCCAGGGCACGCCCAGTGTCTGCGGCGCTCGCGGAGTGAAACGGGAACTCAAGCTCACCCAGCAGGCGGCGCACGACACTCAGGGACTCGTACAGGTCGGAGCTGGTTTGTTGCGCCACATGGACATGGTGGCACTAACGCCGCGATGGGCAAGGGCAAGACACGAAAAGACAACGATCATCTTCCGCGAGCTCCCGCAACCACCGCCACCCTCCCACCAGAAATGATCATGTTTGGTACGTTTCCTCGGGCCGTACTATGCCTGTAGACGTGTTACGGCCCGAGAGAACCTAGTATCGCTCGAGGAGCACCCAGTGAGCACACCCCAGATCGGGAAGCTGGCGATGGAACCGGCGAAGGACCGGCCCGACCTGCTCGCCGCGCCCGTGCGAGCAGCACTGGCACAGCATCCCGACCTGACGGCGCACGTAGCCGAGATCGATCCGGAGCTCGCCGACACAGCCGAGTTTTGCCGGGCCTACGACGTGCCCCTGGATGCCTCCGCCAATTGCGTCGTCGTCTCTGGCAAACGCGGAGGTGAAACGCGGATTGCGGCCTGCATGGTGCTGGCGACGATGAGAGCCGACGTCAACAACACGGTCCGGCGGCAGCTCGACGTCCGCAAGGCCTCATTCCTGCCGATGGACGACGCCGTCGCCGCGACCGGCATGGAATACGGCGGGATCACGCCACTCGGGCTCCCCGACGAGTGGCCCATCCTCGTGGACCCTGCCGTCGCAGATCTGGCACACGCCGTCATCGGCAGCGGTGTGCGACGCTCCAAACTTGCTGTTGCCGGTGCCGATCTGGCGGCCTGGCCCGGCGCCATAGTCGTCGACGGCCTGGGAAAGTAGCGAGCGCCCGCAGTGACCTCACACGGCGCCTCCAGCAGGATTCGAACCTGCGACCTACTGCTTAGAAGGCAGCTGCTCTATCCACTGAGCTATGGAGGCCGGTCCGGTGCACGATCTCGTTCTCCGAGATCCCTACCATTCTGCTCGTGCGCACTCTACAACGATAGCCCGCACGAAGGGATCGCCCACCACACCACCCGCTCGATCTGGTAGGAAACAGCCATGGTGCCCCGACGGCGCGCTGCTGGACACGGTCGCCGGTCGGCGCACGACACGCCGACGCCGACCGGCCCGTCCCTGGCCGAGATCACGATATACGGCCTACTCGCCGCAGCAGTCGCTGCCGGACTGCTCCTTCTCGACGGCCGACCGTGGCCCCTGGCAGCGGCGGTTCTCGGTGGCACCGCCGGGTTGCTGGCGGTTCTGGCTCTCACCTCCTCCAAGATCCACCCGAAACGTGAGCAGGCAGAGCGACGCCGACGGCGGCGGCGCTGAACGGGTGCGACCCGCCTGACCACGAGAGCACGCGGCCAGGCAGACCAGCCGTACCGGTCGGGCACCCGCGCCCCTCGCGTAAGGTGGGCGCCGTGAACAACGATCGACTGGTGTGGATCGACTGCGAGATGACCGGTCTCGACCTGGACCGCGACGCGCTGATCGAAGTGGCGGTCCTGGTCACTGACGGCGAGCTCACCGTGCTCGGTGACGGTGTCGACGCCGTCATCCGTCCCCCGGACGAAGCGATCGAGCAGATGGACGACATCGTCCGCGAGATGCACACCACCAGCGGCCTGCTCGACAAGCTGCATGGTGGGATCACGCTCGACGAAGCACGCGAGCGCACACTCGATTACGTGAAGGCATACGTTCCCGAGCCGGCCAAGGCCCCCCTGGCAGGAAACACCGTGCACATGGACCGGCTCTTCTTGGCGCGCGACCTTCCCGAGCTGGAGAACTGGCTGCACTACCGCAACGTCGACGTCTCCTCGATCAAGGAACTTGTCCGGCGCTGGTATCCGCGAGTTTACTTCGCGAGCCCGGAGAAGACGGGAAACCATCGTGCGCTCGGCGACATCGTCGACTCCATCAACGAGCTGCGCTACTACCGCCAGACCGTCTTTGTCCCGCTCCCAGGTCCGGACAGCGAGACCTCCCGCCAGGCCGCTGCCTCCATTTCGGAGCCTTCCGGGCCACCGGCTGACGACGAGACGGTATCCGCGTGACGAACACCCACCCCGACCCCGTATACTGATGTGCAGTCGTGCTCGCACGTACGTGCGGCACCGCTTGGTGGCTGTAGCTCAGCAGGTAGAGCACCTGGTTGTGGTCCAGGAAGTCGCGGGTTCAAATCCCGTCAGTCACCCCACAGATGTCTCGAGAGGCTCGGAGACATCGAACCGGGTCTTCGGATCTCAGCGGGGAGGCCATCCTGGGTCTTCGGATCTCAGCGGGGAGGCCATCCTTCGGGGTGGCCTTCTTTGTGTGTGCGTGGC
>NZ_QMIG01000012.1 GCF_003287285.1 Phytoactinopolyspora halophila
CGGGCGAGCGGGGTAATGCTCCGGAGGATCCGGGCGAGCGGGGTAATGCTCCGGAGGATCCGGATGAGCGGGGCAAATCCAAGGACGGGCAGAAAAGAGGGCCGGACCGGCCAGGTGCTGGCAACCCGGGCAGATGAGTGAGGTCCGGCGACAACGAAATGAGCTCCCGACGCTCTTACCCCCTTCGGCGTCGGGTCCGGGTTGCGGCCCCGGTCTTCCCCTTGGGCCGGGGCCGCAACCCTTTTTCACCAGGCATCTGTTCTTCGTCTGGCACGTGCCATGACATCGGCAAGGCGCTCATCCGAATGCCGGGCTCGAATCCTGGCTTGAGATCTCGGCTGGGATGACACGTACGTGGGTAAGGAAGGCGTAGGGTAGGAATCGTCGCCTGCCTTCTTCACTACGCAGTGGCGGGCTGGGTGGTGCCAATGTTGCCCAGCTCATACCGCGCATCGGCGGCACTTCGGTCAGGCTCGGCCGAACGCGAAGTGACCCGCGATGACGCATGAGCGACGAGTATGCCTTAGGGTCTGATCCGGGTCACCACGACGGGGTGGACGACCGCGGACACGCAATCACCCTGAACCTTCGAAAAAGGAGAGTGATCCACCATGACCGTACGGGTCGGCATCAACGGCTTCGGGCGCATCGGGCGCAACGTCGCACGCGCGGTGCTGGCACAGAGCAACGGCGACGTCCAGATCGTGGGCGTCAACGACCTCGTCGATCCCAAGTCTCTGGCCCACCTGTTGAAGTACGACTCCGTCCTCGGGACCCTTGACGAGGTCACGGTGGACGACGACACGATCACCGCTGGTGGTAGCAGCTTCAAGGTGCTCGGGGAGAAAGATCCGAGCGCGTTGCCGTGGAAGGAGCTCGGCGCTGACGTCGTGATCGAGTCCACGGGAATCTTCACCGACGCCACGAAGGCCAAGGCGCACATCGACGGCGGCGCGAAAAAGGTGATCATCTCCGCTCCCGCCACCAACGAGGATGCAACCGTCGTCATGGGGGTCAACCACACGGACTACGACGCGGCCGCGCACTCGGTGATCTCCAACGCGTCGTGCACCACGAACTGCCTGGCGCCCATGGCCAAGGTCCTCAACGACACGTTCGGCATCGAGCGTGGCCTGATGACGACGATCCACGCCTACACCGCCGATCAGAACCTGCAGGACGGCCCGCACAAGGATCTGCGCCGCGCCCGCGCCGCCGCGATCAACATGGTGCCCACCAGCACCGGAGCGGCCAAGGCGATCGGCCTGGTGCTTCCGGAGCTCAAGGGTAAGCTCGACGGCTTCGCCGTGCGGATCCCCACGCCCACGGGGTCGGCGACCGACCTCACCGCGGACCTGCGCCGGGAAGTCACCGCGGAGGAGGTGAACGCGGCATTCAAGCAGGCCGCGCAGAGTGGCGAGCTGGCCGCGTACCTGCGGTACTCGGAGGAGCCGCTGGTCTCGTCGGACATCATCACCGACCCCGCGTCGTGCATCTTCGATGCCGGCATGACGCGCGTCATCGGTAACCAGGTCAAGATCGTCGGCTGGTACGACAACGAGTGGGGATACTCCAACCGCCTGGTCGACCTTGCCCGCCATGTAGGTGCCTCTCTCTGAATCACGGGATCACGACGATGAGAACAATCGAACGACTGGGAGATCTGCGCGGCCGCCGAGTGCTGGTCCGCTCGGACCTCAACGTGCCCCTCGATGGCGACACCATCACCGACGACGGCCGCGTGCGCGCATCCGTCCCGACACTTCGTGAGCTTGCCGAGGCGGGCGCGCGCGTGGTGGTCATGGCACACCTCGGCCGGCCGAAAGGTGCACCCGAGCCGGCGTACTCCTTGGCGCCCGTGGCGCGCAGGCTGTCCGAATTGCTGGACATCGACGTAGCCATGGCTACCGACACCACTGGCCAGAGTGCTCGGGAGATCGTTGCCGGGCTGGCTGCCGGTCAGGTGGCCGTTCTGGAGAACGTGCGTTTCGACCCCCGCGAAACCAGCAAGGACGACAACGAGCGTGGCGCCATGGCGGACGAACTCGCCACGCTGGGGGACTACTTCATCTCCGACGGCTTCGGTGTCGTGCATCGCAAGCAGGCAAGCGTGTATGACGTCGCGGAGCGTCTGCCAAGCGCGGCCGGCCGACTCGTCGAGGCCGAAGTCGACGCGTTCCACGAGGTACTCGTGACGCCGCAGCGCCCCTATACGGTGGTGCTGGGCGGTTCGAAGGTGTCGGACAAGCTGGGCGTCATCGATCACCTGCTCGAGAAGGTGGACCGCCTGCTTATCGGCGGTGGCATGGCCTTCACCTTCCTTGCGGCCCGGGGCTTCGAGGTCGGAGGTTCGCTGCTCGAGCGGGATCAGCTCGATACGGTTCGCGGTTACCTCGAGCGTGCGGCGAAATCCGGTGTCGAGATCGTGCTGCCGGTCGATGTCGTCGTCGCCGCCGACGTCGACGAGAACGCCGAGACCTCCGTCGTCGACGTCTCGGCGATTCCCAACGACCAGAAGGGCCTCGACATCGGTCCCGCAACGGTGGACCTGTTCCGGGGCAAGCTCGCCGACGCCGCGACCGTCGTCTGGAACGGCCCGATGGGCGTCTTCGAGCTCACCCCGTTCTCCTCCGGCACCAGAGAGGTGGCTGTGGCGATCACCAAGGTCGACGGCACCACGGTGGTGGGTGGCGGAGACTCCGCCGCTGCCGTGCGCGCGCTGGGGTTGGAGGAGTCGGCGTTCACGCACATATCGACCGGGGGAGGCGCCTCCCTCGAACTGCTCGAAGGTAAGACGCTGCCCGGCCTGGCCGTATTGGAGGAGTAAGCCACGTGGCAACACAGCCTCGCCGACCGTTGCTGGCCGGCAATTGGAAGATGAACCTGAACCACCTCGAAGCGATCGCGCTGGTGCAGAAGCTCGCGTTCTCGCTCGAGGCCGAGACCTTCGAGAAGAACGACATCGCCGTCCTGCCGCCGTTCACGGATCTCCGGTCGGTGCAGACCTTGGTCGACGGTGACAAGCTGGCCGTCGCCTACGGATCCCAGGATCTGTCCCCGCACGACTCCGGGGCGTACACCGGCGACATCTCGGGTGCCTTCCTCGCCAAGCTCGGCTGCACCTACGCCGTCGTCGGCCATTCCGAGCGCCGCCAGCACCACGCGGAATCCGACGAGTTGGTGAACGCGAAGGTCAAGGCCGCGCTGCGGTACGAGCTCACGCCCATCCTGTGTATCGGGGAGGGACTGGAGACCCGCCAGGCCGGCGAACACGTCTCGTATACGCTCTCCCAGCTCGACGGCGGGATGGCCGGGCTGAGCAAGGACGACGCCGCGAACGTCGTGGTCGCCTACGAACCGGTGTGGGCGATCGGCACCGGAGAGGTCGCGACACCGGATGATGCCCAGGAGATGGCGGCGGAGATCCGGTCCCGGGTCGGCGACTCGTTCTCGGCGGACGTCGCCGGCAAGACGCGGATCCTGTACGGTGGCTCGGTGAAAGCTGCCAACATCCGGCCCATCATGGACCAGCCCGATGTCGACGGCGCGCTCGTGGGTGGAGCCAGTCTCGATGCCGACGAGTTCGCCGCGATATGCCGTTTCGACCGCGGTTGACGGCGGGGTAGAATTGCTGGCTGCTTGACCCAGACCGCCTGTTCGACTAGGTGAGGCCACGACTGTGACGCTCGTACTCTCGATCCTTCTTGTTATCACGAGTGTGCTCCTGCTCGTGCTGATTCTCATGCACAAAGGCAAGGGCGGTGGCCTGTCCGACATGTTCGGCGGCGGCATGACCGCGTCGGTGGGTGGCTCCTCGGTCGCCGAGCGCAACCTCGACCGGTTGACCGTCGCCGTCGGACTCGTGTGGTTCGCCTGCATCGTCGCGCTGGGTTTGATCCTCTGATCGCTCGCATCTTTCGATAGTCACCGAGGACAGGGAGGCTGTGAGAGGTGACCGGTGGACATGCGATCCGTGGAAGCCGTGTCGGGGCCGGACCGATGGGAGAGGAGGAGCGCGGAGAAGTTGCGCCGCGCCGCCAAGTCTTCTACTACTGCACCCGTAACCATGTGAGCGCCCCCTACTTCGCGCAGGACGCCGAGATTCCCGAGACGTGGGACTGTCCCCGGTGTGGGGCGCCCGCCAGCCAGGACGAGGAGAATCCTCCGCCGTCGCCGCGCCTCGAGCCTTACAAGACCCACCTGGCCTACGTGAAGGAACGGCGCAGCGAGGAAGACGGGGCGGCCATCCTCGAGGAGGCACTGGCCGCGTTGCGTGAGCGCCGCCGGCTGTGAACCCGAGCCGGCGGCGCCGTCGCCGCTGATGCCGTCGTTGGCGGCATCAGTCGGGCTCCGTGGTGACGATGCGGCAGACCGGCCCGAGAACCTGGTGAGCGCGTTCGCGGGCATGTGACGGGACGTCGTGGACCTCGACCTCGACGTCGTACTGGCGGGCCTGCTCGGCGAAACCGCGCAATGCCATCAGGCCGGTGAGATCAAGCCGCCCGAGCCGGTGCACGTCGATCACCACGGTGGCCACCGCGGGATGCTCCGCCAAGAGCGCGGTCAACCGCGTTTCGAGCATGGGCGTGGACGCGAAGTAAAGCACGCCCTCGGGATGAACGTACAGCGTCGTCCCGTCCAGGCGGGTGGTGAGATCGATACGCATCTCCCGCCACAGATGCACCGCGAACGCCAACCCGATTCCGATCAGCAGGCCGCGTTCCACCCGCGGAGCCAGGATCAGGGTGGCCGCGAACGTGGGAACCGCGACGAGGAACTGCGGCCGGGAGTAGCGCCAGTAGTCGCGGAACGGGCGGATCTCCACCAGTGATATCGCCGCCACGATGACGAGTCCGGCCAGCACCGTGGTCGGCAAGGCCGAGAAGACGTCGGCGAAGGGCAGCACGGCGAAGACGGCGACGCCGGTGATGGCTCCGCTCCAGCGGGTGCGCGCACCCATGAGCCGGTTAAGCGACGAGCGAGAAAACGACCCGCCCGCCGGATATCCAGCGGCGATCCCGGCGGCGAGGTTGGCCAGCCCTTGCCCGAGGAACTCCCGGTTGGGGGACCAGGCCTGCCGGTCGGCAGCGGCGTATTTACGTGCGATCGACGCCGGCTCGGCGAACCCGACCAGGGCGATCAGCACAGCAGGGACTATCAGCTCGGGAACGGCATGCCAGGGCAAGTCGAGAGATATGGGTGGCAAGCCCCCGGGAACGGCGTCGATCGTCGCGACGTCGATCACACCCGTCCGGCTGGCCGCGAGAGCGGCGACGGTGACGATCAGAACCCACGGGATCATCGCCGAGAGCTTTCGTCCGAGCATGACGATGGCGATGACGGCCAATCCGATGAGCAACGCTGCGGGATTCCACAGATCTGGCCTGGACAGCGCCTCGGCGCCGGCGCGAACGGGATTGTCCGACACGGACGGCCGCTCCAGAAGTCCGGGCAACTGCGCGGCGACGATGAGTACGGCGGCCGCGACGGTGAAGCCGGTGACCACCGGAACGGACATGAAATAGGCCAGAGCTCCCCAGCGCAGGAGGCCCAGGAGCACGCGGGCGACGCCGACGAGCAGGGCGAGAACGGCGGCGTAGGCGGCAAACGTGGCCGAGCCCGTCGTCGCCAGCGGCGATAGGGCACCGAGTGTGAGCAAGCTGGTCAGGGCTACTGGACCGGTTTGCAGGTACGGCGACGAACCGATCAGGGCGGCGGCGATCGGCGCTGCAGCGGCCGCATACAGCCCGTGCACCGCAGGCAGCCCCGCCAGCTCGGCGTAGGCGAGGGACTGCGGGACGAGCACGAGAGCGACGCTGATGCCGGCGATGACGTCGCCGCGGACCGGTGGAGTCAACCGGGGCACGTAGCGCTCCTCCGTCCGTTTGGTGTCGAGAGTCCTCCCTCAAGGTAGCGGTCATTTCCGGCCGTCGATGCCAATCCGCGCTTCTCTGCTGGTCAATGGGCATATATCAGTGTCGACCCACCGGTTAGGTCGGGATTGCCTGCGCTTCACTCTGCGTGCTTCCCGAAACGCCTCCCACCCCAACCGCCCGGTGCCGAATGATCATGTTTGGTACGTTTTCTCGGGCCATACCACGTCTGTAGACGTGTTATCGCCAGAGAACGCCTGTCACGGCGACGCGTCGTCAACGAGGTGACGCCTCGTCAATGAGTCGATCCGGCCCGGTTCTGGTGGCGTGGCGATCTAGGTAGGGGCGAACGGGGCGCCGGGGCGCGAGTCTGTGTGCGATAGAGCCGTGTTGTGCCGCACTAGGTTTTCTCGGGCCGTACTACGTCTGCAGGCGTGTTACGGCCCGAGAAAACGTACCAAACATGATCATTCGGAAGCCTGGTGGTGGCGCGGGGTGCTGGCTACGGTGTGGCGCGGCGGTTGAGTCCTGGAGGGAGCTCGGCCGCGGCAGCCTGATCGAGCAGCCACAGCGTTGCGTGCCGTCCGTAGGTACCTGCGGCGGGGATCTGGACCGGACCGGCACCACCCAGCGCTATCTGCACGGCGGGCGCCTTGTCGTCGCCGGCTACCACCAGCCACACCTCCGCTGCCGCGCGGATCGCAGGCAGGGTGAGGCTCAGCCGCGTGGGCGGGGGCTTCGGTGCGCCGTGCACGGCTACCACGGAACGCTCGTCGTACAGCGCGGGAAACTCGGGGAACAGCGATGCCACGTGGCCATCCGGGCCGACCCCCAGCAGCAGGACGTCGAACTCCGGTACGTCGGTGTCGTCACCGTCCGGCGTGGCGGCCGCCAGCTCGGCCGCGTACTGCTCGGCAGCCGCCTCGGGATCACCCGTGTACGGATCGGCGTCGGCGACCATCGGGTGCACGCGCATCGGATCGACCGGTACGTGGTCGAGGAGTGCCTCGCGGGCCTGGGTCTCGTTGCGCTCGGGGTCGCCGGGAGGCAGAAACCGCTCGTCGCCCCACCAGATGTCGAGCGCGGACCAGTCGACGGCCGCAGACGCGGGGGAGTGGCGCAAGGCGGCGAGCGTGGCGATCCCGACCCGGCCGCCGGTGAGCACGACGGACGCGTGGCCCCGGGCGTCCTGGGCTTCGGCCAGCTTGGTGACCAGGCGGGCAGCGACCGCCTCGGCGAGCGCGTCCGCGTCGTGATGGATGACGATGCTGGTGTGATGGGTCATGCGTCACCGCCGTGCCTTGGTGCGGGTCACCTTGCCGGTCTCGCGTTGTATCTCCAGCCCCGTGGTCAGGACGTCGCCGTACACGTCGTCCGGTTCGAGCCGGCGCAGCTCCTCGGCGAGGCATTCGCCGGCTGACCGCCGCGGCAGCGCGACCTGCCGGTCGGTGCGGCCCGGCATGCTCAGCACGGCAACCGGCTCGTCTTGACGTTCGAGCACGATGGGGCCGGATGCGCGGTCGAGGCGGACGCTGAGCATCCCGTCCACGCCGCTGGCCTTGGTGCGGGTGACGGGGCAGTCCAGGGTGAGAGCGAGCCAGCCGGCGAGAAGGTCGGCGCTCGGATTGTCGGTGCCGCCGACGACGCGGGCGGCGGTGACGTCTTCGTACGGCGGCTGGTCCAACGCCGCTGCCAGCAGCGCCCGCCACAGGGTCAGCCGGGTCCAGGCGAGGTCGGTGTCGCCGGGGCGGTAGCTGGCGACGCGATCCTGCAGCGCCGCGATGGGGCGTTTGCAGCATGCCGCGTCGGTGATCCGGCGCTGGGCGAGCGCACCCACGGGATCCTCGGCCGGAGCGTCAGGTGCCTCGGCAGGCCACCACGCCACGAGAGGAGCATCCGGCAACAGCAGCGGCATGACGACGGAGACCGGATGCGCCGTCAGCGGCCCGAAGGTGCGCAACACGATGACCTCGCTGGCTCCGGCGTCCCCTCCGACCCGGATCTGCGCGTCCAGCCGGGTGGCGCCGCGCGAGGTGCCCCGGATGACCGCGAGGATGCGGCACGGGTGCTCGTGGCTGGCGTGGTTGGCCGAGGCGATGGCGTCTTCGGCGTCGTCCTCGTCCGCGATCAGCACGAGCGTGAGCACCCTGCCCAGCGTCACGGCACCGTGCTTCTCGCGCAGGTCGACCAGGCGCTTGCCTACGCTGCCCGCCGTGGTCGACGGAAGATCGATGATCATGGGATCCTCCAGCTCCGGCCATCGCGGGCGAGCATGTCGTCCGCCGAGGCGGGGCCCCAGCTACCTGACGGGTACGGCTCCGGGGAACCCTTGGCCGCCCAGTGCTCCTCGATCGGATCGAGGATCTTCCAGGACAGCTCGACCTCCTCGTGCCGGGGGAAGAGCGGCGGATCCCCCAGCAGGACGTCGAGGACCAGCCGCTCGTAGGCCTCGGGGCTCTCCTCGGTGAACGAGTATCCGTAGCCGAAGTCCATGGTCACGTCACGCACTTCCATCGCGGTGCCCGGGACTTTCGAACCGAAGCGCATGGTGACCCCCTCGTCCGGCTGCACGCGGATCACGAGCGCGTTCTGCCCGAGCACCTCGGTGGATGTGGATTCGAACGGCAGGTGCGGCGCCCGCTTGAACACGACTGCCACCTCGGTGACGCGCCGGCCGAGCCGCTTCCCGGTGCGCAGGTAGAACGGAACGCCCGCCCAGCGCCGGGTGTCGATGTCGAGGCGGATCGCGGCGTAGGTCTCGGTGGTGGAGTCCGAGGGGATTCCGTCTTCGTCGAGGTAGCCAGGCACATACGTGCCGCCGGCCCACCCGGCACTGTACTGGCCGCGCGCCGTGTAGGTGTCGAGGTCGGGTGGCAGCCGGACGGCGGAGAGGATCTTCTCCTTTTCCGCACGCAGATCCGCCGCATCGAACGAGACGGGCTCTTCCATCGCGACGAGCGCCAGCAGTTGCAGGAGGTGGTTCTGGATGACGTCACGGGCCGCGCCGATGCCGTCGTAGTATCCGGCCCGGCTGCCGATGCCGATGTCCTCGGCCATGGTGATCTGCACGTGGTCCACGTAGTGGGCGTTCCAGATCGGTTCGAACAGCTGATTGGCGAACCGCAGCGCCATGATGTTCTGAACGGTTTCCTTGCCCAGATAGTGGTCGATCCGGAAGATCGAATCGGCAGGGAAGATCCGTTCGACGACGTTGTTGAGTTCGCGGGCACTGTCGAGATCGTGGCCGAAGGGTTTTTCGATGACGACGCGTCGCCACTGATCCTCCCGCTCCGGCTCAGCCAACCCCGAGCGGGCGAGTTGCTTGCAGACGACGTCGAACGAGGAGGGCGGAATGGACAGGTAGAAAGCGTGGTTGCCGCCGGTTCCCTGCTGCTCGTCGAGCTCCCGCACGGTCTGGGAGAGCCTGTCGAACGCGTCGTCGTCGGAGAAATCCCCCGAGACGAATCGAAAGCCCGCGGACAGCTGGCGCCACGTGGCTTCGCTGAACGGGGTGCGTGCGTGCTCGCGTACGGAGTCGCGCACCTGCTTGCCGAAGTCCTGGTGCTCCCAGTCGCGGCGGGCGAAGCCGACGAGTGAGAACGCCGGCGGCAGGAGGCCGCGGTTGGCGAGGTCGTAGACCGCGGGCATCAGCTTGGTGCGGGCCAGGTCACCCGTGACGCCGAAGATCACGAGACTGGACGGCCCGGCGATCCGTGGTAGCCGTTTGTCTCGCTTGTCCCGCAGCGGATTGGCCGTCCATGTCACGAGAGCACCTCGGACAACCGCCGGACCCCGGCGCTACGGTCGGTGAGGTGCAGGCGGAGCACCGGCCGGCCGAGATCGGCCAGGACCTTCGCATCGCCCGCGGCCTGCGCCGTGATCAGCTGACCGAAGGTGAACGGCCGGCCCGGGATCTCCAGGTCCTCGTCGATGTTGCCGGTGATCTGCAAGAACACGCCGCGCGGTGGCCCGCCCTTGTGGTATTGCCCGGTGGAATGCAGGAACCGTGGCCCCCAGCCGAAGGTCGTCGGCCGCCCGGTGCGCCGCGTCAGCGGAACGCGCACCCACTCCAGAGTGGCATCTGGGCCCTCCCGGTCGAGATATGCCATGACGGCGACGTAGCCGTGCTCGCCGAGCTGGCTCAGCAGTGACTCGACCGCGCCGCTCAGAGTACTGACACCGCCGAGAAGGCCGGCCGAGCCGCGTACCTCGACGCCGTCGTCGGTGAACGCGGGTGGCTCCGGCTCCGGCGGTGCGTCGAGCATGCCGCGAGCGGCGGTCTTGGCGCTCTCGACATCGGGCTGGTCGAACGGGTTGATACCGAGCAGGCGCCCGGCGATGGCGGTCGCGTACTCCCAGAGCAGGAACTGGGCGCCGAGCGATCCGCTCACGGTGACAGCGGGAGAGGGCGAATCTGCCGCCGTATCCGCGGTTCCCAGGTGCACGGGCAGGACGTCGTCGGGCGGGCTCGTGATCTCCGGATCGGCGCGATCGGCCGGGATCGGCAGGATTCCGGTGCCTTGCTTTCCGGAGGATTCCGCGATGAGCTGCTCGGCCCAGTCGGCGAAGCCGGCAATCCCCGACCCCGAGTCGGCAATGGCGACCTTGTCCCATGCCCGCTCGGATGCGTCACTCCTGCCAGTCCTGTCGGCCCCGCCGGTTCCGCCGGTGACCACGTCGACACCGGCCAGGGCGGCACCAAGCCGCAGCGCGGGATTGTCGGCGACGTCACTGGCGAGGACGGGAGCCGCGGCCGCCGCCTCATCCAGCAACGCCGCGACGTCGGCGCCGGCGAGCGCGCTGGGGATCAGGCCGAATGCGGTGAGCGCCGAGTAGCGCCCCCCGACGTTCGGATCGGCGAGGAACAGCTGTCGATAGCCCGCCTGCCGTGCATGCTCGGCCAGGGCAGAACCCGGATCGGTCACGGCGACCATGCGTGACGGTGCGTCGATGCCGGCGGCGGTGAACGCGGCCTCGAAGGCTCGCCGCTGGCTGTCCGTCTCGACGGTGGTGCCGGACTTGCTGGACACGACGACGAGGGTGCGCTCGATCCCGTCGGCCACGGCCTGGCGCACGGCCCGCGGATCCGTGGTGTCGAGGACGGTGAGCTCGACACCGGCGGTGCGAGTGATCACCTCGGGAGCCAGGGACGAGCCACCCATCCCGGCGAGCACGATGCGATCGAGCCCCTCGGCACGGACGTCCGCGACCAGCGCTTCGATCTCGGCGAGCAGCGGTCGCGTCGTCTCGTGCAGGTCGATCCAGCCGAGCCGGATGGAGGCCTCGGCCTGCGCGTCGGGACCCCACAACGTGGCGTCGCGGCTGGCGATCCGGGAAGCGATCTTGTCGGCGGCCAGCTGATCAGCCACCGCCGACACGTCCACACCGTGCAGGGTTACGGCGAGCTCGCTCGTCACTTCGCCGCCTCCTGTTCGATGGTCGGCGCTTCGGTCCTCACTCGCTGCGCGGGCATCGCTCCTCCGTCGCGATGACCACTCCGCTCGCTCGTCACTTCGCCGCCTCCAGTTCGATGGTCGGCGCTTCGGTCCTCACTCGCTGCGCGGGCATCGCTCCTCCGTCGCGATGACC
>NZ_QMIG01000013.1 GCF_003287285.1 Phytoactinopolyspora halophila
TCGCGCTCACCGACTCCAGCAGCTCGTTCCAGCTGGACTCGAACTTCTTGACCCCTTCCCTTTCCAGCACGCGACTGGCGTCGTCGAGATCGACACCGAGCGCGATGAGCGCATCGAAGGTGCGCTGGGCGTCGTCGATGTTCGGCCGGATCGTGTCGCCGGTGATCTCGCCGTGGTCGGCGACGGCTTCAAGTGTGGACTCGGGCATGGTGTTCACCGTGTCCGGGGCCACCAGCTCGGTGACGTAGAACGTGTCGGGGTAATCGGGGTTCTTCACCGACGTCGACGCCCAGAGGGGGCGCTGGCGTTTCGCGCCCGCCGCTTCCAGGCGTTTCCACCGATCGTCTGCGATGACTTCCTCGTACGCCGCATACGCCAGCCGGGCGTTAGCGACAGCCGCCTGCCCGCGCAACGCGAGAGCGGACGGATTGCCCAGCCGTTCCAGCCGCTTGTCGATCTCGGAGTCGACGCGGCTGACGAAGAACGACGCTACGGAGGCCACGCCGTCCAGCGACTTCCCGGCTTCGAGGCGTTGCTCCAGCCCGGCCTGATAGGCGTCCATCACGGCGCGGTAGCGCTCGATCGAGAAGATCAACGTCACGTTCACGCTGATCCCGTCGGCGATGGTGGCAGTGATGGCGGGCAGCCCTGCCTCCGTAGCGGGGATCTTGATGAAGATGTTCGGCCGATCGACGATTTCCCACAGCTCACGTGCCTGCTCGATCGTGGCGTCGGTGTCGTGTGCGAGCCGGGGATCCACCTCGATCGAGACGCGGCCGTCGACGCCCCCGGTGCGCTCCGCGACCGGAGCCAGGACGTCGGCGGCAGCCCGTACGTCGTCGGTGGTCAACGCACGTACGGCAGTATCCGCGTCCGAGCCCTGCTCGGCATGAGCACGTAGATCGTCGTCGTAGAGGCTGCTCTTGCTGATCGCTGCCTGGAAGATCGTCGGGTTGGAGGTGATGCCCACCAGATGGCGGTTGTCGATGAGGTGTTGCAGGTTCCCGGTATCCAGCCGGTCCCGGGACAGGTCGTCGAGCCAGATGGCAACGCCCTCGTCGGACAGCCGGGCCAGGGGGTCGGCCGTGGTATCGGTCATGGTGATCAGCTCCATCGCTTTCGTTGTGCGTGCCGTGTACTCCGAGCCCTGTGACGAGCCCTGCGATCTCCGATCCCGGGACGCACGGACGTCGGACGGTTCAGCGGGCGGCGGCCAGGGACTCCTTCGCGGCGGCGACGACGGCTTCGGGGGTGAAACCGAACTCCTGGAAGAGTGTCTTGTAGTCCGCCGATGCCCCGAAGTGTTCGAGGCTGACCGCCCGACCCGCGTCGCCAAGGAACCGGTGCCAGCTCATGGCGACCCCGGCCTCGACCGAGACGCGCGCCCGCACGTCCGGCGGCAGGACCGATTGCTGGTACGCGGTGTCCTGCTCGTCGAACCATTCGTGAGACGGGAACGAGACCACTCTGGTACGGATACCCTCTGCCTGCAATTGTTCACGGGCCGACATGGCGAGCTGTACCTCCGAGCCGCTCGCCATGATCAAAACATCGGGCTCGCCGCCCTCGGCGTCGGCGAGCACGTACGCGCCGCGCGCGACACCGTCGGCCGAAGCGACCACGCTGCGGTCGAAGACGGGAATGCCCTGACGGGTCAGCGCGATACCGGCCGGACGGTGGCTGCGTTCGAGGATCGTCTTCCAGGCGACCGCCGTCTCGTTGGCATCGGCGGGGCGGACGACGTCGAGACCGGGAATCGCGCGCAGCGCCGAGAGGTGTTCGACGGGCTGGTGCGTCGGGCCATCTTCCCCCAGACCGATCGAATCGTGCGTCCACACGAAGGTGACCGGGATCTGCTGCAGCGCGGCGAGCCGAACCGCGGCCCGCTGGTAGTCGCTGAAGATGAGGAAGGTCGCGGCGTAGGGACGGGTCAGCCCGTTGAGCGCGATACCGTTGGCGATCGCCCCGCCGGCAAATTCGCGGACACCGAAGTGCAGCGTGCGCCCGTACGGGTGCCCGGGGAACATCTCGCTGGAGCGCTTCTCGGGCAGGAAGCTCGGTTCGCTGGTGACCGTAGTGTTGTTCGAACCGGCGAGGTCGGCCGACCCACCCCAGAGTTCGGGCAGCTCCGGCGCGATCGCGTTGAGTATCTTGCCCGAGGCCGCGCGCGTGGCGATGCCCTTCTCCGACGGCTCGAACTCCGGCAGCGCCTGTTCCCAGCCCGCGGGAAGCTCGCGCTTGTTCAGCCGCTCCAGCAGGGCGGCGCGCTGCGGGTTGGCTTCCTTCCAGGCCGCGAAACGTTCCTCCCATTCGGCGTGCAGCTTCTCGCCGCGCTCCACGGCGAGCCTGGTGTGATCGAGAACCTCCGGGTCGACGTCGAAGCTCTTCTCCGGATCCGCTCCCAGGATGCGTTTGGTGGTAGCCACCTCGTCGGCGCCGAGGGCCGAGCCGTGGGCGGCGCCGGTGTTCTGCTTGTTCGGCGCCGGCCATCCGATGATGGTGCGCACGGCGATGAAAGACGGCCGGTCGGTGACCGCCTTCGCGGCCTGCAACGCATCGAAGATCGCCTTCGGATCCTCGCGGTACTCCGGGCCCGCCGTGAAGTCGACCACCTGGGTGTGCCAGCCGTACGCCTCGTAGCGGGCGACGGTGTCCTCGGTGAAGGCGATGTTGGTGTCGTCCTCGATGGAGATGTTGTTGTCGTCCCACAAGACGATCACGTTGCCGAGCTCCTGGGTGCCCGCCAGGGAGCTGGCCTCGGCGCCGACACCTTCTTGCAGGTCACCGTCGGAAGCGATCACGTAGACGTGGTGATCGAAGACGCTTTGGCCGGGCGCGGCGTCGGGGTCGAGCAGGCCGCGGACGCGGCGTGTGGCGAATGCCATACCGATCGCGGAGGCAAGGCCGGTTCCCAGCGGCCCGGTGGTGACCTCGATGCCGTCGGTGTGCCCGTACTCGGGATGTCCCGGCGTCTTGGACCCCCACGTGCGCAGCCCCTTGATGTCGTCCAGTGTGACGTTGTATCCAGCGAGGAAGAGCTGGATGTACTGGGTCAGACTGCTGTGCCCGGCGGAGAGCACGAACCGGTCACGTCCGAGCCACGCGGAGTCAGACGGATCGTGGCGCAGGACACGCTGATAGAGGGTATAGGCCACCGGAGCCAAGCTCATTGCCGTACCCGGATGACCATTGCCGACCTTCTCCACCGCGTCCATGGCGAGCAGCCGTACCGTGTCGACCGCCCGATCATCGAGCTCGGACCATGGGAAATCGGCGGAGGCAGGTGTCGTGTTCACTGGCGTGTTATCCCTTCCGTCGTGCCGTTGGTCGAAGCCGTGGCCACAGGGCCCGACGTCGAGCCTAATCCCCATGACCGACGTGCATGCCCGCTCGGTCGTTTGAAAAGGTCCATCGTTAGACTCAACAGAGCCCGTGCGGCGGATGTTTCCGCATCCCCAGAATGCCCGACCACCCGAAGGATGATTGTGACGGCCGTGGACCACCGCGTTCAGTCGCCGCATGACGTGGGCCCCTCGGCCAGCTGGCGCGAGGTGGTCGGTGCGTATATCTCGCTCATGAAGCTGCGGGTCATCGAGCTGCTGCTGGTGACCACGCTGCCGGCTATGGTGCTCGCCCAGGAGGGCCTTCCGCCCCTGTGGCTGACCATGGTCACGCTCCTCGGGGGCACGTTCGCCGCCGGGAGTGCGCACGCGTACAACCAGGTGCTTGAGCGCGATATCGACGCCGTGATGCATCGCACCCGGCGCCGGGTGGTGACAGCGTCGATCGTGTCGCCACGGGCGGCGTTTGTCTTCGCCACCGCGTTGCTGGTCGCCGCCGTGGTGATGATGCTCGTGTGGGTGAACCCGGTGGCGGCGGCGCTCACCGCCGTGGCCAACCTGTTCTATGTCCTGATCTACACGGTGCTGCTCAAGCGGCGGACGACGCAGAACATCGTGTGGGGTGGCGTCGCCGGATGCCTGCCGACCCTCATCGGGTGGTCGGCCGTGACCGGCAGTCTCGCCTGGCCACCGGTGTTGCTGTTCCTCATCGTGTTCTTCTGGACGCCGCCGCACTACTGGCCGCTGGCGATGCGCTACCGCGAGGACTACGAGCGTGCCGGGGTGCCGATGCTGCCGGTCGTCGCGTCGGCGCGGAGGGTGGCCGCGCAGATCCTGGCGTACTCCTGGGCCATGGTGGTTACGTCGCTCGCGCTGTGGCCCGTAGCGGGTCTGGGATGGCTGTACGGGGTCGGTGCGGTGCTGACCGGGACCTGGTTCCTCGCCGAGGCGCACCGCCTCTACGGCCTGGCGCGGCGCGATTCCCACGGGGCGGGGCTAAAGGCAATGCGCCTGTTTCACGGCTCCATCACCTACCTGACGCTGCTGTTCGTCGCCGTCATGGCCGACGTCCTCGTCTTCGCCTGATCGTCTTCACCGTTTCCACCTGCTCCCACCCGCTGATCATGAACACTAGGCCACCTATGGGCGGGCTCAAGCGGTGCTTGCAACGTTCATGCTCAGCGGAAAGCTCGCGTGAATTCGATTTGAGTCTCCAGTGGCTGGAGGGGTCAGGGTTGGACAACGTGAATGCAGGCGACACGTGGCTGACCATCGGTGAACTGGCGCGGCGCACCGGCCTTCCGGTCAAGACGATCCGCTACTACGCCGACATCGGCCTCGTGCCGCCGACGGACAGATCCCCAGGGGGTTACCGGCAGTACGACGCTACTGCCGTCGCGCGCCTGGACTTCGTGCGGACGCTGCGCGAGCTCGACGTGGACCTGGCATCCATCCAGGCCGTTCTGGATCGGACGCTGAGCCTGTCGGACCTCGCGGCCCGGCATGCCGCGGCGCTCGACGCCCAGATGCGCATCGTGCGCACGCAGCGATCGGTGATGCGCGCGGTCGCCCAGATGGGGATCGACGACGAGAAGGAGCTGGTCGTGATGAACAAGCTGGCCCAGCTGTCGGCCGCCGAGCGGCAGCGGATCATCGACGAGTACTGGGACGAGGTGTTTGACGGACTCGACGTCGACCCGGAGGTCGCCTCCAAGATGCGCTCGGTGCAGATCGAGCTGCCGGACGAGCCGAGCCAGGAACAGATCGACGCGTGGATCGAGCTCGCCGAGCTCGTCCGGGACCCGGACTACCGGCAACGGTCCCGTGAGATGGCACGGATCGCGCACGACGCGCGCAGCTCTGGGGAGCAGGTGGCGCCGTCTGCCGCGGAGCAGCGGGAGTTGTTCGCTCGCATGACGTCGGTGGTGCAGCCCTTGCGCGAGGCCGGCGTGGAGCCGGAGTCGGAACGGGCGCAACGCGCCATCGGTGAACTCGCCGAAGCGTTCGCCGCGGCCCGGGGCACGGCCGACGACACCGAGTTCCGCGCGCAGCTGGCCGACGAGATCTCCACGTTCTCCGATCGCCGGGTGCAGCGATTCTGGGAGCTGGTCGGTGTCGTCAACGGATGGCCGGCGCACGAGTCGGGCAGCAGGGACGTGGCGCCGATGGAATGGTTCGTGGCCGCATTGCGTGCGAGCTCGGCGTAGCGTGCACGGCGAACCACGCTGACATCGGAGCTGACCTCCGAGGCTGAATCTCGCGGGCGGTGCCGGCTGAGCTAGCGGGCACCGCCTGCGAGAGGATCGGTGACCATGACGAGAGTCGCGGTCATCGGGGCTGGAATCGCCGGGGCGAGCGCCGCCTATCACCTCGCGGACGCCGGCGCGGACGTCGTCGTCGTGGACGATGCCAGGAACGGACGGGCGACGTCCGCGGGTGCCGGCATCCTGACGCCGGTCAGCGCGCGTCCCACCGACGACGTCAAGAGCCGGTTCATGTTCGAGGCGGTACGCCACTACCTGGACATGATCCGCTCGTTCGAGCGTGCCGGGCACGACGATCACTCGTACGGGGCCGTAGGGCAGCTGATCCTCGCGCTGGAGGACGCCCAGCTGGCGGACCTGGATGGCGTCATGCAGCGCGCGGAACGGTTGACCGCGGAGTACGGCGTGGCCGGTGCGGGTACCCCGTACCGGCTGCCGGCGCGCGAGCTGGCTGCCCGCTTTCCACGGGTGTCGTCGACGGCGGCAGGTGCGGTGTGGCTGCCCCAGGTGGCCCGGATCGACGGGCATACCATTCGCGAGCTGCTGATGCACCTGGCCGTCGAGCGGGGCGCGCGGCTGATCGATCAATCCGCGGACGCGCTCCTCACCGACGACGGCTGTGTGCGCGGCGTTCGCACGCCGGAGGCGACGCTGTACACCGATCACGTCGTCCTGGCCGGCGGAACGTGGTCGGCCGGGCTCGCGGCGACGGCCGGCGTCGACCTGCCCGTGTACCCGCAGCGCGGGCAGATCGTGCACCTGCGCATGCCCGGCGGCTCGGCATTGCCGGTGATGAGCGCGTTCAACCGGTGCTACCTCCTGTCGTTCCCGGGAGATCGGGTGGTGATCGGAGCCACCCGGGAAGACGACAGCGGATTCGACCCGCACGCGACGGTCGGCGGTATCGACATGCTGTTCGATCGTGGCCGGGCGGTGGTGCCGGCCGTGCAGGAGGCCCAGTGGCTGGAGGTGCGAGTGGGACTGCGTCCGGCGAGCCCGGACGGCGAGCCGTTCATCGGACCGGCGACTGGAGTGGCCGGGCTGTGGCTGGCCACCGGATTCGGGCCACAGGGGCTCACACTTGCACCGCGTGCGGGCCAGCTCGTCGCCGCATCGATCCTCGGCGAGTCCGCCGACATCCCGGGCATCTTCGCACCCGATCGCCCGCGCTGACCGTGCCATCTCGCCCGGACGGCTCCGACTCGCCGGAACGGCTCCGATGATTCCGGAGCGAACTGGCACGATATGGACCGTGACAGACGAGCAGAACGCACGAGCCGCCGCGTTGCCGTGGCCGCCCGGGTGGCGATGGACGAAGCGGCGCGCACGCGCATATCGGGCGCGGGGCACCGGCCAGGTCCGAACCGTGAACGTCGACGTCGATGGCGCGCGCGAGCCTGCCGTGCTGCTGCCGATGCGGCGCACGTCCCGGCTACAGGGAATCGGGTTCGCCGTGCTGGGCGTGCTGTTCGCCGTCATGACCGGCGTCGTGGCCGTCGCCGGCGTACTCGATCGGGAATGGACGGCCGTTCCAGGCGTGTTGGTGCTGGGCGCTCTCGCCGGGATCTTCGGCACTGCGGCCGTGGCGGGGCTGCGCGGCCGCAAAGATGCCATGCCCGGCCTGCGCCTGACTCCCACGCGGGTGGTATTCGACGGCGGCGTTCCGGCGCATGGCCAGCTGGCCGTGTCCTGGAACGAGATCCGCGACATGCGTGCTTTCGTGGTCCGTTACGGCATGCGGCGGATCCTGCCGCGGCCGTGGCACAACTGGCTCGGTATCGACGCGCACGATCCGTCGACGGTCCTCGGGGGTGCGGGGCACGCGGCCGCGGCGCGCATCACTCGGGCCATGAACAGCGACACCGTGATCGCGGTTCCCGACAAGAGGTTCGCGATGAACCCGCTGGTCGCCTTCCACGCCGTCGACTATTACCTGAACCATCCGGCTGTCCGTGGCGAGCTCGCCACGCATGACGGTGTCCGGCGCGTCGCGGGCTTCGACGATCAGGTGGTGCCGGAGTCTCGCTGACCTCGACGGGTTCCGTCACCACGGGTAGCTGAAACGTCACTCGCTTGCTGCTGGCTGACGTGCTGGACGAGCCGACGCGGGCGGTTGCTCGGGTGGCATCCAACGGGTGACATACCACGTGTCGACGGCCGCCATGACGATGAGTGCTGAGCCGGCAAGGTGCAGGGCGACGAGCACCTCGGGCAGCCCCAGCCCGTATTGCATCCCGCCGATTGCGCCCTGGACCACGAGAACGCCGACGAGCCGGGCGCTCGCGCGAGCCGCGTGGGGAGCGGAACCGGAGAGCCGGGCGGCGAAGAACACTCCGATCGCCAGGCCGAGTGTGAACACGGCGGCGTGGACGTGGAACTGCGTGACGGTGGTGATGTCGAACCCGATGCGCGGGGCGTCGGGGTCACCAGCATGCGGGCCGCTGCCGGTGGTGACGGTCCCCATGTAGATGGTTATGGCAACCGCCGCGAGCATGACCAGGGCGAGGCGTTCCAGCCACGGGGTGCCGGCCGGCTGGGGCGGGACGGCAGCGGGACGCCGGGCGCGGCGCACCATCACCGTGGCCACGCCGACGAGCACCGCCGAGACCAGGTAGTGGAACTGGACCACCCATGGATTGAGCCCGGTCCACACGGTGATGCCGCCGATCACGGCCTGCGCCGGGATGACGCCCAGCAGGAAGATGGCCGGATAGAGCAGGTCGCGCCGCGGGCGATGCGAGACGAGAGTACGCACGACGGCGAGCAACATGGCCAGCGCGACGACACCGAGAACGAAGGTGAGCAGGCGGTTGCCGAACTCGAGCGCGCCGTGGCTGCCCATCTCCGGCGACGCCGTCCAGGACTCCTCCGTGCAGCGCGGCCACTCGGGGCATCCCAGCCCCGAATCGGTGAGGCGAACCGCCCCGCCCGTGACGATGATGCCCGCCTGGGTGGCCAGCGACGCGTAGGCCAGGATGCGCAGGGCGCGCTCGGACGGCAGCGGCAATCGGCGCAGGGCGCGCGACAACGCGGACGGCGGGGCATCGGGACTCTGGCTCGTCACCGTGTCATGGTACGAGGTGGGCATGATCGGATCGGCGGCACCTTCGCCCGGTCTGGCCGGCTCGTGCCCGTTTGGCCCGGTCCCGCTCATTCCCAGCGAAACCAGCGGGCAGCGGCGGCGAATCCCGCAACTGCCCAACCGGCCAGTATCGCCACCCCGGACCAGGGAAGGCCGGAACCGTCGGCGAGGACGGAACGCAGCCCGTCGGCGAGCGCGCCGGCCGGGGTAGCCATGAGAACGGGCTGCACTCCGTCCGGGAATTCGTCCAACGGGATGATGATCCCGCCGAGCACGAGCAACAACAGGTACACCAGGTTTGCCGCCGCCAGGGTCGCCTCGGCGCGCAACGTGCCCGCCATGAGAAATCCGAGACCGGCGAAGGCGAGCGTGCCGACGACGATCAGAGCCAGCACGGCGAGGACCGACCCGGTGGGACGCCAGCCCAGCGCAGCCCCGAGACCGCCAACGAGTGTCACCTGTAACGCCTCGACGACGAGCACGGTCAGCGCCTTGGCGATCAGCAGTGCCGAGCGCGGCAGCGGCGTGGTCGCCAGGCGCTTGAGCACGCCGTACCGGCGCTCGTACCCGGTGGCGATGGCCAGCGACGTGAACGACGTCGACATCACGGCGAGCGCCAGGATGCCAGGGACGAGGAAGTCGAGACGCGAGTACGCGCCGGTGTCGATCACCGGCACGAACGCCAGCAGCGCGAGCAGCGTCACCGGGATGACGGCGGTGAGCAAGAGCTGTTCGCCGTGGCGCAGGAGCAGCCGGGTCTCGAAGGCGGTCTGGGCCACCAGCATTCGCCAGACCGGTGCTGCACCGGGTGCGGGCCGGTACCGGCGTTCCGTCGTCGTCATGACCCGGTTCCTGGCTCGGCGCCGGTGAGCTTGATGAAGACGTCCTCGAGCGAGGTACGTCCCACCTGGAGCCCTTCAGGCATCACGTCGTGCGCGGCACACCACGAGGTGATCGTCGCCAGCACACCGGGATCGACGGTGGTCGCCACGACGTATGTCCCGGGCGAGACTTCCTGGACGCTCGCGTCTTCGGGCAGCGCGTCGCGCAACGACGCCAGGTCCAGCCGGGGCCGGCCGTTGAACCGTACGGTCGACTCGTCGTCCTCGGTCAGCTCCGCCGGGCTGCCCTGCGCGACCTGCTGACCGTCGTGGATGATCACCACATGGTCGGCGAGCCGCTCGGCCTCCTCGATGAGGTGCGTGCAGAGGACGACGGTCACGCCGGCGGCGCGCAGCTCGCTCAACGTGTCCCACACCGAGCGGCGCATCCGCGGGTCGAGTCCGGCCGTTGGTTCGTCGAGGAAGACGAGCTCGGGCCGGCCGACCAGGGCCGCGGCGAGCGCTACCCGCTGGCGCTGCCCGCCCGAGAGGCGGCGCATGGGCGTGCGGGCCGTGTCGCCGAGCTCGAGTTGCTCCACGAGTGTGGCGACGTCGAGTGGGGTGGCGTGCAGGCGGGCTAGGTGGCTGAGGAGTTCGACACCGCGCGCGCCGGGGTAGAAGCCGGCGCCTTCCTGGAGCATGACGCCGACACGGGGACGCAGCCGCCGGGCGTCGCGCTGCGGATCGAGGCCGAGGACGCGGACGGTTCCGGAGTCGGGGCGGCGGTATCCCTCACAGCATTCGATGGTGGTGGTCTTGCCGGCGCCGTTGGGTCCGAGCACCGACGTGATCGTGCCGCTAGGTATGGTGAGCGACAAGCCGTCGACGGCGGGCACGCGGCCATAGCACTTGACCAGCGATTCGATCTCGACGGCTGCAGAGGTGCTCACGCCCGCGAGTCTGGCACGCTTTCACCGGTGCGGACGTTCCCGGGTCACGGCACGCCGTACGTGTGCCAGACATCGCCTGGGATGAGGTCGAGCACGTCGCACATGGCATCGAGCTGTCGCTGGACGAGTGTGGCGCGCATGTAGCCGCGACTGTAGGACAGCATGACGTCGCCCTCGATGCGCCATGACCAGGTCCCGGACCTGGCCAGCAGGCGCACCATTTCCGGATGCAGCAGGCTCCGGGCGAAATCGGGATCCGGGCACACGACTTTGTACTGGTTGTCGAAGAACGAATCGCCGGTCTCCACGCGGTCGAAACCGAATGCCCGGGCGAGCCTGCCACCGAGGAGCCCTTCCGGCCCGAGTGAGATGGGTGGCAGCGAGAGCGGCAGTTCGATCACGAACACACGGTGATGGAAGGTCGACGTGCTCCTGCCCCGGCCGAGCCGTGCGACGGAGTGCTTGCCGAACCGGCCCGCTTGGGCGTGTCCGCCACCGCCGCGGAGTTCGTTCCCGGTGTAGCGAGCGCTGCCGGGGTGAGACTGCGGTTCGTCGAGCGCGGGTCCCGGGGGCGGACCCATGGTGTAGGAATACTGAAAGGCGGTGAACGGCCGTCCCCGGTACTCGCCCGAGACGACGTCGCGTGCTTTCATATCGCGCCCGACGTCCCGGAACGGCGGACCACTCCAGCGGGTGGTCAAGTTGTCGTTCCGCTCAACCCAATGCCAGCCGTATGACATCGCCAGCTCGCGGATGTCTTGCTTTCGTCTCTGATGCATCCGGCGGTTCCAGACGACCGCGGCCGCCACCGCGAGCCCGATGACGACGAGGATGATACCGCCTTCCATGGCCCCTCCAGCCCGTGTGGCTACAGCTGAACGCTTCCCGGGGCGTTCTCGTGCCTGCGAGAACACCGCGCCCGGCTGAGTATGGTTCAAGTCTGGCAGAACCCGGGAGTACGCGCACGGTAAGGTAAGCCTGACCTGCGTGACTGACGCCACCAGGGCCTGTGGGCCGGGGATTTGTCTCGCGGCCGGAAATAGAGCACGATGGTGTTGTGAAAAATGTGCGTACGGCTACCGAGGCGGCAGAGGAGTCCTCCGTCGCGCAGGAGTCGCACGCGCGCACACGGGAACGTGTAGCCCGCGCGATTCTGGAGAACGGGCCGTCTACGGCGGCGGCACTCGCAGATCAGCTCGGGCTGACTCCGGCAGCAGTGCGACGGCATCTGGACGCGCTCCTCGCCGACGGCGTGATCGAGGCTCGTGAGCAGCGAGTGTACGGTCAGCGTGGACGCGGGCGCCCGGCCAAGGTGTTCGTCATCACCGATGCCGGGCGCGACGAGTTCGAACAGGCCTATGACGACCTCGCGGTGGGGGCATTGCAGTTCCTCGCCGACACCGGGGGAGAAGAACTGGTTGCGGCGTTCGCCCGGCACCGCGTCGCCGACCTCGAACGCCGGTACCGACCGGTCATCGAGGCGGTGGAGCCGGCGGAACGCACCAGGGTGCTGGCCGAAGTGCTCAGTGACGACGGCTACGCGGCGTCGGCGGACGAGTCGCCGGTGACGGACGGGGAGCAACTGTGCCAGCACCACTGTCCGGTGGCGCACGTCGCCGAGCGGTTCCCACAACTGTGCGAGGCCGAGACCGAGGTGTTCGCGCGGCTGCTGAACACTCATGTGCAGCGGATCGCGACGATCGCTCACGGCGACGGCGTCTGCACGACGCACGTGCCTCGAAGCCCGTAGCCTCGAGGCAGCACACGGACGATTCCTGAGGAGAGGATCTCGCATATGACCACCACAGCCCACCCGGAGCTCGAAGGTCTCGGCCGGTACGAATACGGCTGGTCCGACCCGGACACCGCCGGCGCGGCGGCAAAGCGCGGTCTGAACGAGGACGTCGTCCGTGAGATCTCCGCGCAGAAGGGTGAGCCGGAGTGGATGCTCGACATCCGGCTGAAGGCCTTGCGGCTCTTCGAGAAGAAGCCGATGCCCACGTGGGGCGCCGACGTGTCGAACATCGATTTCGACAACATCAAGTACTTCGTCCGTTCCACGGAGCAGCAGGCGACGTCCTGGGACGAGCTTCCCACCGACATCAAGAACACCTACGACAAGCTGGGCATCCCAGAGGCGGAGAAGCAGCGGCTGGTCGCCGGTGTCGCGGCGCAGTACGAGTCCGAGGTCGTGTACCACCAGATCCGCGAGGACCTGGAGCAGCAGGGTGTCATCTTCATGGACACCGACACCGGCCTGCGCGAGCACCCGGAGCTGTTCAAGGAGTACTTCGCTTCGGTCATCCCCGCGGGTGACAACAAGTTCTCCGCGCTGAACACGGCAGTCTGGTCCGGTGGCTCGTTCATCTACGTGCCGAAGGGCGTGCACGTCGACATCCCGCTGCAGGCCTACTTCCGGATCAACACGGAGAACATGGGCCAGTTCGAGCGGACGCTGATCATCGTCGACGAGGACGCCTACGTCCACTATGTCGAGGGTTGCACCGCCCCGATCTACTCGTCGGACTCGCTGCACAGCGCCGTCGTCGAGATCGTGGTGAAGAAGGGTGCGCGCGCCCGCTACACCACCATCCAGAACTGGTCGAACAACGTATACAACCTGGTCACCAAGCGGGCGACGGCCGCCGAGGGCGCCACCATGGAGTGGGTCGACGGCAACATCGGCTCCAAGGTGACCATGAAGTACCCGGCGATCTGGCTGATGGGAGAGCACGCCAAGGGTGAGACGCTCTCGCTCGCGTTCGCCAGCGAGGACCAGCACCAGGACTCCGGGGCCAAGATGGTCCACATGGCGCCGAACACGTCCAGCTCGATCGTCTCCAAGTCGGTCGCCCGCAGCGGTGGGCGCACGTCGTATCGGGGCCTGGTTCAGGTCATGCCGCGAGCGACGGCCAGCGCCAGCAACGTGTTGTGTGACGCGCTGCTGATCGACACGGTTTCGCGTTCGGACACATATCCGTACGTCGACATCCGCAACGACGACGTGTCCATGGGCCACGAGGCCACGGTGTCCAAGGTCAGCGAGGATCAGCTGTTCTACCTCACCAGTCGCGGCATTCCCGAGGACGAGGCGATGGCCATGATCGTGCGTGGTTTCATCGAGCCGATCGCTCGTGAATTGCCGATGGAGTACGCGCTTGAGCTCAACCGCCTGATCGAGCTGCAGATGGAAGGGGCGGTCGGCTGACGCCGACGCCCCGACATCGCCGGATACCGTACAACGTCAAGACCAGGACCAGGAGCAGATGAGCACCGCTACCGAAACGCCGGCACAGCACGGCCTGACCGCCCACTCTCACGGTGCCGCAGCCGATGAGAAGGGCAGCGCCCAGAGCGCCCTCGATCGGTTCGCCTCGTTCGACGTCGCCGACCATCCCGTGCCACATGGCAAGGAAGAGGAGTGGCGATTCACACCGATGAGCCGGCTGCGCGGCCTGCACGATGATGCCGCCCTGGACGGCGGGGACGTCGCGGTGTCCGTCGATGCCGATCCGCAGGTCACGGTCGAGACCGTGGGAGCAGACGACCCCCGGCGGGGGACGTCGAGCTACGTTCCCGTTGACCGTCCCAGTGCGCGGGCGTGGGAGGCGGCCGAGAAGGTCCTGGCCGTGGACATCCCGGTCGAGGCCGAGATCGAGCGGCCGACGTTCGTGCAGCTGAGTGGCTCGTCGGCGGAACAGGGCGCCGCTGGGCACATCGTCATCACGGCCGGGCGGCACAGCAAGTCCGTCGTCGTCCTCGAGTACGGCGGCTCGGCCGCCCTGGTGGACAACGTGGAAGTGGTCGCCGGCGATGGCGCGGAACTCACCGTGGTCACCGTCCAGGATTGGGCGGATGATGCCGTTCACCTGTCGCATCATCACGTGCGCACCGGTCGGGATGCCACGGTGAAGCACGCGATCATCACGTTCGGTGGCGACCTCGTGCGAACGGGGACGACGCTGAACTACGCCGGTCCCGGTGGGGATGCGACGCTGCTGGGGCTGTACTACGCCGACGCTGGTCAGCACATCGAGAACCGGCTCATCGTCGATCACAACACGCCGAACGGCACCAGCGACGTCGAATACAAGGGAGCGCTGCAGGGGAAGAAGGCACACGCGGTGTGGATCGGTGACGTGCTGATCCGCAAGGAGGCTCTGGGGATCAACACCTACGAGCTCAACCGCAACCTCGTGCTCACCGACGGTGCCCGGGCCGATTCCGTGCCGAACCTGGAGATCGAGACCGGTGAAATCGAGGGTGCCGGGCACGCCAGCGCGACCGGCCGCTTCGACGACGAGCAGCTGTTCTACCTGCAGGCCCGGGGCATTCCCGCGGACCTCGCCCGCAAGCTCGTCGTCCGCGGCTTCTTCGCGTCGTTGATCAACCGGATCGGCGTCCCCCAGCTGACCGAGCGGTTGATGGCAACGGTCGAGCGCGAGCTCGCCGTCGTCGAGGCGATGGCCTCTGATGACGCGTCCGGCGGCGCCTGACCCCACCCAACCTGGTACGAGATTCGAAACGAGGCAGAAACGAGCTGATGAGTACTCTCGAGATCCGCGATCTGCACGTGTCCGTCGAAGGGGAGAACGGGCCGGTGCAGATCCTGCACGGCGTCAACCTCACCGTGAACACGAGCGAGACGCACGCGATCATGGGACCCAACGGTTCCGGAAAGTCCACACTGGCCTATGCCCTGGCCGGGCACCCGAAGTACACGGTGACGTCGGGCTCGGTCACGCTTGACGGCGAGGACGTGCTGGACATGACCGTCGACGAGCGGGCACGGGCCGGCCTGTTCCTGGCGATGCAGTACCCGGTGGAGGTGCCGGGCGTGTCGGTGTCGAACTTCCTGCGCAGCGCGAAGACGGCGATCGACGGTGAGGCACCGAAGCTGCGGACGTGGGTCAAGGACGTCAAGAACGCCATGGAGAACCTGCGCATCGACGAGAACTTCGCCGAGCGCGAGCTCAACACCGGGTTCTCCGGTGGTGAGAAGAAGCGTCACGAGATCCTGCAGTTGGAGCTGCTGAACCCGACGTTCGCGGTGCTCGACGAGACCGACTCGGGCCTGGACATCGACGCGTTGCGGATCGTCTCGGATGGCGTCAACCGTTTCACCTCCGGTGGCGACAAGGGCGTCATGTTGATCACGCACTACACGCGGATCCTGCGCTACATCAAGCCGGACCACGTGCACGTGTTCATCGCCGGCCGGATCGCCGAGGAAGGCGGTCCCGAACTGGCCGAGAAGCTCGAGGAGCACGGCTACGAGGGCTACGTGGGCGCATCCGCCTGACCAAAGCTTTCCGAATGATCATGTTTGGTACGTTTCTCCGACCCGTAACACGCCTACAGCCGTGTTACGGCCCGAGAAAACGTACCAAACATGATCATTCGGAGGCAGGCTAAAATAGAGGAGGCAAGAGGTGGTGCACCAGATGGCTAGCCCGCTCGACGTCGATCGCGTTCGCAAGGACTTCCCGATCCTCGAGCGCAGGCTGGCCGGTGACCGGCCGCTCGCTTATCTCGACTCGGCCAACACCTCCCAGAAACCCCGCCCGGTGCTGGACACCATCGCCGAGCACTACGAGCGGCACAACGCGAACGTCGCCCGGGCCGTGCACCAGCTCGGGGAAGAGGCCACGGCCGCCTACGAGGGAGCCCGGGACAAGATCGCCGCGTTCATCGGCGCGCCGAGCCGGGACGAGGTGGTCTTCGCGAAGAACGCCTCGGAGGCGCTGAACCTGGTGGCGCACACGCTGGCCAGCGGGCTGGCGGAGGACCCGTGGTACCGGCTCGGGCCGGGTGACGAGATCGTCATCACCGAGATGGAGCACCACTCGAACATCGTGCCCTGGCAGCTCGTCGCCCAGCGCACCGGCGCCACGCTGCGCTGGTTCGGCCTCACCGACGACGGCCGGCTCGATCTCTCCACGATCGACGACGTGATCAACGCGCGGACCAAGGTCGTCTCGTTCGTGCACCAGTCGAACATCGTCGGGACCATCAACCCCGTGTCACGGCTCGTCGAGCGCGCCCACGACGTCGGCGCGCTCGTCGTCGTCGACGGCTCGCAGGCCGTACCGCACATGCCCGTCGACGTCACCGAGGCCGGCGCGGACCTCTACGTCTTCACCGGGCACAAGATGTGCGGTCCGACCGGGATCGGCGTGCTCTGGGGACGCCGGGAGGTGCTGGACGCCCTGCCGCCCTTCCTGGGTGGCGGCGAGATGATCGAGACCGTGGCCATGGAAGGCTCCACGTTCGCGCCCGTGCCGCACAAGTTCGAAGCCGGTACGCCGCCCATCGCGCAGGCCGTCGGACTGGGTGCTGCGGTGGACTACCTGAGCGGCCTCGGAATGGACAAGGTCCACGAGCACGAGCGGAACATCACCGCCTACGCACTGGAGCGGCTGCGTGACGTCGACGGCGTCACCATCATCGGACCGGACACGAGCACCGACCGCGGCGGCACGGTGTCATTCACCGTCGATCGTGTGCACCCGCACGATGTCGGGCAGCTACTCGACGAGGATGGTGTCGCGGTGCGTGTCGGGCATCACTGCGCCCGGCCGGTCTGCCTGCGGTATGGAATACCGGCGACGACGCGTGCGTCGTTCTATCTGTACACGACGAGCGCGGAGATCGACGCATTGATCGACGGAATCGAACGGGTGAAGAGGTTCTTCTGGTGAGTGAGTCCCTGTACCAGGAGATTATCCTGGACCACTACAAGAACCCGAACGGTCGGGGCTTGCGCGAGCCATTCGACGCCGAGTCCCACCACACCAACCCGACATGTGGTGACGAGATCACCGTGCGGGTGACGCTGGATGGCAGCACGGTGGCCGACGTCTCCTACGACGGGCAGGGATGCTCGATCAGCCAGGCATCGGCCAGCGTGTTGCACGAGCTGCTGACCGGGAGCGACGTGCAGCAAGCCTTCGACGTTGAGGCCGCGTTCGTCGAGCTCATGCAGGGCCGGGGTGAGGTCGAACCAGATGAGGATATCCTCGGTGACGGCGTCGCGTTCGCGGGTGTCGCGCGCTATCCCGCGCGGGTGAAGTGCGCGCTCCTGTCGTGGATGGCGTTCAAGGACGCGGCCGCCCGGGCAGTGGCCGGCGGGGAGGCGCATCGTTGAGATGTCGGCCTCGCCTGCGGTTTCGCTGCTCGCTGATGTCCGTGTCGACCCGCGTCGGCATCGATCGGATGCCCCGATAGGAGGCGTGAGTTCTCATGACTACCACAGTTGACCTGGAAGATCTGAAAGAGGCACTACGAGACGTCGTGGACCCCGAGCTCGGCGTCAACGTCGTCGATCTCGGTCTCGTCTATGGCGTGAGCGTCGACGAGGACAACGTCGCGACTCTGGACATGACGCTGACCAGCGCGGCGTGCCCGCTGACCGATGTGATCGAGGAACAGGCCAAGTCCGTCACCGATGGCCTGGTCAGTGACTTGCAGATCAACTGGGTCTGGATGCCGCCCTGGGGCCCCGAGAAGATCACCGACGAGGGACGCGAGCAGTTGCGCGCACTGGGCTTCAACGTATGAGCCCACCGCGGACCGTCGTCTTCGACCTGGGCGGCGTGCTCGTCGATTGGAACCCGCGGTATCTGTACCGGCAGCTGCTGCCGACCGACGACGATGTCGAGTGGCTGTTGGCGGAGGTCACCACGGGCGCATGGAACAAGGAGCAGGATCGCGGCCGGTCGTGGGCGGAGGCCGTCGAGAAGCTCAGCGCACAGTTTCCCGAGTACGCAGAGCTGATCGCTGCCTATGACGAGCGCTGGGACGAGATGCTCGGCGGCGCGTTCGGTGGAATGGTGGAGATCCTCGACGAGCTGCGGACAACAGGTGTCGGGCTCTACGCGTTGACCAACTGGTCGGCGGAGAAGTTTCCCATCGCCCGGGAACGTTACCCGTGGTTGTCGTGGTTTCAGGGGATCGTGGTCTCGGGCGAGGAGAAGCTGGTCAAGCCCGATCCGCAGATCTATCGCGTGCTTCTCGAGCGCTACGGTATCGAGCCGGCCTCGACGGTGTATCTCGACGACGTGTCCGCGAACGTGGCGGCAGCCCGCGAGCTCGGAATGGTCGGCCTGCACGTTACCGGTGATGATCCGGAGCGGGCCCGGGCCGAGCTGGCAGAGATGGGGCTGGTTTCTGCGTCCCGTGAGTGATCGGTGTGGAGTTTCCGTACGTCCTGCGTGGACAAACGGCCGCTATCACGACCTTTTCTCCCCGCAGCCCCGACCGAAACTCCACACCGAACGACGGCTGGAGTAACCAGGCTGGCCGTCACGGCGGTGGGGCAGTGGTGTCGCGAACGACCAGCGACGCTCCCTGCACGGCGGTGAACACCGCATCGTCCGGATGGGTCAGCCGGTGCCGCAGCATGGACACCGCGAGACGGCCCATCGCGCGGGTGTCCACGGCCACGGTGTCGAGACGCGGGCGCATCAGGCTCGCCGCCTCGATGTCGTCGAACCCGATGATGGAGACCTGGCGTGGTACCCGGTCCCGTAGCTCTCCCATGAGTTCCAGGGCGACCGCGTCGTTCGCCGTGACGAACGCCGTCGGCGGGGGCTCCTGGTCGAGCGCCTGGACGGCGGCCGCGACACACGGCCCGGGCGTGTGGTGCTGCCCGTCGATGTACCAGGGTTCGAGCCCTTCCGCCAGCATGGTCCGCGTGTAACCGTCGCGTCGTTCGAGTATTGACGGGAAGGCCGCGGGATTCGTCCCGACGAGCGCGATTCTTCGGTGACCGAGGCCGATCAGCCGGGAGGTCGCGGCGGCCGTCCCACCCATGTTGTCGCTCACCACGCCCGGGAACATGCCCGGCTCCGCGGTGTAGCTGTCGACCAGTACCACCGGCCACCGGCTCAGCAGGCGAATCGTCTCGGCACTGACGAACGTCCCGAGGACGAGGAAGCCCCGGATGTGGGGGGCCTCGACGAGGCGGGGCGTGCTGACCGGATTCAGCTGATCGTCCACCGTCAGCGAGTCCAGGCGCAGGTCGGCATCGATCGTGGCGCATTCCTCGGTGATGCCGGCGATGACGGATCCGTAGAAGGCATCGGACTCGATGTGGTCGCGTTCTCTGGCGCGGACCAGGACGCCGATCGCGCCCGGGCTGCTCGTGGAGGAGCGCGCCCGGTAGTCCAGCTCGTGCGCGATGTCGAGCACACGCTGACGTGTCGTGTCCCCGACGCCGGGCTTGCCGCGCACCGCCAGCGACGCCGCGGCCAGCGAGACCCCGGCGCGCTCGGCGATGTCCGCCAGCGTGGCACGGGACTCAGGCACGGTCGTTCGCCGCCCGTATGACGAGGTGCCCGTCGGCGCCCCAGCCAGAGCCGGCCCCGCCCGCGGTACCCGTCCCGGAGCCGTCCGCAGCGGCGGCACCGCGGCCAGCTACGAGTGTGGTGCCCGCTCCCACCTCGGCGGCCCGGACGGTGTCGATCTCGAAGCGGTGCCGTTCACCGGGGAGCAACGTCACCAGCTGGCTGTCGACGACGGCGTCCGGATCGAGCTGGTGAGCGAACAGGCACAGGTCACGGATCAGGGATTCGGCCTGGACAGTGACGCGCACCGTGTTCTCGCCGGGGATGGCGTCTACCTCGGCGTGCCAACGGGCCGGGGTCTGCACGAGCTCCCGGTCCCGTTCCCAGGCCCAGGAGGCCCGGTGGCCGTCCACCGTGGCCAGGAGCAGCTCGCGTCGGGAGTCGGCCGGTGTGCGCAGCTGCACGGGTAGCGGCACGGACGTGGCGGCGTCGGCGTCGACGGCGAAGTGGAGCGAGCCGGTGGCGAGCTCGTGACCGGCGAGATCGACGCGTCGCACGTCGAGGGTTCCGGACCACGGCAGCCGGGAGTCGTTGACGACGACGCAGGTGAGTTCCCCATCGATCGGCTCGATGACCAGGAGCCGGTCGGCGAACACGCGCCGGGCGGCGTACCAGGAGAGCTTGCGCCGTCCGGCGACGTCGACGACGGCCCAGGAGATCGCCGGCCAGCAGTCGTTCAGCTGCCACCAGATCGCGCCGGAACAGCGCTCGTGCAGGCTGCGCAGGTGCCCGACGCCGGTCTGCAACGCCCGTGCCTGGTTGAGCTGGCCGAAGAAGTGCCAGTCGGCGAACTCCGGCTGGGGCCCGAAATGCTGGTTCAGCCACCCTTCGAACTTGGCGGGGCCGTCGTGTGCCTTCTGGTGATGCAGGAGATCCGGGTTGTGCGGGTCCAGCGGGCGGGACGTGATGGCGTCCGCCAGCGTGGGATAGGCAGCGGGCCCCTGGAACCCGAATTCGGCAACGAAACGCGGCTGGTGTTCGAGGTAGTGGGGATAGTCCCGCGCGTTCCACACATCCCAGATGTGTACCGGGCCGTGTGCCGGGTCGTTCGGGTGGCGCTCCACGTCGTTCGAGGTCGGGCTGCCGTCGATGTAGGGTCGCCGGGGATCGAGCCTGCTCACGATGTCCGGCAGCAGGCTGGTATACCAGCCCAGTCCCCACGGGCGGTCGCCGATCTCGTCGGGCCAGCCCCAATCCCACCATCCCCAGAGGCACTCGTTGTTGCCGTTCCACAGGGCGAGGCTGGGATGCGACATCAGGCGGTTGACGGCGTCGACGGCCTCGTGACGCACTTCGTCGGCGAGCTCGTTTTCCGGGTAGGCCGCGCACGCCATGGCGAAATCCTGCCAGACGAGCAGGCCGCGCTCGTCGCAGACGTCGTAGAAATCGTCGCTCTCGTAGATCCCGCCGCCCCAGACCCGGACGAGGTTGGCGTTTGCGGCGAGCGCGTCGCCGAGACGGCGCTCGTAGCGATCGCGGTCGACGCGGGATGGGAAGGTGTCGTCGGGAATCCAGTTGAAGCCGCGGACCCAGAGCCGCTCGCCGTTGACCACGAGGGCCCACCGCGTGCCGTCGTCGACGGTCGTGGTGTCGATCTCGATCGTGCGAAAGCCCAGCCGGCACTCGTGGTGATCGGTGTCCTCGCCCGCGACGGACGCGGTCACGGTCAGCGTGTACAGCGGCTGCGCGCCGCGGCCGGCGGGCCACCACAGCTCGACGTCGGCGACGTCCAGGCGCAGCTGCGCGGTATCCGCGTCGTCGTGGACGACCGTCTCGGCGACGACGCCGGCGACCTGCGCGCGGACGGCGACGTCGTTCCCCGATGGGCCGCCTGACCGGCCGTGCGGCGCGCCACGTTCAAGGTCGACGGCGAGGTCGACGACGCCGGTCCCGTCTGGTCGCACGTCCACCGACGGACGTATGGCGGCGAGCCGCGCCCCGGTCCACGTTTCGAGCCAGACGGGTCGCCAGATTCCCGAGGTGGTGAGCCGCGGTCCCCAGTCCCAGCCGAAGTTGCACGCCATCTTGCGGACGAAGTTGAACGGCTGCCGATAGGAGTTGGGCAGGTCACCGAGCGCGTCCCGGCGTGCGGCCGCCGACGTGGCCGGCGCCGCGAAGGTCACGACGAGCTCGTTGCCGGTGGTACGGAGCAGGTCCGTGACGTCGAGGCGGTAGGTGCGGTGCATGTTCTCCGTCGTTCCGAGCTGCTGGCCGTTGAGCACGATGGTGGCGAACGTGTCGAGCCCGCCGAAGACCAGGTCGGTGCGCTGCCCGGGAGCGGGCGGGTCGTGGTCGAATTCGAGGCGATACGTCCAGTCGGTCTCGCCGACCCAGTACTGGAGGTGCTCGTTGCGGTCCACGAGCGGATCTTCCAGCAGCCCGTGTGCCAGCAGGTCCATGTGGACGCAGCCGGGAACGGTGGCCGTGAGGGCCTCGGTTCCCGCGGGGACGGTGGAGCCCGAACCGTGAAGGCGCCAGCCCTCGCCGAGCTCGCGGCGGGCCGGCAGGGTGGTGATGCCGGAAACGGTGGTCGTCGTGGTGGGGGAGGGATCGCTAGCCATGATTCCGGCGACGCTAGCGGCTCCTGATGGATCGGGTCAATGTTTTAGTAAACTTTTAGTTATCCTGGACTGGGGCGGGACGGGCCCTGATGCCCTCGCGCGATGATCGTTTACGGTTCACTCCCGGGTGGCCTGTATCCTCCGAGTGGTTGACGTATCACGATGTTTGCCGGCGACGACCTGCGGTGCGGGTGACCGGAGGCATCCCGGAGATGAACGCAGGAAGCGAACACAGGAGGTGGACCAGGTGGCAGTACGGCCGATCCGGCTGTTCGGCGATCCGGTACTCAGAACCCGGGCCGAGCCGGTGGTCGAGTTCGACAAGGAGCTACGTGGCCTGGTCAGGGACCTCACCGACACCATGCTCGACGCCGGCGGCGCCGGCCTGGCGGCGCCACAGCTGGGCGTGTCGCTACGTGTCTTCACCTACGACGTCGAAGGCGTCGTCGGCCACCTGATCAACCCGGAGTTGCAGCTTTCCGGGGAGGAGCAGTTCGGCCCGGAGGGCTGCCTGTCCATCCCCGGTCTGGAGTATGACTGCCGGCGCGCGCTTCGCGTGGTCGCCAAGGGATTCAACGAACACGGCGATCCGGTGACGATCGAAGGTTCCGAGCTACTTGCCCGGGCCATCCAGCACGAGACGGATCACCTGGACGGGATCCTGTTCATCGACCGGCTGGATCGGGAAGCGCGCAAGGCCGCGATGAAGGCGATCCGGGAGGCCGAGTGGGCAGGGGAGGAGCCACCCGAGGTGAAGGTGTCGCCGCATCGGACGTTCGGCCACGCGACCTAGGTTCTCGCTTCCCTCCTGACCCGCTGATCATGAACGCTAGCCGGCCCTCAGAGGCCGGCTAGCGTTCATGATCAGCAGGTTCGGGGGTGCGGCGGTACTAGTCGTCCGCGGCCTCGCCGACCGGGCCGTGCGTCTCTTCGGTACGGGGGATGCCCCGCTCCTCGGGAGTGCCCGGGATGAGGTTGTCGAGGATCAGCCCGAAGATGGCCGCAACCGCCATGCCGGTGCTGCCGACGGTGGTGATCACGTCACCGAGCCACTCGGCCCAGCTGATGTGGATCTCGACGCCCTCGAAGTATGCCGGCACGGAGAGGCCCATGAAGAGGATGAACCCGACGATCAGCAAGTTGCGCTGGCTAGTCATATCGGCCTGGGTGAGGTTGGACAGCCCGATGGCCGCGATGAGCCCGAACAGCGTGCAGTACAGCCCGCCCACGATGGGTGTCGGGATGGTCGCGATCACCGCGCCGAACTTGGCGACGAATCCCAGGATGATCAGCAGCCCGGCGGCGATGTAGACGACTCTCCGGCTCGCCACCTTGGTCATGGCGACCAGGCCGAGGTTCTCGGTGTAGCTGGTGGAGGCGAACCCGCCGAAGAGGCCCGTGGTGAGGCAGCCGACACCCTCGGCGCCGATGCCCCGGCTGATCTGCTTCTCCGTGGGGTGGTCCTTGCCGATGGCCCGCGAGATCGCGTGGTAGTCGCCGAACGACTCGATCATGGACGCCAGGTACCCGGCGAGGGTTGCCAGGATGAAGCCCAGTGCGAACTGCGGCCAGCCCCAGGGCAGCAGGATTCCGCCGTCGCCGATGACGAAGCTCCGGATCCATGGCGCGTCGCCGACGCTGTCGAAGCTGATGTAGGCGGGATTGTCCTCGCTGATGATCCCGGTCACGCTGATGAACAGCGCGACGAGGTAGGCGGTGAGCACCGCGAGCAGGATCGGGAACAGCGAGAAGAACCGCACGCGCGGTGCCAGGATCAGCGCGAAGCCCAGTGACGCGACGATGGTCAGCCCGCCGATCCACCAGTTCAGCGCCGCATCCGGCGCGCCGTTCTCGAACAGCGCCAGCCCGATGAGCGCGATGACCGGGCCGATCACGACGGGACTGATGAACCGCCGGATCTTGCCGAACAGCCCGGTGTAGCCGAGGACTATCTCGAGAACGGCACCGGCGATGATCGCACCGGCGATGTACTGCATGCTCACGTCGCCACCTTGCTCGACGGTGGCGGCGATGATGGCGAAGAACGGGCCCAGGAAGGCGAACGACACCCCCTGGATGATCGGCAACCGCGTGCCGAATCGAGCCTGGATGAACGTGGCGATGCCCGAACAGATCATGACCGAGCTCACGAGGATCGCGAGCTGGTCGGGCGACATCTCCATGGCCGGGCCGAGGATCAGCGGCACCGCCACGGTCGCACCGAACATGGTCAGCACGTGTTGTATGCCCAGCCCGAGGCCGGCCAGCGGCTTGGGGACGTCTTCGAGTCCGTAATTCAGGTCTACCGGCTTGCTCGAGGTCGTGCTCATAGGCCCCTCCTGATGTCCGTCCGAGCGCCGGCATCCCGGGCCCGGCGACGTCGGTTTGATGTGATATGTGCCCGCCGGTTGAAATTTCTGGGATAGGAAGCTACAGGTGCACCGCTCCAGGGTCACCTGGTGACATTCACGACACGCACACCAGCTCGACTGGCAATATTCGCCATGGTGAGCCCGGACATATGGCATAGCGTTGATGCATGACCGACATCGTGAACCAGGCTGGCAACGCCGATCCGCCACCCGGGTACGAGGACCTCGCTTCGCCCGATGAGCTGGGGCGACGCCTGGACACGGCGGGGTATCTGAGTGACGGCGGGCTCTCCACCGCCGCGTTCCTGGCGCTGCGGATGGGACGTCCCCTATTCGTCGAAGGCGAGGCCGGCGTCGGGAAGACGTCGCTGGCACACGCCCTGGCCAGCGCGTTACAGGTCCCTCTCATCCGGCTGCAGTGCTACGAGGGTGTCGACGCCGCCCAGGCGTTATACGACTGGGACTTTCCGCGGCAGTTGCTGCACCTGCGCGCGGCGGAAGCGGCCGGGATCAGCGACGTCGAGCGCCTCGAGCACGAGCTGTACGATCGGCGGTTCCTCCTGGCGCGGCCGCTGCTGCGGGCGCTGGAAGAGGCGCCGTGCGTGCTCCTGATCGACGAGATCGACCGGGCCGACGACGAATTCGAGGCGTTCCTCCTGGAGATCCTCTCGGATTTCACCATCTCGATTCCCGAGGTCGGGACCGTGCGGGCGGACGTCCCGCCACTGGTGGTGGTCACCAGCAACCGCACCCGGGAAGTGCACGACGCGTTGAAGCGGCGGTGTCTCTACCACTGGCTGGGCCATCCCACGATGGAACGCGAGATCGCCGTGATCCGGCGACGGTTGCCGGACGTGAGCGAGCAGCTGGCCGGCGACGTCGCCCGCATCGTGCACCGCCTGCGCGAGGCCGACCTGCTCAAACCGCCCGGCCTGGCCGAGTCGATCGACTGGGTGGCGGCGTTGTCGTCGCTGGGTGCCGTGGAGCTCGACGCCGATATTGCCGCACGCACCCTGGGCGCTGTATTGAAGTATCAGGAGGACACCGAACGTATGCGGGCGGAGGTGGCCGAGCTCGTCGGGCAGGTGTGACGCGGGTGCGCGGGCAGCGACGAACGGGACGGACGACGATCGGCGCAGACGGGTGATGCGAGATGGATACCGCGTCGGGCACGAGCGACCCCGTGTCGGGCACCAGCGACCCCGTATCGGGCACCAGCGACCCCGTATCGGGCACCAGTGACGCCGTCGATGGCGTTGTGGACTTCGTGCACCGCCTGCGCGACGCCGGTGCCGCCGTGCCTCCCACCCGCGTGCACGCGATGGTGCAGGCCATGGGCGAGCTGGGCGGTGACTCGCTGGACGCGGTGTACTGGTCCGGGCGTTTCACACTGTGTGCCTCCCCGGAAGACATCGAGCGCTACGATCGCGTCTTCGCGGCGTACTTTCGTGGCCAGCGGGCGCCGGCCCGGATGCGTGCGCCGGCCGAGCCGACGTACCGGCTGGTGGCGGTTCCGGCCGATCCGCCGGACGGCGCCGGGTCGGACACCGAGGAGCCGCCACCACAGACGCTGGCCACGGCGAGCCGGATGGAGATCTTACGGCACCGCGACGTCGCCGGCCTGGGCACGGCGGAACGCGACGAGGTGCACCGGCTCATCGGCGCGCTGGCTCCGGCGGCACCGGAACGTCTCACCCGCCGGCTGCGCCGGTCGGCGTCCGGGCCGGTGGACCCGCAACGCACCATCCGGGCGATCCTGCGCCACGGCGGCGAGCCGGTCGAGCTGCGGCACCATCGCCGCAGCCGCCGGCATCGGCGCCTCGTGTTCCTCATCGACGTCAGCGGGTCCATGGCGCCGTACGCGGACACGTTCCTGCGGTTTGCGCACGCCGCGTGCCGGGCGCGTCCGGACACGGAAGTGTTCACGATGGGCACCCGGCTGACCCGGGTCACCCGGGAGCTGCGCCAGCGCGAGCCGGGAGCGGCCCTGGGGGCGGCCTCGGCGGCAATACCGGACTGGAGCGGTGGAACTCGCCTGGGTGGCGAGACGAAGGAGTTCCTCGATCGCTGGGGGCAGCGGGGCACGGCCCGGGGAGCGGTGGTGGTCGTGGCCAGCGACGGCTGGGAGCGAGGCGATCCGGGGCTGCTCGGGGCGCAGATGAAGCGGCTGCGCCGGCTGGCCCGCCGCGTGGTGTGGGTGAACCCGCACCGGGGACGCCCGGGCTACGTCCCGCGCACCGGGGGCATGCAGGCGGTCCTCCCGTACGTCGATCATCTGGTCGCGGGGCACTCGCTGGCGGCAATGGAGGATCTCGCAGGCTTGCTCGCCGCGGGAGCCCGGGCGAGCTCGGATGAGGTGGTGAGTCGATGCGTGACGTCATGACAGACCTCGTTGCGGCCGTCGGGGAGGGCCGCCGGGTGGGCCTGGTGACCGTGGTCGGGACGTTCAGCTCGGCGCCCCGCCCGCCGGGCGCGTCGATGGCGGTGATCGACACCGGTGAGGCCGTGGGCAGCGTCTCCGGCGGGTGCATCGAAGGTGCGGTCTACGAGCTGGCCCGCGAGGTGATCGACGGCCGTGCGCCGACGATGCAGCGTTACGGCGTGAGCGACGACGACGCGTTCGCCGTCGGGCTGACCTGTGGCGGCACCATCGACGTGTTCGTCGAACCGGTGGATGCCGAGGTGTTTCCCGAGCTCACCGAGCTGGCCGAGAGTATCGCCGCGGCAGAGCCGGTGGCCGTCGCGACAGTAGTCTCCGGTCCCGGAGCTATCGGGTCGCATCTGGTGGTGTGGCCGGACCGGGTGGCGGGCAGCCTCGGCGGGCAGCGGCTCGACGACGCCGTCGCCGACGACGCGCGCGGAATGCTCGACCAGGGCCGTACGGGGACACGGCGGTACGGCGCGGACGGCGAGCGGCGCAAGGACGAGCTGGAGGTGTTCGTGCAGTCCTTTGCCCCGCCACCGCGGATGCTGGTGTTCGGCGCGATCGACTTCGCGGCCGCGGTGGTGCGGATGGGCAAGTTTCTCGGGTACCACGTGACCGTGTGTGATGCCCGGCCGGTGTTCGCCACCGAGCGCCGCTTTCCCGAGGCCGACGAGGTGGTGGTGAGCTGGCCGCATGACTATCTGGACGGTGTGGAGGTCGATGCGCGCACGGTGATCTGCGTGCTCACCCACGATCCCAAGTTCGACGTCCCGCTGCTGGAGAGCGCCCTGCGCACCCCGGCCGCCTACATCGGGGTGATGGGCTCGCGGCGGACCCACGCCGACCGGTTGGAGCGGCTGCGCGAGCGTGGCGTGAGCGAGGCGGATCTGGAGCGCATGTTCTCGCCGGTGGGCCTCGACATCGGGGCGCGCACTCCGGAGGAGACCGCGGTCTCGATCGCGGCCGAGATCATCGCCACGCGGTGGGGCGGCACCGGGCGTTCGCTGCGCGACCTGTCCGGGCCGATTCACCACGATCGGCTGGCCGAGTCCGAGCCTGCCGGAGACGGGCCGTGATCGCCGCGGCGGCCGGCCTGGTTCTCGCGGCGGGGGAGGGCCGTCGCTTCGGCCAGCCCAAGGCGGTGGTCGAGGTCGAGGGCGAGCGGCTGGTGGACCGGGCCGTGCGATTGCTGGCCGATGGTGGCTGCCATCCGGTGATCGTGGTCGATGGTGCGGTGCGGCTGGAGGCGATGGAGTCCGCGGTGTCGGCGCCGTCGGCGCCGTCGGCGGAGCCGACGCAGCCTAGCCGGAGGCTGGACGTTCCAACCGTGCGCGTCGTGCACAACCCCCGATGGCCGGACGGCATGGGAACGTCTCTGCACGTCGGCCTGGACGCACTACGCGGTGCGGATGTCGGCGCCGTCGTGGTGGCCCTGGTCGATCAGCCCTGGCTGAGCCCGGAGGCGGTACGCCGGTTGCGCGCCGCGCGGGACGGGGGCGCGTTCGTCGCGGTGCCCATCTATGGTGGCCAGCGGGGAAACCCCGTGTTGCTGGGCCGGGAGGTGTGGGACGACGTGCTCGAGCTCGCCAAGGGCGACGTGGGAGCGCGCGCGTACATGAAGGCCCATCCCGAACTCGTCACGGCGGTCCCGTGCGACGGGATCGGCAGCCCCGACGACATCGACTACCCAGACGACCTCACTTTCCGATGATCATGAACACTCACCCCTCAAATTCGAGGGGTGAGTGTTCATGATCATCAGGAGGGGAGGGGAGACTGGGCGGCGAGCGCGGACAGGGCGGACGTGAAGCACTCGACCGGTGGCTTGACCAGCCCGGCCCCCACTTGCCCGGTGCCCGCCACCTTGCCGGCCATACCGGTGTTGATTTGCGGCAGGATCCCCGTTCGCACTACCCGGGTGACATCGATGCCGGTGGGCGCGCCGCGGAACTCCAGGATGGGGTACGCATAGGCGGGATTCTCGCCGAGCGTGATCTCGTACATCAGCTGCGAGGTGTATAGGGCGTCGGGAACGGTGCCACCGACGAAGCGCACGATGGCCGGCGCCGATGCCATGGCGAACCCGCCGATGCCCATGGTCTCGCAGATGGTCGAATCCCCGATGTCGGGATTGGCGTCATCGGGCCCGAACGAGCCGAGGAACAGCCCATCGGGCGTGTTCGCCGGTCCGGTGAACCACTGCCCGCCGGTGCCCGAGACCTGGATCCCGAAGTCGGTGCCGTTGCGGGCCATGACGGTGACCACGGAGGAACCCGCGATGCCGGACGCGGCGGCACTTTGCAGCTTGCCGGCGGGCATCACCAGGTTGAGGAAGAAGTGGTCGTTGCCACCGATGAACCGGGCCACCTCGGACACGCGCGAGCTGGGGGCGCCGCTGTCGATCAGATCGGGCATGAGCTCGCGCAAGAACATGAGCGTGCCCGCCCGGTTACGGTTGTGCCCCTCGTCACCCATCTGCACCATCTGCGAGATGATGCCCTTGATGTCGATGCTGCCCCGCTGGCGCACGGCCGTCTGCAGCACCGGGCCGAGTACCTCGCCCATCCAGCGCAGGCGGTCGATGACCTCGGGCGCGTAGGCGCCGTAGCGCAAGACCTTGCCCAGACCCTCGTTGAGCGTGCACCACGACGTCTGGCCGTGGGTCTCGTCGCGCAGTTCGAACATCCACATCGACGGCGAGACGAGCCCGGCCATGGGGCCGACGCCGCCGCGATCGTGGCAGGGCTGCAGGGCGATGCCGTCTCCCGCGGCGAGCTTGGCCTCGGCGTCGTCGGGCGTGTCAGCCAGCCCTTCGAACAGCATGGCGCCGATCAGCGCGCCGCGCATCGGCCCGGAGGCGCGGTACCAGCTCAGTGGCGGCCCGGCGTGCAGGAACTCGCCCGGCTGCAGGCCGAGCACCTCGCGGGCCGGGCGCACGTCGACCAGCTCGGCGCTGGCCGCCAGCATGCGTTCGATGGCCCGCGCGTTCGCCGCAGCGCGCCGCTCGTCTCCCATGACCCGCGCCAGGTCCTCGTCGGTTCCGTCAAGCGGCGGGCGCCACTCGACCCGGTGGGTCGCCACGGCCTGCGCGGCGAGGGCGTCGTCGAACAGCTCGACGCCGGCGGTGACGACGGACGGTTCGGTGCTGATCAGATCGTGCAGGGTGCTCATGGCTGTCCTCCCGCGAGCTCGACGGCCGCGCGCGCGGCGGCGGCATTGGACAGGTAGACCGACGCGCCGGCCTCGGCGAGTCTCGAACCCTGCCCGTTCAGGTCCTGCGGATCGTCGCTGGTACCGGTGAGCGACACGACGACGTCGAGCTGCCGGCCGTCCGCGCGGGCCCGGTTCCGGGCGTCGATGATGGCCGGTGCGAGCTCGCTGGCCGGGTCGGGATGGGCGGCGTGCCCGAGGATCACGTCGAGGAGGATCACCCCACATGCGGGGTCGGCAGCCTCCACGACCATCCGCTCGGCCCGCAGCGAGCCGTCGATCATCGGATGCGGCCGGCCCCGGGTGAGCTCGTCGTCGCCGAAGTCGATCATCGCGTGCCCGTCGAGGCGGCCGGTGTGCAGGTCGCCGTCGATGGCCCACTCGGGACGCAGCGGGATGTTCGACCTGATCGGGCCCAGCGCCGAGCTGGCGATCACCATGGCTTCGTCGCAGAGCGTGCCGCCGGCGAACAGGCCGCGGAGGTAGCCGCCGGTTCCCGTCTCCGGTGCCGATGGCGTCCACGAGCCGGGCTCGGTCCACTCCGCCCCGGCGGCCTCCACGACGGACCGGGCAGCCATCGTGAGATCTGGCTGGTCTTCACCCATCAGCGCGAACAGGACGGGCTTGCCGAGCGCGTCGGCGTGGGCGCGGACCCGCTTGGCGACCTCGGGGTCCGGTGGCTTGCTCACCACGGCGATGACCTCGGTGGTGTCGTCGGCCGCGAGCATGTCGAGTGCCGTGATGGTGGAGATGCCCCCGACGGCATCGCTGAGATCGCGCCCGCCGACGCCGAGGCAGTGGCTGATTCCGACCCCGGCCGCGTCGACCAGGCTCATGACGTGCTGGGCACCGGTACCGGAGGCCGCGACCAGCCCGACGGGGCCAGGGCGCACGACGTTGGCGAAGCCGAATCCCACGCCCCCGATGACGGCCGTGCCGCAGTCGGGACCCATGACGAGCAGGTCCCGCTGGCTCGCGAGCTGCTTGAGCCGGATCTCCTGCTCCAGCGGGACGTTGTCGGAGAACACGATGACCGGCAGCTCGTGGTCCAGCGCATCCACGGCGTCGACGAAGGCGGAGGTGCCCGGGGTGGACACGAACGCGACGGTGGGCGGAGTTCCGCTCGCGTTGCGCGCGGCCGTCCCGATGGTGTGCGCGGCGGGGCCGTTCCCGGAACTCACCGCCGCGGGCCGCGCGCGTTCGGTCAGTGCGGCGTCGACCCGCGCCTGCGCCCGGCTCAGCGCGTCGTCGTCGGCGGCGTCGAGCGCGACCAGCAGATCGTTGGGACCGGCGGACTCGGGTGCGTGGAATCCCATTCCGGCCAGCAGGTCCAGGTTGAGCTCGGTGGCCATCGCGACGAGCGCGGCGTTGACACCGGGCTCGTCGTTGACGGTTCGGCTCACCTGCATGAGAGTCACGGAATCGTGATACGCGCCAGGCCGGACGTCGAGATGTCGGGTCATGTATACCTCGTCAGGAACTCCGATGCGGGAACAGGGGATCGAGGGCGCACAACGCCCCGGTGTAGAGCGCTGCGCCCGAGGTGTGCCCGACGGCGAGCAGCCGCCGGTGCGCCGCGGCTATGTCGCCGCCGGGCGAGTCGAGGGCCGTGAGCAGCGCCGTGAACTGCGGGACGCACTGCCCGCGGGCCGCGTACGCGAGCAGCCCGGCGGAGACGGCGGAGGTTCGGGAATGCGGATGAGCGGCGGCGACGGCGCTGGCCAGCTGGTCGGCGGTGACCCGGCGCGGATCGTCACGCCGGGCCACCGTGGCCTTTTCGAGGGCGCGCATCGTGACCAGGGCGCCCGCCAGGATGTCGTCGCCGGCGGGAGTGAGCCCGGGCCCGAGACCGAGCAGCGCGTCGACGGCGCGATCCAGGGACTGATCATGGCCGTCGTGCTCGCGTGCCGGTTCGCCGCCGGCCGTCCCGTCGTCGGTGGATGGCGTGTCTCCACCGCGCAGGGCGTGCGCGAGGAGGTGAGCGCCCGCGAGGACCGGTGAATCGAGGGAGGATCGGGGACACGGGGGAGCGTGCGTCACGCAGCGCCGGGGGTCGGAGATGGCAGGGGAGCGCGCGGGCCACCACCGGGTGGGGGTGAGTACGAGATCGCGCAGGCGGACCCGCCCGCCGCCGACGGAGACGGGCGCGCCGACAGCCACGGACGGCAGCGCACCGGACGGTACGATGGAACACGGCAACCGGACGGCGTCGCGGGTGCCGAAGCACACCAGCTCGGGCTCCGCGCCGTCGATCAGCGCGGCGACCATGTGCCGGGTACTGGCGACGACGGTGCCGCTGCGGTGGGGACCCCGGAGGAGGAAACGCACGCCCGTGCTGGCGGCGGCCGGCAGCAGCCGATCGACCGCTGCCGGCCGTGGAGGGACAGCCCTCAGCGAGCGCCGGGCGGTGCCACGGGTGCTGTGAGCCACACCCGGTGCCGTGGAGGCCCCGGGCGCGACGGCCTTGGATGCGCCGATGGCCGTGGATGCCGGCACCGCCCACCTCCGTTTCGAGCGATTCGAACGATAGTGACTCGCTGAGACTGTTCCGAACGTATCTACAGCGCTACCGTCTACCGCATGGAAAAACTTGCCAACGATCGGGCGCTGGGTTCGCCGGAATTGACAGCGGGGGGTGGCATGTCGCGGCCGTCGTCCGCAGTTCCGGGCCTGACGGTGCGCAAGGCGATCGAGATGCCCGCCCTGCAAGGCGCCCGGCTGCTGGCGGGTGCTGGAGGGCTGGACGGGATCGTGCAGCGGGCCAACGTGATGGAGGTTCCGGACATCCTCCCGTGGGTGAAGCCGCACGAGCTGTTGCTGACCACGGGCTACCCGCTGCGCAACACTCCGCAAGGGCTGCCCGCTCTGGTCACCGATCTGGCGGGGCACGGCCTGGCGGCGCTGGGGGTGAAACTGCACCGCTACCTGGACTACCTGCCGGAGCAGATGATCGACGAGGCGGAGCGGCTCGATCTTCCACTGCTGCTCCTTCCCGACGCGGTCGGCTTCGACGACATCATCAACCAGGTGCTGACCGGGGTGCTCAACAGCCAGGCGGCCGTGCTCGAACGCTCGTGGGAGATCCATCACGCGCTGCTGTCCGTGGTTCTGGAGGGCGGCGGGCTGCACGAGGTCGCCGACAAGACGTCTACCGTGCTGGACGCCCCGATCTTCGTGACCACACCGGACGGGCGAGTGGTCGCCGAGGGCGGCGATCCGGACGATCTGGCCAGCTGGCGATCCAGCGCGTGCTTCGATGAGACCGGCCGGTTCCGGACCGAGTACGAACCGGGCGGCGTGCACGACCACTCCGAGGTTCCGGGTTCTCATGCCGTCGTCCCGGTCGTGGCCGGCAAGGTGGATCACGGGCGGATCGTGGCGTTCGTTTCGCACCGCGAGCTCGACGACAGTGACGTGAACGTCCTGGAGCGAGCCGCCACGGTGGCGGCACTGGCGGTGACCAAGCAGCTCGCCATCACCGCGGTCGAGGGCAAGTACCGGGGTGATTTCCTGCGGGACGTGCTGGCCGGGCGGGCCGGCGGCCGCGACCATGTCGTGGCGCACTGCGAGCTGCTCGGGTGGGACATCGATCGCGAGCTCGTGGTCGTGGTGGCCGAGCTGGACCCCGAAGAGGGCACCGAGCCGGGCCCGGACCTCGAACTGCGCCCGGTGCAGGAGCGTTTCAGCACGGCGTGGCAGACCGTCGTCGCCCGGCACGATCGCCAGGCGCCGGTCGTGGGTTTCGCGCAGGAGGTGGTGGCGTTGCTGCCGGTACCACCGGGCGGCGACGTCAGCGAGCTGGTGCACGACGTGGTGCGCCAGGTCTCCGGCGACGGCGGCGGTGGCCGGCGCCAGTTCTCCACCGGGGTCAGCCGCGCCGTCAACGACCCGGAGCGGTTCCCGGGCGCGTACGAGCAGGCACGCCGGGCGGTCCACGTGGGCCGCCAGGTGAACGGGTTCGGGTCGGTGGCCTATTTCGACTCGCTGCGCTCGTTCCGTCTCATCAGCCTGGTTCAAGACCGCGACGAGCTGCGCGGGTTCGTGCGCGAGACGCTGCACGAGCTGGCGGTCGAGGACGATCCGGAGATGGCCGACCTGCGGCACACGCTCAAGGTGTTGCTCGACACGAACCTCAACGTCGCCGAGGCTGCGCGCACCCTGCACTTTCACTACAACACGCTGCGCTACCGGATCGGCAAGCTGGAACGGATCCTGGGACCGTTCACCACCGACCCGGAGTTGCGTCTCGACCTGGCCCTGGCGTTGAAGGTCTTGCAGATGCGGGGGTTGCGATGAGGGAAAGCCCGATGACGGGGAGTTCGGGACCCGTGCTCGTCGCCAGGCACATCGCCACGCAGGACAGAGATTGCCGACGTCGAAGGCGTCCCGTCGGCAGATCGTGCCCATGCGGCGCCACGTCCGCATGCATAGTTTGCCTGCATCAGAAATGTCAGGGTGTGCGTTGGCGTGGCGATTCCGGTCGCCACGCCACCGACCACCACACTGGCCGATACGTGAACCAACCCACGTTCCGGAAGAGGACGACACCGTGAAGCCATCGGGGTTCACCTACCACCGCCCGCAGACGGTGGACGAGGCGCTCGACGTGCTCGGCCGGGTCGGCCCCGAGGGCAAGGTCCTGGCCGGTGGGCAGAGCCTGGTTCCGATGATGAACATGCGCTTGGCCGCCCCCGCCGAATTGATCGACATCAACCGGTTGACGGCGCTCGACTACGTACAGGTGGAAGGCGACGGCGCGGGAGCGGCGGTCCGGGTGGGAGCCACCGCCCGGCACACCACCGTGGAACGCGACACGGCGGCGTTCACCGTCCTGCCGCTGCTGCGCCAGGCGTTGAGCCACGTGGCCCACTCGACGATCCGCAACCAGGGCACCACCGTGGGCAGCCTCGTCCACGCCGATCCGGCGGGGGAGATGACCGCGGTACTCGCGCTCCTGGACGGCTCGGTCGAGGTGCGCAGTGCACACGGGGCCCGGTGCGTCAGCGCCAGCGACTTCTTCGTCGGCCCCCTGGAATCCTGCCTCGAACCGGACGAGCTCGCGACCTCGGCGGTCTTTCCCGTGCCCGAAGGCCGCAGCGGTTCCGCCTGGCTGGAAGTGGCCCGCCGGCACGGCGATTACGCGGTGTGCGGTGTCGGCGCCGTGCTGCGCCTCGACGGCGACGCGCGGGTCGTGGCCGCCCGTACCGGCTACATCTCGGTGGACGCCACGCCCGTCGTCCTCGATCTGGGTGAGGTCATCGGCCGGGTACCGTACGACACCGCCGACTGGGACGCCGCCGGGCGCTACGCGGCAGCCCAGTTGCAGCCCGAGGGCGACATCCACGCGAGCGCGGCATACCGTCGCCAGCTGGCCGGCGTGCTGACCAGCCGGGCGCTGAGCGCGGCTGCCCGCCACGCCCTCGCCCGCCACGACATCATGACGGAGGTCCCGCAGTGAGCGACACGTCTGCAGCAGAGCCACGGCACGAGGTGAACCTCGTGGTCAACGGCGTGCCGCGGTCGGCAACCGTGCCGGCGCGCCGCTTGCTGTCGGATTTCCTGCGCCATGACCTCGGCCTCACCGGAACGCACACGGGTTGCGAGCACGGCGTGTGCGGGGCGTGCACGGTGCTGGTCACCGGGGCCGGGCGGTCGGACGATGAAGGGGTGAGCGGGCGTCCGATCCGCTCCTGCTTGCAATTCGCGGTCATGTACGACGGCGCGGAGATCACCACGGTGGAAGGATGCACCCGACCGGACGGTGAACTCGGCCCGGTGCAGCAAGCCTTTCAGGACTGTCACGGATTGCAATGCGGCTTCTGCACCCCCGGGTTCGTCACCACCATCACCGCGTATCTGGAGGAGAACCCGTCGCCGAGCGAGGAGGAGGCCCGCGAGGCGATCTCGGGGAACCTGTGCCGCTGCACGGGGTACCAGAACATCGTGGCGTCGGTGTTGCGCGCTGCCGAGCTGAAGAGCGAGGAGGTGGGCGGGTGACCACCCGGAGCTTGGGGGAGCCGGTCGCCCGGCGGGAGGATCCGAGGCTGCTGTCCGGCCAGGGTCGCTACGTCGACGACATCGGCACGGGGGCGCTGGAGGTCGCGTTCGTCCGCAGCCCGCATGCGCACGCGCGGATCGTCGACATCGATGTCACCGGCGCGCTCGACGTCGACGGGATCGTGGCAATCTACACCCACGAAGATCTGCCCGGCCGGGTCGGAGAACCGCTGCCGCTGCTCATCCCGCACGACGCGCTCACGCATGGGCGCACGCCGTACCCGCTGGCCAAAGACGAGGTCAACCACGTCGGCGAACCGATCGTGATGGTCGTGGCCACCGACCGGTACGTCGCCGAGGACGCGTGCGATCGCATCCAGGTGGAGTTCGACTTCCTGCCGCCGGTCGTCGGGATCGAGGTGGCTCGCGACGCCGAGCACCTGGTCCACGACGATGTTCCCGGCAACGTCGCCGCCCGCCTGGTGCAAGAATCCGGGGATGCGCGCGCGGCCGTGGCCCAGGCGCCACACGTGCTGGAACTGGATCTGGAGATCGAGCGCAGCGCGTCCATGCCGATGGAGGGCAAGGCCGTCTTCGCGCGGTGGGACGCCGACGACACCAGCTTGCGGGTCTACACCTCCACCCAGGCATCTACGTCGGTGCGCGCCGCCGTCGCCGCCAAGCTGGAGTTGCCCGCCGACCGTGTCGAGGTCGTCGCCCCGGATGTCGGAGGCGGGTTCGGTGTGAAGATCGTGCACCCGTGGCCCGAGGAGATCCTGGTGCCGTGGGCGGCGGTGACGCTCGGCCGGGAAGTCAAGTGGACCGAGGATCGCCGCGAGCACTTCGTCTCCAGCGCGCACGAGCGGGGCCAGCTGCAACACGTCAAGGTCGGGTTCGACAGCGAGGGCCGGCTGCACGGGCTCGACGTCACCATCTGGCACGACAACGGCGCGTACACGCCCTACGGGATCATCGTGCCGATCATCACCACCACGCAGCTGCTCGGGCCGTACAAGCCGGGCGCGTACCGGGCGGAGTGCTTCAGCCTCTACACCAACACGGTGATCGTGACGCCGTACCGCGGTGCGGGCCGCCCGCAGGGGTGCTTCGCGATGGAACGGACGATGGACGCCATCGCCGACCATCTCGGTCTCGACCGCGCGGTGGTGCGCGAACGCAACTTCATCCGGCCGGACGAGATGCCCTACGACCACGGGCTCGTCTTTCAGGACGGCCGTCCGCTCATCTACGACTCCGGCGATTACCCGGCCAGCCTGGACAAGCTGAAGAAGCTCATCGGCTGGGACGAGTTCGACGACTACCGCGCGGCGGCGCGGGCCGAGGGCCGCCAGGTAGGTATCGGCATGGCCTGCTACGTCGAGGGGACCGGTGTCGGGCCGTACGAGGGCGGGTTCGTCAAGGTGGAGACCGACGGGAGCGTCGTCGTCGCCACCGGGCTGACCACCCAGGGCCAGGGCCACCAGACGGCGTTCGCGCAGATCGTCGCGGACGAGCTGGGCGTGCCGGTGGAAAAGGTGACGGTGACCACCGGAGACACCCGCCGATTCAAGTACGCCGTCGGTACCTTCGCGTCACGGGCCGCCGTGATGAGTGGTAACGCGGTCGCGCTGGCCGCACGCAACGTCCGCGAGAAGGCACTGCGAATCGCCGGGGAAGCGCTGGAGGCCGACCCGCGCGACCTGGAGATCGTCGACGGCATCGTGCAGGTCAAGGGGACGCCGGGCGCCACGGTGCCGCTGTCCACCGTCGCCGTGCTGTCCAACCCGCTGCGCTACGCCTTCGACGAGGAAACCCAGCGCGCCACCCAGTTCGCCACACCCGGAGATCCGGAGAAGCCCCCGGTGGCCGAGGACGACGAGCCCGGGCTGGAAGGCACCGACTACTACTCGCCGGCCCGGTCCACGTTCGCGAACGGTATGCACGCCGCGATCGTCGAGATCGACCCGGACACCGCGGAGATATCGATCCTGCGCTATTGCGTGGTGCACGATTGCGGCACCCTGATCAACCCGCGGATCGTCGAAGGCCAGATCCACGGCGGTGTCGCCCAGGGTGTGGCCGGAGCGCTGTACGAGCGCATGGTGTACGACGACGCCGGGCAGCTGCTCAACGCGTCGTTCATGGACTTCCTGATGCCCTACGCGACGGAGGTGCCGCGCATCGAGGCCGATCACCTGGAGACGCCATCGCCGCTCAACCCGCTGGGTATCAAGGGTGCCGGCGAGGCCGGGGTGATTCCGGGTGCCTCCGTGCTCGCATCGGCGATCGAGGACGCCGAAGGCTTCCGGATTTCGCGGATGCCGATCTCTCCGTCCGAACTGTACGAACTACGTCAACGGCACGAACGACGCGAGCAGAACACGACGAACACGAAGGACTCCCGCTAATGAAGGTCACCGGTTCCGCTGCCTTGCATGCTCCACGCGATCAGGTGTGGCAGGCGCTCAACGACCCGGCCGTGCTGGTGCGCACCATCCCCGGGTGCCAGCGCCTCGAAGAGACCGGCCCGGACGCGTACCGCATGACGGTGTACGCGGGAGTCGGATCGGTGAAGGGCACCTACGCCGGGAACGTGCAGCTGACCGACCAGGAGGAGCCGTCGTCGTTCGTCTTGAAGGCCCAGGGTTCGGGCGCGCCAGGCACGGTGAGCGCGGATGTGAAGGTGACGCTCAGCGAGAACGGTGACGGCGTGACGACGCTCGACTACGACGCGGACGCCATCGTCGGCGGGATGATCGGCGGCGTGGGACAGCGGATGCTGACCGGCGTGGCGAAGAAGACCGCCGGAGAGTTCTTCTCCGCCGTGGATGACGTCCTCACCGGTAGGGCCGCCACAGGGGCCGGTGCCGGCACGTCGGGGGCCGAGGGGGCCGGTCCTGCGGCTCCGGCTGACCAGGCCGTTCCGGCCGCGTCCGGCGTGCCGGGTATGCCGGCCGGCGCCGCGTCGTCGGCGGGGAGCCGCCCGGGCGTGTACGAGGCGCCGGCCACGCCCGCGTCGCAGGGCACTGGCCTGGCGGGTGTGCTCGGAGGCGATTTCGGGCGCGGCGTGCTGGCGGGTGCGGTGATCGCGCTGGCTGGCGTCGTCGTGGGCGGCTGGGCTGCCGGGCGACGGCGATGAGCGCCGACCTTCCGGGCCGTACCCTGGCCGAGCTGATCGGGTTGCTGCGGGCGGGCACGGTGAGCGCGTCCGAGCTGGCGTCCGCGTGTCTGGATGCCGTCGCGGCCCGCGAGGACGACCTACGGGCATGGGCACACCTCGACCCGGACGCGGCGATGGCCCGGGCGCGGGAACTGGACGCCGTGCCCGCCGGAGAGCGGGGTCCGCTGCACGGTATCCCGGTAGGGATCAAGGACATCATCGACACCGCCGATCTTCCGACGGAGTACGGCTCACCTATCTACGCCGGGCACCATCCCGCCGAGGACGCCGACGTCGTGGCGCGGTTGCGCAGGGCGGGTGCGATCATCCTCGGCAAGACGGTGACCACCGAGTTCGCCCTCTTCCATCCCGGTGCCACGACGAACCCGCACGATCCGGCGCGCACGCCGGGCGGCTCGTCGAGCGGGTCGGCGGCGGCCGTGGGCGCCGGGACCGTACCCCTGGCGCTCGGAACCCAGACCGCCGGCTCCATCGTGCGCCCCGCGTCGTACTGCGGCGTCGTCGGGGTCAAGCCGACCTTCGGGCGGGTGTCCACGCGGGGAGTCAAGGCGTGCAGCCGTTCCCTGGATACTATCGGGACGTTCACCCGCGACGTCGACGGTGCGGACGCCGTGCTGCGCGTTCTCGGCGGTGTCGACGCGAACGATCCCGAACCTGCTGCGGGGGCGCTCGCGGCTGGTCGTGCGCTGCGCGTGGGTTTCGCGCGCACGCCCGAGTGGCACGAGGTGCCCGCGGACTCGCGGGGCAGGATCGAGCAGGCGGTACAGAAGGTCGCGGCTGGGTTCGGCGTGCGCGACGTCGAACTGCCGGAAGCATTCTCCGGGCTCGTCGAGGCGCAGAAGTGTCTCATGCTCGTCGAGGTCACTCGGGAACTGGCGGACGAGCGGGCACACCATGGCGATCAGCTCAGCACCCGGTTGCAGGATGTGCTGGCCCACGGCGACCGCATGACCTGGGCCTACGAAGCGGCGAAAGCGCACGTGCGGCACTGCCGTGGCCTGCTCGACGACGTGTTCGGTGACGTCGACGTGCTCCTGGCCCCGAGCGTGCTGGGAGAGGCGCCACCGATCGACGAGGGCACGGGCGATCCGGTGCTGTGCCGGGCGTGGACCGCGCTGGGCACGCCGGCCGTGGCCGTCCCAGGTCTCACCGGTCCGGCCGGACTCCCGCTGGGTGTTCAGGTCGTCGCTGCTCCCGGCCGTGACGATCTCGCGCTCGAGGGTGCGCGGCAGCTCGGCCGTTCCCTTCGTGATCGTGAACACTTGTCGTCTCATGTGGCTCGTTAGTGTTCATGATCATTGGTTGTGAGGGGCCGGCCCGTGACCGACCAGTTTGACCTCGTGATCGCCGACGCCACGCTGCGCGATCGGCCGGGGCGGCACAGCATCGGCATCAGCGACGGGCGGATCGCGGCGATCGAAGACCACCCGCTGCGCGGTACGGACGAGGTTGACGCGGCGGGGAACCTGGTCACCGAGTCGTTCGTCAACGCGCATCTGCACCTGTGCAAGGTGTACACGCTCGACCGCGTCGGCGATGCCGCACTCGACGCCTACACCGGTGGCTCGATGGGCGCGGCGATGACGTCGATCGAGCTCGCCTCCACGGTTAAGGACCAGTACGACGAGACATGGATCGAGCCGAATGCCCGGCGGGCCGTGGTCGAAGCGGTTCGCCACGGCGTGCGGCACGTACTCGCGTTTGCCGATGTCGACACCAGGGCACGGCTGCACGGCGTGAAGCCGCTGCTGCGCCTGCGCGATGAGTTCCGCGGAGTCGTCGACCTCCAGGTGGTGGCGTTCCCGCAGGACGGTCTGGTGCGCGATCCGGGCGCGGAGGATCTGGTGCGCGAGGCCGTGGAGCTCGGCGCCGACGTCGTGGGTGGTATTCCCTGGATCGAGTTCGGCGACGACGGCGCCCGCGAGCACGTGCGCCGGATGTGTGCCCTTGCCGCGGAGCACCGGCGCAGGGTGGCGATGCTGGTTGACGACGCCGGAGATCCCGCGCTGCGCACGACGGAGATGCTGGCCACGGAGATGATCCGGCAGGACCTGATCGGACGCGGTATCGCCAACCACGCCCGGGCCGTCGGGACGTATGCTGAGCCGTCAGTGCGCCGGCTGGCCGGGTTGGCGCGGCGGGCGGGCTTGACGTTCGTCAGCGACCCGCACACCGGCCCGGTGCGGCTGCCGGTGTTCCTGATGGACGGGCTGGGCGTGCCGGTGGCGCTGGGCCAGGACGACATCGAGGACGCCTACTACCCGTTCGGCCGCAACAGCATGCTCGAAGTGGCGTTTCTCGCCGCGCATGCGCTGGAGGCGGTGTCGGCTGCCGGCATGGCCCGCGTGTACGACATGGTGACCACCAGGGCAGCGGACGTGATGGGGATCGCCGGGCATCGCCTGGAGGTGGGCGGTGCGGCGGACCTCGTCGTCGTGCAGGGCGGCTCGGTACGTGAGGCGTTGTCACGGCACAGCGCCCCTCCTTATGTCTTCGCCGGTGGCCGCGTCGTCGCGGAGAACGCCAGCACGTCGACGTTCCACCTCGCCTGACCCGTGCCCAGCCCGGCGCCCAGCCCGCGCCCGACCCCGTGATCATGAACACTAACCCGTCGTAGACGGGGGGTTAGTGTTCATGATCACGGGGTCGGGGGGAGAGGTAGGGTACAAATTGGTTGTAGTACAAACAGTTCGTACTACGATGAGTTGCATGGAAGTGATCGGACGTGAGCGTGAGCTCAGCCGGCTTGCGTCGGCATGGCAGAACGCGGAAACCGGTAGGCCCGAACTAGCGGTGGTGTGGGGCCGGAGGCGAGTGGGCAAGACGTACCTGTTGTCACATTTCGCCGGGTCTCGCAGGTCCGTGTACTTCACGGCCACGCGTCAGGACACCGAAGAGCGCCAGCTTGAACGATTCACGGAGCGGCTGCGTGAGCAGCTCGGTGAATCCGTGACCGATGAGATGACCGGACCGTTTCCGACGTGGGAGGCCGCGCTGCGCTTCGTTGCCCGGCTCGCCCGGCACGAACCGCTGCTCGTGGTGATCGATGAGGCGCCTCGTCTGAGCTCGACCGCTGGCGATTTCGGCGACGTTGTGTCTGCCGTGTGGGAGAACCATGTCCGGGACCAGAAACTCATGTTGGTGTTGTCCGGCTCGGCCGTCGCCGTTATCGAAGAGATGCTGGGCCCGCGCGGGGGCATGCACCGCCGTCCGACAGTGGAACTGCGGATGGATCCGTTCTCGTTTCGAGAAGCTGTGGCCTTTCTACCGGAACTTGACGGGGAGGACTTCCTCCAGGCGTACGCGGCGTGTGGTGGCTATCCGCTGCATCTGCGCCGGTGGTCGCCGGAGTCGAGTGTCGTCGAGAATCTGACGGAGCTGGCGTTCACTCCCGGAGGGCTGCTGCTCGGTGATGGCCCTGACATCTTGAGTGAGGACTTGGACTGGCGTGGGGGATATGAGCGCGTCCTGGCCGCGATGGGGCGTGGCGCTCGTCGTCGTTCACGTATCGCTGGCCGCGCCCAGCAGCGGATCGACTACACGCTCGACCGGCTTCGAAGGGCTGGATACGTGCGTCGGGTACGTCCCATCGGCGCCGAGGCAGGAGACGACCCGCAGTACGAGATCGGGGACGATTATCTGGCCTTCTGGTTCTCGGTCCTACGTGATGATCTTGATCTCATCGAAGGTGGCCAGGGCGATGCCGTGCGACGCCGCGCCGACGGCCGTTGGCAGACCCATGTGGCTCGGGTTCTGGAGTCCGCTGCACGCGCACACGCGCGAAGCATGGTGGACAAGGGGGAGCTTCCGGGCGACACGGTAGTTGGACGGTGGTGGCGAGACGAGACGGCCGAAGTGGATGTGGCCGCGATTGCGCCGGATGGCAGCCCCGTCCTGGTGGGTGAGTGTAAGTGGAGCTCGAAGCCCATCTCGGTTCGAGAACTCTCCGAGCTACGTCGAAAGGCGGCTCTCATCGGTGGCTCTGCGGAACCGATCTACGCCTTCTGGTCCCGTGGTGGCGCCGCGCAACTGGCTGCGGACTATCCGGACGTGTGGAGCTTTACCTGCGACGATCTCCTGCCGTGATCCGACGTTTGCGCCTCACCTGACCCGTACCCAGCCCGGCGCCCAGCCCGTGCCCCACGGGGTCGGGCACGGGGGCTGGGGTTCCTTCCGGACCACCTGCTTGGCGGGTTAGCCTCAACCACACGATAACGATCACACGGCCGTGCGAGCCCGTGGAGGTGGTGGCGGTGGACGAGGGTCGACGACGCCCGGTGGTCGTGCTGGCCGACGACGAGGAGGCGATCACCGCGAACCTGGCGCCGTACCTGGAGCGGTCCGGGTTCGCCGTGCACGTGGCGCAGGACGGAGCTGCGGCGTTGCAGGCCGTCGACGACGTCGGCCCCGACTTGTGCGTGCTGGACGTGCTGATGCCGCAGCTCGACGGACGTGAGGTGCTGCGCCGGCTCCGCGCGAACGATCACCACATGCCGGTGGTGTTGCTTACCCAGGTGGGTGAGGCCAGCGAGCGGGCCATGGCGCTGGAGGAGGGCGCCGACGACTACCTGAACAAGCCGTTCGATCCGCACGAGCTGGTGGCGCGTATCCGCGCGGTGTTGCGGCGAGCCCGGCCTGACGGGCGGCCGCTGTCCACGTCGGAGCGGTTGCGCAGCGGCCGGCTCCACGTCGACCGCACCGCCCATCGGGCGTGGCTGAACGACCGCGAGCTCACGCTCACGCCGAAGGCGATGACGCTGCTCGACTACCTGCTCACGCATCCGGACGAGCTGCTGACGCGGGAGCGCCTCCTCGAGGTGTTGTGGGGATTCGCCACCCCGGTGGGCACGCGGGCGGTGGACAACCGGGTGGCCGAGCTGCGCCGGGCACTCGGTGACGATCCGGCGAGCCCGACCTGGATCGAAACCGTGTCCGGATTGGGCTACCGGTTCTGCGGGCAGGTGGAGAGTGCCTCATGAGTAGCCTGGAACCAGCACAGCGGCCACGCATCCGAGCTTCGACGGCCGTTCTCGTGGCTGCCCCGGCGCTCGTGGGGGTCGCGGCGGCCATCGTCCTTCTCGTCGCCGTCCCACATCTCGACCTCGGTATCTGGATCACGCTGTGGGGTGCCGCACTGGCCGCGGGCTTGCTGGTCACGGCGGTGATGCTGGTGCGGCTGGCTGTCCAATCCAGGATCGCGCGGGCGTATCGTGCGGGCTTCGACGAGGCGCACCGTGTGGCCTCCGAGGGGCATCACCAGTTCCTCCTCCGGCTCGACCACGAGCTCAAGAATCCCGTCACCGCCATCCAGGCAGGTCTGGCGAATCTGGCTGGCCTGGTAGACGGCACCCGGGATTCCGGCGCGTCGGCAGCCTTCGACAGCCTGTCGATCCAGACCCAGCGGGTGGCCGATCTCGTCGCGGATCTGCGCAAGCTGGCGGAGTTGGAAACCCGGCCGATCGAGCAGGATCCGGTCGATCTCGCCGAGGTGCTGGCCGAGGTCCGCGACGCCGCACTTGAGCTCACCGGCGACGACGAACGGACCATCGCCCTGACCTTGCCACAGGCCCCCTGGCCACTCGCATCGGTGCCGGGGGATCGGGACCTGTTGTTTCTCGCCTTCTACAACCTGCTGGCGAATGCCCTGAAGTTCACCGACGACGCTGACACGATCGAGATACGTGCCCACGACGACGGTTCCCACGTGGCCGTCGAAGTGGCCGATACCGGCATCGGGATCCCGGACGACGAGGTCGACGACGTGTGGAATGAGCTGGCGCGTGGCCGGGCGGCCCGCGGCACGGCCGGCATGGGGTTGGGCCTGTCCATGGTTCGCGTGGTCGTCACCCGGCACGGCGGCACGGTGTCGGTACGCAGCCGGGAAGGGCACGGCACCGTCATGTCGGTACGCCTGCCGGCCGCTGTAGGTGCGGCGTGACGGCCGTGTCGCCGGACCGGGACGCCATGTCGCAGACCTGCGACACGACGCCGCTACTGGTGCGACATCCGGTTCGTAGCGTCAAAGGTGATCAGGTTGGCCAGGCCGAAAGGACGAAGCCATGAACACACCACGACGCACCAGACGGCTGCGGCTCGCAACCATGGCTGCGGCGTCCGCGATACTACTCGTCACCGGGTGCGATGCAGAGATCGCCGACCGGGATGCGCGGACCCAGCAGGTGTCGACCGACGGGAGCGATCCGCCCGGAACGCCGATCGAGGATGCGGACGCGCCCGAGCCGGGCGACGACGAGACGGACGACAACGAGCCGGAGGCGGACCAGACGGACCAGCCCGGGGATGCTGCGACGACGGATGCCGATGCCGGCGGCCCCGGCCAGGACGCCGCCTCCGACGACCCGGGCGATGTTCTGGACACGTCGCTCGTGCTGCTCCTGGACGCGTCCAAATCGATGAACGAACGCGACGTGGACGGCCAGACGCGGCTGGCGGCGGCCAAGGACGCGCTGTACGGGCTCGTCGACGAGCTTCCCGACGATGTACAGGTGGGGTTGCGCCTGTTCGGGCACACCTATGAGGGCGACGATACCGGCGAGGCGTGCGCGGACACGGAGCTGGTCCACCCGGTCGGGCCGCTGGATCGTTCCCAGCTGCGCGCGACGATCGACGAGTTCGAGGCGGTGGGGCACACCCCGATCGCGCGGTCGTTGTCGGAGGCGGTCGACGACCTGCCGGATGCGGGTCAACGCACGATCGTCCTGGTCTCCGACGGCGAGGAGACGTGCGCACCGCCGCCGCCGTGTGAGGTCGCGCAGGAGATCGCCGATCGCGGGATAGATCTGGCGGTGCACACCGTGGGGTTCGCGCTCGGTGACAATGACGACGCGCGTTCGGAGCTGTCCTGTGTCGCCGACGCCACGGATGGCACGTACCGCGATGCCGGTGACGCGGCCGAGCTCGCGGAAACCGTGAACGAGGCCGCCGACGAGGCGGGACCCCAGGTGCTTGAGGGGGCACCGTTCCCCGATCAGGCGAACACCGGGCAAGTGAGCGTGACGTACACGGATACGGTCGGCGGCGACGAGCGGAACTACTACAGGTTCGACACGGAACCGGACATGCAGATCGCGCCGCACTTTCGCAGGGAAGCGGCAGATCCGGATGATCCTCAATGCTATCTACGGACCAGGCTGACCATGGAGGAGGGCGACCGTTCCGCATACGTCTATGACACCGGTAGAGGCAAGGAATCCGTGAACCTCGACTACTTGGAGCACATCGACAACCCCTGGACGACGTCCGGAGACTCGCTGCTTCTGCGGATCGACACCGAGCCGCGGGGGAGCACGTCGGACTGCGACGAGGTCGAATTCGAGATCATGTTCCGCATGGTGGTTTGGGACTGACCGCCAGCTCCGAGTTCAGCTCCCACGGCTTCGTGGACGGGTCACGGGCAGGACGCGTCATGGCGACCGTTCTGCCCGTGGCATGCGCTCGCCGTGACGACCGTTTCTTCACGCACGGACCACGGAAACCTTGGCAGGAGTTGCCGACGCGTCTGGCAACTTCTGCCCGGTTGAATCGCGAGTGAGAGCGCCACGGACAGGCACGAGGAGGGAGCCCGCATGCCGTCCAGGATCCGCGTGGGGATCGACACCGGGGGGACGTTCACCGACGTCGTCGCCGTGGACGAGGACACTGGCTGGCAGGTGACGACGAAGACCCCGTCCACCCCGTCCGATCCTGCCGACGGCTTCATGGCGGGCATCCAGAAGGTGCTGACCACGCTTGATGCCGGGACGGGGGCGATCTCCGCCGTCAGCCACGGCACCACCGTCGCCACGAACAAGCTGCTCGAAGGCAAGGTGGACGACCTCGGGTTCATCACCACGGAGGGCTACGAGCACATGCTCGAGATCGCCCGGCAGTCGGTGCCGGACGGTTACGGCAACAGCTACTTCTGGGTCAAGCCGCCGCGGATCGTCCCGGCTGATCGGGTGCGCACCGTCGGCGGGCGGCTCGCGCACGACGGCACGCAGATCCGGCCGTTCGACGAGGATGCCGCGATCGCCGCCGCCCGGTTCTTCCGCGATCACGGCATCACCACCATTGGCGTGAGTTTCCTGCATTCGTATGCCAACCCCGAGCACGAGCTGCGCATGCGCGATGTCCTGGCCCGGGAGCACCCCGAGGCGACGGTGTCGATCTCCTCCGATGTGCTGCGCGAGTACCGCGAGTACGAGCGCAGTGTCACGACGCTGGTGGACGCCGCGGTCAAACCGAGTATCCGCCGCTACGTGGGAAACATCCGCCGGCGGCTCGACGAGCTCGTCACCGACGGCACGAGCCTGCCCTTCTACGTCATGAAGTCCAACGGCGGCGTGCTGTCTGCCGAGGAGGTGGCCGACCAGCCGATCTCCACCGTACTGTCCGGGCCGGCCGCCGGTGCCCTGGGCGCCGCCGTCGTCGGTCGGGCCGCGGGCCACGACAGCGTGCTCACGCTCGACGGGGGCGGCACGTCGACGGACGTTACCGTCGTGGTCGACGGCCATCCGGCGCTGACCACCGAAGGCACGGTCGGTGCGTATCCGAGCAAGATCCCCATGATCGACGTCGTCACTGTCGGCGCCGGTGGTGGATCGATCGCATGGATCAGCCCCGAGGGCACGCTCAAGGTCGGCCCGCACTCGGCCGGCGCCGATCCTGGCCCCATCTGTTACGGCAGCGGAGGCACCGATCCCACGATCACCGACGCGCATGTCGTGCTGGGCCGGATCCCGCCGCACCTGCTCGGGGGCGAGATCCCGCTGGATGTCGATGCCGCCCGGGACGGGATCGGTGGCCTGGCCGAGCGTCTCAACCTCGACCTGGAGCCGTGCGCGGCGGGCGTGCTGGAGATCTCGGCGTGGAACCAGGCGAACGCGCTGCGCCAGATTACGGTGCAGCGCGGTCTCGACGTGCGCGACTTCACGCTGGTCAGCTTCGGCGGGTCGGGTTCGTTACTGGCTTGCCGTCTCGCCGACATCCTCGGCCTGGGTGGCGTGCTGGTCCCGCCCAATCCGGGCAACCTCTCCGCCTACGGCCTGCTCACCGTGGACGTGCGCAACGACTACGTGCGCACGGCCGTTTCTCGCCACGACGCGCTGGATCTCGCCGAGACCGCGAAGATCCTGGACGGTTTGCAGTCCGAGGCCGAGACGGCCCTGCACCGTGAGGGATTCGGGCCCGCCGAGCGCCGGTTCGTGCGCACGGCCGATCTGCGCTACTTCGGCCAGGCGTTCGAGGTGCGGGTGGAGATTCCCGACGGGCCGTTGACGCCCGAGCTGGCTGACGCCGTCGCGGAGGCGTTCCACGCCGAGCACCGCAAGCTCTACGGCTACGACTTCCGCGGTGATCGCCAGCAAGAAGTCGAGTGGGTGAACGTGCGGGTCACCGGCATCGGGCCGATCAGAAAGCCCGAGATGGTGGAACTCGACCCCGGTACGGGCGCCGAGCCGAGCGGACATCGCCCGGTGTACTTCGAAGACTGGATCGACGCCCTGGTCTACGACCGGGCCCGGCTGGGCGCCGGCGACGTCGTGCTCGGCCCGGCCATCATCGAGGAGTTCGGCTCGACCGTTCCCGTGCATCCGGGTTTCCGGGTCGAGGTCGACCGCTTCGGCAACCTCGTGATCACGCGCGATCCGCAGGAAACAGGCGACAGGAACGAGACACGGGAGGTGGCGAGGTGACGGGCAGGCCGTACCGGCTCACCGAGGGCGTCGACGTCGACCCCGTCATGGTGGAGATCGTCGAGGGCTACCTCGCGTCGGTGGAGAAGGAGGTGGAAACCGCGATCGGGCGCACCTCGCGCTCGCCGATGATCCGCGACGCGCACGACTATCGGGCCGGGATCCACGACCGCCACCTGCGCAAGCTCACCGGGCGTTCGTACTCGGCGCTGGTGCACCCGGTGGCGCGCGATTACCCGATCGAGACGATGCGGCCCGGCGACGTCTTCTTCCACAACGACGTCTACCTCTCCGAAGGCGGCATCGGGCACCTTCCCGATCTGTGCGTGACCGCCCCGGTCTTCCACGACTCCGGTAACGGCCCCGAGGTGGTCGCGTTCGTGCAGGCGTTCGGCCACCATGACGACATCGGCGGCGCCGTGCCGGGGTCGATGCCCTCGCACGCCACCAGCGTGTTCGAAGAGGGCCTGATGGTGCCGCCGATCAAGCTGTGGGATCAGGGCGTGCCGAACGAGGCTGCACTGAAGATCATGACGCGGAACTCGCGGACGCCGGAGTCGCTCGCCGCCGACCTCGATGCCGAGTGCGCCGCCTGCCTCATGGGTGCCCGGCGGATGGCCGAGCTGTTCGAGCGGTATGGCAAGGACACCGTGGAGGCGAGTTTCGACGCGGTCCTGGACCAGACGACGCGTACATTCCAGCGCGAGGTCCTGTCGAAGATCCCGGCGGGCACGTACGTGTGGGAGGACTACGCCGAGCACGACGGCGTGGACGAACCGAAACTGCACACCCAGCGGATCACGCTGACCAAGGTCGACCACGACGAGTCCGTCGGCGGGCCGAAGCTGACCATCGACTTCACCGGTACCGGGCCGCAGGCCAAGGGGCCGATCAACCACTGTGGTGATTACGCCGACGGCGTGTTCCTCAAGAAATGGCTCGCCCCGATCCTGCGCAATCTCGCGGACAGCCCGGAGCGCATGGCCGAGCTCGACGTCAACGAGGGCATCGTGCCGCTGATCGACATGCGCTTCCCGCCGAAGGGAACGCTGCTCACCCCGATCTTCCCGGCTCCGACCAACGCGCGCACGTTCGTCATCCTGCGGCTGCTTGGCGTGCTGGCCGGCACGATCGCCAAGGCCGTCGACGGCCACATGCCCGCCGATCAGGAGACCATCCGCTACACCGGCGTCTACGGCGAGGACGCCGACGGGCGCCCGTACCTCATGCGCGAGGTGCTGGGCGGTGGCTCGGGCGGGCGCTACTACGCCGACGGCGAGGACACCATTCACGTCGTTCCCGACTCGCGCAACCTGCCCACGGAGTTCAGCGAGTCGCGGTTCCCGTTCGTCGTCGAGCGCCTGGGTCTCGCCCTCGACTCCGGAGGCCCCGGCCGCTACCGGGGTGGGCTCGGATACGAGAAGCACATCCGGATGCTGCGCGACGCGCACTTCATGTCGATTGCCGACCGCTCGATCCTGTCGTGCTGGGGCGTCAAGGGCGGCGGTGCCGGGCGTCCGTTTCAGGTCACCATCGACCCCGGCGGACCCAACGAACGCGGCGTCGACGCGCTGGCCGACGCCGAACCCGTCGTCGCGGGTGAGGTGATCCGGATTCGCACCACCGGCGGCGGGGGCTGGGGAGACCCGCTGGAGCGGCCCGTCGACGAGGTGCTGCGCGACATCCGCTGGCGCAAGGTGTCGATCCACGGTGCTCGTGCCGACTACGGCGTCGTGGTGCACGGAACCGCCGACGATCCGAAGGCCGACGAGGCCGCGACCGGCGAGCTGCGCATGCGCATGCGGGCACAGCGCGATAGCGACGATCCGTTCTTCGACCGGGGGCCGGGGTATGCCCAGCTGTCCGGCGGGGCAGCGGCCGCACCGGTCGACTGGCCCTGAGGGCGGCTCGTGTTATCCCAGCTCGTGCACCAGCCCGCTGGCGAGGTCGTAGACCGCGGCGACGACCCGCGTCTCCTGGTGCTCGATGGCCTCGCGGATGATCGACGATCGGTGGGGCAGCGCGGCCGCCACGCGGCGCGTCTGTTCGTCGATACACGCGGCGCGAAACGCGTCGTCGTCGGGATCGTCGGGCACGCTGCGCACGGCCGGTTCGATGGCCTGCACCAGCGCGGCGACATCACCTCGCGGGACCGGGCCGCCACGGACCACGTCGATGGCCGCGGTGACCGCCCCGCACCGCGCGTGGCCGAGCACCACCGTGAGGGGTGTGCGCAGGTGCTCGATACCGAACTCGAGGCTGCCGAGCACCGCCTCGTCCAGGACCTCGCCCGCCGAGCGGACGGTGAACAGATCGCCGAGTCCCTGGTCGAAGACGAGCTCCGGCGGAACCCGGGAGTCGGCACAGCCGAGTACGGTGGCGACCGGGTTCTGGCCGTCCACCAGCGACGCGCGCCGGCCGGGGTCGGTGCGGGGGTGGCGGGGCGTCCCGCCGGCGAAGCGGGCGTTGCCGGCCAGGAGCGCGGACCACGTCTCGCCGGCATCGGTATCGGAGCTCGACGACGTCTGCGCGAATGCGCGTGCCGAGGTGATGCCGCCTCCGGCGAGCGGGACACCCACGGTGGCGGCCAGGAGTCCCAGAGCGCGGCGGCGCGGCAGCTGCCCGTGGTCGGTAGTGATCACGTTCGCACGTTAGCCGGGTACGTCCGCCCGCGGCTACCGGAATCGCGAAGCATGCCGAACGTCTGGAACGGGTGGTTCGGTCAGGAAATTCAGTCGGCATACTGGTATCGGAGGTGATCCGGTGGACGACGTCGAGAGCGCAACCGGAGGCGGGCCGCTCGCCGGGTACGTCGTCGTGGACATGTCGCGTGCGCTGGCCGGACCGCATGCGGGCATGATGCTCGGCGACCTCGGTGCGCGGGTGATCAAAGTGGAGGCGCCGGAGCACGGCGACGATTCCCGCGGCTGGGGTCCGCCGTTTGTTGGCTCCGCCGAGCAGCGGATGTCCACGTACTACCTGTCGTGCAACCGCAACAAGGAGTCGGTCACTGCCGATCTCAAGAGCGACGAGGGGCGCGACTTCCTGACCCGGCTGGTGCAGCGGGCCGACGTGCTCGTGGAGAACTTCCGCACCGGCGTCCTCGACCGGCTCGGGTTCGGCGTCGAGCGGCTGCACGAGATCAACCCGAAGCTCGTCATCCTGTCCATCACCGGGTTCGGGCACGACGGCCCGGAAGGCGGCCGCGCCGGCTACGACCAGATCGCGCAGGGCGAGGCCGGGCTGATGAGCATCACCGGCGAGCCCGGACAGCCCACCAAGGTCGGGGTGCCGATCGCGGACTTGCTGTCCGGTATGTACGGCACCAGCGGCGTGCTGGCCGCGCTTCTCGAACGGGAACGGACCGGCAAGGGCCGGGTGGTGCGGACGTCGCTGCTGGCATCCGTCGTCGGCGTGCACGCCTTCCAGGGCACCCGGTGGACCGTCGCCGGAGATGTTCCGGAAGGTACCGGCAACCATCACGCGTCGATCGCGCCGTACGGGTTGTTCCAGGCGGCCGATGGGGCCTTGCAGGTGGCCGTCGGCAGCGAGACCCAGTGGCGCGCGTTCGCCGGCATCGTCGGCCTCGATCCGGACGATTCCCGGTTCGCCACGAACGCCGATCGGGTGCAGAACCGCCAGGAGCTCATCGGCGAGATCGAGCGCACGTTCGCGGCGGCGAGCACCGACCACTGGCTGGATCTGCTGGAGAAGGCGGGCATCGCGAGCGGCAAGGTGCGCACGCTCGATCAGGTCTACGAGTGGGATCAGACGCGTTCGCAGGGCCTGCTCATCGATGTCGAGCACCCCGTGCTCGGCTCGATGCAGCTGCCGGGACCGCCCTTGCGGGTGGACGGCGGGCAGCCGCGCGAGCACGTCGCACCGCCCATGCTCGGCGAGCACGACGAGTCCGTGCGGGCCTGGCTGGACGAATCCCCCTGATCACCCTCCGCTGATCATCGGCGATTTTGCCCGTCTCGGGCCGCAAAATCGCCGATGATCAGCGGAGGACGCATGGACGGGAGTGGATGGTGTGACCGAGAGACGGGGTGCTGTGGAGCTGATCGAGCTCGTCCTGGACGACGGCTCGTTCATCCGCTGGGACACCGAGCTGCCCGACGTCGCCGCCGACAGCGCGTACGCTGCCGAGCTCGCCACCGCACGAGAACGCAGCGGGCTGGACGAGGCCGTGGTGACGGGGGAGGGACGGATCAACGGCCGCCGCGTGGCCGTGGCGGCGTGCGAGTTCCGCTTCCTGGGCGGCTCGATCGGCGTGGCGGCGGCCGACCGGCTCACCCGCAGCATCGAACGCGCCACGGCCGAGGGCCTGCCATTGCTGGCCGCGCCCGTGTCGGGCGGGACCCGCATGCAGGAAGGCACGCTCGCGTTCGTCCAGATGGTGAAGATCACCGATGCGGTCGTGGCGCACCGCTCCGCCGGACTGCCTTTCCTGGTTTACCTGCGACATCCGACGACGGGCGGGGTGCTGGCGTCGTGGGGGTCGCTGGGACACGTCACCGTGGGCGAGCCGGGCGCGCTGATCGGCTTCCTCGGACCGCGCGTGTACGAGGCACTCTACGAACGCCCGTTTCCCGAGGGAGTGCAGGTCGCGGAGAACCTCTACGCGCACGGCCTTCTCGACGCGGTGCTGCCCGCGGAGGAACTCGCCGGCATCGCCGACCGGGCGCTGACGGTGCTGATGGCCCCGCGTGAGGGGCTGCCCCCGGTGCCGGAACTGCCCAAGGAACCGCTGGACGACATCCCCGCGTGGGAATCGGTGTTCCGCTCCCGCCGGCCCGAGCGGCCCGGGGTGCGCCGGCTGCTGCGGGTCGCGGCCACGGACGTCGTGCCGCTGAACGGCACCGGCGAGGGGGAGCTCGATCCCGGCCTGTTGCTGGCGCTGGCCCGCTTCGGTGGCGCTCCCTGCGTCGTGCTCGGGCAAGACCGGCGTGGCCAGGCCGCGGCGGGTCCCATGGGGCCAGGCGCGTTGCGGGAGGCGCGCCGGGGCATGCGCCTGGCGCACGAGCTCGGCCTGCCACTGGTGTCCGTGATCGACACGCCCGGAGCTGCGCTGTCGAAGACGGCCGAGGAGGGTGGCATGGCCGGGGAGATCGCCCGTTGCCTGGCCGAACTGGTCATGCTGGAGGCGCCCACGCTGTGCCTGTTGCTGGGCGAGGGGAGCGGTGGCGGCGCCCTGGCGCTGATGCCGGCCGACCGCGTGCTGTGTGCCCAGCACGCATGGCTGTCCCCGCTGCCGCCCGAGGGGGCCAGTGCGATCATGTACCGGACCACCGAGTACGCGCCCGATGTCGCGGCTGCCCAAGGTGTGCGCTCGCTCGACCTGCTGCGGCAGGGGATCGTGGACCGGATCGTCGCCGAGCACGACGACGCGGCGGACGAGCCGGAGGACTACTGCCGCCGGGTCGGGCATGTCCTGCAGCACGAGCTGGTCCGGCTGCTTGAGATGGACCCGGCCGAGCGCCGGGCAGCACGGTCGCGACGCTACCGCCACTTGAGCTGACCCGGGGATCTCGGAGCCCTCCCCAGCATGATCATGAACGATTCGACCCGCCACAGGGCGGGAAAGTGTTCATGATCACAGAATTGGTGATTGGTGCCGAAACATCGTCGTCGTTTGGGCGAACCTCACCATCGTGGCGTCCCGGCCGACTCCCTAGGCTCGAAGCACGGCTGTCCGTCCACCGAGACCGCCGGGATTGACCGGCCAGTAGCCGGGTTGAGGAGGTAAGACGCGTGCGAGTGCTGATCGCGCTGGGTGGCAATGCGATGACGTCGCCGGAGGGCCACGCGCGCCCGGAGGACCAGATCACCGCAATCACCCAAGCGATGGAACCCGTTGCCGATCTCATCGCCAGCGGCGTCGACGTCGTCCTCACCCACGGCAACGGCCCGCAAGTCGGCAACCTCCTGGTCAAAAACGAGCTCGCCGCCTCGGTCGTCCCACCGGTGACGCTGGACTGGTGCGGGGCGCAGACCCAGGGAACCATCGGGTTCGTCACCGTCAACGCCCTGCAGCGTGCGTTGCATGGGCGCGGCATCGACCGCCAGGCCGCGGCGGTGGTCACGCGTGCCCGGGTGGACGCGGATGACCCCGGCCTCGCCAACCCCACCAAGCCGATCGGGCGTTACTTGCCGCGCGACGAAGCCCAGGTGCTGATCGAGCACGGCCAGGTCTGGGAGGATCGTGGAGAGCGCGGCTGGCGCCGGATGGTCGCGAGCCCCGAGCCACGCGAGATCCTCGACGCGCCGGCCGTGTCCGCGCTGATCCGCGCCGGATTCGTCGTCGTCGCCAACGGCGGGGGTGGCATTCCCGTCGTTCGCGACCCCGATGGCACGGTGCGCGGCGTGGAAGCCGTCATCGACAAAGATCTCGGAGCGGCGCTGCTCGCCCGCATGCTGGACGTCGACACGCTGGTCATCGCGACGGACGTCGACGGCGCCGTGCTCGACTACGGCACGCCGCGCGAGCGCGCCCTGGGGCTGGTGGACGTTCCGACCATGCGTAAACATGCCGCCGAGGGCCACTTCGCCGGTGGCAGCATGGGACCCAAGGTGGAGGCGTGCTGTCGCTTCGTGGAGAACGGCGGACGGCGTGCGGTGATCACCTCGCTCGGCCGTATCGCTGACGCGGTAAGCGACGACGTCGGGACGACGGTGGTGCCGGCGGCATGAGCCGACGCCAGCACACGTCCGATGGCCAGCTGTACGTGCCCGGAAGGCGGCACGGGTGCACGAGAGTGGAAACACGAGTACGAAAGGTGGCCGGGTATGCCTGAGCCGATCGAAGTCCGCAAGGTTGCCATCAAGCACGTCAGTGACGCTTCGGGACTGGCCGAACTCATCGACTCGGGTGTACTGGATGCGGATCGCGTCATCGCCGTAGTGGGCAAGACAGAGGGCAACGGCGGCGTCAACGACTACACCCGGATCATCGCCGACCGCGCGTTCCGCGAGGTCCTCATGGCGAAAGGCACGCGGACCGAGGACGAGGTCAAGCAGGTGCCGATCGTATGGTCGGGCGGAACGGACGGGGTGATCAGCCCGCACGCGACGATCTTCGCGACGGTGCCGCGCGAGCAGGCCGAACAGACCGACGAGCCGCGCCTGACCGTAGGCTTCGCGATGAGCGAGACGCTGTTGCCCGAAGAGATCGGGCGACGCGGCATGGTGCAGAAGGTCTCCGATGCCGTGCAGGTCGCGATGGAACGCGCGGGGATCACCGACCCGGCCGACGTGCACTACGTGCAGACGAAGACTCCGCTGCTGACCATCCACACCATCCGCGACGCCAAGGCGCGCGGCAAGTCGGTGTGGACGGAGAACACGCACGAATCCATGGACCTGTCGAACGGCTGCACGGCGCTCGGTGTCGGCGTGGCGCTCGGCGAGATCGACATGCCCGACGACGCCGACGTCATGCACAGCCGTGACCTGTACTCGGCGGTCGCATCCTGCTCGTCCGGTGTCGAGCTGGACCAGGCGCAGGTAGTCGTCGTCGGCAACGCGCGCGGCGTCGGTGGCCGCTACCGCATCGGGCACTCGGTGATGAAGGATGCCGTGGATACCGACGGCATCTGGGCGGCGATTCGTGACGCCGGGCTGAAGCTGCCCGAACGGCCACACCACAGCGATCTCGACGGCCGCCTCGTCAACGTGTTCCTGAAATGCGAGGTCAGCCAGGACGGCGCCGTACGTGGCCGGCGCAACGCCATGCTCGACGACTCGGACGTGCACTGGCACCGCCAGATCAAGGCGGCGGTGGGCGGGGTCTCCGCCTCGGTCACCGGCGATCCTGCCGTGTTCGTGTCCGTGTCGGCGGCGCACCAGGGCCCCGACGGTGGCGGGCCGGTGGCAGCAGTCGTGGACCTGGGTGACGAACCCACCGGGTACCGCTACGACGCCTGACTGCTCCGGCGGCTGACTGCTCCGGCGGCCGGGCTCTGCCGACCGGGCTCGGCCCGCTCTGGTGCTTGATCGCTACGAGGCTTGACCGCTTCGGCGGCTGGGCTCGGCCTGCTCCCGGGCGGCGTCGTTCCCGCCGCCCGATGAGGCGGGACTCGCGTTCGCGCCGGTGCCGTACGGCCCGGTGCGGTCGGGCCCGGTGCCGCCCGGCTTGGTGGCGTCGGGCCTGGCGTCATCCGGCCTGGCGTCATCCGGCCTGGCATCGTCCGGGCCGTCCGGTTCCGGCTGTGTGCCCAGCAAGTCGATCACGGAGAAGCGGAATCCACGTCGCTCTGATTCCGTATCGCGCGCCGGTGACAGCGGGTGCCGTTGCTCCAGGAGCTGGTCGGCCAGCAGCGGCACCTGCGGTCCCGACGCGATCGCCCGCACGACCCGATCGTGCGGGCGCCGCCACTGTGCGGGGGAGATGACGGTGGTGAGCACCTCACTGCCGAGCCGCCGCGCCGCGTGAGCGGCCCGGCGGTCGAGATCGTCGCGATCCGGCGTGCCGACGACGAGCAGCTCGACGTCGGTCGGCGCGGGCTCGCCGGCGCCGTTCAGATACGCCGCCCATGCACCGACGATGCTGGCGGACGCGACGCGTTCCAAACCTCCGAGTGCGGCGGTGAGCACGTGTGCCGGTCCCATCGTGACCACGATGAGCTCGTGCAGCGCGCGGTAGAAGGGCGCGTCAGTGTTGGCGCGGACGAGCCTGCTTCGGCCAATACGGCGTGTGACAACGATGTCGCCACGTTCCAGCCGTTCCACCTCGCGCAGTGCGTTGCCCGCATGTGCGTCCACGGCTGCGGCAAGGTCCGATACCGACTCTTCAACCTGCCCGATGAACAACCGGACCAGCAGGTCAGCCTGCATCTGCGAGCGCAGAAGCGGAAATGCTGGCGGCGCTGCGGGCTTCATCACGCTCCCGAATACATGCAATAAAGGCAACTCATTGTGTGATGATTGCATGTGTTGCGGGTGCCGATCCAGCGGCGCGCGGAGCGTGCGCCCGGCGTAGACACGGGACGCGGCCCTGGCGGAAACCGTATGGGGCTGCCGGATATCGTGGTGACCCTCAGCTTTCCAACCGTTTTCCAACCGTCACCATCTCGGGCGAGGATTCATCAGCGATGCGCGTTCTGTTCGCCGGCACCCCGGAGACTGCGATCCCGTCGTTACGTGCGCTCCTGGCCTCACGCCACACCGTCGTCGCCGTTCTCACCAGGCCAGATGCCCGCGTCGGCCGCGGGCGCAAGCTGGCACGCAGCCCGATCGGCGCCGTTGCGGACGAGGCAGGTATCGAGGTACTCACCCCGACCAAGCCACGCGATCCGGAGTTCCTGGCCCGGCTCGGCGAGCTGGCCCCAGATTGCGCGCCCATCGTGGCCTACGGCGGGCTCATCCCTCCGGCGGCGCTGGAGATCCCGAAACACGGCTGGGTGAACCTGCACTTCTCACTCCTTCCGGCCTGGCGGGGCGCGGCCCCGGTGCAGCACGCGATACTCGCCGGCGACGAGATGACCGGTGCGACGACGTTCCTCCTGGAGGAAGGGCTCGACACCGGCCCCGTCTACGGGCTGGTCACCGAGGAAATCCGGCCGTCGGACACCAGTGGGGACGTCCTCGAGCGGCTGTCCGAGTCGGGAGCCGAGCTTCTCGTGCGCACGCTCGACGGCATCGAAGACGGCACGCTGCGCGCCGAACCACAGCAGGGCGACGGCGTATCCTACGCACCCAAGATCACCGTCGAGGACGCCGCCGTGGACTGGAGTTCTCCTGCGCTGCATATTGACCGCCTCGTGCGGGCGTGCACGCCCGCACCCGGTGCGTGGACGACGTTCCGGGGCGAGCGGCTCAAGATCGGCCCCATCGCGCTGGAACCTGACCGCCATGACCTCGAGCCGGGGGCGATGCTGGTCGAGAAGGGCCGCATCCACGTCGGTACGGGGAGCCACGCCGTCGTCCTCGGTGACGTGCAGCCACAGGGCAAGCGGGCCATGCCAGCCGACGCCTGGGCGCGCGGCACGCGCCCGGAGACGGGGGAGCGTCTTGGCGACGCCGCGTAGGCCGCAGGGCACGCCCGATGGGCCCGGCCGGGGACGAGGCACCAACCCGGCAGGCACGCAGCGTTCGGGCGGCAAGGCACAGGACGGGAAGGCGCGAAGCTCGGACCTGCGGTCGAAGCAGCGCTCGGGCCAGGAGCGCACCCGCTCGGGACGTCCTGCCCGTCGGGTCGCGTACGAGACGTTGCGTGCGGTCACCGACGAGGACGCGTACGCGAACCTCACCCTTCCCGGCCTGATACGCCGCTACCGGCTCGACACCCGCGATGCTGCGTTCGCCACCGAACTCACCTACGGCACCTTGCGCGGGCTCGGTATCTATGACCAGATCATCGAGGCGTGCATCGACCGGACGATGAGTGAGCTGGACCCGCGAGTCCTCGAGGTGCTCCGCCTGGGTGCCCATCAGACCCTGGCCATGCGGGTCCCCGCCCACGCGGCGGTGTCCACGATGGTGGATCTGGTCCGCGCCACGGTCAGCGACGGCGCGGGCCGGTTCGTCAACGCCGTGATGCGCAGGATCGGCGAGCACGATCTCGACGCGTGGACGCACGAGCTGGCGCCGTCACGCGATGCCGATCCGGAAGGATTCCTGGCCTTCCGGTACGCGCATCCGCCGTGGATCGTGCGGGCGCTGCGGGACTCACTGAATCGGTACGGCCCGGGATCCGGATCACGAGACCAGGCGGATGCGCTCGAATCCTGCCTCGCGGCGAACAATGAACCGGCGAGCGTCGTCCTGGCGGCGTGGCCCGCCCGCGGCGACGTCGCGGAGCTGACGGCCGCTGGCGCGCAGCCGACCCGGTGGTCGCCCTATGGCGCGGTGCTTGACTCCGGAGACCCCGGACGCCTCGACGCGGTTAAGGCCGGCCGGGCGGGAGTCCAGGACGAGGGGAGCCAGCTAGTCACCCTTGCAGTGACTGGAGTCCCCGTCGAAGGCGACGACGCGCGCTGGCTGGACATGTGTGCCGGGCCCGGAGGCAAGGCAGCCGTGCTGGCCGGTCTCGCCCATCAGCGAGGAGCGCAGCTCGTGGCGCTCGATCAGCATCCGCACCGGGCGAGACTGGTGGAGCAGGCGCTGCGTGGTGCACCAGGCGAGCATTCCGTGGTGGTGGGCGACGCGACCGACGAGCAGTGGCAAGACGGGAGCTACGATCGGGTGCTGCTGGACGCACCCTGCTCCGGGCTCGGAGCGCTGCGCCGCCGCCCCGAAGCGCGGTGGCGGCGGACACCGTCGGACATCGCCCAGCTCCGGCCGTTGCAGACCGCGCTGCTCCAGGCGGCGGTACGGGCGGTGCGTCCGGGCGGCGTCGTCGGATACATCACGTGCTCACCGCACCTGGCCGAGACGGTCACCGTCGTGGAAGACATCCTGCGCCGGAACGACGACATCGAGCGCGTCGACGCGCGTCCGTATCTGCCTGGAGTTCCGGATCTGGGCTCGGGCCCGGATGTTCAGCTGTGGCCACATGTGCACGGCACCGACGCGATGTATCTGGCACTGTTGCGCCGCACCTGAGCTGGCGTCGTTGACGGCAGCGGCCACGTGAGCCGCTGCTGCTAGCGCCGGCGAGCGCCCTCCACATGGCCGGGTGCGGCAGCCTCGATGACCTTGCGCCCGCAAGCGGTGCACAAGCACACCTGAGCTGGTGTAGACCGTGGCGATGCGGGGCGCGCATAGCAGTCTTCGCTGATGACCCGGCCGCCTGTTCCCGCGCGCCTCGCCTGTTCCCGCGCGCCCCGCCCGTTCCTACGCGCTCTGCCCGTTCCTACGCGCTCTGCCTGTTCCCGCGCGCTCCGTCTGTTCCCGCGCGCTCTGCCCGTTCCTACGCGCTCTGCCCGTTCCTACGCGCTCTGCCTTCCCCCGCTGATGACCCGGCTTGCCTCCCGCGGAGCGCCTTGCACGGTGAGTTCACGTTGGCAAGCGCTTTCCGTGATCGATTCGGGGGTACTCAACGTGCATGGCCGGTGCAGTGAGCGTGCACGGCCGAGAGGACCGGCTGTGCGTGGGTACGGCGGTCGAGCTGCGAGCCGCAGCGACCACGGTGCGTTGTCTGAGCGTCCCCGCAGATGGCAGCGGGTTCGTTGCCTGGTGGCACCTTTACGGAAGCGGCCAGCTCCGAGAGCGATGGCTCACGAGAGCGGGGGCTTGCGAGAGGGTGCCGTGCACGGTGAGTTCACGTTGGCAAGCGCTTTCCGTGATCGATCCGGGGGTACTCAACGTGCATGGCAGGTGCAGTGAGCGTGCACGGCCGATGCAGTCAACGTGCATGGTCCGTACGCTCAGCGTGCACGGCAGGCGCGTTCAGCGTGCAGGGAGTCGGTGCAGCGAGTGTGTATGAGTGCAGACCATCCGCTGGTGCCGGCGGCGAGATGAGCGTGGCCCAGAGACGGTTGATGGGGGCGATGGTGTGGCCCAGAGACGGTTGATGGGGGCGATGGTGTGGCGGAGATGGTCGGTAGTGGTGACGGGGTAGTGGAGAGGTAGCGGAGAGGTAGCGGGCAGTGGCGACGAGGGCTGCCGAGAGGTGGTCGGTGGCGGCGATGAATATCGGACGATCGGCTGGTCTATCTGGGGAGGAGCACACGGCGACAGAGAAGGAGGACACGTATGAGTGACGAGCAGCGCGTCATCGAGCCGGTGAGTGCCGAGCCGATGAGAACGTCGCTGTCGTGGGGCGATCTGCAGCAGCCCGACAGCAGCGTGTCCACGCCGATGCCGTGGACGCGGGCGCTGTCCAGTTTGACGAGTGTGCCGACGTATTGGGTCGCCACGGTGCATCCTGACGGCCGGCCGCACGCGGTCCCGGTGTTGGGGGTGGTGGTCGACGGTGCGGTTCACTTCTGCGCGAACGAGCGGACAAGGAAGGCGCGGAACCTGCAAGGCGATCCGCGGATCGTGGTCACCGGCAGCAGCGACGATTTCGATCTTGTGGTGGAGGGCAGCATCACGATCGTCACCGGCGACGACACGGTGAGGAAGATCGCGAGCGCATACGATGCGAAGTACGGGTGGCGGCCGGAGGTCCATGACGGTGCGCTCTGGGCAGATGGCGCCCCGACGGCGGGTCCTCCGCCGTACCGGGTCCATCGCGTCATTCCGCACACGGCGTTCTGCATGCCCACCGACGACGAGGCCGTCGCTACCCGATGGCGGTTCCGGCCGATGTGATCTGGGGATGGTCGATGTGCATTCGTGTTCGTGGTGCATGAACGCCGGTACGGGTACGAGACGCGGTACAGATGATGCCCGTGGACGACGACCGGTGACGACGCCCTGCACGGCTAGCTCAGGTGTCGACGTTTTGGATGTCCAGCGAAGCTAGGGTGGAGTCGTGGGAATCCAGATCGCTCCGAGCATCCTGTCGGCCGATTTCGCCAATCTCGAGTCCGAGATCGCTCGTATCCCGAATGCCGATCTCGTGCACGTGGACGTCATGGACAACCATTTCGTGCCCAACCTCACGCTGGGTTTGCCTGTGGTGGCGGCGATCCGGGAGCGTACCGGGCTGACGATGGACTGTCACCTGATGATCGAGGACCCGGACCGCTGGGCACCGGCCTATGCGGAGGCCGGTGCGGACAGCGTGACGTTTCACGCCGAGGCGGCGGCGGCTCCCATCCGGCTGGCCCGTGAATTGCACCGCCAGGGAGCGCGAGCGGGAATCGGTCTCAAACCGGCGACGCCCGTCGAGCCGTTCGAGGACACTCTCGCCGAGTTCGACATGTTGCTGATCATGACTGTCGAGCCCGGATTCGGGGGCCAGGAGTTCCTTGACCTGTGCCTGCCCAAGATCCGCCGGGCACGGGACATGGTCAGCCGTGCCGGGCTGGACGTGTGGATCCAGATCGACGGGGGAGTGTCGAAGGCGACGATCGAGCGCTGCGCCGAGGCGGGCGCGGACGTGTTCGTCGCCGGTTCCGCCGTCTACGGTGCGGACGACGCCGCGGCCGCCGTGGACGAGCTGCGCCACCTCGCCGCGTCCGCGGCGCACTGAAGCCGGTTGTGGCCGGGTACGGCACGCCAAGCGGTGTCTTGCCGGAGAGACTTACCGAGGGGCAGTGAGCCGGTTGTGGGCGCGGGACACACCACGTGATGCACCGGCGACGATGCCCCCGCGACGGCTGCCTTCGTCTCGCCCCGGGGCGACTCACCGAGGGTGCACTGAGGCCGGTTGCTGTCCCGGGACCGTGAGCCTCCGCCGAGTACGGAATGGCCGGCCCGGATGCTGCCGGGAACACGTGGTGCCCGGTGGCGGTTAGACTTCTACAGGAGAACCAACGCGTGCTCCGGGGCTCGGTGAAATTCCGAACCGGCGGTGACAGTCCGCGACCCGTTGGCCAGTGTTCGCGTGGCGGCATGGTGGTCAACGGTGGACCCGGTGAAACTCCGGGACCGACGGTGACAGTCCGGATGGGAGGCAGCACGCGCGGGTACCTCTCCGTGGTGACGGCGCGGTGACGTCGCAGGCGGGGCACGGTGCCCGATATGTCCGCCCAGGCGGATCGACGTCCCGGAGCGCGCTCGACTGACGAGCGAGGAGGAGACTCCGGTGGCGAAGCCGGCCGAGCGGATGGCGATGTGGCGCGCTGTCGAGCTCTCGTCTCGCGCACAGCACACCACCCCACCGAATCCCGACGTCGGCTGCGTGATTCTCGACGCGCATGGCGAGGTCGCCGGCGAAGGCTGGCATGAACGCCCGGGCGCCCCGCACGCAGAGATCGTCGCCCTGCGCGAGGCAGGTCACCGGGCATCGGGTGGTACGGCGGTCGTGACCCTGGAGCCGTGCAGCCACGAGGGCCGCACCGGCCCGTGCACCACCGCGCTGATCGACGCTGGTGTCCGTCGCGTCGTGTACGCCGTTACCGATCCGAATCCGCAGGCCACCGGGGGCGCCGACGTCTTGCGGGCGCATGGCATTGAGGTGGATGGCGGGCTGCTCGCGTCGGAGGCGGCGGCCGTGAATGCGCGCTGGCTCACCCCCTTTCACACGGGCCGTCCGTTCGTCGTGTGGAAGTATGCCGCCACCCTGGACGGCCGCAGCGCTGCCGCGGACGGGACGAGCCGCTGGATCACCGGCGCCGGAGCGCGGGCCGAGGTGCACCGGCTGCGCGCGGCCGTGGACACCATCGTGGTCGGATCCGCGACCGTGATCGCCGACGATCCGCAGCTCACGGTCCGGCATGGCGGCACGCCCGTGCCATATGCGGAGCAGCCCTTGCGCGTCGTCGTCGATTCGGCGGCGCGTACTCCCGCAACCGCCCGCGTGTGCGACGACGCGGCACCCACGTGGATCGCAACGGCCGCGGAGGTCGGGAGCACCCCGGACGGACGGGTGGATCTGCACAAGCTCCTCGCGACCCTGTACGAGCGGGGTCAGCGCTATCTCCTGCTGGAAGGCGGCCCGGCCCTGGCCGGGGCGTTCTGGCAGGCCCGCGTGGTGGACCGGGTGGTCGCCTACATCGCTCCGGCCCTGCTGGGTGCGGGCCCCACCGCGCTGGCGCACGCGGGTATCGACACCATCGACGACGCCATACGGCTCGACGTTCGAGAGGTGACCACCGTCGACGGCGACGTGCGGATCACCGCCACACCCCACCCGGCACCCGACAGCGGGGTCGCCGGCCCGCAACAACCCGCGGTAGCAGCGGCCGCGGACGAGGAGGCATGAGGACATGTTCACCGGAATCGTCGAGGAGCTGGGCAGCGTCGTTAAGCTGGACATGCCGGGCGAGGGGGCGAACGACGCGGCGGCGTCGGCCCGGCTGACTGTACGCGGCCCCCTGGTCGCCTCGGATGCCACGCACGGCGCGTCGATCAGTGTCAACGGGGTGTGCGTGACGGTCGTCGACGTCGACGCCGCGACCTTCACCGTCGACGTGATGCCCGAAACGCTCGACCGCTCGGCGCTCGGGCGGCTGCGCCCGGACGACCCGCTCAACCTCGAACGCGCCGTGAAAGCCAGCGACCGGCTCGGCGGGCATATCGTCCAGGGCCATGTGGACGGTGTGGGGGCCGTGCACCACCGGACACCGGGGGAGCGGTGGGATGTCGTGCGAATCGGCCTCCCGGCCGATATCAGCCGATACGTCGTCGAGAAGGGCTCCATCGCCGTCGACGGCGTCTCCCTGACGGTGTCCGGGCTGGGACCGGATTGGTTCGAGGTGAGCTTGATCCCGACGACGCTGGAGGCCACCACGCTGGGGCATCGACAGCCGGGCGACGAGGTGAACCTCGAGGTCGACGTGATCGCCAAATATGTCGAGCGCCTGGTCGAAAGGCGGGGTGAGGCATGAGCGGGCCGATCCAGCTGGATTCGGTGGAGCGAGCGATCAAGGAGATCGCGGCAGGCCGCCCGGTGATCGTCGTCGATGACGAGAACCGGGAGAACGAGGGTGATCTGACATTCGCGGCCTCGCGGGCCACGCCGGAACTCATGGGCTTCATGATCAGGCACAGCTCGGGCGTCGTGTGCGTGCCGATGCCCGGCGTGGAACTGGACCGACTCAAACTTCCGCCGATGACCACGGTGAACGAGGACCGCAAGGGCACGGCCTACACCGTGTCCGTGGACGCGCGGCACGGCATCGAGACCGGCATCTCCGCCGCCGACCGCGCGCACACCGTGCGCGTGCTGGCCGATTCCGCGACAGAGGCCTACGAGCTGACGCGCCCCGGGCACGTCTTTCCGCTACGAGCTGTCGAGGGTGGCGTGCTGCGGCGCCCGGGTCACACCGAGGCCGCCGTGGATCTCTCCCGGCTGGCTGGCCTCTCACCGGCGGGCGCCATCTGCGAGCTCGTCCACGACGACGGGTCGATGATGCGCGCACCGGCGTTGCGCGGCTTCGCCGACGAGCACGGGCTGGCGATGGTGTCCATCGCCGACCTGATCCGCTACCGCAGGCGCACCGAGTGTCAGGTGGAGCGGGTCGCGACCACCCGGCTTCCCACCGTGCACGGCACGTTCCACGCCGTGTGCTACCGCGACCTGCTGGACGGCCGCGAGCACCTCGCGCTGACGATGGGCGAGCTGCGAGCCGACACACCGGTGCTCGTCCGCCTGCATTCCGAGTGCCTGACCGGTGACGTTCTCGGCTCGTTGCGGTGCGACTGCGGGCTTCAGTTGCAGGCCGCGCTGGCCATGGTCGCGCGGGCTGGGGCGGGTGTCGTGGTGTACCTGCGCGGACACGAGGGACGCGGTATCGGATTGGCGCACAAGCTGCGTGCCTACGAGCTGCAAGACGGCGGCCACGACACCGTCGATGCGAATCTCGAACTGGGTTTTCCCGCCGACTCGCGCGACTACGGAACGGGTGCGCAGATCCTGGCCGATCTCGGTCTGGGATCCATCGCGCTGATGACCAACAATCCGCACAAGCTTGCCGGTATCGAGGGTTACGGGCTCACGATCGCCGAGCGGGTGACGCTGCCGGTGGAGCCGCATCCGGAGAACCTGCGGTACCTGAAGACGAAACGGGACCGCCTGGGGCACGATCTGCCCGGGTTGGAGGCCGATCCCGACGATCCCGCCCCCGAGCCCGATGCTCCCGAGCCTGGCGCGGACACCGCGAACGAGACGGCCGGGGCAACGGGCCCGGTCGACGACGAGGAAGGACGTACGGCGTGAGTGGAGAAGGTGCTCCGGAACTTCACCTGGACGGGCGCGACCTGCGGGTGGCACTGGCGGCGGCGCAGTGGCACGCGACCGTGATGGACGGCCTGGTCCGTGGGGCGTTGCACGCGTTGGAGGACGCCGGCGTGTCGGACACGCTGGTGGTGCAGGTGCCGGGATCGTTCGAACTGCCCGCGGCGGCCGCCCGGCTGGCCCGCGGCGGGCACGACGCGGTGATCGCGTTGGGCGTCGTCATCCGGGGCGGGACCCCGCACTTCGACTACGTTTGCCAGGCCGCCACGAGCGGGCTGACGCAGGTGTCGGTGGAGACCGGCGTCCCCGTGGGCTTCGGCGTGCTCACGTGCGACACCGAGGAACAGGCTCTGGATCGCGCCGGGCTGGAGGGCTCGCGCGAGGACAAGGGACGGGAAGCCGCCGAGGCTGCGGTGGCCGCGGCGCTGGCGTTGCGGTCCGTCCCGTAGGGTATGCGTACGTGAAGAGCTTCGACGACTTATGGGCTGAGCTGACCGCGAAGGTCAAGACCGGTGCGCCCGACTCCGGCACGGTGCGGGCGGTGCACGAGGGTGTCCATCATGCCGGCAAGAAGGTGGTGGAGGAAGCCGCCGAGGCATGGATGGCGGCCGAGCACGAGAGCGACGAGCGTGCCGCTGAAGAGATCTCCCAGCTTCTCTACCACGTGCAGGTGCTGATGCTCGCCCGTGGTGTCAACCTCGACGACGTTTACGCCAAGCTCTGAGCGTTCGTCGCCGGGTGCCGAGCGCGGCCCGGCGGGGAAACGCGCGAGCGGCTCATGAGAAAGGCTCGATGTCATGACTGTTCTGCGTATAGCCGTGCCCAACAAGGGGTCGCTGGCCGAGCCGTCTGCCGAGATGTTGCGCGAGGCCGGCTACCGGCAGCGCGGCGACGACGGCCGCGAGCTCGTGCTCAGCGACCCGGAAAACGGTGTCGAGTTCTTCTTCCTGCGCCCGCGGGATATCGCCGTGTACGTCGGCTCGGGCACGCTCGACGTCGGCATCACGGGGCGTGACCTGTTGCTCGATTCGGGTGCCGACGCGGAAGAGCTGTTGAGCCTGGGCTTTGCCCGTTCGACGTTCCGGTTCGCGGCCCGGCCGGACACGGCAACGGACCTGAGCGGTTTCGACGGCTTGCGGGTGGCGACGTCGTACGCCGGGCTGCTGCGCACGTATCTCAGCGAGCGGGATGTGGACGCCGAGGTCATCAAGCTGGACGGGGCGGTGGAGACGGCCGTGCAGCTCGGCGTCGCCGACATCGTGGCCGATGTGGTGGAAACCGGGACGACACTGCGCCAGGCGGGGCTGGAGATCGTCGGCGAGCCGATCCTGAACTCCGAGGCGGTGCTGATCGGGCGCGCCGGCGCGGAACCCGCGCCGGGGACGGAGCAGTTGAAGCGCCGCATCGAGGGCGTGCTGGTCGCGCGGCGATACGTGATGATGGACTACGACATCCGGGCCGAGCGGGTCGAGGAAGCCAGCGCCCTGACGCCCGGGCTGGAATCGCCGACCGTCTCCCCGCTGCACCGGGAGGGGTGGGTCGCGGTCCGGGCCATGGTCCCGCGTGATCGTGCGCAGCGCGTGATGGACGAGCTGTGGCAGATCGGTGCCCGGGCCATCCTCGTCACCGAGATCGTCGCCTGTCGGGTGTAGATTCGGCGGCGACCTCGGCCAGGTCGCCGACGCGGAGCTCGCCCGGAGTCTCGGGGATGAGGTTGACGCCGAACCACACCTCGCCGTCCCATCGGCGGTAGCGCGACAGGGTCCGCAGCGGTTCCTTGCCCTTCACCAGCGAATCCGGATCGATGGTGGTCAGCACGCACCGGCCGCAGGGCTTGGCAACCCGGAACTCGATATCGCCGAGCCGGATCCGTGACCACGTGTCCTCGGCGAACGGTGTGTCGTTCTCGACGACGACGTTTGGCCGGAACCTGCGCATCGGCAACGGCTCGACGATCTCGCCACGCTGGCGGGCATCCGACTCGATCCACCTGTTGAGCTGGTCCAACGAGCTGGTGGTGGCGAGGAGCAACGGGAAGCCGTCGGCGAAGCTGACGCGGTCGTCCGGCTGCGCGTGTTGCGGCTCGACCGCCCGGCGGCGAGGATCGTCGAGCCAGACTAGCCGGACGTCGTGGTCCAGCAGGGAGCTGAGCCACGCGTCGGCGTCCGCGCTGGGATGTGTGGCGCTGAGCTCGTCTCGAAAGACGTCGACGTCGACGAGCGGCTCGGCTGGCGCCTTGGTGGCATCGACGTCGATCGGTTCGGCGTGCGGGCCGTGCAGGCGCAGCTGTCCGGGAGCATCGGGCGTCGCCGTGACGTGGAGCAGCCGGGGAAAGCGCCGGGCGGTCACTGCCGATCCCTTCGCGTCGACCGCCATCCAGCGGCGATCGCCGGCCAGGCCCCACGGCTCGACGGGGGCGGAGTCGACCGGGTGACCGTGGGTGGACTTCACGGGGTAGATGGTCAGCTGGCTGACACGCATCTGGTCGGAACCCGCCGCGCTACAGGAACGTCTTGCCGTCGCCGCGGTAGGTGGGCGCGGTGTCGACGAGCCGCTCGCCGCGGACCAGGTGGTAGCTGTAGAAGTGCTCGGCCAGTTCGCCCGCCTTGCCGTGCCGGAACCACACGAGATCGCCGAGCGCCAGCCCGTCGGCGGTCGCGCCGAGCAACGGCGTCTGGGTCTGCCCGGCACCTTCCGAACGGCTGAGCCGCAGCCCTTCGGGAAGCCACGGCACGGGCAGCCGCAGCGGGTCGGCGGGACCGCTGGCAAGGTAGCCACCGCCGGCGACGGTCACCGTTCCCGGCCCGGGGCGGCGAACTACGGGCAAGGCGAAGAAGGCGGCGGGGCGGTAGCCGGCGGAGTTGTTGTCCAGCGTCACCGGACCCAGGAGGCCAGAACCCGCGGCGACCTCGGTGATGCCGTGCGCCGCGGCGGTGTCGCGGATCGAGCCGGTTCCGCCCCCAGTGACGAATTCGAGATCGGTGACGTTGCACACGGCGTCGATGACGGCGGCGCGCCGCGCGGCGAGGTCACGCTCGGAACGTTTCTGGATCATCCGATGCAGCCGGGCACGCAGCCCACGCCGCGGTAGGTGATCGTGGGCGTTGGCGAACTGCGTCTCGAAGGCCTGCAACCCCACGAGGCGGAAACCAGGCCGCGACACGACCGCGCGGGCGAGGCGAACGACGTCCTCGGGGGCGCGCAGCGGCGAGCGGCGGGCACCGGAGCGTATCCGGCCGCGCAGCGCCTGCCACGAGCAGTCGAGATCCAGGCAGACGCGCAGCTCGGCCCGCGCCTCGGGGGCGGCCACCGCGTCGACGAGATCCAGCTGGGCGATGTCGTCAACCATGATGGTGACCCGGCCGGCGAGGTGCTCGTCGCTCACGAGCCGCGAGAGTGCCCGCCGGTCGGCACTGGGGTAGGCGACGACAGCGTCGTCGCAGATTCCGGTGCCGGCGAGCCAGATTGCCTCGGAGAGGGTGTAGGCGAGCACGCCCCGAAATCCCTCCCGGCCGAGGGCATCGCGCAGCAGTGCGCGGTTGCGAAGCGCCGCGCTCACGACACGGATCGGGGTTCCCGCGGCGCGGTGGAGAAGTTCTTCGGCGTTGGCGTCCCAGGCGTCCATGTCGATGGCCGCGAGCGGGACGTCGCAACTCGTCGTCGCCGAGTTGAGCCGATGTCGCAGGTCAGCGCGCGAGCTTGCGGGCGGGGCCGTGGGTGCGTTCCGGGACACGTCGTCGCCATCCGAGATGCGGTCGGGACCCGCGCCAGGCGGTGGCGGTGGCGGGGTCGTTTCGTCTGCGAGCTTGATCTCCACCCGGAATGCTTATCAGACAATCACCATCCGGGTCACTACCGGCCTAACCACCACGCGTTGCCCGATATGATCAATCTTGCGGAGAAGTGCGACATCTGCCCCGCCGGGGGAGTGCCACGAGCCGTAGCCGGGACGTTCTAGCGTGGAGCGGTATGTCGAGAACTCTCGTACTGTTGCGGCACGCCAAGTCCGCGTGGCCGGACGAGGACGTGTCGGATCGTGAGCGGCCACTGACCACGCGTGGCGGTCGCGACGCTGCCGCGGTGGGTCGCTGGCTTCGAGATCAGGCTCTGGCGCCGCAGCTCGCCCTGGTCTCGGGTGCACGTCGCACCCGGGAGACGTATGACGGAATGGCCGGCGAGCTCGACCCGGCGCCGGAACTGCAGGTCGCCGATGCCGCCTACGCGGCCGGGACCGGCGACCTGCTCGACCTCGTCCGGGACATCCCCGACGACGTGTCCTCGGCGATCCTCATCGGGCACAACCCGGGGATCGCCACGCTGGCGAGCCTGATCGACGACGAAGCGACCGACGTGCCGGAGCGGCAGCAGATGCGCTTGAACTTCCGTACCGCGGCGTGTGCGGTCTTCGAGGTCGACGGCCACTGGTCAGGCATCGATCCGGGCACGGCCAGACTCGTCGCGTTCGCCGTGCCGCGCGGCTAGGCAAGCGGACCGAGACCAGCCGGTGACGGCCAGCATCCGCCCGCTTCTCGAACCAGCGTCTAGCCCGCCTAGAAGTCGTGCGGTGCCTCAGCGGCGTATTGCGTACGGAACCGCTTGAGGTGGATGTGCCGGCTCAGCCGTATCAGCGGGCGGACCAGCAACTCGATGCTGCCCACCAGGAAGCACCACGTTCCCGCCGTCTCCCAGGCAGCGAAGAAGTACATGATGCTGCCGACGATGAACCAGAGCGCGATGAGGATGTCGTTGACGATGCTGGCGGTCTCGTACCGCCGGCGGATCACCAGCTCCTCCCGGCCGAGCCGAAGAATCAGATCCCGATCGTGTGCGTCGTCCGACATGTGCCGCCTCCGTCCGTGCGTGCGTCCGGCACGTCAAGGCTGGGGTACCGGCGGGGCCGGGGTGGTGTATCCGTCCGCGGCGTCGGCGGCCTCGATCTCCTCGCGGCTGATGCCCAGCAGGTAGAGCACCGCGTCAAGATAGGGGACGTTGACGGCGGCGTCGGCGGCGCTGCGGACCACGGGCTTGGCGTTGAACGCGACACCGAGACCGGCTGTGGCGATCATGTCGAGATCGTTCGCACCGTCGCCGATGGCGATGGTCTGCGAGAGCGGCACCTCGGCCTCCGCGGCGAACCGGCGCAGCGCGGCCGCCTTTCCGGCGCGGTCGAGAACGGGGCCGGAAAGGCGCCCGGTGAGCCGGCCGTCCACGATTTCGAGAGTGTTCGCGGCCGCGTAATCGAGCTCGAGCTCGCTGGCCAGGCCGTCGGTGATCTGGCTGAACCCGCCGCTGACGATGGCGCACTGGTAATCGAGCCGTTTCAGCGTGCGCACCAGCGTGCGTGCTCCCGGGGTGAAAATGACGTCGTTGCGGACGTCGTCCAGGGCAGAAGCGGGCAAGCCGGCGAGCAGCTCGACCCTGGCCCGCAGCGATTCCGCGAAGTCGAGCTCGCCGCGCATCGCCGCCGCCGTGACTCCGGCAACCTGGTCGAGTACGCCGGCGCGGGCGGCGAGCATCTCGACGACCTCGCCCTGCACGAGAGTGGAGTCGACATCCATGACGACGAGGCGCTTCGCCCGCCGGATCAACCCGGACGGTTGCACCGCGACGTCGACGCCGCTGGTCAGTGCCTCGTCGGCGAGCTCGGCCTTGAGATGCTCCGGATGCGTTCCGGAGACCTCCAGCTCGATGGACGTGACCGGGTACGAGGCGAGCCGGACGATGCGGTCGATGTTGGCGCCGGTGCGGGCGATGCGCCCGGCCAGGGCCTCGATGGCGGTGGGACGCAAGGGGTAACCGAGCACCGTCACGTGTGCTTGCTCGGTGGGAGCGGGGTCGCGATGCCCGTGACTGAGCTCCACCTGGAGCTCCAGCTGGGCGGCGACGTCAGCGAGCGTGCGCTGCAGGGTGCTCCTGTCCGGTGGTTGGCCGAGCAGGGCGGCGAGCACGAGCTTGCCTCCGGCGGTCACCTGCTCGATATCGCGAATCTCGATCTCGTACGGAGCCAGAGCGGCGAAGATGCTGGAGGTCAGGCCGGGGCGATCCTGCCCGGTGAACGTCACCAGCAGTGCATCGGCGCGCGCGGCAGCGGTGTCGTGGCCGCCGGCAGCGCCCGATGCGCCATGCGGACTTGTCGGAGCAGTCATAACATCGTCAACGCTACCGGCTGCCGTCGAGCGAGTTGCAGGCGGCCACGAGCGCGTGCCGGGCGGCACGCTCCAGCGGCGTCAGCACGGCACGCCGGGATTCGGCCTCCGCGGCCGTGACGGCACCGCCGTCGTCATCGAGCGCCAGCTCGGCCACGGCCAGCAGCCGGATACTGCGTGCGGCAACGAGCTGAGCTTTTGTGGGGAACCCGCGCGGCAGTGGCTCGCCTGCCTTCGCGGAACGGACCTCGTCGAGCAGTGTGGCGACCTCGGGACGCCAGGACGCGACGTCGAGCTTGGCCAGCGCCGAGCCCGTCTCGCGCAAGGTGTCGGCCAGCAACTGATCGGATTCCGCGAGGCGTGGCTCGGACGGCGGGGGATTGGCCGGGCGGCATCGCCACGTGACGAGATGGCCCTGATCTCCGGGCGGGCCGAACACCCGGATGTCAGGAACCAGTGCGTAGCCGGCGTTCTCGGCGATGACTGCCTCGCCGGCATCGACGGCATCCTCGGTGAGATCCGCGGGCCCGCCAAGGCCGACGGGATCACCCGGCACCGGCAGGGATGCGCGGAATGCGCTCGCACCCTGCTCCCGCAGGGTGGTCAGTGCGGTCGCGAGAGGCACGGCCGTGACGGCACCGGGGACGTCGACGACGTCATGTGGCTCGTCGTCGCCGCAGACGCGGGCCACGACGTCGTCGAGGGTGCACTGGTCGCGCAACCACGCACTAGCCCAAGCGGCAAGGCGGGCCGAACGAGGCATGGTCACCATACGTCAAGCCTAGATGGTGCGGCTGCCAAGATCGTCGGTGGTTGCAGCCGATCCGGGGCCGTTCGCTGGTGGTGCAGGAACGCGAGCACAGGGACGGGTGGGTGGAGCGGTGTGGCGCGCCCGGTAGGGTGCGGATGCGGCCCCTAACCGGGCCCGGTGCCGAACCAGGTGACCGCCCGGATGCTGAACCGACCTACCGAGCGCTGAGGAGCTGGCTTGGCGATGTCCGACGTGATCGAGTTCACCGATGTGACACTGGTGCGTGCAGGGCACCGGCTGCTCGACGGCGTCAGCTGGTCGGTGGCCGACGGGCAGCGGTGGGTGATCCTGGGGCCGAACGGCGCGGGCAAGACGACCCTGCTCCAGATTGCCGCCACCAACATGCACCCCACCAGCGGGCGCGCCGTCGTGCTCGGCGAGACGCTCGGCGCGGTCGACGTCTTCGAGCTGCGCCCGCTCATCGGATTGACGAGCGCGGCACTGGCCGAGCGGATTCCGGCCCGGGAGCGAGTACTCGACGTCGTGCGGACGGCCGCCTACGGCGTGCTGGGCCGCTGGCGGGAGTCGTACGAGGACGTCGACGACAGCCGCGCCTACCAGTTGCTCGACCGCCTGGAGATTCCCCACCTGGCCGAGCGCACGTTCGGCACGCTCTCCGAGGGTGAACGCAAGCGGGCCCAGATCGCGCGTGCCATGATGAGCGATCCGGAGCTGCTGCTGCTCGACGAGCCGACGGCCGGTCTCGACCTCGGCGGCCGGGAGACACTCGTCGCCACGGTCGGCGAGATCGCCAGCGACCCGTCGTCGCCGGCGCTCGTCCTGGTGACGCACCACGTGGAAGAGATCCCGCGAGGAATCACGCACGCACTGCTGCTGCGCGAGGGTGGCGTGGTCGCGGCCGGACCGATCGAGACCACGCTGACGTCGGACAACGTGAGTTCCTGTTTCGGGTTGCCGCTGCACATCGGCCATGACAACGGGCGGTGGAACGCGCGCGCCATCTGAGCCGGGACACGCGATTGCCGGGGCGTAATCTGGATCCATGCAAGGGTTCTGGGACTGGCTGAGCGACAACGAGTGGTCGGCTTGGCTGGGACTGGCGTTCCTCTTCGGGATTTTCGAGACCACAACGCTCGATCTCGTGTTCCTGATGATGGCTGCCGGCGCGCTCAGTGGTGCGCTGGCGGCGATACTTGAGGTGCCGCTCGTCGGACAGATGCTGATCGCCATCGGCGTGTCAGCGATCATGATCGGCGTGGTGCGTCCTATAGCCAAACGACACATGCGCATGCCACAGAAGGTACGCACCGGTGTGGCTGCGCTGGTGGGCCAGAGCGCCGTCGTACTCGAACCGGTGGACGGAGACGACGGGCGAATCAAGCTCGCCGGTGAAGAATGGACCGCGCGCAGTTTCGATGGCCGCACGGAAATCGAAGCCGGCAAGAACGTCGACGTGATCGAGATCGACGGTGCCACGGCACTCGTACTGCCGGAGGATGGCCCGTTGTAGCGTAGGTCACGTCATACCACGCTGGCGAGATACGGCTCCAGCTCTCCGGGGCCGATGACGTCATGTGCAATACGAAAGGTCACCGATGGAAGCCGGACAGGCGTTTCTTCTCTTCGTCATCTTCCTGCTGGCCGTCTTCGTCTTGGTCGCGCTGGCCAAGGCGGTGCGGATCGTGCCACAAGCACGGGCGGGAATCGTCGAGCGGCTCGGCCGGTATCAGCGCACCCTGTCTCCGGGCCTGGCCGTCGTCGTCCCGTTCATCGACCGCGTGCTGCCCATGGTCGACCTGCGGGAACAGGTCGTCTCGTTCCCGCCGCAGCCAGTGATCACCCAGGACAACCTGGTGGTCTCGATCGACACGGTGGTGTACTACCAGGTGACCGACCCCAAGGCGGCCACCTACGAGATCGCCAACTACATCCAGGGAATCGAGCAGCTGTCGGTCACCACGCTGCGTAACGTGATTGGTGGCATGGATCTGGAACGCACCCTGACCAGCCGCGAAGAGATCAACAGCGCGCTGCGCGGCGTACTCGACGACGCGACCGGCAAGTGGGGGATCCGGGTCAACCGGGTCGAGCTCAAGGCGATCGATCCGCCACCGTCCATCCAGGATTCGATGGAGAAGCAGATGCGCGCGGACCGCGACAAGCGCGCGGCGATCCTTACGGCCGAGGGGTCGCGGCAGTCGCAGATCCTCACCGCCGAAGGGGAGAAGCAGTCAGCGATCCTGTCGGCTGAAGGTGACAAGCAGGCCCAGATCCTGCGGGCCGAGGCGGACAAGCAGGCACAGATCCTCAAGGCTGACGGCGAGGCCAAGGCGATCGGCGCCGTGTTCAATGCGATTCACCAGGGCAAACCGGACCAGAAGCTGCTGTCCTACCAGTACCTGCAGATGATGCCGGAGATCGCCAAGGGCGACGCCAACAAGGTATGGATCGTTCCCAGCGAGATCGGCGCCGCCCTGGAGGGTCTCGGCCAGGCCGCGGGCAAGTTCGGCTCGACGTTCCCCGGCTCGGGGTTCCCCGGTCACGGAGCCGAAGGTGACGGTGATACCGAGGGGAGCGAACGGGACGAGGACGGGGCGATGCCCGGCGCCGCGGTAGCAGATGAGGTTCACGACGCGGCGAGCGATGCCGCGGCTGAAGGTGAGGCGGCTGTCACCGCGGCGCAGGACGAGGTGCGCGCCGCACTCAAGGCTGCCGAAGCCGCCTCCCGTGGACGGAGCACGTCGCCCGAAGACGTGGCTGCCGAGACCGGCGAGACGGACCCGGGCGGTCAGGGACCGGGTCATCCTCCGGAGCCCCCGCCCGTTCCACGGCCCCCGGAGAGCTGAGCGGGCGAGGCCGTAGCGAGAGCGTGTACACGGTACATATCGACGACCCCGGAGATGCCCGCCTCGCCGACTACGTGTCGCTGCGCGATGTACAGTTGCGCACGTCGCTGGAGGCGGAACACGGGCTGTTTCTCGCCGAGGGCGAGAAGGTGATCCGGCGCGCGGTCGAGGCAGGCTACGAGGTGCGCTCGTTCCTCATGGCGCCGAAGTGGCTGGACACGCTGGCTGATGTCCTGGAGACGGCCGGTGACGTCCCGTGTTACGTGGCCCCCGAGTCCGTCGTCGAACAGGTCACCGGCTTCCACGTGCACCGCGGCGCCCTGGCGTCGCTGTGCCGCACACCCATGCCCGCCCTGGAATCCGTGCTCGAACACGCGGAGCGAGTGGTCATCCTGGAAGATCTGGTCGATCACACCAACGTGGGCGCCGCGTTCCGGAGTGCCGCCGCGCTGGGGTGGGACGCGGTGCTGCTGAGCCCTCGCTGCGCCGACCCGCTGTACCGGAGATCGATCAAGGTGTCGATGGGTTCGGTCTTCACCGTGCCGTACACGCGGATCGAGCACTGGTACGACGGCCCGGGCACGGTGCGCGCCGCCGGGTTCGAGGTGTTCGCGCTGACCCCGGCCGCCGATGCCGTCGACCTCGCCGAGGTCGAGGCGCCCCGGCGGATGGCGCTGCTCGTCGGCACGGAAGGCGAGGGATTGAGCCAGCGCTGGATACGCGAAGCCGATCAGAGAGTGCGTATCCCGATGTGGAGCGGAGTCGAGTCCCTCAACGTCGCCGCCGCCACGGCCGTGGCATGCTACGCGCTGCGCCGCTGAATCCCCCGTGTGATGCGCACCGGCGGACGAGCCGCGAGAGGCTGCCGGGCGGAGCGGGCGCGGAGCCGGAGTGGGGCAGTGCCGGAGTGAGGCGGCGCCGGAGTGAGGCAGCGCGGATCAGGCGGCGGCGAAGACGAGCGGTGTGTCGATGACCGGTGCGTCACCCGCGAGGATCGCGGCGTCACAGCCACGGCAGACGTACTCGTCGGGCTCGCCGCCGGGAACCGCGTCGAAGACGGTGTCGGTGCGGCATTCCGCGCACCAGCTCATCACCGAGTCCATCCGCGTCTCCTTCCGTTTCTGCTCGCTGTGACCAGGCTGGCACGCGGCGCGGACAGAACCCGGGAGGCGCGCCGGGAAGCGTCGATACCGGATCACGGACGGCACCGATGAATCCGGCGTTCGCCCGTGGTCAACCTCTCGTGAGGTGCCGACGTGAGACAGTGCCAGCCGGCCGGGATCGCCAGATAGTTGGCGCGACCTGTCAATTCGCGGCATCATCGCTGGTACGGACTCGACGAGAGCGGGGATGGCATGCAGACGGTGTGGAAGGGCTCGATCTCGTTTGGCCTGGTGTCCATTCCGGTTCGGCTGGTGTCGGCCACCGAGGAGAAGGACGTCAGCTTCCGCCAGGTGCACGCGGTCGACGGTGGCCGGATCCGATACCGGCGGGTATGCGAGAAGGACGGCGAGGAGGTCGCCTACGCCGACATCGCCAAGGGATACGAACTTCCCGATGGTGAGATGGTCATCCTGACCAGCGACGATCTCGCGGATCTCCCCGTCGCGTCGAGCCGCGCCGTCGAAGTTCTCGGATTCGTGCCGTTCTCGCAGATCGACCCCACCGCGCTGGCTCGTGCCTACTACGTCGAGCCGACCGGCGACGCCAAGCCGTACGTGCTGCTCCGGGACTCGCTGGAGCAGTCCGGCCGCGTCGGCGTCGTGAAGGTGGCGCTGCGCAACCGGGAACGGCTGGCCATCCTGCGGGCACACGAGGGCGTGCTGGTGGTGCAAACGATGCTGTGGCCGGACGAGATCCGCCAGCCCGAGTTCGGCTTCCTGTCGGAGAAGGTCGAGGTCCGGGACCAGGAAATGGCGATGGCCGAGTCCTACATCGAAACACTGTCCGGCGATTTCGAGCCGGAGCAGTACAGCGACGAGTACCGGACGGCGCTGCTGGAGCTCATCGACGCCAAGGCGGAAGGCGGAGGATCGGTGGCCCCGCCGGCCGAAGAGCCCACCGAGGGCAAGGTCGTGGACCTGATGGAAGCGCTACGGCGCAGCGTGGAGCAGGCCAAGGACGACCGCGGCGGGGGACAGCGGGCGAGCGGTGGCGCTGCCGCGACGGAGACCGGCCCGGCCAAGAGCGCGTCGAAGTCCGGCCAGAAGAAGGCGTCGGGTGCGTCCACCGCCAAGAAGGCGCCTGCCAAGAAGGCACCCGCGAAGAAGACGGCCGCGAAGAAGACAGCGAAAGCGGCGAAGAAGTCTTCCGCGGCGAAACAATCCGAGAAGGAGACGGGTGAGAAGGCGCGCAAGTCTGCCTGAGCGGAACGACCGGTCGAGATGCCGGGCTCGCGACCGGTCGAGATGCCCGGCTCACGTGCGAGCCTGCCGGGTGATGAGGCCATGCAGCGTGCGCGGACCGAGCGTCTTCGCGCCATGCGATTCGACCCGCTCGCGCAGGCCCCGATCGGCGGTGGCGACGACGATATGGTCGTCGGGCCGCTGTATGGATGCCTCGGCCACGGCCGCCACGATGGTGTCGTCGCCGTTGACTGCCGCCCGCTCCACGGTGATCGAGCTGGTCGGCTCGTCGTCGATGTCGCGGGCATCACCTTCGACGACGAGGTGCACCTGCGGCCACCAGTACGTGCCGGGTAGGCCGAGCTCCGCACCCGGCAGGGGAGGAGCACCTGCGAGCCGGGTGCGCAGGCGGTGGGCGGCACCGGCACGATCGAGCCACCAGCCGTCCGGGCGCGAGCCGACGACGTTGGCGGCGTCGACGACGAGAACGAGCTGGCGAAACATCTGCTCCCGGATGGACGGCCAGTACGCGGCGAACCCGGGATGCAGCGGCAGCGTGTCGACGTCGGCGGGGACGACCCAGGACACCGCGAGGCTCTCCGCGTCGGCGGCGTACGGCTCGAAGGCGCCGGCACGATCGGCGATGACCGTGGTGTAAGACCAGCTGCCATGGTCCTCAACCCATGCGTGATTCGGCCGGACCAGCTCCGGCGGGATTCCCGCCTCCTCGTGCGCTTCGCGCAACGCGCCGTCGACCGCGGGTTCCCCGGAGGCCCGCGCCCCGCCCGGCACGCCCCACGTGCCGCCATGATGGCTCCACTCGGCCCGGTGCTGCAGCAGTACGCCGTGTTCCGGATCCACGAGGAGGAGACCAGCCGAGCCGTAGAGGCCCCAGTGGCGCTGCCCGCACTCGCACTCCACCCACCCGTCGCCATCAGTGCGGTGTCTGACTGGAGTCATCGCTTCTAGCTTCCCACGAGACGGTGTGACCGATGATTTCGCCCGCACGCGATGGTCTGCCTTTTCGTAGATACGTGTTCTCGAAGGGAGACATGATGAGCGCAGTGACACCCCGGGCCGAGGTCGACACCCGATTCAGCATGCCCGGCGCGACGGCGCCGCCGTGGGAGGACGTGCAGGACATCGTGGAGAACGCGGAGCTGTACTGGATCTCGACGGTGCACCCGGAGGGCCGCCCCCACGTGACCCCTCTGCTGGCCGTGTGGGTCGACGACGCCCTGTACTTCTGCACCGGTCCCGAAGAACGCAAGGCGAAGAACCTCGCCCTCAACCCGGAGTGCGTGCTCACGACCGGACGGAACGAGCTGAATGACGGGATCGACGTCGTCGTCGAGGGCTCGGCGGTACGGGTCGACGACGACGCGAAGCTACAGCGGCTGGCAGTCACGTACGAGGCCAAGTACGGGCCGGGGTGGCGCTTCGAGGCCCGCGACGGGCTGTTCCACCATTCCAGCGGTGCGGGACACGCGCTAGTGTTCGAGGTGGCGCCGGTGACCGTGTTCGGATTCCGCAAGGGGGAATACAGCCAGACCAAATACCGGTTCTGATCCCCCGTCGTTGTCGCTGCGCGAAGTGTCTACAATGGACAACGGCGCGCGGTGCCGTAAGGGAGCGTTCTTGCCCTGTGGCACCGGAGTCGATGGGCTGGTGGTTGGACAGAGTGCCACGCGAGTTTGGTACAGTTGCTCGGCCGCCGGCGCACGAGCGCCGACACTTTGTCCGGGTGGCGGAATAGGCAGACGCGCTAGCTTGAGGTGCTAGTCCCCGTCAAGGGGGTGGGGGTTCAAGTCCCCCCTCGGACACGCCCATGCCACACGCGCCAGGTCAACTTCTACGTTGACCTGGCGTGGGTCGGCGTTATACGTGAGCTTGAGACCCAGCGACGGGTAGAGTTCGGCTCGTTCTTCAGGTGTGGCTTCGGCCAATGCCGATGTGATTCCGCCCACGTGGGCGATGAGTTCTTCGATCTCTTGATCCGCGGCGGTCCTCTTCTGGGTGGCGCGCCGGAGCTCTTCTTTGAGGTGATCGCGTTCATGGGTGCGCTGGGCGAGCTTCTCGGTGAGGAGGGCCATGTCGCCGGAGGCCTCTTCGATGGCATCAACGAGGTTGCGGATCTTGCGTTCTCGGTCTGCGATCTGTTTGCGAAGTGATGCGATATGGGCGTCGTGGGTCGCGCTCGGTTCTTGTGCCGCGTGGAGCCATTCTGGGCTGGCAAGCGTAGCGAGCCACGGATCGAGCTTGGAGATGATCTCGTCTTCGCGGACGTACAGGCTGGACGGGTGGCCCGTCATGTCTGGTGTGATCGACCGTCGTCTTCCGGGAATGCACCGGTACATCTTCCAGCCACGACCGTTGGCATGGCGTGATTTGTGGTAGCCCGCCTGCATCCGTAGACCGCACTGACCGCAGAACAGCAGGCCCGAGAGCGCGTAAGAACGCTTGGCCGGCATTGCTCTTGTGGTGCCCGGTTTGCTTCTACTGGCGATTCGAGTCTGCACGGCGGTGAAGAGATCGTCATCAACGAGTGGTTCGTGAGACTTGTGGTCGGGCATGCTCCAGCTGTCGCGGCGCCGCCAGCGCATCTTCGTCTGGTAGCCCGCAGCGACGTCGTCGGGGTCGACGAGTGCTTCGAACTTTTCCTGCTTGCCCCAGACCCGAACACCGGTGTAGACGGGGTTGACCAGAATGGCGCGGACGGCGGAGTGTGCCCAGCCTCTCTGGTCCCGGTGCGGGTTGCGTCGTGGGTCGTGCTGCGAAGGGGAGGGATGACCGACATCGGTGAGGTGCTGCGCGATGGCACGCAACCCCATGCCGCTGCGGTACATCGTGAAGATCTCCTTGACCACGGTGGCGGTCACTGGGTCTGGTTCCAGCCGTCGCAGTCGTTGCCCTAGGGCGGCTTTGGCGGGGTTGGGATGCTCGCCGGCGTCAACGAGTTGGTAGCCGTAGGGTGGCCGGCCGGCGAGGTGTCGATCGGTGGTTTCGGCGAGGTTGGCCATGGCGTCTTTGACGCGTTTTTGGATGCGCATCCGTTCGCCCTTGGACATTCCACCGAACAGAGCCATCACCAGGTCGTGTCCTTCGCTGCCGGGGTCGATGCGACCGCCGACCTCCGGCACCCAGAGACTGACTCCGTGGTGCGTGAGCACGGGGAATGTCAGCGCGAACTGTGCGCCGTAGAAGGCGCGTTGCGGTTCGCCGATCACGAGTTCGGTGAACGGTCGAGCCGGGTTGGTGATGTCGTCGAGTAACCGTGACGCCTCGGCGCGTCGTTTCCACGGCAACGAACGTGATTGGCCGATATCGAAGTACTCGGCGACTATCTCGCCGCCGTGGGGGTCGATGAGCTGTTGTGCGCGTCGGACTTGCCAACCACGGCTGGACTCTGGGTCTTGGGCGTCTTCGGTTGAGCATCGGCCGTAGAAGGCGAATCGCATCCTCGCTCCACGGTGAGACCTGTTGTGTTTCCGTCCCGTCTGGCTGCCTGCCGGGCGCGGACGTTTCTGAGTATCTTCAGTATGATCCTGGCCGCTTCGGCTGGTGGTTTCCAGTCGGGCGGCGTGTCGACAACAAGTTTTGGTGGTTCATGGAGCGTTGTCCGAGTTGTATGTTGGCCGACCATGGGAATCACGCCGTTTCAGGTTCCCGCGGCCGCCCCTCATGGGCGCTGGGCGACCGGTATCTGTTCACGGCTCCGCGATGTCACCGTGAAGGAAGGCCGCTGCGCTGGCTCGGCGGCTGAGGTCTTCGTTGACGAACTGGGCGAAGTCTTGCTCCCGGTTGGTGATGCGTGTTTCGGCTGGTTCGTCAGGTGAGGGTTCGCCGGGCCAGGTGGTTTGGCGGGTTGGCCGGTCGCGGTCGAGGCGGGTGCCGGAGATGGTGACCCATTCGCGGAGGCGTTCGCGGGCGGCGCGAAAGTCGACCATCCAGGCCAGTGGTGCGGCGGGGTCTTGGTGGGGGTCGTAGGCGCCGAGCCATTTGAGGTGCAGGGCGGAGAGTTCCCAGACGAGTTCGGGGTGGCGGTGCCAGTAGGGCGGGATGATCGAGGCGGGGAGGCCGAATTCGCGGCGGAGCCAGTTGACCCAGTCGTTGAGGGCGTGCCATTCGGTTTCGGCTTCGTCGGCGGTGAGGGTGCGCCAGTTCACGGGGTGCAGTGGTAGGCCGTAGGCGTCGTGGAATAGTGCGTCGACCTCGTCGTCGATGTCGGCGTCGTGGCTGGTGGGGTTGAGCGGTTCGGCGGTGACCATGTCGGGTTCGTCCATGTCGGGCACGAAGTCCAGGGACGCGTCGTGTGCGTGGTCGTCTGTGCGGTCGGGCGTGTTGAAGTCGCGCATCGTGGTGTCTCCTGCTCAGCGGGTCACGGCTGGTGGGCTGGGCGGTGGTGGAGGGCTGACGGGTTCGGCCGCGTTCGTTCGCGTCGTGTTGTTCCGCGTGACATCGGCGTCGCGAGGTGTCGATGCGGGCGACGCGGGTGCCGCGGCCCCACGCGCGCCGTCGGGTCCTGTTCGGCCGCTGTCTCGTTCACGGGCAGGGGCCTTGCGCTGGACCTCATACGTGGTGGTGTTCGGGTCGTGGACGAGACGTTTGGCGACGAACTGTTCGTCGGTGCGTTCTTCTCCGTCCACGTTGCGGGTGTATTGGCGGACGTAGCCTTGGGCGACGATGTCGTCGCCGCGGCGGAAGCGTTCGTATGAGCGTTCTGCGCCTTGGCCGAATTGGACGAGGTTGTGGTAGGTGGGGTCGAGTTTGCGGAATGTGCCGTCGTCGTGGCGTTCGAAGTGGTTGATGCCGATGCGCACGTACAGGCGGGCTTGGCCGTCGTCGTTGAAGCTGAGTCGGGGTTCGGCGGCGACGAAACCGTTGATCGCTTGGGTTGTCTTGATAGCCACGGCTACCTCCTGACCGATAAATGACCGGGCGACCCGGCAGGGCCGGGTGTACCGGTCAGGTGCGTCGCGTGGCCGCGCGTTCTAGGCGGCGTCGCGCAGTCGCCGTTCGAGGTTCTCGCGGTCTTTAGCGAGATGGTCGGCGTCTTCCCGCTTTGTCCATGGGCGCAGGGTGGTGATGATCGGCCGTGCGGTACGCAGGAGGGTGACGCCGGTGCCGAAGGGCAGGGTGCGCAGCACGTCCGGGGGCATGACCGGGACCCGGCGGACTGAGCGTTGGGTTGATCGTGCGCCGTGGTGGTCGATGGTGGTGGAGTCGGTGGTCTCGTCGCGTTCGCCGATGAGGGTGCAGAGGTCTTGCAGGTCGCGGCTGTTGGACGCCCCGCCGAGGACGATTTTGACGATGGCGGCGTCCCAGATGGCGTTCGCGGCGTTGTCGCCCCATTTCTCGCGGGCCTGGGCCAGTGATTGCAGGACCGGCAGGGTGGTGATGCCGGTACCGCCCCCTTCGGCCATCAGGGTCGGCAGGGACGGCAGCGGTGCGAGGTTGCCGATCTCGTCCAGGGCGAGCAGTAGCGGTGGATCGAGCCGGGTGCCGGGGGAGCGGGCGGCGAGTGTGCGTGCGGTTTCGACGAGGTCTTCGATCAGGGCGGCGACCAGGCTAGCTGAGGCGCCGGCTCCGGCGCCGGTGGCGAGCAGGTAGAGGGTGCCGTTGTCGCGCAGGAACGTTTCGGGGTCGAACACCTCACCGGCGCGTGGTGTGACGGCGTTGAGGACGCGGGGATCGGCCAGGGCGGCGAAGGCGAGGGAGACGCCGTGCCAGATTGAGTCGCGGGTTTTGGGGTCGGCTTGCAGCATCGCTTCCAGTGAATCGGCCCAGCCGGTGGCGGCGCGTGGATTCGACTGCAGGATGCGCACCGCGTCGCCGGCGATCGTGGGGTTGAGCGCCCATTGGTACAAGCTGGCGGCGTCGCGGCCGTCGAGGGCGGCGGCGTGCAGGAGCGCTTGGATGGCGGTAGTGGTTTTGCCTTGCCAGAAGTCGCCTCCGGTGACGCTGGAGTAGTTGGTAGATGAGGCCAGCCCGGTGGCTCGGATCATGGCGGTGAGCGGGTTGTCGCAGCCGCGGACGGGGGACCAGCGCAGCCCGGCGGGAACGCCGGGCGCGAGCTGCTGGGGGTCGAACACCGCCACCGGGCCGTGGCGCTGACGCGCGGCGAGGGTTGCGGTGAGGTTGTCCGGCCGGGTCGAGGTCGTGATGACCGGGCCGGGCGCGTCGAGGATCGCGTTGATCACCAGATGCAGCCCTTTGCCGGAACGTGGGGGGCCGATGAGCAGGATCGAGTCTTCGACCGTGGCCCACACGGGTCGGCCGTGGGCCGTGCCGAGCAGGTAGCCGACATCGGCAGGTTCCGGTCTGGTCAGCGACGGCCGCAGCGTCCCCGCTCGTTTCAGCAGTACCCGGGCCGAGGCGGCCCGGGCGACGTCGGCGCGGCTGGCTGTGCCCACGAGCCGGTGTGGGTCGGTGACCTTGCCCTGGTGCCTGGTCTGCGCGGCACGCCATACCACGACCGCTGCGGCCGTCAGGATAGTGAGGATGGCGGCGACGACGGCCCAGTAGACGACCGAGTTGAGGTCCGGTGTGCCGAGCGCTGTTCCGACGTCGAGAGGACGGGTCAGCACGCTGAGACTGCTCGTGAGGCTCGTGGCCGGTTGTGGTTTCCCGGTGAGCACGGCCGTGATATCGCCAGCGCTCCTGAGCACGGCTGCTAACCCGGCGCTCGCGGCGAGCAGGGCGAGGCCGACGGTGGCTGCTTGGTGGTCGTGAGGACTGGGAGATCGGGTCACACCGGTCAGGTGCGCGCTGCCCGCCGGATGGTAGCGGCCCTACTCGGAGGGCGTTACTCGGGCGAGCGGTTCACGATGGTGGTTCCGGATACGGATCCGACGACGATCGTGGAGTCGGTCGGCTGAGGGCTGATCCGGAGTTCGAGGACGCCGTCGTCGTTGGCATGCTCGATACGCTCCACGGTCGCGATGAGTACCTCCTCGCCGGGAATGAATCCGCAGTGGCGGGCATCGGAGCCATCCTCACCATCACCGTGGCCGGAAGACTCAAGCTCGCGGAGATCGGGCAGAGGCGGGTAGACGATGTCGGCGTAGATGCCGCCGTCGGCGTCGTGTACCTCGACCCGGACTGCGGTCCCGGCTCGCTCGACCACTGATGCCACAGCGCGGCCGAGCTCAGCACCGGGGACAGGGTCGTCGGAGACCGGCTGGCCGTTCAACGTGACCGTGTACCCCTCCGACGCAGCGGCTGGCTGAACGATCAGTTGTGGCAGGATGACCGGCACGCCCGCCACATCTACCGGGTCGGCCCGCTGTTGGTGTCTCACCGCGCGACCATTCTCGAGGTGGTGTCGAACGTCGCGAGTTCGTCGGGGTGCAGTTGGTGCTGGATCACGAATGATCGTTCTTTGATTCTCCAGAGGCCTTGCCCGGTGCCGAGTGTCGGGAGCAGTTTCTGTTCGGTGCGGGTGAGACCGAGCGCGGTGGCGGTGGCGCCGAGCTGGTCGGCTTCCTGCCGGTAGATGATCCGTGTTTCGGCGTTGGCCAGTAGGGAGGACGCCAGCGCTCGTGCGGCGGTGCCAGCGTCGCCAACGTTGTCCAGGTCGGTGAGCTTGTGGAAGATCAACAGGTTGGCGATGCCGTAGTGCCGCGCCAACCTCCAGTGGGCGTCCATGCGGCGCAGCAGGGCCGGGTGCATCATGAGCCGCCACGCTTCGTCGTACACGACCCAGCGTTGTCCTCCGTGCGGGTCGAGCAGCGCTGATTCCATCCAGGCCGATGCGCAGGTCATCAGCACGGAGACCAGGGTGGAGTTCTCCACGACCCGGGAGAGGTCGAGGGTGATCATCGGTGCTGTCGGATCGAAGGTGACGGTTGATGGGCCGTCGAACAGGCCGGCGAGGTCACCGGCGACGAGACGGCGCAACGCGTGTCCGACGATGCGTCCGTCGTCGGCGAGACTGGCGTCGGTGCCATGGTCGGGGTTGAGGATGCGGTCAACGACCATAGGCAGAATCGGCACCTCGGCGGCGGCCAGTGTGGATGTGAGGGCGGTGTCGATGGCGGTGTGTTCGAGCGGGCTGAGTGGCCGTTCGAGGACGGTTTCGGCGAGGGCGCCGATGAGGGAGCGGCGTCTAGAGGCCACGATGGTGGCCCATTCGGTGCCGGACAGACCGGACGGGCGGTGTCCCTCGTCCAGCGGGTTGAGCCGGTTGGGTAGGCCGTGTCCGAGGACGATGGCGTGCCCGCCGACAGCGTGGGCGATGGCGGTGTGTTCACCTTTCGGGTCGCCTGGGATGTAGACGCGGCGGCCGAACCCGAGCGAGCGGGTGTACAAGCTCTTGGCGAGCGATGACTTGCCAGACCCTACGATGCCGGCCAGTACCACGTTCGGTGCGGTGATCACGCCGTGCTCGTAGAGCACCCACGGGTCGTAGACGAAGGAGCTGCCGGAGAAGAGATCCTGGCCGACGAAGACGCCTTCGCTGCCCAGGCCTCCTTCGGCGAGGAACGGGTAGGCACCTGACAACGTGGCTGAGGTGTCCTGATGCAGCGGAATCCGCAACCGCCGGTACGTCCGCAAGGCTGCCGGGCCTGACTCCCCGCTCGGAGGAAGGAGAGGGGTGTTGCGTTTTTCGGCCCGCTCGGCGTCGACGAGGGCTTTCGCTTCAGCCCGGCGTGCGGCGGCTGCGTCGGCGTGGATCTGTGAGGCCGCGCGTCGGCGTGCCCTTCGGTAGCGGCGTCGCTCCTTGGCGGGCCCGATGAGCACGGTGGCGTGGACCTTCTTCTCCGGACTCTGCGGCATGGCCAAACCTTCCTTCCCGGCGACCTGGAGGGGGTGCAACGTTGGTATTTAGCGCTCCATACCGTCGCGCTCCGCTGGGTTCAATGGGTTGGCCGTGGCAGCGGGAGTGGCCGACGAGACGTGACGGCTTCGGGACGCCGATGCCGTCCGGTCCCAGGCGATGCCGCTGTTGCGGTTGTGTGCGTGATCGACCTCACCGCAGGCGAATCCGACGAACGAGGCGGCGTCGCGCAGATGGGCGGCGGCTGCTTGCGCGTTGCGGTGCCCGGCTATCCGGTCTCCGTCATCGGTAGCGGCGTGTCCGGCGTGCCGCTCATGCCACGCGGCGAGCTGCTCAAGTGACTGTTGCAGGGATCGCAGACCGGCAGCGAGAGCGCCGAGTATGTCGTAGCTCGCATCCGGATCAGTGAGTGTGCGGCTGGCGTGGGCAAGGCCACGCAACGCGTGTGCGGCTTCCGCAGCGTCGGTTTTCGGATCATTGAATGTCGCCATCACGAACCCTTTCGGCATGGGAGGGATGCTCAGATGCCTCGGCAAAGAGGCAGGCCGGCCGCTGTGAAAGCCTGTGCTTGCTGGCCGACGAGGCGGCGGGTTTCGCAGGAGGCTTGGATGGCGGCCTGTTCGATTTCGGCGACGGCAGCGTCGAGTTCGTCGGGGGTGGCCGCTGAGACGGCGATCAGGCCGGTGTAGCGTACAACGCCGTGCCCGGCGGTGAGGTCGGCCTCCTGCTGCAGCACGTCGTGATATTCGGCGGTCTGGTGGGCGTCTTCGATCTGGCCGAGTTTGGCGCGTTGGGCGGCATCGGAGATGTGCTCGGTCTTTCGTCGCCGGATGTCGCGGGCGGCCTGATCGGCGGGGACGGGGTGGCACAGCAGCGAAAACGAGCGCCGAACGCCAGACGTGAGCAACACTGGGGAGAGGAACCCCGGGTAGACCTGCGAGCGGGGCCATTCAGATACCCACAAGACCGCATGCACCGCGCTGTCCGAGCGCAGGCTGTCCCACGATTCCTCGACCGCCACTGGGCCGGCGGTGGCCAGGTCGTGGCCAAGGTCTCCGGCACGTTCCAGCGTTGCTGCGATGCTCGGGTCGTAGGCGGAGCGCAACGCGATCGCGAGGTCACCGGGCGTATACCAGGCCGATGGTTTCAGGTCTGCCGACCGGAGCGCGGTGGTGAACGTGTTCATCTCTTGACGCAGGATGTGTGCGGCGCCGCGTATCCCGCCGCCGGCGGTGCGGATGGCGCGGGCGGCGGCTTTCATGTCCAGGGCGAGCGAGATCGTGGTGGCGTGGCGTTCACCGGCCGGCCCGGCTCGTTCGATCAGCTGCTGGTAGGTGGTGGATACCCACGAGTCGTCGCTCACGCCGTGACGTGACCACCACTGTGCCAGGCCTGTGCCGGAGTCCGGCAGTGTGCGCTCCAGCACCTGGATGCGAGCGATCCGTCCGGACCGGCAGCAGGTGGCGAGCACGCGGCCCCACCCGGTCACCCGGCGTTGCTGCTCACCAGGGTCGAGCAGCACAAACGAGGGGTGAGACACGTGCAGGATCGCGGTCAGCGTCCGCTGATGCGGGTCGTGGATCATTACCGTGTCGGTTTCCGGATCGTGGTATTCCCGCAGTGCGGCGGCGTCCCCGGGCAGCGCGAGCGTGCCAGCGGGGCGGGGTTTGACGATCCTGCGGCGATACACCAGCTGCCGGGCAAGAACGCGTAGCAGCCAGTGCGTGAGGAGTGGAATCCACTCGACAATCTTCCGCCCACCGACAGGCGTCCAGGTGACCACCAATGCTGAGAGCCAGATGGGGGAGACCCAGAGCAGTCCTGCACCGCCTGCCACGTACAACCCAGCCACGGCGACGGTGGCCGTGAGCGCCACCGAGATGACCTGCGAGACGGATAGCCCGAGGATCAGACCGCGGCGGGTCAGGCGGGAGAACTTCACCGGGGCAAGCTCGGCGTCGTTCCGGTTGGAGTCGTTGGACATGGACTGCCCTTCGAGGTTCGAACGGAGGTGCCTTGCACCAGATAGGTAGGCAATAGCGCCCGGTCTCCCGGACTGACCCAAGTGGTCTTCGTACACGCGTCCTACGTGCTGTTGTCATCCGGCGTGCTCGAAGGCTTCACCGGCGTGGCGTCCTCTTTGACCGGTGCTGTTGGCTGCGGCGGCGCCGACGCAGGGGGCGGACTCTCGCCTTCCACCACCGGTGCCGAGTCGGGCCGGCTGCTGACGTCAGGGCTTGCTTGTCCGGGGCGCACCGGTTCTGGCCCGGATGGCGAGGACGGTCCGGCTGGATCCTGCTTGGTCGTCGCCTCGTTGCTGTGTGGGCGGTCCGCCTGCTGGGACGCGTCGATGTGTGTATCCGCAGCGGAACCGGCCTTCGAGCCAGCCTCGTGTCCGGCCTCAGCCGCCTGGGCCCCACCGGCGACGGCAGGCGCGGCCCCTCCCGCGGCCGCCGCAGCTCCGGAAGCCTTCACCGCACCCGCGCTGCTGCCCATGGGCGTCTTCTCGCCCGCCGCGTCACTCGCATCCGGTGAACGTTCGTGCCCGGTGTCTGTCGGACGGGATTGCCGGCTCTGTGTCGGCGGGTCGGCGTCGGCCGTGGGCGTTGGGCCGCTATCGCTATCGCCGCCTGCGCCGTCGGCAGCTGGCGAGATCGGCTGAGTCCGCGTCTGTGCGGGTGTGGCCGTTCCTTCGCCACTGCCGCTGGACTTGTGGCCACCGCCGGTGTCGCTCAGGACCTTCGTCGCCGCGTCGGTGTTAGGCATGGCAGAGACTGGCACGGGCCGGTTGAGGGCGCTCTTGGCTTCCTGTTCTGTGGACATGGCGTGGTGCATGTCGAAACCGACGAAGCTGATGAACTTGTACGTCATGTACGGCGCGAACGCAGCCACGAACATCAACACGACACCCGCGATCGGATCAGCTATCGAGGCAAGATCGATATCTATGGGAGCCGACACCTGATTGATGGCGACGAGGAACACGACCACGATCACCAGCTTGGAGAAGATCAACGCGAGTACGAAGGCTGCCCACTTGCCGAACCAGCCTTTGGTGGCGTCCCACGATTGCCCTGACAACGCGATCGGGGCGAGCACGATGGCCACCAGCAGCAGTGCCTTACGAATCAGCAGCGAGAACCACACGATCGCGGCGGCTGAGATGGCGAGCCCGGCGAGGAAGATCGTGATGATCGCACCGACACCAGGCATAGCTATGTTGATGGCAGTCAGCCCGGCCGCGAGGGCGGCGATGCGGTCGCCCATCTCCTGCATGCTCGTGCCGGTCGCCTGCACGATACCGACGCACAGCTGGTCCACGATCTCCAGCAGCATCGCGGTGATCGTGATGACCAGGAACGAGCCAAGCACGGATTTCGCGAGCCCCAGGCCGGCGCGTTGTAGGGCCGATGGGTCTCGCCGGATCGTCCCTGTAATCAGTTGCAGGCAGAAGAAGATCAGCATGAGGAACACGGCGACGCCGAACAGGATGTTGTAGACCGCGACATACCCGCTGGAGGTCACGTCGACGAGCGTCGTGGTGTCGAAGATCGTCCAGACGCCTTCGAACATCCATGCGGCTGCGTGGCCGATCGCGTCGGCGAGCCAGTCGAATGGCGCCGATACGAGCGTGGCGGCTGCCTCACCGGCGACGTTGCACACCGTCGAGATCACCGGCACGTCACAGACACTCATCACATGTCTCCTAGAGCTACGGCTTCAGGCGGGGCTACGAGATGGACCCGGCTAGATGCCCTGGCCGACATCCCAGAAGAAATTGATCAACGTGACTGATGCGCCCGTGATGATCGCCGCGCCACAGGAGATGAGCACACCGGTCTTGCCCCGGCCAGCCAGGTGCGGGTTGGACGAGTTCGATCCGAAGCCCCACACGATCGCGGAGATGATCAACGCCAGCACCGACAACACCAGCCCGATCGTCATGACCGCACCGACGATGCGCCGAAGCGCCCGGATTCCGGGTAGTCCACTTTCGTTCGGGTTGATATTGATCTGCGTTGGTACTGCTTCGACGACGGAGGTGAACGCGTCGATAGCAGCCGTGAGGGATTCCAACATGATCAGTGACGCTCCTTCAAACCACCGGGCGGATTGAATGGTGCTGTCACACAGGTGCGCCAAGGCCGCCGGACACGACAGATGGCGAATGTCGGCTACAACGTGGAGCCGAGGTCGATCAGGAAGTTCGTCCACGCCACACCCGCGCCAGTCAGAGCAGCAGCACCGATCGACACCCACGCCCCGGTACGCGCTCTGGCAGCCGCCTGGTAGTTACCCGCAGCAGAACAGACCGCCCAAGTCACGGCAGAGATGACCAGCATCAGGACCGCGACCACGAGCCCGACGGTGAACAGCCCACCAACGATTGCCGCCAGGTCACGAGAGCCACCGACACCGTCGAAGTCGGGAAAGACGGTAGAGCTGATCGCCTTTAGTCGGATACTGCCAAGGGCCGCGATGTTCACGTTTGTAGGTGCGGCTAGGACCGGCGAGACGGAGGAGGAGGCTTGTATGGAAGCTGGGCACCCAATTGGTCCGCGGGCCCGCAGCACGTCCTTCCCGCGCACAGATGCTGACGGGGCACAATGACGTGGTGAACAACCAGTCGCGCCCAGTCGCCAGGCGGCACCATACGGTGCCGCGGTTCTACCTTCAAGGCTTCTCTGAAGCGGGCAAAATTGCGACGGTCCGACTTCCTGGGGACCAGCGGTTCCCCCAGTCAGTCGGTGACGCCGCCGTGGCAAAGGACTTCTACGCGGTCGACGGGCATCCCGATGGCCCGGACGTGATTGAGAAGGCGCTCTCAGAGATCGAAGGTCTGGCTGCGGCCGTTTTCAAGAAGATCGCCGGAGGCTCGTGGCCACTAGGCCACGAGGACAGGATGACGCTCGGCTACTTCGTCGCGCTCCAAGCCACCCGAGTGCCTGTGCAACGAAACACGATGGACTACCTAGCGGCACAGATGCTTCGTCTCCAGATTGGCGCGAGCGGCAAAACAGGGTTGAGGAAGCAACTTGAGGAACACGGTCTGGAGGTTTCGGATGACATCGTTGAGGAGGTTTGGGAGCAGATGACCCGCCCTCAAGGTCCGCCCGTCAAGCGACCCAAGACGGTGCATATCGAGCAGATGCTCGACCTTTCCGGCAAACTCATTCCGTACCTTGTCGGGCGCCCGTGGTCGCTTGTTCGGTTTGAACGGCGGTCGCTTATTTTGTCCGATGCCCCCGTCGGTCTCGTTGCACACACAAATGACAAGTGGGGGATGGGCGTCGGCTTCATGACGGCATGGGGTATTACCTTCCCGCTGTCCCGCAAGGCCGGACTCTTAATGAACAGCGTCGAGCCACAGATTGAACTGGGAGTCCCGGTTGAGAAGGTCCACCAGGGCAGGGCCGACTGGGTTCAGGACGGCACGGCCAAGATGGAGAAATTCTTCAACTTCCATACGGTCCAAGGCGCGAGCGAATGGCTCTTTCATCATCCTGACGACGAAAAGTATGTGCCCACCGACCTGCCAAATCCGAGGCCCGTGACCCTGCAAATGTCAGGAGGTCCCCCGGAGTTTGACGGTGAGCAGTGGTTCACAGGAGGCGATACAAAGGACGCCTCAACCGGATGATCTAAATGCACACCCCGGTATCGGCATCCTTGCCTATCGGACGCCACCGATGGGGCTTTCTCCGCTGATGATCTTGTTATCGGACACTCAAATGAACATGGTCGTGATGGCCTCCTGTGACGTCGTCGGGGTTGTGCATGCCGCCGCCGTCGTAGGGGCGCCAGCCTTCATCAGCTCGGTTCAGGCTCCAGATGAGGCCGTCCCAGATGAGGTAGTCGACCCAGAGGGCGTTGGCGTGGGTTTGTAGCCAGGTGGTCATGCGCCATCCTTCGGTGCGTTGGGCGTCGGTGGGGTGTTCGCCGATGGCGTTGCCGAATGTGACATCGCAAGCCCGGCCGCGCGGATGGTCGGAGTCGCTGCCGGGGCGTTGGTCCCAGCAGGACCAGCCGGCGTTGGGGAAGGCGCGGCGGGTTTCGGCGATGAGGTGTTCGAGTTGGCGGGTGACCCAGCCACCGGTGCCGGTCGGATCTGGGATACGACCGCCCGGTGTGCCGGTGAACGGCTGCGGCGCGGGCGGCAACTCACCGCCAACGTCGGGATGGCAGTGGCCAGGATCGGCAGTCTCATCTGAATCGGGGTGGGTGGCGCCGTGCTGTTCGAGCCAGGGCATGGGGTCCACGGCGTCCGCAGTCGGTCCGCCAGGGCGGATTTCTAGGTGCAGGTGGGGCCCGGTCGAGCGGCCGGAGGAGCCCACGTCGCCGATGTGCTGCCCGGCTTGAACATGCTGGCCGGTCCGGACATGGATGCCGTAGTCCCACATGTGCATGTACACGCTGGCTATGGTGTCGCCGCGGATGGTGTGGATGAGGGTGATGATCCCCAGTCCACTGCTGGTGGTTTCGGCGCGGGTGACGTGGCCGTCGGCGATGGCGTAGATGGGTGTGCCGTCGGCGGCGGCCAGGTCGACGCCGGGGTGGAGTTCGCGGCTGTCCGGGTTGGTGGGGTCGGTTCGCCACCCGAACGGTGAAGTGAGTCGCCACGTGCCATCGGGTAGCGGAAACACCACTGCACCGTGATGCGGCTGCGGGCGTTCGAGATCAAGCTCATCGGTGCCGTTGTCTGCGTTGTCCGTGTCGTCGTGGTCGAGGTCGGGCCAGTCGCGCATGCGCTGGCGGATGTTGTTGAGGTAGTCGCGGGTGATCTGGGGGATGTCGGGGTAAGTGGCGAGTCGGCCGGGGCCGGCGTTGTGCGCGACGACGAGTGCTTCGAGCTCGGTGAGTTCTTGGGTGGAGGGCCATTCAGGGTGGGTTTGCCGGGTGGTGCGGATGTCGTCGAGCAGGTCGCACAGGTAGATGGCGCCGTACTCTGCATGGATGTCGGGTTCGAGGATGTCCCAGAGGCCATTGTTGTTGCGGTCGCTGGACACGGGGCCGTAGACGGAGCGCCAGATGTGCTGGTTGATTTGGAGCAGGCCCCAGGTTCCGCCGTTGATGTCCGTGGCGAAGGCGGCTGGGTTGAAGCTGCTTTCCTGGTACATGACTGCGGCGATCCACACGCTTGGCAGCTCTTGGCATGTTTGCGCTGCGGTGGCGATCCAGGGCAGCGCCTCGTCGGGAATGGGCGCGTCGTCGTGGAATCCCGGATCATCGTCGCGGGGCAGGTCGAGGCATCCAGTGCCTGCCGCTTGCCCGGCGGGATTCATGAGGACAGCGATGGTGAGTATGCCGAGTGACGGTCCGAGGAGAAACAGCGCGGCGAGTCCGATCAGTGCCTTCTTCAGCATCGTCTTGCCGATCGCGCGTGTCAGGTGAGCGGATTGTTGACTTCGGAGAGCCGCAGGGCGTGGCAGCGGGGGAACGCCGGCTGGCAGGCGAGGAAGACGGTGAAGCTCACGTCGTGGACGGAGTGCTCGGCTCGGTGGTGCCAGATGCCGTGTCGGTGACGGGTGCCTTCGATGGTGATGGCCACAGTGCCGTCGCGGATCTTTCCGGCGGCGTCACGGGCGATCTGTTCCCATGAGTCGGGGACGAAGGCGTCATGGATGGTGAATGTTTGCCGGGTCTGGTATTCGCGCAGCTGTTGCCAGGTGCTGTCCGAGGGGAGGTAGTGGTCCAGGTCCGCGAGTAGCCCGGGGGTCTCCACACCGGATGGATCGGCGTCAATCAGGACGACGTTGGCGTATTCAGCCGGCGACAGGCCGGACATCGTGTCCCAGGTGAACAGCGCGTCGGCGATGGCCCGCGCGTACTTGATGGGATCGGTCGTCGTCGGTAGGGGCGGCAAGTTCTGCCACGACGGTGCGGTGGGTGTCGGCGTGGAAGTTTCCTCGGTCGGCGCTGTAACGGCGGCCGGTGACGTCGGTGAAGGGCGCTCGCCTGGTGGGCCGGTGATCAGCCCGTACACACCGATGCCGACGACGGCAGCGGCGACGATAGCCGTGACGATGATGGTGACGAGACGCCGACGTCGGTATAGCGGGTGCGCGTGTTCCCATGCGGGGTGGTTCATGACGGGTGATGGCCCTTCTGCGTTGAGGAGGTTTCACCCGAGAGGTGGGCTCAGCTGGCTGCTGGCATGTCTCCGTCGCGACGGTCGAGTGCGGCGCGGGCGTCGATCGCGGCGCGCATGAATGTGGTGCTGGCCTCGTGGAAGGCAGTCAGCATGTTCCATTGCTCGTCGGTCAGGTGTTCGGCGACGGCCTGGGGTGAGACGGTGTCCCACCATCCGTAGTGCTGTGTGATCAGGGTCGCGAGGCGGCGTGCGGCGAGGGCGTCACGCGTCGATGGTTCGATGTCGCTCCAGCCCTGAGCGCTCATGCGGACCTTTCTGGTCGCGCGCCTGGCTTCGCGGGCTGCGGTCGCCGGGTGATCGATGGCGGCAAGATGTTCAAGCTCTGTCTGTGCGGTGTGGCGGGCCGGTTCAGGGGCGGCAGGGTCTGTGGCGACGTCTTCCAGTTCGTGACTGGCTTTGGCGGTGGTGATCGCAAGGTAACGGCCGTGCACTTTGCCGTCGGCGTTGAGCTCAGCTAGCGCCTGTTCGGTTTGTGTACGTAGCCACTCCGGCATGTCGTCGCTGTCGACGAGGCGTTTGAGTTCGAGGACCTGTTCGAGCATGCCGTGCGAGTCGCGGCCGGTGATCGCGCGGGCCGCCTGAACGCGGGCGTCTTGCGGTGCCGTCGAATCGACGGCACCGTGTTCCCGGCTGCCGAACCGCGTGGATGCCTGGCGGCGGGCGGCTTCTTCGGCGTAGAGCGACTTGAGTTCCGCGTAGAGTTCGGCCGCTTCCAGGGGTGTGAGGTCTTTACGGATCGTGTTCTCGTGTTGGACGGCCATCACGGTGCGCAGACGGTCAGAGATGTGAGTAGCGATCCAGACCGGCACCTGGCGCCAGCGCAGCCGCTTGACCGCTTCGAGTCGGCGACGTCCAGAGATGAGAAGCCCGTCAGGGCTGATGACGATCGGGTGTAGCAATCCGATGGTGCGGATCGACTGGCATAGCTCGTCGAGGTCGCCCAGCTCCTGGCGGTAGGTGTGGCCGAGTTTGATCGAGTCGACGGAGTACTTCAGATCGAGCCGCCCGTCAGTCATGGCTGCCTCCGGGGCAGGTCAGCTGGGCCTGATCGAGAAGGTCAGTGTCGCGCAGGAGGTCGCCGAGCTGGTCACCCAGCAGGACACGAGCGAACACGCCGAGCGTTGCGGTGGAGCCGACACGCGGCTTCGCCCCGATGAGTAGCCCCACGAGGGTGTTCCAAGCGGAGTGGCTCAGGCCGAGATGCAGGCGGGTGACGTTGTCACGGCGGAGCGCATCCAAGGCCGATTCGCGCGACCCCATGTCGGCTGCGCGCATGGACACGTACTCGACGACCCGCCGCGCGCGAGCATGGGGCCAGCCGGCGACAACCAGGAACGCTGCGCATGTTGCGATCAGCCGTTCGACCCCATCATCGGACCGGCCGGCGACACTGCCTTCAGTCGCGACGATGTCGTACAGGAACTCCTCGTGCTCGCCCGCCCGCATCGGCGCCTCGGCAGGACGATGAACAGGGCGGCGGGCCCGCTCCGGTGAGATCAGTAGCCGCTCGCCGTATGTCTCGGCCTGCATGGCCAGCTCGACCGCGCGGGTCACCACGCCCCAGGGGTCACGGGCAGTACGGGCCGAGCGGCCTCGCATAGCCAGGAACGCTGCGTAGGTCGCATCTTCAGGTGGCCGGTGCCATGCCTGGGCCACCGGTGCGAACCGCTTCTGGGCGAGTTCGAGCAGGACTTTCGCCACAGGCAGGGTATGCCAGCCGTCGGGACCGAGCTGATCAAGAACGGTGAGCACGGTCCTTAGTCCTTCACTTGAGGCCAAGAATTCCTCCGTTGCCGCGCCATCGACCTCGTTGGCGTTCTGCACGATCGACATGGGCACCTCCCTCGTTATGGGAGAGGTGCGCACCGCGTCCCGCCGCGGTCCGTCGGCCCGGCGTGGCCGGCTCGTCACGGAGGCGCGGGATGAGGAGCGTCGACGAGTGGGCATGTGCGGAGGTTGCTCAGAGGGTCGGCGTGGACCGCTCGACGGCCGGTGCATCACTGCTTTGATCGACAAGTTCGGCCGGGCCGAGTGAGGCTGCCCGCTCGCGTCGCAGTTTGGCCAGCCGGGCCGCAGCCCGAGCACTGCGGCGTGCCAGCACGTTCAGCTTGAAATGAGCCCGGACGGCGCGGCTTGCCACGACGTCGTCGGTACGGTGGAGAACCTCACTCGCGCGCACCCACCGAAGATCGGCAAGTTGTCGCGCCCAGGTGGAGTGTTTGTTCCGGTTGACGGCGTGCCGCAGCGACGGGTCACCGTGGCGTGCCAGGACCACGGCGGGTTTGGCCTGGGTGGCCGTTGACTCAAGGTCCGACGCGTGACCACCCGCCGAGGCGTCGGTGTCGACGGGGTCGTGTACGGGGTCAGGGACGGTGTGCGTGCTCATTAGTTCCCCTTGTCTTCGCGTCGATGCTCATGGCTGACAGGGCGTGCAGCGTTCCCTTCAGGGGCCGTTCTGGTGTTTGCCTGCGCCGATCCGTGCGACGCGGGCGCGGACGTATTCAGCCAGCGGCTGACCGTCGACGGATGAACGCCGAGGTGGTCGGCGATCTGGGCATTGGACCAGCCAGAAACGCGGCGCAGCTCGTGTGCCTTGCGGCGGCGGGCACCGTTGGGTTGGCCGTGCCGCTCAGCTTGCGCGTTGGTGGCGGTGTCAGCGTTGATCGGTGTGAGTGCACATGTGGACGGAGGACCGCTCGACGACTGCGCGTTGGCCGTGGACCTGTGTGTGCGGCGGGTCAGCTCGACGGTGAGGTGTGTGATCGCCAGCAGTACCAGCGGCGGCACCGCGGACACGGCAGCCGGCAATACGCCGGGCGCCTCCGCATGGCGGGCGACGAGCGCGTGCAGCGCGTTTCCGGTCACGGACACGGTGGCTCCGGCGAAGAGCAACATCCACGGGTATCGGGTTGCTCGTGGTCCGAACGGGGTCAGGGCGACGACGGAGATGGTCGCGACGACGATGATGCCGTCCACGATGAGTGGCCATGTCCATGCCCGGCTGGCATCGATGCCGGAGCGTACCGCCAGATCGGTCAGTGTGGCGAAGGAGAGCCAGAACGCCCCGAGCGCGATCAGTATCGTGCCAGCGACGGCAGTGGCCACGACCCAGCGCGCCACCGCAGGTGCTGGCATGTCGGTCCTAGGCGGGTGCAGGGGAGTCATGGCATCAGAACTGGCGGCGAGATCTCGTGCTGGTGCACCGCCTGTGGCGGGCTGTGAAAGTGTCGTCGGTAGGCCGAGCGGATCGTGACGTGCGCTTCGGTCGCATCGAGCCCGGAACGTTGGGCTGCCGCGCCCAGTGATCGGTGGGCGCTTGCCTCGGTCACGCCGTGCTCGGCGTAGCGGTGCGCTGCCCAGTACAGCGCGGAGTTCCGGTTTCCTTTCGGCTGCACGGCCACCCAGGCCGCGATCCGTTCGATCGACGCGTCCGCTTGAGGTGGCGTGCTGGTCGAATCGTGCGTCGGCATCGGCGGAGCGAGCAACGCCCATACGGCCTCGCCGTCAACCGGTTGTGCGCGATGGCGGATGGCGACGACCAGGTAGGAGCGGTGGCTCCCGTCGTCGTTTGTAACGGTGGAGGGTGGGGCGATGACGTACCCGCCGATGCCACGGAAATCGATATGTGCACTGGCCAGCGACCAGCACCTCTGCGTCGCAGTGCCGGGGTAATACGCGTGAAGCCCGCCCGATGGTGTGCGGACCAGGCACGCCCAGCCGTCGGCCAGCCCCGCCCGGCACGCCGAGCGAAAAGCCCTAAATCCTGACCCGGAGGGGTGCACGTCGACGTCGACAACGTCGAACCCGCTGCGGCTGCCGGTGGCCAGGCCGATATTTGCCTCTGGCCACCGTTGCCACCATGCGTGTACTCGTGCCTGGCTGGTGGTAGCGTCGTGGAACCCGTGCCGGGTGAGTGGGCGTTTGCCTCCGGGAATGCAGGGAAATACCGGCACTCCGACGGCCGCGTAGGCCTCGGCCGCAGAGCTCAGACTCAGATCCCCGATTCTGCGCAGCAGGGTGGCGTGGGTGAGCATGTCACATCTCCGCCCGGACTGCCGCGCGTTCCGCCTCTGGACCAGTCGCCGCGATCGCCCCAGGGGTGTCGAAGTCCGGCTGGGTCATCTGCGCGCCCGGTGGAGTGCCATCACCCAGCGGCGCCTCGGGCAGCTTGTCGAGAATCGACAATGCTGTTGCGCGGGCACGCTCGCCGGTGGTTCGCACCACGTCGGCCGGATCGCGTCCGTTGACGGTCGACGACCAGCCCGCGACGTAGGGCATCGAGTTCGCCTGTGTGTCGAGGCCGAAGCTGGCTGTCACCATGGCGGCTGTCGATTCGGCCTCCACTTCGCGAATACCACGATGCCGGTCATCGCCAGGACCGTGGCCGAGCATGATGTGGGCCAGTTCGTGAACGAGCGTGGCCACCCGTGCGGCCTCACTCATGTCGGAGCGAATGACCACGGCGCGGTCGTTGAAGCGGGTGACTCCGTCCGCGCCTGCTAGCGCTGCAGCGTCGGGAGCGTCGTCGAGGGCGAATCCGAGCCGCCGGACCTGTGCGGCGAGCCCGTCCCACAAGCCTTCTGGAGCGTGCCCTTGCAGCATTGCGGGCTCGGGGCGTTCCGGGATCGGCTCGCCAGCGGTCTGCGAGACGTCCCACACGTACGCAGGCTTCATCCCCACGACCCGGCGACGGACCGCTTCGCCCGGATCGGGCCGCTCGTAGCGGCCTAGCCTTCGCCACGAGTTCGGATCGTCCGGCTGTGGTGAAGCGAACCGCGCCTTGACCGGAGACCAGATCATGTAGCCTGCCTGGCCCTTCACCACTGACCGGCCCAGCTGCTGCCACTGACGAAATCCCGCCACGTACGACGGGAACGGATCCGGGACGCGACCTTGTTCATACGCATCCGTATGCTGGCTGAGAATCAGCAGGGTGTTGGCGAACGACCGCGACCGAAACCGGGCCGCGAACACCATCGCACGCCGCCACTGCTCACCCGTGACCAGCTCCTCGACAGCTCTTTCGAGCCGCTCGCTGAGTTCATCCAGCTTCTCTTGTCGCGACCTGCGGACTCGTTGGTCGTTCATGCCCGCTAGGTGCGCGCACCGCCGGGCCGACCCGTGTGACGCGTGGCGATGGCGTGTGCGGCATCTACTGGTGACGCACTGGCCGGATGCTCTCCGGCGCGCGCCGTCCTTCGGTGGGGCATAGGCCGCGACGCGTGTGTGCCGCCCATCTACGATCTGTTTGTTCATGTAGACCACGTCGTCATGGTATGTTTACTGATGTGAACAGTCTCGAGAATGCGTCGACGTCGGCAGCTTGGTCAAGCGCTTTGTCGAATTTTGGAGAAGGATGAGTCATTCCTGGGAGGCGTGGCATGATCTGAGACGTCAGCCAATCCATCGCAGCGTCAGGGAGGTGGGCCGTGAATCAGTCTGAATCGCCGCGGCTTGCCACGCTGGCCGAACGGCTTGACTACCTCTTTGCCACTGTCCGTCCCCGGGGGCGAGGCGAGTACACCTACCGTGAAGTCGCGCAGGCGATCAACGACTCGCCAGACGATGTGACCATCTCCGCCAGCTACCTATGGCAACTCCGCAAAGGCGGCAAGGTCAACCCCTCCGTGAGGCACCTTGAGGCTCTGGCCAGGTTTTTTGGCGTCCCGACGCGATGGCTGCTTGGCGACGACGACGCTGACGAAGTCACCTCTCAACTGGAGCTGCTGGCCGCGATGCGCGACGCCGACGTCCGCGAGATCGCCCTACGTGCCAGCGGGCTATCCGATGCCGCGCTCCAGATGGTCAAGAACGTCGTCGAGAACACGCGAAAGATGGAGGGCTTGCCAGACGACGACTAGACAAGCCCTTGCTCTTGAAAAGAGCTTTATCATGACAAAAAGCCTGACCAAAGGCATAATGAATGGTGAGGGTATCTAGTCGCGATCCGCGGGGTGGGGACGTGAATCTGCGTCGCATCAGGCAGGCCTGTGACGAACAACTACACCGACTCGTCCTGCCCGAACCGTTCACGATCGATGCGTTCTGTTCCACCCTGGCACGTGAGCGCGGCAAGCCCATCCGACTGATGCCGATGCCCGACGGCGCCGACTCTCCGTGCGGGATGTGGCTGGCGACCGCGGACACCGACTGGGTATTCCACCAGTCCGCGACTTCTCAACTCCACCAGGAACACATCGTCCTGCACGAACTCGCCCACATGATCTTCGGCCACACCACGAAGCAAGACCGCTCCGAACGGTTACAGACCAGCCTGCTGCCTGATCTCGACCCAGGAATGATCGCCTCGATGCTTGCCCGCGCTTCCTACACCTCGGTTGAAGAACGGCAGGCAGAGATGCTCGCTGGACTGATCGGGGCACAAGTCCGACGTCGTGACCACATGGATGCCGAACGCGACGTCGCTCGCGCCGCAGACGTCTTCGAGCCAGAGTCATGAGCGCTTACACCGTGATACCAGCCGTCCTGTTGTGGATCACGGTCGTCGTCAGGTTACTTGTACCGGTAAAGAACGCCGCACAACGTCATTTCCTGGTCGGACTGATCGTCCTTGCGATCGGATGCACCCTGGAGATCCCTGCGGTCGGGGCATATCTTCAGGAACGGATCGTCGGCGCGAATACCGTCCATCTGATTAAACACATCACCGTGGTGCTCGCCGCCAGTGCCATCTGGGAAGTCGCCCGCCACATCGCGCTGCCGCAACCTGAGGCAGCTACACACCGTGCCCGCCGCGCCGCTATCACGCTGACTGCGGTCTGCGCCATGATCGGCATGTTCCTCCTGGCACCCGTACATGGCGAGCCCTTGCCCGGCCTCACGAACGCAGCCGTCGGCGAACCCGTGCTCCTGGCCTACTGGACGGCCTACCTGGCCGTACTCGCCGTGGTCGTCGTGGGAATCGTCCGCGTTGCGATCTCGGCGCTACACACGTTCCCACCGGGTGCGCTACGGACAGGAGTGTTGTGGATGGGCGCCGGCGCGCTTATCGCTATGGCGTACTGCCTGAACAAGGCGGTCTACCTCGTCACCGCCACTGCCGGTCTCACGTCGGACCATGCAGACCTCATGGAGACAGTGCAGGCATTGCTGCTTGCGCTCACAGTCTTCGGCTTCGTTGTCGGCTGCTTGTGGCCGATCGCTGTCCGCTGGCCGGTGATCCGGCACATCATCGCCTACACCACCTACCGTCGGCTGCACCCGGTGTGGCAGGCGTACCTTCGGGGCGAGCCTGGGATCGCGTTCGGCGCGACGGGACGACCGACTCCGTATGACGTCGAGCTTCGTCTCTATCGGCGGGTGATTGAGATCCGCGACGGCATGCTGGCTGCCCGCGCTTACGCCAATCCCGGCCACCGTGGCCTGGCCGTGCGTGAAGCCCGTCGAATCACGAGGAGAGATCCAGACCTTGTTGGTGAAGCCGCCTGGTTGGAAACGGGTCGACGCGCCAAACTCCGAGGTCTTGAGCCCAGCGCCGACTCTCAGGTCGGCATCAGCGGCGGCGCGACGGTCACCGACGAGGCGCGCGTCCTGACTCGTATCGCCAGATCGTGGTCAATCGTTCAGACCGTCGCCGACAGAATAGACGACATGACCGACGCGAGGAAGACAAGCACATGAGCCGGGTCGACACCGCTCCTGCACGGTCAGAGCGTTTCGCCACCGTATTGACCACGGTCTTCGCACCAGCACACCTCGTGATCGGCGTGCTACCCATCATCGGTGCCGCCAGTGACACATCCGCCATCCGTGGCCTCGGCTGGGGCACCCTGGCCGCGCTCCTCGTTGGCGTCCTCCCCTATACGTGGGTCCTCTACGCCGTGCGGCGAGGCCGATTCAGCTCACCCCACATTCCCGACCGCGCCCAGCGGCTCCTCCCGCTGGCTGTCGCCGCGGCGGCCGCCGCAGGCGGGCTGCTCACCCTCGCGATCCTCGGGGCGCCACAGCAGCTGATCGCGTTGCTCGTCGCCATGCTCACCGGCCTAGTCGTCACTACGACCATCACACTCAGATGGAAGATCTCGATTCATACCGCGGTTGCCGCCGGCACGGCCACCATCCTGACCATCGTGTTCGGGCCCGCACTCACCGCCAGCGCGATCATCGCGGTCACCACCGGATGGTCGCGTATCCGACTGCGCGACCACACCACCGCGCAAGTTCTCGCCGGCGCCATTCTAGGCACGATCATCGCCGCGACAGTCTTCATCGCCCTTCGATGAAGGGCCAGAATCGTTGCGTTCACAACCGACGTCAGGGATCCAGATCTCACCTCCGATCTCGCTGATCGCACCTGGAGATCCCGGCACGTCACCAACGTCGTACGCAGCGATGTGGCGCATCCTTATCGGGCGTGTGCACCGCGACCGTGCGTGCAGCCTTCGGTTGGACGAGACTGACTGGCCGCCGGGCTGTCTGAACTCACGCAACGAGACCGGGCCAAGACGATCCTGACGGAGTTTGGCCAGTCGAGGTCCTGTGGGATACGGCCTAGTCGTTCGAGCCGCAGATCGTGGGTAGGAGGCAGCGCCTACTAGCCGGGCAACGAGATCGTGCTCTCATTGATGAGCCAATGCTCGCGATCGACATCGGGCCGTCCAGGGTCGCCGGGTCCACTCACTCGCAGTTCTCGCAGAGCTCGTGGCCTTTTCTCGCCTTCGGCAAGAGCATGAAGCAGTTGGAGCAGAATTCCTGTTTATTGACGTCGCATTCGCACTCGCGGCACCGGGGACACTTCGGCTCGCCGCATTCCTCACATACTCTGGGTGATTCCTCTTGGGTGAAGCTGTGGCCGCAGCCAGCTAGGCATTCGACGTGCCACTCGGAGAACCCGGCTGACACCCGCAGATCCCGCGGTAGGGCTGTAACCACCGCAAAGACCATGCCGCCGCGGATTGCCACATCGATGCGCAGGTCGGAGAAAGTCTTGCCCGATTTGTACTTGATCTCACCGAGCCCTGCGCCGCTGAACGTTCCGGAGCCGGTCTCGATCGCCCGTTGGGCGGCCTTCTCGATCACGGGCTGCCGGACATTGCGGGATGGGGCGTAGGGATCCCCGTTGCTCTCGGTGAACCATGACCGACCGGCCGAGTCGGCCAGTATTACCATCCGCTGCCCTGGTTCTCCCAGGGAACGAACGAGGCAGGCCGTTGCGGATGCGGTTCCGATGTCGTACAGAGACGCCGCGGCCTCAGCCGTCACGCCGTGCGCGAATGCTTTCGCCGCCTCTTGGTCGGTGATGAGGACTCGGGAAGCGAATCGGTTGACGATCTTCTCCTCGACTTGCCGACCGTACTGAAGCTTGTCTAACGCGGGTGCCACGCGCAGTGACCAATCGGTGTCGACCGCCAGCAGGTCGTGCCCGAATTCGTGGAGCAACGTGAAGCGATCACGGCGAGCGCTGACTGGACGGTATCTGATCGACCGTATTGCCGGGTCGTACGTCCCGTCGATTGGGCATACGCTAGGACGCAGCGATAAGTCCTCGTAGATCGACAAGCCCGGCACCGCTTCAAGTGCACCGCGTGGATCCCAGCGGCACTGGTCGAGCACTCCAGGCCGCAGCGCCTCGGCGGCTTCTAGCAGATGATCGGTGGCGGCAGCTATTGGCTCGGGACCGAACCATGCCTCGGCTGTTAGGTCAGGCAGCATCGGCGCCTACTTTTCACTGCGCATTGACCTGAGTGCGTGCCGGACCCGCTCCCGGACCGCATCATGGGACTGCCGTTCTTGGCGGGCGGCGATCAGGGACGCCTCCCACGCCTTGGCGCGCACCTCATCCTCGGACGAGCCGACGGAGCGGGCAGTCTCGACGACTTCCTGCTTCATCTCAGGGGTTCGCAACAGCACGGCTTCCAGCCCCGAAGGCGGGGACCATACATGGTCGACGGGCGCTCCGAACGCGTCGGCGATCGCAGAGGCCTGGCTGGTATCCAGAAGTCTTCGCTGCGCCAGCGTGTCCCGGGTGATTGCGGCCACGCCTCCCAGCACCTGGTTGAGTCTGACCGCGTCGACACCGTGAGAATCGACGAAGTCGGTGCTCAGGACGCCGCCAGTCGTTTCCAAGCCAGGCGAGTCCAACTCGCCCCAAGCTGCGGTGGTATTGCAAACGAGTGCCAGAGCATCCTCCGCGTCGTCATCGGCGCGTGCGGGGTACACGTCGAGTCTCTCCACGGGGTCGTCGCCCCGAACCCAGGCCCGGATCTCGCGCACTTCCCGACCAGTCAGCGGCTGCCCGAGGTAGCTTTCCAGTACGGCGTTTGACATCCCCGTTTCGACCTCGGGCCAGCAGACCAGCTTTGCGTCTACTGTGGCCAGCTTGAAACACGGCTCCGACGGTGTCACGCTCTCGTCGGTGACGGGCCAGGCGATGAAGTAGGCGTCGTACGCGATGGCTGCGAGAACGAGTCCAAGCGGTTCGCCGCCCCATGAGACGGCCCACAGCTGACCGGGTTCCGTCGGAGGCGTGGCGCGGGAACCGTCGGTTGGCTCGGTGGGCGGGAGGGTGGGAATTGAGGTCATGCGTTCCTCCTGCCGAGCATCCCGAGAAGCTCCCAGAACCGTGCCAACTCAGCCGCCTCGGAGTTGGGCAGCTGACCAGCATAAACGAAGTCCCTCGTTCCCCAAAATCGGCGAGGGACGGACCGTTGATGACGGTTGGTCCACCAGCCCTTCTCCGAGAGGCCGATCTCTTCATTCTTGTCCGACTCCAGTATCTTGGCGCCGGATTCGGGGTGTGTGGTCCGCGAGAGACACGTCGCGGTGCGCGGCAGCCGTTCGACGACCGCGACAGGTCTGTACCGATCTCCGTGGACGTCACCGTCAATGGATGTCGCTGGGCTTGCCTTGTAGACGTCGCCCTGCTGGGGATCGGCGTCTGGCATAGAGTCTCGCTCCCCTCCGAAGCTTGAGCACCTCACCAGAGACTAGCCCCAACGGCGGACGAATCGGTACACGCAACTCTGCGTGCCCCAGGAAGAGGCCTCTGGGCGAAGTGACAAAATACGCTAGGTCTACTTGCGATCGGTAGCTGCGCGCGTTCTGGTGATCCTGTGCACTAGCGGTGTTGTCTTTGATCAGCCGCCGCAGCCGTGCTGATCAGCCTTTGGTTCGGGGTGGTGAGCGCCATGGAGCCCGACCTGTCCGCATTGCTGAGTGTCTGTCGACTTACGCACTCTTGGCCACTTGTTCGGCGTTCGCGCCGAGTCTCGTCGGCGCGCTTGACACCCCGTATCGGGCTCTCACGCTCACCGTGGGTTGCACTGATCGTTGCTGCTTTGATTATTGATCTTTAGACACCTCTTGCAACCGAGGCCCGGTGGCGCACCTGACGGGTGTGACGGTCTCGATGCGGGTGATGGCTGCCGGGAGCGGCTACAGCTACCTCCTCAGGTCGGTGGCGGCTGGTGACGGTAATCGGCGTCTGTCCGAGCCGTTGGTTCGGTACTACGCGGAGAAGGGCACGCCGCCGGGGTGGTGGCTGGGCAGCGGCGTATGCAGCCTCGCTTCCGGAATCACGGCAGGGGATGTAGTGGCTGAGGAGCAGTTGAGGCTTCTGTTGGGGAAGGGGAGGCATCCGGTCACTGGTGATCCGTTGGGTCGGGCGTTTCCGGCGTTCGCACCAGCGCAGAACCGTGTCAACGACCGCATCGCTCGTCTGGACCCCGCCCTGAACGAATATGAACGGGCCGGGGCCGTCGCGGCGATTGAGGCCGAGGAGTCTGGTCGGGGGAGTCGGCGGGCGGTGGCTGGATACGACTTGACGTTTTCGGTGCCGAAGAGCGTGAGCGTGCTGTGGGCTGTCAGTGACGCGGCGACGCAAGCACGCATCGTACGTGCGCACCATGCTGCCATCGCTGACACAGTTGCATTGCTGGAGCGGGAAGTCGCGGCAACACGTGTCGGGCGTGCAGGCCCGGACGGAGCTGTTGCGCGGGCCGAGGTTACCGGGGTGGTGGCGACGGCGTTTGACCATTACGACTCGCGTGCGGGTGATCCGCAGTTGCATACGCACGTGGTCGTGTCGAACAAGGTGCACACCGTTCGTGACGGCGCATGGCGCACGCTGGACGGGAGGCCGTTGCATGCGGCGGTGGTGGCGTTGTCGGAGCATTACAACGCGTTGCTGGCTGATCGCCTCACCCGTGAGCTGGGTATCACGTGGCAGGCGCGCTCGCGTGGGCGGGACCGCAACCCGGCATGGGAGATCGCCGGTGTGCCGGATGAGCTGGTGGCGGCCTTCTCGTCCCGTAGTGGCGAGATCGACGCCGAAACCGACCGCCTCATCGCCGACTACGTTGAGACGCACGGGCGTCGCCCCAGCACCGATGTCGTGATCCGGCTGCGGGCACAGGCGACACTGGCGACGCGGCCGGAGAAGACAGTGCGCTCGCTGGCGGAGTTGACCGGCGATTGGCGACGACGCGCCACTGCCGTGCTCGGCGTGGAAGCGGGAGCATTGGCGCGCGACGTGTGTGGCACGTCGTCAACGCACACGAGGACGAGGCGTGCGGATCAGGTTGCCGATGCCGATGTGCGTGCATTCGCGGCGCAGATCGTGCGTGCGGTGGGGGAGAAGCGTGCCACGTGGACGCGGTGGAACTTGCACGCTGAAGCGTCGCGCACGTTGATGCACGTGCGTTTCGCCAGCACGAGTGACCGGGAGGCTGCCGTCGCACGGGTGGTTGATGCGGCCGAGCGTTTCTCGTTGCGGGTTACCCCACCGGAGGTGGCATCGTCCCCGGAGCCGTGGCGTCGCGCGGATGGCACGTCGGTGTTCCGGCCACGACACGGCGAGGTGTTCACCTCGGCGGAGCTGCTGGCCGCCGAGGACCGGCTTCTGGACTACGCTCGCGCCACCACTGCACCGCGCGCAAGGGTGGTTGACGGCCGGCCGCGTGCACGTCGAGACCTCCGCGACGGCGCCGCCTTCGACACGGACCAGGTGGACGCGATCACCAAGATCGTGACCTCCGGGCGGACTGTGGACGTGCTTGTAGGCGCGGCCGGAGCCGGAAAGACCACCACGATGCGGGGCATGCGCCGGGCGTGGGAGTCGAGGCATGGCGCCGGGTCGGTGGTCGGGTTGGCGCCCTCGGCCGCAGCAGCTGAGGTGCTTGCCGCTGATCTCGGCGTGGCGTGCGAGAACACCGCCAAGTGGTTGAGCGAGCACACCGCCGGGCGGTGGCCGCTGCAGCGAGGACAGCTGATCATTGTGGATGAGGCGTCGATGGCGGGAACGTTCACGCTCGATACCATCGCAGCCAAAGCCGCTGACGTGGGGGCGAAGGTGCTGTTGGTGGGGGACTGGGCGCAGCTTGCCGCGGTCGATGCTGGTGGCGTGTTCGGGTTGTTGGTTCGTGACCGCGGCAACGACGTCGCCGAGCTGACCGGCGTGCGCCGCTTCCACCATGCGTGGGAACGGTCAGCGTCACTGGGGCTACGCTGCGGCGATGTCACCGTCGTCGAGATGTATGACCAGCGTGGCCGTGTCGTCGGTGGCGAGCTCGACGACATTCTGGACGCCGCCTACAGCGCTTGGCGCAACGATCTCGATGCTGGGCACACGTCGATCATGATCGCCGAAACCACCGACACAGTCTCCACCCTCAACGCGCGGGCGCGACTGGACCGCATCGTCGCTGGAGAGGTCGCCACGACGTCGGAGGTGGGCCTGCACGATGGCACGCGGGCCAGTGTCGGTGATCTGGTGGTCAGCCGCCGTAACGATAGGAGGTTGGCGTGCGGGCGGGGGTGGGTGAAGAACGGCGACCGGTGGACGGTCACGGCCGTTCATGGCGACGGTTCCGTGGTCGTCCGCCGCGCTGGACGCCCTGGTTTGAGTGTGATGTTGCCGGCGAGCTATGTCAGTGAGCACGTCGAACTTGCCTACGCGGTGACGGTGCACCGGGCGCAAGGTCTCACGGTGGACACGGCCCACGCCGTGGTTGCCTCGCCGTCGATGACCCGTGAGGCGTTCTACGTCGCGATGACCCGCGGCCGCGCCTGCAACACCGCCTATGTGGCCACCGATCAGTCCCACTTGGAAGAGCACCAGAAGCCGGTCAGCGACGACGAGGTCACCGCCACGACAGTCCTGGAGGGTGTGCTGGCACGCCGTGGCGCGGAGCTGTCCGCACATGAGACGCTCCGGGCTGAGCACGAGCGTTGGACGGGCATCGGGCAGCTGGCCGCGGAGTACGAGACCATCGCCGCGGAGGCTCAGCGCGGACGCTGGGTGAGGCTGGTGCGATCGTGCGGGCTCACGTCTGAGCAGGTGGAGGCGGTTCTTGCGTCGGAGGCGTTTGGACCGCTGGCTGCGGCGTTGCGTCGTGCTGAAGCCCACCATTACGACGTCGACTCGCTCCTGCCACGGCTCGTCGCACGGAAAGGGTTCGACGACGCCGACGACATCGCAGCCGTGCTGCACCGACGCCTCATCGTCGCGGCTCCACTGCGGCACACCGGTCGCCAGCGTCCGCCGGAACTGATTGCTGGCCTCATCCCCGCAGCTCTAGGCCCCATGGACGCGTCGGCGCGGCAGGCGTTGGATGAACGGCACCGGATCATTGAACGCCGGGCACACACGCTTGCTCGGGCTGCCATGAAGGAGCGGGCGGGTTGGGTGCGCCAACTCGGCAACGAACCCCGCGAGCCGCGGCGGCGGGCTGCCTGGCACCGCGCCGTCGTCGCACTCGCTGCCTACCGAGACCGCTACGGCATCACTGATGCGCATCTCCTCGGGGCCGCAACCGCGACAAGCGAACCCTCGCGCACCGACACGGCCTATGCCCGCGCAGCGGTGGAACGCGCACGCCGACTCGCACACGACGGCACAGCCCAGCGACCTGCCGTCAGTCATGAGCCGCCCGCTCGGCCGGTGATGGAACGGGGCATATGAGTCATCGGGGTGTGCGCACGGGGCGATCCTGACAGCCGCCACGCCGATGGTATCGATGGCGATGGCGGCCGATCCGGCGTAACGTGGATGTTGCGGCAGTAATGTCTTTCCGACCCAGTTTGAGCCTGGGCGGCGAACCCCGGATCCTCGGGCGTCCTTTCAACTCATGGGGCCGCATCCCAGTAGTTGGCACCGTCTTCGATGGTGGGAGGACACCCGCGATGTTCCGTTTGATCAGCCGCCTCGGCAGCGGCTACTGCCAGCTGCTGACCCACGCACCGTCGAACGTGCTGCTCGCACACCTGCGCACGCGGCGAGACCTCACAGCCAGCCTGATTGCGCTGCTCCTGGGCGGCGCCTACATGTATGCCGCCGCCGTCTGCACCGTGCTCGTGGATCGTGGCGCACCGGAATGGCTGTACGCGACCACGGGGCTGTTTATCTGGAACGGGTTGAAGTTCGCCTTCTTCGTCCCCGTCAGCCTTGCCCTGTTCGTCACCGCCCGCGTCGCGCGGCCTGGCCACGCCCAGCATGACGACTTTGCCAACGTTCGTCAGTCAGTGAGTGAAGGGAGCTGATCAACTAACCGGACACGTTTCATTTTGCCAGGCGGGGCCGCCGGGAGCTGGCACTCCACGACGGCCCCTTGATCCCCTACCTGCCGCAACAGGAGGAGACCCGATGGGTACGCTACCTAACCCGTTCACGCACGCCTCGACCAGCCTCAATACCCGCACTCAGCCTTGTCAGAAGCTTCGTTGGTGCGACGAGCTCCAGTTCCATCTTGGGCCGTGCCGACGCTATCTCGGTGAGGCCAGAGCTGGATCAGAACGCAACCCCAGCTTCGTCAGCGTCGCGGTCATCAGCACCGGCGTCGGTGAGCGCCGCCTGGAACTGGCCGCTGGTCAGGAGCGCTTGGTGTTCGACTGGCGACAGGTCGAACTCCTAGCCACGCTGCTGGTGCAGGCCCGCCGATCGTACGCGAGTCGGTAGTCATGGTTGCGGAGTTCGATCCCGAGAAGGCGGGTCTGGAGTATCTATTCCTTGCCTTCGCCGACTACCTTGCCGCTCGCTTCGACGATGGCACGCTTCCACCCGGTGCCCGACTACCGGGTGAGCGTGACCTCGCATCCGAGCACGGCGTGTCAATTGGGACTGTGCGTCGTGCGACTGAGGTCTTGCGTGAGCGTGGCCTCGTCGTCACCTTGCCAGCGAAAGGCACCTACGTCATCCGCTCTGCCGGCCAGGGTGACGACTCACGTAGGTCAAGAGCGGAATGGCAAGGGCAGGGTGGCGATGTAGGGCGTGGTGGCGATGACTGAACACTCTCGTCCTATCGCCTCAGGGAGTTCGAAGCAGCAACCACGTCGGTGGAGGTTCACCAGCACCGCTGTTCGGCAAGGCAGGCGCTGGCTGGTCCACTGCCACCAGCACCCCGACGTGCGCTCAGATGTCCGGTTGTTAGCCCACGCGGCTGAGCATCAACGGTTCGGTATCGCCGCCCGTCTTGGCCCACTCCCCGACGAGGTTGTCGTTGATGTGCGGCCTGTGCTTCCCCATGCCGTCGAGCAGCACATCACTCGAACACGGGAACTGCGACGCACCGCATCGTGGGCCAATCGCACCGCCGCCACCGAGAGCCGTGTCGTGGCTCGTCTCCTCGCCGACGCTGGTTTGTCGTTGCGCGACATCGGCACCATCCTCGGCGTCTCGCACCAGAGAGCCCACCAACTGCTGCATGACGGGCCGGTGCCCGGAGACGAAGAGGAACGCTAGCGTCTGTACTCTCGCCGACCCGTTCCGGTGGCAAAGAGCCGAACCAACGTGAGTGCTCGCAGGCACGAGACCGCCTTGGCACCTGGTATCGAGATGACATCGTTCTCGATCCGGGCGCCTGGCTGTACACCTGGCACCGGGACGAAAACTCGGTCCGGGATCAACGTGACCAGCAGCGGCGAAGGCTGCTTGACCGATCAGCGACCTGGTGGTTCCAGCCCAGGAGGGAGGTGTGGCTCGGCAGGCGTTGTCCACGCGCTCCGATCCGATGACGAGCGGCGTGGACTTCGCTGTTGCAACGTTGTCTCCGGCATGTCGACGCCGCTGGCGGGTTTTTCGACTTTACGGACCAGGCCGACGTGGCCGAAGGCGTGGCTGTAGCTCATCACATACTCGCCATCGGTGTACTCACGGTCGGCATCACCGGTTGGCGGCGCGTCGTAGACATAGCCGTTGGCCTCGGCCGCGTACTCGGTCTCATCGCCGAAATCCCACCGTGCGAGATGTTCCAAGGCCGCCTGCAGGCCCTGTTCGTCGAGGATCCGCAATGTTTCCTCTGCGTCATCGCCTTGATGGAACACCACACTGATGTAGCGCTCGTGGTGTGGCGGCGTCGTCTCGTCGGGAATGAGTTCCTCGTCGTTCAACGCTAGGGTGGCCAACTCCTCAGCGTTCTGGTAAGCCGCCTCATCCACCCACTCCGGGAACATGCGTTTGTTCTCGAACTCCCGACCCGGGTACGCGAACCGCAGACCGAAAGCCTCCCCGGCAGCGGATAAGTACGAGCTCAATGCCCGCATCGCCCGCTCGGCGTCTACGGGGTCGCCGACACCGGCGAAAAGATCATCATTGGAATAGGCGCCCGGAGCCTCGGGATCGGTCGATTCCACCATGTACCGGTACTGGCATCGACGCCCACCCGACTCATCCGACACCATCCCGGCATACACAACCGACAGCCGCAGGGTACCGATCGTGAGTACCATGTCGCGTTGTCCAGCGTTCACGTCCACGCACCTCCAAAGTCTGAGTCACAGGGGAGGTGTGCGAGAAGATTTGAATGCTCATGTGATGTCAACGTGCGCACGCGACAGGTCAGAGTGGCTATGTGGCTCCGCGTGAGTCGGCACGCTTGGCTTGGACTCGTTCGGTGATGCGGCGCGCCGCCTGGGAGGGCTCCTCGTGTTCCCAGACACGGATTACCTCCCAGCCTGCTTGCTGGAGGCGCTGGTCGGTGTCGGCGTCTCGTCGTCGATTGCCCGCGATTTTGTTGTTCCAGAATTCGGAGGTTGGGCCGGTCGCTGGTCGGTAGTGCTCGTGGCATCCGTGCCAGAAACAGCCGTCGAGGAAGACCGCGACCTTCTGTTTGGTAAACACCAGGTCCGCAGTGCGGCGCACGCCCTTGATTGGTCGGATGCTGACGCGATAGCGGAAACCGAGAGCGTGCACGGCGGAGCGAAGTGCCTTCTCCGGACGCGTGTCACGTCCTCGGTTCGCCCGCATGACCGCGCGCGAGTTGGCGCTCGAAGCCCAGGAACTCGCCATGGTGTGTTTCACTCATCTCCGAATGTCGCCGACTCAGCGGAGAGCAAGCTGGCTTCGTGGGCGATTTGCCACGCTTGGGCTAAGTTTTCTCTGCGGGTCTGGTGTTCGACCTCCCCTACGTACCGTTCGCGAGTCTTGCCGCCGACCGACCAGCGCAGATAGGCATAGATCCGCCGTCCCCGCCGGAGAACGCGAAGCGCGATCGATGCGTGCGCGCATCGGCCGTCGGAGAGCCGAACTTCGCGCGCGTCACGACCACCAGCCGCGTGGTCTTGCTCAGCTACCCGCTCGGCCTGGGATAGCCCTTTGGGCGCTTTCCACGCGGTGTCCGGCGGCCGTGTGTCTTTCCAAAGGGGGTGCTTACTCACTGTTCGGCATGTTCTCGCAGGTGGGGTCGTAGGGCTGCCGCGACCGCGTCGGCCACGACTTGTCCGAGGCGCACGGGAACGGCGTTGCCGAGCTGGCGCATTTTCTCGCCGCGTGGTCCGGCGAGTTCCCAGTTGTCTGGAAAGGTCATTACTCGCGCTGCTTCCCGGACTGTCATGTAACGAATCGACCCGTCTGACTTGCGCATCACGGTTTCCCCTCCGGGGACACCATGCACTCCTGCCTTGATCGTCTTAGCGGGCCGATCCAGGAGGTTCGGGGTGTGACCTGGATACTCTCGCGCGCCCGGCCACCCGTAGTGGTGGAGGTATCGATTCTCTGGATGTTCGATCTTCTCGTGTTTCGGTTCTCCGAGCTTTGTGGGTTTCGTGATCGCGTCGCGCAGGGTTTGCCAGCGGTGTGTTCGTTCAGCGGTCTCGGCGTCGTTGGCAGATACATCGGGGGTGTAGCGGTGGCGTTTCGCGACCCGATGCTCTTCCCAGTAGGAACCATCGGCCTGGGCCTGCAGAAGCGCGGCGTCGGAGTGAGTGGGTTCGGGAAAGTCCCACTCGGCTAGTCCGAGATCGCTTCGGAAGGCCACGACGAACACGCGCCAGCGTACTTGCGGCACGCCGTAGTCCGCAGCGTTGACTAAGAAGTATTTGACGTCGTATCGCTCGGTGGGATCGACGCGATCCTTGTCGAGTGCCTTGCGCAGGCGCTTGTCGTGCGCGTGCCAGTCCTCGCGCTCGCCACCAGGCCTCGTGGCGCGTTCCTCGAACGGTGCGCGCAGTTCGTTAAGGATGTAGTCGTAGTAGGGCTTGAATGACGGCCGGAGAAGGCCCTTGACGTTCTCGGCCACGACCGCGCGTGGCTGGGTCTCGCGAATCACACGGAACAACTCAGGCCATAGGTTCCGCGCGTCTTCGTATCCCTTATGCACTCCTCCAAGGGACCACGGCTGACACGGCACACCGCCCGCCACCACGTCCACGTCGCCGCGCCACTTACCGAACGACACCTTCCGGATATCGTCCTCGATCAGCGGCCAGGGGGAGTCTAGCGTTTCGGCTTGTTGGACTTCGGGGTTGAAGGCCTCGGCGATGTTGGCCCGCAGCGTTTCGCACGCTCGGCGCTCCAGCTCGACGGCAACCAGATGACGGAACCCGCTGTTGTGCATCGCCAGTGCCAGTCCACCACCTCCGGTGAACAGTTCGATGCTCGTTCCGATCTCGGGTGGGCTCGATACGGGCAGATCAGACTGAGCGGTATCCTCGATCACGCGCGGGACTATACCGCGGTCACTGGTCGGACGCACGTGCGACACACCGTCGGTAGGTCGCGCGAGCGTTGCCAAGCGGTCGATTACTCGTCGTTCGACTCCTCTTCTTCAACCTCGCCGTCCTCATCCCGCAAGTTCTTGCCTGCCAGCTCATGGGCGCGGCCGTCCTGCTTGCGCCATAGGTAGCGTGCGCTCTCATAGTCATCCGATTCGTAGTACAGGATCACGTAGCCCGGCAGCGCGGTGGCTTGCCATCCCTCCGGCAGAGCGTCGATCGCCAGCGCGATCAATTCTCGTGCTGTCAGTGGCTCTTCGGGGACCTCGACCTTGTGCTGCGTGTAGTCCTTCGCGGATGCGGTTCTCTCCTCGTACCGCAGGTTGAATGGCAGCGCGGTCTTCACCGCCTTCAGGTACCGCTTGATCGTGTACTCACCTGGTGGCAGCGTCGCGCCGTCGAGGATCAGATCAAGGTTCGCCGGATACAGTGCGTCAAAGTGCTTGGCCTTCACCAACGAATGGTCCCGCTTCCGCCCAGGATCGTTGTTACCGAAACCGTTGGTGTTCCACGGGACGACCCCCGCCGCACGGTAGCGGTTGATCAGCATCTTTTCAGGTGCCGCCGCTTCAAGGTCCTCATCGACGTAGAGGCATTGAAAGTGGACGTCGGTGAGATTGATATGAGCGCGACCCGACAGTTTGCGGCGGTGCTTGTCGAGCCGGCTGGGCAGTTCCTTGCTCGCCTTGCCGACGTAGACACGCTCCTTGCTGCCGTCCCCACCGTTCAGAAAGAGTTCGTAGATTCCAGGGCGTGGCTGAAGTGCCTCCAAGTTGTCGCTCGTGAGCGGCACTGGATCAAGATTCGCGAGCTTCTCCAACAGCTGATCGGCTAGAGCGCGGGTGATGCTGAGCTTGAACTCAGCACTGGCCTTCGAGACGTGGTCTTCAGTCACACTCGTCAACCTACCGACTCGATCAATCATCAGCCAAAAGCCTCTGGGCTGTCCCGCGTTCCACGGAGTTGGGTCGCTAGGATCTAGGTGTAGCTATGCCCATGGCGTTAGTCATCAGCACGGCGGCCGGTAAGGAGTCGATCGATCACCCGCCGAGAGCACACGTCGAGCATGACGGCACGGAAGACACTACTCTAGCGGGGTGGGGCTCAGTGTGGGCCGGCCAGTGGCCCCTGTCCCAGCTTCTCGGGGTGGACTTCCGCTGGTCGCCTCCCGAACCGGATAAGCCCATCTAGGCATCCGACTCTCGACCTGGTCATGCCGTTGCGGTCGCTGTGCTGGTCCAGGAAGTCGGGATAGCCGTGCCGTGGTAGCGGGTCAGGGGGACCTGCCAGGCGCGGAAGAGCTCGATCCGGCCGTCACGGACTGCCATCAAGGCAGCTGGCGATGGAACAAGGGTGTTCATGTCCAGCCGCGCTGACTGTAGGTGTACCTCGTCGGGCATACCGTACGTGTCCGTTATGTAGATTGTCTCCCGGTACGTGTTGGGTAACGCTGTCGCCACGTATTGCGGCAGTTGCGACCCCGTAGGGCTGCGAGTGAAGGTGAGCGCGGGATGACCACAGTCGGCGAGCATATCCACAGCGCGGACGAGGCGATCTGCCAGAATATCGAGACGCTCACTGAGCAGCGCGCACTGCTTTCGCAGAACATCCTCGCGCAGCTCCGGAACTTGGTTGAGGGAGTTGCCGTACGCTTCCAGTTGGGTTCTTCTGACGCCGAGTACAACTATTCAGCGATCGGGCCCGGACTTACCTTCCTTAGGTCAAGGGGCCAATACAGATTTCTGAGCCGGTTCCACAAGCTTCTCAAAGCGAGCGCCTCGCACTACACTTTGAACGGGGACGCTTCCGAACGCTTGATGCTCAAGTACTACGAGTACCTCCTGCGCATGCGGTCGCTGCTCAAGGACAGCTGCGGGATCGAGGTGCTCGCCAACCTGGAGTCGTTCCCAGTCGATCTCGACCCGTCGCTGCGCGAGTACCACGAGAAGATCGCCGCTCGGATCGATGCGCTCCGTTCGACAGGAACGGTTAGCGGATCGCGGGACCGATACTATATCCACACGACGCGCCCGTTCTTCGTAAGGGGGCGCATCTACTACGAGGTCACCTTTTACCGAGCCATCAACAGGGTGAGCAAGTTCGACCGCATCGTCGCCTTCACCGACATCGACATGACCGATGAGTACTCAGCCATGCTGACGATTCAGAGCGACTCGATCGACGTACTCGACCGGACGATGCCCATCACGATCATCAGCGAGTGGGAAGTCTCGATCCGCCCGTGCGAGTTTGACAACTTCGCACGCCTCTTTGGCATTACCACCAGAGTTCGGGCTGACTCCGCCGAGTACCGCTACCTGATGAGAGGGCTGACCGTGGGCTCCGGCAGCCTGCTCGACCTCGTCGACATGTCGGACGACACATACGAAGCGACGAAGGCCGACGGTACAGCTCGGGTCTCTAGGCCGCAGATCTTCCCAGCGCTAGATGAGGCGCGTCGCATCGTGCGGTCGGCCGCTCCGGGGCACAACATCATCCGGTATCTCATGCTCTGGATGCGCAACGAGCTGATCAAGTCGCAGTATAGCTGGGAGAAGTGCGGCCGCCTGTCCAGACTGAACCTACAGTACGGCTGCATCCCCTTTGACACCATGCCATTCTGCACCTCACTACTCGGACACAACCCGCGATACGGGGATCTCGCCGAAAGCCTCGACTCGACCGGCCGAGAACACGAGCTGCTCGCTCGGCGGGTACGGAACAACGTCGAGACCCATGGGATGCTCTACACGCCCGTCGCCGACCTCGAAGCGTTCGGAGACGTCACCAAGCTGATCTCCACCTACAACGACAAGCTTTACTATAAGCACACCAACCGCCAGTTGGTGCACGACAAGGGCCACGTCTTCATCCGTGGCTACGAGGATGACACCGTCGCCATCCTCAAAAAGCTGCAGGAGTACGCCGACACCGGAATCGACGGCTACACAGCTGCGGTCGAGGGCTGGCTCGGCTCAGCGCTTCGTGGCATCGATGATGAGGGCAAGAAGGACGCGCTCAAGCTGCTGTTCAGCCAGTCACGCGTCGCCCTGATTTACGGTGCGGCCGGCACAGGAAAGTCGACTATGGTCGACCATATCGCCAAGTACTTCAACGACAAGTCGAAGCTCTTCCTGGCGCACACCAACCCTGCGAAGGACAATCTCGAGCGCAAAGTGACCGCACAGAACTCGATCTTCCGAACGATCAGTAGCCAGATCTACCGAATGGCATCGGATCCCGAGTACGACCTGCTGGTGATCGACGAATGCAGCACGGTCAGCAATGCCGACCTGCTCAAAGTGCTGGAGAAGACTTCGTTCAAGCTGATCGTCCTGGTCGGTGACGTCTACCAGATCGAGTCCATCCAGTTCGGCAACTGGTTCAGCATCATCCGCTCCTTCATCCCGGACACGGCGGTGTTCGAGCTGACGACGCCATTCCGGACCACTAGCGAGTCCCTCCTGGGCTTCTGGGACAAGGTTCGGAACACCGAGGACGACATCGCAGAGGTTATCGCCCGCAACGGCTACTCGACCACACTTGACAAGTCGCTGTTCGAAGCTCAACGGCAGGACGAAATCATCCTGTGTCTCAACTACGACGGCCTCTACGGCATCAACAACGTCAACCGATTCCTCCAGAGCGGCAATCCGAACCCGGCGATCACCTGGGGTGCCTCCAGCTACAAGGTCGACGATCCTATCCTCTTCAACGATACCGAGCGGTTTCGGCCGGTGATCTACAACAACCTGAAAGGCTGGATCGTCGATATCGCTCTCGCCCCGGGCCAAATCCAGTTCGACGTCGAGCTCGATCGACCGCTCACGGAATTCGACGTCGGCGGCGGAGAACTGGAGTGGGTCCAGGGCTCAACCGTGCGCTTCTCCGTCTACGATTACGACACTAGCGACGAGGACGACGACTCTGTCAATACATCCGTACCGTTCCAGGTGGCCTATGCCGTCTCCATCCACAAAGCCCAAGGTCTTGAGTACGACTCGGTCAAGATCGTCATCACGGATGCCAACGAAGACGACATTACACACAGCATCTTCTACACAGCGGTCACCCGGGCACGTGAGCAGCTGAGGATCTTCTGGACGCCAGAGACCCAGCAGACTGTGCTCAACAGTCTTCAGCGAAGCACCAATGCTAAAGACGTTGCCCTCCTGTCAAACCGGCGTGGGCTTACTCCAGTTGCTGGATCTTGACGGCATGCTGCCGGCAAGTTCGCCTGATCCCCACTGAACGTTTTACTAAGATCGTGATATTCGGATTGGGAAGGCTCGAACCTCGGTACCAACAGCGCCGCTTCAGTCTGCGCCGAAAACGGGGTCAACCCCAGAAGTACAGATCGTCACTTCGAATACGTGCCAGGCAGCTGAGGATCGGTCGATTCCGCCGTGTATCGGTAGTAGCTTCAACGCCCACCCAGCTCATCTGACACCATCCCCGTTTGCGCGACCGACAGCCGCAGTGCCGACAGTTAAATCACTGTGCGGCGATGAGTTTCCACGTCCACACACCTCTATAGCCTGAGTCACAGGGGAGGTGGGGAGTGTCAACGGACGGTGTAATGGTTGAGTTTCAGTTGGTGGTGCTGGGGAGGATGCGGCCCTGGGTACGTGGTCGTTCTTCTAGTCGACGCTGAGCTTGGCGAGCACGAGCGCGTGATCAGAGACGGGTTCGTTGCGGCGTTGATTGGGGTTGCCTTCGATCGAAGGGAGTGGCCGGGCTTCGATACTGCGGACTTGCTCGATGCGATCGAGAAGGGTCTGATTTACCAGGATGTGGTCGATAAGTTCACCGCGGCCTCGGTAGACACGGGAATACTGCTGGTCCGCTGGTAGCAACGGGGCGAGGTTCCATAGACGCCAGGCGTCGCCTTGGTCTGGTCGATTGAAGCCACCCGTGCCGAACTCTGAGCCTGGTGGGCCGAGCAATATCTGAGTTGTCGCAGCCTGCGGCTCATCGTTGAGATCGCCGAGGACGATGATGGGATGATCCTGGCCGCGGCCATCGATAAGTTGGTTCGCAAGATCACGAACGGTGACCGCCTCAGCGGCCCGCCTATACAGAGCGTATGCCGCGTACCGGGCACGCTCTCCCTCGTCTCGTGGGCTGAACCTGCCGCCCGGAAAGGTCAGCAGTTTTGACTTGAAATGGCATGTGACCAGTGTTAACGACAACTCAGCCGCAGGCTCTATGCGCACGGCCAGCGCACCTCGGCCCATGCGTGTCGTCACGGCGCCCGAATCGTCGGCCTGCAATTCTGCCAATGTGTCCGGAAAGCTGGCCACATCGGCGACCAGGGTCAACGGATGGCGGGACACGAAGCCGACGCGGATACCGCGGCTATCAGGAATCTCGACACAGCCGTATGCCACCGCCCATCAAGTAGATCCCCGACGTGGTCTAGGGCCGCCGATCTCCCACCTCTTGGACGGCGAGTACGTCCAGGTCCAGATCACCGATGGCCTTGGCAACGCCTTCCACCTTGGCGTGGTAGGTCTGTTTATCATCTGGGCCAAACTCTGCGCCTGGAAGGTAGAGATTCTCTAGATTCCAGGTACCGACGGCCACCATGCCTACCCACCCCTTTCTGTTGTTGTCACCCCGCTATCGACGTGGCTGCGATCCTAGACGTAGACCACGGCTACGAGGCTGATCAGGCCACGCGCACAGGTCCGTTGGACTCCGGGTTCGCAGGCGGCATCGAATAGCCTACAGAAGCCCTCGGTGTCGTCTGGGGAGACCGCGAGCCCCGATTGCCGACGATGATGACCAGGTCGGAGCGGGAGCTGAAACCCGAGCCAGGCGTAGGCGAGCACCCAAGGCCGAGCACGATGGACGATGCGCACGGAAGCGCCACTGAACGCGTTCGCGATCACCTTTCCCCGGACGTCTGGACGCCGACGACCAGCTAGAACCGCCAGGGCCAGATCCACCGCTCATCTCACACACCCTGATCGCGCTGTTCGCAGAGGACGCGGAATGCCTGGTGTGGGTGCTACTCCACCCGCAGGTGCATCGTTCCGCCGCTTGCGCGTGCGCGGACTGAGGAGAGTCCCCGCCCTGAGCGTCGAGCAGAACGCTCGCCGCCTCCAAGGTGTGTTCCAGGGCAGGGCCGAAGATGGCTTAGAGCGGCGCACAGCGGCTGTGGTGGCCCATGCGTCTGGAGTCGGCAACAGAGTCGACAACCTGATCGAGCAAACCTCGACGACGGGGCAGCTCCTCGACGTGATAACGCATCTGCTCGACCAATAGTTCGGTATCGATATGCGTCTCGGTTCCTCGCGTTTGCGTTGATTTCGCTCGCCTCGTAGCGCCAGTATGCTCGCCTGATGACGTACCGATTGGCTCATGTCGGATAAGGGGTGCCAGATGACAGGTATGGTGAACGCTGGCTCGCTGCATATTAGCGTTAACATCTACAACTTCGTGTTGAGGGACACATCAGTCTCACGTACGTACACCAGTCACCGCCAGTTCGATCCGGAAGCGAACAGTCACATAGACCTAGGGACACCTGATTCTCTTGCCAGAATCGTGAACCTCCTCATAAATGTCGGCTACGATTACAAGTCTGTAAGTAGTCACTACATTTCTTTGCCATCGGACCCCGGCGCGGTTTCGTGGTGGTTTTCTGACTACGATTTGCCCATGTGGGTAGTGAAATCTGCGTCCAAGAACATCGATGAGCTAACGGCAACTCTGATTGAGCTGAAGAGCAAATAGTGTCATCTCATGCCGCCGACATCAGCGGAGACACCGGAGTCCCGAATGTCACCGTGCTGCCGAGCGTCTCGGCTGCATTGTCCTTCCGATGGAGAGCGAACTCGGTAAGCACCCGGGACGTCCACCCGGGTTGACGAGATTCCGATCATCCTGGTGAGCCGGTCGAACGCGACGGTGCCAGGCGACCGACAGTGCTTCACGGTTGCTCACGAACTCGGTCACATCCTGCTCCACTCGACCTGTCCACCACCCGAGTCTTCGGGATAAGTAGATTTCGGCGCGCGGCTGGAACACCGGCGAGCCAGTCTATGTCGGCTACGAGCGAGCTGTGTGGCTCGGGAAGGCGGTGCGTCAGCGCTTCCCTGAAGACGAGTCCTTTGCACGAGCTGCCGAGCAGTCCGGTTTCGACGCGTCGTGGTTTGAGCGATGGACGAGATGGGAGCAGCCATCGGTGCCGGATGCAACTGTCATCGAGCTGAGCGCTCGACGCGGCCGCAAGCGCGGCACCGGCGACTCGGGTCAGCCGTTGTTCCCTTAGGGCGCGGGTAGCGGCGACGCCGATATGGCGAGGATGACGGTCGTTCCCGTCGCGCTAGCTTGGGGGCGCATCCGTCGATCGGAACGGAGTCGCGGAGCCAAGGAAGAACGTGCAGGTCAGGCGGCTATGTTGATCATCGTGTGCGTGTGGTAGGTGGTCAAGTCCCTCCTCGGACACGTTGCAGAGTTCTGACCTGCGGAAACGCGGGTCTTCGGATCCTGGCGGGGTGCTGGGTTCATCGGACGATGATGGAGCCTAGTACTCGCC
>NZ_QMIG01000014.1 GCF_003287285.1 Phytoactinopolyspora halophila
GAAACCTCGACATCTGATCAGTCTCGCAGGACGAGCGCTCCATATTTGTCAGACATGCCCTAGCGGGTTCCGTGACGGTTCGAGGTGACCGTTGCGGGTGATCATTGACGATCACCTCCACGGACATGTGCACTATCGTCAACGATCATCAAGCTGTCTCTTGTGTTAACGCTAACAATCTATCGGTGGGACAAAAGTCTGGACACTTCTGCCTCTGACACTACAAATGGCTGAAGTTGCCATGCGACTATTGACTTCGCTTGCTACATACCGCGAACATGAGCGGCAACCCAGGAGGCATGTGTGAGCGAACGTATCGGCGTCTGGTTCGTTGGAGCGCGTGGTTCTGTGGCGACCACCACGACGGTCGGCGCGCTGGCCCTTCGAGCCGGCCTGGCTCCACCCGTCGGCTGCGTCTCCGAGCTCGCGCCTGTCGCGCGTGCGGGCTTGCCGGGCCTGGACCAGCTGGTCATCGGTGGACACGACATCGTCGGTGGATCCCTCATCAAACGGGCAGAGGAACTGGCCACGGGCGGTGTAATGCCGTCGGCGCTCCTATCAGCGCTGACCGAGGAACTCGGTGTGGTCGATGGACGTATCCGGGCAGGCATCCGGAGTGCCGACGGGGATCAGCGCGCGGCGGCACAGCGGATCGAAGCCGACCTTCGCGCCTTCCGTGACGATCACGACCTCTCACGAGTGGTCGTCGTAGACGTCTCCAGCACCGAGGCACCAGCCACCGAGTCGCCCGAACTCCACGACCTGAACCGCTTGGAATCGGCCCTGGACACTGGCCAGTCCCCCTTGCCAGCCAGCTCGCTCTACGCCTACGCGGCCTTTCGCGCCGGCTGCCCCGTCATCGCCTTCACAGCCAGCCCGGGACCGCGGCTGCCCGCACTCGAGACGGTCGCCGGCCAGGCCGGCGTGCCATGGGCGGGCTCGGACGGCAAGACCGGTGAGACGCTGATGAAGACGGTGCTGGCGCCGATGTTCGCGATGCGCGCGCTGAAGGTCCGCTCGTGGGCGTCGTACAACCTGCTCGGCGGCGGCGACGGGCGCACGCTCGCGGATCCGACCCACGCCGCCAGCAAAACGGCCACGAAGGCACAGGGCCTGGAGGCGATTCTCGGTCATCCGGTCGATGGGCCCCTGCACATCGACTACGTGCCGGACCACGGAGACTGGAAGACGGCGTGGGACATGGTGTCCTTCGAAGGCTTCCTCGGGACCCGGATGTCGTTGCAATTCACCTGGTCCGGTTGCGATTCCGCGCTGGCCGCTCCGCTCGTCCTCGACCTGGTCCGGCTCATCAGCCGCGCGCACGAGCTCGGCGAGAGCGGCCCGCAGCCAGCCCTGGGATTCTTCTTCAAGAATCCCGTAGGCACCGACGCGCACAGCCTGTCAGAGCAATGGAACGCGCTGGTGCAGTGGTGTGATCGGCTGTCCGCGGCGGGGCAGCACCCATGAAACCGCGCGATCTGGCCGAGCTGATCCGGCTGCCTGCCGCGCTGACCGTTCCCGGAGATTCGCTCGCCGGTGCGGCCGCAGCGGACTGGCCACTCGGCCGCCGCACGTGGGCCCTTCCGCTCGCATCGGCCTGCCTCTACTGGGCGGGCATGGCACTGAACGACTACGCCGATCGCGACCTCGACCGGCACGAGCGGCCCGAACGGCCCATTCCGTCGGGGCGGGTGCGTCCCGACGAGGCGTTGGCCATCGCTACCGGGCTCACGGGAGCCGGCCTGGCCATCGCCGGGGCCGCCGGAGGGAAACGCGCGTTACGCGTCGCAGCACCGCTCGCGGCCACAGTGTGGGCATACGATCTGCTGGCCAAACCGACCGCCGCGGGACCACCCTGCATGGCGGCCGCACGCGGGCTCGACGTGTTGCTCGGCGCCGGTGAGCGCTGGCGCGACGCAGCCGGCCCAGCTGCCGCCGTCGCCACGCACACCGTCGCCGTCACGGGGCTGAGCCGGGGCGAGGTACACGGCAGCTCCCCCGCTGTGGGCAAGCTGGCCGTGGCCGGGACCGCAGCGGCTGCGACGGCCGCGGCGGCATCGAGGAGCGGCCGCAAGCCCCTCTCCAGAGTGGCCGCGGGCATCCTGTCCGCGACATACGCCACCGTCGTGGGCCGCCACCAGCTCGACGCGAGCCGCACGCCGGATGCGCCCACGGTGCGTCGCGCCACGGGCACGGGCGTGCGCGGCGTGATTCTCTTGCAGTCCGCCCTGGCAGCTCGATCCGGCGCGCTGGGGACCGCAGCCGCGATTCTGGCGGCCGGTCCGGCCGCCCGGATCGCCGCGAAGGTGGTGTCGCCAACGTGAGCGTGCGGTTCGGCTATGGCACCAACGGCTTCGGCAATCACCGGTTGCCCGACGCCCTCGGCGTCATCGCGGGTCTCGGCTACGACGGCGTGGCCTTGACCCTCGATCACCCCCATCTCGACCCGTTCGCCACCGACGTCGCCACTCAGGTCAAAGCCGTGAACCGGCGGCTCGACGAAGACGGACTCGCCGTGGTGATCGAGACGGGTGCACGCTACGTTCTGGACGCCTGGCACAAGCACGAACCGACACTGGTGTCAGCAAGCGGCCGCGAGCGCAGGGTCGATCTTCTGTGCCGGGCGATACGCATCGGTGCGGAACTGGGCGCGGAAGCGGTCTCGTTCTGGTCAGGCACCCTTCCGGCGGGAACCAGCGCCGACGAGGGATGGCGCCGGCTGCTCACCTCCATCGAGCCGGTGCTCGAGGAGGCGGCACGGCTCGGTGTGGTATGCGCGTTCGAGCCCGAGCCAGGAATGTTCGTCGACACCGTGGACGGCGTGCTCGAATTGCGCCACAGGCTCGGATCGCCAGACCAGCTACGTGTCACCGTCGACATCGGACATTGCGTCTGCAACGAAAGTCGCTCGCTGGCGGCATGTCTTCACGCGGCCGGTTCCTTACTCGCCAATGTGCAGCTCGACGACATGCTGCCGGGCGTGCACGAGCACCTCGAGTTCGGCGCGGGACACGTCGATCTGACCGAAGCTCTCCGGGCCCTGCTCGATCTCAGTTACGGCGGCCTGGCGGCGGTCGAGTTGCCCCGGCACGGTCACGCCGCACCGGCGGTGGCGGAGCGGTCATTGAACGCCTTGCGTGCGGCCCTGCGATCGGTCAACCAGGAGAAGGAGACCGAGGAGGCAAGAGCATGAGCACAGTGACCGAGCGGTTCGCGCCCGACCTCGACGCGGCGGCCCGGGAGCGACTCGACGAACTGGTGCGCGAGGTGCGTGCCGCCCCGTCGATCATCTCGACGCGGTTTCCCGCTGCGGCACGTCAGGTGGCGCGTGGAGTCGCGGATCCCGCCGACCCCGACGGCGTGTGCGGGCCGCGGCTCGAAGACCAGGTCCGGATCGTGTTGCTGGCCGCCGCCGCGGAGGCGTCGACCGATCCCGATCTCCTCCGTCAGGAAATCGGTGCGCTGTACCGGTTCGGTGACGCCGACGAGAAGCGAGCGGTATTGCGTGCGCTCTCCGTCCTCGACACCGGGCCCGAGCTGTTGCCGCTCGTGGACGATGCCTTGCGGACGAACGACATACGGCTGATCGCGGCCGCACTAGACGGCTATGGAGCGCGGCATCTGCCCGCCGACGCGTGGCGACAGGGCGTGCTCAAGTGTCTGTTCGTCGGGGTCCCGCTCGCAGCCGTGTCCATGCTCGACGAGCGCGCCGATGCCGAGCTCGCCCGCATGGTCGCCGACTTTTGCCATGAACGCTCCGTCGCCGGACGGACACCACCACCAGACGCCTGGAAGGTTCTCGACCGGTTCCCCGACATCGCGGCGGCCACGCCGTCGCGTGGATGACCCGATACGCGACAGCGAACGGTGAGGCAGCCGATCACCTGCCAAGCTCGTCCAGCCGTCTAGGAGGCACGATGCGTATCTTCGACCCGCACATCCACATGACGTCGCGCACCACGGACGACTACGAGGCCATGTACGCGGCCGGCGTCCGCGCTCTCACCGAACCGGCCTTCTGGCTCGGCCAACCCCGCACCAGCGTTGGCTCGTTCTGCGACTACTTCGACGGCCTGCTCGGATGGGAACGGTTCCGGGCCGGCCAGTTCGGCATCCGCCATCACTGCACCATCGCGCTCAACCCCAAAGAGGCGAACGATCCCCGCTGTGTCGAGGTGCTGGACATCCTTCCGCGTTACCTCGCCAAGGACGGCGTGGTCGCCGTCGGGGAGGTCGGATTCGACGCGATGACGGCGGATGAGGAGAAGGTGTTCATCCGCCAGCTCGAACTCGCCGGCGAACACGATCTGCCCGTCCTCGTGCACACACCACATCGGGACAAGGTGGCCGGCACCCGCCGTACCCTCGAACTGGTGAAGTCGTCGGGCCTGCCACCCGAACGCGTGCTCGTCGACCACCTCAACGAACCGACCGTCGCGATGGTAGCCGATTCCGGCTGCTGGATGGGCTTCTCGATCTATCCGGACACCAAGATGGACGAGCACCGGATGGTGACGATCCTGACCGAGTACGGGCTCGATCGTATGATCGTCAACTCTGCGGCCGATTGGGGACGCAGCGATCCGCTGAAGACCGCCAAGACGGGCCGGGCCATGCTCGAACGCGGGTTCACCGACGCCGACGTCGATCGCGTGCTGTGGCAGAATCCCGTGGCCTTCTACGGGCAGAGTGGGCGCCTTCTCCTCGACGAGATCCGTCCCGACGAAAGCGCCACGTTCCAGGGCAACTCCGTCCTTCGTGGCCAGCGCCCCGCCGCAACGGAGGAGTGAGCATGCGCTTTCGCCACCGCGACGGCACCGTCGTCCATCTGGCGTACTGCACCAACGTTCATCCCACCGAGAACCTGGACGGCCTCGTCGACCAGGTCCAGCGTTTCGGAGGTGGGGTACGCCGGCACCTGGGCGTGGAGCGCCTCGGGCTCGGCTTGTGGCTACCCGCTCCCGTCGCATCGCGGCTGGCACACCACGGCGATCTCGACCGCCTGCGGACCACCCTCGCCCGCAACGGCCTTGAAGTGGTCACTCTCAATGCCTTTCCCTACGCCGGTTTCCACGACGCCGAGGTGAAGAAGGCTGTCTACCGGCCGGACTGGAGCGAACCGCAACGGCTCGCGTACACGCTCGATTGCGCGTCCGTCCTCGCCCGGCTGATGCCCGACGACGCGGCTCGCGGCAGTATCTCCACGCTCCCGCTCGGCTGGCGAGCGTGGTGGTCCGACGATCACCAGCGGCGCGCGAGCGAACACCTTGACCGCCTGGCTGACGGGCTGGCGAAGGTCGAGGCCGATACCGGCCGCGAGATTCGGGTGGGTCTCGAACCCGAACCCGGCTGCGCGATCGAGACGGCATCCGACGCCGTCGATCACCTGGACGGGCTCGGCGCCGACCGGCTCGAACGGATCGGGATCTGCCTGGACGCCTGCCACCTCGCGTCCGAGTTCGACGATCCTTGCGACGCCGTGGCGCGGCTCGCCGGTGCCGGGCTGCCCGTCGTCAAGACCCAGGCCTCGGCCGCGCTCCATGCCGGCGAGCCGGGCGACACGCGGACTCGCGAGGCGCTGCTCGCATACGCCGAGGACCGATTCTTGCACCAGACGCGCGAGATCGTGGACGGCCATGTGACCAGGCGCGACGATCTTCCGGAGGCATTGGACGGCGACCGGCGGCTACCCGGCCGGGGACCATGGCGGGTCCACTTCCACGTTCCCCTGCACGAACACCCGGCAGCTCCCCTGGAAGGCACGCAGGATGAGCTGCACGAAACGCTGGTAACGCTACTTGGCGGCGCATCCGCGATCACCGATCACGTCGAGGTGGAAACCTATACGTGGTCCGTCCTTCCCCCGGGCCGGCGGCCGGACGGCGAGGCCGGCCTGATCACGGGCCTGGCGGGCGAGCTGCGCTGGGTAGCGGATCGGTTGGAGCAACTCGGGATGGAGGCACTGTGAACAAGCTGCTGGTTCTCAACGTCGTCGGCCTCACTCCCCGGCTGTTGGAGCACGCACCGTCGTTACGACGCGTGGCCGGGCACGGATGGCAGGCCGAACTCGAGACCGTCCTGCCCGCCGTCACTTGCCCGGTGCAATCGACGTTTCTCACGGGCCAGTTGCCTCGTGAACACGGCATCGTCGGCAACGGGTGGTACTTCCGTGATCTCGGCGAGGTCTACCTCTGGCGGCAGCACAACCGGCTGGTCCAGGGGGAGAAGGTGTGGGAGACCGCGCGCCGCCACCAGCCGGGGTTCTCCGTGGCAAACGTGTGCTGGTGGTACGCGATGGGCGCCAGCACAGACTGGACGGTGACCCCGCGCCCGGTGTATCACGCCGACGGCCGCAAGTCGCCCGACTGCTACACGCGTCCACCCGAGCTGCACGAGGAGCTCACCGAGCAGCTGGGAGCCTTTCCCCTCTTCAACTACTGGGGCCCCACCGCGTCGATACGGTCGACCGAATGGATCGTGGCGGCAACCCGGCGGTTGTTGCCCCGCGCCGACATGACCGTGGCCTACGTGCCACATCTGGACTACGATCTGCAACGCTTCGGGCCCGACAGCCCGGAAGCGACCGTCGCCGCCCGCGACGTTGACCGGGCCGTGGCGCCGCTGCTGGAGGACGCGATGTCGCACGACGTCCAGGTGATGGTGGTCAGCGAGTACGGCATCACCGGCGCCAACCAGCCAATCAGCATCAACCGGAGCCTGCGCGAGGCCGGCCTGCTCGAGGTGTACACCCAGCACGGCATGGAATACCTGGATCCCTGGACGTCACGGGCGTTCGCCGTCGCCGATCACCAAGCCGCCCACGTCTACGTCACCGACCCGGCCGACATCCCGCATGTCGCCAAACTGTGCGCCGACGTTCCAGGAGTCGACCTCGTCCTGGATCGCGAAGCGCAGGCCGAGTACGGGATTGACCACGAGCGCGCGGGTGAGCTGGTACTCGTCGCCACGCCCGGAGCGTGGTTCACGTACTACTACTGGCTGAACGACGAGCGCGCGCCGGACTTCGCCCGGGGTGTGGACATCCACCGCAAGCCGGGCTTCGACCCCGCCGAGCTCTTCTTCGACCCGGCCGATCGGTTCGCACGAGCCCGGGCGGGACTCAACCTGGCTCGCAAGAAAGCAGGGCTGCGCTACACCATGAACATCGTCCCGCTCGACGGGCGGTGGGTGGCTGGCACGCACGGGCGGCTCCCCGACGATCCGGCCGACGGTCCAGTGCTGCTGTGCAGCGATCCGTCGACGGCGCGAGACCGGGTGCACGCCACTGACGTCCGCGATCTCATGCTGGAGCTCGCCGGCATTCCGGCCGACGCCACCGCGTAGCTCGCAGATGGCTGACATGGCTTCGCGCGGGCAGTGGACGTCGCGGATCACGCGTCCGCCAAGAGCTTGCGCACGTCGGTGACATTGGCGGCACCCAACGAGTCGAAGATCCGCAGCGCCTCACGCCAGTACGAGGCAGCGATGGCCCGGTTGCCGAGCAGGGCCGCGGCATGTCCCAGCTCCACGAGGGCCTCCGCCTCCACGTGCGGATGGTGACTCGTCCGTGCGATCTGCACGGCCCGAGCCGCCGGGTCACTGCCGTCGTCAGCGAAGTGGTTGAGCGTCGCAGCCTTGCTGACCAGTGCATATGCGTGCATGTAAGGAGAGTCCAGGGCCGCCCCGACGTCAGCGGCGCGCTCGTATGCCGCGAGCGCCGCCTCCCGATTGCCGGCTGCCCGATGCAGCTGGCCCCACCTGAGCGCCAGGTAATGGGCAAGGCGGGACGTCGAATCGAGCGGAGCAAGCGAGTGCGCCCGTGTCAGGCACCGCTCGGCGTCATCGAGGCGTCCCAGATTGACGTACACGCTGGCCAGATTCTGCAAACATGCTGTCCGGCTACGGGCCGACAGCGCATCCGCGGACTCGATGCACGTCGTGAGCAACTGCGCGGCCGTGTCGTAGCGCCCGGACAGCAGGTGCCAGATCGCCATGTTGTTGAGCACGGCCATCTCGCGTCCACGATCGCCGAGCTCGCGCCAGATCGCACGGGCCCGCTCGGCAGCATCGAATGCTTCCTCGAACCGGTTCTGCTTGCCCAGCGAACCGGCGAGGTTCTGCCATGCGACACCAACAGCGGGAAGGCCGGACGGCAGCGGCACGTCAGCCGCCAGGACGGCACGCGGGGCCTCCCCGAACGTGCCGTTCAGACAGCACTCTTCGGCCACGATGTCAGCCAGCATCATGACGGCGGCCGCCTCGTCGACCGGCATCTCGTGACGTCCGGCCAGACCGTGTGCGGCCAGCAGGGTGATCGTCTCGAATCGCGGGTGCAGCCATTCGTGCACGGCCCGTTGATCCGTGAACTCCCGGATCGTCACTGATTCACCGGAATCGACGATCGCTTCCAGCACGTCCCGCTCCGAACGCAAGCATCTCTTGGCGCTCAGCAGGTTCGCACCGACGTGCCGCAGCAGCCGCGTCGCCGGAGGAACCAGCTCACCGGGCCCGGCATTGTCGTGCATGTACTGACCAACGAGATCGTGCCACCGATACGTCTCCGGATCGATGGATTCCAGCAGCCGGAGGTCACACAGCCGTTCGAGGCTATCTCGCGCCGCCGGAGCCGGAACGTTCCACACGGCTGCCGCCATGTCCGCATCCAGCGTGGTCCCGGGAACGGCGGCCAGGAGGCGAAACCGCCCAGCGATCTCGGGCTCCATGCTGCGGTACGTGACGTCGAGCACGCCCCGCACGCTCATGTCGTCAAGGGTGAGCACGTCCAAGACGTTGCGAGTATCGAGCTGGCGGGCAAGCTCGGCAACCGGCCATCTCGGCCGGCTGACGAGCCGGCCGCCGGCAATACGCAGGGCAAGGGGCGAACCGCCACACGCTCGGAGCACGGTCTCCGTTGCCCCTGGCTCCGGCTCCAGCCGGCTCTCACCCACGATCGCATCCAGCAGCTCGCGCGCTTCGGGATCCGGAAGCTCGGCGAGGTCCACTCGCAGACTCGCCGCGGTACCCAGGAGTCGTGGCCTGCTGGTCACGATGACGCCACAGCCCGCACCAGCCGGGAACAGGGGCGCCACCTGTGCCGAAGATTGGGCGTTGTCTAGCACGAGCAGCAGACGGCGGGTGGCACACATCGACCGGAACAGGTTTGAGCGTTCGTCTTGGGAGGAGGGGATAGCCGGGTCGCTGAGCCCGAGCGCCCGCAGAAAGCCCGCCAGCACGTCATGCGGGGTGGCCGGGTCGCTGACGCCACGCAGATCCGCGAACAGCTGACCGTCCGGATAGCTTTCCCGCACGCGGTGCGCCGCCCGCAGCGCCAGGGCGGTCTTCCCGGTACCACCGGCTCCCGAAACGATCACGCGGTGGCACGCGACGTCGGTTCCGGCCAGCAGTGCCGTCATCTCTTCCAACACGGCCGTCCGGTCGACGAAATCCGGCGTGTCGGGAGGAAGCTGCGCCGGACGTGGAACGCCGGGTCCCGATCCCTCGCCAGAAGCGGCGGTTGGGTGCAGACTCGGGTCCGCGGTCAACATTCGCTGGTGTAGCTCGGTCAACTCCGCGCCGGGATCGATCCCCAGGTCCGTACGTAACACGCCGACGAGTTCGTGGAACGTGGCCAGCGCCTCGCCTTGCCGCCCCTGGGCGTAAAGGGCACGCATCAGCTGCCCCCAGAGCCGCTCGCGCCACGGATGGTCGGCGATCAGGCGCTTCACCGAGCTCACGAACTCCTCGTCCGCCCGATCCAGCTCCAGACACAGCTCGTTGGCACGTTCGGATGCACCGAGCAGCTCTTCCAGCAACGCTGGACCGTGGTCCTCTGACAAGGCGTCAGGGGACAGTCCACTCAGGGGAGGACCGTGCCAGAGAAGGAGGGCCGAGCGAAGCCGCTCGAGCCGCTGATCCGGTTCGACGGCTTCCCCGGATGCCGAATCCACGATCGAACGGAACCGGCACAGATCTATCGCCTCCGGCGACAGATCCAGAATCAGACCGTCACCCGACGTGTGGACCACATCGCTGCCCAAGGCCGACCGTAACCGTGCCGCATACGTCTGGATGGTTCGGCGCGGACTCGCGGGCGGCGCCACCGGCCACAAGTAGCGCCGCAAGCCGGACTGGGTGACGACAACCCCTGGATTCAGCGCCAGAGTCGCCAGCAGGACGAGAGGGCGCCCGGTGGGCACCGCGACCCGTTCACCGTGACGCCACACCCCGACCGGGCCCAGGAGCCGGATCTCCGGCCCGGAGTTGCCGTCACCGCTGCTTGCTGAACACATCTATCGCAGGATAACCGGTGCCGGAGACCGCTGACGTGCCGCCGTGTCCTCGTGAAGCACATGTGAAACACCCCCGCTGATAGCGTCGCGGTGGCCATACAAGCTCACGTCGATCAGCGATACGCTGCTCGACCTCCTGTCCCGAGGAAACTCGCCGTGACATATACCCGTACATTGACCAAGCTCGGCCTGGTGGCGGCGATGTCCGCCGGCGGCACGCTGCTCGCCGTGCCCGCGCAAGCCGAGGACACGACCTATTACATCGACAATCGACCCGAATCGAACTGCTCGAACGACGGCCCCGGCACTTCGCAAGACGAACCGTGGTGTGATTTCACGCTGGCGAACGATCACGACTTCGAGCCGGGCGATTCCATCCTGCTCGCCCGCGGAGCCGAATGGGACCAGGAACTCTATCTCAACGAGGCGGGAGAGCCGGGCGCGCCGATCACGATCAGCGCGTACGGTGACGGGGCCCGCCCCAAGATCATACGGAACGGGGAACCTGCGGAACGTGGCGTGGTGCTGCGCAATCCGTCGCACGTTCGCGTCTCGCACCTGGAAATCGGTGACGCTGTCGTTGGTGTCCTGAACTACTTCGACAGCCTCGATCACGAAGGGCTGGTCTTCGACAACCTCTACATTCACGGCATCACGGGAGTGAAGTGGCCTGGCAGTGACGAGGAGCCCGACGTCGGGGCATTCTGCGAGGCGAACTACGGCATGAGCGCCTCTGCGGCGATCTCCTTCACCGCCCCACCCACGCATTTCACCGCCGACGACACGATGGCAAGGGACATCGTGCTACGTAACCTCGACCTGCACGAGAGTGAGGACGGCGTCAGCTTCGACTTCTGTAACGGTCAGGCCGGCGAAGGGACCGACGGGAACAACCTCGTCAAGGGCGTCACCATCCAGGACGTCAACGCCGTCGACATCTTCGACGAGGCGTTCCGGCTGGTCAATCTTCGGCATGCCACCGTCATGAACAGCCACGTCGTGCGAGCGGGCAACGAGCCCGTGGCCACCGGCAAGGCAGCCGTGTTCGTCGGCCGCACGCGCGACGTGACCATTGTCAACTCGATCGTCCGCGACGTCCCGGACACCAACTCGCCCGACCAGACAGCGATCGACTACGAGGTCGCGAACGACCAGGTAGACGTCAAGAATTCGTTCCTTACCGGCAACGCCGGCCCCGGAATCGAGCTGCTGGCCCTGGCGGGGAGGTCCTGGGATCACAGTGAGGACCACGAGATCAGCGGAAACATGTTCCTGAACAACTCCGTGGCCCGCAAGGACCCGTACCTCGGAGGCATCAACCAGCACGGCAACGGCGGCCCTGACTACGAAGTCGTGCCCTCGGGTGTCATCCGTGACAACCTCCACCTCGAGCCCACCGGGTTCCTCAGGACCGCAGAAGGCGGCTCGTTCGACAGGTTCACGGTGGAGAACAACCGGGAGTTCGACAGCTCCGATCACGCCTTTTATGCCAGCGCGGACTTCGGCGCCGAGCCGGCGCGCGGTTGGTCCTACGAGGCCAGCTCGAACGGCGACGACTGGGCCGCGCTGGAGTGGCAGGAGAGCACTCGGCGCTACACCGACGGGGAGAACGAGGTCGACAAGTTCTGGCAGAGTCCGGCTGGCGCCGCCACGGTCGCTCGCACGTGGACGGTGCCGGAGACCTCGTTCGTGACGATTCGCAGCCGGGCGCTCCCGCAATCGACCGGAAACGGGGACGCGACCATCCGGATCACCCGGAATGGTCATACCGTCTGGGGCCCGGAGACCGTTCCGACGGACGGTTTCGAGGGCGTCGTGGCCAACCTGGACGACCTTCACGTCGGTGAAGGCGACCAGTTGCGGTTCGAGGTGGACGGTGCCGGCGACGAGGGTGCAGCCACGAGCTGGACCCCGGCGATCACGTACACGCCGACCGACCAACCACCGCCTCCGGTGCCGACCGAGACTCCGGAACCCACCGAGACTCCAGAGCCCACGGAAACCCCGGAACCCACGGAAACCCCGGAACCCACCGAGACGCCCGAGCCGACCGAGACGCCGGACCCGACTGACGAACCAGACGAGGACGACGAGGGCAGCGGCGAGGATGACGACGAGGACCTGCCCGACACCGGTGTGCCCGCAGCACTCCTGGCCGCTGGTGCGATCGCGGCCCTGGGCGGCGGCGGCGTTGTCAGCGCGATCTCCCGGCGACGCACCGAGGGCTGACCCGCCCGCACGGTGAGTGACCACGAGAGACCGACGGTGCCGAGGGATCCCTCGGCACCGTCGGTCTTTTCTGACTCAACGCCGCACGGTCTATCGGCAGCTCTCGGCGGCATTGGCTACGGGCCGGTGCCAGCCTCGCCGGGCTCCGATGGTTTGCGGCCCCAAGCTTGCATCAGCAGCGGGTGAATGACGAACGTATCCGGATGGTCGAGGTGCTCTGCCAGCTCTTCCGTCAACCGATCCAGCCGCTCGGCGGTGATCATACCGAGTGACATGAGGTGCTCCCGGACGATGCCCACCAAGTCGATCAGCAGGGTCTGATAGGGATGCGTGTGGTCCCACACATAGGCGTGCGCGTCGCACCCCACCTCCTCCAAGCCCGCCTGGCGCAGCAGGGCCGGCAGCTTGCGGCCGACCAGGAGGTCGATGCTGGTGATCCGGGACAGCAACGACACCAGCTCGGACCAGGCCGGATGCTCGGGTTCGCACAGCCACGACATGCAGTCGACGTCCTGTACGCACACCGATCCTCCAGGACGGGCCAGGCGCACCATCTCCGCCACGATGTCGGCCGGTTGCGAGGTATGCACAAGCACCAGGCGCCCGTGCACCACGTCGAAATTGCTGGACGGTAGCCCAGTGGCCTGACCCGTGCCTTCCACCAACCGCACGTGCGCGAGGCCACGGGCGTTCAAGCTCGCTCGCGCCCATTCCAGCATCGTCGGCTCGCGGTCGAGGCCGACGACCGTACCGGACGGCCCGACCCGCTGATCGAGGATGTCCAATACGCCAACGGTCCGCAACCGATGTCGATCGCCTCGAAACCGGGCTTGATGCCCACCCGGTCCAGCAGCGCCTCCGCGGCGTCTCGGTGCAGCTCGGACTGCTTCAGCAGACGCCGGTGTTCCTGATCGCTGGCACCGAGCAGATATTCCTCCATATCAGTTCCTCCTCCCCTCCCATGGAGAGTCCGACCCCGACATCAGCGCCGCACCGTCTGGATCAGTCGGAGCTCGAGCGGTAACGTTCGCTGGCCGACGATCGTGAAGCCGGCCGATGCCAGCAGTTCGCGATACTGTTCCCACGTGCGCTCCCGCGCCCCCGGATTGCAGAGCAGCATGTGAAGGTCCCAGTACGAGGCCATGGTCAAGGACCCGTCTGACGGCAGCAGGCGCTCGATCACGAGCAGTGTCTGGCCTCGTTCCATGACCGCAGCGCAGTTGCCAAGGAGGCGCGCGCAGGCAGCATCGTTCCAGTCGTGCAGGACGCGGCACAGCACGTACGTGTCACCGGCGGAGGGGATCTGCTCGAACATGTCACCTCCGGCCAGCTCGCACCGATGCTCCTGCCCGGCCGCGACAAGCCGGCGCGCGGCCGCGGGCAAGACGGCCGGACGCTCGTACAGGATCCCGTAGGCGTGCGGAACGGAACGCAGAATCCGTTCGAGCAGCACACCGGAACCACCGCCGATGTCGACAACGATGCTGGAGGACGTGAAGTCATACATCCGGGGAACGGCATCGAGGAAATGGCTTCCAGCTTCCATGGCACGCTCGAAAGTCCGGCTCAGTTCCGGGTGTTCGTCGAGGTACTCGAAGAACGGGCTTCCGAAGATCGCGGTGAACTGTTCGTCACCGGTGCGTACCGCGTCGGACAAGCGACCCCAAACGTCGTAGAAAGCTCCCCCGTAGATCAACGCCAGATCTCGCATCGAGCCCGGGACGTCGCTCCGGAGGAGCTCGCTCAGCGCGGTGTTCCGATAGCCCGACTCCTCGTCTCCGGCGAGGATCCCGACACCGACCAGGAACCGGAGCAGCCGATGCAGCGCCGCAGGGTCGGCACCGATATCCGTGGCCAGGACGCGGCTGTCCGCCGGTCCCGTCGACAGCCGATCGGGCAGGGCGAACTCCACGCATGTCGAGATCGCTTGGGTGACCCACGCACCGGTGAGGAAATCCAGCATGGTCCGCGCCGCGTGATCGTCGGGTCCGGGCGACGGCGGCCCTACGGATGCCATGACCCACTCTTCCTTTCGCCATCGGCGCGCACTCCTTCCGCAAGAGCACACGCCCGCGAGTAGCTCCGCCCCACATTCATGATCAAACAACACGTCAGCAGTGCTGTAAAGATCATTTGGCTATCTAATGTGACCTGTGGCTACGAAGAGTCACGACACCCCATGGTGCAGCTCGAGCAGGTCCTCGGCTAGGGTCTCACTTTCGTCGGACGGCCAGGCCGTCTCAAGGATCACGCCCGTGGCGGTGGCGTTCCATAGCCACCTCCTCCAGGAGTCTCGACGACGAGGACGTCTCCGGGACCGACGTCGGCCGAATCACTACCGGCCAGGGCCGTCACCGTGCCGTCGGCGTGCTCGACGTGGTTGCGACCGAGGGCTCCCGGCTCGCCTCCCGCCATCGCGTAAGGGGGCACGCGGCGGTGACCGCTCAGGGTACTCACGGTCATCGCTTCCCGGAATCGCAGCCGCCGCACGGCGCCGTCCCCACCTCGCCATCTACCGTCACCGCCGCTGCCGTCCCGGATGGCGAAGCTGTCAACGAAGACCGGAAAGCGCGACTCGAGCACCTCGGGATCGGTCAGCCGGGAGTTGGTCATGTGGGTCTGCACCACTGGCACGCCATCGAAGCCCTCTCCGGCGCCCGACCCGGAGCCGACGGTCTCGTAGTACTGGTAGCGGTCATTGCCGAAGGTGACGTTGTTCATGGTGCCCGCCCCTTCGGCTTGCACGCCGAGGGCCGCATACAGCGCTCCGGTCACCGCCTGCGACGTCTCCACGTTGCCCGCCACGACGGCGGCCGGGTAGACGGGTGCGAGCATCGATCGTTCCGGTACGACGATTCGCAGCGGGCGCAGGCACCCATCGTTGAGCGGAATGTCGTCGGCGACGAGCGTGCGGAACACGTAGAGCACCGCCGCGGTGGCCACCGATGTGGGTGCGTTGAAGTTCGAGTCCAGCTGCGCCGACGTGCCGGTGAAGTCGATCGTCGCCGATCGACGATCGCGATCCACGGTGACCGAGACGTCGATACGAGCTCCGTTGTCCATCTCGTAGACGTACGCGCCGTCGGTGAGGGCGTCGATCACCCGGCGCACCGCCTCTTCGGCGTTGTCCTGGACGTGACGCATGTACGCCTGCACCACGTCCAGGCCGAAATGCTCGATCATGCGTCGCACTTCGGCCACGCCCTTCTCGTTGGCGGCGATCTGCGCCCGCAGGTCCGCCAGATTCGTCGCCGGGCTGCGGGAAGGATACGCGGCCTCGGTCAGCAACCGTATCGTCTCTGGTTCGCGGAACTGTCCAGCCTCGACGAGCAACCAGTTGTCGAACAGTACACCCTCCTCGTGAATGTCGCGGCTGAAGGCCGGCATGGATCCGGGAGTGAGACCACCGATCTCCGCGTGGTGTCCCCGCGAGGCGACGTAGAACAGGACGTGCTGACCGGCGTCGTCGAAGACCGGAGTGATCACCGTGACATCGGGAAGGTGCGTGCCGCCGTGGTAGGGGTCGTTGACCGCATAGACGTCACCGGCCTTCATCGCCTCCGGCGTCCCGGGCGCGCGGCGCCGGATCACCTCCTGCACGCTCGAACCCATCGAACCCAGGTGGACCGGCATGTGGGGCGCATTCGCGATGAGATTGCCGTCGGGATCGAACAGGGCGCACGAGAAGTCGAGCCGCTCCTTGATGTTCACCGATTGTGCCGTGGATTCCAAACGCGCGCCCATCTGCTCGGCGATGGACATGAAGAGGTTGTTGAATATTTCCAGCATGACCGGCTCGGCGCCCGTGCCGACGCGCGCGGTGCCGAGCCGGTCATGCACCCGCTCCACCAGAAGATGGCCGTGCGTGGTGGCACGCGCCCGCCAGCCGTCGTCGACGACGGTGGTGGCGTTGGCTTCGGCGACGATGGCCGGCCCATCGACGACATGGCCCGGCGCGAGCCGCTCGCGCCGGTACAGCGGCACTTCCTGCCATTCGCCGGCGGTGTACAGCCGCACCACCTCGTCACGCGGTTCCGGCGATCCGGCACCGGCTGCGGGGCGTGGCGACTCCGGGGCGCGAGCAGCCGGCGCTTCCCCATCGTCCGGGCCGTCGCGCCCGTCCACGACCGCGAGCTCGGTGCTAAGGCCGACGGCCTCGACCGACAGTGCCTCGACGACGAGGGGCCGGTCCAGCACGAACGAGTACGTGCGACGGTAGCTCGTCTCGAACTCGGCGATCATGTCGTCGAGTTCACCGAGAGCGACAACGACGGCGGTGTCGGTGCCGTCGTAGCGCAGGTGTACCCGCCGGTGGATGCGGATTCGCCCGGCCGGCACCTCCTCGGCGAGCAGCTCGTCCCGGGCCGAGTTCGCCAGCGAGTCCGCGAGCGTGCCGAGACGTGGCACGAGATCGGGCTCCAGGTGGCGTTCCACCGACTGCTCGCGCATCGCCGTCGTGTCAGCAAGGCCGATACCCAGCGCGGAGAGCACGCCGGCCAGCGGCGGCACGAGGACCGTCCGGATGCCGAGTGAATCAGCGACCGCGCACGCGTGCTGGCCGCCGGCGCCACCGAAAGTCGTCAGGACGTATTCGGTGACGTCATGTCCTTTCTGCACCGAAATCTTCTTCACGGCATTGGCCATGTTCGCCACGGCGATCGCCAGGAAACCCGTAGCCAGGTCTTCCGGCGTGCGCTGAACACCGCTGTGCCGGCTGACCTCCCCGGCCAGCTCGGCAAAACGCTCGCGTACCGTAACCGCGTCCAGGGGCTGGTCATTCCCGGGGCCGAACACCGCGGGAAAGTGGTCCGGCTGGATCCGGCCGAGCATCACATTCGCGTCGGTGACGGTCAACGGGCCACCGTTGCGGTACGACGCCGGCCCGGGATGCGCACCGGCCGAGTCGGGACCGACCCGCAACCGGGACCCGTCGAAATGCAGGATCGATCCGCCACCGGCCGCCACGGTGTTGATATCCAGCATCGGCGCGCGCAGCCGCACCCCGGCGACGTTGGTGTCGAACACGCGCTCGTACTCGCCCGCGTAATGGGACACGTCAGTGGAGGTGCCACCCATGTCGAAGCCGATGGCCTTGTCGAAGCCGGCGAGCTGCGACACGCGAGCCATGCCGACGATGCCGCCTGCCGGCCCGGAAAGGATCGCATCTTTGCCCCGGAACCGGCCGGCTTCGGTCAGGCCGCCGTTGGACTGCATGAACATCAGCCGGACGCCGGGAAGTTCGTCGGCCACCTGCCGCACGTAACGCCCGAGGATGGGCGAAAGGTAAGCATCGATCACGGCGGTATCGCCCCGCGAGACGAGCTTCATCAATGGACTGGCCTCGCTGGACAGTGACACCTGCGAGAACCCGATCTGCTCGGCCAACTGGCCGATGGCCTGTTCGTGTTCCGGATACAGATGGCTGTGCAGGCATACGATGGCAACGGCCCGGATGCCGTCGGCATGGGCCTTACGCAACTCCGGCGCCAGGGTGTCGAGGTCGGGCGCCTGAACGACGCTCCCGTCCGCGGCACGGCGCTCATCGACCTCGACGACGCGCTCGTGAAGCAGCTCCGGCAGCACGATCTGCCGGTCGAAGATCCGCGGGCGGCTCTGATAGCCGATCCGCAGCGCATCGGCGAAGCCGCGAGTGACGACGAGAACGGTGCGTTCGCCCGCGCGCTCGAGCAAGGCGTTGGTCGCCACGGTCGTGCCCATCCGGACGACCTGGATCGCGCCTGCGTCGAGCGGGCCGCCAGGCGTGCGCGCCCGCGCGTCGTCGCCGGCCTGAGCGTGACGGTACACCTCGGGATTCTCGCTGTGGAGCAGGTAACGAATGCCGGCGACAGCCGCATCTCGATATTCGCCCGGGTTCTCTGACAGCAGCTTGTGCGTGACGAGTGAGCCATCCGGGCGGCGGGCAACGATGTCGGTGAACGTGCCGCCACGGTCGATCCAGAACTGCCAACGCCCAGACATGTCTCGAGCCTATCCGCGTAGCGCCGCCACGCTGGCGGCCCCGCGGAACGAAGGGCGACCACATCATGAGCGTCCTGCCTCGTCACTCCTGATGGGCGTTAGTATGCGCAGGTGAACGCATCTCGACGCGGCATCGTCTTCGGCCTCGGCGCGTACGGCCTGTGGGGGCTGTTGCCGCTGTTCTGGGCCCTGCTCGACGACGTCGACGCTTTCGAGGTTCTCGCCCACCGGTTCGTCTGGTCGCTGGTCGTCGTCCTGGCCGTGCTGGCTCTCACCGGGCGCTTGTGGCGGCTCCGTGGATCGGGTGTGCGCACCCTGGGCCTGAGCGCCCTCGCCGGCACGATCATCGCGGTGAACTGGGGAACGTTCATCTGGGGAGTCAACAACGGTCACGTCATTGAGGTATCGCTCGGGTACTTCATCAATCCACTCGTCACCGTGCTGGTCGGCGTGATCGTTCTCCGCGAACGGCTCCGCCCCCTCCAGTGGCTGGCCGTCGCGATCGCCGCGATCGCCGTCGTCGTCCTGACGGTGGACTACGGCCGGCCGCCCTGGATCGGGCTGACCCTCGCCTTCACCTTCAGCTCCTACAGCTTGATCAAGAAGAAGTCCCGCGTCAGCGCCCTGGAGAGCGTCGGCACCGAGACCGCCGCACTGCTCATCCCAGCCCTGGTATTCCTCGGCGTGCTGCACGCCCGGGCCGAAGCGACGTTCACCAACGTCGACCTCACGACGGATCTCCTGCTCGTCGCGACCGGACTGGCGACGGCAACGCCCTTGCTGCTGTTCGCCGGGGCCGCGAGCCGCGCCCCCCTGACGACGCTGGGCTTGCTGCAGTACCTCGCGCCGTCACTCACGTTCATTCTCGGTGTCACCGTCTTCGACGAGGCGGTGCCAGCGGTACGGCTTGCCGGTTTCATCCTGGTGTGGACCGCGTTACTGATCTTCACGGTCGAGGCGATCCAATATCGCCGCCGTGCCGTCCGCCACGTGGAGATCACTGACGGGCTGAAACATGAGGACTGACGTCGATATCGCTATGACGTGCGCGTCACCACGGTGTCACACAACGCTTCGAGAGTACGGCGAGCGGGTACGTCGGGAACCGATATCAAGCTCTCCCGCGCGTCGTCGGCCCATCGGCGCACGTCCCTGCGGGCCGCCTCGACCGCCGGATGCGCCCGAAGCAGTTCCAGCGCCTCGGCGTGCGCGGCGTCGTCGCTGATCGGCCCGGAGATCAGCTGGAGCAACCGCTCGTCTCCCGGCCGGGCAAGCCGCCTGGCGTACAGGACGGGAAGCGTCGCCACCCCCTCACGCAAGTCCGTACCGGGCGTCTTGCCGGAGATCGACGACTCGCCGACGATGTCCAGGAGATCGTCGGCCATCTGAAACGCCATGCCGATCCGTTCGCCGAATCGGCCCAGAACGTCCACCACCTCTGCGGACACGCCGGCATGCATCGCTCCCAGCCGCGCCGAGGCCGCGATGAGCGATCCCGTCTTGTCGGCGAGCACGGACAGGTAATGCTCCACCGGGTCGTCGCCCCCGGCCGGCCCGATCGTCTCCCGCAACTGGCCCTGGACCAGCCGCTGAAACGTCCGGGCTTGCAGCCGAACCGATTCCGGTCCGAGATCCGCGAGGATGTCCGACGCGCACGCGAACAGGAAGTCTCCGGTGAGGATCGCCACCGTGTTGTCCCAACGCGCGTTCGCGCTGGGACTGCCGCGCCGCAGCTGCGCCTCGTCCATCACGTCGTCGTGATAGAGGGTCCCCACGTGCGTGAGCTCCACCACGACCGCCGCGGGCACCACTCCCGGTGCGTCCATGTCACCGAAACTCGCGGCAAGCAGCGTCAACAGGGGGCGGAAACGCTTGCCACCGGCTTCGACCAGATGCTTCGAGGCGGCGGCCAGGACCGCATCATCCGACTTCACGGCTTCGTGAAGCCGTTGCTCCACCTGATCGAGGGCATCACTCACCGACGCCTCGAGCGCAGGGTCCATCGACGGAATGCCCAGACCGTGCACGCTCACCAGTCCTCCCAAACCCGAAATGTCCGGCCGCTACGCCGTGTGAGACAGCTTGACACGACGACCGACATGCTGGCGATGCATCGTCCCAGTGTCTCGCATAGCACACCCGGTGACGGACATCGGGCACGCCCTCAGCGGATGAAGAGTGCCGCTTGCTCCGCGAGATCGAGCAAGGGGCCGGGAAGGACGCCGAGGACGATGGTGGCAACGGCGCCAACGGCGATACCCGCCGTGGTCCACACACTGGGCACCGCCACCGTCGGACCCTCCGGGGCCGGATCGGAGAAGAACATCAAGACGATGACCCGGACGTAGAAGAATGCCGCAACCGCACTCACCAGGACTCCGACGATCACCAGCGGCATCGCACCGCCCTGGAACGCCGCCGTGAAGACGGTCAGCTTGCCGACGAAGCCACTGGTCAATGGGATACCGGCAAGGGCGAGGAGGAACAAGCCGAAGGTCGCGGCAAGAAGCGGCGAACGCCTGCCGAGACCGGCCCACTTGGACAGGTGAGTGGCCTCCCCACCGGCATCGCGAACCAGCGTGACGACGGCGAACGCACCGAGAGTGACGAACCCGTACGCGGCCAGATAGAAGAGGATCGCCGCGATTGCCAGCTCGTCCACCGCAACGAACGCCGTCAGGATGAACCCGCCATGCGCGATCGACGAATACGCCAGCATGCGCTTGATGTCCGTCTGGGAGAGCGCGACGACGATGCCCACGACCATCGTGGCGATGGCAACCGCCCACAGCATGGGCTGCCAGTCGGTGCGGATTCCACCGAGGCCGACGTAGAACAGCCGCATCATCGCGCCGAAGGCCGCCAGCTTGGTGCATGCCGCCATGAACGCCGTGACCTGGGTCGGTGCACCTTGGTAGACGTCCGGGGTCCACGCGTGGAACGGCACCGCGCCGATCTTGAACAGCAAACCGACAGCCATCATGCCCACGCCTGCCAGGAGGAGGCCCTCCTGGCCCACACGTGCGCCGAGGGCGGCGTCGATCTCGGCGAACTCGAGTGAACCCGCGAACCCGTAGACGAAGGACGCACCAAAGATGAAGAAGCCCGAGGCGAACGCACCGAGCAGGAAGTACTTCATCGCTGCTTCCTGCGACAGCAGGCGGCGCCGACGCGCCATCCCGCACAGGATGTACAGCGGAAGCGAGAGCACCTCGAGCGCGACGAACATGGCAAGAAGATCATTCGCCGCGGGAAAGAGCATCATGCCACCGACGGCCAACATGCTCAACGGGTAGATCTCGGTCTGCAGCGCGCGCTGCTGTACGAGCACGCGCTCTTCCTCGCTTCCCGGCAGCGAGGAGGCGGCGGGTGCAAAGGCGTTACCGCCGGCTTCGATTCGCCTCTCGGCGAAGAAGAACATGCTGATGAACGCCAAGACCAGAACCGTGCCTTGCAAGAAGAGTGCCGGCCCGTCAATGGCCACCGAACCGACCGCTCCGATGATCTCGGTGCCGCCGAGCCGCACCACCTGGACGAAGGCGGCCGCGAGCGCGGCGAGAGCGAGGATCACCTGCACGGCATGCCGGAACCGCCGGGGCACGAACGCCTCGACCAACACCCCGACCACGCCCGCGCCGAAGACGATGATCATCGGCAGCAGGGCGGAGTACTCGATGGACGGCGCGATCAATGGTCGTTCCCTTCAACAACTAGATCGGTCACGGACACCACGGGTGGCGGTGACTCCACGTCGACCTCGGCCAGCGTGGGAGCGACGCCGTCGTCGATGACGTCAACGACGGTGCGCGGAAAGACTCCGATAGCAAGAATCAGCGCGAGCAGCGGCGCCACGACCATGGTCTCGCGCCGGCCCAGGTCCCGGGTCCCGGCATTCTCTTCGGGAACCGGCCCGGTCATCGTCCGTTGATACAACCACAGCACGTAGAGCGCCGCGAGCACGATGCCGACCGTCGCGATCACCCCCGCGGCGCGGTACTGCTCGAACGTCGCCGCGATGACCAGGAATTCCGAGAGGAACGTCGCGAGCGGAGGCAACGCCAGCCCGGAAAGCCCCGCGATGAGGAAGGCCCCGGCCAGCTTCGGCGCGGGCTTCTGGATCCCGCCGTAGTCCGCGATCATCCGGGACTGCCGCCGCGCGATCATGAATCCGGCGATGACGAACAGTGCGATGGTCGCCAAGCCGTGGTTGACCATGTAGAACGTGGCTCCGGTGGCGCCCCGGCCGGTGAGCACGAAGATACCGAGCACGATGAACCCGAAGTGGGAAATCGACACGTATCCGATGAGGCGCTTGATGTCCGTCTGCCCGATCGCCAGCAGCGCGCCGTAGACGATACTCACCACGGCCAGTACGACGATCACGGGAGCGAAGTCCTGCGCGGCCACGGGGAAGAGCGGCACGGCCAGCGCGATCATTCCGAAGGTACCGACCTTGTCCGCGACTCCGGACAGGAACGCGGCATTCGACGGCGTCGCCTCGGCGGCGGCATCCGGCAACCAGGTGTGGAACGGCCAGAGCGGTGCCTTGATGGCGAAGGCCAGCATGAAACCGAGGAACAGCCATCGCTGCGCGTTCGCCGAGATATCGAGCGCCATGAGATCCATCAGGAGGAACGACGGCGCGCCGGCGTCGATCGACTGCACGTACACCCCGATGACGGCCGCGAGCATGACGAGCCCACCGAAGATGTTGTACAGCAAGAACTTCAACGCCGCGTACCTGCGCTGCGGCCCGCCGTACATGCCGATCATGAAGTACAGCGGGATCAGCATCGCCTCGAAGACGACGTAGAAGAGCAGCAGATCCTTGGCGAGGAACGCGGTCAGGATCAGCGCTTCGGAGGCGAGAAGGAGCGCGAAGAACGGCTTCGGATCCCGCCGCTCGGCATCGGCCTCGGGCCACATCGCGAGTGCCACGATCGGCGTGGCGACGGCTGCCAACCCCACGAGGGCCGCGCCGATGCCGTCGATCCCGAGGGCCCAGTGGATGCCGAGCGCGTCGATCCACGTGTACTGCTCACCCAGCTGGTACCGGTCACCGCCGATCTCGAACTGGGCGATCACGGCAACCGCCACACCCAAGGTCAGCAACGCGAAGGCGAGCGCGGATTGCTTCGCCAGCCGGCCACGTCCCGCCGGCACCAGGGCCGTCAGCACGGCGCCCAGCGCCGGTACCGCGATCAGGGTGGTCAACCAGGGAAAGGTCACGGCAGCCTCACCAACAACATGGCTATGACGACCAGGCCGGCGCCAGCCAGCATGGTCAGGGCGTACGAGCGGACGAACCCGGTCTGCCAACGCCGCCAGCGAGTGGACAGGCCACCGACGGCCTTCGCCGCGCCGACGATGGTACCGTCCACGCCACGGCTCTCGGCGTAGACGAGGGACCGGGTGAGGTACTGGCCGGGCCGCATGAAGAGGCCCTCATTGACGGCATCCCCATATAGATCCCGGCGTGCGGCCACAGTGAGCGGGTTACCGCGCGGCGCTACCTCGGGAACCGGGCGGCGCCCGTAAAGCAGCCATGCGACCGCCGCTCCGGCGAGCACGGTGATCAGCGTGCTCGTCATGAGCACCGCGAGCGGCACCGGAAGATCGTGGTGTTCCTCCCCGGTCACGGGCTCCAGCCAGTCAACGATACCGCCACCGAGGTATAGCAGCCCGGCGCCGCCGACAACCGAGAGCGCGCCGAGAGCGATGAGCGGCCACGTCATCACCCGCGGGGACTCGTGAGGGTGCGCTTCTTCGGCCCAGCGCTTGCTGCCCAGGAATGTCATCAGCATCACCCGGGTCATGTAGAAGGCAGTGATACCGGCACCGAGAAGGGCACACAGGCCCACCACCAGGCCCTCGGCGAACGCCGCCTCGATGATCTGGTCCTTGGAGAAGAAGCCAGCGAACGGCGGGATACCGATGATCGCCAGGTAGCCGATCGCGAACGTGGCGAACGTCACCGGCATCGCCGCCCGCAGCGCTCCAAACCGGCGCATGTCGACCTCGTCGTTCATGCCGTGCATGACCGAGCCTGCACCGAGGAACAGATTCGCCTTGAAGAAACCGTGCGTGATCAGGTGGAAGATGGCGAACGCGTACCCGGCCGGTCCAAGCCCTGCCGCCAGCATCATGTAGCCGATCTGGCTCATCGTCGAACCGGCCAGTGCCTTCTTGATGTCGTCTTTGGCGCAACCGATGATCGCACCCATCAGCAACGTGACCGCGCCGACGACGACCACGGCGGTGCGCGCCTCGGGAGCAAGATCGAAGATGGCGGCCGACCGGACGATCAGGTAGACACCGGCCGTCACCATCGTCGCAGCGTGAATCAACGCCGAGACGGGTGTGGGGCCCTCCATCGCGTCGAGCAACCACGACTGCAACGGGAACTGCGCCGACTTGCCGCAGGCGGCCAGCAAGAGGAAGAGCCCGATGGCGTTGAGCCAACCCACCGGCGCGTTCTCGGTGCCAGCGAACACGACCGCGTACGACGACGAGCCGAAGACGACGAGCATCGAGGCGACCGCGAGGACCATGCCCATGTCGCCGACCCGGTTCACGACAAACGCCTTCTTCGCCGCCACGGCCGCGGAGGGCTTGTGCTGCCAGAAACCGATCAACAGGTACGAGGCGAGACCGACACCTTCCCAGCCGATGAACAGCACCAGGAAGTCCGAAGCCAGTACGAGCAGCAACATGGCCGCAACGAACAGGTTCAGATAGCCGAAGAACCGGCGCCGGCGTTCGTCGTGCTCCATGTATCCGATGGAATAGACATGGATCAGCGAGCCCACACCGGTGATCAGCAAGACGAATGCCATGGACAGCTGGTCCAGCAGGAGGCTGATCTCGACCTCGTAGCCGCCGGCGTTGAACCACTCCCATAGCGGGATGAGGAACGCGCGCTCACCGCTGCCTTCTCCCAGCATCGCGACGAACAGGACTGCCGCCACCACGAACGAGGCGATCACCGTCGCGCAGCCGACAAGATGACCCGTGCGGTCGAGCCGTCGGCCCCCAAGCAGCAGCAGCGCCGCACCGAGAAGGGGCAACGCGATGAGCAACCACGTCCCCGAGAACAGCCCGCTCGCCTCGCGGACCGCCTGGTGAGTCTCGGTCTGGGCCGCGACGCTCTGGGTCAACAGAGTTGTGTTCACGTCTCCCCCACGCCCGTCACAGCTTCAGCAGGCTGGCGTCATCGACCGACGCGGACCTGCGGGTTCGGAAAATCATCACGATGATGGCCAACCCGATGACGACCTCGGCCGCCGCGATGATCATGACGAAAAACGCCACGATCTGACCATCGAGAGCGCCGTGCATCCGCGCGAACGCCACGAACGCGAGATTGGCCGCGTTGAGCATCAACTCGACGCTCATGAACGCCACCAACGCGTTGCGCCGTAGCAACACGCCACCGCTTCCGAGGGTGAACAGTATGGTGGCCAGCACCAGATACGACGTCGGGTTCATCGGGCCTCACCTCCGTCGGTGGTACCGGCCTCACCGTCGTTCCCTTCGGCGGCACCCGGCGTGGCCTCACCGCTCATGCCACTGGTCGAGTCGTCGCTCGGCTCGGTCGGGGCAGCGTCAGAGCCCTCCTCGTCGCCGAGCTGCCGGAGATCGATCGTGAACTCGTCCGCCGAACGAGCGGCGCCGCGTGCGATGAGCACCGGCGAGATCGATGTCTCCGCCGGAGTTCCGTCCGGTAGCAACGCTGGCGTGTCGACCGCATTGTGCCGCGCGTAGACCCCGGGAGGTGGCTGGCCGGCCGCCTGTTGCGGGTCGGCATCACGGAAACGCTTCTCCGACATCTCGCGCTGGGTGAGCCGGCGACTCGTGCGTTCCCGGTGGGTGAGGACCATGGCGCCGACGGCCGCCGTGATCAACACGGCCGCCACGACCTCGAACACCCAGACATAGCGGCCGAATAGCAAATCTGCGATGGCGTAGACATTGCCATCCGGTGCCGCCTGCGCGGTACCCACCGGATCTGGAAGTGCGGCGCGTCCAGCAACGGTCATGAGCAAGATGATCACGCCGAGCAGTGCGAGTCCCGCCCCGACGCGTTGTCCCCGGATCGTTTCCACCCGCGAGTCCGAAGCGTCGACTCCCACCAGCATGATCACGAAGAGGAACAGCATCATGACCGCGCCGGTGTAGACGACCATCTGCACCACTCCGAGGAACGGAGCCTCGAGCGCGATGTACAGGAACGCCAAGCTGACCATCGTGACCGCGAGGAAAAGCGCACCGTGCACGGCCTTGCGAGCGAACACCAACCCCGCCGCGCCGAGCACGGCCAGCGGAGCGAGGATCCAGAAGAGGATCTCTTCACCCGTAGTAGAGCCAGTCGAGCCAGCTGGCGAGTCACCGGCTTGCGTGGCGACAGCGGCCAGGAGATTCACTGCGTTCCCTCCCCGTGGCCATTCGTGGTGGCTTCGGACGCGCCGGTCCCGCTCTGCAAGCCAGCACCCAGGTAATAGTCGCGCTCGTCATTCCCGAGGCGCATCGGGTGCGGGGGCTCTTCCATGCCCGGCAGCAAGGGAGCGAGCAGATCCTTCTTCTCGTAGATCAGACTCTCCCGCGTGTGGTCGGCGAGCTCGTCTTCGTTCGTCATCGTCAACGCCCGGGTCGGACATGCCTCGATACACAGCCCGCACAGGATACAGCGCAGATAATTGATCTGATACACGCGCCCGTAACGCTCGCCCGGGGAGTAGCGCTCCTCCTCGGTGTTCTGGGCGCCCTCCACGTAGATGGCATCGGCCGGGCACGCCCACGCGCACAGTTCACAGCCGATGCACTTCTCGAGACCGTCCGGATGCCGGTTGAGCTGGTGACGACCGTGGAACCGAGGCGCGACCGGGTGCCGCTCCTCCGGGTACTGTTCTGTGATCTTCTTGCGGAACATGGTCCGGAACGTGACTCCGAACCCCGCGATCGAATCGAGGAAGCTAGGCACGGGTGCCCTCCTCTGAGCTGTCGCTCTCGTCGGTATGGTCTGAGCCCGCCGGTGGTCCGACGGTGGCGGCGACCGGCGTACTGCCCTGCTGGCCGGGTAGGGGCGGCACGGGATGCCCACCGGCGAACGGATCGAACGGCTTCTCCGCCGCGTCCTCGGACTCCTCCTCGTCGTCCCGGACTCGCTCGCCGATCCACGAACTGATGAACGAGATGACCATGAATACGGCCAGCGCGATGCCCACCACGAGGAAGATCTGCTGGCGCGTCACGCCTTCGTTCATGGCAAGCCGCAGCCCGCCCACGAGCACGATCCAGGCCAGCGAGAACGGGATGAGAACCTTCCAGCCGAGCTTCATGAACTGGTCATAGCGGAAGCGCGGCAGGGTGCCACGCAGCCAGATGAAGACGAACAGCAGCACGAGGACCTTGGCGAGGAACCACAGCAGCGGCCACCAGCCCTCGTTGAACATGCCGTCGCCGATCGCGGACAGCGGCCACGGCGCCCTCCAGCCACCGAGGAAGAGCGTCGTGGCCAGCGCCGAGACGTTGATCATATTGATGTACTCGGCGAGGAAGAACATGGCGTACTTGATCGACGAGTACTCGGTGCCGAACCCGGCCACCAGCTCGCCCTCGGCCTCGGGAAGATCGAATGGTGCCCGGTTGGTCTCGCCCACCATCGAGACCATGTACACGACGAACGAGGGCGCCAGGATCAGCGCGTACCAGATCCGTTCCTGGCTCTCGACGATGCCCGACGTGGACATCGTGCCGGCGAATAGGAAGACGGCGACGAACGACAGGCTCATCGCCAGCTCGTACGAGATGACCTGTGCCGACGAGCGTAGACCGCCGAGCAGCGGATAGGGCGAACCGCTGGACCATCCGGCCAGCATCAGTCCGTAGACACCGCTCGACGCGATCGCCAGGATCAACAGCACGGCAACGGGCGTATCCGTGAGCTGTAGCCGTGTCGTCTCGCCGAAGATGGAGACCTCGGGTCCGAGCGGGATGAGACCGAAGACCAGAAACGCCGGAACCGCGGAGATGATCGGCGCCAAGATGTACACGACGCGGTCTGCCGCCTTGGGGACGATGTCCTCCTTGAGCATCAGCTTCACGCCGTCCGCGAGGCTTTGCAGCCATCCCTTCGGCCCGACGCGATTCGGACCGATCCGATGCTGCATCCGCGCGACGACCTTGCGCTCGAACACGATGACGAACAGCGTCATCAGGAGGAGGAGCACGAAGATGCCGAGGCACTTCAGAGCGATGATCCACCAGGGGTCCGCACCGAAACCCTCGACCTGCTCGACGGCCTGGATCTCGGCACGCCCCAGCTGATCCGCCAGCCGGGTGGTCATGCGTCACCTCCCGCGAGGTCATCCGAACTCTCGTCACCTGTTTCGCCGGCGGCTGCGAGCGTCACCACCGCTCCGGCTCCGACACCGAGATCGGCGTGTACGCGCGAGCCCGGGGAATTCTGCGGCACCCACACCACCCGGTCCGGCATCTCGGTGATCGCCAGCGGCAGGGTGACGGCACCGGAGACCGTGCTGACCGTCAGCGGCTCGCCGTCGGCGATGCCGAGCTCGGCCGCCGTCGCAGCCGACAGCCGGGCCCGCGGCGCCGGCGCCGTCTGGGCGAGGTGGGGTTCCCCGTCCTGACCCCGCGCGGCATCGAGCATGGTCCGCCACGTTGCGAGCACGGCCTCGTTGGCGCCCGGTTCGGGGGGCACGTCGCTCCTGATGTCGAGCGGCGTCGGCGCCGCTCGCCACGTTCCGATCTCGTCGAGCTCGGCGCGGATCCCGGCGACGTCCCGGGTTCCGAGATCGATGTCGAGTTCGGACGCCACGGCGTCGAGCGCGCGCGCATCCGACCACGCGGCGCTCTCCTGCATGACCTTGGGGAATGGACGGTGCCGCCCCTCCCAGTTGACGAACGTGCCGGCCTTCTCCACCGGCGGCGCCACGGGGAGAACGATGTCAGCCAGGTCGGTCACGTCGCTCCGGCGCACCTCCAGGCTGAGAACGAAACCGGCCCGCTCCAGCGCCGAGCGGGCGGCCGCCGGATCGGGAAGATCCGTTAGCTCCACGCCCCCGACGACGGCACCGCTCAGCGAGCCTTCCGCGAGCGCCGATACGATCCCGTCCGTATCGCGGCCAGGGAGGGGTGGCAGGCTCGGCACGCCCCAGGCCGCTGTCATGTCGACGCGCGCTTCGGCATCGTCGATCGGACGGCCACCCGGGAGAAGGTGCGGCATCGCGCCGGCTTCTATCGCTCCGCGATCTCCCGCTCGGCGAGGAATCCACGCCAGCCGGGCGCCGGTCGCCTCGGCGAGCCGGGTCGCTGCTGTCAGCCCTCCCGGCACGCTGGCCAGACGCTCACCGACGAGCAGTACCGAGCCTGGCGCGGACAGTTCCCCGTGCACCCCGGACATCGCGCCCGAACCGGCGGCCACCGCGTCCAATGCCTGCGTTTCGGCTCCGGGAACGGTCGGGAGCAGCTGGCCGGAGAGTTTCTGCAATCCCCGGGTGGCGAACGGCGCGATCGAGAAGACTTTCGTCCCGCGGCGCATGGCCTTGCGCAGACGGAGGAAGACCGTTCCCGCTTCTTCCTCGGGTTCGAATCCGGCCAGCATCACGGCCGGGGCGGATTCCAGGCCAGAGAACGTCACCGCATCGTCGTCGCCGGGCCGAGTGGTGGCGATGCGCTGCAGGAACGCGGCCTCCTCGGCCGAGTGCGCCCGTGCCCGGAAGTCAATGTCGTTGGTGCCGAGACCGATCCGGGCGAACTTGGCGTAGGCGTAGGCGTCTTCGAGTGTCACCCGGCCGCCAGTCAGGACACCCACCCCTTTGGCGTCGCGGGCGGCGGCAAGTCCACGCGCGGCCAGGGTCAGCGCCTCACGCCACGAGGCAGCTTCCAACTCGCCGGTTTCTTCGTCCCGCACGAGCGGATGCGTCAGCCGATCATCCAGGGTGAACGAACGGAACGCGAAGCGGTCCTTGTCAGTGATCCACTCTTCGTTCACCTCGGGATCGTCGCCGGACAGCCGGCGCATGACGGTACCCCGCCGGTGATCGACCCGGATCGCGCTGCCACAAGCGTCGTGCTCGGCAACGCTGGGGACGGAGACGAGATCGAACGGCCGGGAGCGGAATCGGTACGCAGCCGACGTGAGCGCACCTACCGGGCAGATCTGGATGGTGTTCCCGGAGAAGTAGCTCTCGAACGGCTCTTTCTCGTAGATACCCACCTGCTGCAGTGCACCCCTTTCGAGCATCTCGATGAAGGGGTCACCGGCGATCTCCTGCGAAAACCGGGTGCACCGCGCGCAGAGCACGCAACGCTCCCGGTCAAGCAGGATCTGCGCGGAGATGTTGATCGGCTTGGGGAACGTCCGCTTCTTACCCTCATAGCGGGAATCGCCACGGCCGTTGCTCATCGCCTGGTTCTGCAGCGGACACTCGCCACCCTTGTCACAGACCGGGCAGTCGAGCGGATGGTTCATCAGCAGGAACTCCATGATGCCCTGCTGCGCCTTGTCCGCCACGCGTGACGTCAACTGGGTCTTGACGACCATGCCGGGCATCACGGTGAGCGTGCACGACGCCTGCGGCTTGGGCATTGCCCGGCCGTTTCCCATGTCGGGAACCTCGACCAGGCACTGCCGACACGCCCCGGCCGGTTCCAGCAGTGGATGGTCACAGAACCGGGGAATCTGGATACCGATCATCTCCGCCGCGCGGATGACCAGAGTCCCCTCCGGGACGCTCACCTCGAAACCATCGATGGTGAGCGTGACCAGGTTCTCCTTCTGCTCGACCGCGCCATCCGATGTGGAGTCGGTCGTGGTGGTCTTGCCAGTGACGGTCATGGAGCGTTGACCCCCGCTTCTTCCTGACGTTCGACGGCGAACAACGCCGATGCCGCTGGATCGAATGGGCAACCACCGTGCTCGAAGTGCGCGATGTACTCGTCGCGGAAGTACTGGATCGACGAATCGATCGGCCCGACCCCGCCATCAGCGAGAGCACAGAACGAGCGCCCCGCGATGTTGTCGGTCAAATCGAGCGTCTTGTCGAGGTCGGCCTCGGTACCCTCGCCTTTTTCCAGCCGCTCAAGGATCTGGACCAGCCACCAGAATCCTTCCCGGCACGGTGTGCACTTGCCACACGACTCGTGCTTGTAGAACTCCGTCCAGCGCAGTGTCGCCCGGACGACGCAGGTGGAGTCGTCGAAGATCTGCAGCGCCCGGGTACCGAGCATGGTTCCCGCGCTGACCATCTCTTCGAAGTCGAGCGGCAGGTCCGCGTGCGCGGCCGTGAGCATGGGTGTGGACGAGCCGCCCGGTGTCCAGAACTTCAGCTCCCTGCCACCCCGGATACCTCCGGCCATGTCGATGAGCTCGTTGAGGGTGATGCCCAGCGGCGCCTCGTACTGGCCGGGACGGCTGACGTGGCCGGACAGGGAAAAGATCCCGTACCCCGGTGACTTCTCGCTTCCCATCAGCCGAAACCAGCTGGAGCCGTTGGCGACGATCGATGGCACGGAGGCGATGGTCTCGACGTTGTTCACGATGGTGGGCGAGGCGTACAGCCCTGCGACAGCGGGGAACGGCGGCTTGAGCCGGGGCTGGCCACGACGCCCTTCGAGGGAATCGAGCAGCGCCGTCTCCTCGCCACAGATGTACGCACCCGCGCCCACGTGCACGACGACATCGATGTCATACCCCGAGCCCAGGATGTCGCGCCCCAGGTATCCGGCCTCGTACGCCTCGGTCACCGCCTGCTGCAACCGGCGGACGACATGCAGCACCTCGCCACGGACGTAGATGAACGCGAAATTGGACCCGATGGCATAGGCGGAGATGATGGTCCCCTCCACCAGGAGGTGCGGGTCGGCCATCATCAGCGGGATGTCCTTGCACGTCCCCGGTTCGGACTCGTCGGCGTTGACCACGAGATACGTCGGTTTCGGGCTGTCCTTGGGAACGAAGCTCCACTTCATACCGGCCGGGAAGCCCGCACCGCCCCGTCCACGCAGGCCGGAATCCTTCACCGCTTCGACGATGGACTCCGGGCTACGCTGCAGTGCCTGGCGCAGCGCCCGGTACCCGCCATCCCGCTCGTAACCACGGAGGGTAAAGGAGTCCTCCTGGTCCCAGCGCGCCGTGAGCACCGGTGTCAGCGTGGCCGAGGCGTGCTCTTGTGTCGAGGAAGCCTCGGATGCAGTGGTCACTTCTTCTCTCCTCCAGTGGTCTCGTCGCCGCCGTCCGTGGCGGCGTTGAGGGCCGTCTGGCCACCTTCGGGCGCGGTCCAGCCTTCCTCGCGAGCCAACCGCAAGCCGGCGAGCGACGCCGATCCGGCCGCAGGGCCCTCGTTCGCCAAACCGTCGGGAAATCCCGCGAGCACGCGCTCGGCCTGTTTCCACGAGCACACCCGTGGCCCTCGCGTCGAGGTGACCTCGCCTCCCGAGCGCAACGTGTCGACGAGCTCGCGCGCCGACTCGGGCGTCTGGTTGTCGACGAATTCCCAGTTCACCATCACCACGGGGGCGTAGTCACAGGCAGCGTTGCACTCGACGCGCTCCAGCGAGATCCGGCCATCCTCGGTGGTCTCGTCGTGGCTGATGCCGAGGTGATCGGCCAGCTCATCCCAGATGATGTCGCCGCCCATGATCGCGCAAAGGGTGTTGGTACAAACACCGACGTGATACTCACCGACCGGGCGGCGCTTGTACATCGTGTAGAAGGTCGCGACCGCCGCTACCTCGGCTTCGGTCAGCCCGAGCACGTCCGCGCACATCTCGATCCCGGCCGGCGTCACGTAGCCCTCGTATGACTGAACCAAATGCAGCATCGGCAGCAACGCCGAGCGCGACTCCGGATAGCGAGCGACGATCTCGAGCATCTCGGCCCGCACGCTCGCGTCGAGCCGGGTGCCAGCGTCCTCGGTCACGTCGGATCCGTCCCTCTCGGTCATCTCACCGCCACCTTCACTGGTCATCGGTCGCACCCGCCCATGACCGGATCGATACTTGCCAGCGCAACGATGACGTCCGCGACCATACCGCCCTCGCACATGGCGGCGACGGCCTGGAGGTTGTTGAACGACGGGTCGCGGAAGTGCACCCGGTACGGACGGGTGCCGCCTTCGGAGACCACGTGCGCGCCCAGCTCACCACGTGGGCTCTCGACCGGCACGTAGACCTCTCCCGGCGGTACCCGGAACCCCTCGGTCACCAGCTTGAAATGATGGATCAACGCCTCCATCGACTCGCCCATGATGTGCCGGATGTGGTCAAGCGAATTGCCCATACCGTCGGACCCGATGGCCAGCTGGGCGGGCCAGGCGATCTTCTTGTCCTCGACCATCACCGGACCCGGTTCCAGACGGTCCAGACACTGTTCGATGATCTTCAGCGATTCCTTGATCTCGTCGACGCGGATCCGGAACCGCCCGTAGGAATCGCACGTATCGCGGGTGGGCACGTCGAACTCATACGTCTCGTAGCCGCAATACGGTTGGGTCTTGCGCAAATCCCACGGCAGGCCCGTCGCTCGCAGGATCGGACCGGTGATCCCCAGGGCCATGCACCCGGCCAGGTCGAGATAGCCGTTCTCCTGGGTACGTCCCTTGAAGATCGGATTCTCGTTACAGAACGCTTCGATCTCGCCGATGTGATCCCACATCCAGCGCAGGTACTCGCGCACGCTCTCCACGGCGCCCGGCGGAAGGTCCTGAGCGACACCCCCGGGCCGGATGTAGGCGCTGTTCATCCGCAAGCCGGTGATGAGCTCGAACAGGTCGAGGGTGCGCTCGCGTTCCCGGAACCCCACGGTCATCACGGTCAGGGCGCCCATCTCCATACCACCGGTGGCGATCGCCACCAGATGCGAAGAGATCCGGTTGAGCTCCATCATCATGACCCGGATGACGTTGGCACGCTCGGGGATATCGTCCGAGATCCCGAGGAGTTTCTCGACCCCGAAGACGTATGCCGCTTCGTTGAAGAACGGCGCCAGGTAGTCCATCCGCGTCACGAACGTGACGCCCTGCGTCCAGTTCCGATACTCCAGGTTCTTCTCGATCCCGGTGTGCAGGTAGCCGAGCCCGACGCGGGCCTCCCGCACGATCTCGCCGTCGAGTTCGAGGATCAGCCGCAGCACCCCGTGGGTCGAGGGATGCTGTGGCCCCATGTTGACCACGATCCGTTCTTCACCGGCCGCGGCTGCCCCGACGACGTCGTCCCAGTCTTGACCCGTGACGGTGTAGACCGGACCCTCCGTCGTCTCACGGACGCCCGCGTATGGATCGTCATCGCGATCGGTCGTCGAGAAGGTGGCATCAGCATTCATAGGTCACACCCGCACATCAGTGATAAGCCCTCCGCTCGTCCGGCGGCGGGATCGTCGCACCCTTGTACTCGACGGGGATCCCGCCGAGCGGATAATCCTTGCGCTGTGGATGGCCGGGCCAATCGTCCGGCATCTCGATCCGGGTCAACGCCGGGTGCCCGTCGAAAATGATGCCGAAGAAGTCGTAGGTCTCCCGCTCGTGCCAGTTGGCCGACGGGTATGTCTCCGTGACCGTCGGCAAGTGCGGGTCCTCGTCCGGACACACCGATTCGAGGGTGACCCGGCGGTTGTGCGTGATCGACAAGAGCTGATAGCACGCGTGCAGTTCGCGCCCTTCCTCGTGGGGGTAGTGGATACCGTTGACCCCGAGACACATCTCGAAGCGCAGTGCGGGATCGTCGCGGAACACGCGCACGGCCTCAGCCAACCGCTCACGCTTGATGAAGAACGTCATCTGCCCGCGGTCGACGATGACTTTCTCGATCACGTCGTCGCCCAGGCCGGCCTGTTCGAGAGCCGTGCCGACCTCGTCACCGAGCTGTTCGAACTCGTCGTCCCACGGGCGGGGCGTCGAGCTCCCCCGGATCGGACTCGTATCGCGTACGACGAGGCGGCCGTATCCGGACGTGTCCCCCGAGTCCTCCGCTCCGAACATGCCACGACGTGTGGGGTGCGGAGGAGGCAGCTCCGGGCCGGTAGGTTCGGCCGGCAGGCTCTCCTCGTCCGTGCCTGGTCTTTCCTCTCGTTCGTCCGTCACTGCAGCAGACCCTTCATCTCGTGGGTCGGTGTCGCGCCGAGGGCGTCCTGCTCGGCTTGAGCTTCCTCCGCCTCCCGGTGAGCGCCGAGCTTGCCGTGCTGGATCTGTTCGTGCAGCTTGATGATCGCGTCCATCAGCATCTCCGGACGCGGCGGGCAGCCCGGCAGGTAGATGTCCACCGGCACCACGTGATCCACGCCCTGAACGATCGCGTAGTTGTTGAACATTCCGCCGGTACTCGCGCAGACGCCCATCGACAGCACCCACTTCGGGTTGGCCATCTGGTCATAGATCTGGCGCAGCACCGGCGCCATCTTCTGGCTCACCCGGCCGGCAACGATCATCAGGTCCGCTTGCCGCGGTGAGGCGCGAAAGACCTCCATACCGAAGCGCGACGAATCGTGCCGCGGCGTGCCGTAGGACATCATCTCGATGGCGCAGCACGCCAGGCCGAACGTGGCTGGCCACATCGAGCCCTTCCGCATCCAACCGGCCAGGTTCTCGACCGTGCTGAGCAGGACTCCCGATGGAAGTTTCTCCTCGATACCCATGGTCACACTCCCTTCGTCAGTCCCATTCCAGCCCGCCACGGCGCCATTCGTAGACGAACGGCACGGTGATGAGGAACAAGAACGTCACCATCGCGACGAAACCGAAGACCCCGAGGTGGTCGAAGCGAACCGCCCATGGATAGAGGAAGATGATCTCGATGTCGAAGATGATGAACGTCATCGCCGTGAGGTAGTACTTGATCGGGATGCGCCCACCGCCCACCGGCTGGGGCGTCGGCTCGATACCGCACTCGTAGGAGTCGAGCCGCGCACGGTTGTACCGCTTCGGCCCGATCACGGTCGAGACCACCACTGAGAACACCGCGAACACGGCGCCCAGGATGATCAATCCGATCATCGGCGCGTACAGATCCACGCGCGCTCAGCTCCCTTCGGTCATCTCTGTCATGCACGCCTTCATTTCCCGGTGATGCGAGTCCACATTCTGCCCGTGCCTCATGCCGCCGGAGCCACTCGGGTCAGGGTGTTGATGACGCGGTCGTGGACGTCACCGTCACGGTGATCGGTGAGGTTGGCGAGCAACTTCAGCGTGAACTGCATCAACCATGGACGTGGTAGTCCGTGATTCGTCGCGATCTTCATGATTCGTGGATCTCCGATCAGGCGGAGAAAGGTACGTCCCAACGTGAAGTAGCCACCGTGCTCGCGCTTGAGCTCGGCCGCATACTGCTGGAGGACGCGCTCACGGATGGCAGGGGTGTCGCGGGCGAGCGCGTCGGCGATCATCGTCGCCGCGAGGCTTGCCGCCTCCATCGCGTAGTCGATGCCCTCGCCATTGAACGGATTGACCATGCCTCCGGAATCGCCCACGAGCAGGACGCCGTGACTGTAGTGCGGCTGCCGGTTGAACCCCATCGGAAGCGCCGCGCTGCGGATTCCACCGACCTGGTTCTCTTCGGTGAACCCCCACTCTCGTGGCGTCTGTGCGACCCACCGGCGGAGCAAATCTCGGTAGTCGACGCGGCCGAATGCCCGGGACGTGTTGGGGATGCCCAGCCCGACGTTGCTCGTGCCGTTGCCGGTGCCGAAGATCCACCCATAGCCCGGCAACAGGTCGCTGCCACCACGCTCGTTCGGTACCGACAGTTGCAGCCACGATTCCATCCACTCGTCGTCGTGGCGGGGGCTCTTGTAATACGTGCGCACGGCGACCCCGAGCGGGCGATCATCGCGCCGGTGAATACCGAGTGCCGTCGCCAGCCGCGACGACGTGCCGTCGGCCGCCACTACTAGCCGGGCGCGGTAGCTCTGCGGTGCACCACTCGCGCGGCCCCGGCTGTCCACCGGCTTGGCGCGCACGCCCACCACGGTTCCGCTGCGCTCGTCGATCAGTGGCGCGGTCACGTTGGTACTTTCGAGCAGCCGCGCCCCGGCCGCTTCGGCGTGCCGGGCAAGCAGGTGATCGAAATCGAGCCGGGTCCGCACCAGCCCGTAGTTCGGGTAGCTGGTGAGCTCGGGCCACGGAAGGTGCAAACGCATCCCACCGCCGATGATCCGCAGACCCTTGTTCCGGATCCACCCCGGACCCGAGGTATCCACGCCCATCCGCACGAGCTGCCGCACCGCGCGTGGCGTCAGCCCGTCGCCACACACCTTGTCGCGCGGGAACGACGCCTTGTCCAGCATCAGAACGTCGAGACCCGAACGAGCCAGGTAATACGCTGCCGTCGATCCGGCCGGGCCGGCACCGACCACGATGACGTCAGCGTCGCCGGCCTGTACGTTCATCGGTCCCTCAGCACCCGTCGCTATCGGTCCATTCTGATCGGAAGTACGGAGCACCGGCGCTCACAGTTCGTGAATATGTTCACGAACTCACTTCCTGACCAAGTGTAGGACCTCCCTTCCGCCGCTTTCGACCGGGGCCGACCCATCTGACCTGCGGACTTTACGCATGATCGACGTTGCGAAATTCCGGCTGGCTCCCACGAGCTCGCCTGCCGGTGCACGCCAGGCTCGATTTCCGGGCTGGCAACCGAAAGCTGTCGACCTCCGACAATCCCGCCGACATGGTCGTCGGCTCGTTCGCGGGCACACCTTCTTCCTACTTCTGTCGATAGTTGATCGAAACATATTGACCTGTCGACAGGTTACTTCTATGTTTCGGGTCTATAACTAACAAAAGTAGTCGCCCCAATGGACGGAGGTGACGGCGCCGCGACTGCTTTCCGAGCACGGCTGTCCTCGATTCCCTTGTCCCATTTCCTTGTCCGGTCCCTGATTCCCGATTCCGGTTCGAGTCACGAGGAGACCCCCATGGCACACACGAAGATCGATCGACGTCGGTTCCTCAGCGCCCTCGCCGGCACCACCGCCGCAGCCGGTACCGCCGCATTCGCCGGGGCCACTACCGCCGGAGCCACCACCGCCGCGCGTCCCTCCGGCTCGCTTCGCCGCCGCCTCATACCCCCGGGGCGGATCGGCATCCAGCTGTGGAGCGTGCGCGATGCCATCGCCGAGCTCGGCTTCCGGGTCGTACTCGAAGAGCTCGCCCGGATGGGATTCGTGCACATCGAGTTCGCCGGCTACTCATCGCCGGCCGAGCCAGACATCACGCCGGCCCAGATCCGCCAGTTGCTCGACGACAACGGGTTGAACGGAATCGGAGGACACCGCGGCATCGCCGACTTCCGCAACAACATGGAGGCCGAGCTCGACATCGCCGAAACGATGGGATTTCCCTACATCGGCACCGCCAACGAGCCGGTGTCCCCCGGCAACCGGACCGTCGACGGATACAAGGCGGCCGCCGACGAATTCAACAGCTTCGGGGAGGCCGCCAGGGCACGCGGCCTCAAGTGGTACCACCACAACCACCACAACGAGTTCCGATTCGCCGCCGACAACCCGGAGGTGCGGCTCTATGACCTGCTGCTATCCGAAACCGATCCGCATTTGGTCTATCTCGAACTAGACATCTACTGGGCCTACGTGGGCCAGCACATCGCACCGGGCTTCGATCCCGTCGACTACGTCAAGGCACATTCCCATCGCTACCCGCTGTTCCACACCAAGGACGGAGCGCGCCGTCCCGACCTGCCACACGGGTACGAGATGACCGAATTCGGCGAGGGCGACATCGACTACGAGAGCTTCTACCGTGCGCTGCCACGACGTGGCTCGTACGTATCGCTGTGGGAGCAGGACAACGCTCCCGCCACCCCGGCGGACGGCGGGGGAAGCCTCGGCGCGGCCGAACGAAGCTGCGCCGCCATGAAAGGTCTGCGCGGCTGAACTCCGGCGCGTTCACGGCGCGTAGCGGACGATGCGGCCCCACGTCCCGGCGGTGCCCCAGATGCCCTGGCGCAAGCATTCCAGCTGGACGATCTGGGAGTGGTCGACGAACAGGTTGACTTCCGGCCCGTAGTTCTGGACGTACCAGGTGAAGACCTGGGGATCGGCCGCTTCGAACATGACCGGTTCGAGGCCGAGTTCGCGCACGATGGCGGTCACCACGTCGGTCCGCCAGGCCGTGACTTCCTCGGTGATTCCCTCCGACTCGATCATGATCGACTCGGCTCCCGCATCACGACAGCGCCGGGCCAGCGAGATCGCCGAATCCACGTCGCGCACGCCTGCCGCCTCGAGCTCCTCGGGCCGCGTCGCACCGCCCGCGCCGAACTGGATACCGACCTCTGGTTTGGCCTTCAGACCGGCGCGCTGGACCCGCTCCACGAGCCGGAGCACGTCGTCAGTGGGAATGGTCACGAAGCCGGTGGAGATCTCGACGACGTCGAACCCGAGCTGCCGGCACGTGTCGATATATCGGTCGACCGCGTCGGGACCCTGGGTGAGCACGTACTCGACGAATCCGCCCGTGGACACGTAGACGCCGCGTTCATGGGCGGTGTCGAGCACGGACCGTAGCGCCGGCTCGGGCACGAGGGTGAACGAGCCGCCGGCGAACTTCAGGCCGTCGACGTATTCGCCCATGGTGTCGAGGACGTCGCGCAAGTACCGCGGGCCCAGGACGGTGTAATACGCGGCCCGGATCTCGGTCACGCCGCGCGTACGGGGCTTCGCCGGGCGAGCATTGGCCCGGATGAAATCGAAGGGGCGCTCCGCTGCTTCTGGCATCCGATACCTCCCGGGGTGACGTGCATTCCATCACCTGCGCGTACCCCGCGAGGCCGGAATTCACGCCTCAGCGGCCACCCGGGCGCACCGCGTGATGCAGGGCGACGATCCCTCCGGTCAGGTTGCGCCATCGGATGCCGGACCAGCCCGCCTGCTGCAGCCGTGCAGCCATACCGGCCTGATCCGGCCAGGCACGGATCGATTCGGCCAGGTACACGTACGCCTCCGGGTTACTCGACACCCGCCTCGCGACGCCCGGCAACGCCCGCATGAGGTACTCGACGTAGACCACACGCAGCGGTTGCCAGACGGGATGGCTGAACTCGCACAGCACGAATCGGCCGCCGGGGCGAGTCACCCGGAGCATCTCCCGCAGCGCCAGGTCAGGATCATGCACGTTACGCAAGCCGAAAGAGATCGTCACGGCGTCGAACGACGCGTCGGCGAAAGGCAAGTTCGTGGCGTCACCGACGACGAACGGGAGATGCGGGCGACGGCGCTTGCCCGCTTGCACCATGCCGAGCGAGAAGTCGCAGGGAACCACGCTCGCGCCGGCCGCACGGAACGGCTCGCTCGACGTTCCGGTACCGGCCGCGAGGTCGAGCACCCGCTCTCCTGGCCGGGCGGCCACGGCGTGCCGGACAGCGCGGCGCCAGTAGCGATCCTGGCCGAGTGAGAGCACATCGTTGGTGAGGTCATAGCGTTCGGCGACGTCGTCGAACATCGCCGCGACCTCGTGCGGCTGCTTGTCGAGGGAAGCCCGGTTCACGGCGCCAGCATAGGCGACACCGCTCCACACCTCGATGCCGAGATGCGCACCACTGTGTTCTCGGGCACATCGGCATGCCCAGCGGCCCCACCGGACATGCTGGCGAACTACGCTTGACGCTCGTGACGAGTGCTCCAGTGACCGCGCCGGTTCCACAACTGGTAGCGCGCTCCGTGGAGATACCTGATCCCGGACCGCTGCTCTCGCTGTTGCCCGACACGTCCCCGTACGCCTGGGTACGGGGAGGTCAGGGCCTCGTCGGCTGGGGCGAGGCCGCCAGGGTCGAGACCTCCGGGGCACACCGGTTCGCCGAGCTCGAAGCGTGGTGGCGGACGCTGATAAACACGGCCGTCGTCCGCGACGAGGTGCAGCTTCCCGGCTCCGGTCCCGTCGCCTTCGGTTCGTTCACCTTCGACGACGAGCCCGGCACCTCCACACTCGTCCTGCCGGAGACCATCGTGGGGCACCGCGACGGCCGCTGGTGGGTCACCACCGTCAGCGTCGCGGGTAACTTGCCACCTCTGCCCACGCTGCCGTCGGCCACGTCCGTGCGCCGGCCAGGAGCGATCTCGTTCGCTGACGGTCAGCTCACCGGCGCCGACTGGGAGATCGTCGTCGCCAGCGCCGTGGACCGCATCAATGCCGGAGAGCTCGAAAAGGTGGTCCTGGCCCGCGACCTGGTCGCCGAATCGCCCCACCCGATCGACACCCGCTGGCCACTGCGCCGGCTCGGCGAGCACTACTCGCGATGCTGGACCTTCAGCGTCGACGGCCTTCTCGGGGCGACACCTGAACTGCTGGTCCGTCGCGAGCGCGGGCTGGTCACCTCACGCGTACTCGCCGGAACCATTCGCCGCACCCACGACGACGTCCACGACCTGGCACTAGCTGCCTCCCTCGCCCGCTCCAGCAAGGACCTGGAAGAGCACGAGTTCGCGGTACGCTCCGTCGCCGACGCTCTCGCGCCGTACTGCTCCAGCATGAACGTGCCCGAGACGCCGTTCGTTCTTCACCTGTCCAACGTCATGCACCTGGCCACCGACGTGACCGGTGTGGCGTCCGGGCAGGCGTCGTCGCTGGCCATGGCCGCGGCCCTGCATCCCTCGGCGGCAGTGGGCGGCACGCCCACGGACCGCGCGATCGAGCTGATCCGCGAGCTCGAAGGGCTCGATCGGGGACGCTACGCTGCCCCGATCGGCTGGATCGACAGTGCCGGCGACGGCGAATGGGGAATCGCGCTGCGCTGCGCCCAGCTCGATCCATCCGACCCCACCCGCATGCGGCTCTTCGCCGGATGCGGGATTGTCGCCGGTTCGAATCCTGCGGAGGAACTCGCCGAGAGCGCCGCCAAGCTCATCCCGATGCGCGACGCGCTCGTTCGCTGACCCCCCGCCGTTGTCGCGCGCTACGCGCGCCCAACCGGAGATTCACCTGGATCCGACGTCGTTTCCCTTCAGCGCGGAGCCGACCGCCGAGCGGATGTCGGCGTGCAGAGCGCGATGCGCGGACCGCTCGACGCGCACCTCGACCATCGAGCGCCCGGGAGGAGGATCGGCCAGCTCGCGGCGGAGTGCCGCGCGATCCGCAACACGGGTGTGCCGCACGCCGTATGCCGCGCACAGTGCCGCCAGGTCGACACCGTGCGGGGTCCCGAAGAGCCGCTCGAAAGCATCGGCATGCTGCGGTTCGCCGGGTTCGAGGAGCGTGAAGATTCCACCACCGTCGTCGTTGACGACGACGATCTGTAGCCGGGGCCGTTCCTCGCCCGGACCGAGCAGAAGACCCCCGGTGTCGTGCAGAAAGGTGAGATCCCCGACGAGAACCCGCGTGTGCCGGCCCGACGCCAACGAGACACCGGCCGCCGTGGACAGCGTGCCGTCGATTCCGGCGAGACCGCGGTTGGCCAGCACCAGCGCATCCTCCCGCGGCTCTGCCACGAGATCGAGGTCGCGGATCGGGTTCGACGAGCCGACGACCAGCGCATCCTCGGTCCGCAACGAATCCCACACGGCACGGGCGATGGCCGGGCCACTCACCGGGCTCGACTCCAGCACGCCGGCGATCGCCTCACGCGCCAGGTTCCCGGCCGCCACCCACTCCTCGAGCCAGCCAGCGTCGCCGTCGGACCGGGCTGGCTCGGCGCCAGCGACGACGTGGGCGGCATTGCGGGCAGCGTCCGGCCAGTCGCCGCCCGGTGCCACCACCACGACCTCGACGTCTCGGCGGCCCAGCAGGGTGTGGACCGGGCGGGAGAGGGTCGGATGCCCGAAGACGACCACGCGCTCGATCCGCTCGGCGAGTTCCGCGCGTTCCAGCAGCAGGCGGTATCCGGTAATCGCGTTCCGCCCGGCCCGCGCTCCCGAGGATGGCTCGGCCAGCAACGGATAGCTGCCCCTCTCCGCGAGGTTCCGTGCGGCCGGGCCGGCACCGTCTCCAGCCACGACGACGGTCCGCGGACCGTCCGACAGCTGGAACGCGGCGTTCGCGGCGGCGTTTCCGGCGGCATTCAGGGCACGTGGATGCACCGGATGTACCCGGGCACCGGCGTGGGCACGATCACCCGCGCCGTCGTTTGCCGGCATGCCGGCATCCCCGGCTTCGGCATCTCCGGCTCCGGCATCTCCGACTCCGGCGTCGCCGGTTTCGGGAACCAGCGGCTCCCGGAACGCCACGTTCAGATGGATCGGCCCGGGCCGGCCGCTACGCACGCCCGCTGACTCGGCGAACGCCCGGCTGACGAGGTGGCGAATGTCGAGCTCTTCGCCCTGGCGGCCGTACGGCGCGGGGATATCGGCGAAGAAGCGCACCGCAGAGCCGAATACGTGCACTTGATCGGTGGTCTGGTTGGCGCCGGTACCGCGCAGTTCATGCGGGCGATCTGCGGTTAGCACGAGCAGCGAGACGCCGGCATGGGCGGCCTCCAGCACCGCCGGGTGCAGGTTCGCCACCGCCGTTCCCGACGTGGTAACCACGGCCGTCGGACCGGCCACGCGGGCAAGTCCCACGGCGGTGAAGGCGGCCGAACGCTCGTCGACCCTCACGTGCAGCTGCAACTCGTTCCGGTTCGCCGCCGCGTCCAGCGCGAACGCCAGCGGCGCGCTGCGCGAACCGGGCGCCAGGACGGCGTGGCGCATGCCGTTTGTCACCAGCTCGGCCACCGCGGCGGTGGCAGCGGCGGTGGAGGGATTCACCACGGCGATGTCGTTCCGCGCGCCGGCACGCGTGTCAATCGAGCTCGCGCAGCCAGGTGAAACCGGTGTTGCTGCCCTGGCAAGTTTGCAAGATGACGTCGCACTCGGCGCCGCACGTCCAGTTCGACGCGGGGCCCAGCGCCGAACCGCGCCCGGGTGCGAACTCCCGTTCCACGACCTCGTACAGGCCGGCATGTTCGCCTTCGAGCTCAACGACGGTACCCATCGGCATCGCGTTCCACCACGCGTTGCCCAGGTAATCGTGCGCCACAACGAACGTCCCGCTGCTCACCGGCGTGAAGTGACACGCCTCGCCGTTTGGCAGGTTGTCTATCTCCGTGCTGGTGCTACAGGTACTGACGGGAATGGTGCGCACCTCTTCGTCCGCGACGACCGCCGCGTCACTCCGGACGGCTTCGAACCGGCTCCCACCGTCGTAGACGAACCGGAACCGCGCTCCCCTATCGGCCTCGACGTCGACCGTCGCCGTACTGTCCGCGTCCGTGGTCACGGTGGTGACGTCGTCCCACTCACCATCCCGGCGCTCTTGTAGCTGCAACTCACCGACGATGGCGACGCCGGCCTCCGTCGTCCAGGTAGCGGTGATCTCAGCGGTGCCGTCGTCGCCCGGCGTGGCGGTAGCGGTGATGCGAGACGGCAGGAGCTCGTCGTCGACGACGACGGTGACGGCGTCCGACACCGTTTCCTCCATGTCGTCCGAGCCGCCGTAGCCGAGGCGGTAGATGCCGGTTTCGGAGACATCGACCTCGACCGAGCCGCCGTCGTCGTCCATCTGGACCTCGTCCACCTGCGTCCACTCGTCGCCGTCGACCTGTTGGAGATCGACGACACCGTGAACCGGCGTACCGTCAGGTCCCGACCACTCCGCGGTGAAGGTCGCCGACTCCCAGTCGCTCACCTCGTCCGGCGGGTGGAGCTGCAACCCAGCCGACGCGTCCTCTCCGGACTCGTCGCTCCCTCCGGGATCGGCATCGAGCGCTTCGACCGGTTCGCTCTCCCGTGATGACGCCGGCACGACGAGCGGCACGCCGCCCGCCTGGGCGCTCACCTTGGCGCGGACGAGCCCATCGTCACTCGAACCACCACCAGCCACCATCATCGCTGCCCCGGCAGCGACCACAACGGCACCCGCACCAGCCAAGAGACGGACCCTCATACGCCTATCTTCCATGATCACCCACGCGTTCGCCACTCGCCCGGTCCCGCGCCGAAATACCGCGGCGTTCAGTAATGAGACGACTCGCGGGCCCGCGCGGTTCCCGGCGAGACCTGACAAGATCGACAGTTCTGGACACCACCGCCCGCCATCGTTCATGCCGTCATCACCCTCGCCCGCGGAGGCGATCGACTCGGCGGTGCCACCAGGCCGACGTCGCGTCGTCCGCTTCCACCGCCGCGAGTAGCTCGACCTGCGGCTCGGGTCGCCGCACCGGAAGCGCTCCGTCGTGCGCAACGAGCGGGTCAGCTACCACGTCGCGCTCCAGCAGGCCCACCGTGGCGAGCCCGCAAGCGTGCTCCAGTCGCGGCAACGCCGCCGCGAGCGCGACCCCGGCCGCAATACCGATCGACGTCTCCAGCGCGCTCGACACCACGACCGGACGGCCGATCTCTTCGGCGATACGCAGGCACGCCCGCACGCCGCCCATCGGCTGCACCTTGAGCACGACGATGTCGGCCGCCTCGTGCCGGGCCACCCGTGCCGGATCCTCCGCCCGACGAATCGATTCGTCCGCCGCGATCGGCACCGACACCCGTCGCCGCACGGACGCGAGCTCCTCGACCGACGCACACGGTTGCTCCGCGTACTCGAGCCCGCCAGCGGCGCGATCGTACTCGGGAAGCAACCGGATCGCCGTGTCGGCTTCCCAGCTTCCGTTCGCGTCGATCCGTATCTTGCCTTCCGGTCCGAGGGCCGCCCGTACCGCCGCCAGCCGGTCCAGATCCTCCGCAGGCGGGTGACCGGGCGCAGCGATCTTCACCTTCGCGGTGGTGCACCCGGAAAACCGGGACAGGATCCCGCCGACTCGTTCAGGCGGGACGGCCGGGATGGTGGCATTGACCGGGATCCGGTCCCGGATCGGCGCTGGCCAGCCGATCTCGGCGGCCTCCTGCGCGGCACTCCACCACGCCCTGGCCTCCGCATCGTCGTACTCCCGGAAGGGTGAGAACTCGGCCCACCCGGCCGAGCCGCGCAACAGGACGCCCTCGCGCACGTCGATGTCGCGGAATCGAGCGCGCATCGGAATCGCGTAGACACGCATGCCCGCGAGCTTACGCATCCGGGCTCGCCCCGCCCGTGCGGCCCGCCAGCCGGTGACGTGTCTCGATGCCTGATCATGCAGCGGGCCGGGCCGGAACTGTCCTGGCCAGTCCCGGCCCGGCCCGCCGTCAGGTCCGTCGCGATCAGCCGACGTCGATCGAGTCGGTGAGTTCGTCGAAGAACTCCTCGCCCTGCTCGCGGTTGCCGGAGTCCGTCGCCACCAGTGGCTGGAGCACGAAGTCGTCGACGACGATCAACTGCAGGAGCGCGAAACCACCCTCAATGGCGATCTCTGCCTCGACACCCTCGTGCCCGTCGACCGTAATGTCCTCCGAGCCGTCAAGTTCGCCGCCGACGGCTTCCACGACACCGTCCAGGCCCGCCTCGAGATCGTACGAGCGACCGTCGAGGCCGAGCACGTTGAAGCCGACTTCGGCCCCGGACTCGACGACGAAGTAGGAGTAGCCGCTCATCGTGCCACCGTCAGCCGTCGGAGACTCGATCTCCTCGGGCTCAGCATCTCGCGGCATGTCGAGACTGATACCGCTGTCCTCGTCGGTGACGGTCATCCATTCCGACGAGTCCGAGGAGTCCGACGACTCGTCCTGCTCGTCCTCGCCGGATGCATCGTCCCCGGTCTCGTCGCCCTCATCGGTACCGCCGCCCTCATCGGTACCGCCGTCATCAGCGGCATCCTCGTTATCGGCGGCGTCCTCGTCGTCAGCGGCGTCGCCTTCGTCGACTTCGGCTTCGTTCGCCTGATCGGTGTCCTCGGATGATTCCGAGTCATCGTCTCCACCGCAGCCCGCGAGGACGAACCCTGCGAGCAGCGCAGCCACGGAGGCCGACAGCGCGTTGAGTCGCATTCGTGAATTACCTTTCCAGAATAATCGGTGAGTCTCGGAGGTGACCTTATCCGATGCGCAACCTACCTGGGTGGGGGACTACGGGATCCACGTAAAGTAATTCCCGTGACCCCCACACCATTCGACCCGGCCACGTGGCGTCCGGTAGAAGGCTTCGACTTCACCGACATCACCTACCACCGGCATGTCACCGACGGGAGAGATCGTGGCACCGTCCGTATCGCCTTCGACCGGCCAGAGGTCCGCAATGCGTTCCGGCCACACACCGTCGACGAGCTCTATCGGGCACTCGACCACGCGCGGATGACTCCCGACGTCGGCTGCGTACTACTGACCGGCAACGGACCCTCTCCAAAGGACGGGGGCTGGGCGTTCTGTTCTGGCGGAGATCAGCGGGTCCGGGCGCGGGACGGCTATCGATACGCGGATGGCGACACGTCGCACCAGAACGCGGATCACTCGGCTGAGCCGGGAGATGGAGAACGAGACGAAAGCGAACGAGGTGACGCCGCTCGTGCCGGTCGGCTGCACATCCTGGAAGTACAACGCCTCATCCGGATCATGCCGAAAGTCGTCGTCGCCGTGGTGCCCGGCTGGGCCGCGGGCGGAGGCCACAGCTTGCACGTGGTGTGTGATCTCACCCTGGCCAGTGCCGAACACGCACGGTTCAAGCAGACCGATGCCGACGTCGGCTCGTTCGACGCCGGTTACGGTTCGGCATACCTGGCTCGTCAGGTCGGGCAGAAGGTCGCCCGCGAGATCTTCTTCCTCGGCATGGAGTACACGGCCGAGGATGCGCATCGCATGGGTATGGTCAATGCCGTCATACCCCACGCCGAACTCGAAGAGACCGCTCTGGTCTGGGCGGAGCGCATCAACAGCAAGAGCCCGACGGCGCAGCGGATGCTGAAGTTCGCCTTCAACGCCGTCGACGACGGCCTGGTCGGTCAGCAGGTGTTTGCCGGTGAAGCCACCCGCCTTGCCTACATGACCGACGAGGCGGTCGAAGGCCGAAACGCATTCCTCGAACGCCGAGAACCGGACTGGTCGAGCTTCCCCTGGTACTTCTGAGAGCTTAAGCTAGAAGACGCGATGCAAAGATCAACTTCGACGACGACGACGTCGGCGAACCGCTCGATCCAGGCGATCGACGTTCCCTTGGCGCCCAGCGTCCTCCCCCGGATCTATCCGGCGGTTGCCAGCGCCCTGCACGACGGGCCAGCCCTGCTCCCTCTCCCGAGCCATCCCGAGCCGGTGCGCTCCAACCTGCTCGCCGCGCTCAAGCCCGAGGAGCCCTTGGAAGACCCGGACGTCTCGCTGGTGGTGCCGACATCGGGCTCGACCGGAGAACCCAAGGGCGTCATGTTGAGTGCATCCGCCATCCGCGCGTCGGCGACGGCCACCCTGAATCGCCTGGGCGGACCCGGCCGGTGGCTGCTGGCGCTCCCAGCCACCCATGTCGCGGGGTTGATGGTTCTGGCTCGCTCCGTCGTATCCGGAACCGAGCCGGTGGCGCTCGACATGTCCGACGGGTTCGACCCGGAGCTGTTCGCCGCCGCGAGCGTCCGGCTGTTCGGTTCGAGCCCGCAGCGGCGCTACACCGCGCTGGTTCCCAGGCAACTGGCAGTACTGCTGGATGGCGGCGAGGCCGCCGTGGCCGCGCTTGCGGGATACGACGCCGTCCTCGTCGGTGGATCTGCGATCGACGACGATCTGCTCGAACGTGCCCGGTCAGCCGGCGTGCACGTCGTCACCACCTACGGGGCGACGGAAACGTGCGGCGGATGTGTCTACGATGGCATCCCCCTGGAGGGAGTCGACGTCGACATCCTCGACGACGGGCGCATCCGGCTGGGCGGCCCCATGCTGGCCAGCGGGTACCGTCTGCTGCCACAACTCTCCCGGGACACGTTCGCCGAGGGGTGGTTCACCACGGCCGACATCGGCCATTTCCAGCCAGACGGCCGGCTGGAAGTCGTCGGGCGCATCGACGACGTCGCGGTATCCGGCGGCGTCAACGTGCCACTCGCTGCCGTCGACCAGCTGATCACCGCACACCCCGCCGTGTACGACGCGCTGGCCGTCGCCCTTCCCGACCCCGAGTGGGGTCAGCGCGTCGTCGCCGCCGTGATTCCCCAGGATCCCGGCAACCCGCCCCGCCTGGAGTCCGTCCGCACCCACGTGACCCGCCAGGCGCCGGCCGCCTACGCACCGCGAGAACTGGCGGTGGTCGATTCGTTGCCGCACCTGTCGAGCGGCAAACCGGACCGCCGCGCGCTCACCGAACTGTTGCGCTCGGAGGGCACTGACGCGGGGGTCGCGGGCGAGGCATAGCCTCTCGACAGATCCCCAGACGAAGGAGTGCCCACCTCGCATGACGACCCTCGGTCAATGGTCGCAAGGGGCACGGCTTCGTACCCTTCCCGCGGCCATCTCGCCCGTGCTCGTCGGGACCGGAGCGGCGGCTGCCACCGACTCCGCACACCCCGGCCGCGCCCTCTTGGCGCTGCTCGTCGCCATCGCCCTGCAGGTCGGAGTCAACTACGCCAACGACTACTCCGACGGTGTCCGGGGTACGGATGACGATCGTGTCGGACCGTTCCGTCTCGTCGGCTCGGGCGCGGCGACCGCGCCTGCGGTCCGCCTCGCCGCATGGGCGAGTTTCGCCACCGGTGCCATCGCCGGGCTGATCCTCGTCGCTCTCACCGGAGACTGGTGGCTCCTGGCCGTCGGTGCGGCCGCGATCGTGGCGGCCTGGTACTACACCGGTGGCTCGCGGCCCTATGGCTACCGTGCTTTGGGCGAGGCGTCGGTGTTCGTGTTCTTCGGCCTCGTCGCGGTACTGGGAACGATGTATGTCCAGGCCGGGCGGATCACGGTGACCGCCGCCCTCGCGGCCGTGGGAGTCGGCAGCCTGGCCTGCGCGTTGTTATTGGTCAACAACGTGCGTGACGCCCCGAAGGACGCCGCAGCCGGAAAGCGCACACTCGCGGTCGCAGTCGGCGAGTCGCACGCTCGGCTCTTCTACGCGGGAACGATGACGCTACCGTTCGTCCTCGTCCTGTTCCTGATCGGACTAGACGGGCCGTGGACGGCTCTCGCCCTGCTGGCCGTCCCGGCTGCTGCCGCCAGCACGCTTCCGGTCGTGCGCGGCGCCAGCGGTGTCGGCCTCATCCCCGCCCTGCGAGCTACCAGCATGACCGGGCTGCTCTTCGCCGCCCTGCTCGCCCTCGGATTCGCGCTCAGCTAGCTGCACCTCGTCGCGCTCGGCTTCGGGCGACTGCCGCGTGGCCTCGTCCCACGCGTCCTCCGCCGCGGCGTGCTCGTCGAGACGTTGTTTGATGGTCGAGACCCGCCGGTCGAGTGCTGCCGACACGGCATCGCGGCTGGATCGCAAGACGAAAATGCTGATCACACCGGAGAAGAAGATGGCCGTCAGCACCAGCCAGAATCCGCGCAGGCCGACGAGCCACAGCAGTGCGCCCACGACCACGAGAATGCCCGCACGCAGCGCGGTGTATCGCAGCACAGCCATAATGCCCAAGCCTACGACGCATGTCACGGCCACTGAGCACGGGCGGGGCTATCGAGTACCCCACGGACCGCTAGGTTGGTGACATGACTATGCGCTTTGGAATGTTCGTTCCGCAAGGATGGCGGCTGGACCTGGTCGACATTCCTCCCTCCGAGCAGTGGTCTGTGATGCGCCGCGTGGCACAGCATGCGGATCAGGGATCGCAGTTCGAATCGATCTGGGTCTACGACCACTTCCACACCACGCCCGTCCCCACCGAGGAGGCCACCCACGAGGCCTGGACGCTCATGGCCGCGCTGGGCGCCGAGACCCAGCGTGTCCGGCTCGGCCAGATGTGTACGTGCATGGCCTATCGGAATCCGGCCTACCTGGGAAAGGTCGCGGCCACGGTCGACATCGTGTCGGGCGGCCGCACCGAGATGGGTATCGGCGGCGGCTGGTACGAGCACGAGTGGCGTGCGTACGGCTACGGTTTCCCCTCCGCCGGAGATCGGCTCGGCATGCTCGACGAGGGCATCCAGATCATGCGGCAGCTGTGGACGCACGGCGCGGCCACCCTCGACGGCAAGCACTACAGCATCGACGGAGCCATCTGCCGTCCGCTTCCACTCCAAGATGGCGGCATTCCGCTGTGGGTCGCCGGCGGTGGTGAAAAGGTCACCCTGCGTATCGCCGCCAAGCACGCGCGTGGCGGCGAGATGGATGCCGAGAGCTACACCGGCTACACCAACTTCGGCGGCAGCAATGTCGACGTCTTCACGCACAAGTCGAAGGTCCTCGCGCAGCACTGTCGCGAGCTCGGCACCGATTTCGACTCCATCACCCGCTCCGCGAACCACAACATCGTGATCGGCGAGACGGAGGCCGAGGTCAAGGACAAGCTCGCACAACTGGAGAGCGTGCTGCGCCGGCACGTGCCGGAGGAGCGCGTTCAGCAGATCATCCAGTCTTTCCGGGACAGCCCGATGACCGGCACCCCCGAACAGCTCGTCGAGCAACTACGGAAGCTCTACGACGCCGGTATGACCTACGCGATCTGCTACTTCCACGACGCCGCGTATGATCTCGGCAGTGTCGAGCTCTTCGAACGCGAGGTCATCCCCGCGCTTCGGTAGCGACACCGGGGTGCGAGAAGGCCGGCCGGCCGCGAGCTCCTCGTGGCCGACCGGGATCTCGGCGTATCGAAAATCGTTCCACGCTCGTGACCAGCATGTCAGAGTCGATGCGCACCATCTGCGCGTCATCGGCATGTTCCCCGTGTGGGCGCCAGGGCTCATCTGGCTTACGCTGGGGGTTAACGAGATTCGTGTTTTGCGAGGAGGTCGGCAGTGACCCGCGTATTGCCGGTAGTGATCGCGCTAGCTCTAGCAGTCTATGCGCTGATCGATTGCCTGCAGACCGACTCGAGCAGCATACGTGTGCTGAACAAGATCGCTTGGGCAGCCATCATCCTCCTGATCCCGGTGATCGGGCCGATACTGTGGCTTGCCACCGCCAAGCGCCCGGCGAACCCGAGACCGCCGCAACCGCAGCCGCGGCCGGTCGCTCCGGATGACGATCCCGAATTCTTGCGCGAGCTCAAGAATCTCGACGAGGAGCACGAGAAGCTTCTCAACGATTGGGAAGACAGCCTCCGGCGCCGCGAAGAGAATCTACGCAAGCGCGAGGACGGCGACGCCGGGACCGAGGGCGATCAGAAGCCGGGAAACGACGACAACTCCGGAGAAGAACTTCGCAAGCGAGGCGACTCGGGGGACGAAGACAACCGCTGACGCCGCGAGCCGTCAAGCTCCGGGTGACTTCGAGCCGTCGAGCTCCGGGTGGTGACTTCTTGGGTCTGCGGAACGTCCAGAGGCCCAGATCCCGCTCTGGACGTTCCGCAGGCCCAACAAGAAGTCGCCATAGCGCGCCCCGGCACCGAGCAGCGGTGCGGGGTGTCGACCGGTGACGACGCGCCGAATCGTCAGAGCCCACCATACGAGTGTTCACTGGTGAAGAAGATGTTCACCCCGAAGTAGCTGAACAGCGCCGTGGCGAAGCCGATCAGCGCGACTACCGACGCCTTGGACCCCTTCCATCCGGCGGTCGCGTGCGCGTGCAAGTAGGCAGCGTAGACCAACCACGTGATCAGGGCCCAGACCTCCTTGGGATCCCAGTTCCAGTAACGACCCCAGGACACCTCGGCCCAGACGGCACCGAGAATCAACGGGCCCGCCGTCCAGATCGGGAACGCCACGGCCGTGAGCCGATATGCCAGCCGGTCCAACAGGGACGAGCGCGGCAACGACGACACGAAGCCACCCTTCCCGGTGCTTCCCCGGCGCTCCGCGCGCTCGGCGATAATCTGCAGCGTGTTCGTCACCGCCGCAACCGCGAACAAACCGAAGGCGGTGACAGCGAGACCCACGTGGATCACCAGCCAGTACGACTGCAACGACGGCACGAGCGGACCCGGCGGCACGTACACGAATGTGACGGCGAGACCAAGCGTGACGAACGCGATCACGGCGACCCACGGCCCCACCACGCGCGCCGTGGCACGCGCGGAATTCGTTCGGGATACGGCGATGTACACGATGGACATCACCAGCGCCGCGGTGATGGAGAACTCGTGCATGTTCGACCACGGCGTGCGGCTGACACCCACACCACGCATCACGACCCCGACGGCCAGTATGGCCGTTGCCACGATAAACGCCGCGTTTCCCAGCCGGTGCCTGGACTCGGCCCGCTCACCGAGATCGCCGAGCAGCTGACGGGAGTCGTCGCCGTCACCGGTTGTCGAGACGCCGGCCCGATCCGGCTCCGCGTCCCCGACGAGCGCGGGTTCGGCCTCCTGTACCTCCAACGCGGTGCGTTCCCGCTGGATGCGGGTACGGATCCCCATCTCCGAGTTGAACGCCAGCCACGACGCCAGGTAGCCGAAGAGCGCGAGGCCGACGACGTATCGGCTCCATTCCGCCAGGCTCACCAGATCCATCAATGCTCCTCGTCCGATCGATGCTCGCCGAGCCTGAAGCGCAGACCGTCGACGACGGACTCCACCTCGTCGTCCAGATTCGCTCCACCTTCCGAACGGTTCAGGCCAGCGACTTCTACCACGGTACGCCCGCCGTCCGTGGCCCGTGCACGCACCCACAGCCGGCGCCGCCGAACGTACAGGGAGCCGAGCAGCCCAGCTACGGCCACGACCGCTCCAGCCAGCGCGATCTCTCTGCCAGAGTCCCGGCTGATCTGCAAGTTCACCCACGTGACGTAGCCGTCGAACGTCACCGTGCTCCCGTCACCGGGCAGCTCCACCGTCTCGTCCACACCCAAGACCTCGGCGAACGGTTCCCCGTCGACGTCGAACTGCTCCAGCTGGTCCTGTTCCAGCCGGTAGATGGACTGCGGTGTCCCGTCGTCCAGGCCGAGATCGCCGTGAAACGCCGTCAGGTACAGCTGGGGCATCCGTGGCTCGGGAAAGATCGACCGGGGCCCCGCGTCGTCGAGATAGCCGGTCGGCAGGAACACCCCTTCGATGCCGAGATCCGGCCCGTCCTCATCCGGCCTCGGCACCTTCACCACGCCCGTCGACGTGAAGCTTTCGTCCTGAGGGAGAAACGGCACCGGCCCTTCGGCCAGGACCTCGCCCTCCGCAGATCGAACGGTGATCTTCGGCGCATATCCCGGGTTGAGGATGTGGATCAGCGTCCCGTCCAGGTTCAGCGGCTCGTTGACCCGGATGTTGTGCCGCTCGGGCTCGGCGCCTGGTTCGGGCACGAACGAGACGGTGGCGTCGTAGTTCGACGGCTGTCCGATGTGCTGGCCGCTGTCGACGAACTCCATCGCGAATTCCTCGACCTCCACGGTGAACGGCGGGAGATCCGCAGGATCGAACAGCGCACCCGAGGTGAGGTTGTCGTACTGCACGACGGTGTTCGCGAAACCCGACCCCTCAGGGACGATCACCGTACCCCGATAGCCGAACAGGCCTCCCACGGCGACGGCGAGGAGCACCACGACCAGCGACAGGTGAAAGACGAGGTTGCCGGTTTCATGCAGGTGCCCGGCCTCGCCGCCAACGGCGTCGTCCTCGGCGGTACCGTTCGTGCGCTCGGCCATCCGAAACCTGCGCGAGCGCAGCTCGTCGTGGGCGGCCTCCGTCACGACGTCGGGATCGGCGTCCACCTCGAACGTGCGGTAGGCAGGCATGCGAGACAATCGCCTCGGTGCCCGGGGCGGGCGCATCCGCATCGCCTTCCAGTGTTGCCGGGAGCGCGGAAGGATGCAGCCCACCAGCGAGACGAGAAGCGCGAGGTAGATCGCGGCGAACCACGGCGCCGAGAAGACGTCGAAGAGCCCGAGCCGGTCGTACCACTCGGACAGTTCCGGATTGCGTTCCCGGAAATCACGCACCGCCACGGGGTCCACATCGGCCTGCGGCACGACCGAGCCCGGTATGGCCGCAACGGCCAGCAGGAACAGCAGGATGAGCGCGACACGCATGGACGTGAACTGGCGCCATGCCCACCGGAGGAACTCTCCGGGACGTAACGCGGGTGGCGGCCCCGGAACCGATGTTTCGGGCCGCTCCTGTCCAGCATCGTCAGCGCGTCCTTCGGGGACCGCCGACGACTCGTCGCGCCCGCTCGTACGATCATCGCTCATACGACGTCTCATACGATGACCTCGAATCCGGTAATCCAGCCCTGCATCTGTCGCATGAGCTCATCCCACAGGCCACTTGCCAGCAAGACACCGAGGACGATCAGCATCACGCCGCCGAACCGGGTGATCGCCAGCTGATGCCGGCGTAGCCAGCTGAACATCCGCATCGACCGCTGATACGCCAGAGCCGCCAGGAGCAGCGGCAGGCCGAGCCCGACGGTGTACATGAACGACAACAGCGCACCACGGCCCGCGTGAGCCTCGTCGAAGGCGAGAAACTGCACCGCCGCGAGCGTCGGCCCCATGCACGGGGTCCACCCAAGCCCGAACACCACCCCCAAGGCGGGCGCACCCGCGAGGCCGACGGCAGGAGTCGCCTGCGGTTTCCACTGACGTGACACGCCGGGCAGCCACCCGGCGAAAGCCATTCCCAGCAGGATGGTGAACACGCCCATGACCCGGACGATGATGTCCGCGTGTTCACGTAACACGATGCCGATGCCGCCGAAGAAGACGCCATACGAGACGAAGACCGCCCCGAAACCGAGGACGAACAGGCTCACGCCGAGTGCCAACCGGGCCCGGCCCGCCTGATCCAACTCGGGACCGGAAAGCCCGGTGACATAGCCCAGATATGCCGGCACCAGCGGGAGAACGCACGGCGAGAGAAAGGACACCAGTCCCGCGATCACCGCCACCGGGATCGCCACGACCAGCGATCCCGACAGGACTGCCTCACCGAACGTACTACCCATGGTTCATGTATCGGCCGCGTCGTCGCCGGAACCCTCGCGCGGCGTCTCACTCGCGATGTCGGCGACCATGTCCTGAAGCGAGTTCTGCCCGATGGGGCCAAGGACCCGTGCGGCTATCCGGCCCTCGCGATCGATGACGAGCGTGCTCGGTATGGCGGCAGGTGGCAACGTGTCCCGGAACGCCAGCAGCCGCTCACCGTGCGGGTCGACGATGCTCGGGTACGTGATGCCGAACTCCTCCTCGAACGCCAGGGCAGCGGTCTCGGATTGCCCGTCCCTCGTGTTGACGCCGAGGAACTGCACCCCCTCGTCGGCCATCTCCTCGTGTACGGCCTGAAGGTCCGGGGCCTCCTTGCGGCACGGCGGGCACCACGACCCCCAGACGTTCACGACGATGACGTCGCCTTCGGCATCGGAGAGGTAGAACTCGTCGTCCTCGCCCAGGATCGGGCCACCGAACTCGGGCGCGGGGTCACGATCTTCCGGCGCGATCATGCTGACCGTGCCGTCACCCTCGATATAGCCAATCTCCTGCCCTTCCGACGCCTCCCGAGTGACCTGACCGTCGGAGCACCCGGCGACGAGCACCACGAGCATTCCGGCCACGATGCCCAGGCGTCGCATCACGCACCTGCCGGGAAGGTCTGCTGTCCCGCATCCGGCGCGAGATCTGCCGCGGGCTCGCTGTAGGCCAGCGATACGACGGCATCGTCGCGGTAGGTGAATGTCGTCAGGCTCGCCAGCGCACATTCCCGCTTGCGCGGATCATGCCAGAGCCGGCGGCCCTCGATCGCCGAACGCAACGTCCAGATCGGTAGCTGGTGCGAGACGAGTAACGCCTCGTGCCCCGCCGCTGCTTGCCGCGCCCGGTCCATCGCCGAGCGCATCCGCGCGGCGATCTCGACATAGGGTTCCCCCCAGGACGGGCGGAAGGGATTGCGCAGGTAGCGCCAATGCCGCGGACGCCGCAGCGATCCGTCACCGACGCCGAAGGGCAGCCCTTCGAAGACGTTCGCTGCCTCGATGAGCTCGTCGTCGACATCGGGCTGCAGGTCCAATGCCTTGGCAATCGGCGCGCCGGTTTCCACGGCACGCTCCAGCGGCGACGTGACCAGGACCGTGATGTCCCGATCTGCCAGGACCTGCGCGAGGCGTTCTGCCATCGCCTGGCCCCGTTCGGACAGGTGGTAGTTCGGTAGACGGCCATACAGGACGCCCCGCGGATTGTCGACCTCGCCGTGCCGCAGCAGGTGAACCTTCGTCGTCGTGCTCCCGGCGGCACTCGTGATGGCCAGCTCCTGGTTCTCTCGGCTCATACTCATCATTGATCATCGCCCCGAACGCGCGGACGAGCGGGACAGATCACCGTGCGCTCCGTTCCGTCGTAGCTTCCGCAGCTGCCCTGGCAGCGGCCGGCAGCGCAGCGGCAATGCGCTCCATCGCGCGGTCGTCGTGCGCGGCACTCACGAACCACGACTCGAAGGCCGACGCAGGCAGGTGAACGCCGCCGTCCAGCATTGCGTGGAAGAACGCCGCGAATTGCCGGGCATCGGACCGGCGGGCGGCCTCGAAGTCCGTGACGGCCACATCTGGATCGACGAAGAAGACAGTGAACAAGTTCCCGGCGTACTGCACGACGTGCGGAACCCCGGCTGCGTCCAGGGCCTCCCCGGCGAGGCGCCCCACCGTCTGGATCGTGGTGTCGAGGTGGCTGTACACGGCATCGTCCAGCAACCTCAGCGTCGTCACTCCTGCCGTGGCCGCCACCGGGTTGCCTGCCAGCGTGCCCGACTGATACACGGATCCGGCCGGTGCGAGATGTTTCATGATCTCTGCACGTCCACCGAACGCCGCAGCCGGAAAGCCGCCACCCATGACCTTGCCGAACGTCGTGAGATCGGGAACGACGCCATCGATTCCGTACCATCCGGAGCGCGACACCCGGAATCCGGTCATCACCTCGTCAAAAACGAGCAAGGCTCCATGAGCGTGCGCCGTGTCCCGGATGAAGGCGTTGAAGCCGTCGAGCGGCGCTATCGCGCCCATGTTTCCCGCAGCGGCTTCCGCGATGATGCAGGCGATCTCCGCACCATGCTGATCGAAGACCGCCTTCACCGCCTCGGTGTCGTTGTACGGCACGACGATGGTCTCGGCCGTCGTGGCGTCGGTGACCCCTGGAGAGCCGGGCAGGCCAAACGTCGCGACGCCGCTGCCAGCAGCGGCGAGTAGCGCGTCGACGTGCCCATGATAGTGACCCGCGAACTTTACGATCTTGCTCCGGCCCGTGTACCCGCGTGCCAGCCGTACCGCGCTCATCGTCGCCTCGGTTCCGCTGGTGACCAGGCGGACCTGCTCGACGCTGGTGCGAGCCACGATCTCTTCGGCGAGCTCGACCTCCGGTTCGGTGGGGGTACCGTAGGACACCCCCCGCGCCGCCTGCGACTGCACGGCGTCGACAACACGCGGATCCGCATGACCCAGAATCACCGGCCCCCACGAACACACCAGGTCGACGTACTCGCGTCCCTCGGCGTCGTAGACATATGGTCCGCGTGCATGCTGGATGAACCGCGGCGTCCCACCCACGGCCTTGAAGGCACGTACCGGTGAGTTCACTCCGCCCGGGATGACGGCCTCGGCACGATCGAAGAGTTCCGCACTGCGTGGGGCGTCGTCGTTACTCACTACGCCATTCTCGCAACCGCCGGGAGGATCTCCCATCCACCCCTCCCCTGGGCTTCGTCGAGGCACGCGGGAATATCGAAACGGCCGGCAGCATAATCGTGCCCTGATTTCCATCCCACATGCCAGCGAGCCCGGAGGGGCAGACCACAGGGGAGGGCAGGCCGATGGCCGACGACGATCGGCTCGACACTCGAACCGACGGCCAGACGGAGCTACGCATTCACGGGGTCAGCGGGACGCGCCCGGAAACCGTTCTGGACCATCCCATCCTGGAGCGCGTTGCCGGAGATCAGAAGGCCGGCTTCTACCGCCGCTCCTATCCCGGTGGCCGGTCCGCAGATCTCGACGCTCCACGCCGCCTGGAAGCCTACAGCTGGGGGCACCTCACCTCCGGCCCGGCAGCCCGCGCCGGATGGCTGATGTTGCTGCCGTTCATGCTGACGAATCTCGCGCACTGGATGCTCCCCGCCGTGCGTGCCGACGCCGGGCGCCTGCGCGCGGCCAGCGGCCGGGCCTCCACGGTGCTCCTACGCCTGTTCGGCCTCACGCTCACTCTCACGCTCGTCCTCACCACCGCACACATCACCATGGATCTGGCAGGCTGGCAATGCGCCAGCAACTGGCGTTGCGGAACGTCGTCGGCACTCACGACACCGTTCGCCAACGGATTGCTCGCCCAGCCCGGTATGCGCACCGTCGCCTTCGCCCTGATACCTCTGGCCGTCGTGCCCGCCATCGGCCTCCTCGGCCGCAAGCCGCTCCGCCGCGGCACGCCGGAGCCGGACGCGCCGATCGTGACCGAAGGGGAACGTCCCATGACGCGGCCACGGTTCTGGCGCGGCAACCCCGGAATGCCAGCGCTGCGTTCCGCACACGTCACCGCGGCGACGGCGCTGCTCGCAGCGATCGTGACCTGGCCATCCACCATCCTGGCCGCATCCGGCCCGGCACGCGCGTTCGGCATCACCCTGTGTGTCCTCGCCCTGGCCGTCCTGGCGAGCTCGATCGGCTTCGTCGCCGCCGAGGGAATCACCGGACGGGCCGGGCACGTACCCCGCGTCCTGCGAACTGCCCGCTATCTTGCCGCTGCCACACTCATCTGCGGCGCGTTCTTCACCATGTGGGACCACGGCACATGGGACGACGCGAGCCAGCTGCCCGGCCTCCGCGCCGCCATCCTGGTGACCTTCGGGCTGGCGGTCGTCCTCCTCATCGCGCTCACCGTCGCCGTTCTCGCACAACGACCGTGGGCGTTCGGCACCGACGGATTCCGGCCAGCTGTGCTCGGACTAGGCGCCCCGGTTGCGGCCGCTCTCGCCTTTCTCGTCGCCGGCGGATTCTCGGCCGGCCTCGCCTACCGTGTCGCCGACCTTCTCGGCCATCCCGTGCTCAGCGACGTCACCGCGGAGAACGAACGAGCCGGTATCGAGCAGATCATCAACGACGATTCGCTGCCGTTCGCGACCCGCCAGGCAGCCTGGGCAACAGATGTCCCCCTGGTACTCCCGCCGACGTTTGCATGGGCAGGCGTCGCCGCCGTCGTGCTCCTCGCGGCGACACTCGTCGCGCTGGGAGCCGTCGCCTTGTCCGTGCTCCGGCGAATCGGCCCGCTCACCAGGCGGATCGCCAACGAGTACGCGAGCGCGTCAGACCAGGACGCGAACAGGTCAGACCAACCCGACCCCGCCAGTGCCGAGGTGCGCAGGGTCGCGTTCTCGACGGCCCTGGCCTCCGGCACGGAAGGTCTCGGGCGGGTCCTCGGGGGTGTCGCGTTCACTGCCGGAGCGCTCCTGGTAACGGGTCTCGGCGTATACGCGGCCGGGACCGCCAACTGGGAACTCATCGAAACACCGCCACTGTCCACCGTTGCCGCGCTCGGCACCTGGCTCATGGGAGCCTTCGCCATCGGTCTCGTCGGCCTGGCATGGCGCGCGGCGCGGCATCCGGGCATGCGCCGAAACGTGAGCATACTCTGGGACGTCGGAAGCTTCTGGCCACGCACGGCGCATCCACTCGCGCCACCGTCCTACGGCGAGCGCGCAGTGCCCGACCTCGTGAAGCGGGTCCAGGAGCTCGCTGCCACACCCGGATCCGAGGTCGTGCTCTCTGGACATTCCCAGGGCTCCGTACTCGCCGCGGCTACGGTGCGCCAGCTACCACCTGATGTCGCGGCCCGGATCCGTCTCGTCACGCTCGGCTCGCCCCTGCGCCGGCTCTACGCTCGCTACTTCCCCGCCTACCTGGACCGGCCGGCAATCGCATCGCTGGCGGAGGCCGCCGAGGGCCACTGGCGCAATCTCTACCGGCACACCGACCCCATCGGCTCGTGGGTGCTCCAACCCGACCCGGCGTTCGCGCAGCCAGCGGCTCCTGCCGATTCCATGGTCGACCGGAGACTTCTCGACCCTCCCACGCTCAACGACGACATCGCTGGCCACAACGGATACTGGGACGACGCGAACTACGCGCCTCACGTGGAAGAACTCGTACAGCGAGACCGATGACGCGCGTTTCCCCTCCGGGCACGGGCGGTGCCGAGCGGACGTCGGCCCCGGGGGCTGCGTCGCGGCTCGGCCGACTGCCGTACTAGGAATTTCGCAGGTACCGAGCAGCTTCGACGGCCCAGTACGTGAGAATGATCTCGGCGCCCGCTCGGCGGATCGCCCCCAGCGATTCCAGCACCGCACGGTCACGATCGATCCAGCCGTTCGCAGCGGCAGCCTCGACCATGGCGTACTCGCCGGATACCTGATAAGCCGCAACGGGAACGTCGACGGCCGACCGGACCCGGGCGACGACGTCGAGATACGACATCGCCGGTTTGACCATCACGATATCCGCGCCCTCCTCCACGTCCAGCCGGACCTCGCGCAGCGCCTCGACAACGTTGGCGGGATCTTGCTGGTAGGTACGGCGATCGCCGCTCAACGTGGATTCGACGGCGTCGCGGAAGGGGCCGTAGAACGCAGACGCGTACTTCGCGGCATAGGCCAAGATCGCGACATCCGAGTGGCCCGCTCCGTCGAGCGCTTCTCGTACGGCAGCAACCTGGCCGTCCATCATCCCGCTCGGGCCCACCACGTGCACACCGGCCTCGGCCTGGGCACGGGCCATCTCCTGATAGGCGTCCAGCGTCGCGTCATTGTCCACCGTGCCGTCAGCCGTCAGGAGGCCACAGTGGCCGTGATCGGTGAACTCGTCGAGGCAGAGATCGGCCATGACCACCGTGGCGTCACCGACCTCGGCGACCACTTCGCGAATGGCCGAGTTCAACGCACCCTCGGGATGGTACGCGCCGGATCCCCGAGCATCTTTGTGCTCGGGAATGGCGAAGAGCATCAACCCGCCGACGCCAGCCTCCACCGCCTCCACCACGGCCTTGCGAAGGCTCTCCATCGAGTGCTGTACGACCCCCGGCATCGAGGGCACCGTCCGGGGCTCGGCGGCGTTCTCCCGGACGAACATCGGCAGCACCAGCTGACGTGGCGCCAGCGAGGTCTCGCTCACCAGCCGGCGCATCGCCGGTGTACGACGTAGCCGCCTCGGACGTTGCGTTGGGTAGGACACCGTGTCACTCCGATCGAGTACCAGGCGAGACATCTCACGTGCGCATCGGCTGACGCGCAGGGGAACACCTCCCGATGTTACTGCGCGCGCTTGTGCTACTGCGCGCTCTTGCGCCGGGACGCGGAGCGACGCCGTTGCGACGGCTTGAGCACCGGCTCGCCCGCCTCCAGCAACGACATCCGGCGGGAGTCTCCGAACTCGGCCAACGTGTCCGCCAGCAATTCGACGGAGGGTTCCGGCGCCATCACATCGACACGCAGGCCGTGCTCCTCGGCCGTCTTCGCCGTTGCGGGCCCGATACACGCGATGACGGTGTTCGCGTGCGGCTTGCCTGCGATGCCGACGAGGTTTCGCACCGTGGAGGACGAGGTGAACACGACCGCGTCGAACTTCCCCGTCTTGATCGCTTCCCGGGTCTTGGCCGGCGGCGGGGCGGCCCGCACGGTGCGGTACGCCGTGACGTCGTCGACCTCCCAGCCCATCTCCATCAGGCCGGCCGCGAGCGTCTCCGTCGCGATGTCCGCACGGGGCAGGAACACCCGATTGATCGGGTCGAGGACCTCGTCATACGGCGGCCAGTCGGCCAGCAAGCCGGCCGCAGACTGCTCGCCCGACGGCACGAGATCGGGTTCGATCCCCCATTCCCGCAGCGCCTGTGCCGTCTTCTCGCCTACCGCGGCCACCTTGAGCCCGGACAGCGCGCGAGCGTCGAGCCCGTAGCCGATGAGCTTCTCCTTGACCGCGCGCAGTGCGTTGAACGATGTGAACGCGATCCACTCGTATCGCCCTTCGACCATGCCCCGCACTGCCTTGTCGATCTGTTGCGGGTTACGTGGGGGCTCCACCGAGATGGTCGGTACGCCCTCGGGTACCGCGCCGTAGCCACGCAGCGAGTCGGTCAACGACCCGGCCTGTTCCTTGGTGCGCGGCACCAGGACACGCCACCCGAACAACGGCTTGGTCTCGAACCACGACAGCGTGTCGCGGTGTTCGACCGCATCACCAACGATCACGACGTACGGGCCGTCGATCTTCGCTGCCTTCACCGCCGACCCGATGTCTGCGAGTGTGCCGAGCACGGATTGCTGCGACACCGTGCTGCCCGCGGTGATCACTGCCACCGGGGTGCTGGGCACCCGACCGGCATCGACGACACTCTGGACGAGCTCGCCGAGTTGCTCCGTGACGCCGGTGAACACGAGAGTGTCCGCGGCGCACGAATGCAGATCGAGCTTCCCGCCGACATCGAACAACTGGGTACTGCGCCGACGCCCGGCCACCAGGGGAACACCCGCGTGCGTGGGCACCGCCGTGCCCGTCGCCACACCGGCAACCGCCTCGAACGGTACGCCTGCCTTCGCACAGGCCAGCGCCTCGTCAGCGCCGGTCGGATGGCTGAACGGGTCGCCTTCGAGAAGCCGCACCACGCGGCGTCCATTCTTCGCCGACTGGACCAGCCGCCGGCCTCGCGCCGCGGCAGTCAGCGCCACGCCAGCGTCGTCGACGCCGACGTCCACCACTTCGACGAGATCCGAGGCATGCTCGAGCATCTGGTGGTGTGCCGGCTCATCGAGCACGACAACATGGGCATCACGCAGAGCTTCGACGGCTCGTACGGTCAGCAGCCCCGGGTCTCCGGGGCCGGCACCGACAAAGACGACGTCACCTTGATCAGTGCGCTTGGGCGCGTTTCGCGGAGTGGTCACGAGACGTTCTCCTTCTTCGGCACCAGCTTCTCGGCACCGACAACTGCCCCAGCTCCGTCTTCGAGCATCTCTCGGGCGAGCTCTCGCCCGAGCCGTTCGGCTTCGGTGACTGAGCCGGTGGCGGACTTGCGGATACTCATCGAGCCATCGCCGGAGATGACGACGCCTCTGATGTAGAGCTCATCTTCTTCTGGAGTTTCTCCCTCTGCTGTCACAGCGTATGCCCCGACGGGAGCGCTGCAGCCCGCTTCGAGCTCGGCCAGCAGCGCGCGTTCGGCCACTACCGCGGGACGCGTCCCGGGATCATCCAGGACAGACATCACGCTGGTGAGCTCACCGTCGGCGGCGCGGCATTCCACCGCCAGAGCACCCTGCCCGGGTGCCGGTACGAGCTGGAGCGGATCGAGGATCTCGGTCACGGCCTCGGTCCGGCCGAGGCGGCCGAGACCCGCGTAGGCGAGCACGACCGCGTCGAGCTGACCATCGGTCACCTTACGCAGCCGGGTGTCGACGTTGCCACGGATCTCCACCACCTCGAGGTCGAGACCGAGAGCGCGCAACTGCGCTGCCCGTCGTGGCGAACCGGTACCAACCGTCGAGCCGGGCGGAAGCTGGGCGAGGCCCAGACCATCACGCGCACACAGCGCATCGCGCGGATCGGCACGCTCGGGCACCGCTGCCAGAACGAGCCCATCGGGCGACGCGGTGGGCAGGTCCTTCAACGAGTGCACGGCGACATCCACCCGTCCGTCCAGCACCGCTTCACGCAGGGCACTCACGAAGACACCGGTACCGCCCATGGTGGCCAGGGGCTCGCTCGACACGTCACCCTTCGTGGTGATCTCCACGAGTTCGACATCTCGACCGGTGGCGGCCGTGAAGGCGTCGGCGACGCTCGTCGCCTGAGCCATGGCAAGCGCGCTGGCGCGCGTACCGAGGCGCAGCGAAGAACTCACGAGTTCTCACCTCGCTTCGCCGATTCGGTTGTGGTATCAGGTTTCGCCACGGCCTCCACCGATCGCGGGTCGAGTGCGAACAGTTCGCGCAGCGCCGACTCGTACGAAGCACCGTCTGGCTGGGACGCGAGTTCCTTGACCCGCACCGTCGGCGAGTGCAAGAGCTTGTCGACCACCCGCCGGACGGTGGCCCGGACCTCGTTTCGCGCGTGATCGTCGAGATCGGGCAGCCGGCCCTCGATCCGGGCGAGCTCGGCCTCCACGACCTCGTCGGCCATCTCCCGCAGCGCCACGACGGTGGGCGCGACCCGGGCCGCACGGCGGGCCGTCGTGAAACCCGACACTTCCTCAACGACGATCGCCCGGACGGCTTCGACGTCGTCGGCCACCGCACCACCGTCGGCATCCTGCTTCTGCGCCAACCGGGAGAGATCCGTGAGTACGACGCCTGGCACGTCCGACACGGAGGCATCGACATCATGCGGCAGTGCGAGATCGAGAATTCCCAGCGGACGGCCCCGGCGATACTCCATGGCGGCCTCGACGAGATCATACGGAATGATCACACCTGCGGCTCCGGTGCACGAGACAAGCAGGTCGACCTCACCGACGTGGTCGGCGACCTCACTCATCGGCACGGCGTGCCCTCCGACCGAGGACGCGATCCGGCTTCCGTGATCGAGCGTTCGGTTCGCGATCACGACCTCGGCGCCAGCCTCGGCCAGGGTGGTGGCAGCCAGCGCTGACATCGAGCCGGCCCCCACTACCAAGGCCCTTAAGCCGCTCACCAGCTCACGCCACGACGTTCCGCTGGACGCCACGGGCTGTGATTCGGACCGCGCGATCGACGGCACGATCGATGCCAGGCCCACCGTCACCAGCGAGCGCCCGGCCGTACCGATATCCGTTTCGGCATGCGCCCGCTTGCCGACGCGCAGTGCCGTCTGGAACAGCTCGGTGAGAACCCGGCCGGTCACGCCGGACGTCTGCGCCAGCCGGAAGGCTTCGCGGACCTGACCCAAGATTTGCGTTTCACCGACCACCATGGAATCGAGCCCACTCGCGACATGGAACAGGTGCGAGACGGCACGTTCCTCGTAATGGACATAGAAATATGGGGTCAACCGTTCCAACGGCACGCCGGTATGCCTCGACAACAGCGCGCCCGCCTCGTCGATACCGCCGTGGAACGTCGCAGCATCGGCATACAGCTCCAGCCGGTTGCACGTGGCGACGATCACGGCTTCCGAGAGGTGGGCGGCACCGTGCACGTCGTCAAGGATCTTGGTTACTGCCTCGCCGTCAAGCGCGACGTCCTCCAAGGCATCGACGGGCGCGCTCCGGTGCGACAAGCCCACTACCAAGACACTCATCCACGCACCGCCTTGGCCAACTCGACTGCCTGCTCGGCGGTCAGTGCCAACGCCGAACCGTTCCTACGTTGCTCGTGGTAAGCGAGAATCTGCAGCTCCGTCGAAAGATCGACCTTGCGAAGCACCACGCCTTCGGGAACCTGCACCACCGCGGGGGCGAAGTTCAGGATGCTGGTGATGCCGACTTCGACCAGCCGATCGCACACCGCCTGAGCAGCATGGGCCGGCGTCGCCACGATCGCGATGGCTATGTTGTGCTCGGTCACGATCCGTTCGAGCTCGTCGACCGGGCGCACGTGCAATCCCGCGACCTCGGTGCCGACACGCTCCGGCTCGGCGTCCAAGAGCGCTGCGATGCGAAAGCCACGAGACGCGAAACCACCGTAGTTGGCCAGCGCGTGACCGAGATTACCGATACCCACGATGGCGACCGACCAATCCTGGGTCAGGCCGATCTCGCGGGAGATCTGATGCTGCAGGAACTCCACTTCGTAGCCGACGCCTCGGGTACCGTACGAGCCCAGATACGAAAGATCCTTGCGCAGCTTCGCCGAATTCACTCCCGAGGTCTCGGCGAGTTCGTCAGACGAAACCGTAGCTACACCGCGTTCGGCCAGCGCCGTCAGCGCCCGCAGGTACAACGGCAGCCGCGCCACCGTTGCCTCGGGCACACCGCGCGGCACAGGCGGTGAGACCAACTTCATCAACGAGCTCTCGGATCCGCTCACGGTACTCCCCGATCGGCCGGATCAGTCACGAGACACCCGGGGTGATGTCGTAACTGAAACCGGCGGAACGTATTATGTCCCCCACCCTAGGGCACTTGTGAACCGCTGCACAAAGTTGCGATCTTGGATGTTCTCGACTATGGAGCGCTCAGCGCGTGTCTCAGACGTGTCTCGTCGACCCACCAGAAGTCATGTTGCTCGCCATCGACGAACGTCACCGGGATCTGCTCGCCATAGCGCTGCGCGAGCTGTGCATCGTCGTCGATGCTGCGCTCCTCCCAATCCACGCCGATCTCGGAGCACACCCGGCTGATGACGACCCGGGCATCATCACAGAGGTGACAGCCCGGCCGGCCGAGCATGACGACCCTGGGCGCAGCCATCTCACAACCTCCACCCGCCATTACAGAATGATCATGTTTGGTACGTTTCCTCGGGCCGTAACACGTCTACAGACATGGTATGGCCCGAGAAAACGTACCAAACATGATCATTCGGAGCGGGAGAATTGGGGGAAGGCGCTGCCGCGTTTCTCGAGAAGGCCGTGCAGTGTCTGCTGAATCACGTCACGGACGTTGTCCGTGAGTTCGAACACCACCATCGGGTCTTCTGCCGCACCCACCTCGTACTGATCCGTTGCCAACGGCTCGCCGAACTCGATCATCCATTTCGACGGCAGCGGCACCAGGCCCAGTGGCCCCAGCCAGGGAAAGGTCGGCGTAATCGGCGCGTACGGCAGCCGTAGCAGGCGCGCGAGAAAGCCGAGATTGCCGACCATCGGATAGGTCTCCTCCGCTCCGACGATCGAACAAGGCACGATCGGCGCTCCGGAACGGATCGCGGCCGACACGAAACCGCCACGCCCGAAGCGCTGCAACTGGTACCGCTCCGCGAATGGCTTGCCGATCCCCTTGAACCCTTCGGGCCAGACACCGACCAACTCGTCTCTGGACAGCAGTTCGGCGACGTCCTCATTGCATGCCAGTGTCGAGCCATTCTTGCGTGCGACATCGGAGACGACCGGTAGTTGGAAGACGAGTGTCGCCGCCAAGGTCCGCAGGTGACGCGCCGCCGGATGCTCGTCGTGGACCGCCACCTGCAGCATGAGCGAATCGAGCGGGAACGTCCCGGCATGATTGGCGACGATCAGGGCCCCGCCGTCGGAGGGCACGTTCTCCATCCCCCGCACCTCGACCCGAAACCAGTGCCGGTACAGCATACGCAGGGCCGGCAACAGGACGCTCTCGGTCAAGTCTTCGTCGAACCCGAACGGATCCACCGTGAAGTCTCCGGACAACCGCCGCGCGAGGAAGGACAGCGCCTGATCCAACCGGGCCTCGTCGAACCCGGTTTCATCCGACCGGGTCTCGCTCAACTGGGCCTCGTCGAACCGGTCGCTCGCCACGTCGGCCATTCCCGCGACGTCTCGTGTGTCCGGATGGCCTTCTCCGGGTTCACCATCGGTCATCCGCCATCTCCCCGGAAGGTACGTACCATGCAACGCGCCGCTCGCTCGGCCGTGGCGAGCCGTCCCCGATCCAGCAGAGCCCGGCCACATTGAGCGGCGGCAAACGAGTCGAACGTCTCCACGGTGCTAAACCGTGGTGTGAATCGCAGCTCGTCACGCATGCGCGTCGTGTCCACGCCACGGCCGTACGTCAAGAAACGCACCTGCACCGCGTCCAGATCCGCGACCCCGGCACGCCGCATGATGCCGCGCACGAACGGCGAGCCCAGGCTGGGCAGCGCCACCGGCATCCGGCCAGCACGCAACAAGGCCTGGCTCAGGCCGAGGAATTCGTCGCCGGCAACGTTAAAGATGCCCGGACGGTCCTCGCCCGTAGCCAGATGGATGGCATCGACGGCGTCGTCTTCATGGACGAGCTGAAACCGCGGGTCCCGGCCGAACACGACCGGCACCGCCGGCAGCGTGAAGTAGTCCGACAACGACGTCCGGATGATCGGGCCGAGGACATTGGCCAGGCGAAGGATGGTCACCGCGACGTCGGGGCGACGACGTGAGAAGCCGCGGATGTATGCTTCGACCTCGCTCGCATCCTTCTCGTAGCCGCGACGGGTCATCGCACCCTGCGCCATGTCTTCGGAGAACAACGCCGGCGATCCGGGGCCCGCACCGTACACGGCGGTCGACGACTTGACGACGAGTTTGCGTACGGTCTCTGACCGCTGACATGCCGCCAGAAGTTGCATGGTGCCGATGACATTGATTTCCTTCTGCGGCGCCCGGCCGCCGGCATCGGATCTGGTGGCCAGAATGTTCATGTGCACCACGACGTCCGGGCCGACCTGGGTGATGACCTCGTGAATCGCCGATGTCGTGATGTCCGCCTCGACGAACTCGACTGCGCTGAGGTCCTCCCCTGGTGGGCCGACGTCTCGCGCTGGCGGGACGACGTCGACGCCGACTACCCGTTCTACCTTCGGGTCCCGGGAGAGCGAGCTGGCGATCCTGGCTCCCAGGTAGCGCGCGACGCCGACGACCATCACCGTGCCGGGCACCGACGCTCACCTCCCTACCGAGGCCACCTGATGAATCGATACGGTCCATGCCTCGCTGTGGTACCTGGCCTACTTACCTCGACGGCGACGCTGGATTCGTGTGCGCCGCAGGAGCTTGCGGTGTTTCTTCTTCGCCATGCGCTTACGCCGCTTCTTGACCACAGACCCCACTGGGCAACCTCACTCGAGTCAGACGGACACCGGACAATCGCGGATCAGAATCCATGCCACCCAACCGAGATTCCGGGATGGTCTTCTGCGCACGATTGAGATGTCAGCCTATCTAGAGCACCTAGAGTGAAGTCCAATCAGGTCGAACGGCTCTGCTCGACAGCCGCGCTCGCCTCCGATGTTCAGCCGGCTTCCATTCCCTGGACGTACGAGTTGTCCAGATACTCATGGACAGCGCTCTCCGGTATACGAAACGAGCGACCCACCTGCACGGCCGGTAACGTGCCCGCATGCACCAGGCGGTACACCGTCATCTTGGAAACCCGCATTGCGGTCGCGACCTCGGCAACCGTCAGGAAGCGCACCTCTCCCAACGGTTGTTCTGGGGGCACACCCGGTCCGCTCGTCGTCATCGTTCCTCCACCACGGCGCCGGTGGCACGTCTCTCGCGCTTCGACATCGGCAGCGTGTATCTCGATGGTAGTGGCTGATGTGACGGATGGGAAAGGGGAGCAGCCCGACTGAATTCGATCAAGATACGGTTTCAACGCAGTTGATACCGTTTCGTGATCTAGAATCGATCACAGGCCCGGATCCAGGCCATGCAACGGGAACACTGCGGAACGCGTGGCCCGGATGGCCTGGTCGACGGCATCGGCCGGATCGAAACCTTGCTCCCACGCGGTGTACGTTCCCTTTGCGCCATCAGTCATCCGCGAAGGGGCCACCACGCCCCCGGCGGCACGTACATATTCCCGCCAGGCGGCCGGCACCGGCGTCTGCGGATCGATCGGCGAGCCCGCCGCGATAGCTAGCAGATGCGTCCACGCCCGTGGTACGACGTCGACCAGGGCGTACCCGCCGCCTCCCGTGGCCAGCCATCGGCCTTCACACAGCTCGTGTGCCAATGCATGCAGCGAGGCATACGAAGCCCGCTGCCCGTCAACGGTCAGCGCCAGATGTGCTAGCGGATCTTCGAGGTGGCTGTCGCACCCGTGCTGCGTCACCAGCATCTGCGGCTGCCACGCCCGGAGAAGCGGCGGGACGACCGCGTGGAATGCACGCAACCAGCCCGCATCGCCAGTACCCGGTGGGATCGCGACGTTGACTGCCGCGCCCTCCGCCGCACGGGAACCGACCTCCGACGGGTGACCCGTACCGGGAAAGAGCGTCTGCGGCGACTCGTGCAGACTGATGGTCAAGACGCGGGGGTCGTCGTAGAAGACGGCCTGCACGCCATCGCCGTGATGTACGTCGACGTCCACATATGCGATCCGCTGGGCACCGGCGTCGAGCAGGGTCTGGATACCCACCGCGACATCGTTGTAGACGCAGAACCCGGAAGCCAAGCCAGGCATCGCGTGATGAAGCCCGCCCGCGATGTTGGCGGCATGGGTGGTCGATCGCTCCCACACGGCCCGGGCCGCCGCAACGGTTCCGCCGACGATTTTCGCACTGACGTCGTGCATACCCTCGAAGCACGGCACGTCACCCGTGCCGAGACCATAGGAGAGATCGAGCCGGCTCGTATCCGCGCTGGCCGCACGGACGGCCGCGACGAAGTCGGGGGTGTGTACCGACGTGAGGACATCGTCCGGCGCCGCTTCCGGAGGCACGACGTGCACGCCGGGAAGGTCGAGGATACCGAGGTCACGTGCGAGCCGGATGGTCAAGGCCAGCCGCACCGGATCCATTGGATGCCCGGGCCCGAAGTTGTAGCTCGTCAGCTCGTCATCCCAGGAAACGTGCACGGTGGTGTCCGGCTCAACCATAGTCATCGACCTTAGAACACCTTCCGGATACCCACACGTGCCCGCGGCGAGCACTCAGACGGCGCATCACGCATGGGCCGACGCTCTGCTCCGGCCGCTAGATCTGGCCGGAGGACAACGCCCGGGAGCGGTCCCGCGCCGCCTCCATGGCCGCGAGAAAGTCCGCGCGTACCTTTCCTTCTTCGAGCAGCCGGATCGCCGCCGCAGTGGTTCCTCCCGGTGATGTCACGCCTTCCCGCAACACCGTCGGATGATCACCCGTTTCACGCAACAGCTTGGCCGAGCCGACCAACGTCTGGACGACGAACTCGGTAGCCGTGGCACGCGGCAGCCCCATGTGCACGCCCGCTTCGATCATCGCTTCGACGACGTAGAACACGTAGGCCGGACCCGAACCGGAAATCGCGGTGACGGCGTCGAGCTGCTTCTCGGGAACCCTGCTCACCCGGCCCGTGGAACTCAACAGCTCCTGGACTTCACGGATGTGCGCGTCGTCGCAATGCGATCCGGGCGCTATCGCGGCCATTCCCTCGTCGACCAGGGCAGGTGTGTTCGGCATGACGCGCACCACGGGGGTCCCCTCCGGCAGCCGCGACTCGATGAACGCCGTGGTGATTCCGGCCGCCAGGCTCACCACGAGGTGCCCGGGCCGCATCGAGCTGGCGATCTCGTCCAGCAGACTGCTCATATCCTGGGGTTTGACAACGATGACCACGGTGTCGGCACGCTTGACGGCCGTCGCGTTCTCCATCGCTTCGACCCCGTACCTCTCGGTGAGCTCCTTAGCCCGATCCGGGCGACGTTCGGTCACCAAGATCTCGTCTACCCGCTTTCCAGCTCGCACCAGTCCAGAGAGCAGGGCCTCGCCCATGGCTCCGACCCCGAGAATCGCTACCGTCATCGTTTACTCGCCACCGATCGCAGGAAGAGAGACAGATTGGCCGGGCGCTCCGCAAGACGCCTGACCAAGTATCCATACCAATCCTCACCGTACGGCACGTATACGCGTACGCGCTCCCCGGCTCGCACCAGCCGCCGCTGCTCTTCCGGACGGACGCCGTAAAGCATCTGATACTCGTAGCTGCCCTGCTCGCGCCGGTACTTCGCCGCAAGTGAACCCACGATCTCCACAAGCCGCGGATCGTGCGTGGCGAGCATGGGGTAACCGTTTCCTGCCAGCAGAATCTTGGCACAGCGCACGTAGGCACGGTCGACTTCGCGGTGGCTGACATACGCCACGCTTCGCGGCTCGTCGTAGGCACCTTTGCACAGCCGAACCCGCGAGCCCGCGTAGGCGAGGTTGCGGCAGTCGTCCTCGGTCCGGCGCAGATAGGCTTGGAGCACCGCGCCCGTCTCCGGAAAGTCCGTACGCAGGCGCCCGAGGATGTCGAGGGTCGAATCGGTCGTGCTGTGATCTTCCATGTCGAGCGTGACCGTGGTTCCGGCCTCGCGCGCAGCCGCGCAGATGCGCCGGGCGTGATCGAGCGCGATCGCCTCGCCACCGGCCGGCAGCGCCTGGCCAACCGCGGACAACTTCACCGACACCTCGACGGAAGCAGCGAGGCCAGCCACATCCAACGCCTCGAGCAACGCCACGTAGGCATCGGCCACTCGCTTTGCTTGTAACTTGTCGTTCGTATCTTCTCCGAGGTGATCGATCGTGACGGTCAGCCCTTGATCGACCAGGTCACTGGCAACCCGGACGGCGTCATGGGTCTCTTCGCCCGCGACATACCGCGCCACCAGTCGACGGGTCGGACCGACTCGTTCGACCGCATCTCGCAAACGTGTACTCCGGGCCGCACGTAACAGCAACGACCGAGACAACGATCCTGGCAATGTGGCTGCCCCTTTCCCTCGACTCCGCACCCTCGCACAACGACGAGGCCAGGGTATGGCACGTCAGCGACGAACCGCCCGCCACCACTGTCCGTTGTTTCTACGACACGACGTCCGGGACGCGCAGGGCATCCCGGGCCGTCTGAAGAACCAGTGGGCGTAGCTCCTCGCTCGGTACTTCTGCAAGGGTCAGCACGGCCATGACCGCGCCGAACGCGGAGAGAGCCCGCACCTGTTCTGCCCGGGGCACGCCTTCCGGCGAGAGCATCTCGATGAGCTGACGATCATATCGCTGCAGGCGCGGCACCATCCGCGAGTTGCTCGCACCTACGATGTCGGTCATCACGTACGTGGCCAGCTCCCGGTGTTCGAGCAAGAGGTCGATGAACCGCACGATGATCTGGTAGCGACCTTCCGGTTTTTCCACCGAGACGTAGTGTGCCGCGTCGATGATCTCTTCCTCGCCGTCCGCCAGCGGCCGGAGTAGGTCGTCGAGGATGCTCACCTTCGTTCGATAGTGGTAATAGACCGCTGCCTTCGAGACACCGAGCCGCTCCGCGATCTGGCGAAGTGACGTCTTCTCGTAGCCCTGCTTGGTGAACAATTCCAGTGCCACGCTTCTAATGCGGGCGCCCATGTCGGACTCGAGTTCTCTCGCGTTGTCATCCATCGGTGCCAACTCCTCAGGACTTTGTGGCCGGAATCACGTGAACTCTCCACACCAATAGGCGGCACTTACCTGCCGGCAAGTATTAGCATCAAATCGTGCTTGCCGGTTGGCAAGCCCACGCACGTTGGAGGTCCGGACGTCATGGAAGACGGGGTACTGACTACGGAACGCGACATATCTGGCCGCAGCCGCGCATGGCGCGGCATACGTGAGGGATTGCTCGTCGCCACGGCTACTCTGCTGTATTCCCTGGTGCGAGGCCTCACGGACGATCGCGTAGATCTCGCCTTCGAGAACGCCGAGAGGGTGATCTCGTTCCAGTCAACGCTCGGCTTCTTCGTCGAGTCCGATATGCAGGCATGGATCGCCGACAACGACGTGGCCATCAATATCGTCAACGCCATCTACATAGGTGGATACTGGCCGGTCCTGATCGGGACGCTCGCCTGGCTGCTGGTCCGTCATCCCGATCATTACACGCTCTACCGGAACGCATTGCTCGCCTCCGGGGCCATCACGCTGGTCATCTTCGCACTGTACCCCCTCGCTCCACCGCGCTTCCTTCCCGAGCAAGGGTTCATCGACACGGTAGCGGAGAACTCCGAGACGTACCGCAACTTCACGGCGTCGCCGTTCGTGAACGAATACGCCGCCATGCCAAGCCTGCACTTCGGGTGGATCCTCCTGCTGAGCATTGCCTGGATCGCCGTCAGCAAGCGCCGTATCGCCACCGCCTTCGGCGTGATCATGCCGATCTCGATGTTCGCCGCGATCGTACTTTCCGGCAACCATTTCATCATCGACGGCATCGTCGGTGGGATCGTCGTTCTCGCCGGACTCGGCATCGCGTACGGGATAGAACGGTGGAAGGAAGCTCGTCGACCAGCCCAGCCGATGTTCGCCGCTGCCCGCGCTCCGAGCCCGCACAGCCAGGGGCGAAGCGGCATCGAGCTATCCGACCCGGCACGCGGCACCACACCGGCACCCACCGCGGGAGTGAATGCCGGACCCAGCCACCGGGAGCGCGCCACGCTGCGCCAGTGATCCCGATGCGCTGGGCCCCAGCGCGCCCTCGTGGAGGCAATGGCCCGTCTTCAAACAGCCGCTCGGTGTCCGGGCCGGTAGCCTCGGAACTATGCGCATCGCGGTCCTTGACGTCGGGTCAAACACCGTACACCTGCTTCTCGTGGACGCCCATCGAGGCGCCAAGCCGTTGCCCGCACACAAGGAGAAGGCCGACCTGCGCCTCGTCGACGTGGTGAGCGGCTCCGACGCCGCGACGAGCGCTGGCGCCGACCGGCTGGTCGAATACTGCCGGTACGCTGCCGGCGTCGCCGAAGACAAAGGGGCGACATCCATGCTGGCCTTCGCAACATCCGCCCTGCGGGAGTCGGCGATCGGTGAGCAGATCATCGAACGAGTCCGGCACGAAGCGGGTGTAGATCTCACCACCCTCTCCGGCGAGGACGAGGCCCGGCTGACCTTTCTTGCCGTCCGGAGGTGGTACGGCTGGTCTGCCGGACGGCTTCTGTCTTTCGACATCGGCGGCGGTTCCCTCGAACTCGCCATGGGAATCGACGAGGACCCCGACGTCGCGCTCTCCCTTCCCCTCGGAGCCGCACGGCTCACCCAGGAGTGGTTCACGACGGATCCGCCATCCGAAGACGAACTGCGGGAGCTGCGACGACACGTTCGCGCCGAGATCGCGGACGTCGTCGGCAAAGTCCACCGGTTCGGACTTCCCGATCATGCAGTGGCTTCCAGCAAGACGTTCCGCTCCCTCGCGCGAATCGCCGGCGCGGCGCCCTCGGCGGACGGGCCGTACGTGCGCCGGACTCTCCGCCACGCCGACGCGCAGGAGATCGTGAGCAGGCTCGCCGAGATGCCGGCGGCGGAGCGCGCGAAGCTGGCCGGTGTACCGCGGGGTCGTTCCGAACAGCTGCTGGCCGGCGCCGTGGTCGCCGACGCCGCGATGGATCTCTTCGACGTGGAGTCCGTCGACATCTGCCCGTGGGCACTGCGCGAGGGCATGATCTTGCGGCGCCTCGATCACCTCGACAGCGTGGAGAACCCGCCAGCGCGCTGACTGCCGGAAACAGGAGCGCAGCACACGAGCCTGCCGCCATGAGTGCCGCACGGTTCGAGATACCGGAACGACAAAGGCGACAACACGAACATGTTACGCTTCCCGAGCGTTACTATTTCGTGATCTTCAAAGGGAGTCCGAGGGAGCATGCCTGTGCGATCCGGTCGCCATGCGCGCACGCGACACCGCAGAACCGCCAGACATCCCGTCAGCCGGCACAGACGGCCCGGAAACCTCCGGTGGGCCCTCTCCATCCTGGTGCTCACCGGCGCCGCTGTGGCATCTCTCCAATCTGCCGAGGTCTCGGGACCTCCCACGGCCGGAGAGCAACATGGACGCGAGGCATCCCAAGACCTCCAGGCGCTCTCGGAACTGCGGGACGAAGCGGCCGGCGACACGTCCCGCAACTCGCAGCGCTCGCCCGATCCGCCCGACGGGCGGCGGGCAGCGGACTCGGAGGAACCCGGCCAAGCCGAAGCCACGGTCACACCTCCCACGCCCACTCCGAGCGGCGAGGACGACGGCAGTGACGAGGAGGCCGACAACCCGGAGGATGCGGCAGGACCAGCCGCAACGGGCGCGGAGAGTGACCTCTCGGGCGGATTCCCGCCACCATCAGACTGCGACGCCACCGTCCCCGCCGAAGGTGACGTGGCGAACGGGCGCCTGACCTCCGAGCACCTGTGTGACGTCGGGGAAGGCCACGAACTTCGTCCCGACGCCGCTGCCGCGTTCGCCGCTCTGGCCGAGGCCTATGCCGACGCCACGGGCGAATCCTTGCTCGCCTGCGTCGGCAACGCCTACCGCTCGTATGACCAGCAGGTCGACCTGTATGCGGAGAAACCGAATCTTGCCGCACGTCCGGGCACCAGCCAGCATGGCTGGGGACTGGCCGTGGACTTCGAATGCGGAGCAAATTCGTATTCCAGCGCCTTCTACGACTGGCTGGCCACGGCGGGAGGCGAATACGGATGGCACAACCCCTCCTGGGCGCAACCGGAAGGGTCCAGGCCCGAACCGTGGCATTGGGAGTTCGATCCCTCGTTGATCGGTTGATGCCCACGTCCGGACGTCGCGGCCCGTCCGGTCTAATCTTGGAGACGTGTCGGAGCTGCGCCAGAGCGCGTTGGGAATGTTGCGGGTGCCCGATGCACCCGTAGGCCTCTCGACGACATCGGTCTATCCACAAGGCACCGCCACCGCGTTCCGCATGGCTGCGGCGCTGGGCTACGACGGCGTCGAGCTCATGGTCTGGACCGATCCGGTCAGCCAGGACATCGACGAGGTGGAGCGCCTCTCCGCACGCTACGACGTTCCCGTCCTCTCGGTGCATGCCCCATGCTTGTTGATCACGCAGCGCGTATGGTCGCCTGATCCGTGGATACGCCTGACTCGTTCGGTCGAAGCGGCGCAACGCCTCGGGGCCAGAACCGTCGTCGTCCATCCACCCTTTCGCTGGCAGCGCGACTACGCGAAGGAATTTCCGGAGCGCATCGCCGAGCTCGAAACCGACACCGGGATCGTGGTCGCCGTGGAGAACATGTACCCGTGGCGCGCGGCTGGCCGCGAGATCGCCGCCTACACGCCGCACTGGGATCCAGCTCCCGGCCCGTACGAGCACCTCACGCTCGACGTCTCGCATGCCGCCGTGGCCGGCGACGACGCCCTCGACATGGCCGAGACGATCGGCGACCGGCTCACCCACCTCCACCTCACCGACGGCACCAACTCGGCCCGCGACGAGCACCTGGTTCCCGGGCGCGGCAGCCAGCCCTGCGCAGCACTGCTCGAGCGGCTTGCCCAGCGCGAATGGTCCGGAGCGGTCATCTTGGAAGTGACGACCAGACGTGCGCGCAGCACGGCCGAACGAGAAGCCGATCTCGACGAGGCACTGGCATTCACGCGGCTGCATCTTGCCGCAGCCGTCGACACCGCGTTCGCGGTGACGGCCGATGGCACGGCAGAGCAAGTGGCCCGGAGGAGCGAACCGTGACCACTAAGGAAGCCGGCCGACGTACGAACTGACCGGCACCCGGGACGAATCCGTGGTGGGCGGTCTACGCTGGTCCCACATGGGGACCGATGAGCACCGGACACCACCGGACACGGCCCGGGCCTGGATCGAGTTCGTGGACCCGGACGATTCAGACCAGATCCTGCGCTGCGACCTGACGTGGCTCACTTCGACGTGGACGTGCATCTTCGGTCAGGGCTGTCCCGGCATCTACGCGTCCCGGCCCAACGACGGCTGCTGCACTCATGGCGCGCACTTCTCCGATGACGACGACGAACAACGGGTGCGCGAATACGCCGGCGAACTCGGTCCCGACGTGTGGCAACTTCGCGACGAAGGATTACGCAACGGCGTGGTCGAGACGGACGACGACGGCGAGCGCAAGACGCGCGTCGTCGACGGTGCGTGTATTTTCCACAACCGGCCCGGATTCCACGGCGGCACCGGCTGTGCGCTACACATGTACGCATTGCACAACGAGCTGCACCCGCTGCAGACCAAGCCGGACGTGTGCTGGCAGCTGCCGCTGCGACGAACCTATCGCGACGTCACGCGGCCGGACGGCAGCACCTATCTGGAGATCACCATCGCTGAATATCGGCAACGCGACTGGGGCGCGGGTGGCCATGACATGGACTGGTATTGCACCAACGCCCCCTCGGCACACGTGGGCAAGGAGCCGCTGTTCCGCTCGAACGAACCCGAACTCCGGGAACTCATTGGAGACGCCGCATACGAGGAGCTGGCCCGGCACTGCGAGCAGTTCCTCGCGGCCCGGCTTCCGCTGCTGACCCATCCGGCGAGTGCGCGAGATCGCGGGTGAACCGGTGTCGAGCGACGTCATACCCAGTCCGAACATCTGGCACAACCCGAGAACCTACGAAGCGGAGAACCGCGGCGTCGACCCGGATCGTGTGATCGAGACCGCGATGCGGCGTATCCACGACTGGAGCAAGCAAACCGTCGTCGACATCGGGTGCGGCTCGGGCTATCACCTCCCGCTGTTCGCGCACGACGCTCATCGGGTTATCGGTGTCGAGCCACATCCGCCGTTGGTCCGGTTGGCCCGGCGACGTATCGCACACCTCGACTCCCCTCTCGACTCCCGTCGGGCCGTCGCCATCGGAGGTACTGCCCAGGCGCTGCCGCTGCCGCCGTCGTCGGTGGACGTGGCGCACGCTCGATGGGCCTACTTCTTCGGCCCGGGTTGCGAACGCGGACTCCGGGAGCTGGCCCGCGTGATGCGCCGTGGGGGAACGGCCTTCGTCATCGACAACGACGCGCGCCGGTCGACGTTCGGCCACTGGTTCCGTCGCGCCTTCCCCACCTACGATCCGATCGCAGTTGAACGATTCTGGGCTCGTGCCGGGTGGCACCGCGAGCCACTGGACATCCGATGGCAGCATCCCGACCGTTCATCGTTCGAAGCGGTCGTGCGGATCGAACTCCCGCGCGACGTCGCCGATGCCGTACTCCGGGAACATCCGGGCACCGGTGTCGACTACGCGGTCAACCTGTACTGGCGCCAGTACTAGCTTCGCTGGGTAGCGCCGACTTCGACTTTCTGGCGAAGGCGACGACCGTCGACTCAACGCCGGTGTCGGTGGCGGCGGTTACCGTGTGGAGCCATGGCCAAGGCAGCACAGATCTACCGTTGCAGCGAATGTGGATGGACGAGCCCGAAGTGGGTCGGCCGGTGCGGCGAGTGCCAGGCGTGGGGAACCGTCGATGACGCCGCGGCTCAACGTCCGGGCAACACCGCAGCGGGCCCAGTCACCCAGGCTGCACGGCCGATCAACGCCGTCGGCCTGGAATCGGCCCGGTCCAGACCGACCGGGGTCGAAGAATTCGATCGCGCCCTGGGCGGCGGTCTGGTCCAAGGTGCCGTGACGCTCCTCGCCGGAGAACCGGGTGTGGGCAAGTCGACGCTCTTGCTCGATGTCACGGCCAAATGGGCCCTCGACGCCGGCCGCGCCCTCTACGTCACCGGAGAGGAATCGGCCGCGCAGGTACGCCTGCGAGCGGAACGCACCGGGGCGATAGCCGATCACCTGTTCCTCGCCGCCGAAACCGACCTGTCCGCAGTCTTGACACACATCGACGAGGTCAAGCCTTCCCTCGTCATCCTCGACTCGGTCCAGACCGTCGCGAGCCCGACACTCGACAACCCGGTGGGTGGCGTCAACCAGGTCCGCGAGGTCGCGTCGACCCTCATTCGGATCGCCAAGGAACGGGGCATCGCCACGGTTCTCGTCGGCCATGTCACGAAAGACGGTTCGATCGCGGGTCCCCGGGTCCTCGAACACCTCGTGGATGTCGTGCTGCAGTTCGAGGGTGACCGGCATTCCAGGCTGCGCATGGTACGCACGGTGAAGAACCGCTACGGTCCCGCCGACGAGGTGGGGTGCTTCGACCTGTCCGACGCCGGAATCACCTCACTGGCCGATCCCACCGGCCTCTTTCTGTCCCGGCACGCTGCACCCGTTCCGGGCACCTGCATCAGCGTCACCGTGGAAGGGCGACGACCACTGCTCGGCGAGGTCCAGGCATTGGTGGCACCGTCCGCGTTGAACACACCTCGCCGCGCCAACAGCGGTCTCGATTCCGCCCGCGTGTCCATGGTCCTGGCCGTCCTCGAACGCCGGGGCCGAATCCAGCTGAGCACCAAGGACGTCTTCACCTCCACCGTCGGAGGGGCGCGGCTCGCCGAGCCCGCTACCGACCTCGCGGTACTCATCGCCGTCGCCAGCGCATCCGCGCAGCAAGCGACGCCGATGGGCATGATCGCCCTGGGTGAGGTCGGGCTGGCTGGCGAGATCCGGAGGGTCACCGGAATGCAACGACGGCTTGCCGAAGCTGAGCGCATGGGGTTCAGCACGGCACTCGTACCACCCGATCCCGGCCCGATTCCCGCGGGAATCCGCGCCGTCGAGGTCGAGCACATCGGCTCGGCCCTGGCCATCGTCGCCGATCCGGCCACCGCGTTTCCGGTGGACGAGTCGCACCGGTGACCACATGAATGGAACGATGCGCGGGAGAGGACGGTGCGGGTGGGCCATGTCACGGTGGTTGCTCCGGGCTGTCTGAGCGCTTGACATGACATGCCCTTAGACTGTTGCCCGGAAGTGTCAGTGTCGACCTCGCGCTTTACACTTCTCAGCTCTAGACTGGCAGCCAACCATCACCAACGAGTCATGACGGGGGTCATGTGCCCGGCAGCGACAGGAGCGGCGCAGAGGCGAAGCTGCGTCAGGCGCTTGCAGCGGTCGCGCCCGGAACCGAACTGCGGGAGGGGCTGGAGCGAATCCTGCGGGGACGTACCGGCGCCGTCGTAGTCCTCGGCTACGACACGACGGTCGAGTCCCTCAGCAGTGGCGGCTTCACGCTCGACGTCGAGTTCAACGCCACCGGTCTTCGCGAGCTGGCCAAGATGGACGGCGCCATCGTCGTCGACCGGGATTGCACCCGCATCTTGCGGGCGGCCACGCAGCTCGTTCCCGATCCTTCGATCGAGACCACCGAATCCGGTACCCGGCATCGCACGGCGGAACGCGTGGCCAAGCAGACCGGCTTTCCCGTCATCTCGGTGAGCCAGTCCATGCGCATCGTCGCGATCTACGTCGACAACATCCGGCACGTCCTTGAGGACGCCGGGCAGATCCTTTCACGCGCCAACCAGGCGCTGGCCACGCTCGAGCGGTACAAGCTGCGGCTCGACGAGGTTTCCGGGACGCTGTCCGCACTGGAGATCGAAGACCTCGTCACCGTTCGTGACGTCGTCACCGTGGCGCAGCGTCTCGAGATGGTGCGCCGGATCTCCACCGAAATCGACGGCTACGTCGTCGAGCTCGGCACCGACGGCCGATTGCTCAGCCTCCAGCTCGACGAACTCGTTGCCGGTGTGGACGTCGACCGCGAACTCATCGTCCGCGACTACCTGCCCAAGTCCGCCAGTCATGCAGGCAACACGGTCGAGGACGCGATGTCACGCCTCGGTGAGCTCTCCGCTACCGAACTGCTCGATCTGGGCGAGGTGGCGAGCGCCTTGGGCTTCAGCGGAGGCGACCAACTAGAGACATCCGTCAGCCCGCGCGGGTATCGGCTGCTCGCCCGGGTGCCACGGTTGCCCTCGCCGGTGGTGGAACGGCTGGTCGACCACTTTGGCGGGCTTCAGAAACTCCTGGCTGCCAGCGTCGATGATCTTCAGGCGGTCGAGGGAGTCGGTGAACACCGGGCGCGTAACGTCCGCGAGGGACTCTCCCGGCTGGCCGAGTCCAGCATCCTCGAACGCTACGTCTAGGCGCGCGGCGCCCGCCAGAGCGTCCAGTGCAGGCGCCCCCGTACGCTCCATTCGCCCCGAGCCACGGCATTTCGCGAGCTGCATCGTGGATACGAGAAGGCCCGTGGGTCGCACACCAACCTGTGGACCCACGGGCCTTCTCAGCCGGCGCCCGGAGTCATGGACCCCGTAGCACCCCCCGCTGACCGGGAGATTGAACGACGAACGATGTGGCGTCGCCGTGGGGAGACAACTCCCTGTCGCGGGTGCCCCCGTGATACGAGCCTCAGTTCGTCACACCGAGAACCTCGTGATCGTCATCGTCCTCATCGTCACCGCCGTCGGCGTACAGCCCGCCCTGCGGAACCTCGACGCTCGCCTCCGGGAAGCTCAGGATGCCCATTTCGGCATGGCCAAGCTCGATGTCGCCCGCAACAGGAACGGGAAGCGAGAAGATGAGACGAGCCGACAGTCCGCCACCGGAGGCGGCGACATACGTTCCGTCGTCAGCCACCTCGATGTCGTCGTCACGGTAGTCGGCAAAGTTGATGTTCACACTCACGCCCGGAAGCACCTCGAACGTTTCGTCGAAACCGGGCTCGATCTCCACGCCCTCTTGGCCACCGACCTGTAGCTCCAGGGCCGGCAGCTCGTAGTCAAAGCTGGCGCCACCGGGCTCACCGGTCGCCTCCAGGCGTCCCCAGGCGTTGGGCTCCTCCGTGTCGGACGCTGCGGCAAGACCGACCGTGATGCCCCCGTTCTCGGCGCCACCCAGCAGGTTCAGGTCCGAGAACCGGCCGCTCACCTCGAGGTACGCGCCCTGGCTGCCGTCCTCCTTGCCGAAGACGCCGCTCTCCTGCAGCAGCTGACCTTCACCCATGCTGAACAGGGGGCCGTCACCCACCGGCAGGTCGACGGGAGCCATGCTGCTCAGGATTCCGCTCAGCTGACCGACCTCTCCGGCGTCGACGAGGTCGAGCTGGCCGACACCGGAGTAGAGCTCGGTGAGCACACCACCCTGCGAGCCGTGGCCGAGGACATCGTCGTTCCAGTTGGCCTTGACCTCGGACGAGATTCCGCGCAGGTTGCCGATGCCGGGTACCCCGAGATCGTGCACACCCACGGTGTCCGGGTCCGCTTTCTCTGGCAGCGCCACCTGTTCCGCCGCGTAGAAGTGTGTCGGAATCTCGGTGTCCATGGCGCTCGCGTCGATGAGGCTACCGATGGAGCGGGAGTAGACGTCCCCGTCTTGGCCCTCGATCCCTTCCGAGTTGACCTCATTCTGCACCATGCCGACGGTCGCGTTGCCCTCGAGGTCGGGAACACTTCCGGCGATGGGCACATCGCCGCCGAAGTCGAACCGGAAGGTGCCGTAGTATCCATCGGCCTTGATCTCGAAGTTGCCCGGATTCTCGGGCGCGGCAGCGTGGGCCGGCACTCCAAACGCGCTAACCGCCAGAGTCGCGGCGGCTCCGCACGCGACGGTCGCGACGGCGGACCGACGAATCCGCCGTGCACCAGTCATGGAATGAGTCATGAGTTTTTCCCCTTTGGGAGGTTGCTTGAGGCCCGGCATAGTGTCCAGGACCAGCCGAGCGCCTTGCAATGATGCGTTCCTGGACGAACCTGACCGGACGTTATCCATCGATAAAGTTACATGTCAAGTATCCTCAGTGCGCGCCTTCCAGGCATGAAGTGGAAATAGTAATCTGATTGTGTCTTTGGCCAAAAGGTCCATGCACACCCCGCCAATCGGTCCATGCCCAGGGCATACGCGAAGAATTCGGACAAAAGAGCGTCTAGAGTTTTCTTGACGAGAATCCGAGAAAGCAGCGTAGCGGAAATACCTCATGCGTACGTGAGCGGATCGTGGCCATTGCCGCAATATGGACAAACTGTCCAACATGTCGTATCGCCGAATTTCTGGCAAGAATGCCTTTACTTTATGACTGACTATGATCGACATGTGCGTGGCCTCGTCAGGAGAGTGCTCGACGCACCCGGAATCACATCGATATACACGTTTCTGACATCCTGGGCACCCGGATTCTCCCGTGGCATGGCCTATGCCAAAGGTCCAGGGAGGGTTGATACGGTCAGGTCGTGCCTGTCGATCTGGTTCCCCACCCGTTGTCCGTGACCGAGCTCCCCGGCACGTTCCTGCTCTCCGACGATGTTGTGATCGTCGCCCGCGGATCGGCCACCGACCCTGCCTGGCTCCTTCACGACGCGCTGCGCGCCGGCACCGGCTTGAACATCCCGGTCACCGCCAAGCATCGAAACGACTCGTCACCGAGCATCACGTTCACGCAGACCGGTGAGGAACCCCCCGACGCGTTCCCCTCCACGGCCATCGAACGCTATCGCCTCGACATCCGCACCGACGGCGTCACGATCGAGTCCTCCCACCCCGCAGGATTCGTCCGGGCGGTACAAACACTGCGGCAGCTCCTGCCGCCGAGCACGCTCCGCACCGCGCCCGTGGCCCCGGGACCTGTCGAGGTGCCCTGTGTCTCGATCGACGACGAACCACGGTTCGGCTGGCGCGGTGTCATGCTCGATGTTGCCCGGCATTTCCAGCCCAAGGAGTTCGTCCTCCGCCTGATCGACCTTGCGGCACTTCACCAGCTCAACGTCATCCACCTGCATCTCACCGACGATCAAGGCTGGCGGTTGGAGGTGCCGGGCTGGCCGAAGCTCACCGAGATCGGCTCGTGGCGATCCGAAACCGTGCGCGGGCACGGGCGGGCTGCCAACGGATTCGACGGCACTCCCCACGGCGGCTACTACAGCACGGACGACCTTCGCGAGATCGTTGCCTATGCGGCCCGGCGACACATCACCGTCGTACCCGAGATCGACATGCCCGGGCACGTGCGTGCGGTACTGGCCGCGCATCCGGAACTCGGCAACACCGGACAGCAGAAGCCGGTAGCGACCACGTTCGGCATTTTCTCCGAAGTGCTGGCGCCGACCGATGAAGCGCTCGCCTTCGCCCGGGACGTGCTGGACACCGTCGTTGATATCTTCGACTCTCCATTCATCCACATCGGCGGTGACGAGTGCCCGCGGACGGAGTGGGAGGAAAGCGACGCGGCCAGGGCACGTGCCCGCGAGCTCGGGCTCTCCGATGTCAGCGAGCTACAGTCGTGGTTCACCGCACAGCTGGCGGACCACGCGCGACTCCACGGTCGTCGAGTGATCGGCTGGGACGAGATCCTGGAAGACGGTGGCGCGCCGCGCGATGCCGTCGTGTCGGTGTGGCGGGAGTTCGCTACGGCGGCCAAGGCCGTCGCCGCCGGACACGACGTCATCGTCGCGCCACAAAGGGCCGTATATCTCGACTGGTATCCCTCGGCCGATCCCGACGAGCCGCTGCACATCCACGGGCATACGCCCCTGGAAACAGTGGCGGACTTCGATCCCGCCCCGGCCGATGTCTCCGAGGCCGCTCCACAGGGCGACGGCGATCACGCGCCAGCTGGTGACCCAGGGACTGGTTTCGGGCGCATATTCGGGGTGCAGGCGCAGCTGTGGACCGAGTACATGCCCACTCCACGCAGCGTGGAATACGCCGCGTTCCCGCGGCTGAGTGCCGTCGCGGACATGGCGTGGGCGAGCATGGACAACCGCCAGCATCACCCCGTCACCACACGAATGCCTGCTCATCTCCAGCGCCTCGATGCCGTGGGCGTGAATTACCGCCCGCTCGACGGGCCCCGTCCCTGGCAGCGTGGCGGGACCGGCGACCGGGCGCGGTTCGACACGCGATGATCAGGCCGAGCGCTGGTTGACGACGGCGTCGTAGAGCTCCCGCTTGCGCAAGCCGAACTCGCGAGCCACGCCAGCGATCGCGTCCTTGCGGCTGGATCCGGTTGCTACCCGCTCCGCAACGGTCTCGACGGCCGCCTCCAGCGAGACACTCGGATCACGTCCGGCCGATGCCGGTGCACCCGTGACCACAATGGTGATCTCGCCCAGCGGATTCTCCGTCTCCGCCCACGTCGCGAGGCGATCCAGGACGTCCCGGCGGATCTCCTCGTGCCGCTTGGTGAGCTCCCGGCACACCACCGCCTGACGATCAGCACCGAACGAATCGGCCATCATGCGCAGTGTGGACGCCAGCCGGTGGCGCGACTCGAAGAACACGAGGGTACGTTCCTCTCCGGCCAAGGCGGCGAACCACCGGGCGCGCTCTCCCGCCCGGCGCGGCGGGAAACCTTCGAACGCAAACCGGGCAACGGGCAGCCCGCTCACCGCAAGAGCCGTCAGGACCGCCGATGGCCCGGGCACCGCCGTCACCCGGGCACCGGCTCCGAGCGCTGCCTCCACCAGCCGGTATCCCGGGTCCGACACCGACGGCATACCTGCGTCAGTGACCAGCATCACCCGCGCCCCGTCACGGAGCGCGCTCACGAGTTCAGGTGTCCGCGACTCCTCGTTGCCCTCGAAATACGACACCACCCGCCCCGGTAACCGGACGTCGAGGTTCGAGGCCAACCTCCGAAGCCGCCGGGTGTCTTCGGCAGCCACGACGTCAGCCGTGGTCAACTCGCGCACCAGCCGGTACGTCGCGTCGTCGGGACGGCCGATGGGTGTCCCGGCAAGGACGAGAACGCCCGCACCCGTGTCCTCCTGCTCACGCGCCACGGGCCCATCTTCCCTTACCAGGGCCGCGCCGTGCCTCGACGTCACAATTGCCCGCCATACGTAAGATGGCCCGGTGACCCAGACAACCGTCGGTGCACCGCAAGGCGCGCGGGCGAAGCCTATCCAGTCCGGGCCACGGACACGTCTGTATTCGCCGATGCCCGGGGACCGCGTCTGGGGGTGGCTTGGCCCGCTCCTGGTCGGCGCCGTCGCAGCCGTTCTCCGGCTGGTCGATCTTGGCCGCCCCAATCGGATCATCTTCGACGAGACGTACTACGCGAAAGACGCGTTCGCTCAACTCCAGTTCGGCTACGCTCGCTCCACCGTCGACGACGCCGACGAAATGATTATCGACGGCAACCTCGACGTCTTCACCGACGAACCTTCGTTCGTCGTCCATCCTCCCGTCGGCAAGTTCCTCATCGCCCAGGGAATCCGGCTTCTGGGGATGGAGCCCGCCGGATGGCGGCTGGCCACGGCCCTGGCGGGCGTCGTCGCCGCCATCGTGCTCGCCCGAGCGGGCCGCCGGCTCTTCCGCTCGACCGTGCTGGGCTGCACCGCGGGGCTCTTCGTCGCCGTCGACGGCCTGGCGATCGCGGTGAATCGCACGGCCATCCTCGACGGAATCTTCGCGATGTTCGTCGTCGCCGCGTTCGCCTGCTTGCTCGCCGATCGGGACCACAGCCGCACGATGCTCGCGGCTTGGGTGAACCAGCGTCTCCCCGCCGGCCTGCCGCTGGGCGACGGCCCAGTCATGAGCTGGCGTCCGTGGCGGCTCGCCGGGGGCATCATGCTCGGCCTGGCGTGCGGGACGAAATGGAGCGGCGTGTATGTCGTCGCCGTCTTCGGGCTGATGACGGTCTTCTGGGAGATCAGTGCGCGCAGGGCTGCCGGGATCCGGAGCCCAGCGCTGAATTCGCTGCTGCGCGACGGACCCGTCGCGTTCGTCACGATCGTCGGTTCAGCGCTGCTCACGTACGTGGTCTCGTGGTGGGGTTGGATCTTCTCGGGCAACGCGTGGGGCCGGACCTGGGCGGCCGAGAATCCCCCGTCGGGCCTCGGTGGCCTGGCGCCCAACTGGCTGCGCAGCCTCTGGCATTATCACAGCCAGATCTGGGACTTCCATACGAATCTGACCAGCGAGCACAACTACGAATCGAGCGCATGGACGTGGCTGTACCTCGGCCGACCAGTCTCGTTCGACTACCAGAGTCTGGACCGTGGCGAGGCGGGATGCACTGCCGAGCAATGCAGCCAGGAAGTGTTGGCTCTCGGCAACCCGGTTCTCTGGTGGGCTGCCTGCGCCGCGCTCATCGTCTGCCTCGCGATGTGGTTCCTGCGCCGTGACTGGCGCCCCGGTGCCATCCTGGCCGGTGTCGTGGCGACGTGGGCACCGTGGCTCCTCTACACCGACCGCACGACGTTCGCTTTCTACGCCGTCGCGATCGTTCCCTTCCTCGCGCTCGCCGTCGCGTACGTGCTCGGGTTCGTCATCGGCCGACCGTCCGATTCGGCGTCGCGGCGCGCGATCGGCGCCGCAATCGCCGGCGCCTTCGTACTCGTCGTCGTCATCGTCGCGGCCTGGTTCTATCCCCTCCACGTGGACACGGTGCTCCCATACGACGAGTGGCGAAGCCGCATGTGGTTCGACAGCTGGATCTAACCCCTTCTCACCTCCCGCTGATCAGCGGGAGGTGAGAAGGGTGTGGGCGCCCTCGCCGAGCAGGACGAGTCCGACCAGCACGAACAGCGCCGCGGCACCATACCGCACGATGTGCTCGGGCAACCGCTGGCCCAGCATCCGGCCGACGACGATCGCAAGTGCGCTGACCGTGACGAGGCCGACGGTCGAACCGATCCAGACCCCCACCCAGTGGTATTGAGCAGCGAGAGTGATCGTCGCGAGCATCGTCTTGTCACCGAGCTCGGCGAGAAGGAACGCGCCAGCCACAGTGATGATCGCGGACCCCGCCGCACGCCTCGTCACGCCTTGCTCGTCGTCATCTGCCGAGCCACCCCGAAGCGTCCACCCGGCGAATCCCAGGAAGGCCACCCCGGCCACGACGTTGATCCATCCGGTAGGCAACGCCGCACCTATGCCCGCGCCTACAGCAGCAGACGCGAGATGCACGGTCACCGCCACGCCGATCAATGCCGCAAGCACATGCCACGTCTTGTACCGGGCCGCGAACGTCATCGCCAGAAGCTGGGACTTGTCACCGAGCTCGGCGACGAAGACGACACCGAAACTGATGAGCATGCCGGCCCAGAACTCGGCCATCCGGTGATCCCTTCGGTCCGTGCCGGACCGAAGGACTACGAGACCTCGGCCCGGCATGTCTGCCTTGGCCGAAGGTCTCGCCCGCCTCGTCACGAGGCCGCGCGGCCGGACGTCTACATCGACGTCAGTGTGTCGAACCGCGGCATTGGGGGCTACTCCCCTTCGCGGAAGCCAACTATACCCGCCATCTCGATGCCGAACCCAGCCGACGTGGGCAGAGTCACACGCAGGTCACATCAGGTCAGGCCGCATTACTCGGGTCACATCACTCAGCCTGTGACCACGCTTGCGTCAGCTTGACCCGGGTGCCCGTCTGCAGGAGTGATCCGGAGTACAGCCGGCTGGCTACCAGAACGCACACCACGACCGCCACTGCCAAGAGCGCCATCGCGGCGAACGGCTCCCATGTTCGTGCATCCTCGCTGAACAACCGCACCGGCATCGCCACCGCCGCGGAGAACGGCACGTACGACAGGATCGTCATGGCCAGGTCGTTGTCCTGCAGGAAGGTCACACCGAAGTACGGCAACATCACCAGCATCATCACCAGCGTGGTACTCGAACCGAGATCCTCTTGCCGGCTGACGATCGATCCGGCGACCGACCACATCGTCGCCAGCAATATGAAGCCGAGAATGAAGAAGGGCACGAACCAGCCCAGGGCCGGTGCGAGCATCGCCAGCAATGCACCCTGATCACCCATGCGCAGGGCGAGCGGCGCGATCATCGCGAGAATCGCGACCTGCGCGAAGACCAGCAGCGAATGCCCCGCGATCTTGCCCGCCAGAAGTGACCGGATGGGCACGGTCGAGACGAGAATCTCGACGATGCGGGTCTGTTTCTCGGTCACCACGCTTTGTGCCAGCGGCATGCCGTACATCGCGAAGACGAAGAAGAACAGGGCGAAAACGAACGTCACGAGGTATTGCGCACCCGAGCTCACGTCGGAGGGCTCAAGCAGATCGACCGGCGGAGCCACGCTGAGAGCGGCGACCACGTCTTCCGGCGTGTCTTCCAAGCCGATTACCCGAACGTCGAGTGGCGACTCCCCGTCCGTATCCGGCACGACGGCGGCGTCAACATCGCCCTCCCGGACGAGCGCCTCTGCCTCTTGTGCGTCCGCGACCGGCTGCGCTTCCAGCTCGGTCTCTGCCACGACACGTTCAGACTCCGCCCCGACGGTGGCAACCGACGGTGCTCCCCCGCCGAACAGACTCGGCAAGATCCCCATTGCAAGAATGCCGAGGATGAACATGCCGAAGGTGATCCAGTAACCCTTGGACCGAATCTGACTGCTGATCTCGCGTTCGGCCACCAGACGGCTCGCCGTCCAGAACGACGCGCTTCCCGTCTCTGTCGCCTCCGTCGCCTCCGGTGGGGACACGGTCTGCGTACTCATGAGATGACCTCCCGGAAGATCTCCGCCAGCGAGGGGACGACCGGACCGAATCGGTGGACGGCTCCGCGCTGCACGGCAGCATTTAACACGGTCTGTTCGAGGTGACCACCATCGCCGTTACCGCTCGGAGCCGAAGAGACGCCCAGGCCGTCGGAAAGATCGAAGACGGCGCGTTCGCCATCCAGCTCGACCAACTGGATCCCGGGCATGTCGCGGACCCATCCGGCGTCGGAATCCACCACCAGCTCGAACCGGGGTGGCCCGAACCTGGAACGCAGCTCCTCGCGCGGCCCACTAGCCGCGATCGCACCTGCCGAGATGATGACCAGGTCGTCGCACAGCCGCTCGACCACCTCCAGCTGGTGGCTGGAGAACAGGACCGGGACGCCGCGTCGGGCACGCTCGCGAAGCACCCCGAGCACGGTCTCGATCGCGATCGGGTCCAGGCCGGAGAACGGCTCGTCGAGGATGAGGAGCTCGGGATCGTGCACGAGTGCGGCCGCCACCTGCACGCGTTGCTGATTGCCGAGTGAGAGCTGCTCGACCGGATCGCTGGCCCGCTCGGCCAGAGCGAGCTGTTCGAGCAGCTCGTCCGTGTTTCGTCGCGCCGCAGCAGCGTGCATGCCATGGAGCCGACCCAGGTAGATGATCTGATCCGCGACCTTCATCTTGGGATAGAGGCCACGCTCTTCGGGCATGTAGCCGAAACGCTGCCGGACCGCCTGCGTCACCGGACGTCCACGCCACGAGACCGTTCCCGCGTCAGCTGCGAGCACGCCCAGGATGATCCGCATGGCGGTCGTCTTGCCGGAGCCGTTGGCGCCGACGAACCCGGTCATGCGTGCCGGAGCGACGTCGAACGAGACATCGTCCAGCGCCCGGTGGGTACCGAACGAACGGCTGACCGACCTGACTTGCAGCATGACTCTCCTCCACGAGCTGGGGCCATTCTCAGGCTAGGAGCCGTGGCAGCCTCTCGGCGTCCGGCGCGCGAGCGATTTCGCGGGTCATTCGCGCGAACCATCACCCAGCCCGGCGCACCGGAGCCGGAATCGGAATCGGCCGGAGCCTGCCGGCCACCACGAGTCACCGAGGCATCAGGACACGCTTCCCCCCGGAGCGACAACACCGCTCTCGTAGGCAAAAACCACTGCCTGCGTGCGATCGCGTAGATCGAGCTTCATCAGGACGCGTGACACGTGCGTCTTGACGGTCGTCTCACCCAAGTAGAGCTGCTCGGCGATCTCGGTGTTCGTGGCCCCACGCGCCAGCAGAACCAGCACCTCGTACTCTCGATCCGTCAACTCCGGGGGACGATGGGTGCCGGCAACGGCAGGAGGCGCGCTGAACCGCTCGATCACGCGCCGCGTGACCTCCGGTGACAGCAGCGCATCGCCCCTCGCGACCACGCGCACCGACTCGACCAGGTCGTCCGGGCTGGCGTTCTTCAACAGGAAACCGCTCGCCCCGGAACGTAGCGCTTCGAACAGGTAGTCTTCACGATCGAACGTCGTCAAGATGATGACCTTGACCGGCGAGCCAGTACCACCCTGATTGGTGAACCCGTTATCGATCGCCCGGGGCGCATCCCGCTCGCTCGGGCTCCCCGTTCCCGGTGGACGCGTCCCCAGAATCTGTTTGGTCGCCTCGAGGCCATCCATGTGCGGCATCTGCACGTCCATCAGCACGATGTCCGGCTCCACCCGGAGACAGAGCTCCACCGCTTCGGTGCCGTTGCGGGCTTCACCGGCGACCTCGATGTCCTGTTCGGCTCCGAGGATGACCCGGAAACCGGCACGTACCAGGTCCTGATCGTCAACGAGGGCGACCCGGATCGGCCGCGTATCGCCAGCGTTCATCACTCCACCACCGAATCTGGCCGGTGCCCCGAGGTATCCGGCACCGGTGTCGTCGCACTGGCAGCGCCCGATCCCGCGCTCTCGTCCTCGGTCCGGAACTCGAGTGGTAACCGTGCCCGAACCCGGAAGCCACCACCCCGGCGGGCGCCTACCTCGAGCTCGCCCTCGTGGACGGCCACGCGTTCTCGCATCCCGACCAGCCCCAGACCGCCGGCATCGCTGCGCTCACGATGTCCAGCAGGCTCGGGTTCCACGGCAGCGCCCCGCCCGTCGTCGCTGACCTCGACCTCCAGCAGACGGTCGAGGTATCGCACCCGCACATCGACCTCCGAGGCGCCCGCATGCCGCACCGTGTTCGTGAGCGCTTCTTGCACGATCCGATATGCCGTGAGGGCGACGGCTTCCGGCACCGGTCGCGGCTCACCGAACGTACTGTACTCGACACGCAGTCCGGTCCCCCGAGTCTCCTGGAGGAGATCCTCGATCTCCTCCAACCCGGGCGCCGAGACGTGCGGACCGTCACCTTCCCCTGCCCGCTCGCCTGCGCCGTCATCGTGTGCCTCGGCACGAAGCACACCCAGCAGTCCGCGTAGCTCTCCTATTGCCGTTCGTGCCGTGCTCTCCACCGCATCCAGCGATTTACGCGCCAGGTTGTGATCGGAATCAAAGACCCGCCGCGCGGCTGCGGCCTGAACGCCCATCACCGAGACATGGTGAGCCACGACGTCATGCAGATCCCGGGCGATACGCAACCGCTCGGCCGTAACGGCCTGACGAGCGTTCTCCATCTGGGAACGACGCAACTGGTCGCCCTGCACCCGGAGCTCGTGCTGGCGACGCGCCGACTCCCAGGCGATGTTGCCGAAAAAGTAGGCACCCAGGAAGAACAGCAGGTTGAAACCGATCGTGTGCACGGTCATCGCCAGTAGCGGGTCAAGCGGGCCGGCAGCTCCGTCGAAGTCGGGCGCCGGGCTCATGAGGGTCTCGGTCATGCCGAAACCAAGCCAGCCGAACATGGCGACGATGATGCCGACGCGCACCCAGCGCGCCACCACCCGATCCGCACCCCACGCCCCCAAGCTGTAGATCGCGAGGAAGAGGGCCAGGGACGGGACGAAGTTGTCTCCGACATGGCGGGCTTGCGCTGCGATGAACAGGCCCGCGACGATCAAGGCCACGAGCACCGGAAACCGCCGCCGAACCGCCAGTGGCGCGGTCAGCGCCACTCCCCATGCCAGCTGTTCGGCCAACGCCGGAGCATCCCCGAATGCCAGCGCGCCCATGCTGTTGACCAGAACGGTCGCGACCAGAGCTCCTGCCATGACAAGGGCGGCCACCCACACGTCCTTGCGCAGTTCCTCTGGGCTGGGGCGGGGGCGTTGCCAGCGCTGCCAGGCGTCGTCGTTCGCCGAGCCGCCCGCGCCGCCGGGGGCATGTGCCGATTCCCGGCCAAAACGGTTGTGGTCCCGCCGGATGTCCTGTTCGGCCGGCGCCGAGGTCCCGCTCATAATCGACAAGGTAACGCACCGGCAATACGGATATGTTGAACACGAGAACACCTCGACACCTCGCCGACGCAAGGAATGAGATGACCACGGACGCGAACGACGAACACGGCACCGCAGGGACATACGTCGCAGAGGGCCAGGAGTTCACCCGGGACACGAACTACATCCCCACCCGCATCACCGCTGATGGCCGCGACGGGTATCCCGTCGAGCCGAACCGGTACCGACTGATCATCGCGCGCGCCTGTCCGTGGGCCAACCGGACGGCGATCGTCCGGCGGCTCCTGGGACTGGAGCCCGTCCTGTCGATGGGAATCTGCGGACCCGTTCACGACTGGCGCAGCTGGACTTTCGACCTCGATCCGGGTGGTGTCGATCCCGTTCTGCGCATTCCCAGACTGCGGGACGCGTACTTCGCGCGGTTCCCGGACTATCCGCGGGGCATCACCGTACCGGCAATCGTCGACGTTCCGACCGGCCAGGTCGTGACGAACGACTACGCGCAGATCACCCTCGACTTCTCGACCGAATGGCAGGACCACCATCGAGACGGTGCGCCCGACCTGTATCCGGAGCGGTTGCGCCCGGAAATCGACGAGGTCGCAGAGTTGATCTTCAACGACGTGAACAACGGCGTCTACCGCTGCGGCTTCGCCGGATCGCAACGCGCATACGAACGCGCGTACGAGCAACTTTTCAGCCGCTTGGACTGGCTCGAAGAACGGCTGTCCAAGCAGCGCTACCTGGTGGGCGACACGATCACGGAAGCTGACATCCGACTGTTCACCACACTGGTTCGTTTCGACGCCGCCTATCACGGCCACTTCAAGTGCAACCGGAACAAGCTGAGCGAGATGCCCGTCCTCTGGGCATACGTGCGCGATCTGTTCCAGACACCCGGCTTCGGCGACACCATCGATTTCGTTCAGATCAAAGAGCACTACTACGTGGTGCACACCGACATCAATCCCACCCAGATCGTTCCGGCAGGCCCTCGCCTCGACGGCTGGCTAGCGCCGCATCACCGGGACGAACTCGGAGGGCGGCCCTTCGGCGACGGGACACCTCCGGGACCACCACCCGCAGACGAGCGCGTACCCGCGGAGAACACCGTCCCAGGACTCGGCGTATAGCCGCGGCCCGGCTGCACCGCAAACACGCACGGACGCGTCCGCGACATACCCCGAACGCGTACTTGTGCGGAGGCGGTCGGGGCCACGAGAATCACCGCATGTCCACGTCGTCGCCGGCGGTCGCCGTTCCCACGCACTGGTACAACATCACAGCGGACCTCCCGAAGCCTCCCCCGCCGCCGCTTCATCCGGGCACCGGAGAGCCCATCCAGCCCGCGGATCTCGCCGCGCTGTTCCCGAAGGCATTGATCGCCCAGGAAGCGGCCAGCGAATCCTATATCGAGATCCCGGAACCGATTCGCGACATCTACGCGACGTGGCGCCCGTCACCGCTGTTCCGTGCGACCCGCCTCGAACAGGAGCTGGGCACGGCCGCGCGCATCTACGTCAAGTACGAAGGAGCCAGCCCGGTCGGCAGCCACAAGGTGAACTCGGCCGTTGCCCAGGCATATTTCAACGCCGACGACGGCGTGACCACATTGACCACCGAGACCGGTGCAGGGCAATGGGGCAGCGCCCTGGCTTTCGCGTGCGCCATGTTCGGCATCGATCTCGAAGTGTGGCAGGTCAAGGCGTCATACGCGACGAAGCCGTACCGCAGGCACCTCATCGAAACCTACGGCGGCACGGTCCACCCGAGCCCGTCGGAGCTGACCGAGTCCGGCCGCGCGGTACTCGCTGACGACCCGGATTCACCCGGAAGTCTCGGCGTCGCTGTCAGCGAGGCAGTCGAGGTCGCCGCGAGCAATCCGGCTGCGCGATACGCGCTGGGGAGCGTGCTCAATCACGTCCTTCTCCACCAGACGGTCATCGGGCAAGAGACTATCGCACAGCTTCGGGCAGCGGGCGAGGATTCCGTAGACGTCATCTACGGGTGTGCGGGCGGAGGCTCCAACCTTGCCGGCCTGGCCTTTCCGTTCCTCCGAGAGGTCTTGCACGAACGCGCCGCGACCCGCGTGGTGGCCGCCGAGCCGTCCGCATGTCCGTCCCTCACAGCAGGTGAGTATCGCTACGATCATGGCGATCTGGCCGGGCTCACACCGCTGCTGAAGATGCACACCCTCGGGCAAGACTTCGTGCCCAGCCCTATCCATGCAGGTGGGCTGCGCTATCACGGCATGGCGCCCCTGCTCAGTCACGCCGTCGAACTCGGCTATGTCGAGGGGCAGGCGATCAGCCAGCAAGACGCGTTCGCGGCAGGTATCCTGTTCTCGCGCACGCAAGGCATCGTTCCGGCGCCCGAGGCATGTCATGGGCTCGCCGCAGCCGTTGCCGACCTGCGCGGATCATCCACGCCAACAGCCGTCGTGCTCGGATTGTCCGGTCACGGACAGCTCGACCTTCCCGCTTACGCGGCCTATCTTGCGGGCGAGCTCACCGATACCTGACCCGGCTTGCCACGTCGCGACCGAGTCGCGACGGGATCGATCACGAAGGGACGCTAGGGCGTGTTCGTCGTCTCAGGGTCGCCCGGGGTCTCGGCCGAGCCGTTCGCTCGCTGCTCGCGGAGCCGATTCCGCAGTGTTTTCATCTCGTCGTTCAACGTGCTCACGGCGGAAAGGATCGCCCTCTCACAGCGCTGGTAGTTTCCGAGCATCTCGGAAAGAACTTGGATGTGCTCGCGGAGCGCGGCATTCTCGTGCTGGAGCTCGGCCGGTGACCGGGCGTCCTGAAACTCCGTCCCATGGTGCCCGCCCGCCCGGGCAACGGGCTGCGGCGAGTCGCCATTGCTCGCGTGGCCCTCGAGCTGGCTGGGTGGCTGCGTACGCTGCTGCGTTTGCTGCGCGGGTGGCGCCGGTGAGTGCCGTCCGTTCGGCGTGGCGCTACTCAGCGTCTTGGCGCTCGTCCCGTTGCGCTGGACCGACGGTAGCGGTACGACCTCTGCGTGATTCCCGTCCGGCCGCATCTCCTTCTCCTTGTTCACCAGTTCGAGGTCGACGTCTCGGGCTTCCTCCGGCACGGGGATCCGGGACGTGCGATCGCGCTGAGCCATACCCAGGAGGTAGCAAACCCGGCTCGCCGGGTTGTATCTGATCCGCTGGTTTCCCAGCGTCCGGTGCCGCTTCGGATCGTGCGAGTCGTCGAGACACACCTGCGGCGCATATGTCCGGACGGTGCCCGGCGCGACAGCATGCGATCGCCCGACCATCTCGTTGAATTCCTTTTCGATCTCCTTATCGAGGAGGAACATCGTACCGAGCCCGGCGAGCTGCCACGAGACGCGGACTGACCATCGCTCCAGCTCATCGGGCTCTCGCCCGTGATGGCTAGCAACGAGGACCGGACCCCGGCGAGTGCCGTCGGCCAGATGATCCATGAGGTCGGGCAGATACTCCTCACTGACCCACTGCGGCGTGGCTAGCACCGGTGTTTGCCCGTCCCGGCAGGACAACTCGCCCAGAATCTCCCGGACGAATCCGGGCGCCGACATGAACGTGGAGGACATGGCCCCGTCCGGGGGCGGGGTGAGAGGCAGTTCGACCTCGGTCCACCAGAAGCCGGCCGCATGTGGCCGCTCCACGGCCGTGACGGTGGTACGCCACATGTCCCCGTCACCCTGCGCGTACGGATGTTCGCGACGCCAGCGGTAGGTGCGACAGTCGGTCTCCTCGTCGTCCACGACCGTGATCACGTCGTTCTTGCCCCTGACGTAGTGCCCCGGCTTCCCGGCAGGGGTGCCGATCCCCTTGTTACTCAACCAGCGGTCCAGATGGGCAATGAGGGTGTCGACCACGGGCTGATCCGGGTCGACGTACAGGAAGGATCGATATCCAAGAGCCATGACGCGAACCACCTTGTTTTGTGGATCAATACTTGAATTTCATAGTACGGTCGCCCCGTCTTCAACAAAAGGGGGGAGGGCCAGGTTTTTACCGCAGCACCCGCCCTCCACCCGTATCGAGGACTCCAGTGTCTCGTTAGATGAAACATCGACGATTCGAAGGCCAGGCCCAACCCGGGGACGAACCCGGATCCGCCACCGAGCTCGGGCAGGACGTGCCGCCATGCGCCGCCCGCTGACGCGACGAAAAAGTAGTTGTGCCACCAGCTATCGGATCGGCACAATCATCACTATGTGATCGGCATCCAGCTCCTCACCCTGTAGCGACACCGCCACAGGGCTGTCTTCGCATCTTTCGATCGCATCGTTATTGGAGCTGGATATGCTCGTTCATCACCTGCCGAACCCGCCTCCGCGCTACCGCACCCTGGCCGACTTCGTCGAGCAGCAAGGCCACCCTCCCTATCGATTCCGCCAGATCATGCACGCCGTGACGCGTGGCGTCCTTGAGTTCGCCTCCATGTCCGAGCTGCCACGGCAGCTCCGGGACAACCTCACCGCCGAATTCGGATCGCACGTCACGACCCTGCAGCCGCTCACCAGCCAACGTTCCGCCCACGTCACCAAGACTCTCCTGGCGTCACCGAAGGGCGGGCGCGTCGAATCGGTCCGTCTCGAATACGCAGCCGGGTGGACATCCCTGTGCCTGTCGTCCCAGGTGGGGTGCGGCCTCGGATGTACGTTCTGCGCGACCGGAACCATGGGGCTCGTCCGCAACCTGGGAGCCGACGAGATCATCGATCAGGTGTTGCTGGCCGACGGCCGTCCGGACAGCGTGGCTTTCATGGGCATGGGCGAGCCCCTGGCCAATCCGCATACTCTGGCGGCCATCGATCTGCTCACCGATGCCTCGTTCCTCGGTTTCTCACCGCGCCGCGTGACGGTCTCGACGGTTGGCTTCCTGCCCGGAATGCAGCAACTCGTCGAGCGCCACCCCGGTGTCGTGCTCACCCTGTCCGTGCACTCTCCTTTCGACGAACAGCGCAGTGAGCTCATTCCCTTGCACCACCGGTATCCGTTGGCGGAATGCCTCGACGTTCTTGAGGAGCACGTCACGGTGACAAACCGCCGCACCTACCTCGCCTACCTGCTAATCGGCGGACTCAACGACTCCCGTGAGCACGCCGACGCGCTGGCCGCGCGGATCCTCGCGCGAGAACGTCCAGATCTGTTCATGGTCAGCCTCATCCCGTTCAACCAGGCGCCCGGGCTACCAGCCGAGTTCACGCCGCCGGAGCAACACACCGTCCGCGAGTTCGCCCAGCACCTGCACGCCCGTGGTGTCCGGGCGACGCGCCGTACCCAGTTCGGCACGGATATCGACGCCGCATGCGGCCAGCTCGCCGCCCGGCACGATGCGGAGATATGAAACCGTCGTGAGCCGTGACCGGAAATCGGGATGGTCCGGCTCACGGGATAGAGTCCAAAAGGTCCTGACCTCGAAACCGACGACGAGGTGGTAAATGATGCGCGCGATACGGATACGTGACGTCGGCGGCCCCGACGTCCTCGAACCGACCGACATCGACCCGCCGAAACCTGGAGACAACGACGTGCTCGTCGAGGTTTCGGCGGCCGGAGTGAACTACATCGACACGTATCAACGCTCGGGCCTGTATCCCGTTGCCACACCGTTCGTCCCCGGCATCGAGGGTGCCGGTACGGTTCGCGCGGTGGGCTCCGGCGTCGACGGCCTCGCCGCCGGTGACCGTGTGGTCTGGAAGAATGCCCTGGGTTCCTATGCCGAACACGTGGTGGTTCCGGCACACGAGGCGATCCCCATTCCCGAAAACGTCTCCGATGAGCTCGCGGCTGCCCTTCTGCTCCAGGGAATGACCGCACACTACCTTGCCGTGTCGACGTACCCGGTCCAGCCGGGAGACTGGGTGATCGTGCATGCGGCCGCGGGCGGCGTCGGGCTGCTGCTGACGCAGATCGCCAAACTGCGTGGCGGTCACGTGCTGGCGACCGTGTCCACGGCCGAGAAGGCCGAACTGGCCACTGCCGCCGGAGCAGACGCGATTGCCTCGTACGAGGATTTCGCCGCACGGGCTACCGAGCTCACCGGCGGCGCAGGCGTGGCGTGTGTGTACGACGGCGTGGGTCAGGCGACCTTCCAAGACAGTCTCGAGGCCCTGCGCATACGCGGTACGCTCGCACTCTTCGGAGCGGCGAGTGGACCGGTACCGCCCGTGGATCCTCAGACACTCAACGCCAAGGGATCGCTCTTCCTGACCCGTCCGACGCTGGCGCACTACACACGTGACGACGACGAACTTCGCTGGCGCGCACATGATCTGTTGCGCTGGGCTGGCGACGGCACCCTCGACGTTCGCATTGGAGGCCGTTATCCGCTTGCCGAAGCGCGACGTGCACACGAAGATCTTGAAGGACGGAAGACGACCGGAAAGCTGCTACTGCTACCTGCCTGACCGTTGCCCGTGATCATCGAGATCGCGTGCCAGGACACCGGTCGCGTCCTCGCTGATCATGACAGGTGGGCGTGGCGGTAGCTGAGTGCAGCCCTGCGGACTTCAACGATGGGACAGTGACATGAGCACGACAGACGCCTTCCGGGCCTTGCATGACGACGGACTGTTCGTACTGCCGAACGCGTGGGACATCGGATCCGCGCGGCTCCTCGAGCACCTGGGATTCTCCGCCGTGGCGACGACGAGTTCGGGATACGCCGGTTCGCTGGGACGGCTGGACCAGAACGTGGGCCGACACGAACTGCTGACCCACGTCGAGTCCCTGACCGCCGCCATCTCAATCCCCGTCAGCGTCGATACCGAGCTTTGCTATCCAGACGAGCCCGGCGGTATCACCGGAACGGTCGAGCTGCTCGCCGAAGCCGGGGCAGCGGGCTGCTCGATCGAAGACTACGACCCGGCTACGGGAATCCTGCCGCTGGAGGTGGCCACCGAACGCGTGACAGAGGCCGCCGACGTCGCGGCTCGGCGCGGTCTGGTGCTGACCGCACGGGCGGAGAACCACCTCTACGGTGTCGACGACCTCGACGACACCATCGAGCGTCTCACCACCTATCGCGATGCGGGAGCCGAGGTCGTGTACGCGCCGGGCCTGGTGAAGACCGACGATATTCAACGGGTGGTCCGGGACGTCGGTGGAGCCGTGAACGTTCTCACGCTACCGGGCGTGCCGTCGACGGCCGAGCTGGCTTCGCTCGGCGTACGCCGGGTCTCCACGGGAAGTTCGCTGGCGTGGACCGCCTATGGCGCGCTCGTCTCCGCCGGTCGCGAGCTGCTGAACGAGGGCACAATGTCGTACCTGGACACCATGCTGGCCTCGCAGGAGCGCGATGCCGCGTTCGTCGATCGCCAGCCGGCCAGCGAATAACGATGATGCGCTTCGTCAGCCGAGCGGGGCGCCTTCGGCGGCGAGGAGCTCGGCGATGCCCTCGTCGATGAACCGGGTATCGTCCGGGTTCGCGCCGCCTCCCGCGAAGTGACCCCAGACGCCAGGGATGACGCGGACCTCAGCGTCTGGGATGTGGTTCGCCGCCCAACGCTCATCCTCCGGCGGGAAGTACAGGTCCTTTTCGGCCGGCATGATCAACGCCTTCGCGCGGATCGATGCGAGTGCCCGGGTGACATCGCCGGCAAAGCCCGGCGTGGCGCCGACGTCACCCTGCTGCCACGTGTCTGCCATGCACAGCAGGTTGTTCACATCACGTCCATCCAGGAAGAATCCTTCCCAGAAGCCGACGAGGAAGTCTTCGAGCGACGTGAACCCCAGCTGCCGGTAGACCTCGTTCCAGTAGAAGGCCTGCGAGAAGCCCCACCCCGCGTAGACCCGGGCCGCCGCCCGTAGCCCGCCTACGGGCTGTTCGGTGTACCAGCCGCCTTGATACGCGCCGTCCGCCTTCAGCGCGGCCTTGACTCCCTCGAGGAAGACGATGTTGTGCAGGCTGGTCTTGCTCGATCCGCAGAACGGCGCGATTCTCCGCACCATATCCGGATGGCTCACTGCCCATTGGTAGGTCTGCCCCGCTCCCATCGACCATCCCGTGACCAGGGCAAGGTGCTCGATGCCGAACTGCTCGGTCACCAGCCTGTACTGCGCCTCGACGTTGTCCCGCACGTTGATACGCGGGAATCGGGCTCGATCCTGCGGTGGTGGCGTGTTCGACGGTGACGAGGACAGGCCGTTGCCGAACATGTTCGGCACGATGATGAACCAGCGCTCCGGATCAAGTGCCATGCCGGGGCCGATGAGCCACTCGTTCTCCCAGAACCTGCCCGAATACCACGTCGGGTAGACGATGGCGTTCGACCTGTCCGCGTCGAGCGTCCCGTATGTCTTGTAAGCCAGCCGCGCCGGTCGCAACGTCGTGCCGCACTCCAGCGTGAACTCCGGGATTTCGAAGATCTCGTAGTCGGTTCGCTCGGCCATCCGTCCGTCCCTCCATCGCCAATCTATTACCGAATCGAAAATATTTCACTTTGAATTCATAGTCGAGAGGCCCGGGCCGCGAATCTCGACGAACCGAACGGCCCGATCCGCGTCACCGCACGGCCTGGACCATGCCGGACGGCGACCGCAACCCGGCCGACACCGCGCGGTTGCCCGACGTGCTCCGACGGTTCACGGACGCGGGTGACACTAGACCCCCGGAGGAAACGGCACCAGCAAAAGGGAGCAACGAGCGCTCTGGACACCGCACAGCGGGCATGCGAGAGTACCTACTCGTACAACGATTTAGCCGTCCGGTGCCAGGCAAGGAGGGTGGTAAATGCGCACGACGAAGGTGTTGACAGCCGGCGCCGCGGCGGCATTGCTGCTGGCCGCATGTGGAGACTCGGCGACCGACCAGTCGGGGACGGCGGATGACGCCAACGCCGAGGATCTGGGCGCCGAAGAGGACGACATCGTCCTGACGTTCTGGCACGGCCTCGGTGGCGACAACGAAGAATTCATCAACGACGAGCTCGCCGCCAAGTACAGCGAAGAGACCGACGGCGTCGTCGTCAACGCACAGATGCGGGGGACCTACAACGAGGTTCTCGATCAGTCCATCGTCGCGGCCGGCACGGACGAGGCGCCCCACATCGTGCAGCTCTACGAGATCGGCGTACAGCTAGCGCGCGACTCCGGGATCTTCGCCCCGATTCACGAACTCGACACCGAGGGAATCATCGACCCCGACGATTACGTGCCAGCGGTGTCGAGCTACTACACCGACGAAACCGGAGATCTGTACAGCGCGCCGTGGAACTCGTCGAACCCGATCGTCTACATCAACCGGGACCTCTTCGAAGAGGCCGGCCTCGACCCGGATGATCCTCCGGAGCGGTTCAGCGAGGTTCTCGACGCGTGCGAACAGATCATGGACGCCGGTGTGAGCGACGCGTGCTTCGGCATGCCGATCCATTCGTGGTTCTTCGAGCAGACCGTCGCCCAACAGGGTGGCCTGCTGGCGAACAATGACAACGGCCGCAGCGGCCGGGCGACCGAGGTGTTGCTGGACTCTCCGGAAGCGGTCAACGTGCTCGAATTCTGGCAGGAGATGGACGAGCGCGGTTACTGGCTGACCTCCGGGGCGCGCGAGGACTGGGATGACCCGCGAACGCTGATGGCCAACGGCCAGATCGCCATGGCGATGGACTCCACCGCCGCTGTGGGCACGTACGAAGCCTCGCTCGAGGAGCTCGGGAACGAGCTCGGCACGGCATTCATGCCCATTCCCGATGACGCGGAGCGGCACGGAACGGTCATCGGTGGCGCGTCGCTGTACATCCTGGACGGTCACTCCGAGGAAGAGACCCAGGCGGCCCTGGAATTCGTGAACTGGCTGTCCGAAGAGCAGCAAGACATCGCCTGGCACCAGTTCACGGGATACTTCCCGGTTCGCTCGGACACAAACGAGGCCCTGGATGCCGAAGGCTGGTGGGACGAGAATCCGAACTTCGCCACTGCCGTGCAGCAGCTCGAAGAGACGACCGTGACGCCCGCCACGCAGGGGGCGGTGATGGGCCCGTTCCCGGAGATCCGTGAGATCGTGCTCGACGCGGTCGAGGAAACCCTCTTCGAAGGCACGGATCCAGCTGACGCGCTCTCGGCCAACAAGGAACGGGCAGACGCTGCGCTGGAGGAGTATAACGCCGACGTCGAGGGATCCTGAACGGGCTGTCGATGGCTCATGTCGAGGACAACTCGGGGGCGCCGGCCACGCCGGCGCCCCCGACGTCGGATGCGGGGCGGCCGCGGCCGCGAAAGGCGCGCCGGGTCAGCGCCTTCGCCCAGCCGCATACGGCGACGTTCTCCCCCGGGAGAACTGCCTTCTGGTTCCTCTTGCCCACCGCGGTCGTCCTGGCACTGTTCCTGTACTACCCGATGCTGCGGACCGTGGCGCTATCGCTGTTCAGCGTTCGCTTCTACGGACAGCAGCAACGTTTCAGCGGGCTGGAGAACTACGTCCGGCTCGTCACGGATCCAGCGAGCTACGGCTCGATCGTGCGAACCGTCGTCATCTCCGGGATCGTGATCGTTGGCAGTATCGGCATCGCGTTGTTCCTCGCGGCGCTGCTCAATCAGCGGATCCGCGGAGCGCGCATGTACCGCCTCATGCTGATCTGGCCGCTGGCCATGTCGACGGCCATCAGCGGCATCGTGTTCCTGGTGATCTTCAACCCGAACTTCGGGCTGGTCAATTCCGCACTCGAACCGTTCGGAATCCAACCCGAATGGTTCCGCGATCGCACGCTGGCGCAGATCGTGATGATCATCGCGCTGATCTGGAACCGTGTCGGGTACAACCTCGTCTTCTACACCGCCGCCTACCAGACACTGCCAACGGACACGCTCGAAGCTGCGCTGGTGGACGGCGCGTCACCGTGGCAGCGATTCCGGCACGTCACGTTTCCCTTGTTGTCGCCGATGACACTGTTCCTGCTCGTCACGAGCACGGTGTTCGCCTTCTTCGACGCGTACGCGATCGCGGAGGTGTTCGGGGGTGGGCCACTCGATGCGACCAGCATCCTGATCTTCGAGCTGACAGAGAACGCGTTCCGAAACGATCGGATCGGGCTGGCGGCTGCCCAGTCGGTGCTGCTGTTCGCCGCGGTCGCCTACATCACCACTGTCCAGCTTCGCCAGGGCCGGCGACGGGTCACGTACCAGTGAGGAGCGAGGTGTGCGACCACGTAAGAGCACGGTGATCGCGACCCATGCGATCCTCGCCACGGCAACGTTCCTGTTCATGGTTCCCATCCTGTATGCCATGATCAAAGCCACGCAGAACCTCGGAGCGTCGGTTTCCACCAGCCTCGTACCCGGCACCGATCTGATCGCGAACGCCACCACCGTCTGGGAGCGGTATGGAATCGGGCGGATGATGACGAACACGCTGTTCGTCACCGCCATGGTGACACTGGGCAAGACCATACTCGCCCTGTGTTCGGCCGCCGCGTTCGTCTTCTTCCGGTTCCGGCTGCAAGGCCTGTGGTTCGCTCTCGTGCTGTTCACCTTGATGATGCCCACCGAGGTGCTGATCCGGGCGCTCTACGATCTCGCCGGGTCCATGCAGATGCTCAACACCTACCAGGGACTGATCTTGCCGTTCATCGCCTCGGCCACCGGAACGCTGCTGTTTCGGCAGCACTTCCTGCGGATCCCGCGGGAGCTCGTCGAAGCCGCCCAGGTCGACGGGGTACGCCCGTTTCGTTTCCTGGTCTCGTTCCTCGTGCCCCTGTCCTGGAACATCATCGGCGCTCTGGCCGTCATCGACGTGATCTACGTCTGGAACATGTACCTGTGGCCACGCTGGGCGGTCTCGGAACCGGACCTGATGATGGTGCAGGTCGGGCTGGTACGGCTCCTTGACGTCGTCGACGGCAACCACTGGGGCGTGATCATGGCCGGTGCAGTGATCACGATGATCCCCCCGCTGATCATCTTCATGCTGCTCCAGGAACGGTTCGTGCGGGGCTTCGCCATGAGCGGGACGAAGTAGCCATGGCTCGCTGCATCGCCCACCGGGGAGGGGCCGGCTACGCACCCGAGAACACGCTGGCCGCCATCGAACGAACCCTGACGTCGGGTTCCACCACGTGGATCGAGGTCGACCTCCATCGCACGCGCGACGGCCACCTCGTCGTCGCCCACGATATGAACGTCCTGCGCACGACCGATCACGCCGCTCGCCGCCCGGAGAGCGCCCCGGCCGTGATCGCCGACCTCGAGCTCGCCGAGCTGCGCGAGCTGGACGCCGGCGGCTGGTTCGACCCGGCCTACGCCGGTGAGCGCATACCTACGCTGTCCGAAGTCCTCGAGCTGGATGGCATCGCCTTGATGCTCGAGCTCAAGGATGCGGAGCGGTATCCGGGCATCGAGAAAGATCTCGCACGCCAGCTGCGGGCCTCTCAGTCGGAGATACGACCAGCGGAGATCATGGTGTGGTCGTTCGACGTCGCCCCGTTGCGGCGGATGCACCGCCACGCACCCGAGTACCCCCTGGGGATGCTGGCCCGCAGGATCGAGGCCGCGACCTTCGAACCGCACCTGCCGATCCTGACATTCGGCGGTGTATGGCCCGAGCTGCGCGCCATCGACGTGCAGGAGGCACGCGCGCTCGGCCTTCCGATCGCCGCGGCGACACTGAACTCGGTCGACCGGATGACATCGGCCGTGGACCTCGGTGCCGACATCGTGATCACCGACTATCCCGATGTCTTCTCGTCGTTGACCGACAAGAGCTGGCCCATGCCCGGCGAGAACGCCGCCTGGTTCGATCGCGAGCACCCACCCGTCCGCCAGTCCGCTGCCGACGGCGACGCGCTCCAGATTCGGGTCGCCACACCGGACACGGTCGACGGGTTTCCGTGGTGCCTCCGCGGCCACGACGGAGCACGCCTCGACATCGTCGCAGCCGGTCACGACGACCTCCCGGGTACTTGGGCCGTCGTCGACGCGCCGCGGCGGCCCGCCGCACAAGGACCGACGACACTGGCCCTGCACGACGTCGACGGCACCCTGCTGGACCTGACCGAGTACTGACGGGCCGCCGCTGGTTGTCGCGGCAGCCAGGGCACGAGCTATCCACACGGAAGCTGTCCGTACGGATCACACCTCGTACAACACGGCGCGCAGCCGAGCCGCAAACGCGGCCGGGTCGTCGGCGAAGCCGAGGTGACCGCCCGGGAACATCGCCGGCTCGACGCCGAGCGCTGAGGCCAGCGCCGTCGAGGTGCGATCGCAGATCTCTCCTGCCGACTCCTCACCGATGCCCACGACGATGCGCGAGCGCACGGACCGCAGCGTCGACATGTCGGGACGCCAGTACGTGGTTGGCCGCAGCATGTGCCGGTTCTGGAAATCCGTGTCCGCACGAGTCTGCGGATCGGGCTCCTGCGCGAACATGGCCTGGAACACGTCCTCGGGAAGGACGATGTTCGCGTTGTCGAGGAACGCCCTCCACGATCCGACGTGATCGCCCGCGATCCACCGGGCGATGACCTCGTCATTCCCGGCGTGCCGCTCGGCCCGGTCGGGGAGCAGCTCGATCAGCGGAGGTTCGTGCGCGATCACGGTGTGGGCCAGATCGGGACGGGATTGCGCGAGCGCCAGGGCCGAGACGGCGCCACCGCTGGAACCCAGGAGCGCGGCCGGCCCGGCGTCGAGGTGCTCCACGAGCCGCGCGAGATCATCGGCTCGCATCTCGGGGGTCGAATCCTGCTCCGGGTCGTCGACCGGGCTGCGGTTGATACCCCGAGGATCGGTGGTGAGTACGGTGTGGTCGACGGCGAGCAGCTCGGCCAGTGGCTCGAAAGATGTGGCGTCCATCGGAGCGCCGACGAGCACGACGAGCGGGCCCGCACCGCGCACCTCGTGGTACAGCCGCGCGCCGGGCACGTCGAGAGTTCTGGCATGTGCTGGAACGGTCGTATCGTGGCTCATCATGGTCCTTCTGACGTGGATGGATACTCGGTCATAGAACAGGACCCCCCATAATGCGGCAGAATCATCGGTTGTGAGCGAGATATTTTCCGCCTCCACGCCGGAGCCCGACATGCAGGGTTCGGGCGACTTCGACCTGACCCAGGCGCGAGCCGGGGACGATGCCGCGTTCTCCCGGCTCGTTCAGCCACTACGCCGGGAACTGCACGCCCATTGCTACCGCATGCTCGGCTCCGCGCACGATGCCGACGACGCCCTGCAAGAAGCCCTGGTGCGGGCGTGGCGCGGACTCGCGCGTTTCGAGGGTCGGGGCTCAATGCGCTCGTGGCTGTACACCGTCGCCACCCGGACGTGTCTGGACGCGTCCGAGGCTCGTGACAGGCGGGCACTACCGATCGACGTCGGCCCGGCCAGCGAACGCGCCGTCGTCGGAGATACGCCACGAAACGACGTCGCCTGGCTCGGGCCCTACCCCGACGCCGCCCTCCCGAGCGCTCCGAGCAGCCCGGATGCACGCTACGAGCAACGCGAAGCCGTCGAACTCGCCTTCGTCGCCGCTCTCCAGCACCTGCCCGGCAATCAGCGCGCAGCGCTACTGCTCTTCGAGGTCCTCGACTTCTCCGCTGCCGAGATCGCCACCATCATGAACACCTCGACCGCCTCGGTCAACAGCGCACTCCAGCGTGCTCGGGCGACCATCGCCGACAAGGTCCCGTCGGCTACCCAGCAGCAGACACTGCACGAAACGGGCGACGTCCGCCTACGAGAGATCGTCTCCAGATTCGCCAGCGCGCTCGAACACGGCAACGCCGCCGCTCTCGTCGCCCTGCTCACCGAAGATGTCACCTGGTCGATGCCACCACTACCGCACTGGTATCAGGGCATCGACGCGGTCACCGATTTCGCCATCAAGGTACCGCTGACCAGCTGCGGATCCTGGCGTCACCTGCCGACCAGCGCGAACGGGCAGCCCGCCGTGGCCTGCTACCTCTGGAACGACGACGCCGGAGCACATCGGGCGTGGTCGATCAACGTCCTGGCCGTGCGCGGTGGGCACATCGCGGAGATCACCTCGTTCATCGGCACCGAGAACTTCACGCCCTTCGGGCTCCCGCCCAGCCTGCCCTGAGATCAGTCAGGCTCTCCGGCCGTCGGGATGGCCCGGCGAGCCTGACTTCTTGGGTCTGCGGAACGTTCAGGCCTCCTTGGAAAGCTCTGGACGTTCCGCAGACCCAAGAAGTGGCCTTCCGGCCGAGTGAAGGCCCGAAACCGTCGTGAAACCGCGCTGAACCTCGCAACGTGCAGGCTTCCGTGCATGACCAAGAATCCATCTCAGCCCGCGATCACGGCGACCGGACTGCGCAAGTCGTTCGGTGACAAGGTCGTGCTCGACGGCATCGACCTGAACGTCGCCGAGGGAACGATCTTCTCCCTACTCGGGCCCAACGGCGCCGGAAAGACCACCGTCGTCCGAATATTGTCTACCCTGATCCGCCCCGACGCCGGCGAGGTGCGCGTCGCCGGCCACGATCTCACCCGCGAGCCCAATGACGTCCGCGCCGCAATCGGCGTCACCGGCCAGTTCTCAGCCGTCGACAACCTCCTGACCGGCGAAGAGAACCTGATCATGATGGCTGACCTGCACCATTTGGACAAGAGAGCTGGCCGGCGGCGTGCTTCCGAGCTGCTGGACCAGTTCGATCTGGTCGATGCGGGCTCGAAATACGTAGCCACCTACTCCGGTGGCATGCGGCGCCGTCTCGACCTCGCGATGGGGCTGGTTGCCAGCCCCCGGATCATCTTCCTCGACGAACCGACCACGGGCCTCGACCCGCGCAGCCGTCACACCATGTGGCAGATCATCCGGGAGCTTGTAGCCAGTGGCGTCACCGTGTTCCTGACCACGCAGTACCTGGAGGAAGCAGATGAGCTCGCCGACCGGATCGCGGTTCTCGACCAGGGGAGGATAGTCGGCGAGGGAACCGCCGACGAACTCAAGCGCCGGGTCTCTGGCGGGCACATCCGATTGCAATTCACTGACGTACGCGGGCTCGAGTCCGCAGCTAACACGCTCGGTGAGGTCTCGCGCGACGACGACGCGCTCACGCTGCAGGTTCCAAGCGACGGCAGCGTCCGGTCGTTGAAAGCACTACTCGATCGGCTCGATGACGAATCGATCGAGGTCGAGGAGTTGTCCGTGCATACACCCGACCTCGACGACGTTTTCTTCGCCCTCACCGGTCACCCCTCCGAACACGAGAAGGAACCCACCCAATGAGCGTTCGCACCTACGCCCTCAGCGACTCGGCCACGATGTTGCGGCGTCAACTTCGCCGCATCGCGCGTTACCCGTCCATGACCGTGCTACTCGTCGGCATGCCGATCATCTTCCTGCTGCTGTTCGTCTATGTCTTCGGCGGCACCCTTGGTGCCGGGCTAGGCGAGATGTCCGGCGGCCGTGCCGAGTACGTCAATTACGTCACCCCCGGCATCATCCTGATCACCATCGCCAGCACAGCGCAGGGGACGGCGATATCTGTCGCTATGGATATGACCGAAGGCATCGTCGCCCGGTTTCGCACGATGCCCATCGCGCGCGTCTCGGTGCTGACCGGGCACGTCGTCGGCAGCCTGATCCAGACGATACTCAGCATGGCCGTCGTCACCGGCGTCGCGTTGCTCGTCGGCTTCCGGCCCACTGCCGGACCGATCGAATGGCTCGGCGTCCTCGGCCTCCTCGCGCTGACCACGTTCGCGATCATCTGGTTGTCCGTCGCGCTGGGAATGGTCACCAAGACCGTCGAGGCCGCGAGCAACCTCCCGATGCCCCTGGTGCTCTTGCCGTTTCTCAGCAGCGGATTCGTCCCGACCGAGTCCATGCCGACCGGACTGCGCTGGTTCGCCGAGTACCAGCCGTTCACGCCCATCATCGAGACGCTGCGCGGCCTGCTGATGGGCAGCCCGATCGGCGACGACGCGATCATCTCCATCGCCTGGTGCGTCGGCATCGCACTCGTCGGGTATCTCTGGGCGAGGAAGCTGTACAGCCGGGATCCCGCGTAGTCAGCTCGGCCGGCGGCTCCGCAAGACCTTGAGTGCGACCGCTCGCAGCTCGTCCCCAGTGAGGCCGGCGTACGAGGACACCGCGTCCTCGTACGCCGGCCTATCGGCCTGTTCTGCCACGTCACGGGCACGTGCGGAGGACATGGTCGGTTGGAAATTCCGAACGAATCGGAAGCGCTCCGCCAAAGCGACGAGCCGCACCCCTGACCGGGTAGCGTGCTCGTCGCCACTGCGCTGGCCATGGTCGATGTCCACCATGGCCAGCGCCAGCAGGATCGCACCGCAGACCGCGAGCTCCATGAGGTACGCCGGCGGGTTGTTGACCGGATTGGCGAGCATCGTCGACACCTTGGGCGGTAGTTCACCCGCGATATTCTCGACGAGATCGAGCCGGCCGTGGTGGGCGTGCGCGACCACGGCGGCGGCCTGGATCTCCAGGAGCCACGGATCCATGGCGGGATCACCCCCGGTGAACGGGCTCTCCGCGTTCCTCAGCTGGTCGAACGCCTGCCTCCACAACCGCAGGCCCGTATCACGATCACCACGTGCCAGCGCGATCTCCGCTCGCACTCCGACGCCGAACGCGAGATCCGCCACGCTGTCGTTTACCGGATCGCAGGTCACCAGGTTCAGCCAGCGCTCGGCCTCATCGATGTCGCCCAGGCTCAGATTGACCAGCGCCAGCGCTCCCCGAATGCCGATGTGGTCCGATCCCCCGAGTTCCTCCAGTACACGTAAGGCCGACTCCAAATACCAGCGCGCTTCGACGCCCCGTTCGAGATTCACATTCAGTTCGGCAACCCGGGTCTGGGCCATCAACCGCATCCAGGGGACGTCAGAATCGGCGAGCGACTCGGCCATCCCGTCGGCTGCCACCAACGCGCCTTCCAGGTCACCTTCCTGCTCTGCGAGGTAGCTAGCGATACCTCTGGCGATCCCGGCAACCAGCGGCTCGTCACTGTCGCACAGCGCGTGCAACGCGGAGCGATCCGGCCCGCGGAACTCGGGTGCGGCACGCAGCACCGTCGCGACGGCGCGAACAAACGTATTCGGTGGGGCCTGCGGCAACCGGCGGAGTGTCACCAACGAGCGGACCGGACTGGGCCCTTCAAGCATGAACGCGCTCGCGACGCTGAGTGTCGAGGCGGCCCGAACGACGTCGACGAATTCCGGCTCCGGCCGGAAGTGCGACAGCACCCAGGCGCTGTCGCCGACCAGGGTCGTCAGCCGGCTGTGGTTCGTCTCGACAATCCATAGGCTCCCGAGGACGGCCGACGTCGCCGCGACCGTCGCGCCATCCACCCGGGCGATTCCGTACCGGAGCGCTTGCATCAGGTTGTCCTGCTCGGTCCGGATCCGTTCCGTGGCCACGAACGGTTCGGCGCCGAATGGTGACTCGTGGTAGGCCATACCGAAATCGCGTGCCCAGGCCAAGAAGCCGTCGATCACATCCTCGGTCTCCCCTGCCTCCTCCCGCAGCGAGGCGCTGAACTCGCGGACCGTCTCCAACATCGAAAACCGGGTGCCCGACGGCGCGCCGGACACCTTGAGCAACGACTGGTCCACCAGCTGCTCCAGAACGTGGCGGACATCCTCCTCGTCGAGCAGGTATGCCGCGGCAGCGGCGGTGAATCCGCCCGGGAAAATCGACAACGCGCGCATGGACGCCTGACCGGCCGAATCGAGGAGGTTCCAGCTCCACTCGATGACCGCACGCAGCGTGTGATGCCGTTCGGGCGCATCCCGCGGGCCACCACGCAGCAAGCCGAAGCGGTCCTTGAGACCTTCGACGATCTCGGCGACCGACATGACCCTGACCCGGGCCGCCGCCAGTTCCACCGCGAGCGGCAATCCGTCCAGGTGCCGGCACAGTTCCGCTACCGTGCCGGCAGGAAGATCCACATCCGATCGCGCCGCTCTCGCGCGCTGCTCGAACAGCTCGACGGTCGTCGACCGGTCCAGTTCCGGCAACATGTATACCGACTCCGACGAGAGCCCGAGCGGGGCGCGGCTCGTGGTGAGCACCCGCACGTGCTGCGTCATCGACAGCAGGGAACGTACCAGCTCGGCCACACCGCTGATGACGTGCTCGCAATTGTCCAGGACGAGCACCGCTGGTCCGTGACCAAGAGCGTTCGCGATACCACCGAGCAGATCCGACGGGACGGCACGGTGGCCGACTGAAGCACGCCGGGACTCCCCCACGCCGAGGACCGACGCCACCTCGCTGGCGACATCGTCATCGGAGGTCACACCGGCAAGTGCGACGACGTGGACGGACCGCTGCTCGACCTGGCGACTCACCGCGTGCGCGAGCCGGGTCTTGCCCAATCCACCGGCACCGACGATCGACGTGACACGCGATGTGCGCATCAGGTCGGCAACGGCAGCAACGTCGCCGTCGCGGCCGAGCAAGGCGTTCGGCTCTTCCACGACACCGTGCCGGACCGCGGGCTCCGCCTCGTGCAACAGCTGCCGGTGTACGTCCTGGAGATCGGCGCCGGGGTCGACGCCAAGCTCATCGCGCAGGGTGCGGCGATACGTCTCGTACCGGACCAGCGCCGCGGGTGCGCCGACCGTCGCCGCTTCCGAAAACAGCAGCTCGCGCAACAGCTCCTCGTCCCGTGGCCGCTCGCGGATCAGATCGGCGAGCGGCTCGACGGCCTCGGCGTAACGTCCCAGCCGGGACAACGCCAGCGCGCGGGCACGCACCAGCGATCGATACGTCGACGCGCGTTCGGCGCGCAGCGCGGACACCGGATCGTCGGACGCTGTGTCGTCGCTCTCGGCTTCTTCCCACAACGCGAGACCATCCTCGGCATGCGCGAGCGCGGATGCGTAATCACCCGCACGCGAACACCGTGCGCTCGCGGATGCGCTGTGCAGGATGGCCGACGCGTCGACCTCGTCATCACGCAAGGACAAGCGATAACCCGTGGGCGTGGTGATGATGAGGTCGCTCCCCAGCTGCGTCCGGGCACGAGACACCACGATTTGCAGAGCCTTGGCCGGATTCTCCGGCTGCTCGTCCCGCCACAGCCCTTCCACCAGCCGCGCAGTGCTGCAGCCCGTATGCAGGTCACCGGCGAGCATCGCCAGGAGGCTACGCAGCCGGGTGCCGCTGATTTCCTGGCCGCGATAGGCCACCCGGGACAACAGGGTCAGCTGGATGGTCACAGGAGCAGGCTATCCAGGCAGCCGGGCATCAGACAGCTCATCTCGCAGCCGGCGCCATGCCAGCAGCCCGCAGACGGCGAACCCCAGGGCGTTGGCGATGCCGTGCGTCGCCACCATCCACGACAACGACAGATACGGCACCACATTCCACACCTGGCCGGCGGCCCAGCTCAACGCCAGGATCATCGTAGCCGCGAGTACGGCCGCGCTGATCGTGAACAGCAGCCGGGTCGCATGGTGTGTCGATGCGGGGCGGACACGTCGCCACATCGTCCAGCCGAGCATCCACATGCCTGCGGTGAGTACGACGGCTCCCAGTAGCTCTACCTCGTCCGAGGTGAAATACCCCGCGAAGACCAGCGCGGTGCCCACCGGGACCGTCAGAGCAGCGGTCTCCGACATCGGTGAGCACACCGTACTCGCCGCCAGTCCCGCGATCAGCGCAGCGGCAAAACCGGCGAAGTGAAAATGTGCCACCGTGAGCGCGAGGATGGCCACGTCGAAGCCGAACAGTTCGTAACCGGCGCGTTCGGCGATCAGGCTGCTTCCGGCGACCAGGGGAGCGACCATGGCGGTCAATATGGCGATCTCTACCGGCCGCAAGGATCGCCGACGCCACAACCGGAGCACCGCCAGGGCGGCGAGCCACAGAGTAACCAGGGCATAGACGCTCGCCAACGCCACGGCCAGGCCACCGCGTTCCAGTACCAACGACACTGCTCCGGCCAGGGCCGCACCGGGCCAGATCTGAACGATCACATGTAGCGCACCTCGGCCGTCGTCCATGAGACGCAGCCCGAGTGGCACCACGAGCACCATGCCGAGAATGACGACCGATCCGACGAGCACGTCCGACATGACCCGAAGAGTAGCTAACCGAGCAGGCCGCGCCGGTAAGCCTCGCCGACTGCCGCAGCCCGGTCCCGAACGCCCAGCTTGTCGTAGATGTGCTGGAGATGGGTCTTGATGCTCGCCTCGCTGATGAACAGCCGAGCGGCCGCATCCCGGTTAGAGGCGCCGTCGGCGACCAGCCGGAGCACTTCGAACTCCCGGTCGCTGAGCGCAGATGTGGACGGCTTGCGCACCCGTCCCATCAGCTGGTGCGCGACCGATGGAGCGAGCACTGACTCTCCACGTGCCGCAGCGCGGACCGCGCGTATCAGCTCCTCGGTTGGGGCGTCTTTGAGAAGGTAGCCCGTGGCGCCCGCCTCTATCGCCGGCAAGACGTCGCTCTCGCTGTCGAAGGTGGTCAGCACCAGCACCCCGACGTCAGCGGACATCTGACGCAGCGCGGCGATCGCCTGCACGCCGTCCATTCCCGGCATCCGCAGGTCCATGAGCACGACGTGCACGCCGAGTGCCGCGGCCCGGTCCACCGCTTCCCTGCCGTTGGACGCATCGCCAGCCACCTCGATGTCCGGCTCATGGGCGAAGGCCCCGCGCAGCCCATCGCGGACCACCGGATGGTCGTCGACGATCAATACGCGGATCACTTCTGCTCCACAGTGATCGCTGGGACGCTGGCGCTGATCGCCGTACCTTCGCCCGGTTCGCTCTCGATGTCCACGGTCCCTCCGACACTGCGGATCCGCTGCCGCATACTGTTCAGCCCGAACCCCGCCTGACCCCTATCCTGCATCCCCTTCCCGTCGTCCCGGACATCGAGCAAGACGACGTCGTCCAGGTAGGACAGCGTCAGCCCGACCCGCGAGGCCTGGGCGTGCTTGGCGACGTTCGTCAGTGCCTCTTGCGCCGCCCGGAACAGGGCGACCTCGATCGCCGGGCTGAGCGGGAGCCGATCTCCGGTGACGCCCACACTCAGCGTCACGCCCGTGCCTTCGGCCCACTGTTGCGCCAGGTCATCGAGCGCGTCGGGCAGGTGCGCGCCGTCCAGTTCGCGCGGCCGGAGAGCCTGTACGGATCTGCGTGCCTCGGTCAAGCTATGCCGGGCGAGCTCCAAGGCGCGGTCCAGATGTTGTCGTGCCTGGTCAGGCGGTTCCCATCCACGCTGCGCCGCCTGCACCTGGGTCACGATGCCCGTCAGGCCCTGCGCGAGAGTGTCGTGGATCTCCCGGGCCATGCGCTGACGTTCGTCGAGCACGCCGGCCTCACGGGCCTGAGTCAGCAATTGAGCATGCAGCCCGGCGTTCTCTTCCAGGGCAGCCTCCAACCTCGCCACCATCTCCTCGCGCTGCCTGTCGTGTTCGGCACCTTTCACGGCGAACACGATCCCCACGCCGATCGCAGCCGTCTGGATGGCGATCACGCCGACGTACGTCCCGATCGACTGCGCCTTCGCCTCCGGGAAACCCATCGCCATCGTGTTGAGAACGACCGACGTGCCGAAGACCCCGGCCACGCCGACAGGCCACGGTCTCAGCTGGTAGGCATGGAAGAAGCCCGTGATCGCAAACAGCACGAAGATCTCGTCGCGGCTCATCAGCGCCACGAACAGGGCCAGCAGGCCCACAAAGTACACGGCCATCGGCGCCGCACGGGCCCGGCGCTCGCGGGAAGCCAGCGTGTGTCCGGCGAGTACCCAACTGGCAGCGAGCACCACCAGGGCCAATGTACCGGCGCGGTTCGTCCAGCTCTGGTCCGACGACATCTGGCTGACAACCGTCGGCGGGATGAGAAGGATCCACGGGACGAAGATCAGCAGTGCTTCCCACCACCACTCCCAGTTGGTCGTGGTGTCGCCGCACTGCAACCTTCCCCGTCGGCCGGCCATTGCGCGCGCTCCCCGTTGTCATTCCCAGCGGAACAGCCTGGCTGCCGACCACCCCGCCACCACTGCGATCAATCCCATTATCCCCAGCTGCAGGGGTTCCGAGGGCCCGGCCGTCGTGGAACCGACCGCTGCCGCGGCCGCAGTGTCGCCTAACCACGCATCCAGCAACGCTTGTACGCCGGGAGGTGTGTAGTCGCCCAGGCGTATCAAGAACTCCGGCATGAGGAATCGGGGCATATACACTCCACCCACGAGCATGACCAGCATGAAAACGAATATCGCCAGACCACTGGCGGCCCGCGCGTTCGGGGCCACGGCAGCGATCAGCAAGCCGATCGCTAGTAATGCGCCGAAGCCGACCAGGAAGGCGAGGGCGAAGGTGAACGGGTATTCGGGCGGTGATACGTCGAGGACCAGCCACGCCGCGATGATCAACAGGACCGCTGCCACGACCGCCGCCACAAGCGCGACGGTAAGCTGCGCGACCAGCAGCTTGGCCGGGTGAACGGGCGTGGTGGACATCCGGCGCAAGATGCCATTCTCCCGGTAGGTGGCGACCACACCCGGGATGTGCTGCAGTCCCAGGATGGCGAGGCCGAGCACAAGCGCCGTCGGAGTCCACAGTTCCACGAACCGCGCACCGTCGAACTCGTCTGACGGTTCCCGCAGGGCGGGAATAGCACCGAGTCCGAGCAGGAGGGCGGTCGGGAACAGCACTCCGAAGATCACCGACATGGGCTCGCGGAGGAACAGCTTCCCCTCGACGGCAGTCGTCTTCAACAACGTGGACATGGGTGTCATCTCCCGTTCGGAATTCACTGATCGAGCCGACGGCCCGTGAGGGCGACGAATGCGTCGTCCAGGCTGGCCTGGTCAACACGCAGGTCGTGGGCGACGACGTGGTGGCGCGCCAGCATCGACGTCACCGCATGCAGCAGGTTTCCGCTGCCCGACACGATCAGCCGCTCACCGTTGCGACGTACATCGCTCACCTCGGAGAGCTCGGTGAGCAACCGATCGTCCAGCTCTCGCGACGGTCGGAACCACACCCGCTGCTCCTGGTCGGCCCGCGCCACAAGGCCCGCTGGAGTGTCCAGGGCAGCAACCCGCCCGCTGTCGATCAGGGCGAGCCGGTCGCACAGCCGCTCGGCCTCGTCCATGAAATGCGTGACGAGAACGATCGTCACACCGGAATTCCGAACCTGGTCGATCAGCTCCCACGTATCCCGGCGAGCTTGTGGATCCAGCCCGGTGGTCAGCTCGTCGAGCACGGCTATGGTCGGGCCACCCACCAGCGCCAGTGCGATCGAAAGCCGCTGCTTCTGGCCACCGGACAGTTTCCGGTACTGGACGTCTCGCTTGTCCGCGATGCCGAGCACGTCGAGCAGCTCGTTCCAGTCCGCTGGCTGCCGATAGTAGGAGCTGTAGAGATCCAGCGCCTCCCAGACCTTGATCTTGCCCGGCAGCTCGCTCTCTTGTAACTGCGCCCCGAGCCGTTGCCGCAACTCGACGCTATCGCGCTGCGGGTGCAGGCCGAGCACGGTCACCGAACCACGATCGGGCTGGCGCAGACCCTCGATGCACTCCACCGTCGTCGTCTTTCCCGCACCATTCGGACCGAGAATTCCGAAGATCTCGCCCTCGTCAACGGAGAATGAGACGTCGTCGACCGCCACCGTCTCGCCATAGCTCTTGTGCAGATTGGCCACCTCGATAATCGCCATGGCACAAGAATCAACGCTGCGGGCAGGCCAGCGGATCGTCCACCCGGCTAGCGGACGGGTTGATTCGCCGTATCAACCGATCGATCGATCACATCGCCAACCGGCTCTGGAGACGTTCAGTTCTGGACGGCGTTCCACGCGTCGACGGTTGCGGCGGCGATGGATTCGATGCGTTGCCCATACGCCTCATAGCCGTCGAACACGAAACTGCCGTGCGTCACCGGCAACCCGGAAAAGGCCGAATCGAAGTGTTCGGGAGGTCCGCCTGACGGGAGGGGCGCATACGGGGCAAGGGACTCCATGTCATAGCCCGTCCGCCGGCCATGCCTGTTCAGCTCGGCCTGGCGAGCCGTTACCCGGAGCAAAGTATCCAGGCCCTGGTCCAGATAGAGCTGCAGCATGCGGAACTGGCCGTCGAGATACGTGGCATCAGCCCTGTCCGGATGTTGCAAAAGATAAGCGCAGATCACAGGGGCATGCCACCGGTACATGCACGCATCGGTCTGCTCTTCGGCGAGCAGCGCATGATAGTAATCCATGCACAGACCGAGCGGACCGGCGAGAGCACCGCACGTACAATGATCGACACCGGGGCTGCGTGCCACGTCCCAAATCTAGGTCACCGTCGACGTCCTTCAGGAACCGGCATCCTCATCGGCACGGCATATCACGGGCGAGCTCCGAAGCGACGGCTGGCGAGATTCGAGTTGCTCACGACGGCACGTGCATCACCAATCGCTTGCCGTGCAGCTCTCCCCGCTCCATACGGAGGTGCGCATCCACGGCGTCGCCGAGCGACACCCGCTCCACCGATCGGGGCCGCAATACGCCACGAGCCAGGAGTCGATTGATCATTCGTGCGGCCTCGGCGAGCTCCGCGATAGTCGCGTGCGAGATCGCGAACCCGGTGACCGAGCCATCCTTCATGTACAACGATCCGACCGGAAGAACCGGCTGCGCATGTGGCCCCGAGAGAACGACGATCCGGCCCCGGAAGGCAAGCAGATCCACCGCAGCTGTCAGGTCGTTGACACCTGATGTGTCCACCACAACGTCAACGCCGCCAGGACACATCGCCCCGAGACGCTCCCCCACGGCAGAGTCCCGGTAGTCGACCACGTCCGACGCACCGAGCATGCGGCAATATTCCGCGTCCGCGGCCCGAGCTGTCGCGATCACCCGCATGCCTGCCTGGGTCGCGATCCTCACCAGAGCGCTGCCTACGTTCCCGGCTGCACCGGCAACCAGGACCGTTTCACCCGGACGCGCCTGTGCGTGCTGGAACAATGCGAGAGCTGCGGTGGCGGCCGGATGCAGCACACCGACCGCGTCGTCGGGGTCCACTCCGGGTGGCAGACGATAGAGCCGGTCGGCAGGCACGGTAGCCTGCTGGGCTGCCGCGCCCTGCCTCCCACCGTGACCCAGGCTGTTGCACCACACCCGATCGCCCGTCGAAAATCCCGCCACACCCTCACCGCATGCGGCCACCCTGCCGACCAGATCGCGCCCGATCACGAACGGCAACGGCATCGGAGTGCGATACAAACCGGATCGGACGAATGTGTCGACCGGATTGACGGTCGTGACGTCCACGTCGACGAGCACATCGGTTGGCCCGATCCGAGGCCGAGGAAGATCGCCGAGCCGTATATTCTCGGGCGGCCCGATCTCTTCGATATAGGCGGCACGCATCATCGCTATTCTCTGAGATACCCGGCGTACGAGAAGCCACCGCCCGCCGTGTCGGGGCTTGCTGCCACGCTGGAGCGCCACATGCCCGATGAGTTCGGGACTCTGGGAAAGTCCAATCACCGACAGGCACGAGATCTGCAAGGAGTGAGATGCTGGATCTGGAACCCGCGACCCGCGAGCTGGCCGGACTCGTCCAGGGGATACGGGACGAGCAACTGGATGCGCCGACCCCGTGTAGCGACATGAGTGTCGGCGATTTGCTGGACCACATCGACGGGCTGTCCCTCGCCTTCGCGGCTGCGGCGTCGAAGACACCCCCGGAGAATGGCAGCCAGGGCCCGTCGGCCGATGCTTCCCGGCTCGGAGATGATTGGCGCACCCGAATTCCCGAGCGTCTGGCCGCCCTGGCCAGCGCGTGGAAGGACGAATCCGCGTGGACCGGGATGACACAGGCAGGCGGCGTCGACATGCCCGCGGAGATAGCCGGCGTCGTCGCTCTGGACGAGGTGGTCGTGCACGGCTGGGATCTCGCTGTCGCCAGTGGACAGGACTTCACCTGCGAGCCGCACCTATTACAGGCAGTGCACGAGTTCGTGCAATCATCAGTCGCGGAGAACCCGGAGGGAAGCCCGGGCCTGTTCGGCGCACCGGTTCCGGTGCCGCCGGACGCACCCCTCCTCGACCAGCTCATCGGCCTGACCGGACGCGACCCCTCGTGGCGGCCCCCGTCCGCAGCATGATCATGTGACCTGCCACCCGCATTCGCGGTCAGCACACCTACGCTGGACGGGTCGCCTGGACGAAGGTGATCCGTCCAAACCTGTGGTCGACGTGGTCGACCTCGCGGGCCGCATCGAACCCGGCCCCGGCGAGGAGCGCGGGTATGTCGTTGTCGGGGTTGCCGGCTACGGCAGGACCGTGCGCCTTCCGGGAGCGCATCGGCCGGGGCAGGTGCCGGAGGACGTGGGTCGAGCCGTGGCCATGCGTGGAGTGGCCACCGTCCTCGGCGGGAATCCGGTCGGCGTATCCCTGGACCAGGGTCAGGGAGAGGTTGCGGCGGCGCGCCTTGCGTGCGGCCCTGCGCAGGGCGTCGTGGTCGGGGTCGAGCCCGGTCACCCGGGCGTCCGGCTCTGCCGCGAGCACGGCGAACGACAGATTGCCCGTACCACAGCCGGCGTCGACTACGACGTGGCCGGGCGCGATACCGGCAAGTTCGACCGCCCGCACGTGCAATGCGCGAGCGCCGAGCACCCGGGTGACAACGTCGTACAGCGGGAGGAGCCAGGTCCTGCCCATGCCCGGCAGGAACGGACGATCCCGCTCCTCCGGTGTGCGCTGGTCGAGGATACGTACATCGGTTGCGGCTGTCGTGGCTCTCATGGGTGCTCCCTCATGCCCTCGGCACGCCGGTCTACCGCCACGAACAGCGCCCCGGCGTTCCGCCGTCTCGGTGATCCGCTTCGACCCCAAGGATGCCCACGTCAGCCTCCCGCCGGATCACCGGCACGCCCACGACTTCCTCACCCTGGTGTATATCGAGGAGGGCACGGGCTCGTTCGCCGTCGACGGCACCAAGCGGTCGCTACGCGCCGGCGACGTCCACGCCGTGTCTCCCGGGCAGGTCATCGGCGTCGCGGCCGCCTCGGAGCTGGCCCGCTGCCGGGCGTGGTCGGTCACGTTCACACCGGACGCCATTCCGGCGCTCGCCGGATGTTGCGCGAGACCGATCTGCCGCTCGACGTGATCGCCGCCCGGACCGGGCTGCGCGACGCCACCTATCTCGTCCGGCGCTTCCGAGACCGCTACGGCATCACCCCACAACGATGGCGCCACAGCCAGCAAGCGCGGCTGTGACGGCCACCGCGTCGTGACGAGTCGTTCCCACAGGGTGGGCCATCGGTCACCGGTCAGTCACTCGCAGCCGGGCTCCCAGGACATGAGCGGCCACCACCATGGAGGCTGCAACCAGGATGATGTCCTTGAGGACGTATTGAGCCGCCAGCGTCGGCAGGCCTTCGGGAAACATCTCGCTCGGGAAGAGCACCACCGGGGCCAAGATGCCGGCAAGCCAGCCGGCCATAATGACCATGCCGGGTTTCATGAACCGGCCGGTGAGCAGGATCAACCCGATGACCGTCTCCACCATGGCGGTGCCTACCACCGCCAACTGACCGTTGACGATTCCGAACGTGAGCGCGTCGGTGGTCCGCATCGCGAGCTGTTCGGCCGGTGAGGCCCCCGGAACGTACTTGAGCACTCCGAAGCCGAGGATGACGAGCCCGAGGCTGATCCGCAGCGCGGTGACGCTGTGGGTGGCGAGCCAGGAGGCAGCCTGCCGTTCTGCTCGCCGGACAGGAGTGGCCTCCCGCTTCTGCCGGATCCGGCTCGGGGTTGGGGCTGGAACTGTGGTAGGCATGACCGTCTCCTCTCGGTCCGGTGTCACGCTGGTCGTGACATCGGCTCCCACGTTCGTCCGATCCAGCCCTTTCGGAATCCGTCATTCATCGGCTCTGGGATTGCGCGCGAGAACGGCCAGTACGGCCGCCGGTACGCACTCCGACGTAGGCTCAAGACCGCTCGACGACGGACGCCGCATCCCGGCGGTTCCCCGATCCTGGGATCATGGATCGACTCGACCAGGCACAGCCGTCGATCGCGGGGACGGGGGACGTGACCCAGATCGGCGATGATCGCGTCTCGAATCCGACCGGCTGGCGTCGCTCTGGCCTGCATGCTGACCTCGTGCTCGTCCTGATTCTGACCGGGTTCACGATCGCGCTCATGCCGGCGATCGCCGCCACCACGCCGGACTATCGTGACGCCGACATCCTGGGTGCCACTCTGGTCGTCGCCGCCAGCATTCCCACGGCGCTGCGGCATCGATGGCCGGAACTGGCGCTTCTTGGTTCGCATACCGCCATAGCGGCGTATCTGATGGGGAGTTACCCCTACGGCCCGATCTTCGGCTTCGTGCTGCTCACCGTCTACACGCTCGCAAGACAACGGCCGGTGCGCCGGGCCGCCGTGTGGGCCACGGTCGCATTCGTGCTACTGGTGCTGCACATCCCGGTGAACGACGCATCTGCCGAAGGCATGGCCAGCGTCATTCCGGCGCTGGCGTGGGTCGCCATCCCGTTCACGGTCGGCGCAGCGCGTCGACTCGTGGTGGAGGCAAACGCCCGCGAGAGGTCGGCCGCCGAGAAGCGGCTGGTCGAGGCCGAGCGGGTCCGGCTGGCCCACGAGGTACACGACGTCGTCGGACACGGTCTGGCGGCCATCCAGATGCATGCCGACATCGCGCTCCATATGAAGGACAGCCGACCCGAGCAGGCCATTACCGCCCTCGAGGAGATCAGCCGAACCAGTTCCGAGGGCCTATCCGAGCTGCGCACGACACTCGCGAAGATCAAACCGGGGGAAGTGAGCTCGACCGAGCTCCGGGCCCCGGCGCCCGGGCTCGCCAGGTTGGAGGCTCTATGTGATCGGATGCGTCACGCCGGCCTCGAGGTCGACCTGACGATCACCGGGAAGCGCCGTCCGCTGCGCGCGGCCGTCGACGTGGCGGCGTATCGCGTGCTGCAGGAATCACTGACCAACGTGGTCAAGCACTCGGCCCATCCCCGGGCCGAGGTCGGCGTCGATTACCAGCGTGACCACATCATCCTGCGGGTGATCAACCAGAACCTCGCCGCCGACGCGCACGCCGACGGTGTCGGTATCTCCGGCATGCGTCGTCGGGTCGAGCAGCTCGGCGGGCGATTCACCGCTGGTCCGGACAGCGCCACCGGCACCTTCGAAATCCGGGCCACCATTCCGTGCGAGGAGGCGGCATGATCTCGGTTCTTCTTGTCGATGACCAGGACGTGGTCCGGCTCGGACTCCGGGCGCTCATCGAAGCCGAGGACGGCTTCGCTGTGGCCGCGGAGGCAGCAGACGGGCTCGGTGCCGTCGCGATGGCCGCCGAGACCAAACCGGACGTCATCCTGATGGACATCCGCATGCCCGGCATTGACGGGCTGGAGGCCACCCGCAGGATCGTGACCGAGCCCGAGCTGGGCGCAACGCGGGTGCTGGTGTTGACGACGTTCGAACTTGACGAGTACGTCTTCGAGGCGCTCCGGATCGGGGCCAGCGGCTTCCTCCTCAAGAACACTCCTCCAGCCGACCTGCTCGAGGCGATTCGTACCGTCCACGACGGCGGCGCTCTACTCGCCCCATCCGTCACCCGGACCCTGATCCGGGAGTTCACCGGCAATACCCTCCGTGCCCCCGAGCCTCACCCGCAACTGGAGCAGCTCACCGATCGGGAGCGCGAGATCGTCGCCCTCGTCGCCGAGGGCATGTCCAACCACGAGATCGCCGAGCACCTCGTGATCAGCCCCGCCACCGCACGCACGCACGTCAGCCGCGCAATGATCAAGCTCGATGCCCGCGACCGCGCGCAGCTCGTAGTGATCGCCTACCGCTCCGGGCTGGCCCGTCAATAGACACTCGGATCCGCCGGCTGTCGCCGCGATCATGCACCCCTCCGACCCGCGCGTATACGTCGCTCGACGTATACGTTGCCAGCTGCCACGCCGCTCACGTCGTAGGTCAAATTACGCAACCGAACCGATGCCCACGGACCGCTTATGCGTGAGTCTGGTGCCACACATCACAGCACCACACCCAGGAGGCACCGATGTCCATCTCCGACGTACTGGTCACTCATGTCGCCGACGGCCCGTGGGAACACGAGGGCGGGCCCGGTTTCTGGCCGATCTTCCCGCTTGCATGGTTCCTGTTCATCACCGCGGCTGTGATCGTCACGATCGTGATGATCCGCCGCAGTCGCATCCAGGCACCACGGCGCGCTGGAGAGGCCCGTCTCGCCGAGGAGTACGCCGCCGGCCAGATCGATGCCGAAGAGTACCGCACCCGCCTGGAAGTCCTCCGTGGCCACTGAGGTCAAGCGACCGTAGCTGAGTCGTCGCTGGCGGCTCAGCTACCTAAGCGTTCACATCCTGCCGGCAGGTACCTGGATCGTTATCGACATGGGACTCATCCCTCGCTGAGCGCGGTCATCGAGGTTATGTACCATTTGGTACATGTGGAAAGCTGAAGCATCCTGTGCGGCCTCTCCTTCGCGGGTCTGGCAGGTCATGTCCAACATCACCGCGTGGCCGGAGATGCTGCCGACCTGCGACGCGGTGGAACCGGTCGACAACAACCAGGCAGGTCCCGGGGTTAACGCCGCCTACGTCGTCCGGCAGCCGCGGCTGCCGAAGGCCCGGTGGGTGATCACTGACTGGCGCCCCGGCGAGGCGTTCACATGGGTATCCGTCGTACCGGGGATCCGGACCACGGGCATCCACGAGGTCACCGAAAACCCCGACGGCAGCACGCTCCGGGTCGGCATCGACTGGTCCGGGCCGCTCGCGTGGCTGCCGAAGCTGCTCTATTCGCGGCTGACGAAGCGCTACCTCCAGACCGAAGTGACGACGTTCGCGCGGCTGGCTGAATCCCAGTGAGCCCCCGCGACGACCTCGCCGCCCGCGCCGTGGAGTGGTTCGCCACCCATGGCGTCGGCGACACCAGCCTGCGCACGCTCGCCGCGGGCATCGGGACCAACCACCGCATGCTCAACTACCACTTCGGTTCCCGCGAAGGACTGCTGGCCGCGGTGGTCGAACAGGTGGAACGGTCTGAACGCGAGGCTCTCGCAGAGTTCCGTGCCGCCACGAGTGACCCGTGGGAGGCCGGATGGGTTTTCTGGGCACACGTGGCGTCCACCGCGGAGGTCTTCGCGCCCTTGTTCTTCGAGCTGTCCAGCCAAGCCATGCGCGGCCGTGACTATGCTGCCCCACTGCGCCGGTGGCTCGCCGAGGGCTGGTTGGAACCGCTCACGGAGACGTTCGCGGTCGCCGTCGGGACGGACGAACGGGCCAAAGATCTGGCCCGGCTCGCCCTCGCCGTAGCGCGCGGCCTGGTGTTTGACCTTGCTGTCACCGGCGACCGCGAGGCCGTCGATACCGCGATGGACCTGTTTACCGACCTCGTCCACCGGGGCATCTAGCGCACGGCGCCTGTCCCCTCCGAGCGTGGGCAGGGCGACGCACGGCCCGTGCTGCACCTTCAGGCGTGTTTCCCTCGCCACATACTCCGCGGGAGGGCCAACAAGACGTACGTCCCACGACGTATGCCGGAATACGTCATGACATCGACGCACAAACGACCAGTTGCTTGAAGTGTTGGCAGCATACATTCAGTCGCCAACGTGAAGAGGGAAGCCCTGATGTTTCGCCGTCTCGTCACCACACTCACCCTGGTCTCCGCCGTGCTGGTGCCAACAGTCCCGGCGTCGGCAGATCCACCGCAGCCGGACACGAAGGTGCGCACCGACGCCGGCTACGTGCGCGGCTACGCCACCGAGGATCATCTCGTCTTCAAGGGAGTGCCCTACGCCGCACCGCCGACCGGTGATCGTCGGTTCCGCGCGCCGCAACCGGTACAACCCTGGTCGGCTGTGCGGGACGCCACCGAGCCAGCATCCAAGTGCGCACAGACCACCAGGTGGGAGGGATCGGTCGGCAGCGAGGACTGCCTGTATCTCAACATCCACGTCCCGACGAAGAATCGCCGCCCGCTGCCGGTCGTCGTCTATTGGCACGGCGGCGGTTTCGGTGGGGGTGATTCTGCGCTCTACGATCCGCGACCCTACAGCGGCGGCGGCAATGTGATCGTCGTGACGGCGAACTATCGCCTCGGTGCCCTCGGATTCCTGGGGCACCGGGAAATGAGCGACCCGTGGGCAGGCAACTTCGGTATCGCCGATCAGGTCGCGGCTTTGCGTTGGGTTCGGCGCAACATCGCCGCCTTCGGTGGTGACCCGGACAACGTGACCACAGCTGGCGAGTCCGCAGGCGCCTTCAGCGTGTGCGCCCAGGTCGCGGCACCCGCGGCGCGCGGGTTGTTCGACCGGGCAATCTCGGAGAGCGGGCCCTGCGGAACCGATCTGCTCAGCCGTGCCGAGGCAGGGCGACGAGCCGACAGCGCGGCGACCGAGCTCGACTGCGCGGACACTGACGACGTCATGGACTGCCTGCGAGCACTTCCTGCCGAGGATCTCTCCAGACTGCGGTGGAAACAGGTCACACTGACCGAGAACCTCACCAACCTGCCGTTCATGCCCGTCGCCGGGACTCCGGCGTTGCCCGCACAACCCCAGACCGCGGTCGAGACCGGAATCGGGAGCCGGGTGCCAATGCTCCTTGGCACCAATCGGGACGAGATGCGTACCGTCATCCTCGATCGTCTCCGCTCCGGGCAGGGGCACGTGACGGCGGAGGAGTACGAGCAGTTCATCCGCGCCCGCTACGGTGGCCACGCCGACCGGGTGCTCGCGGCCTACCCGCTGGCGGACTACGCATCACCCGACCTTGCGCTGGCGACCCTGATGACCGATGACGGCCGAGGGGTCGGTCCCTGTCCGAACCTCGACTTCGCGGAGGTCGCTTCTCGCTACTCCCCGGTGTTCGTCTACGAGTTCTCCGAACCCACCGGTGCGGTCTTCCAGGGCTTTCCCGAAGGCGCCGCGCACGGGGCGCACACCACCTACTTCTTCAACAGCTACCACCCGAGCCAGGAGCCCTCACCCACGACCGAGTTGGGCGACACCTTGATCAGCCAGTGGTCGCATTTCGCCCGGGTAGGCCATCCGGGCGCCGGGTGGGCTCCGTACCGGAGCGACGGGGTCGCCCGGGAATTCACCGCTTCCGACGTCCGACCCGTCGACGTTGCATCGCGGCACCGGTGCGACCTCTGGGCGGACGTGCTACAGAACGCGAAATAGCCTGCCGGGCCAGGTGACGGATGGTCATGCCCCGCTGCCGGTGCGCTCGCGGTGCTTGCACCCTGGCCAGCAGCAGGGCCGGCGCTGGCCTTCCATCAGTTCCTCTCGGGTGCGGCGAATGCGGCGCTCTCGGGTGCTCTCCTGCTTGGCATCCTCGACCCAGCAGATGAATTCGTTGCGGGCCAAGGGCGTGATGTCTTTCCAGGCATCGAGTGCCGTAGTGTTGGCGATCAGCGCTTCGCGCAGGTCTGCGGGTAGCTCGTGTACCACTCCACCGGGCACTCGCTGGCTGCTCACAGGACCACGGTAACGGACGAGACCGAAACCGCATCACCATCCACGTACGGACGGCTCAGCGAGAATCGTCTCGGATCAGTCAGGATAGTCCACGATGTCGACATACGATCCCTGGCAGCCGCTGGAAGCCGGTGAGTGCCCCGTATTCCGCGACCCATATTCGTTGACCCTACTCGCCGACGGTCGCACACCGTGGGGGTACCTGCGCGTCGTGCCCGTTCTCGAGGAGGACGATCGGCGCGTCGACTGGATACTCGACGACACCATCCTCGCGTCCATACGCATGACCGACTTGCGATTCGGCAGGCGACGGCTCAGCAAGGCCGACTATCCCGTCATCATCGACCCCGAACACGTAGCCGAGCTCACCGTTGCTGGCGAGTCCGGTACCGCGGAACTCGTTCAGCAATCACGACGGGGCATCTTCCGTCGTGGTTCGGCCCATATCCGCACGACTTTCAATACGCACATCTGGTCATCGACGTTAAGCAAAGTGTGGTACCAAACTCATCCCCGGACCCCGGACGAGGAACCGATCGTTCGCATCCGCGACCACGCCATTCAGGCGCCCGAACGACCCTCCAGCGACCGGACTGACGACTGGCGCCACACGCACTTGCTGACCTGGTCCACGGGCGCCACGCTGGCCAGCCTGGCAACGACACACCTGCTCCGAGCCGGCACCAACTGGGCTGTGATCGGGTCATCAGTCACGCGTGCCTCCGTCGACGGAGCCCGGCAGCACCACTTCGAGCAGCACAACCACCTGCTGGACGATCCGCCCCAGCACTGAAGCAGAAGGAACGGGAGCATGTCCGAAGCAGAGGAGCAGCGAATCCCGCGCCCGCCGCCATGACGCATGCCAGCGGCAGCGATGACTTTCGCAACCCGGAGTGGTCCTATCGCAGAAGGAGGAACCAACTGGGGAGGACCTGATGCGCAAGCTCGTGGTTACGGAGAACATGACGCTTGATGGCGTGATCGACATGACAGAGGGGTGGTTCGATCCGCTCGCCGAGGATGTTGATCAGTCTGACATCATCGCGGCGAACACCGAGCACCAGGAGGCCGCCGACGCGCTGCTCGTGGGTCGCCACACGTTCGAGACCTTCCGCGAGTTCTGGCCGAAGCAAACCGATGACCCGACCGGCGTGTCCGACTACCTGAACGCGGTGCACAAGTACGTCGTCTCCAGCACGCTGCACGACCCGGGTTGGCAGAACTCCACCGTGTTGCGTGGTCCCCTCATCGACAAGGTTACGGCGTTGAAGCAGGCGTCCGGCCGCGACATCGTCGCGACCGGGAGCATCCAGCTCGTCCACGCGCTGATCGCCGCGAACCTGGTCGACGAGTACCGGCTGTTCGTCTTTCCGTTGGTCGTCGGCCGCGGCGCACGGCTGTTCGAGTCGGTTAAGGTGAACATGGAGCTCCTGGAGACGCGGCCGTTCGTCTCCGGAGCCGTACTCCTGCGCTACGCAGCGCAATAGCACCTCGGCCGGGCACGGCTCCACTTAGCGCCGGCACACCGGAAGCACTCGATCCTGACGGGCATATCGGAGGGGACTGAAACATACGAAGATGCTCGCTGCTCTCGGACGACGAGTGGTACGTCGTCGAGCCCAAGGACGAGGTGGTCCAGCACGCTGTGACCTGGATGGACAACCACTTCAGTAGCCGTTGACCAGTGTTAACACCGCCCTTCGGTTCAGGACAGCACGCGATAGGTCACGTGCGTGACCGAGCTCGCTGCCCGCGAATCCACCTGCTCGAGATTCAGCGGCGGGACACCCTCGAACAGCCGGGTGCCGGCGCCGAGCGTGAACGGCACGATGTGCAGCCGCATCTCGTCGATCAGGCCGGCGGCAAGATACTGGTTGATGGTGCTCGCGCCACCCATGATTGCGACATCACCATCCCCGGCCACCTCGCGTGCCTGGGCCAGTGCAGACTCGATTCCGTCGGTGACGAAATAGTACGTGGCGCCGCCGTCCATCGACTGCGGCTCGCGCGCGTGGTGGGTGAGCACTCGGGCACTGAGCACAGGAACAACATCCCGCTGAGATCCGAAGAGCCACCAAAAAGAAACTCCTGAACCCCCATTTTGAGGGTTCAGGAGTTTCCTATGTCCTGAGACATCACAATGTGGAGCTGAGGGTGTTTTCCGTCAGGACATCGGCGACACATCTCTCAAGTCATCGGCGACACGGCGTGTCAAGGCCTCAGTGGC
>NZ_QMIG01000015.1 GCF_003287285.1 Phytoactinopolyspora halophila
TCTTCGCCGAACAACTCAAACACGCCGACAACAACGCCATCGGCGCCTAACCCCACCCCTCACCCTTCAGGCGTGGGGATACGTATCCGGCACCCGGATACGTATCCCCACGCCTCAGCCCGATACCCCGACCTCCGCCGAACGCGGCGTGATGGCCGCACAACCAACCGCTGAGAGTGTGCGCGCCGGCACCAGGTCGGGCAACGCCAGCAACACGGGCGGATCGATCAACCGCGCCCGGCGCAGACGCATCGCGGCGCTGGTCACGTTTCCCCGCGTGACCCTCACCGACGCCTGCCTGCCAACCAGCAGACTCCGGTGGAGCGCCGGATCGGGCCCGACGCCGTCGGCCACGCCCACCGCGAGCAATGACCACGTGCCTTCGGGCACGTCGGGCAGGTGGTAGCACGCCGGACGGCCGCTCGGCACGTCGACGATGACAGCAGCGGCCGACGGGTGCTGAATGATGGGGGTCCGAAAGGCACCTATGTACACCCGTGCGTTCCCGAAGCCTTCCGGCAGGCCAACCGTTCCGGCAACCGCGCCGGATCCGGTACCTGGCGGCGGCTCCGGGATGGGCCAGCCGTTCCCCCCGGTCCGCGCCAGGCGGCGAAACCGGCCGGGAGAGAGACCGACGCTGCTCGCGAAATAGTTGCTGAACGACCCGAGGCTGTTGTATCCGACCGCGAAGGACACCTCAGCCACACTCATCGAGGCGCTCACCAGCAGACGTTTGGCCTGGTGAACACGGACCGCAGCAAGAAATCGGCCCGGGGTGATCCCGGTCGCGTTCCGGAATATGCGAGCAAAATAGAAACGGCTGAGCGGAGACGCGATCTCAGCCAGAGACAACGGCTCGTCATATCGCTCCCAGATACCCTCGATCGCCCTCTCGACTGCGTCATCCATACGCACGCACCTCACAACGCCGTGTCCTGACCAGCAGGATCGCCCGCAGCCGTCGCGATCGGCTCGAGCGGCACTCGTGCCAGCCCGATAGAGCAACCTCGAAGATGGATACGCTCGCCGAGAGACGCAGGCTGGTGGATGTGCAGGACACCGAGATCACACATTCGACCACCGCTGGCCGGCCGGACCGGGCCGAGCCTCGCCCAGCTTCGGCAACCGATGATCACCAGCTCCTGCTCCTGGATGCGGAGTCCGTGCCGAAGCTGCGCGACGAGACAGCACGGCTGATCGACCAGGACTGGGGATCGTCGTACGGCGGGCTCGATAACCTGGCCGCGACCTTGCAGGGCAGGCTCAAGGATCGTGCGGTGCGAGCGGGAGTCGTCGCGGCATCGGCGGATCAGGCCCGCGAGCGCCTCGCCCAGCTGGCCGTGGCCCTGAACCGCGACGGCCAGCTGGGTGAGGCCATCCATGACGTCGGCAACGGGGTGTTCGCCGGCCGAGCCGGCGGCAAGCCGACGATCGGCTTCCTCTTCCCTGGACAGGGAGCTGACGTCAACGCCGCTACGAGCGCGCTCACGCGGCGGTTCGAGACGGCACGAGACCTCTACCGAACTGTCACGATACCGACGGCCGAAGATTCCACGGGGCTCGGTGCCAACGGGCAGCGGATCGTCGCTTCGTCCATCGCCGGTCTGCGGGTGCTGTCCATGCTCGGCATCGAGGCCTCGATGGCAGCTGGCCACAGCCTCGGCGAGCTGACGGCGCTGCACTGGGCGGGCGCGATGCGCGAATCCACGCTGCTTGCCCTGGTAAACGCCCACGGCCAGATCATGGCGAAGGCGTGCGACGGCCGAGGGTCGATGGCGACGATCTCCACGCGTCCGGAGGATGTCGAACCGCTGCTGCGCGGCGAGCCGGTCGCCGTCGCCGGCTACAATACCCCCACGCAGACGGTGGTCGCGGGTCCGGCAGATGCCGTTGCCCGCGTGCTGCAGACTGCCGCGGCGACAGGGCTCCGGACGGCAGAGCTCCCGGTGCGGGAGGCGTTCCACACCCCCGCGATGGCACCCGCGATGGACGGGCTACGCGCCCACCTGGAGGGCATGCGTTTCCGGACGCTGGAGCGGACCGTCCAGTCGACCGTGACGGGTGATGCCCTCCCACCGGATGCAAACCTTCACGACCTCCTGGTCAGGCAGCTCTGCGAGCCGGTTCGGTTCAGCCAGGCGGTGGGCCACATGGCCGACGAGGCGGACCTGATCGTCGAGGTCGGGCCCGACCAGCTCCTGTCCCGCCTGGCAGTCCACATCTGCCCCGGCGTTCCCGTCGTGCCGCTGGCCACTGACAGCACGTCGTCATCCGGTCTGCTGTGCGCGGCGGCAGCCGCCTACGTGCTCGGGGCGCCGGTCCGGCACGAGCACCTGGTCTGGCCGCGCAGCGGCAGCACGCCACGGGAGAACGCCAACCCGCGCGCAGAAACTGACGGCGCGAACCCACATTCACCCGGCACGAGGAGAGCCTGATGCGCAAGGTTGTCTCGCGAGACGGCACGACGATCGCCTACGAGCGGCTGGGTGACGGCCCGCCGCTCGTGCTTCTCAACGGCGCATTCCGCGATCACACGATCTTCGATTTCCTCGTTCCAGAGCTGACACCGCACTGCACCACCTACGTCTACGACCGCCGGGGGCGGGGGGAAAGCGGTGACTCCCCCGACTATGCCGTCACGAAGGAGATCGAGGATCTTGAGGCCGTGATCGACGCGGCCGGCGGCGAGGCGGTGGTGTTTGCCGGGTCCTGCGGCGCGAACCTGGCACTCGAAGCGGCCATGGCCGGCGTGCCGATCACCAAGCTGGCGCTGCACGAGCCGTTCTACCGGGCCGAAGGTTATCCGAAGCCTCCGGACGACTTCATGGACACCCTGCGGGCCTTGCTGGCACATGGCAAGCGCGACGAGGCCGCAGAGCACTTCCTCGCGAACCTGATGGGTCTCAGCCCCGAGGTGATCGCGGACTGGCGGAAGGGCCCGCTATGGGCAACGAACGAGGCTAACGCGCATACCCTCCTCTACGACACCGCCATCTGCGGCGACTTCAGCGTCCCGGCCAACCGCCTGGCCTCTGTACGGACGCCCACGCTGGTACTCAACAGCGACAGCACCAGCGATTGGTTGCGCGCGGCAGCGCGGGCGACCGCGGCCGCGCTGCCCAACGGCTGGGGTATGCAGTTGCCCGGTTCATGGCACCGGATCGAGACGGACATCCTGGGCCGGGTCCTGGTCGGCTTCACCACGACCTGACGTGCCGCTTCCATGGGGAACCGCACGCGTGGCGCTTCTGGCGATCGCCAGAAGCGCCACGCGCCGGGCATTCAGACGTCGGACATTCAGAAGTCGTAGTCGTCGATGTTCTCGGCGTTGAACCTGGCCGGCGGGCCGAGCGTCACCACGCCGTCTTCGCCTACCGTGTACTCCCCGAGGTCGCCTGCGGTGAAGGTCTCACCTTCCGCGCCGGTGATGATGTTCGACGCGATCGCCGCGCCGGTATAGACGGCCAGCTCACCCAGCTCACCCGGATCCCAGAGCGCGAACTCGGTCACCGTGCCGTCCTCGACATACTCGCGCATCTGGTTCGGCGTCCCCAGACCGGTCAGCGCTACCTCGCCCTGCTGATCCGAGCTCGACAGGTAACGCGCCGCCGCGGCTATGCCCACCGTGGTCGGTGAGATGATCGCGTCCAGATCGGGGTTGGCCTGCAGCAGACCCTGCGTCTCCTGGAACGACTTCTCGTCCTCGTCGTCGCCGTAGGCCACTCCAGCCAGTTCGATGTCGGCGTAGTCCGGGTTGGTCTCGATCTGTTCCTCGATGACGTCGATCCAGGCGTTCTGGTTGGTGGCGTTCGCCGTCGCCGACAGGATGGCCACGGTGCCGGAGCCGCCGATCTGCTCGGCGGCCATCTCGATCAGCGTCTCCCCGACGGCGTCGTCGTCCACCTGGCTGACAAACGCGTCGCGGCAGTCGGCGTCGACGTCCGAATCGAACGTGACGACCACCGTGCCAGCCGCACGTGCCTGTTCGAGCGACGAGCACAGCGCGTTCGGATCGTTCGCCGACAGCAGGATGACGTCCGTGCCCTGCTGGCTCACCGTGTTGATGTAGCTGACCTGCGACGAGGCCGTGGCGTCGGATGGGCCGGTGTACTCGTAGTCGCCACCGAGCTCGTCCACCACCTCAGCGGCGGCCTCGCTGGAGGTTTCGAAGTACGGATTGTTGACCGACTTCGGCAACATCGCCAGGCTCAGGCCGGATTCGTAGTCGGCGTCCGGGTCGGCGACGGCGTCAGAGTCGTCGCTGCCGCTGTCGGTATCGTCCTGGCTGTCCTGGGTGGTTCCACCGCAGGCGCTCAGCGCGAGCGCCAGGGCGAGCCCGATGGCGGCCGGAGCCGCCGGGTGCACTGGGATCCGCTGGAGGGATCGGCCGATGGACATGGGCGTTCCTTTCTCACGGGTTCGGAGCGGGCACGTGCGTTCGCCGCAGGCGACGACGCAGGACGCCGCGCACGCGGCCGAGGATGTTCGGCGCGAGAACCGAGATGATCAGCAGCGAGCCGGTGACCACCGTGAGGGCCTCGCTCGATACGTTGGCCAGCCGTAACGCGTTCTGCAGGGAGGACAGGAGCACGACACCGGCCAGCACGCCGGGCAGCGTTCCCTTGCCTCCGAAGATGGACACGCCGCCCAGCAGGACGGCGGCCACCACGGTCAGCTCCAGGCCGTGGGCGTTGTCGGCGCGGGCGCTGGAGAACCGCAGCGTCCAGAAAACGCCGACCAGGCCGGCAACGGCACCGGACGTCACGTACAGCCAGAACTTCAGTTTCGCCACCGGGATGCCGGCGAAGGCCGCCGCGACGCGGTTGGAACCGGAGGCGAATATGGCCCGGCCGACCGGCATCGCATGCAGCACTGCCGCGAACAGCCCGGCCAGCACGATCATGGGGACGAGCACGTTGGGTATCGGGGTCTCCCCGATGGTGCCGATGGTCCAGGAGGAGTGCGAGCGCGGGAAGTCAGCGACGGCGGTGTCACCGAGCAGCACGAACGCCAGGCCACGGTACAGCGCGAGCGTGCCGATGGTGACCGCGAGGGATGGAAGGCCAAGCGCGGTGACGAAGAACCCGTTCACCGCTCCCAGGACGGCGCCGATGACGACGCACAACGGCATGATCGTCTCCAGCGGCACGCCGCTGTTCCACATCACGCCCATCGCGGAACTCGTCAACCCGACCGTGCTCGCCACCGAGAGGTCGATCTCGCCGGTCACGATGATCAGCGTCATCGGCAACGCGAGCAGCAGGATCGGCGCCAGCTCCAGCACGAGGAACGTGGCGTTCTGCGACGTGCCGAAATGCTGCACGGACGTCACGGCGAAGATCAGGAACACCACCGTCACGACGATGATGGCGACGTCCCACGTCGCGAACCTGCTCAGATGCAGCCCATCGCGGCCCTGCCGTCCGGCTTCAACCGACATGTGACCCCTTCTTCCGCAGTGACTCCGCCACGCGCAGCGCGACGAGCCGGTCCACGGCGATCGCGCCCACGATCAGGGCGCCGACGATGGCTCGCTGCCAGAACTGATCGATGTTCAGCACCGGGAGGGCGTTGCTGATCACAGTGAGGAGGAACGCGCCGAGCGCGGCGCCCAGGACGCTGCCGCTGCCGCCGAAGATCGCGACTCCGCCGACAACGACTGCCGCGACGATGTCGAGCTCCATGGCATATCCGGCCGATGCGTCGACGGTGCCGTACCGCGCGGCGTAAAGCACCCCGCCGAGGCCCGCCAGCGCCCCGCAGAGCACGTAGGCCGTGAGCTTGCGGCGCCCCGCTGGAATGCCGGCAAGCTCGGCGGCTTCCGGGCTGGAGCCAAGCGCGTACATGTCCCGGCCGGCGCGGTATCGGGAGAGGAACACCGCGACCAGGGCGAGGACGACGAGCGAGATGAGGATCAGGTACGGCACGCCGAGAACGCGTGCGGACCCGAAATCGAGGAAACCGGCCGGCATGTCCGAGGCGTTGATCCGCGAACCGCCAGCCACGAAGTACACGACGCCACGGAAGACGTACAGCGTGCCCAGGGTCGCAACCAGTGGCGGCACCCTCCCGAAATGCACCACCGAGCCGTTGAACAGCCCGCACACCGCGCCGATGCCGAGGCCCACGAGCATGGCCACCGGGATCGATACGCCCGGGTTCTCGCTGAGCAGCCACGCGGTGCAGAAAGCCGACAGGCCCAGCACCGAACCGACGGACAGGTCGATGCCGCGCGTGAGCACCACAACGGTCATACCGGTGGCGAGTAACAGCGTGATCGAGGCCGCCAGCAGGATGTCCCGGATACTCGAGCCGCTCAGAAACCTCGGGTTCACGGCGGCCGTGACGGCCACGAGCGCCGCGAGCACCACCAGCAGGCCCAGCGCACGGAACCGCAGCACCGTGTCGAGCAGAGTCGAACCGGTCGACGACGTGGCGCCGCCTTCGGAATCCCGCTCCCGTGCGAGCACCGTCATGCAGCCTCCCGGCCGGTCGCGAGGAACATCACCGATTCCTCGGTCGCGTCGGCCCTGCTGAGCTCGCCGCTCAGCCGGCCCTCCCGCATGACGAGGATCCGGTCGGCCATGCCGAGAACCTCCGGAAGTTCGGACGAGACCATCACGATCGCCACGCCGTCCGCGGCCAGCGACGAGAGCAACCGGTGCACCTCCGCCTTGGTCCCGATATCGATGCCGCGGGTCGGTTCGTCGACGATCAGCACCTTCGGCCCGGTGGCCAGCCACTTGGCCAGGACGACCTTCTGCTGGTTCCCTCCCGAGAGGGTCGCGGCCGGGTCGCCGAGCCGGCCGTAGCGCGTCTGCAGCCGGCCGGTCCATTCCTCTGCCTCGCGCCGTTCCGACCCGCCGATCAGGAATCCGAGCGTGGACAGCCGGTGCCGGCGGGCGAGCGTCGCGTTCCGGATGATCGACAGGTCGAGCAACAGCCCCTGCTGGCGCCGGTCCTCGGGCACCAGGGCGACGCCGGCACGCATCGCCGCCCGCGGATTGGCAGGCGGCAACGTCTGGCCGTCGACCTGAACCGACCCGCTGTCGCGTGGGTCGACTCCGAAGATTCCCTGCACGACCTCCGATCGGCCGGCGCCGACGAGACCGGCGAGCGCGACGATCTCGCCGGCGCGCACGTCGAAGCTGACGTCTCGATACGCTCCCTCGCGGCTGAGGCCGTCGACCTTCAGGATCACGTCACCCGCGTCGACGTCCTCCTTGGGGAACAGGGCGCCGAGCTCGCGTCCCACCATCCGGCGCACGATCTGATCGATGGTGACGTCGGCCAGCCGGTCCGTCGACACGCGCGCACCGTCACGCATCACCGTCACGCGATCACACAGCGCCTCGACCTCGTCGAAACGGTGCGAGATGAACAGCACGGCAGCTCCGTCGTCCCGCAACGAGCGGGTGACGGCGAAGAGGCGGTCCACTTCCACGCCGGACAGCGCGGCGGTGGGCTCGTCCATGATGAGCACCCGCGCGTCCAGCGAGATGGCCTTAGCGATCTCGACCACTTGCTGGTCGGCGATGGACAGGCCGCGAGCCGGCCGGTCGGGTGCCAGCGGCACGCCGAGGCGGTCGAAGAGTACCGACGCCTCCCGGTTCATCCGCGCGCGATCGATCAAGCCGAAGCGAGTGCGCGGCTGGCGTCCGATGAAGATGTTCTCGGCGACGGTGAGGTCGGGAAAGAGGGTGGGCTCCTGGTAGATGACGGCGATACCCGCGGCCTTCGCGGCGGCGGTGCCGGAGAACTCGACCGGGTGTCCGTCGATCTCCAGCGTCCCGCTGTCCGGGCGGTGCGCGCCGGCGAGAATCTTGATCAGCGTCGACTTTCCGGCACCGTTCTCACCCACCAGCGCGTGGGCCTCTCCGGCATGGATATCGATACTGGCATCGCGAAGGGCGACGACCGAGCCGAAGCTCTTCGAGGCGCCGGTCAGGCGCACGGCGGGCCGTTCGCCCGGCGGCCAGGCCGGCAGCTGCCCCGTGGCCTCGGTTCCCGTACCGGACACCCGCGCCCTCCGTTAAATGAATCGTTTCATATAGATTGTTGTGTACCTTAGATTCGGCCGTTGCCACGGTCAACCCTTCTCGCCAGCACCTCGCGATCGTGATGGTTTCGTTGTACGAGACAGCTTGCCGCGCGTCAGCCGGGATCGGGGGTGAGCACCACCTTCAGTCGCCCGGACCGCGGCACCGACGCGAGCTCGAACGCCCGCTGCGCCGAGCTCCACGGCAGCACGTGGGTCACGACGGCTCGCGCCAGCTCGGGATGCTCGGCCAGGTAATGGCAGGCCCGTTCGAGGTAGCGGCGGCGCTCGTAGGTGATCCCGCCGATCACGGTGAGATTCTCACGCACCAGCGTCGACACGCTCACGGGATAGTCGTCGACTTGCGGGATACCGAAGCAATACACCGTGCCGGAGGTGGCGACCGCACCGAGGGCATCGCGCAAGGTGGCCACCTGATGCCCAACCGCCTCGATGACGACGCCGGGGCGGTCGGCCGGGTCGAGCGTCTGGAGCCACTGCGTACTCGTGGCGATCACCGGTTCGGTGACACCGAACCGGCCGGAAACGTCGCTCCGGTCCACGGGGTCGACGCCGGTCACCCGGGTGGCACCCCGGCTGTCGAGCACGTGGCTGAAGATCAACCCGATGGGACCCAGGCCAAGCACCGCGACATGCGTCCCGCGCACCGCAGGCAGGCGGTCGATGGCGTAGAGCACGCACGCCAGCGGTTGCGCCACGATCACCTGCCACGGCGGAGTGTCCGGTGTACACCGGGCAAGGTGGGCGCCACCGGTCACGACGAGTTCGGCCAGCCCGTCGTCCCCGCTCGCCCACCCGACCACCCGATCGCCGGGCGCAAGATCCGGGTCCGCGGAAGCGACCACTTCGCCGACGATCTCGTGGAGCGGGAAACCGGGCGGTGGAGCGTCACGCCCTGCCGATGCGATGCTGTCGGCTCGGGCGCCGTGCACGAAGTGTGGGATGTCGCTGCCACACACCGATGCCGCGAGAATCCGGACAAGCACGTCGTCACCGGCCAGCTGCCCCGCGTCGGGTACCGGCGCGGGAACCGGACGCAGCTGCCCCGGAGCGCTGAGCTGGAACGCCTTCATGCACCGATCATCCCTTGACCGAGCCGGCGGTCATCCCCCGGGCCAGGAACGGCGCGCGGGCGCCGACTTCGATGCCGAAACGTGCGAAAAAGCCGCCAGATCTGCGAATACATGCATGTCTCGACATCGAAGTCGCTTCACGAGCCCGACGGGACGTGGGCCAGAGCCTCGACCTCGACGAGGCAGTCCGGCCGGGCCAGCCCGGCTACCTGCAGGACGGTCACGGCCGTGGGATGCGCGCCCCAGACCTCCTGGGCCGCCGCGTATGCCGCGGTCGCGTCCGCCGGTCCGACGAGGTACACGGTCAGCCGGATCACGTTCTCCTGGGCCGCACCCGCCTCGCCCAGCACTGCGAGGACGTTGCGCAGCGCTTGCACCGACTGAGTGCCCAGGTCCGTACCGACGACGGCGCCGGTCGCATCCACACCGTTCTGACCTCCGACAACGACGAGTCGACCGGCGCCCTCCACCTGCACGCCCTGACTGAACACGGGGCTGCGATGCAAGGACTCGGGGTTGAGATGGGTCAGCGTCATGCCTAATCTCCTCACTTTGTCGATCTCTTCTGGCGAGCGCGTTGTTGCCGGACCTTGTTGCGGTTTCCGCAGCGCATCATCGAGCACCACGAGCGATTCCCGGAGCGGGATGTATCGAGGTAGATGACCTGGCAGTCACCGGCGGCACACTCGCGAATCCGGTCCGCGTGATCACGCAGCACGACGACCGCCTCCCGGGCCAGGCCGGCCAGCACCTGATCGAGTGTCGGCCGGGGATCGCGCCCAAGCTGCGGCGCGACATCCGGCCGAGCCGCGTGATCGTCGAGGAGCTCGACGGTCGCGGGAGGGAACGCCTCCCCTGCTGCCGCCCGGGTGACGAGGATGGCAACCGCGTCACGCAGCCGTTTCGTGGCAGCAAGGTCGCTGGCGGTGACGCGGAACCGGACGCCGAAGCGTTCTTCGAGCCACTGCGCCATGTCTTCGGGCGCGTGCCACCGCTCCCAAAGGGGGTTCGTGCCCATGGAACCCGTGTACGCGAAGTCCAGAGCGATCGATCCGGAGTCGAACCACCATCGCGTGCCCTCCGCGGAGACGAACCATTGCCCGACGGAAGGCACGGTCCACGACAACATGTAACTATGTTAGGTGGTTACGCACCGATATCAAACCCGTGATCAGCGCCGATTTCCAGGAAATTGCACGGACTGCAGGAGGTAGCGTTAGACGAAGGCCGGTGCCACCCAAGAACTGGTCTTCGAGGCGCAGGTGGGATGAAGCGTCCGCAAGACCCGAACCGCTGGCGCATGGCTTGAGAAGGGGGCGTCTGCGACGACACGGTGAGAACGAGCCAGAAACAGCGGCGATCGATATCTGATGAGCGACTACACACTTCGCGCCGCCCAGACCTTCTCCTTACTGTCTCTGCCGGTGCTCATTCCGCAGATGCTGTGGGTGAAGCGGCGGACTCCACTCCTGCCCGAAGCGGCAGGGGCGTACGGAGAGGTACAGGGAAAGCATCCTGGAGTACGGCTCCTCGTGGTGGGTGACTCGATGGCGGCAGGGGTGGGCGTGGACCACCACCGTTCTGGTTTCGCTGGTCAGCTAGCTGAGCGGCTCTCGACCGCGGTGGACCGCTCCGTGACCTGGAGAGTCATTGCGCGATCTGGCGCCACAACCCGTTCCACCACACGGAAGTTGTCTCAGGGAGCGATCGGCGTCGTCGACACCAAATCTGAGGAGGCCACGTCAGCTCCAGATGCGCCGCCGGATCTCGTGGTCGTCGTGGTGGGAATCAACGACCTGCTCCGGTTCCGCAGAATTATGGACTGGCGGCATGACATCGAGGACCTGATTACCACGATCCGCCGCGTACTTGGGTCCGATGTGCCCATGGGTTTCTCTGGTATGCCGCCAGTATGGCGATTCCCTGCACTCCCCCAGCCATTGCGTGCGGTGCTCGGCATGCGGGCTCGTCTCATGGATCGCGTACTGCGGGAGAGTGTTAGTAGGTGCGACGCGTTCTGCGTCACGCTTCCGGTTGACGTTATAGCGGACGCGCCGCACATATTCTTTGCTGATGACCGGTTCCACCCATCGGCACGTGGCTATTCCGAGGTAGCAACCGCCTTCCTACCCCAGGTGCTCGACGTGGTTCACGCGGACTAGGCCGTGTTTGAGAAGTGGGGTTGCACGTGGCATCGGGCGCAGTCGATCGAGTAGAGTCAACTAACCAAATTTGGCTAGTTCATCAGAAGGAGATCCCGGTCATGTCGACCCTGACGCCCTACGTGATGGTGGAAAGCGCCCGCCCATTCGCCGAGTTCCTCTCCGACGTCTTCGACGCCGCCGTGTGCAACGTCGTCCCCCTGCATACGGACCCCGAGCGAGTGATGCACGCCGAGGCACGCATCGGCTCGGCGGAACTGTACTTCGCCGACGCCGGCCCCGATGGTGGCCAGTGCCAGCGCTTGCCCACCGAGCCCGCGCACATCCAGTTGTGGACGACGGTTCCGGACGCGGAAACCACCCATGCGCGGGCGATCACCCGTGGCGCCACCTCGGTGATGGAGGTGACGCGCCAGGACGACCACAGCCGGCTGGGAGGTTTCGTCGCGTTCGGCGCGCTGTGGTGGGTGAGCACGGCGGCCTGAACACCGATCCAACAGGAGCGCAACTACCGTGTCCGCTATTCGACTCCTCGTGCTCGGTGCCGTGCGACGCCGAGCACGAGCACATGGCTACCAGGTTCGTTCCGACTTGGAGGCATGGGGAGCGCACGAATGGGCCAACGCCAGGTCGGGTTCGATCTACCACGCTCTCAAGGCCATGAGCGGAGAAGGTTTGCTGCATACGCATGAGACGACGCCGAGTACGGCGGGAGGCCCCCCTCGCATCGAGTATGAACTGACCGGCGAGGGCGAACATGCCTACCTCTCCCTGCTGCGCACGGCACTGTCCAGCCGCGAACCCCGTCTGGATCTCCTCGCCGCAGCGGTCGGCCTCATCGACGACCTCACCCGCGCTGAAGCGATTGACCTACTGCGGCAGCGCGCTCGGGCGATGGACCAGTGGCGAGCACGTATCACCGAGCACGTGCCCGCCGATGCCGACCTGGAGAGCTGGGGACCCGTCGGTGAGGTCATCGGCCTCTGGCTGCACACCGCCGACAGCCGCGCGGCGTGGACGCAGCAGATCATTCAGCGCCTCGAGAAGGGCTCGTACCGGATGGCCGACGATTAGCGCCTTCCGAGACGAACGCCTGACTCCACCAGGGGAATACCTGGCCCCGTTCGTCGCCAAATCAGGTCATGCTGGCCCACAGCTCCAGACGGTAAGCCGCCAGAACAGCCGGCTGCCTCGCTGATTCAGCCGGATGACGCCATCGGAGATCAACCGGGCGACGTCCTTGGCGCGACTGATCGCGTTGGGTAGCGGGAAGTCCCGGCTGGCCAAGGCGCGCATGTCGTCACCGAAGACACGCCGGGCTGCCCGCAGCACCTTCGACTCGTCCTGCAACGTCGCCGTCGGAAGATAGACCCGGCCGTGGGGCGTGAGATGGTTCTTGATGTCGGCCAGCATGGCGATCGGCAGCTCCGCACCAGTCGGTCCGCCTCCACGGCCATCAGGAAACCATCCGGTCGCCTCCGCCACGGCGTCTGGCACCCCGCTGATGTCGGCAATGACGGTATCAGCTCGTATGTCGCTCACCGGTTCGAGCAGCGAACCGCACCGGAACTCGGTGATGTCGTCCAAGCCCAGCCGGCGGGCGTTGGCGTTCGCGCAGTCAATGGCCGGCTGCGACACGTCGCAGCCGATAACCCGGCTGGCGCCCGCACGCGCCGCCACGAAACTCAGGACGCCGCTACCACATCCGGCGTCAAGAACCGTGTCGCCGGGATTGATCTGCATGGTGTCGCCGAGCACGCGGCTGGTGCTACTCGGCGCGAAAACGCCGGAATCAATCGTCACCGTGAATGGGCCACCAGCGCCCGTCCAAGTGTAAGACCGTTCTTCATCCATCGATGCCAGTCCTTTCCTCGCCATCGCCACCTGTACCCAGACCTCTTGCGAGATCACCCATTATCGCTACCCTGCTCAGCCAGCCTTGGCGAGTCGCCACCTCTGTTGCAGGCCACCGTTGTCCATCCACGGAATCACCGACCCACCCTCATCAGCCATGTTCCCATTATCCACCGCCATCCCCGTGGGTTCACAGCCATGCCCGCCCATCGTCATCTACCCGTGCACACTCCCTACTGCCGACAGACGAATGGTTGAACTCTGCTGCCGTGCGACTCGACCGGGACCGAACGCCGACATCTTGCGTGACGAGCGATCGCGATATATCGTCTAAATATCGTGACCGCTCGGGTGGCAAGGAGGCGAACGATGACCCATGCCACTGACTCGACCGACAGGCCATGGACATGGAGCAAGCACTGGTCCTGCGGCCCCGTTGAAGGATGGATCTCTGCGATGTCCGGCAAGGGCTACGGAAAGTTCAGGGGATTCGGGCCATGGGCGATGTTCGGCCACGCGCCGCCGTGGGCTCACCACTGGAGCGGTCCACCTGGATACGGCCGCGGCCCGAAGGCCCGGCGGGGCGATATCCGCGCCGCTATCCTGGGCATACTCGCCGAGGAGCCCATGAACGGGTACCAGATCATTCAAGAGGTTGCCGAACGCAGCCGGGGTGCGTGGAAGCCGAGTCCCGGATCGATCTACCCCACGCTGCAGCAGCTTGAGGACGAGGGGCTGGTGCGCACCGCCGAGCACACGCACACATCGAAGCGGCGCGCTTTCGAGCTCACCGACGAGGGCCGCGCGTACGTCGAGGCGCACCCGGACGAGATCTCGGCACCGTGGAAGACGTTCACCGACGCCGAGGAGGACGAGCACGACCTCCAGCCGCTCATCGCTCAAGCGGCGGCCGCTATGTGGCAGATCATGGCTACCGGCACCCCTGACCAGCAGGCACGCGCACGCGAGGTACTGGCCGAGATGCGGCGCCGCCTCTACGGCATCCTCGCGGACGGTGACGAGACCGACGACGCGGACGGAGGCGGCCAATCATGACGGGGCAGGACTCCGTACGCATCGGCGATGCCGAACGCGACGCCGCGGCCTCCGCGCTCGGCGAGCACTTCGTGGCTGGCCGGCTCACGAAGGCCGAGTACGACGAGCGACTGGAAACGGTCTGGAAGGCCCGGTTCGCCGCTGACCTGCAGCCGATCTTCACCGACCTGCCCCAGTCCCCTGGTGCTCACGTGAACCGCACGGCACGTACATCACATGGATGGGACGCGGATCGCCGGATCTCCCGGCGCGGGATGGCACACTCGCGTCCGAGCCATGCCCGGATGCACTGGCTCACCCCGGTGATGATGCTCGGATTCGTCGGGTTGGCCGCCGTCGTTCTGCTGGGCCTACCGTGGCTGGCACTCATCGCGTTCTGGCTTCTCGCGTGTGGTGGGTTCGGCCACAGAGGACCCCGGCGGCAGGCGCGCACGTCTTGCGGATGACGGCCGGCGCAGGCCATCCCTAGCCGGCTACCGTGATGACAACCTTCCCCGGCGTATCCCCTGCTCCAGGTTACGTTCAATACCACCCAGCCACGGGCCGCCACCGAACACCTCGTCTTCGGCAGGAACAGGCGTGTCGACGGCCCCGAGCTCCAGGACAGGCGATGGTGAGCACGATCTGTACTCCGACGGCCGCGCCGATCCTCCACAGCAGTGTTGCCACGTACGGCACCGCGGTCAGCAGGACGAAGGCCAAGGATGGGGTCGCCACGAGCACCAGGAGCATCCTCGTTGGCCCGCTCGAGCGGAAGGGCGAGGTCGAACACCCGCCTCGACGTCCACGTCATCGACGGTATGTAAGATCACGAAACGGGTTCTCGACCGTGACACCGTCATAGACCGCACCGTCAGCAAGGTCTTCGGTCACCAGCCGTGTGCACGCCGACTGGCGGGCAGCCGCCAGCATCAGAGCATCCCAGTGAGACAATTGCCACCGCTGCCCGTCACGGATCGCGTTGCTGACCAGCGTCGCATCGACCGACACACAGATGTACGCGGACATACTCGCGACTATCGCCGCGGCGTCCTGCGACGGCAGTGGCTTGGCCAGCTTTCTCGTCACGATCACGTAGAATTCGTTCAGAACCTGTGTCGAGATCACGATTTTCCCGCCCGAGCGAAGCACCTCGTGCGCACGCTCCTGCTTAGCGGGATCGGCCTTGTCAACTGCATAGACGAAGACATTGGTGTCGATGAACGGCCGATCAGTCATGCTGGCTCAGCCGCTCTTCGTATACGTTGTCGCGAGTCCAGACCCGCCCAGCCGAACCGCTCGACGCGCGGGCACGCCCCGCAACCGCGATGATCTCCTCGGTCACGTCTCGCTGCCGGTTTCCTGCCGCGTAGCTCTCCAGCCAGTCCCGGACCAGACTGTTCACGCTCTCGCCCTGCTCCAGCGCCCTGATCCGGGCACGGCGAAGCAGATCTTCGTCGATGGTCAGTGTCAAGTTCGCCACGCCTATCACCCCTCGTGTAGCACGGAATCAGTGTAGCACTATCCACCTATGGCATCGGGAAGATGTCCATGTGTGTCGCCCGTCGAGACCAGGCAAGTCAAGAGTTGCTGGCGTAGTTCACCCGCGAGTGCGCCCGCCAGGGCGTCGACGAGAGCGGCCGACACGTCGTACATCGTGGCGTCGTCCCCGTAGAAGTACCCACTCCACGACCGGGACGCGTCGGCCGCTCCGCGACGGAGCCATCGACCTCGTCCGACGGACCTCGCCAGGCGAGCTCGACCACCGTGCCGGTCCTAGGATCGACATGGAACAGTTGAGTTGGGTCGTCGACCCTGTCGAATCTGTCGGCGCTCACCGGGGTCCGCAGGTACAGCCGATCCGGCGACACGGACCACACCAGGCTGCATTCCGCCTCCGGGGCGCCATCCTCCCAGTCCAGCGACACTTCACCGTCGAGACGAAGCACTCTGACCTCTGCGCAGGACTCCCGGTTGTCGTCCAGACACGCTTCGGCTACCTGGACGCTCGTCGCCGTGTCCGGCCAGCGTTCTGGGTCAGCGTTTGAAGCCGATGCCGCCCGCGATGCACTGCTGAGCCTGGTTCAGCTCCTTGAGTTGCGGGCCGTCGGGCCACCACCGCGCGCAGAGCGTCACACCAGGCTCGATCAGCTCCAGGCCGTCGAACAACTCTTCGATCTCGCTCAGCGTGCGGAACGTGCCAGAGCCCATCGGGCTGTGCCGGAAATGCTCCTCCATATTCTGCGCGACCTCGCTGTACTCGTTCTCCGGGTCGAGGAAGTGCGAGATCGCCACGTACGAGCCCGGCGCCAGCTCGTCGATGAACGCCTTCATGATCTGGGCCACGTCCCCCCTCGGGCCCTCGTAATGGTGCAGCGTTCCGAGCTGCAGGAAAGCGATCGGCTCGGAGAGATCAAGGTGCTTGCGTACCACCGGGCTCTCCAGGACTTCCCGGGGATCGAAGATGTCGGCCGACACGAAGTGGGTGTACTCGTTCTCCTCAAGCAGCGCTCGACCGTGCGCCAGCACCACGGGGTCGTTGTCGACGTAGACGACTCGCGCCTCCGGGTTGAGCCGCTGGACGACCTGGTGAACGTTCTCCGCGGTCGGCAGCCCGGATCCACAGTCCAGGAATTGCCCGATGCCCGTCTGCGCCGCCAGGAAGCGGCACGCTCGGATAAGGAACGCGCGGTTGTCCACGGCGAGGTCGCGTACCTCTGGCGCGGCCGTGGCAACCTTGTTCAGCACCTCGCGGTCGATCTCGTAGTTGTCCTTGCCACCGAGTGCCGCGTCATACACCCGGGCGATGCTCGCCCGGTTCGGGTCCACGCCAACGGGAACGCGGCTGCTTTGCGGGGCGTCAGGCATCGAAGAGTCCTTGCCATACACGGGGGGTTCAGTTGTCACGTAGCATAAAGGCGGGTGATCACCAGCGCAACGGATTCGGCGGTCGCGAGGTCGTTTTATCGACAACTATCCTTGACTCTGAATTATGTGGCGGTAGCTTCGTAACGTGGTGGGGTCTGCGGCACTTGGGGCCTGTTGACCCGGTCAAGTCGGATTAGGGGCGGAGCGACGAGGAAGGTACGCAGATGACGGGCGACGCAGCGGGTAACAGTCCCGCCGAGGGGTATGGCGGCGCGCCGACAGCCCGCCGAATGGTGCTGGGTGCACAGCTGCGACGCCTACGTGAAGCCGCCGAGCTGTCCCGCGCGGAGGCAGGCTTCACGATCCGCGCCTCCGAATCGAAAATGAGCCGCCTTGAGGCCGGCAGGGTCCGGTTCAAGGAGCGGGACGTCGCGGATCTGTTGACCACCTACGGCGTCAACGATCCGGTCGAGCGGGAGTCGTTCCTCGAAATGGTCGAGCAATCCAACCAGCGAGGCTGGTGGCATCGCTACAACGACGTGATTCCAACGTGGTTCAACGACTTCGTCGGACTCGAATCGTCGGCGTCCCTCATTCAGTCATACGAGCATCAGTTCATCCCCGGCCTCCTGCAGACCGAGGACTACGCCCGTGCGGTCATGACACACGGGCGTCCGGAGTACGCGACAGACGAGATCGAACAGCGGATCGACGTGCGACGGCGTCGGCAACGGATCCTGGCGCGCCCGGGCGCACCGCGCCTGTGGGTGGTGCTCGACGAGTCGGTGCTGCAACGCCCGATCGGCGGCCGCCGCGTCCTCAAGGCACAGATCGACGCCCTGCTCGAGGCGACGAGCCTGCCGCACATCTCGGTGCAGGTCCTGACCTACGAGCACAACACGAATGTGGCCGAAGGGGCGTTCACGATGCTGCGGTTCGCTGAGCCGGAGCTCCCCACGATCGTCTACCTCGAACATCTCACCGGAGCGCTCTATCTCGACCGGCCAGATGAAGTAGAGACCTACGGCCGGGTCCTGGACACGCTGGCGGTCGACGCCGAGACCCCCGAGGACAGCCGGCAGATGCTGTCGAAGCTGCGCGCCGACGCCTGACGGCGCACTCCCGTTCTCCGCTAACAGCGCAGCAAAGTGCTCCACTAACGGCGCATCAACGGCTCCACGTCCGGCGACGCCAACTCATTCATGGCGTGCACTTCGTGCATCGGTCTCCTTTTGTACCTTTCTTCCGCATTTTTACGTCAACGTGCAGAACGAGACTAAAAGGTGCACCTGCACATGCATCAAAATCGTGCTACATTCGCCTGCAAAGCATCGATGCGCATGCTAGCCGACCGGTGTTACGGAGATGAGTTCGAATGGACGAGGTCTTCAACGGCATGTCAGCGGCGGACGTCCCACATGCTGTCTGGCGCAAGAGCACTCGGAGCGGAGCACAGGGTAACTGTGTAGAACTCGCCCAACTACCCACCGGCACGATCGCACTGCGCAACTCCCACGACCCGGATGGCCCGGCGCTGATCTTCACGCACGACGAGCTGGCGGCATTCGTCGCCGGCGCGAAGGCCGGTGAGTTCGACCTCCCCGAGCCCCACGAAACGTCACAGGGCCGAACACCGGCACAGCTGGACACCAGCACCAAAGATCATCACGGCGGCACGCCCTCCCGCTACCAGGTGATCAATGCCGAGTTGCAGAACCTCACGAACCAGCTGCTCGCGGGTGACACCGTGCTCGACCGCGAGTCGTCGGAGCGGCTAGTGCGCATCCTCAGCGGCGTCGCACTGCTTCATCGCATGCACCGCGTCGATCGCAACGGCAACTGCACTATCTGCCGCACCAAGTCGCGACGGTGGCATCCCACGTCACGGCACGACGTGTGCTCGGTCTACGCCGCTCTGAGCCTGTACTTGGGCCGGTCGCTGATGGCGTCCGCCGAGCCACACGAGATGGCAGAACTGTCCGGACACTCGGCGCTTGGCCCGACGCGCCGCTCGTGGTGAGCGTGACGTGCCGTCGGGGCCGTAGCGAGCTCAATGCCGCCAGCTGACGATGAACCCCAACTCCAGCCCCCAAAGTCAACTGGCGGTATTGAACTCGCTACGGCCTGCGTGCATCCCGTACGTCAACGGACGCATACCCAAAACCGCTCCGTGACGGATGTGATCCGAACCCGGACGCGGTCATGGTTACACCGGCACATCACACCCACGTGCCGGGGAGGTAGCCATGTACGCCGAGGAAATCCGTACCGCACGGTCGAGACCGCCCACCAACCGCTTGCGACCGCACACTCGCAAGACCATCCTCGTGATCCACGTCATCGCATCGGTCGCCTTGCTGGGCGAGGTATGGACCCTGGTCGCGCTCAATCTCTACTCGACACTCGCGGCCGATAACGAACTCGCCCGAGCGGCTTACCAGCTGATGGACGTCCTCGTCTTCGCGGGCGGGATCCCGCTCAGCATGACGGCACTGGTCACGGGCGTTGCACTCGCGCTGGGCAGTCACTGGGGACTGGTCCGGCACTATTGGGTGTTCGCCAAGCTGTTGCTGCTGATCGCGGTCATCTGCCTGGGCATGTTCCTGTTCCAGCCCGGTGTCATGGCCCAAGCCATCGAGCAGGGCTCGGAATCGGACACACAGCAGTGGCGCCAGGTCTTGGTGGTCACGGCGCAGCTCATCATGCTCGTCACCGCGACCACATTGTCGGTGTTCAAACCGAAAGGGCGCATCGGCTGGAGGTCGCAGCGGGCCGCCAGATCCCCGGGAGAGGTCTCGCACGTCCCGCGTCGCACCCGCGATGTCGCTCGCGAGCGGACGCATTCGCCGGAATGATCACGCGACCGGGGTCGAGGTCCTGGCACCGAATCCGGCATTCAGCCCGTGGGTCCGTACGCCCGCAAGAACGTCTCGACGCCCCGAAGGGCACGGTCGTCGATCTCGGTGATCGCGGGCGGTTCTTGATCGATCGTGAACAGCGCCCGGTCCAGCTGCGCGCCCATGACCAGAAATGCGAAGTGTTCAGCGGCCAGCTCTGCATCGTCCACGCGGAGGGCGCCGCGTTCGTCGAGATGCCGCAATGCCTCAGCGAGTGTTGCCATCACCCGACCCGGCGCGCGGCTGTAATAGTCGGCGGCGAGTTCGGGGAAACGGGTGGCCTCGGCAATCAGGAGGCGGCGCAACGGAACGATCCGCCCGCCGACGACGGACCGGGCGAGCCGGACTGCTGTGGCTCGCAGTTCGGCAGGCACGTCATCCGCCTCCGCGAGCGACGACGCGGTGTCGGACGCAAACCGTTCCGCCGTGATCAACGCTTCGGCCAGGATCGCACGGAAAAGCTCTTCCTTCCCGCCGAAGAGATTGTAGATGGTGCGCTTGGAAACCCGAGCCTCAGCGGCAACGTCGTCGACGCTCGTTCCGAGGTAGCCGTGCCGCATGAAGTGCTCGGATGCCGCCGCCACGATAACCGCTCGCGAGCGCGCCACCCGTGGATCGAGATCCGCGTCTTCGGCACGGATCAGCTCTGGCGGTGTTGCCACATCGATCGCCCTCCTCGTCTGGTACTAGCTAGTGCATTAATGCCCTAGCTAGTGTATTACTGTACTTAGTAGTGTAACTTACCGCGCCGTGCCGGAGGTGCAGACAATGAACAATCAGCCCTTACCGCCCGATGGATTCGATCGTTCCGCAGCGATCACCCGCTCCTTGCTCGGCTACGGAGTGATAGCGGGCCCCATCTATCTCGTCGTCGGCGTCATTCTCGGCATCGTCCGGGACGGGTTCGACTTCTCGCAGCACGCGCTGAGCCTGCTGATGCTCGGCGACTTCGGATGGATCCAGAAGCTCAACATCATCGTGGTCGGCCTGATGGTGATTGCCGCAGCCACCGGATTTGCCCGAGCGTTGCGCGGCTCGAGAATCGCGTCCTGGGCAGCACGACTCGTCGGCGGCTACGGCGCCTGCTTGATCGCGAGCGGGATATTTCCTCCCGACCCGATGGCCGGCTTCCCCGACGAATCGTCATCGGAGGACGGCACCGTAAGCGGAGTGCTGCATCTCGCGTTCGGCGCGATCGGATTCCTGGTCCTGGCCATCGCCGCCATCATGATCGCCCGCTGGTGCACGGGACGGGGCGAGACTCGGCTGGCCCTGTACTCGCGCCTCAGCGCACTCGTCATCGTCGCCGGCTTCCTGGCAGGGGCAGCACTGGCCACCGAAACACCCGGCGTCCTCGCGCTCTGGATCGCCGTCGTTGCCGGCTGGGCCTGGCTGGCCACCACCTCGATCCATCTCTATCGCACCATTCCGCATCCCGACGCGCACCGCCGCCGGGCCGCCGCCTAGCTGGCCGTCGGTGATGGAGATGTATGAAGCGCCCACTTCTTGGCTCTCCGGAACGTCCAGAGCGCTCGATGTCCTCCTGAACGTTCCGCAGAGCCAAGAAGACAGGCTCATCGCCCCCGCCACCCGGATAATCTTGACCAACTTGCGGGGTGTCGCTAGTGTAATGACACTTAGTGATCCGGTGGATCACTAAGTGAAACAACACCTGTAGGTCTCCATGATCACGGCGAGATGCCTGGTGTCGCGAGGGTGCGATGAAACTAACCCGCTCGTTGCTGCGAGGCTTCGAGGTGCTGGAAGCGCTGGCCGAGGAAGGCCGGCCGCTCGGCCCCGCGAGAGTGGCCGAGCGCGTCGGCCTGGACAAGGCCACGGTGTCCCGCTTGCTCGCGACGCTGAGCCACGCCGGATACGTGACCCGCGACCCGACGGCGGGCAACTACCGGATCACCGCGCGCGTGCTCCGGCTCTCCCGCGCCTTTCTGGAACAGTGCGACCTGCGCGGCATCGCCCGGCCCCACCTGACCCGGCTGCGAGACGAGGTCGGGGAAACCGTCCACCTCGGCCAGGCCGACGGTGATCAGATCGCCTACATCGACAAACTGGAAACGGCCCGATCGGTTCGCCTCGTGTCCGCAATCGGCCAGACCATGCCGGTGACCACGACGGCACTGGGCAAGGCCATGCTGTCCGCGCTCGACGAGCCGGATCGATCGATGATCATATCCGCGCTGGGCCTGCCGGCCCGCACGGCCCGCTCGCTCACCGATCCACAGGACCTCATCGATGATCTCGATCGCACGGCCCGGCGCGGCTACGCCATCGACCAGGAGGAGAACGAGGACGGGGTGATCTGCGTCGCCGTGCCGGTTAAGGACGGCGACGGACGGCTCGTCGCGGCGATCAGCATCTCGGGGCCGGACTTTCGCGTGGGACCCGAGGTGGACCGCCTCGGCACTGCCTGCCGCGACGCGGCCGAGGCGATCGCGCGAGACCTACCCGCGGGGGTGGTCGCGCAGGTCGGCTTCGGGCGCATCGCTCAGAACGACGCCTCACCCACCCAGCTGGGGACATACGGCGAGGAGAACGAGTGAGAGGTGGAGGACGATGACGGCACTCCGGCAAGCAAGCACCGACTGGCCCGTCCGGCTGGGTGCTCCCTTGGCCGTGCTGGCCCTGCTGGTTCCGGCCTGCGGGGGTGATTTCGGCGGCGATTCCGACGACGACGGCGGCAGCAGCAGTGGCGACGACGCGGACGCGGACGCCGAAGGTAGCGAAGGCCCTGACCTGTCGGCCCCTCCCGAGATCGAGTGCGAGGTCATCGAGGAGGATCTGGGCGAACACACGATCAAGTTCGGTATCGGACTGGCCGAGGATTCCCCACAAGGAATGGCGGTGCAGTTCTTCGGCGACTACCTCGACGAGTGCACCAACGGCCAGCTCACCGTGCAGCTGTTTCCGGACAGCCAGGTCGGCGATGACCTGGAGATGATGGACGGGCTGCGCAGCGGCACGCTCGAAATGACCTTCCCATCCACGTCTCCGGCGGTCGCGTTCGTGCCAGAACTCGGCGTGTTCGACCTGCCATTCTTGATGCCCGACGTCGAGGCGGCCGACCGCGTGCTCGACAGCGAGCTCGGGCAGCAGTTGCTCGACGAGTTCGATGGCACCGGGATGAAAGCGCTGGCCTGGGCCGAGAACGGGTTCCGCCAGGTCACGAACAGCGTTCGCCCCATCGAGAGTCCCGAGGACGTCGAGGGCCTGGACCTGAGGGTGATGGAGAACGAGATTCAGACCACGATCTGGGAGGCGCTGGGCGCCAACCCGACCACCATGGCGTTCGGTGAGGTGTTCAGCGCGATGGAGCAGGGCGTGGTCGACGGGCAGGAGAACCCGTGGGTCACCAACCTGACGTCGAACTTCTGGGAAGTTCAGGAGTACGGATCGCAGACCCGCCACGTGTACACGCCGTTCATCATGATGATCGGCGAGGAGTTCTTCGACGAGCTCGATCCCGCCTACCAGCAGCTGATCCAAGAAGCCGCCGACGCGACGCGTGACTACCAGCGCACCATCTCCCGGGAGATGGACGAGTGGGCCCGGGGTCAGTTCGAGGAGAACGGTCCGGAGGTCAACGTCCTCGATGAGGATCAGATCGAGGAATTCCGCCAGGCGACCGAGGAAGTCTACGACCAGTGGGCACCCGAATTGGGAGAAGAGTTCGTCGACGAGGTCCGGACGTTGGCGCGGCAGGAGTGACTGGTGGCTGCTTCGTCGCCTGGCGCTGACGATGTCACCGGCGCGCAGACCGAGGCCGGCGACGCGCGCACCCAGCGTGGTCCTGTCCGCCGGAGTGATCTACCGCTGCCGTTCCGTCTCGTCGACATCGCCTGCAGTGCCGTCCTGGTGGTGCTCGTCGCAGGCATGCTGATCGTCGTCGGCTGGAACGTCGTCGGGCGTTTCGTCTTGGATCACTCGCTGACCTGGTCCGACGAGGCCGCCCGGTACATGTTCATCTGGATGATCTTCCTCGGTGCGCTCGTCGCGCACCTGCGCCAGGAGCACATCTCGGTGGAGTACTTCGTCGCCCGGGCGCCTCGACCGGTGCGGCTTGCTGCCGCGATCACCCGCGAGTTGGTCATCCTCGTCGTTCTGGGCATCATGCTGTGGGGTTCCACGCACGTGATCTCGACGACGTTCGGGCGCTCCGCGCTGCTCGGCGTGCCATTCAACGTCGTGAACTATTCGGTACCGGTCGCGGCGGCGCTGATGGCAGTGATGTCGATGTATCGCCTGATCCGCCTGCTCACCGGGCGAGACGAGTGAGGTCGAGCCATGCTCTGGATCTTTCTTGCGATCTTGTTCGGCGGGATTCTCATCGGCATCCCGGTGTCATTCACGCTCGGCTTGTCCGCCGTGGTGCTGATGTTTCTCATGGACGTCGACCCCGCCGTGGTGGTGGAGCAGGCGATCCGCGGGGTGAACAGCTTCCCGCTGCTGGCCGTGCCGTTCTTCATCCTGGTGGGCGAGGTCATGAGCCGTGGCGGGATCGCGCGCCGGCTCGTGGAGCTCGCCCAGGCATGCGTCGGATTCGTCAGTGGGGGCCTCGGCCAGGTCAACGTTGCGGCCTCGATGTTCTTCGGCGGGATCAGCGGCTCCGCCGTGGCGGATACGTCGGCTATCGGCGGGATGATGATCCCGGCGATGAAGGAACAGCGCTACACCGGCGAGCACGCCACAGCGATCACCGTGTCGTCGGCGGTGATCGGGATTCTCATCCCGCCGTCGATTCCGATGATCCTGTTCGGGATCGTCACCGAGACCTCGATCACCCGGCTGTTCATCGCGGGCGTCATCCCGGGCTTGCTCGTCGGCCTCGCCCTGATGATCGCCACGTTCGTCACGGCGCGCGTGGAGCACGCCGGGCAGCGGCAGCGCTTCTCCCTCCATGCCCTGGCCGTGGCGTTCCGCCGCGCCTTTCTCGGCCTGCTGCTGCCGGTCATGATCGTCGGCGGGATCCTCGGCGGCGTGTTCACGCCGACGGAGGCCGCGGTGGCAGCGGCGATCTACTCCCTGCTGATCTCGCTCGTCGTGTATCGCGAGCTCAAACCGCGCGATCTCGTCGGGATCGCCATCCGCACCGCCCGGCTGACCGGCATGGTGTTGTTCCTGCTGGCCATGGCGATGGTCGTCGCCTGGCTGCTGACCACCGCCTTGGTTCCGCAAGAGCTAGTGGAGGCCGCGGGCCAGCTGACGAGCAACCCCTACGCGATCCTCGGGGTCATGGCGGTGTTGCTGCTGGCCGTCGGGGTCGTCATGGACCTCACACCGGCGATCTTGATCCTTGCGCCCATCATGACGCCGACCGTGGTCGCCGCCGGGATCGACCCCGTCTACTTCGGGGTGATCATGTCATTTGTCCTGGGCATAGGGTTAGCGACACCGCCCGTGGGAACGGTCTTGTACGTGGGTTGCGCCGTCGGCCGCGTCAAGATGGAAGGGCTGGTGCGGAACATGCTTCCCTTCTACGGAGCCTTGTTGGCGGTTCTCGTGCTACTGATCGCGTTCCCGCAACTGGTGCTGTGGCTACCGGGCACGCTGGGCTGAAGCCCTCCACGGTGCCGGGTGGGCCCGGTAGGCTGAATCCCCACGGTGCCGGGTGGTGCCCGGTAGAACGCGATCAGGCGCTCCCCGAGCGGTGATCGTCGACGATCATGCACACGATGATGGACATCATCGTCGACGATCACCGAGCCGCGAAACGCCTCAGCCGGGGAACGGCTCCCCGTCTTGCTCGCACACCGAGCCAGCGGGCGGGAGGGTCCCGGAAATCAGGTAGTCGTCCACCTTCGCTGCCACACATTCGCTCTCCCCGAGAGCGCCGTGGCCCCAGCCGTCCAGCGTCAACATGCGGGAGCCTTCCAGCAGCGTGTTGAGCACCCGTGCGCCGCTGATCGGCGACGCGGGGTCGTGCAGATGGGCGACCAGGAGCACGGGATTGGAGGTCTCCGCCTCGAACGGCCCGCGGTACGCGTCCTCCGACGAGCCTGGCCACTGCGAGCAGACCGAGGACCGCCAGCTCCACAACCGGCCGAACCACGGGGCCTCCCGCTCGGCCCGGTCAGCCGCGTCGACCCATGCCCGCGGGCTGTCCGGGTTGCCGCTGTCGGCACAGATGATCCCCTGGGTCACCGGCATCAGGTCATCGCTCTCATCGCTGGTCGCCGGCTCCGGGTCGTCGGCGATGTGCCGCTGAAGACGTGTGAATGCCGCGCCGGCGTCAGCCTCCTCGCGTTCGCGTGGGCTGCCGAACATGGCGTCATGCGTCTCGTCGATGAACCGCATCAGCGGCAGGTAGGACGTGACAGCGCGCAACGAGCCGTCCACGGTGATCACCACGTCCTGGTACCGCAGCTGCGTGCCGTCGACGTCGACCGGCCCCTCCTCGAGGCGGTTCATGATGCGATGCCACTTCGCCGTGGACTCGCCGGCGATCGGGCAGCGCTTCTCGCCGACACGATCGCACTCGGCGAACGCGCTGGTCAGCGTCTCCCACGCGCCTCTCGCGCTCCCCCATCGCTCCGTGACCGGCTTCTTCGCGTCGTCCTCATCGTGTCCCGTCGCGTACCCGATCGGGTCGATGACGCCGTCGACCACCACGGCGCGCACCCGGTCCGGGAACATCGCGGCATACGTCGCACCGAGGTAGCTGCCATAAGAGATGCCGTAGTACGTCAGCTGCTCGTCGCCGACGGCTTGCCGGATCAGATCCATGTCTCGCGCCGTGTCGGCGGTGGTCATGTGGTCGATGATCGGGTTGGCGTCGGTGCGGCAGCTGCGCTGGAGATAGCGGTCATAGCGCAGCCACGTCCGCTCTTGAGCCCGGGTGAGCGGGAACGCCCACGACGGCGCCTCGGCCGCGTCCCCTTGACCACGGCCGCGACACCGCAGCGGCGTACTGTCGCCGACGCCACGCGGATCGATACCCACCACGTCGAACCGGCGACGGGTGTCTGACGGGAGGTTGTCCACGTACCACGGCACGGACTGGACGGCCGAGTCGCCGGGGCCTCCCGGATTCACGAACAGCGTGCCGAGGCGGGCGTCCGGGTCGCCCGCCGGATGCTTCGCGAGGGCGAGCTCGGCCGTCTCACCGCCCGGGTCGTCGTAGTCCAGCGGCACCTGCACTGTCGCGCAGTGCAGGCCGTCCTCGCACGCCTCCCACTCGATGTCGGGAACGGGTGCGTCGACCTCGGCTGCTGCCTGGTCAGGTGCCTGGTCAGATGCCTGGACGGGCACACCGTGTGCCGGGGATGCGTTCGCCTCAGGTGGGCTGGCGGAAACGGCGCCGATCGCCGTCGCCGCCGCTACGCCCACGATTACCAGATGTTTCGTCATGCCCGAGAGCCTGCCTGCCAGGAACGCAGGTGTCGGTAGCTCTGGTTGCCGACCTGGGGTGAACGTAGGTACACCCTCAATTCGGGAGGTCGCGCCATCGTGGCGCAGTCCATCCCTTCCGTAGCATGACTTACATGACAATCACGGCAACGGACAGTGATGGGGTGCGTAGCGCACCTGGAACGGCGTTGCGCGCACTCTGGTCGGCACGGACGTGGCGCGCCACGACCCACCTGGTCACCGGGCTCCTCATCGGTCTCGCGAGCTTCGTCGGGGTCTTCCTGCTCGTGGCCGCGACGTTCACCCTAGCCCCGACCCTCGTCGGTGCCGTGCTCTCCATGGCGTTGCTCTTGGTCGTTAACCGTGCTCTGACCGCGTTGCAACGGTCCCGGTTCGCCGCGTTCCTGAACCTGCAGATCCAGCGACCGGCCGCACCAGTAACCGGCGAGCCGTTCGTGCGCCGGACACTGCGCGGCCTCGGAGCGGGCAGCACCTGGCGACAGCTTGGATACCACGTGCTCGCGGGAGTGTTCGGCGTTCTCGCCGGAGCGATCGCGATCGCCGTGTGGTCGGCCGGATTGACGTTCCCGCTCGCGTTCCTCTACACGCAGGCATGGGGCGGAATCAGCCTGGCCGCAGGCGCCGCTTCGACTGTCACCGGGCTCGTGCTGCTGTTCGCCGCACCGTGGATCGTCCGCACCCTCGCCATGGCGGACGCGGCGATCGCGCAGGCACTGTTGAGCGCCGAATCCACCGAGGAACTGACGCATCGGGTGGTGACCTTGGCCGCGAGCCGCGAAGGCGTGGTCGATGCGGCCGACACCGAACGCCGCCGGATCGAGCGGGACCTGCACGACGGCGCCCAGCAACGGCTGACCTCGCTGGCCATGAACCTGGGTATCGCCCGAGCGAGCCTCGCCGACGCACCAGAGCCCGCGCGGGACGTCATCGCCCAGGCGCACGACGAAGCGAAACACGCCCTCGTCGAGCTCCGGGACGTGGTCCGCGGCATGCACCCCGCCGTGTTAGACGACCGCGGGCTCGACGCCGCGCTCTCGGGGCTCGCCGCGCGCTCGCCAGTGCCGGTGCGACTCGACGTGCAGATGCCCGAGCGAGCGGCACGTGAGGTCGAAGCGGTCGCGTACTTCGTGGTGTCCGAAGCGCTCACCAACGCCACCACCCACGCACATGCATCGAGCATCGATGTGCGTGTCAAGTTCGAACGGGACCGGCTGCAGGTCACCGTGACGGACGACGGGAATGGCGGCGCCGATCCCGCCCGTGGCACCGGGTTGGACGGGCTGCGCAAGCGAGTCAGTTCCGTCGACGGGACGCTGCACATCTCCAGCCCTCCCGGCGGACCCACCACCCTCACCGCGGAGATGCCATGCGCGTTGTGATCGCCGAAGACTCCGTGCTGCTCCGCGAGGGCCTGGCACGGCTACTCCAGACCGCTGACATCGAAGTTGTCGACACCGTCAGCGACGCGGACGCGCTGCTACGCGCCGCCGACGAGCACCGGCCAGATCTCGCCGTCGTCGACGTCCGCATGCCTCCCGACTACACCGACGAGGGAGTACGCGCCGCGCTGGTCCTGCGCCGCCAGTGGCCGGACATGGCGGTCCTGCTGCTCTCGCAGTACGTCGAAGAGCGCTACGCCGTCGACCTGCTGACCGGCGAGACCAGCGGTGTGGGCTATCTCCTCAAGGACCGCGTCGCCGACGTCACCGAATTCCTCGACGCCCTGCACCGGGTCATGGACGGTGGCACCGCGCTGGACCCGGAGGTCGTGTCCCAACTCCTCGTCCGCCGTCAGGGTGACCCGCTCGATCGGCTCACCCCACGCGAGCGGGACGTGCTGGGCCTGATGGCCGAAGGGCGCTCCAACACCAACATCGCCCAGGCGCTCGTGCTCAGCGACAGCGCCGTCGCCAAGCACATCAACAACATCTTCACCAAGCTCGACATCCCCCCGACGGACAGCAGCAACCGCAGGGTGCTGGCCGTCCTGCAATTCCTGCACAGCTGAAAGGCGAAGACATGACCGAGTTCGAGACGAGTACCGCATCCACCACGAAGACCACCCGCCGCCAGCGTGTGACCTGGCTGGCCGTCGGCGCACCACTCACCGTCGTCGCGCTCGTGGTCGGCTCGCTGGGAGTGGTCTCAGCCTGGTCCACCCTGGACGGTGCCTTCACCGAGACCGACAGCTCGACGGCGAGCTACTCTCGGGCCATCTCACGCCTCGACCTGGATCTCGCTCTCGGAGAGGCCCACATCACGGGAGGCGGGACCGAGGGCGTCGAGATTCGCCGCGAGCTCACCTGGGCCGGCACCGAGCCCACGATCGACGAGACGTGGGATGGTGACACGCTTCGCGTCGATACCGAATGCCCGAACTCGTTCCCTGACTGGTTCAACCCGGAGTGCTCCATCGACTACACGGCACAGGTGCCACGCACTGCCGGAGCCGACGTTCGCACGGCAACGGGACGCATCGACGTACGCGACCTGGACGGCGAGGTGGCGTTGGTGTCCACGACCGGCACGATGATGGTCGACAATCTCGGTGGTCCGCTGTCGGCGCGCGCCACCACTGGCGATCTCACCGGTTCGGATCTGGCATCGCCGGAGGTCGACACGAGCATCAAGTCGGGTGTAACGGATCTGCATTTCACCGAGGCACCGGATCGCATCACGGCTGAGGCGACGACCGGCCAGATCATCATCGAGGTCCCTCGCGACGATGGCCCGTACCGTGTCGACGTGCAGACCACCACCGGCGAGCAGCGCGTCGACGTCGCGACTGATCCTGACGCGGACCGCGTGATCGGCGTGCAGACCACCACCGGTGACGTACACGTCCGGTACGCCGCGTAGATGTACTCGGCCGTTGTCCGCAGTGGTCACCCCACTTGGACGCTATACAGCGGGAAGCTGTCGTCGTCTTCACGAAGTCTTCTCTGCCTCGGAGCTGAGCGACAGGAGAAACCGCCATGCCGGCACCACGTTGACAACGCCGTTTGTGACAGCAAGCTGATCGTTTTCGTTGCGTGTGACGATCGTGCCTTCAGCGAGGCCGAGCTCGGTCATGGCTTCGGAGATAGCTGCCACTTCACGGCTGCGTGTTCCTTGATCAACCATTGACTCGCAGACCTGGATCAGCATCCGTTTCCGCTCTGGAACCTGAGCCACGAAGTCGACTTCCTTCCCGTTCCCGGTGCGGTAATAGAAGATCTCGGCCGTTATGCGACGCAAGGCGGAGAAGATCAGATTCTCGAGCAGGTGTCCAGTGTTGACCAGGATTCCCGAACCGGCAGATGCGGCCAGCGCGTGATCAACGCAGTAAATTTTCTTGGGGTTCACATTGGAACGGGACAGCGAGGCGTCGAACAGGCGTACCTGGTAGATGAAGAAGGCATCTTCGAGCCACGCGAGGTATTCAGTGATCCTGTTACGCGAGATCTTGTGCCCCAAGGATTTCAGATATCCCGTGAGACTGTTCGCGGTCTGCAGGGAGGCCACGTTGTCGATCAAGCGATGGGTCAGATCGGCGACAGCCTGCGGGTGACTGATATCGTGTCGCTCCACGAGGTCACGGAACAGGACCGTATTCAGGTACTCCTGATGAATCATCGTGCGCAGACGACGATCGAGACCAGCGACCTCGGGGAATCCACCCGCCTCCCAGAAGTGCTCGAAGGCCTTCTGCACTGCCAGGCGTTTCCTTGTCGAGAGCGGCTCGGAGTGATCGACATCGTGAAATTCCATGAACTCTTCGAACGAGAACGGGAAGATCTCCCAAGACAACGCCCGACCACGCATCTGTGTCGCAACCTCTCTCGACAGCATCTGCGCCGACGAGCCAGTGATATAGACCTCGCTCTGCTCGGTGCGCATCAAGCGATCGACGAAGGGTTCCCAGTGTGGTAGCACCTGGACCTCGTCAAAGAAACAATAGATGGTCTCGGTGTTCTTCTTCTCCGGATACAGCGAGAAGTAGGCTTCGGTGATCACGCCAAGATCGCTGTGGCGCAACGCGTGCAGGCGATCATCGAAGAAGTTGAGGTGGAGAATGTTCTCGCGCGGAACGCCATCGTCAAGCAAGCGACTCATCAACTGCAACATGAAAGTCGACTTCCCGCTGCGCCGCACCCCAATGCAGACCGTCGCCTTGCCCGGCACGGTTCGAACATCGAGATGTCGAGGTATACCAGTGTCTAGAGGCATCTCCTGTGCATCGAGGATGAGCTCACGAAGCACGTCGAGCATCAGGCACCCTGCTCTCGATCCGACAACAACGGAAAGCAATCTGGTCCCTAGAATAACAACGTCTCGAGCAAAGTGGTCCGATTGACGACAACCCCGCCGGTCGCCTCAGACGACCACGCGCCGTCCTTCGGCGGCTGAACGGCGAACGGCGTCGGTGAACTCCATGTAGCGGACAGCCGTGGCGACGTCATTGAGCCGCACCTCATTGGCACCGCGGATCGCGCCGATGAACTCCGCCTCGACCTGCCAGTCGCCATGCTCGTCCGGCCGTGGTGACACCTTCTCCTCGTGCCCCTCACTGCGCAGCAAGATCTGCTGGCCGGTGATGTCGACGATCAGCGTGCCCTCGGAACCGAATAGATACACCTCGTTGTTTCCCGCGAACCGGGCGTGTGGTGTCAGCTCGAGGTTCAGCCTTGCCCGGCCAGGCAGCTCGGCCAGGACAGAGATCAGGTCCGGAATGTCTGCCGGGCCGTACTCGCCGTGCGGGTCGATGATCTCCTCGGCCGCTTGGACCCATTGAGCGTGGCCAACCCATCGAGCTAGCTGCTCGTAGGCGATGCCGAGTTGCAGCGCGTTATTCCCACTATACCGACGATCACGTCTCCATCCGGGGCCACCATGGACGGCGCCATCGCCACCGTTCCAGAAGCTGCGGACAAGATGCAGGTCACCGATCGTGCCGTCGGCGAGCAGGCGGCGAACACACGCATCGGCCCAGAACGTGAACGGTGCGGGCACCACCATCGTCACCAAGCCCGGATGCCGCTGCGCCGCGGCTTGGATCGCACGTGCCTCTGCGGCATCCATCGCCAAGCGGGCTTGGATGAGGACGTGCTTACCCGCCTCCAGCGCCGCGGTCGCCACCGGCGCATGCAAGTAGGGCCAGGTTCCGACGACAACCGCCTCCACACCCGGATCGGCGACAACGTCGCTCCAATGCGCGTGCACGCGCGCGAAACCCAGCTCGGAGGCAGCGCGTTCACCCGATTCGCGGTTGCGGTTCGCCACCGACTCGAGCCGGACACCGTCCAGAGCCCGAAAACCCGGAACGTGGCGATCCCGCACGATCTTTCCCGCGCCTACCACGCCGATCCGGACGATGTCATCTGCCATCCGAGGCTCTCCCTCTCCGATCTAGCCCGCTATCAGCTGCGCGCAGATAGATACACCAAGGCCACCGCCATGTCGCGGCTTGTGAGCGTTCGGGAGCGTGAGCACCTACAGACGAGAACCACACCGGTGCCGCAGCGACATGTGGTGCAGTGAAGTCTATTAAGGTCAACCATAAAAGGCAATAGTTACGTGCACTAATTGACGCCAAATCCCGCTGCGCCGCCCGTGCCGGTCGCTACGCCGCAGCCAGAACGGGACCGTCAAAGCGCCGGTTGGCCGCCTGCTCGCCGTCGTGAATGAACGAGGTCACGTATTGACGGACTTCAGCGCCGAACTGGGCGATCTCGTCGGAGTCGAAACCAGCGATCATGGCTAATGCCTCGATGTCCGGCACTTCCGCGTTCACCAGCGATTCCGTCATGTGATCGAGGTCGAGTCCACACGCCTCGGTCAGCGTCGCGATAGTCTCGCCTCGCTCCAGCGCGGCTTCCAGAGCGCTAGGTGTGACACCCAGGATCTCCGCCGCAGTCGAAATCGCGTACATCCTCTCGCTCCTCTCGCGAGGACTACCTCGTTCGCTCCCCCATTCTTTGGTCGTCAACCTGAGAGAATCCGTAAAAAGTCCTGAAGGTCCCGTGTGACTTCGACCTCGTTTAAAGCTCTCCTGCGCACGTTCTTGACGCCAATCGCGCGCCGAGCGGCAGCAGCATTGAGATGACGTCGACCGTCGTCAGTCCTCGGCGGCCGGGGTCGTTGGTGCCAGCGCGGCGACGCAGGCTGCGAGATGATCGCGTAACCGGCGCTGATCTGCCGGAGACAGCGGCGCGAGCATCTGCTGCTCGACGGCGCGCACGGCGGTGCTGGCCGCGCGCAGCTGGTCACGCCCGGCGGGAGTGAGCTGGGTGGGAAGCGCTCGGCCGTGAGGTGCCTGCTCGGGTCGGGTCAGCAGGCCGCGGTCTTGCAGGCCGCGCAGTACGAGATTCATGGACTGGCGGGTGACGAACGCTCCCCGGGCGAGCTCGGCGTTGGACAACCCTGGACGCTGGCCGAGCAGCTCCAAACAGGCGTACTGCGGCACGGTGAGCCCGAGAGGGCGTAGTGCGGCTTCCATCGCCGTGCGTAGTGCGGCATGTGCCTGCTTGAGGACGTAGCCCGGCGACTCCTCCAGCGGTCCGACAGTCTCCTCTTGACTCATGTCAATATTCTGACATACATTGCGAGTGTCAATACATTGACATGCGGTCCGGATCGACATACGGCGGGCGTCGATACACCCATTCGCTGAAAAGAGGACCATCATGAGCGGAGAGATCGTCTACTTCGAACTTCCCGGCAACGACGTCGAGGCGACCCAGCGTTTCTGGGGATCGCTGTTTGGCTGGGCGTTCAACGAAGGCAACTTTGCCGGTTACTCGATGATCGACGGGCCCAGCCCTATGGGCGGCACGCCGCACGGAGACCCTTCGCACCACCCAAGGATCTTCTTCCGCGTCGACGACATCTCGGCCGCTACCACCCGGGTGCGCGAACTCGGCGGCACGGCAGAGGAATCCGTCAACGGGCGGACGTCGCCTCAGTGCGCGTCCTGCGCACACACCTCGTCCCACCGCTACCCGGAGCGCCCCGGCACGACCTCGCCATGCTCATCCGGACTGCCGCGATCAAGGATCTCGACCACACGCGACACAGCGATGAGGTCGAAGCCCTCGGCGGCACGGAGGTGATTGCCGGATCCAACGCGGCCCGTATCGGGCACACCGAGGCCGATGAGGCTGCAACCTTCCTGCTCAACCACTTCACCGTGGCCGGCGCCGCCGATCCGGTCAAGGTCTGGCGCGGCCTCACCGACTGGTACACATCGAAGATCGGGATCGACAACTCCACAGCCTTGCTCGCTGTCGACAGCCGATCTCCTTTTGCTCTGGTGAACTACGTGCGCCTGCCGTCCAACCCGCCGGCCTTTCTGCTCAACCAGCTCCTACGACCGAGTTTTCATCGGATCGTCAGGAGCGCCTTGAAGAATCACCAGATGCGTGCCCTGCCGGGCTTTTACCACATGATCCGCTAGATGATTCCCTGAACGTTTCTCGGGTCAGGGGAACGCGAATGGTCTCGTGATCAGCATCGATACTCGCCTCAGTCACGTACGACCCGGCCCGTCCCGCGCGACCCGTCAAGCGACTCCGGCCGCCAGCGAACGGCCCCGGCCGCCGGCTACTTCGATACCCAGACATGCGAAAACACCGCCAGAACGGCGAATAAACGCACGTCTCGGTATCGAAGTCGGCCCAGCCCGCACCCGAAACCGCACACTGCTGATCATCAACGATCACCGACATGGACATGTACACCACCGTCAACGATCACGCAGGGCTCGATCACGGTGGCCTGCCGCCTGATCGAGCCCCTACTCGGCGAAAAGGCGCACCAAAGCAGCCGCAGCGAGAACAGGTAGAACAGTGGAAAACCGATGTTGTGGAACACTCTCGCCTGAATGTGCGCGGCGCCGGTGTAGGAAAGGACCAGGCCGACACCGGTCGCGATTCCGAGCTCGTCGACGCAGAGCAGACCGAACAGCAATCCCAAGGCCCCAGCGCCTTTCAGTGCCCCGATCACCGTCGACGGCACACCCAGCGCGGTGATCGCACCAGCCGCTCAGCGAGCAGCGGGAGGCTGTGTTCCTGTTTCGGCTACAGCTGGCGTACGGCGGTGAGCGCCCCGTGAGGCCGGACACCCGGATCGCTGCGCGTATGCCTCTCCTGAACGACGAAACCGGCGTTTTCGACATGGCACGCCAGCTCGTCGACCGGCCACCGGTATGCCATCGTCACGGCATGCGCAAACGGCTCAACCTTTGGCCCCTCGAAAAAGCCCAGAAGAAGACCTCCACCAGGGATGAGACAACGGGCGAACTCTCCCAGCGCCTGCCCGATGTGCTCGGGCGCGGTGTGGATCAGGGAGTACCAGCAGAGCACACCCGACACGGACCGATCACCGACACCAAGATCATCCAGCGTGGCAAGCCGGAACGTGGCAGCAGGAAACCTCGCCACAGCTTCGGCTAGGAACTCCGGGACAACGTCGACTCCTTCGACATCAACCCCCCACTGGCGAAGGAAGTCTGTCCACTGTCCAGGACCGCAGCCAGCATCGATGACCGGGCCCTGACAGCCACGCACCCACCGCACCACCAGGTCGCGGTCGGCTTCGTGAGCCACATCCATGGTCCCTAACGCGTCTGCGTACTCAACCGCTCGTGCCCCGTATGCCGCTCTCACCTCATCAATCGCCACCAACCAAAACTATATGTCCTGTCTGAAGCCCGGTCAGCGCAGGGACATGCCCTGGTCCGCGAGGGTATCGGCGAGGATGCGTACGGCCTTTGGGCCGACGCCGTGCAAAGCGAGCAGCTCCGCCTTTGTGCAGGCCGCGATCTGATCGAGTGTGGTCAACCCGGCAACGGCCAGCGCGCGGGTCGCTACCTTGCCGATGCCGGCCGGCAGTTCACTGTCTGGCCGCGTAGGCGACGCCACGATGGCATCCAACCCGGCAGCCAACTGTTCTGGCGCACGGTGTTTCCACGCCGTCATCACCAGGGACCACAAATGCTGACCGTCTACGTCGGCGAGCGGAGCTTGGAATCCGACCGTGCTGCCCGCGTGGACCAGCCGTTCGGCCCTCGGGTAGGCCGCTACAGCGTCCTCGGCCTCCGCGCTGGGCAGGCGCAACCGGACTATGCCTTCCTTGGTGATGGAGGCGAATTCCTCTCCTCGAACGGAAAACACCTCCGTCCCCTCTTCAGAGTGTTCGTCAACCTCCGGAAAGGTCATTGCCGTCTTACGCAATTGAGGCTGTGTCGTCATGCCATCACGTTAAACATAGGCACCGACAACCAGCATCGGTACGCACAGAGCCCGAAACCGCAACGACGAACGCCCTGTTCGCCGCGCACGAATGCTCTCATCTCTGACCAGCAGATGAGTTGCTGACGATTCGATCGAGCAACGCATCAATCGTTGAAACGCGCCGACGTCGCCACCGCTGACGAGTCATCGCGACTTTGATGCCAGGCCGGCGGCAATGCGGCGTCGCTGTCTTGCACCCTTAACGATTGCCGTTGCCCGGACATCATCCGCTGCGACCGTCATGTCGAGAATCGCGGCCGCCCAACGCGTCGGCAGCTGAGCCAGCAGCGCGTACCCCTATTCTCGACAGGGCGTCATCGGCCTCACCAGGTCCGCCTCACTGAAGCGCCGTCCGTCAGGAAACTCGATCGAGCCGCCCTCGTCGCTCATTTATCAACCATACCTTCAATCCACTCGTGGCATGGTCACTACTGAACGGCTCTCACGTTGTAATCAAATAGTGCACCTGGTTCCCTGAGTCGTCGCCTTGCCTTCGGCGTTCACTGGCTAACCGGGAAATTGTGACCGCCTGGCGATACGGCGAAGGTTGCGCTTGCCAAGCACGCCAAGGAAGGGCTTGACAAGGAACCACTCGCCGAAGCGATAGTCTTCGCCACGGACCAAGCGCTGCGCCAGATCGGGACGCTGCCGCTGCAGATAGGTGCGGCCCTTTTCGGCGTGAAGCGAATGGGACAGGATCTTGATGCGATCTGCCTTCTCGATGAACGGCACGGCATTCCGGATATTCTCCCACGTGCAACGCAGACCCACACGAACCCGCCACCGGTTCACGACATTTGCGCGCCAACCTGAGTTACGGAAGCCAAGAACGACAACAGCTTCACCGCCAGGGAAGGCATCGCGTTCGGAACGGACGCACCGGCGAGACGAGCGCCAATGCTCGAACTCACCCCAGAACAGAACCAGGGCCACTCCGCCAGCCAACCAGAACTTCTTGCGCAGTACCACGACGCGTTGATCCTACGAATCCATTCAGTTGCCGCGTCCGACTGCATCGTTCACTGGGGCCTGATCAAGAGTCCGCGATATGGGTTCGCGTACCTGCAGGGCAGAAACGATGGGTGGATGGTATGTCGACGCGCCGTCATGCAACCCGATCCGGTTCCGTTTCCGTGGACACGGTGAGAGTGTCGACGCCACGGGACGGAGGTGGACGTGCTGACGATCGATGAGGCTTCCTACCGGGAGTTCGTGGTCGCTCGCCGTCGCGGCCTGCTCCGCACAGCCTTCCTCCTCAGTGGCGATTGGCACCTTGCCGAGGATCTGGTCCAGGAAACCCTGGCCAAGCTGTACCTGGCCTGGCGGCGGGTGAAGCGACGCGACGAGGCGGACGGCTATGCGCGCAAGACACTCCTTAACGTCTACATCGACAGCCGACGACGACCTTGGCGTCGCGAGCACGCCACCGACCTGAGTTTGCATGACGGCAGCACGGAGCACTCCTCGACGATCCGGGAACGAGGTTCTGGTGATCCGGCTGAACTCACCGACCCGGGGCTTCGCCGCTGCCTGATGAACGCGCTGGCCGAGCTCCCTCCCCGCCAGCGGGCCGCGTTGGTCCTTCGGTTCTGGGAGGATCTGTCGGTAGAGCAGGTCGCGGATCTGCTCAACTGCAGCGCTGGCACGGTAAAGAGCCAGACCGCTCGCGGATTGGAGCGCCTTCGCACTCTCCTCGGTGACACCGCCCGTGCTGAGATGGAGGAGCAGGTATGACCGAGCGGGGACTACGAGACCTGTTCGAAGCGGCGCTGGACGACGAGCCAGAGCACATCGGCTTGGTCGACGACGACATCGCCCGGGGCCGAGCGAGGCGCGCCCGACGAATGCGGCGACTTGCTGGCAGTGGCGCCGTCAGTGTTGTGACTGCCGTTGCCGCCGTCACAATTCCCGCGTCTCCGCTGTCGATCGTCGACGGGGATGAAGACCCGAATCAGGTCGCCACCACTACCGGCATCGTGGCCCCTGAGGTGGCCAACGACCCTCTTCGGCGAGATCTGTGGCATTCGATTCAAGAGAGCCTGCCGGACGATGCCCGGCTCGCCGATGGGTCGTCGGTGCACGGGCTCACCCATGGGGCGCCGGGCATCCGCTTCGTCCTGGAAAAGCAGCACCAGGGCCATGATCGCCAGATCGGCGTGAACATCGCCTTGCAGAACGCGCGGCCCGAACTCGACAACTTCCATCCCTGCAACGACACCAACTCCGAACTCGAGTCGTCGCCATTCGACGGGACCTGCGAGGCGGGCCGCGATGCGGAAGGGCGCTGGCGAGTATTTGGAACGCACGATGACCTCTCCACGGGGGCAGTAGTTCTGGAAGGCGGGCACGTTGCCACGACGGTGACGTGGAGTGACATGGCTGCCGAGGCCGAGGAGGACGGCCAGGTCACCGCCGAGACGGCGGAGCTTCTCTCGCCACAGGAGGCCGACGCCATCGCCAGCGCCGCCTGGCACGTGGGTACCGAGCGTGACGAGGCCGAACTGGTCAGCGGCATCGACCTCACAGCCACGCTCGATGCCTGGCAGCAGCTGGCGGGCACGTTGGAAGACGAGCTCGAACTTGGGCCGTTGACACCGGTGCGCCCCGATGACGACGCGGAGATCGGTGGTGCGTACGACGACACGACCGGCGCCATCAGTGACATCGACCGGCAGCACCAGAGTGGCGTCATCGCTGCGCGCTATCGCACTGACGAAGGAACCGAGGTTGACGTCGTGATCTGGCAGAAGGATCGAACGTACGACACCTTCTGCCATCCTCGCCTTCCGCTGTGTGACAGCATCGACGCCGCACACCTTGAGGATGAAGACAGATCCGACCTCCTGTCGGGGATCTCATCCCTCGGCAACCGGGCCGGGCTGTATGTCGCCCTCGACAGTGGTGAGCCAGTGGACCCCGACGAGCCAGAAGGGGCCGAGCTCAACGAGAGGGTCGTGTCAGCCCAGACGAGGCTCACCCAGGCAGTGTCACTCCTGGGAGACGATCGGCACTCCGACCTCTGACGGCACAGGAGCATCGGGACAGAGACCGCACACGGGCCTGGGCAACTCACCACCGGCGGGCCGCGTGCACGCGGACGGAAATGTGGGTCAAGCCCTTAAGAAGTAGTCGCGACTTTCCGAAGTTATAAGGCGATGACGTCAGCTGCAAATTGATTACTTATACAGCGTATTTGAGTTGGTGTTGTGATGAGAACGAAACTCGTGCCGATCGTGCCGATCGGGTTGATTGCGCTCGCACTCTCGGCTTGCTCGGAAGGCGGCTCAGAGAGCTCGTCGGAAGATATCCCTGAACCGCGGACTATCACCAACATTGACGAGCTGTCGCTTCCATTGGACGCGTATTCTGCAACTCTCGACGAAGTCGTGACCTACCAGCGTGCTGTTGACATCATCCAGCGCGACTGCTTGGCGAGTTTCGGAATTGAAGTGCCTCCACAGCCCGACGAATTCTATGCGCAACAACGCGAGAGGCTTTCATTTTTCAGATCGCTTGTGGGATTGACCGATCGAGACGAGGCCGAGCAGTTCGGGTACGGCACGGAGCAGGCAGAAGAGGAAGAGGAAGGCGGGGTGCGAAGCACATTCGCCCAGTTGAGTCCGTCGGAAGAGGATGTCCTCGACGGGAACGTCGACGCTTACAACGGGCAGACCGTGCCGGAAGGTGGGTGTGCAATGGAGGCCACTCGCCAACTCAGCCCTGACCGTGTCGACAGTTGGGTGCCGGTCACGCAGTCAGTCTATGTCGGTGAGGAAGACATGAGAATGCAGGCACACTTCGCGGCACAGGCGGATCCGGCATTCTCTGACCTCAACGCCGACTGGAGCGAATGTATGGCTGAGTCAGGCTACGACTACGCAGATCCCACAAGAATACCCTTGCAGCGTTCAGCCGGGGAGGCGCTGGGCGGAGAGGAGCGACAACTGGCTCTCGCTGACGTGGCATGCAAGGAGCAGGTGAATTACCTGGGCAGGTGGGAGGCAGTTCATATCAAGTATGAGCAAGAGGCTATTGATGCGAATGTCTCGGAGCTCAAAGAGACACAGGAGCGGCTGGAGGCGCAGCTGGAACTCGCGGCGAGCGTGGTCGGCGGAGAGTAGCGAGCACCGACGTGGTGCAGCGGACGGATTGGGGTCGAGGTGCAAGGCGAGTCCCGAACGTTACGGCATCGCCGGAGTTTCCTGCTTGCATTGGTGGGTGCCGCAATGCTGGGCGTGCTGGCGGGTATGGCGGCCTCGACCTGGGTGAAGTCACCTCGCGAGGTCACCGCCGAGTCGGAGCCTCCACCGCCCACCCGACTAACCGAAACCGTGGATCGGCGAGTCCTGGAAGAAACGGTCGTTCTGCGGGGGACGGTGGGGTTCGATCGTACGGTGGACGTACGGGTGCGCCCAGGTGAAGGGGAACGGTCGGAGCCGATCGTCACCGCCGTCCAGAGCAGCAACGGTGACGACGTGAAGGCTGGGCAGGTGGTGGCTGAGGTCGGTGGACGGCCTGTGGTGGTGTGGCCCGGGAGTGTGCCGACGTATCGGGATCTTCGGCCGGGCGCCGAGGGTGACGATGTCGCTCAATTGCAGGCGGCCCTAGAGAACGCTGGGTTTGGTGTGGGGTCGGACACCGCCGGTGTGTATGGCCCGGGCACGAAAGACGCGGTGAGGCAATTTTACGACTCCATTGGCTATCCCGTGCCTACAACGGGCGATGAAGCGGAGGTTCGGGCAGCCGCCGACGAGGTCGAAGCTGCCGAACGTGTCCTTGAGGATGCCCGCGACGCGCTCGAGCATGCAACGTCGGCCGCTGCCGGGAATGCTGACGAGGACGGCGCCACCGAGAGTGGCGGTGGGGATAGCACGGACGATCATGATGCCGGTTCGCCGGACAATGCCGCCACGGATGTGGACGAGGCAACGAAGCAGGTAGAGAGAGCTGAGGAGGATCTCGAGGATGCTCGGGAGGCGTATCACGCGACAGTAGCCACCTCAGGTCCGATGGTTCCCCGTAGCGAGTATGTGTTCCTCCCGGAACTTCCGGCCCGCGTGGTGCGGGTCAATGCGCGTGTGGGCGAGACCGTGAATGCGGACCAGGCGCTGCTGGTGCTCTCTTCGGGACGGCTGGCGGTGACCGCAGATCTACAGGCTCGCCATGAGCGGCTCGTCCGGGAAGGGCAGGCCGTGAAGGTGCTGTCCGAGGCGGCCGACTCGTCGGTCGAGGCGGAAGTCGCAGCTGTTGAACGAGTGGAGCGGCAAGACACCTCCGAGCAGGATGACACCGCGTCCGGTAGTGGCGGCGAAGAGGCCGGCTCGGTCGCACAGGCGCGGATTCGGGGAGATTTCCCGGACAAGATGGCAGGGGCCGATGTGCGAGTGACGATCATCGCCGCCAGCACCGAGGAAGCGGTGCTGGTCGTTCCCACCACGGCAATCTTCGGAGATCCGGATGGGACAACCCGAGTGATCTCGGTGGACGGGGAACGTCAGGAGCGAGTTGAGGTCACCACCGGCACGTCCGCGGACGGGTTTGTCGAGGTGACGCCTGCGGAGGATCAAACCCTGTCCGAGGGCGACGAGGTTTTGGTGAGCGAATGATTACGGATGCGGTGATCGAGTTCGACGGTGTGGGCCGCACCTATCCGGGCCCGCCACCGGTGCATGCACTGCAGCCGACCACCCTGACGGTACGAAAGGGCGAGTTTGTCGCTGTCATCGGGCCGTCCGGATCCGGGAAATCGACGTTTCTGAATATCACTGGTCTCCTTGACCGTCCGACGGCTGGGACGTACCGCCTCGACGGCATGGACGTGGACACGCTTGGCGAATCCGAACGCACGGCGTTGCGGGGTCGACGGATCGGGTTCGTCTTCCAGGCGTTCCACCTGCTGTCGCACCGCACTGCGGTCGAAAATGTGATGGTGCCGATGGCCTACGCCGGCGTGGCCCGCAGGAAACGGCACAGGTTGGCGTTAGAAACGCTACGCCACGTCGGCCTGGGACATCGGGCGCAGGCGATGAGCAATCAACTCTCCGGTGGTGAACGTCAACGGGTCGCGGTCGCGCGGGCTCTGGTGACCCGTCCAAGCCTGCTGCTCTGCGACGAGCCGACAGGAAACCTGGACACCACTACCGCCGGCTCCGTGCTCGAGCTGCTGGACGGGCTGCACCGTGACGGCCAAACAGTGGTCGTCGTCACGCACAACCCCGACGTGGCTGCACATACCCAGCGGAGGCTGCTGATCCAGGACGGACATGTCCACGAGACGACGCAGGGCGCGTTGGCATGATTGTCGAGCCCACTCGCCTCGGCATACGTGACCTCGCTTCCGAAGCCCTGGCCGGGATCATCGCCCGTCCAGGGCGCTCAACCCTGACCGTGCTCGGCACGGTGCTGGGGATCGCAGCATTCGTCGCCGTGCTCGGCCTGACCTCTACGGCCACGAGCCAGATCAGCGTCAGGTTCACCACCCTGATCGCAACCGAAGTCAGGGTCCAACCGACCGGGACCGTAGAAACCGCGGGGCGCACCACCGGCCCGATGTTTCCGGACGATGCCGAGGCCCGGGTGGAGCGCATCAACGGCGTCCAATCGGCGGGCATATCCTGGTCCGTCGGCCTGGACCAGGTCCCGGGCGTCGCCCCGGTCAGCACCCTCCCTCCGGGAACCGGAACCGCCGCCGACGCCGAGTCATTCGAGATCATGGCATCCTCACCCGGCTACTTCCGCGCGATCCACGCCGAGTTCGCCGCCGGCCGCGCTTTCGACACGTTCCACAACACGCACGCCGAGCCCGTAGCAGTCCTCGGCGAGGCCGTCGCCCGCAGACTTGGCATCACTCGCCTGGACACCAGCCCCACCGTATTCCTCGCTGGCGAGCCGTTCAGCGTGATCGGTATCCTCAACCAGGCCGAGCGCACGCCGGAAGCACTGCTATCGGTGATCACACCCGCGGGCACAGCTGAACAGATGTGGGGTCCGCCCAGTACAGCCAATACACCTCAGATGATCATCGATACCGAGGTGGGCGCCGCACAGCAAGTCGGCGACCACGTTTCCCTCGCCCTGCGGCCGAACGCCACTGACCAGTACGACATCACCGTCCCACCAGACCCACACACCCTCCGCGATCAGGTCAACACCGACCTCAACATGTTGTTCCTGACGCTGGCAGCAGTTTCCCTCATCGTCGGCATGGTCGGCATCGCCAACACCACCCTGGTAGCCGTGCTCGAGCGCATCGGCGAAATCGGGCTACGCCGAGCCGCCGGAGCCCGCCGCCGCGATATCGCCCTACAGTTTCTGTCGGAATCCGCCGGGCTCGGCCTGCTGGGCGGCCTCGTCGGCACCTCCCTCGGTGTCATCACCGTCGTCGCCGTGGCCGTCGTCCAAGAATGGACACCCGTCATCGAACCCGTCGTTACCCTGCCGGCACCACTGGGCGGCGCAATCATCGGACTGCTCGCCGGGCTCTATCCCGCATGGCGGGCCAGCCGCATCGAGCCAGCTGAAGCACTTCACCGCTGAGCCGGCCGTGACGTCAGCACGCGTGCTCGATCAGCCACGAACACTTCGTTACGGGTCCCGATGACGGCCCGGAGAACGGCCTCGGCACCGGCGGCGAGCAGTTGCACGCATGGCTGTTCGACGGCGACTCCGAGGCCCGCGGTGGGGGTCGGCCTACCGGTCATCCGGACCGCCGCGGCCAGCCTTCCGGTGGTCCACGAGATGCTGGCCACGGGTGCAGTGCTGACGGGCAGGCGGACGTTCGATGCGGCTGGCGGCTGGGGCGGCGACAGCGCAGCTAGCGCTGCGGGCCGGAGTGCTGGACGAGGTGGTCGGCCACGCGTAGCGCTAGCTACCCATCGCGCACCGCCGCAAAGACCAGCATGTCTCGGCGCTGCCCGTTGATCTCCTGATGACGTCGTAGCAGTCCTTCACGCACGTAGCCGGCACGCTCAGCAGTACGTATCGAACCGACATTCCACGGCTCGATATACAGCGCAATCCGAAACAGTCCCGGCACCGTCCATCCGAATGCCGTCAGCGCGATGAGCGCATCAGCAGCCAACCCGCGTCCCCGAGCCGACGGCGCGATCGAATACCCAGCACTGCCTCGGCCTTCTCCCAGCTCCTTGAGCCACAGCCCACAGTGGCCAGCCGCCGCACCGCTTCCTGCCTCAGCGATCGTGAACGAAAACCCCGCAGCCTCGACATGTCGCTCCCGCTGCCGGTGCACCCAGGCCAGCGCCTCATCCTCGCTGGCATTCACCGGAAGAGAGCCGATCGCCGGGACATAAGGATCTGTCGACAGCTCCCGGGCCATACCCACGTCCGTCTCACACACCGCGCGGAGCACGACACCGCCGTGGGCTGGCGGCGTGTCCGGCCAGGGAGGCAGCGACGACGAACCCACACGTCCAATTTCAGCACGCCGATCCAGACCGCACTAACCCCCGCACGCGGCCGAGATAACGGGCCATCAAACATCCGCTGCTGGCCAACCACAAGGTTTGAAATCTGACCCGCCGCGATCACCCGGCCGTCAGAGGCGTTCCGGGAGGGCAGCGACGTAAGCCTCCAGGTCGTATCGGCGTGACGATGATCTAGTCAGGAGTGAGATAGGTGGGTGGTTGGGAGTATCGCGCCGACCAAGTGGCGATCTCGGTCAGGGGCCCGGGCCTGAGGGAGTAGATGCGGCGGCTGGCCTGCTCGGTGTAGCTGACCAGGCCAGTCTGCCGCAGGATGCTGAGGTGTTCTGAGACGGTCGAGTGGCACGTGGCGAAGCTGCGTGCGAGTTCCCCTGCGGTACGTGGCTGTTCCGAGAGTAGTTCGATGATTCTCCGCCGGGTGGGGTCGGCGATCGCTCGGAACGGGTCTTCTCCCGCCTGTGGTCGTGGCATGATTACATAGTACGGTTTTCGTCTAAACCCGAAAGGTATTGCCATGAAGTTCATTTCCGTCGTCTCTGTCCCGGTCAGCGATCAAGAGCGCGCCAAGAGCTTCTACCTTGATCAGCTCGGCTTCACCCTCGTCGCCGAGTCCACCTTTGGCGATGACCTGCGCTGGATCCAGGTCGGAATACCTGATGCCCAGACCAGTCTGACGCTAGTGACCTGGTTCGACGAGATGCCACCCGGATCACTGCGCGGGCTGGTGATTGACTGCGAGGACCTGGACGAGCAATACAGGACACTCGCCGACCGCGGCGTGCCGTTCAACGGCCCCCCAAGCAGACAGCCCGGCGGTGTCTTCGCGATCCTCAGCGACCCAGACGGCAACCAGCTCAGCCTACGCCAAGCGGGCAGTTGATCGAGCTGACCGAACGGCTGAAAGGCCGACCAAGCCCCCGGGGATATCTCGGCTGCAAGATCGAGTGGGCGCGACCACTGAGATCCCGATTCGTCGGCCGGTCGGGGTGAAGATAGCTACAACCCGATTCGGCATCCATCACTACCGACGTGGACCGGCTCGCCGCGACACCCTTGCTGTCTGTACACACAGCGGGAAACACGAGGAGACGAGATCGGTGACGCACATCGTCGAAATTGCAGACGTCACGAAACGATATGGCGACGCGAACGCGGTCAACCAGCTCACGGTGACGGTCGACCAGCCCGGCATCCACGGACTTCTCGGGAGGAACGGAGCCGGTAAGACGACACTGATGAAGCTAGTCGCAGGACATCTCAAGCCAACCAGTGGAGAAGTCCGCATCAACGGGGAGGCATGCTCGCCGCAACGGATGTCGCGTTCAGTCTCCTTCGTCGAGAGCCGGGCGTCACAGTTCAACATGGGCGCCTCTAGTCTCCTGAGGGCCGCACACCAGTTGCACAACGATTTCGACGATGAGTTCGCGCGCACGATGCTCAGCAAGTTCGAACTAGATCCGAAGAAGAAGTACAAACGGCTCTCCTTCGGGATGCAGACGATGGTGTCGACGATCATCGGACTGGCGATAAACACCGACGTCGTGATGCTGGACGAACCTTCCCTCGGCTTCGACGTGGTCATGCGTCGCCGCTTCATTGACCTCCTGCGCGAGAGCCTGGACCGGCACCCGCGGATCATCCTCGTCTCCACTCACCAGATGGACGACATCGCCAGGGTGGCCGACCACCTGCTGGTCATCGACGCCGGCACTCTCCGCGCTCGGGCACCGATGAGCGACATCGCCTCGCAGTTCGCATCAGCCGACGACTACTTCCTCAGCGTTCTGGAGGGAAGCACCGATGAGTAGTCCCACAATCGTGTCGAATGGGTCGATCAGCAGTAAGGCCTGGACTGTGACCCGGCTCAGCCTGTCCAACCTCGCCCTCGCCTGGGCGGTGCTGCTGGCGTGCTTCGCGCTGGTCACCATTCCGAGCGTCATTCAGGTCGTGCAAGCGGGGCCGGACGAGTATTTCGACAACAGCTATCTGCTCAGCAGCGGCAACGCCTTCTACGTGCTGATCTTCATAGCGCCCGCGGTCGTCGCCCTCAGCCATCTTATGAAGGTCATGTACCTCAACGCGGCCAAGGAAACATTCCTCGCGGGTGCGGTACTGCTCTACGCTCTCCTGGCCGCGGCGGTCTCGGCAGCCAACCACGCCTTCCACTACACGCTGGACCAGTCATGGGAACAGACGTTCCAGGTCGTCAATCTGGCCGCGATCTTCGGCTGGACGGACCACGGCGTGCTGGTCGGATTCCTCCAGCAGTTCGCATTCATGTTTCTGGTCGCCATCGCCGTCCATACGCTCGCGTCGCTACAGCGCTCCTGGGTGGGCTGGTTGGTCGACCTGATGTTGATTGGCCTGTTCAGCGCATCGCTGGTCACGGAACCGCTGGTCAGTGTGCGCTCGTGGCTGTCTGAGGTGCTGGTCTCCCATTCGAGTGCGCCCGTCCAGATCGGCTCCTGCCTGGTCGCGGCTGCGCTCCTGTATGGGATCGCATTGAAGGTGCTGCGCCGAAAGGAGCTCTGACCCGCAGCCCCAGCTCGAGCACGCCTGCCGTCTCCGATGTGCCGGGGCCGGCGGGATGCGATAGCTCAGGCGACCGGCAGGTCGACGTCGCGCACGACGTCCACAGGTGACGGGTGCTCCAACTCCATTTCGGCAGCCAAATCCTTCGACGCCTCGACGTCTTCAGGATCGTTGCGCAACGCCTCCGCCTCAGCCCGCATCCGCGCACGGCGCTGTTCACGTTCAGCCGTCAAGATCGCTTCACGCGCAGCCTCCGAACGCGACTTACCATCCCTGGCCAAGGCGGCCAATGCGCGCTCAACCACAGCATCCGTGCGAATCCTCAGCGTACCCATATGACATATGTGTAACACAATTCCTCGTGCATTCGGCCGCGACTGGGAAATTCACGAGAACACCCCACCCGCTGTGGCCGGTTACGGCCATGTTGCGGCAACCCGTCTTGACCAGGGACAAAGCGGCGTAGATCGTTGCACACAACCAGGTGCGAACGCCGAGTTCGCGTCGCCGGAGCGATTCAGGAGGGATCGACACCATGGCCTCGACACGTGCGAGATGGTTGCGCAGAGTGCAACGACGGTGGGGCATGGCCGTCGCCATCGCGACCGCCACGATGATGTCCGCTGCGCTGCTGACCGGCTTCACTACCCAGGCACAGGACTCGAGCCAGTCAGTGGATCTGGAGGAGTGCCCCTGGATGGACACATCACTGTCGCCGAGCGAACGTGCCCGCCTGCTTCTGGACGCGTCAACGCTGGCGCAGAAGATGCGGTGGATCGTCGAGCATCCGGCGACGCGACCCGATGGCACCACATTCAGTGGTGTCGAGTATCCGGAGGCGTTGCCGTGCACTCCCGATGTCCAGTTCACCGATGGAGCGTACGGCGTACAGTCCGGCAACCCACCCGCGACCGCCTTCCCCGCGCCGATCGCTGAAGCATCGATGTGGGACACGGAGGTCACCCACGAGAAGTACACGACGGTGGCGCGCGAAGCGTGGGGAAACCGCCGCAGCGTCATCCTCGCCCCAGGCCTGTCCGGCGGGCGGAACCCGCTGCTGTCACGGACGTCGGAGTACCTGGGTGAGGACCCGGTCCTGGCCGGAGTCCTCGGTGCCCGAGCCGTGCAGGGCCTGCAGGAGGCCGACGTCCCGATGATCGCCACACCCAAGCACTACGTCGCCAACGAGCACCGCTTCGACGAGAACACCTCGTCGAGCAACATGGACGAGCGGACGCTGCGCCAGCACTACGACCTCCCGTTCGCCATCACGATCAAGGAGGGCGACCCGGGCTCGATCATGTGCTCCTACAACGCCGTCAACGGCGCGAGCATGTGTGAGAACCCCGAGGTTCTCGACCTGCTTGATGAGGCAGGCTTCGACGGATTCGTGATGTCGGACTTCGGTGGGGTGTATTCGACGGCACCGTCGCTGAACGCCGGCCTCGACATGGAGCTCAACCGGCCGGTCTATTTCACGCCGGAGAACCTGCACGCCGCGCTCGACGCTGGTGAGATCACCGAAGGGCGCATCGACGAGGCCGCGTTCAATGTGGTCCGGTCGTTCATCGAGCACGGCCTGTTCGACACACCTCGACTGGACGAGCCGGCCGAGGAGATCGTCACGCCAGAGAGCGTGGCGCTGGCCCGGAACATGGCCGAGAAGGGCACCGTCCTGCTGAAGAACGACGATGCGCTGCCCATCGACGACGAGCCGCTCACCATCGCCGTGATCGGCCGGACCGCGTCCAACGAGCCGACCGACGGTGTCAGCGCGATCACGGTGTGCGGCGCGCACGGAATGCAGGGCCCTGGCGGCCGGGTGAACTGCGATGACAACGTCGCACCGCTGGATGCGATCACCGAGCGCGCCGCCGAGGCGGGCGCCACGGTCGTGTACGACGACGGCACCGATCCCGCCGCAGCCGCCGACGTCGCCGCCGGGGCGGACGTCGCGATCGTCTTCGGCTACACGTACACGGGTTACTCGCAGGACTACACCGACCTGCGGTTGCTCGACGGTGGAGACGAGCTGATCCAGGCCGTGGCGGCGGCCAACGATCGGACCATCGTGACGTTGCAGACCGGCACGGCGGTGGAGATGCCATGGCTCGACGACGTCGACGCCGTGTTGCAGGCGTGGTACGCCGGTCAGCAGATGGGGCCGGCGCTGGCGAACCTGCTCTGGGGAGATGTCAACCCGTCTGGCAAGCTGCCGATGACTTTCCCGGAGTCGTTCGAGGACACGCCGGTCGCATCACCGGAGCGGTATCCAGGAATCCTGGATGACGACGGCTGGCGCCAGGTCGAGTTCAGCGAAGGTCTCGCCGTCGGCTACCGGTGGTACGACAGCCAGGGCATCGAGCCGCTCTTCGAGTTCGGGCACGGCTTGTCGTACACCACCTTCGAGTACGAGAAGTTGCGGGTCACTCCCCGCAAGACCGACGGCACGAAGGAGATCCGAGTCAGGTTCCGGGTGACCAACACCGGCGATCGCGCTGGCCGGGAGATCGCGCAGGTCTACCTCGATCTGCCGGACGAAGCGGGCGAGCCGTCGAAACGCCTGGTTGGCTGGGCCAGCGTCGAGCTCGAGCCGGGTGAGCACGAGAACGTGATGGTCCGGCTCGACGCCGATGATCTCGAGAACCGGCACCTGCTCGACTACTGGAACGAGTCGTCCGGCGAGTGGGTCACGCCGGACGGCAGCTACACCGCGCACGTCGGCGCCTCGTCGCGCGATCTCCCGCTGGAGGAGACGTTCGAGGTCCGCTGACCACGTCCGGCCACGTCCGCACACCACGCGTGTAACGGGGGTGCCCGTGCCCTGCGCCGGGCACCCCCGACCACGCCGCGACGCGTGCCCGGGGAGCTTGGCCCATGGACGGCGTCTCGAACCCGTCCCGGTCGATAGCGGCCCCACGTTACGGAATCGTGAGGTCGCCCTCTTGTAGATCGGTCTACATCAGCGTAGATTGCTCTACACTCCGACGAAGGAGCTGAGCATGGCGACAGGTGATTCGACGAGACACGCGACGATCGAAGACGTCGCGCGCGCCGCCGGCGTCTCCCGGGCCGCGGTCTCGAAAGTGCTCCGCGGCGCTTACGGCGTTAGCCCGGACATGCGCCAGCGCGTCACTACCGCGATCAAGGAGCTGGGCTACCGGCCACGAGTATCCGCGAGGGGAATGCGCGGCGCGACGTACACGCTCGGCATCGAGATCCCCGATTTCACGAACCACTTCTTCGCCCAGATCATCGATGGCGCGAACGCGGAACTGGCCGGCACGCCGTACCAGCTCATCATCGCGCCGGCCGACCCCGTGCATCCGGAAGGCTACCGGGCGATCGAAGCCCTCGCTGATCGCCAGGTCGACGGGCTCGTGGCGGTCTCCCCGATGGTCTCGTCAGCGTGGCTAGAGGACCTGGCACCCCGAATACCGCTGGTCATGCTGGGCCGGCATGACGAGAACCCGCAGAGATACGACACGGTCGTCGGTGACGACGACGCCGGCACCCAGCTGGTGCTCAGCCACCTGCTGGAGCTGGGCCACCGCGACATCGTCCACCTCACGCTTACCGAGGACATCACCAAGTGCCAGCCGGGCACGCCGCACGAGATCCGCCTCCGGAGATATCAGGAGACCATGGTCGAGGCCGGTCTGGCCGATCACGTCCGCGTCGTGCGCGCCGAACCGGGACGGCACGAGGCCTACAAGGCGGCCATGGCCCTCCTGGAAAGTGCGGATCGGCCGACGGCGATCTACGCCGCCCACGACGAGACGGCGCTGGGTGTCTTGCATGCGGTGGCCGAACTGGGCCTCACCGCCGACGACGTGTCGGTGGTCGGCTACGACGATACGGACATCGCCGGCCACCCTCAGATGTCGCTGACCAGCGTCAACCAGTCAGGCATGGAGATGGGAGCCCGCGCCATCGCCCTCCTGCTCGAACGGATCGCCGGCCGGACGAGCCCGCGCCGGCTGACAATTGCCCCCCGCCTGGTGGTGCGCGACAGCACCGCTCCCCCGCGCCAGCAGGAGTCGTCCTCGGCGCACCGCCAGGCAAGTACGGACTGACCCGAGTGGAGATACACCGATGTCGGTTTGGACAGCATTATGAAACGATTCATATCGCGACCTGGCGCCGTCGGTGCTGCTGGCCCGCCAGATGACCAACCAGGCGTGACAGCCCGTCCTGACGACGGGCGTGCGATCACGGCCGAGCCCGATATCGGCACTGCCGGACGGATCAACGGCCGCCCTTCACCTGGCCGCCCACGGTGGCGTGCCCGCGCGGTGCCGTTCTGGTTCCTGATCCCGGCGCTAGCGCTGTACGGATTCGTCGTCATCTGGCCCAGCCTGCAAGGCGCCGCCTTTTCGCTGACCGACTGGGACGGGCTCAGCCCGACGAAAGACTTCGTGGGGCTGGCGAACTTTCGAGAGCTGTGGTCAGACGACGTCGCACGCGGAGCCGTCCGGCAGACGATCATCATCGCTATCGCCGTCACCATCATCCAGAACGGTTTCGGCCTGCTGCTCGCACTCGGCGTGAACACGCAGATACGCAGCCGGAACTTGCTGCGCGTCCTGCTGTTCGCGCCGGCGGTCATTACCCCGGTCATCACCGCGTTCCTCTGGAGGCACCTGCTGGCGCCGACCGGTGCGGTCAACGACGTGCTCGGCGCGGTCGGCCTCGGGGCCCTGCAGCGGGATTGGCTTGGCAACCCCGACCTCGCGCTGTGGTCGGTTGTCGCCGTCATCGTGTGGCAGTTCGCCGGCCTCTCCATGGTGATCTTCCTGGCGGGATTGCAGAGCATCCCGCGAGAGATCTACGAGGCCGCCGCCATTGACGGCACCGGTCCAATACGGCGCTTCTGGTACGTCGTGCGCCCCATGCTGGCACCCGCGATCACGATCAATCTGGTGCTGTCGATGATCGGCGGCCTGAAGCTGTTCGACCAGGTGTGGGTCATGACCGGAGGCGGACCGGGCCGGGCAACCGAAACCCTGTCCACCCTGCTCTACAAGGAAGCGTTCCAGTTCGGCGCGTTCGGTTACAGCATCGCGCTCGCCATCGTGCTCACCGCGTTCGTCGCGGTGCTGGCCAGCGTCCAGTACGGATTCTTGCGGCGTCAGGAGGAATCGGCACAATGACCCGTTATCGGCTGGGCACGTTCTGGCTCGAACTCGTGATGATCGCCGTCACCGCGGTGATGGCGTTCCCGCTCTACGTGCTCGTGAACATGTCACTGCGGCCGGAAGGCAGCGTGAGTTCACCCACGGCTCCAACGACCTCGCCCACGTTGGAGAACTACGGCGACGCGTGGAGCCAAGCGGGACTCGGCAGCGCGCTGCTCAACAGCATCACGATCACCGGGCTCAGCATCCTCATCCTGGTCCTGGTCTCGTCGATGGCCGCATACCACCTGGCCCGGGTGACGGCGATGTGGTCGCGCGGCGTTTTCGTGCTCGTCATGGCCGGGCTGTTGCTCCCGTTCCAGCTCGCGCTCATCCCGCTGTATGTCACCGTCCGGGATCTCGGGCTGCTTGGCTCGGTCTGGTCGCTGGTCCTGTTCCACAGCGGGCTCCAGATCCCCCTGTCGGTCTTCCTCTACGTCGGCTTCATCCGGGCGCTCCCACGCGAATATGAGGAAGCGGCCCGGATCGACGGATCGGGATCGTGGCAGACGTTCCGCCTCGTGGTGTTCCCGCTACTGCGGCCCATCACGGGCACGGTGATCGTCATCAACACCGTACTCATCTGGAACGACTTCCTGACGCCCCTGCTCTATCTCAGCGGGAGCCCATCACAGACGGTACCGGTGGCGATCTACAGCTTCGTCGGCCAATACATCACCCGGTGGGAGTTCGTCTCCGCCGCCCTGGTGCTGGGCGTCCTACCGGTCCTGATCGCCTACTTCGCCATGCAAAAGCACGTCATCAGGGGATTCGCAGGAGGACTCAAGGGATGACCAGCTACAGTACAGCGCCGCAGGAGGCACCGCAGCTCACACCGTTTGGGCTGATGTGCGACCACCGGGTGACGCCACTCGGTATCGACGAGCCTCGGCCCAGGCTGTCCTGGAAGCTCGCGTCGGACCGTCGCGGCGATCGCCAGGTGGGCTACCGGGTCGTCGTCATGCTGCCACCAGACCATCTCAACGGGACCGGCCGGGTGGTGTGGGACACCGACTGGCGGGACGGGGATGCGACGGCCGTCGACTATGACGGCGCCCCGTTGCAGTCGTCCACCCGCTACCGGTGGCAGGTCTCGGTTCGCGACACGGACGGCCGGATCACCGAGACCGCGGAGTCGTGGTTCGAGACGGCGTTGCTGCACGGCGAGTGGGACGCGGCCTGGATCGCGCACGACCCGCTGGTCATGGCCCCCATGGAGCCGCCGCAAGACGACGACCGATCCGAACGCACACGTCACCTACAGCCGGCGCCATTCCTGCGGCGGGCTTTCGATCTCGACGCCCGGCCGGCGCGAGCGCGCGCGTACGTCACCGCCCGCGGACTTTACGAGTTGCGGATCAACGGCGAACGCGTGGGCGACGCCGAGCTCGCGCCCGGGTGGACCGACTACCACCGGCGAATCCCGTACCAGGTGTACGACGTCGGCCACCTCGTCAACGCCGGTTCGAACGTCGTCGGCGCCGTCCTCGGCGACGGCTGGTGGTGCGGCTACATCGGCTTCGACTCGCGCCGACATGCCCAGCACTACGGCGAATTTCCCGAGCTGATCGCGCAGCTGGTGTTCGACTTCCACGACGGCTCGCGGCTGACCCTCGGCACGGACGGGACGTGGCGCGAGACCGACAGCCCCATCCGGTACGCGGATCTGCTGATGGGCGAGTACGTCGACGCGCGCACGGAGCTCGCCGGATGGGACCGGCCCGGGTATGACGACTCGTCCTGGTCCCCCGTCCTTGTCACCAGCACACACACCGACATGCTCGAAGCAGCCAGCGATGAGCCGATCCGCGTGGTCGAGAAGCTGGCGCCGGTGCGTGTCGATCACCACCCGGATGGCACAGCGATCGTCGACCTGGGCCAGAACATGGTTGGCCGGGTACGGCTGACTATCCGTGGAGCCGGGCCAGGTCAGCGGATCAAGCTGCGGTTCGCCGAGATGCTCGACGCGGATGGCAGCGTCTATCTCGACAACCTGCGCACCGCGGAAGCCACGGATGTCTATATCGCGCGCGGCGCCGAGAGTGAAACGTTCGAACCGCGTTTCGCTCTCCACGGATTCAGGTACGTCGAGATCAGCGGATACCCGGGCCACGTCTCGGCCGATGACGTCTCGGGCATGGTGCTGGCGAACGATATCCCGTGGACCGGTTCGTTCACCTGCTCCGACCGGCTCACAAACCAGCTGGTCTCCAACGTCGCATGGAGCCAGCGCGGCAACTTCGTCGCGGTGCCGACCGACTGCCCGCAGCGCGACGAACGGCTCGGCTGGACGGCGGACGCGCAGATCTTCCTGCCCACAGCCATGCGCCAGGCCGACGTCGCCGCGTTCATCACGAGGTGGCTCCGCGACGTCGTCGACGGCCAGCATCCCGACGGGGCCTTTCCGGACGTGATCCCCGAGATCGCGATGACCGGCCCCGGCGCCCCGGCATGGGGCGACGCGGGAGTGATCATTCCCTGGCTGATCTACCAAGAGCACGGCGACGATCGGGTCCTGCGCCGCTGCTTTCCGGCGATGCGGCGATGGGTGGACTACATCCACCGCCACAATCCCGACCTCGTCTGGCGCCACCGGACCGGCCGGCACTATGCCGACTGGCTCCAGGTCGATGCCGCGACGTCGCGGGACGTGCTCGCCACCGCCTACTTCGCCCGCAGCACCGAGCTGGTGTCACGCGCCGCCGCGGCTCTCGGCCAGGACGACGTGGCCGAGGACTACACACGGCTTCGCGGGCGGATCGCGGACGCCTTCGCCCGCGCGTTCGTCGACGGGGACGGACGCGTCGAGGGAGACACGCAGACCGGCTACCTGTTAGCGCTGTCGTTCGACCTGTTGCCAGCCGACCTAAGGCCCTGGGCGGCAAAACGGCTCATCGAAGACGTCGAATCCCGCGGCAGCCGCCTGACCACCGGGTTCGTCGGTGTCGCGCTGCTGTGCCCGACGCTGTGCGCCATCGGCCGTCCGGATCTGGCTTATGACCTGCTGCACCAGGAGGACTACCCGTCCTGGAACTACTCCATCCTGCACGGCGCGACCACGATCTGGGAGCGGTGGGACGGCTGGACCCAGGAATACGGATTCCAGTCGGCCGAGATGAACTCGTTCAATCACTACAGTCTCGGCTCGATCGGCGACTGGCTCTACGGCTGGGTCGCCGGCCTGCGTCAAGCTGAGGATTCCACGGCCTGGCGGCGCATCCTGATCGCGCCCCTTCCGGGAGGCAAGCTGCACTCGGCCGCGGCCACGCAAATCACCCCGCGCGGCCTGGTCAGCACGGACTGGCAGCTGACCGACGGCACTCTCGACCTCCATGTCCAGATCCCGCCCGGGGACGCAGCAGAAGTCCGGCTCCCGACCGGCGATCCCCACAGCGTGCAGCTCAACGGTGATCCCGTCGCTGTCGCCGACATGGACGTCCAGTCCGGCTACATATCAACACGCGTCGAGCCGGGGCAGCACCACATCACGGCTCGCGCAGAGCATCGGCACGAGGGTTGATGATCGAAAGGAGCACGGCAATGCGAAACCAACGACGGTTCGTCACCGCCGCAGTCGCGGCCACGACGATGGTGCTCGCGGCATGCGGCGGCGATGCCGACAGCGACGAGACAACGGAAGGGACGGGTGCGGAGGGAAACCAGGCCGACGCGCCGGCGGGTGAGGACGGTGCGGATCTGTCCGGAACGCTGACACTCTCCGGCACCGCCTCCGACCGCCCCGCAGTCGAAGCGGTGATCGAGCTCTTCGAGGCCGAGTACCCGGACGTGACCGTTGAGACCACGTTCGCCGACACCGAGCCTTACCAGGCGACACTGCGCACGCAGCTGACCTCCGGCACCGCCCCGGATGTGTTCTTCGCGTGGCCGGGTAACGGCAATCCGGGCGCGGTCCAGGTGCTCGCGCCCAATGGCTTTCTGCGGGATCTCGGCGACCGGCCGTGGGCCGACAGCGTGCCCGAAGGCATGCACGCGGTCACCGACGTCGACGGGACCCGATACCTGCTGCCAATGGCATTCAGCGGAATCGGCGCGATCTACAACCAGGCGGCCATGGACGAGATCGGCGCAGCCGCACCCGAGACATGGGACGAGGTGCTCACGCTCTGCCAGACCGCACAGGACGCCGGAAAGGTCGCCTTCGCCCTGGGAAATCAGACCAACTGGGTAACACAGCTGATCAACTACGCGCTCGCGGCGACGAACGTCTACGGTGCTGACGAGAACTTCGTCGACAGCATGGCGGCCGGTGACGCGACCTTTGCCGGCTCGGACTGGGTCGGCACGATGGAACAGTACATGCAGATGAACGACGCCGGGTGTTTCCAGTCCGACCCGCTCGGCACGTCGTACGAGACGACCATCGACATGGTCGCCACCGGCGACGCGCTGGCGGTCGTGCAGGGAACGTGGGCCATCGCGTTGCTTGCCGAGCAAGCACCCGACGGCGAGTTCCGATTGGCGGCGCTTCCGGCCACGAACGATCCGAACGAGACGGTCATGCCTGGCGCGCCGTCCGGCACGTTCGCCGTTAACGCCGAACCCGCTGAACCCGACCTGGCACTGGCGTTCATCGACTTCATGGCGACACCCGAAGCGATGAACACCTTCGCTGAGACCGGTGGATCGCTCCCGGCGATTCCGAACGACCAGTACGAGGTCGATCCCGCCCTCGAAGAGCTCATCGAGTTCCAGAGCGCGGGTCGGACCGTGCCGTTCATGGATCAGCTGTGGCCGAATCCCCGCGTCCAGGAGGCGCATTTGACCGGTGTGCAGGAGATCTTCGCCGGTGAAACGTCGATCGGCGACGTGCTACAGACCATGGACGAGGCGTACGCCAAAGGCCAGTAGCTACACCATCGTGGGGCCGGTCCGCCGGTCGTTCACCTGCCGACAGACCGGCTCCACGTCGCAGCTCACAGCGGATGCGGGCGGATGTCTTTGCGATAGTGTGCGATCCCATCGAGGAGCCGTGACATGCCTGGCACAGCACGGAGACTTCACCGAGCGACGTTGTCACGAGAAGATGTCAAGCTACTGTCGTTGCTGGCCGAGGGCATGCCCATGGCCCTGGTGGCACGCCACATGCACCTGTCCGAACGCAGCGTCCGGCGCCGGGTCCGCACCATCTGTGACCAGCTGGGGGTACGCACGTCGATCCAGGCTGTCGCCTGGGCTGCCCGGCGCGGGCTGGTCTGATCGGTTCTCGCCGACGGCCTCCAGCGTGAGCCCGTCACGATCGTCGACCTGCTGAGCACGGACGAAGGCGCGGATATCGAGTTCGAACCCGAGCGTTTGGTTCTGGCCGCGCGAACTCCTGAGCTGTGAAATACGTCTTGGACACAAACGTGGTGTCCGCGTTGCGAGTCCGAGGACGCAACCGGCCCGTGGAAGCCTGGGCAGCGTCGATCCCCGTGGCCAACCAGTTTCGTGACGGCTACGACCGTCGCCGAGATCGAGCGCGGAGTCGCCGCCATCGCACAGGCCGCCGATATGACCGTCGCGACGCGCAACACCAAGCACTTCGAACCCCTCGGCGTCCGATGCCTCAACCCATGGGAGCCACACACACCGGACGCGAGCTCGACGACAGTGCGCTGACGCCAGCGCGGTTTCGATCCGGCAGCCAGCTGACTCGAGCGAACCGCGCTTGACTCGATAGCGTGCAACACATGCCCATCAAACTCGAGAACGTCGGGATCGCCGTCCGCGATCTCGAAGCGACGATTGCCTTCTTCACCGATCTCGGGCTCACCGTGCTCGGCCGTGACACGGTCAGTGGCGAGTGGACCGACACAGCCGTCGGCCTCGACGGCAACCACGCCAACATCGCCATGCTCCAGACGCCAGACGGCAACGGTCGTCTCGAGCTCTTCGAGTACATCAACCCCGAAGCGATCGAGACGGATCCCACCCGCCCCAACGAGATCGGCATGCACCGCGTGGCCTTCTCGGTCGACAACATCGACGAGGCCCTCGAGATCGCCGCGAGGCACGGCTGCCACCCGCTGCGCGGCGTGGCGACCTATGGGGACATGTTCAAACTCACCTATGTCCGCGGCCCCAGCGGCATCATCGTCATGCTTGCCGAGGAGCTGACGAAGAGCTGACCCCGGCTCATCCCCATGTGGCGCCCCGCAGGGCACGGCGGACATTCGGACGGTGTGACCAGGGTGGTCACTCCACCGCATACAACGTACCGACAATCGCACGACTGAAGCGGCCTCGCCCCACGTCGTACAGAAGCCATGTATAGGGCAGGCCACCAACGGGAGGGGCAGCCAGTACTCCCCAGCCGAGGCCACGGATGGCACATGTTTCGCTCACGGCCCCGATGATGGGTAGCACGCCGATGACGAGGGGTGCTGGTGCGAAGACTGTGGTCAAGACAGCGGCCAGACGTGCTGATGGCCGGTGCCACGGCGACTGAAACTTGGCCACGTATGGGGCAAGAATGGGGAGCAACCGATTTCAGCGGATCATGACCAGACCCGACAAGATCGCCCGTCACTCGCGTTTCCGCAGGTGAGGGGCGATCTACCAATGGTAGCCCCGACGGGATTCGAACCCGCGCTACCGCCTTGAGGCAGCGGCATACCCGCGCCGAGCACACATAGGCTGACCTGCAACGATGCGCTTGATGGCGGTCCGAGCGGAAAGTTGGGCACCTATTCGACACAAACCGTAATTCAACACCGGACACGGTCGGACACCACGTCCATGTGGACACCGTCGAGATCAAGCGAGCATAAAGAGTTCCCCCACAAGTGGCAACACATCGCTCACATCGAATCCACCGAGCCAGAGCAAGCGCCACGATACGCAGGCTAATATGTGCTCTCACCTGACACGTCGGGACGGACATGGTAAGTTTTCTCGATATTCTTAACATATTGAGAGGACATGTTGAAAGAGCTGACACGTGCCCTGGAACCCTGAACTCCCGTTCAACGAGCTACCGCCACTGCCACCGCCCGGATTCGATCTCGAACCAAGGTCAGTCCTCAAAGCGGCCATCGAAGCACGGACTACGCTGGCGACTCTGGCGCAAGCCGGACAACTGCTGCCCAACCCGAACGTGCTAGTCCACGCCGTCCCCCTCCTTGAGGCACAAGCAAGCTCCGAGATCGAGAACATCATCACCACAGCCGACGAGTTGTTCAAGCATGTCGACTCCGGCGGCGGCGACCACGCCACCAAGGAAGCACTCCGCTACCGCAGCGCCCTCTTCGCCGGAGTCGAGGCAATCCAGGAACGGCCACTGTCCGCACGAACCGCGACCATGATCTGCTCCCGCCTTCAGGGTCGAGACATGGATGTGCGCGTGACGCCCGGGACACGGATTGCCAACCCGGCCACCCATGAGATCGTCTACGCGCCACCCGAAGGGGCCGAGGTCATCCGCGAGAAGCTCGCCGACTGGGAGCGCTTCGTGCATCGGCACGACGACCTCGACCCACTGGTGCGCATGGCAGTCGCGCATTACCAGTTCGAGGCCATCCACCCGTTCCACGACGGCAACGGCCGCACGGGACGCGTCATCAACATCCTCATGCTCATCGAGGCCGGGCTCCTGAATGATCCGATTCTCTACCTATCCAGATCGATCATCGTTCGGAAGAACGACTACTACCGCCTCCTGCGCGCAGTGACCGCTGACGGCGCATGGATCGAATGGATCCACTACATGCTCGACGTCGTCCGCGAATCCGCGGCGTCGACCTCCCGCAAGATCGGTTCCATCCGCACCTGCCAGGAAGACATCGGCGAGCGCGCACGTGCAGCAACGCCCGGCGGACGGGACGCGCGCTTCCTAGCCGTGTTGTTTGAGCAGCCCTACTGCCGGATCGGCACAGTCGTTGACCGGTGCGACGTCTCCCGCCAAACCGCGTCGACCTGGCTCCACGCACTCGTCAGGGCGGGTCTGCTTCAAGAAGTCAAGATCGGCCGTGACCTGCTCTTCGTCAACCACGAGTTCCTTGACGTACTCACCCGTGCCGAGTGACGAACACACCGACTCCATAGATCCAGGCTCGCACACCTACCGGCGAGGGCTTCCTCGACGTCGCCAAAGACGTCACCAGCCGCCACGTCCACCAGAACAAGCACACACGAACGTAACTAACCAGCAGGGACAAATCACCCCCGGCAGGAAGGTATAGCACTGCCCAATAGAGCCCGTTGAGGGCGACCGCCCCCCGTCGTCGCGGCTCCGAGCCGTCGCCCACGGATGGCGGCATGCCCGGCCGAACCTCCACCAGGTGCACGGTCGGAGATGGCGTCGGCATCGGGCGGGATCAGCCGCCAGGCGACGACGGCCAGCACCAGGGCCACCGGAGCCGGCGAAGCGAATGTCCAGCCAACTGATCTCCGTCAGTACACCGGCAAGCACCAGGCCGGTCGAGAATCCCCATGCCCCGAACGCCGAGTACGTGGAGACGGCCCGCTGGCGTCGCACCAGCCGGCGCCCGCCGATCAACGTGACACCCATACCGATCGCAAACCCGGTGACCACCCAGTGCAGATCGGCTCCATCCGTGCCGAAGTCGGCTCCGATGTCCGCGACGGAAACCAGAGCCGTCGACACCTCGAGCGCGTCGAGCAACATCGTCCCGGACAGGCACAAGAGCAGACACCACATTCGCGGTGTCCATTCCCGACGGGCTTCCCGATCTGTCCCGCCGGCAGTGTCAATTGGGAGACTCGATCGCCGTTTACTCCTGGGTCCCGGGGTATGGCACACGGGCGCGCTGGCGGCGGAGGGCGTCGCCCCACCAGATCAGTTCATCGATCATCTCGTCTGCGGCCTGCTCGTAGCGCTTCGGCTCGATCGGTTGCCCGTCGTGGTCGAACACCTCGGGGTAGTTGGTGAAGGAGACCGTGGTCCGAACGGACGTCGCGTGCAGCTCATTGAACACCAGCCGCAGCGCCTCCACGGCTCGCAGCCCTCCAGCGACCCCGCCATAGCTGACGTATCCGATCGGCTTGGCCCGCCACTCGTCGAAGTACCAGTCGATGGCATTCTTCAGCGCCGCGGGGTAACTGTGGTTGTACTCCGGCGTCACCATGACGAACGCGTCAGCGTCGCCGAGCCAGGGGGCCAGCTCGCGCACCGGCCGCGGCGGTTGGTCGTCGTGGTTGAGCACGTCGGGCAGCCAGCATTCGGCCAGGTCGACGACGCTGACGTCGACGTCGGACCGGCGGCGGGCGCGTTCGGCAAACCACTCGGCGGCCGTCGGCCCGAAACGGCCGACACGGGTACTACCAATGATCACAGTCAGGCGGAGTGGTTCGTCGATCATGTTGGTGGCTCCTCTCAAAGGCTTTCGCATCGCCCGGGCGATCTGAGGACGACCATGCACGTCCCCGCTTCGGATCCACTTCGGGCCGACTTTGGATCTGCTCCTGCTCGGTTAGGGTTGAAGTGTGAGGTTCGGTGTTCTCGGGACGCTGGAGGTGCACACCGACCGTGGAGAACCGGTCCGGGTGCCCGAGCTCAAGGTCCGTGTCCTGCTCGCCGACCTGCTCGCACACAGGGGCACGGTGGTCTCCGCCGACCGCTTGATCGAGGATCTGTGGGACGCTCAGCTGCCGGCCAACCCCCGCACGGCCCTGCAGGCACGCGTGTCGCAGCTTCGTCGGGCTCTTGACGACGCCGAACCGGGCGCTCGTGAATTGGTTGTCTCAGAGGGGCCGGGTTACGCCCTTCGCGTCCGGGATGACGCAGTGGACGCTGACCGGGTCGCCGAGTTGCTACAACGGGCGCGCGACACCGACGATCCACGACAGCGCGCCGCGCTGCTCGACGACGCATTGGCCCTGTGGCGAGGTCCGGTGTTTGCCGATACGGCTGACGCGCCGTTCGCGCGCGCCGCCGTCGCCCGGCTCGACGAGCTGTGGCTGACCATTCATGAGGAGCGCGCCGAAGCGCATCTTGCGGCGGGGTCTCCAGCGGAGCTGACCGGACAGCTCGCCGCGTTGGTCGCCGAGCATCCGCTGCGTGAGCGGCTGCGAGCAGCGCTGATGCGCGCGCTCTACCAGGCCGGCCAGCCCAACAAGGCACTGGAGACATACCGGGACATCGACACCCGGTTGCGCGACGAGCTCGGGACCGAACCCGGTCCCGAGCTCGTCGCCGTGCACCACGCCGTGCTCACTCACGACCCGCAGCTGCGCCCGGCGCACCCGTCCAGCAGCGACGAGCACCTGGCGCTGCCAGCAACCTTGACTCCACTGGTTGGCCGAGACAACGACCTCGCGCGAGTGCAACGGGCGCTCGACGGGCGGCGCCTGGTGACCCTCGTCGGTCCGGGCGGGGTCGGCAAGACCCGGCTGGCGCTGGCCGTCGCTCACCAGGTGGCCGATCAGTCTGCTGACGGTGTCCGGCTGGTCGAGCTGGACCAGGTGCCCACTGGAGCTGGCGAGGCTGATGTGGCGGGCGCGATCTCTGCAGCCTGCGGGGTGCGCTCAAGCGCGACGTCCCGCGTGCGCGACCCGGAGGCTTGGGCGGACCCCGTCAGCCAACTGATCAATGCTCTGCGCGGGCAGGACATGCTGCTGGTGCTGGACAACGTCGAGCACCTGGTGGACGCCGTTGCCGCTATGGTGAGCCGGCTGCTCTCCGCCGCGCCAGGGCTCCGGGTGCTCACTACCAGCCGGGAGCCGATCACGCTGCCGGCCGAGACGGTACTTCCGGTCGATCCGCTGGACGTCGACGGTTCCGACGGCACCGACTCCGCCGCCGCCGTGGAGCTATTCACTGCCCGCGCCCGCACAGCCGACCCCGACGCCGAGCTCGACCCGGCGACCGTGCGCAGGTTGTGCCATCGCCTCGACGGTATTCCACTCGCGCTCGAGCTGGCTGCCGCGCGGGTCCGCGCGCTTGGGGTAGCAGGCCTGGTCGAACGCCTCGACGACCGGTTCGCGCTCTTGAGCCGGGGTGGTCGTGACTGGGGCCCGCAACGGCAACGGACGCTTCGGGCGACACTGGACTGGAGCTGGGAACTCCTCGACGATGCTGAGCGAGCGGTGCTACGTCGACTGGCCCCGTGCATCGGAGGGTGCACCCTGGAGGCCGCCGAGGATCTGGCCACCGGGTCAGACGTTGCCCCCGACGAGGTCGCTGATCTGGTCGCACGACTGGTGGACCGCTCCTGGCTGGTCTCGTCCGGTCAAGGCCAACCGCGACGCTTCCGGATGCTCGAATCGATCGCAGCCTACGCTGCCGAGGCGCTGGCCGTCGCCGGTGAGGAGCGCGCGGCGCGCGACCGGCATCTCGCCCACTATCTCGCCGTGGTCGAACAGGCGGATGCCGGGCTGCGGGGTCGCGAACAGCGTCGCTGGCTGGAGCGGCTCGACCTCGAGTCCGCCAACGTCCGCGCCGCACTGGATCATGCCGTCGCCACTGGCGCCGCCGATGCCGCATTGCGGCTGGTTGACGCCACAGAGTGGTATTGGTTCCTGCGAGGACGCGCCAACGTGGGAATCCGCGCGGCCACCACGGCGTTGTCGGCGATCGGCGACGGCGTCGAGCCGCCGAAGGCGGCATCGGTGCGGGCGTGGCGGTCCGGCCTGGCCCTCTGGACGAACACTCCCGACGTTCCTGTGCAGGCCGTTCCCGTCGCCGCGCCGCCGCGTGTGCGCTGGTTCAATGCATTCGCACACTGGGCGCTGGACGTCGCTACCAGTCACGTGCAGCTGTCCGAATTGCTCACCGAGTTTCGGGCGAGCGGAGACGAGTGGGGCACGGCAGCCGCCCTGGTCACACGGGCAAATGTCGCATTGGGTACAGATCATCTCGACGCCGCGTTGCGAGACGCGGAGCTGGCCGGAGCGATATTCACCGAATTGGGCGATCAGTGGGGGCACCTGCAGGTAGCGACCTGCCTGGCCCTCGTGGCCGAGATCCGTGGTGACTACGACGAGGCCCTGCACCTGCACACCACTGCCCTGCGCATGGCGGAGGATCTGGATCTCGCCGCCGAGACATCCGGACTGCTCGCGGCCCTGGGACGGTTCGCCCTGGTCGTCGGCGACTTCGATACCGCCGAGGCGCACCACCGCCGCGCCCGCGAACTAGCCCGCGATCAGGGCAACCCGGGGCTTGTGGACTATGCCGAGTTCGGCCTGGCGCTCACCTTGCGTCGCCGCGGGGACCTGGAGGGAGCCGAGGCGCTGCTGCTCGACTGGTTCGGCCGCCAGCACGGGCACGGCAAGGTCGACGGGCCGTTCAGCCCACTGCCGCTGATCGAGCTGGGATTCGTCGCCGAGCAGCGCGAAGACGGGCCGGGCGCGCTGGAACGGCAGCGCCAGGGCCACGCGCAGGCGGTCCTCTCGTCGTCTCCGCGGACGATGGCGCTGGCTCTCGAAGGGCTCGCTGGCGCGCACAGCCTGCTTGGTGCATCGACTAAGGCCGCGCACCTGCTTGGAGCCGCGGACGCACTGCGCCGAGGACTGGGGACCCCGTTGGGCCCCGGAGAGCGCGGTGACGTCGATCGCATCCGTTCCCGGGTGCAGACGGCCCTGGGGGTCGAGGCAGCGAACGCCGCCGAGGCCGAAGGCGCCGCTCACCCGTCCACGGAGCTAGCGTGGGATCACGGCAAGCCGTCAAGACTACTCTGGCCAAGCTAACCCATGATCATGAACTCTTACCGTCCACATACGTCGATAAGAGTTCATGATCATGGAGTCACGTCATAGCGCGGCCTCACCACCACGCACGCAGAACTCGACAGTGCGGCACAGCCCTTCGACGAGCGGGACCATCGGCCGCCATCCGGTCACGCCCCGGAAGGCCGACGAGTCGATCGTGATGCTGCGAAAGTCACCTGGCTCCGCATAGTCCGGCGGCGGGACCGGCACGACCTTCACCGGCGGCTTCCCCGTTTGCCTCGCGACGGTTTCGGCGATCGTCCGGAATACGTCACCGAGAGCCTCACCACGTCCAGTGCCTAGCAACCATCGCCGACCGGACAGGTGGGGAACGTAGTGGGTTGCGGCGACCAGTCCCGCTGCAGCGTCCTCGACGTAGAGCAAATCCCGCCGGACCGTACCGTCGTGCCACATCGTCAACGGCTCGCCGTCGAGCGCCCGGCGCACCATCGTGGAGACCACTCCCTTGTCGCGTGCCGTGGAATCCGGGCCATAGCCGTACATGGCTGGCAGACGCACCGAGACACCGTGCAGCACACCTTCCGCATCGGCCGCGAGCAGCGCACGCTCAGCGGCCAGCTTCTGCCGGCTGTACTCGTCGCTCGGGCGATCGGGCTCGGTACCGTCGATGACCTCCCTGTCGTGCGCACCAACCTGAGAGGTAGCCCCAGCAAACACGATCCGCTGCCGGTCGCGACCCCGCCGCCGGCGCGCGGCCTCGACCAGGTCATGAACGAGCCCGACGTTGACCCGTTCGGCCGCGCGGTCCCCGTCATCGATCCGCCACGTCGACGAGCCGGCGATGTGAGCAACCGTGTGCACCACGACGTCGGCATCTGCGACCACGTCGGCGACCGCTCCCGGCTCGGTCAGCTCGAGCGGGCACACCTCGATATCGGCAACCGCACCGTCCGGAACTGCCGCGGGACGCCGGGAGACCGCACGAACTCGAAGTGGCTGCGCAGCGAGATGCCGTAACACGGCCGAACCGACAAAACCCGTGGCGCCGAGCAGGACCACGTGCGCCGGCTGCACCGCGGACATTGTCTGAATCGACGTCATAATCCGTCACACCCGACCTCACGAACTAGGGTAAATGTCACGGAAAGAAATCCAGAATTCAACCATTCATTCTTCGAAACACGGCTCTGGGGGCGTGGCTTCGAGATTAGCGTCCGCAGCACACCATCGAACCCAGTTTGCACAGACTCTACGCAAATCTGGAATGAATATGACGTCGGCGAAAACCTCACACGGAATTGACCAAATTAGTATTGATCCTTTTCCTGCGATGCACGCACTCTGGATCCCAACCATCCACGAGGAGCGTGCACATGTCGATATCCGTGTGGGACTACCTGCCCGAGTACGAAAACGAACGCGAGGAAATCCTCGAGGCGGTGGATACGGTGTTCCGGTCCGGGCAGCTCGTTCTCGGCAAGAGCGTACGGGGATTCGAGCGCGAGTTCGCCGACTACCACGGTCTCCCCCATTGCGTTGGCGTCGACAACGGCACCAACGCCGTCAAGCTGGCACTGGAAGCAGTCGGGGTCGGGCCCGGTGACGAGGTGATCACCGTGTCGAACACGGCAGCACCGACCGTGCTCGCAATCGACAGCGCCGGAGCGACCCCGGTATTCGTCGACGTGCGGCGCGACGACTACCTGATGAACGTCGACCAGGTCGCCGCCGCGATCACACCGCGGACCAAGGCTCTGCTTCCTGTCCACCTCTACGGCCAGTGCGTGGACATGACACCGCTGCACACACTCGCCGCAGAACACGGGCTGGCCGTCGTCGAGGACTGCGCCCAGGCCCACGGCGCCACCCAGCGCGGCCAGCTGGCCGGAACGTTCGGTGACACCGCGGCGTTCTCGTTCTACCCAACGAAGGTTCTGGGCGCCTACGGCGACGGCGGCGCGGTCGTAACGCCGAATCAGAAAACCGCCGAAGAGCTGCGAAAACTACGCTACTACGGGATGCGCGACGTGTATTACGTCGTCCGCACCCCCGGACACAACAGCCGCCTCGACGAGGTGCACGCCGAGATCTTGCGCCGCAAGCTGCGCCGGCTGGACGACTATGTGGCCGGCCGCCGCACGGTCGCCGCGCGCTACGCGGAGGCCCTCGGCGATACCGAGCTGGAACTTCCGAAGGTGAACGACGGAAACGAGCACGTGTACTACGTCTACGTGGTGCGTCACCCCGACCGGGACAGGATCATCTCGGAGCTCGCCAACCACGGGATCAAATTGAACATCAGCTATCCGTGGCCGGTTCACACCATGACCGGGTTCGCCCACCTCGGCTACGAGCGCGGATCCTTGCCAGTCACCGAGGAACTGGCCGATCAGATCTTCTCACTGCCCATGTACCCGTCGCTCGACCTGGACCGCCAACACCGCGTGATCGACGCCGTGCGCCAGGTTCTGGGCGTGGATCGGGCAGGAATGGCGGTGGCCCGTGAAGGCGCGTGAGCTGGCCATACCTGGCACGTTCGAGCTCGTGTCTTCGACGTTCACGGACGAGCGTGGGACGATCGCGATCCCGCACGACGAGCGGGAGCTTGTCGCGGTCACCGGGCATCCGATGTTCCCGGTGCGGCAGTGCACCCACAGCCGATCTGTCTGCGGCGTCGTGCGTGGTGTGCACTACACCGCCACCCCGCCGGGAAGTGCCAAGCTCGTGTACAGCCTCTGGGGGCGGGCGTTGGACATCGTGATCGACCTGCGGGTCGGATCGTGGACATTCGGCCAGTGGGACGTGGTCGTACTCGACGGGGAATGGCCGAGCGCGCTGTTCATGCCGATCGGCATCGGGCACGCGTTTGTGGCGCTGGAAGACGACACGACGATCCACTACATGCTTTCAAAACGGTTCGTGGTGGAAGAGGAGTATGCGATCTCCGTTCGCGACCCGGAGCTGGGATTGCCGCTGCCTACGGACATGGAGCTCATCCTGTCAGACCGTGACCAGGGTGCTCCGACGCTGAAGCAGGCATGCGACACGGGGCTGCTCCCGAACTACGAGACCTCCCGCGCACTCGATGACGCCCTCTATGTGGGCCACGAAAATCCAGTCACGATCACCGGGTCCACACGCGCGAGCTCCGCGTAGGGCGCAACCAAATCACGGCTCGTTATCTGTGCCCGGGAGCTCGTTACGATCAATATTCCTCAACATTAAATGAACCCAATCCCCGCAACGTCCCTCTTCGTCCGACCAACCACGTCGGGACGGCTGGAATGAAGCCAGCCGGCTGTCGAGAGGAACTCGCGAGTGATCGGTGGGGTGAAGTCGAAGAACTTGGGCGGCTCGGGTAGCTGGACCTGGCCGAGGATGGTGGCTTGACCTGAGGTGATGATGGAGCGTGGAGCCACGATGCCGTCGGCGGTGGCGAGGGTGCGCGGTTCGAGGGTGCCACGCATCGAGGACACTCACCCCATGTCGATCGCGCGCGGGCGCCGACCATCCCATCACGGAGAGTGCGCCCGAACCAGATCATGAGACCACCGGGATGCCGACCAAAACGGGACGACCCAGCGAGGGAGAGTGCTCCGTCTCCTTCACACGCCCTGAAGCCGACAATTTCCTGTAGATCATCTGCCCTAGACCGGCTTGGCAGCTAGGGTCGGTCCAGACGACGTGGTGTCAGGCAGGGGCAAGGGTATTGTCAACCAGGCCGAGGCGCTCGTAGATCTCCCGAGTCGCCGGTGAGCGGTTCAGCGTGTAGAAGTGGAAACCTGGCGTCCCTTCAGCCAGCAGCCGCTCACACATGGCCGTCGCATAGTCCACGCCGATGGCCCGGACCGCCTCGCGGTCGTCGCCGGCAGCATAGAGGCGCTCGGCCAGCGACTCGGGGAAGGCCGCGCCGCAGAGTTCCGCAAACTTCTGGATCTGCTTGACATTCGTCACGGGCATAATGCCCGGAATAATCGGCTTGTCGCCCCCGATGGCCACGGCGTGATCACGTAGCCGCAGGTAGTCCTCAACGTTGAAGAACATCTGGGTAATGGCGAAGTCCGCACCGGCACGGAACTTGCCCACCAGGTAGCGCACGTCGGTCTCCACGTCTGGTGAGCGCGGGTGCTTCTCCGGGAACGCGGCAACGCCGACAGAGAAGTCGCCAACCGACTTGATCAGCCGGACCAACTGTTCAGAGTAGAGCAGACCTTCCGGGTGGGGCGTCCACTCCGCCTGCGGGTCACCGGGCGGGTCGCCACGCAGCGCAAGGATGTTGCGGATACCGGCGTCGGCATACTGTCCGATGACGTGGCGCAGCTCGGCCACCGAATGGTTCACGGCGGTGAGGTGCCCCATCGCGGTCAACGTGGTGTCCAGCGCCACCTGCCCGGTGAGGCGGACTGTTGACTCTCGTGTGGTGCCGCCTGCGCCGTAGGTGACGGAGATGAACGTCGGGCGCAGCCGCTCCAGCTCCCGCATCGTCCGCCAGAACAGGCCCTCGGCCTCCGGTGTCTTGGGTGGCGAGAACTCGAACGAGTACGACCGCTCGCCTGCGGCCAGCAGCTCGCGGATAGCCGGGCCGTTTCCTTGTGGGGTGCTCGGCAATCCTCGAGACATACCAGTCACCTTATCGAGGCTCGTCCACATTTCGAACGGTAGATCTCATTAAGTGGGATCTCGTGCCCGCCAACCTGCAATGATGCACCGAGACGTCGATGCCCAGCCAGCCGAGGCACATCGGCTAGCCCGCCTTCACGCCAGGTGGCTCCACCTCTGACCTCTGGCGCATCGCTCACGATGGCTCTCACAGTGGAGCACGACCAGGGCAGCGAGATGGTCTCTTCCGCCTTCATTAATCGCACCCCCACGCCACGCCGATGCCATGCTCAACAGCCAGATGCGCGCCATGGGCGCCGTTCTCATCGAAGGGGTGAAGGGCTGCGGCAAGACTGCCACCGCCCGCCAGGTCGCCGCCAGTGAAGTCCTGCTCGACTCGGATCCCAACGCCGAGAGGAGAGCCGCGCTCGATCCCCGGCTGCTGTTGGATGGGGATACTCCACGCCTGCTCGACGAGTGGCAATGTGTCCCTCGCATCTGGGATACCGTTCGTCGAACAGTCGATGATCGCGGTTTGCGTGGCCAGTCCATCCTCACCAGCTCAGCCACGCCCCGGGACGATGCTCAGCGTCATTCCGGAGCTGGTCGCTTCGGCGTCGTTCGGATGCGCACCATGACCTTGACCGAGAACAGGCGACCACGCCGACCGTGTCGGTCGCCGACCTCCTCAACGGAATCGCGCCCGTCCCAGCGAACAGCCCACTAGAGCTACGCGACTACCTGCACCACATCGCCGTCGGCGGGTGGCACCTACTGGTCGGCTCAGACGATACCGACGCCCGCACCTACCTGGACGGCTACCTCAACATCATCGTCGAGCACGACAGGTTCCCGCCTGGGACCCCTCGGTACGCTCGTCCAAGCGCCTGATCACCACCGCGAAGCGACATCTCGGCGATCCCTCCCTCGCCGCCGCGATACTCCAGATGTCACCCGAGCGCATGCTCGCCGACCTCGAGATCACCGGATTCCTCTTCGAAAGCCTCGTCGCACACGATCTGCGCATGTATACCGAAGCAGTCGGAGCCTCCTGCTTCCACTACCGGGAAGCCGACGCCCGACTCGAGGTCGACTACACCCTCGAGACCCGCGACGGCGACTGGGCCGGAGTCGAGGTCAAGCTCGGCGAGAACGAGATCGACAAGGCAGCGGCATCACTCCTGAAGCTCGCCGAGCACGTCACGCGGAAGCCAAAGGCACTCGTCGTCATCACCGGAACCTCCCTGGCCTACACCCGCGACGACGGCGTCCACGTCGTCCCGCTCGGCTGCCTCGGCCCCTGACAGACAGGCATCACTCAAACCAAGATCGACCAGGCGCTCAGCCGCTCGCTCAGCGACTGAAAACTTTGACACGTATTGGGCGAGAATGGCCGCGGGCAACCGGTCTCAGCCGGGGATAGCCGGACACAACAAGAACGCCATTCACCCGCATCTCCGCAGGTGAATGGCGGCCTACCGGTAGTAGCCCCGACGGGATTCGAACCCGCGCTACCGTTTGAGAGAGCGGCATGCCCAAGCCAAGCACACATGTGATCACCTGCGATAACGCGCGCTCGACGGCCGTGCGAAAGTAAACTTGGGCACGTATTCGACACAACCCCGTCGACCACGACCGGGGACAGCCGGCCACTATTGCCCGTCAGCGTCCCCGTCGGCATGTCACCAACGGAATACCCCGCTGGGCATGGTGAGCATATGGGCACGCCAGCCGAACCGCTGCCACCGGCGGGGCAGAGCACGCTGAGCGATCAGACCACGGCGGGATGGGGTGGGGCCATCCGGACTTGTTCCGGGATCCAACGGCGTCCCAGACAGCCGTCATCGAGCCAACTCCGACGACGGTGGCTGGCCGAGTCTGCGACGTGAGCGCGTCGGCGATCATGTCGAGCGGCAGCCGGTACCCGTCGTCGAACGATAGTGGCACCACGTCGACCTCTGCGCCGAGTCCTTCCCGGACGGTACGCGCGGGCGGAAAGCACGGCGTGGCGAGCAGAAGCCCGTCGCGGGGATCGTATGTGGCCTGGGCGACCAGGAACATCGCCTCGGTCGCGACAACCGTCACCAGTGCTTTGATCCCGGTCAGGGATACGTGGCTGCGCCTGTGTCACTGGGCGTACTCAGGTGCCCTCGGCGAAGTTGTCGCCCGGATCGCTCGCCCCTCGGCGAAGGTTACTGTCGTGGCGAGCAGTGCCAGAACGGCGGCGGGAACGCCGAGCAGGGTGACCGACAGCCAGTCTTGGGCTAGGCCGCCGAATACGCCACCCACCGCGACGCCGACGTAGATCGCGGAGGAGTTGAGGCCGAAGAGAACCGGAGCTGAGGCGGGCGCAAAGGTGACCAATCGGTGTTGTTGCACGACCGAGGCCATGCCGTCGGTCGCTCCCCAGATGGTGGCCCAGACGGCAGCAATGACCAGGTGGCTGACCGTGAGTGGGCTGATCGCAAGGAGCACGGTGCCGCCGGCGAATGCGGTGACCGCGACGCCGAGCGCCGGACGCTTGTCCACGAGGTAGCCGGCGAAGAAGTTGCCAGCGAAGACCCCGACTCCCCAGGCGAACAGGATCATGGTGAGCGCCTGCGGAAACGATCCGGTCGTGGCGTCGGCAGTCATCGCGCCGATGTAGGTGTAGACGGTGTAATGGCCGGCCATCACCAGTAGCGTCGCCATCAAGATCGTGAGCACCTTGGGCTGGCGCAGCGGAGCCAGGCGGGCCGCTAGGCTCGTCGTCGGCAACATCACCTTGGGCAATGACGCTGAGATGCCGACCGCGGCTACGACGCCCAAGGCGGCCACGGCCCACAGCGTGAGGCGCCAATCGACACTGCCGATCAAGTTGCCTAACGGCATGCCCAGCGCGGTAGACAAGGTCAGCCCACCGATCACCACTGCCATGGCACGACCGCGCCGTTCGGCAGGTGTGATCGCGACAGCTGCGCTCGAGGCGGTGGCCGTGATGGTGGCCGCCCCAAGCGCGGTGAGAATGCGGGCCAGCAAAGCCAGCAGGTAGGTCGGGCTGAGCGCCGTCACGATATTACCGACGACGAACACGACCAGCGCCAGTTGCAGGGCCTTGCGGCGATCCAGCGGGCTCAACAGCCAACTCAGAACCGGCGCCGCGATGGCAAGTGTCAACGCGAACACTGTCACCAACTGACCAGCTGCCGGAATGCTCACGCCGAGGTCCGTGGCGATGGCAGGCAGGAGTCCCGCGATCACGAACGCGTCGGTACCGACCGCGAAGGTGGCCAACGCCAGTGGGAACAGCGGTCTGACGAAATCGTTGGACCTCGGCGTACGTGGCTCGTCGGTGTCGGCCCGAATCAAGCGTTGTCTCCTGTCTCTTGGGACAGGCTGAACTCCACGCCCTGATCGTCGGTGCAGTGGGCGTATGCGCCGGACGGAATGGTGACTGGATCTTCCGCCGTACCGCCGAGTTCGCGCACCCGAGCAACTGCAGCCTCGATGTCGTCGACAGCGAAGAAGATCCGCGGGTGTCGTGACGAATCGTCGTGCGGTGACCCGCCCATCGGCTCGGGCCCCTGGATCATCGAGTACCCCGGAAAGTTGCCCTCGTAGAACGTCCAGCCGAACAGCGAGTTCCAGAACCGCTGCGTCGCTGCGATATCGCTACTCGGCAGTTCGAAGTACGTGACCTGTCCACTCATAACCTAGCTCCTTTATGTCAACGTGCTGACATTCAGTATATGTCAGAATGCTGACATGGAGCAAGCAGAGACCGTCGGCGACCTTGAACTGTCCCTGGGCTACGTCGTCAAGCAGGTACACGCCGCACTGCGCACCGCGATGGACGAGGTCCTGCGGCCACTGGAGCTGACCGTCCCCCGATACGCCTGCCTCGAACTACTCGGTCAGCACCCCGGACTGTCCAACTCCGAACTCGCCCGCCACGCCTTCGTCACCCGCCAGTCGATGAACCTCCTCCTACGCCGGCTACAAGAGCGCGGCCTACCGGCGCGGCCCGATCAAGCACCCCGCGGGCGGGCACTACCGACCGAGCTCACTGAGGACGGGCAGGCAACACTGCGTAAAGCCAGCATCGCGGTCCGCGCCGTCGAAAAGCAGCTGTTCTCGCCCTTGTCCGAGGAGCAGCAGCACAGGCTTCGTGAGGATCTTGCCGCCCGCGTGGACTCTTCCATCGCCATCTAGCCGTACTCGGCCGGGACGTTGACGCCGTCGTGGTGACCTGTTAAGAGCGGCTTCACGACGCGATACGCCTGCCTTTCACCGGTTCGCCGGTACCGCCAGCCGTGCCGAAGTCACCCGCGCCGCGTCCGCCAGATCACTGCTGAAGCGGGCGGCGACACTACGCCCATCGCTGGCCACGCCGCGACCTGCTGATATCGGCTACCTGCTCGGCACGGCCCTCGCCAACATCGCGGCCCGGTGGCCGCACGCATGCCCGCCGCCCGCTCCACCGGCGCCCGGATGGACCCACCCCTGCTGCTTGCCCTGGATGAGATCGGCAACCTCGCACCGCTACCGTCCTTGCCGACTCTGATGATGGGCTTCAACACCAGGCGCCGCCACGACCCGGACCGTCCTGATTGGGTCGAAGAGTCACTTCGTTGGGCCAGCCGGAACATCCGCCCCGTCACGGCACTCACCGATCCAACCGTGCTCAGAGGCGTCCTCGATGGTCTCGCCGTCCGGCTCGATGGCACACCGCGAGCGGCAAGCGTCGTGTCACGATGGCGCAAGATCCTCGCCGTCAACCCCATCCCAGCGTTGAAATGAAGGGCGCCGGTCTGGAAACAGGCGAGGAAAGCCGTGTTCGGCAAAACAGCCGACCAATCACCCTTGACCGCTCGCCCCTACGACCTACGCCACGCGGGCGTATCAACCTGGCTCAACGCCGACGCCGACCCCTCTCAGATCGCGGAGTGGCCGGATCACTCCGTCGACATCCTGCTGAGGATCTACGTCAAATGCATCGACGGCGACGCCGCCCGAAACCGCGCCAAGATCGACCAAGCCCTTGGCCGGCCCCTCGGCGACCGAAAACTTGGGCGCGTATTCGGCGTGAATGGCCGCCAGCAACCGATTTCAGCCAGTGATGGCCCGACACAACAAGATCGCCCCTCACCCGCGTTTCCGCAGGTGAAGGGCGATCTACCAGTGGTAGCCCCGACGGGATTCGAACCCGCGCTACCGCCTTGAGAGGGCGGCGTGCTAGGCCACTACACAACGGGGCCGTATGTGCTTTCGACACTTGACGTCGCAGTCCGGAACTCTACCCGAGGACGAGTGAGACTCCAAATCATCTGACTCGGCGTCATGCTTGGCCGAAGCGCTGGGGTACCAGGATTCGAACCTAGACTAACTGAACCAGAATCAGTCGTGCTGCCGATTACACCATACCCCACCGATGCAGGCCGGATTCCGCGCCCGATCGCCTGGATAGGATAGCTGGCGATCGCCAGCGACTCCAAACTCGCACGACGTGTGGCGCGTCACCGCGGCGACACGCCTCGCGGTCAGCCAACTTCGGCACGCACGAGGGCGGAGTCGATACGCGAGAGGGTGCGTTCCCGGCCAAGCAGCACGAGGGACTCGAACAGCGGCGGCGAGACCCGACGGCCCGTCACGGCGACGCGCACGGGCCCGAAGGCCAGCCGGGGTTTGAGGCCCAGCTCGTCGACGAGTGCCGTTCGCAGCGCTTCCTCGATGGCGTCGAGCGTCCACGTCTCCAGCGTTCCCAGTGCGGAACGCGCTGCTTCGAGAACCTGCTTGGATTCGCCGTTCAGGACCTTCGCCGCGTCCGTCTCGTCGATCTGGAAAGCGTCTTCGCTCACGAAGAGGAAGCCGAGCATGCCGACGCACTCGTCGAGCACGGTCATCCGCTCCTGCACGAGTGGCGCCGCCGCGCGCAGGATCTCCATCGACTCCGGCTCCGGCGGGTGATCCAGGAGACCGGCCTCCTGCAGGTGCGGCACCATGCGCTCGGCCAGCTCGTCGACGTTGAGCTGGCGCATCCAGGCCCCATTGATCGCCTCGGCCTTCTTGATGTCGAACCGGGCCGCGCTCGGGTTGACCTGGGTGACGTCGAACGCTTCGGCCATTTCCTCCATGGAGAAAACTTCGCGGTCGTCGCCGATGGACCAGCCGAGCAGCGCCAGGTAGTTCAGCAGCCCCTCACGCAGGAACCCGCGGTCCAGGTATAGCTGCAACGACGATTCCGGCTCGCGCTTGGACAGCTTCTTGCCGCCTTCTCCGGTGACGAGCGGGAGGTGCGCGAACCGCGGCATGGGCCCCGAGGCGATCCCGAGTTCGCGTACGGCCTCGTGCACGATCAGCTGCCGGGGGGTCGACGAGAGCAGATCTTCGCCCCGCAGGACGTGGGTGATCCGCATGAGCGCGTCGTCGACGGGGTTCACCAGCGTGTACAAGGGATGGCCGTTGGCCCGGACGAGGACGAAGTCGAAGAGGTTGTCGGGGTCGACACTGATCTCGCCACGGATCAGGTCGGTGAACGTCACCGTGTCGTCGGGGGTGCGCATCCGCAGTACGGATTCGCGTCCTTCGGCCTCGTACGCGGCGATCTGATCGGCACTCAGGTCGCGGCACGTCCCGTCGTAGCCGCTCGGCTTGCCCGCGGCCCGCGCGGCCGCCCGGCGCTCTTCGAGCTCCTCCGGGGTGCAGTAGCACCGGTACGCGTATCCGGCGTCGAGCAGCCGGTTTGCCACGTCGGCGTAGATGTCGAAACGCTCGGACTGCCGGTACGGTCCGTACTCTCCCCCGGCCTCCGGGCCTTCGTCCCAGTCGAGCCCGAGCCAGCGCAGCGTGGCGAGCAGCGCTTCGTACGACTCTTCGGTGTCTCTGGTCGCGTCGGTGTCTTCGATCCGGAAGACGAAGGTGCCTCCGAAATGCCGCGCGAACGCCCAGTTGTACAGTGCCGCACGGACCAGCCCGACGTGCGGGTTACCCGTCGGTGACGGGCAGAACCGCACGCGCACGTCCTTCGGAGCGACCTCGCCGAGCACGAACGTGTTCGACGAACTGGCGCTGTCAGTCACTGCAACCACCCTCGAATTTGCGGATCTGTATGTCCGGACACGACAACGGACTGCTGCCTAGGGAAGGGTATCGCTCACTCGCCGGTGACCACTTGGTTGGCGAGGACTCCGATGCCCTGGACGGAGACGACGACGTGGTCGCCCGCTTCGATGGGGCCGACGCCCGCCGGCGTTCCCGTGAGGATCACGTCGCCGGGCAGCAGCGTGAACGCGGAGCTGATGTAGGACACGAGTGTCGGCACGTCGAACACCATCTGCGCCGTCCGTCCCGATTGCCGCTCGTCGCCGTTCACGGTGCAGCGCACGGCCAAGTCGGAGGTGTCGAGCTCGGTCTCGACCCACGGGCCGATCGGGCACGACGAGTCGAATCCCTTTGCCCGGGCCCACTGGTGATCGCGACGCTGCAGGTCACGGGCGGTGACGTCGTTCGCGCAGGTGTATCCGAGGACGACGTCAGGCACCCGCTCGGGCGGCACGTCCTTGGCGATCCGGCCGATGATCACGGCGAGTTCCGCCTCGTGGTGCACTTCCTCCGATTGCGGGGGCAGGATGATGGGATCGTCCGGGCCGATGACTGCCGTGTTGGGCACGAGGAACAGCAGCGGTTCCTCCGGGACGTCGTGCCCCAGCTCGGAGGCATGCTCGACGTAGTTGCGGCCGACGCCCACCACCTTGCTGCGTGGCAGAACGGGCGCCAGCAGGCGCACCTCGTCCAGAGCGATCTTCTCACCGGTGAGCTGGATGGGCTTGTAGAGCGGATCCCCTTCGAGCACCGCCAGCACGGTCTGGCCGTCCTGGTCCTCACCGACGGCAGCGAAACGGGGATCGTCACCCGTTGTGAACCTCGCGATACGCACGCACCGGAGGTTATCTTGCCTACGTTGGTGCTGCCGAATCGACTCGGCGATCGCCGAGTCGATTCGTCGCCGCCCATGTCATCGGTCGCGCCTGCGTCATCGGTCGCGCCTGCGTCATCGGTCGCCGCACGTGTCATCCGTCGGCGTCGGTCATATCCGCATGGTCGCCCTCATACGCTGGAAGACGTGCGGATGAACCAGGACGTGTGGCGCGCCCGCAGCGCGGCACACGAGCATCGCGTCGACGAGCTCGTCGGGGATCACCTGGCGCGTCGCGACGCTGGCGAGAAGCACCCGGTCTTCGACTTCTTGTTCACGTACTACTCTTACCGGCCCGCTCACCTGCGGCGCTGGCACCCCGGCCCCGGCATCGTCCTGAGTGGCGAGCCGCCGCACGCGGGCTGGCGCGGTTACCGGCGAACCGGCGACGGCGTGGAGCTCGATCCGGTTTTCGTCGAACGCCGCTGGCCCACCGTCACCTGGGTCCGTGACCTCCTCGCCGCGACGGCCTCGCGCCCGGCATTCACAGGGTGCTTCGGGCTGCACGAGTGGGCGATGGTCTATCGCACCCGCCCGGGAGAGGTGCGCCACGAGGACTGGCCGTTGCGGCTGGGACATGAGGGCACGGACGCCGTGGTGGAATCGCATCAGGTCCGGTGTTCCCACGTGGACGCGTTCCGGTTCTTCACCGAGGACGCGCGCCCGCGCAATGCCCTGCAGCCGACGCGGGACCAGCAGGCCACGCTGGAACAGCCGGGCTGCCTGCACGCGAATATGGATCTGTACAAGTGGGCGTACAAGCTGGCCCCGCTGGTGTCGAGTGAGCTGATCACGGACGCGTTCGAACTGGCCCGCGACATTCGCGAGCTGGACATGCGGGCATCCCCGTATGACCTCAGCGATCTGGGCTATGAGCCCGTGCGCATCGAGACTCGCGAGGGCAAGGCCGAGTACGTGGCGGCCCAGCGGGAATTCGCGGCGCGCGCGTCCGGCCTGCGCAATCGGCTGATCGACGTGATCGATCAGATCGGCGAACTCGCCGCCCCGCCAGTATCAACGTCCGGCTCGCCGTCGTAACGCCGCGGCGAGACTGCCGTCGAGCCGCGCGGCCACCGCGAGACCGGTGACCCCCACAACGAGAACACTCAGCAGGGAGCCGATGATCGCGCCGGCCGTCGACATGGTGTCGCCTACCAGCCAGCCCGCGACGATGACCCAGCCGGCCGAAACCCATACCATCGCGTCGGCACCAACGTCCTGAGCGGCTTGCGCCGCATCGCTCGTCCGGGTGACAACGGCATAGCAGATCGCCAGGACGACCACGGCACCGACCGTGATTCCGATCATGACACCGGAGCGGCCCGCCACGACGTGGCCGAGCACGCCCGGACCGGCAAGCGCGACAAGAACCGCGATTATCTTCGCCATCCAGGCCAGTACGATCAGGCCTAGTGCTAGCGGCACCGCTCGGGCCCAGAGGCCGACACGGCCCCCAGCAGGTTCGTTCTCGCGGTGAGGCTCGCCGGGACCGCTGAGCATGGCCAGATGCTACAACGTGTCGTCCGCACACAGCAGCCGCCCGTTCCCCTGCGCTGGTTGACCCCCGTGCAGGTGGCGTTACGGCACGCGGTGCAGCCACTCCTCGGTGCCGAACTTTGTCTCCACGCGTTCTCGTGCCAACTCCAGCGTGCGCGCGTCGAGCTGCTCGTCGGTCAGGCCGTGCCGGCTCCGGAAACTTCCCACCAGCCGGTCGATCACGTCAGCGCGGGCGAGTCCGGTCTGGCGGCGCACCGGGTCCACCCGCTTGTTGGCGCTCTTCGTGCCCTTGTCCGACACTTTCTCCCGGCCGATCCGCAAGACGTCGAGCATCTTGTCGGCGTCGATGTCGTAGGCCATGGTCACGTGGTGCAAGACGACGCCGCCGGCCAGCCGTTTCTGCGCCGCTCCGGCGATCTTCCCCGCCGGGGATGTGATGTCGTTGATCGGCTGGTATGTCGCCTCCACCCCGAGCTCGTTCAACGCACCCACGACCCAGTCGTCGAGAAAGGCATAGGAGTCCACGAACGAGAGCCCGGACACCAGGGACTCCGGCACGTACAGCGAGTAGGTGATCGTGTTGCCGGGCTCGACGAACATCGCCCCGCCGCCGCTGATCCGGCGCACCACGGACACGTCGTGCCGCGCCGCCGCATCCAGGTCGACCTCGTTGCGCACCGACTGGAAGCTGCCGATGATCACCGCATTCGACGCCCACTCCCACACGCGCAGCGTCGGCGGCCGCTCCCCTGCCCCGACCTGCTGCGCCAGCACCTCGTCCAGCGCCATCTGCACCGCTGGCTCGTACGGTTCGCCACGCAGGAACCGCCAGTCATGATCGGTCCACGTCGTCGCCCCCGTCACGGCCCGGCGCACGGCCGTGGCCACGGCGTCGGCCGAGAACCCGAGCGGTACCGCGCCGTCGAGCGCTCCCGCTACCCGCGCGGACAGCTCCGCCGTGGACGCACCCACCGGCGCACCGGCCAGGGCCGCGTCCATCCGCTCCAGCGCGTCGTCGGGCTCCAGGAAGAAGTCCCCGCTGATCGTCGCCTTCTCGATCACGCCGTCACCGACGACGAGATCGGCGACGACGAGTTTCCCGCCCGGCACCTTGTACTCACCAGTCACGTTCGAGTTCACATCCGGTTCAACCCCACGCGCCAGGCTCGTGTTCCCACAGCCGCGCCCACCCGCTGCGTCGCGCCACCCGGGGCCGTCACCGGGCGGCCGGCGGGATGTTGTGGTTGTGCCGGAACATGTTGGTGGGATCGTAGACCGCCTTCAGCCCGGCCAGACTTCACCGCCACCGGATCGGACGACGCCATCGACTTCCTGCGCACCATCGGGCACCGCTTCCTCGCCGCGAGCGAATTCGCCCCCGACGGAGGCGACGAAGGAGCTGTCCCCTCACTGTGATGGCGAGACGTGCGAAAAACGACGCTTTCGGAGCCTTTCCCGCACGTCTCGCCATCACAGTGAGAGCTTTCACCGGAACGCGACGACGTACCGGGACTGACAACCTGCCCCCGGACTGACGACGTGTCGGGACTGACAACGTGCCGGAACCGATGACGTACCAGCACTCAAGGGCGAGGCGCGTACATGATCACGGCCGCACCGGCCAGGCAGATCGCGGCGCCGATCAGGTCCCACCGGTCTGGCCGGAACCCGTCGACGACGACGGCCCACGCGAGCGCCCCAGCGATGAACGCCCCACCATACGCAGCCATCACCCGGCCGAAGTGTGTTTCGGGTTGCATCGAGATGAGGAATCCGTACGCACCGAGCACCACGATCCCGAGCCCGATCAAGGCGAAGCCGCGATGCTCGCGCCAGCCTTGCCAGATGAGCCACGCGCCGCCGATTTCGGCCAGGCCGGCCAGCACGAACAGCACGAGCGAGCGGGCTACCGTCATGCTGCCGCACTGTATCCGGCGTCACTGGCGTGAGCCATCGCCACGCCGCTCGTCCCCGGCACCACGCCGTTCCTCCCCGGCGCCATGCCCCACTTCTCCATCACCATGCCGCTCGTCCCCATCACCACGCCGCACTTCCCCCTCGACACGCCGCTCCTCTCCGGCGAGATCGGCCAGCGACAACGGACATCCCGGCGTTTCCACGCAGTCAGCTAGATCGTCGCACTCCGCATCCAGCGCCGAGCGCAGCGCCGTCCGGATGACCTCGAGATCGCGGATCTTCTCTTCCACCTCGGCCAGCTTTCCTGCCGCGCGTTCCCGCAGGCCCGCGGCTGCGGGATCGCCGTGACGGTGCCGCGCGCCAGCGATCAGCTCGGCGATCTCGTCGAGCGCGAAGCCGAGCCGCTGCGCGGCCTTGATGACGCGCACCGTGGTGACGGTGTCCGCCGGATACAACCGGTGTCCGCCCCAGGTGCGCTCAGGTTGCGGCAGCAGGCCACGCCGCTCGTAGTAACGCAGCGTCTGCCGGTTGACTCCGGCGGCCGCCGCGACTTGCCCGCTCCGCAACGGCGCCTCCATCTGCGTGGCACCCATACCCCGACGGTAAACCTGTACCCGGGTACCAGATGCAACCCGTCCACCAACGTCGGTCACCGCTATCGCACAGCCATATGGGCAACTTGTTGGGCCTGCGGAACGTCCAGGACCAGATTTGGGCCGCTGAACGTTTCACAGACCCAACAAGATAGCCCCAGCAGCCCCGGAAGCGGTCCAAGATAGCCCCGGCGGCTGCAGCGCTCCGGGGCCGCCGGGACTCACCGAGTGCCGATGGTCCGGGCCCCGGGGCTGCCCGAGGCCCGGAGCGCGGGCTGACCCGGGGGTCCGGAGCGCGGGCTGACCGGGGGTCCGGCTGCGTCCGGACCCCCGGTCGCCGCGCTGCTGCGTGCCCTAGTCCTCGATGACCAGGTCGAACGTATCCGTGTTGTTGCGGATGTCCTCGTGGTTGTCCTCGAGGTGCAGGTTACGGAACGTCGCGGACCCGACGGCCGGACCCTGCCCCTCTTCGGGCATCTCGTTCACCCAGATCCCGATACCGGAACGGTCTTCGTACTCGTCCCCGCTCAGCTGGGCACCGGTGATCGAGATGTTGTCGAAGACGGTGTCGGTTACCGGGTTCACCGGCTCCCCGCCTTCATAGTGCGTCTGGAACATGATCCCGGCGTAGGTCGGATCGATGATGTCAACGTCGTTGACCCGGATTCCCTGGAACGCCTCGGACGCCGAGAAGAGCCACATGCCGGGGAACGTCTGGCCGCCCCAGAAGTTGCCACCAGCACGCTCGATCGAGATGTTCTCGAACACGGTGGGAGGATCGGCACCGAATCCCTCCATCGGGTAGCCGAAGTCGAGCGAGCTGATCGTCACACCGGAGTAGACGAGCGTGTCCTCGATGTGGATGTTCCGGAAGGTGTTGTCGTACCCGCCGTACACCGCGAGCCCGGCCGCGCGCCAGGGGAGCATCGAGGTGAGGTTCTCGTAGACGTTGCCGGTCTGCTCGCCCCCGCCGGAGTCGGTGGCGGCGAACAGGGCGAAGCTGTCGTCGCCGGTGCCGCGTGCCTCGACGTTGCGCACGACGTTTCCGGAGCTCCCGTTGGTCATGTTGAGACCGTCGGCCCACAGGTTGCGCATCCGGGCGTTCGTGATGGTCATGTTGTCGACGTTCGTGCCCCAGTACATGCAGACCATGTGCTCGACCCACACGTCGTCGATGGTGATGTCGGAGACGTTCTGGAAGTCGAACACCTTGCCGGGGCCGTCGATCCGCGACGTGTAGTTGCCGAAGTAGGCGAAGCCACGGAACGTCGAGCCGTTCACCGACGAGTCGACCCGGAAGCCGACGTCGGTGTTCTCCTGGTCCTGTGGCGCGTAGAACCGGGTGAACCATGGGCCCGCGCCGATGATCTCGATCGGCTCGCCGTACACCTGGAACTTCTGCGCGGTCTCGTAGTCACCGGGCGGCAGGTAGACGCCGTCCAGGTCACCGGAGGTGTCCATGCGCACCTGGTCGAGCGCGTTTTGAACATCATTGTGCGAGTACCCGTCCGGCTCGATGTAGCGGTCCGGGTCCGGGTTCGGCTCCGGTTCCACCTGTTCCACGCTGATGAAATCCACGGCGTACGTGGTCGTGTTCTCCGGGTCCTTCTGCAGCCGGATGGTGCTGCCGGCGGGGATCGTCGTGTCGAACATGACGTTGGCCTCGTCGTAGATGTTGCGTGGCGGGCCGAGCGATGGCGACGTCCCGGGATCCGCCTCGTCGCCGTACAGCCACGAGTACCGCGAGGTCAGCGTGATCGGTTTGATGTACTCGCCGTCGACGTAGATGTTCAGCGTGTCGGTGATGCCGCCGCCTTCGGGTGCGTCCGGGATGGAGGCGCGCACGACGAGCGTGTTCGTGTCCATCCGCGTGGTGAACTCGACGTAGTCACCCGTGTTCTCCAGCGTCACCGCCTGGCGCCCGGACGCCTCGCCGGCGCCGTCGCCCACCTCGCGGTTCGGCCCGACGATGTCCGCACCACCGCCGGTCTCGGCGTCCTGGGCCTGGTAAATGTCGTACGGCAGGTTCGCACCGCGGCCGGCGAACAGCGACGTGGACGCCGTGTTGTTGTCCCGCTTGACCGCGTGCTCGTTGCCGTCGGCTTCCACCTCGACGGTGACGGCGTGCCGCCCGTCGCCGGCGTCCCACGTGCCGAGCACCACGGGTGCGGCGGTCTCGCCTGGTTCGATGACACCGGAATGGGTGCCGGTGAGGGTCTGGAGCACGTCTCCGGTCGAGCCATCTTCGATCACGAGTGTGATCTCGTGCGGACCGCCGGTGGTGGCGATGCTGCCCTCGTTGGACAGGGCGACGGAGAATTCGACCGCGTCTCCCGAGCCCGGGCTGTCCGGCGTCCACGTGACGTCCGGTACCAGGTCGGACGTCTCGATCTCGCCGATCACCACCGGCTCGCCATGCACGTAGCCGTTGTTGCTCTCGTCGCGCTCGATCACCTGCCCGTCCGGGTCGGCTTCCGCGCCGATCTCGTGGCTGCCCGCGCCGAGCGCGCCGACGTCGGCGGTGACGGTGGTGCTGGCACCGGCATCGAGTGCGTCGAGGTCGACGTTCGCGGCGACGGCGCCGTCGACGTGCAGGTCGACGCTGGTGCCCGCCGACGATGCGTCGCCGGCGTTCTCCACGGTGGCTTCGAGAGTGAGCTCGTCGGTCTCGACGGGCTCGACGGGGCTCCACGACATGTCCGTCACGGTGAGATCGGGGTTGGCACCCGGCGTGCCGATCACGCCGAGTTCGGCCACCTGGCCGTTGGGAGCGCCCGTGTTCCCGGTGAACTCCAGGCGCACGTCGGCGACCGTTGCGTCCACCGGGACCGAGATGGTGTTGCCGGTGGCCGGGTCGAAGTCGTAGTCGGCTTCCGGTACGAGGGTGGTGAACTCGTCGGAGTTCTGGTCGCGGCCGAGGATCTCGAACGTCTGGGTGCGCGCTTCCCACACCGGGTCCGGGTCGAGCGCCACGGTCACCTCGCTGATGTCGGCGTTCGCGCCGAGGTCGACGGTGAGCGTGCCGGGATAGGCCCCGGGCGCGCCTTCCCAGTAGGTTGTGAGATCGCCGTCGTTGGCGTTGCCGGCTTCGAAGACGTGCACGTGCGACGACGCGTCGATGGGCCGGCCGGCTGCCAGGTTCGAGCCGTCCCCCTCGCCGCCGTCGTCACCGTTTCCGTCGTCGGGTCCGTAGACCTCCAGCGCGGACAGCTGCGCCGCAGGCCATCCCGTGTTCTCGGTGACGTGGACCCGCACGTACCTCGTGGTGGTCTCGGACATGTCGATGGTGACGGCGTTGCCGTCGTCGGGGTCGAAGACGTACGCGTCGGACGGCACGATCGTGTCGAACTCGGTGCCGTCCGTGCTGCCCTCGACCGTCAGCGTCTGGGTGCGCTCTTCCCAGGAGTTCGGCAGTCTCAGGACCACCTGCTCGACATCGGTGGCGGCGCCGAGGTCCACCTGCGCCCACTGCGGCAGCTCGTGGTTGGTGCTCTCCCAGTAGGTGTCCGGGTCTCCGTCGGTCACGTGAACGGCTTCGTAGGGCCAGTTCTCGCTGCTGGCGGAGGCGGGGGCACCGCTGGCGAGATCGGTGCCCTCTGCCGGGGCGGAGGTGGCGGCGGGGACGGCCGTCGCCGTGGCGGCGACGAGAGCACCAGCTGAAACAACGCCCAGGAGGCGCTTGTGCAGGCGTGTTCGTTTCCAGGGCACGGCGGACCTGGAAGGTCTCGACGTGGGGGTTGACGGTACGGGTGTGGATGGTCTCGACGGCGACATCGCGGGGATACCTCTCCGTACGGGGACACGGGATGCCAGCGATACATGCCCGCTGAATTTCAGACTCGCTCTTCTTTTTGAGCAATGAAGTACGAGTCTTGCGTAATATTGCCCTGAGATTACAAAGAGGCGATGCGCGGGTCAACGGTCAGTGACCCACGAATTCCCATCACCACTGATCCCGAGACTCGCCCGCACCCCGTTGGCCAGCCGACACGCGACCCCGTTGAAAGTATCTTGCGTAATCCTGTCGTAGGCTTGCAGCCATGGCAGGACGACTCACTGAAGTAGCGGAGAAGGTCGGGGTCAGCGAAGCGACCGTCAGCCGGGTACTCAACGGCCGGCCTGGCGTATCGGATGTCACCCGCGAGGCCGTGCTGACCGCACTCGACGTGCTCGGGTACGAGCGCCCCACCAAGCTCCGCGGCGAACGCGCCCGGCTGGTGGGGCTGGTCCTGCCCGAACTGCAAAACCCGATCTTTCCCGCGTTCGCCGACGTCGTCGGCGGGCTGCTGGCCCAGCAAGGCCTGACACCCGTGCTGTGCACCCAGACCGTGGGTGGCGTCTCCGAGGCGGACTACATCGACTTGCTGTTCCAGCAGCGGGTCTCCGGCGTCCTCTTCGCCGGCGGGCTCTACAGCGGCGAAGAGGGCGCGCACGAGCACTACGCCCAGCTCGTCGAGCGCGGACTCCCCACAGTCATGATCAACGCCGGCGTCGACACGCTCCCGTTCCCGCGGGTGTCCTGCGACGACGCCGTTGCTGCCGATCAAGCGGTGAGCCACCTCCTCTCCCTGGGGCATACCCGGATCGGCCTCGTCCTCGGACCGCACGATCACGTGCCCTCGGTGCGCAAGCTCGCCGCCGCCCGGGCCACGATGGCCGCGGCCGGCGTCGAGTTCGGCGAGGACCTCGTCGAACACGCGATGCACTCGCTCGAAGGCGGGCAGGCCGCCACCAGCAGGCTGCTGCGCAGGGGCGCCACGGGCGTAATCTGTGCCAGCGATCCAATGGCGCTCGGCGCCATCCGCGCGGCGCGGCGAGCCGGATTCGCCGTCCCGCGGGACTTCTCGGTGGTCGGCTACGACGATTCGGCTTTCATGAACTGCACCGAACCACCCCTGACCACCGTCCGGCAGCCGATCGAGGCGATGGGCAAGGCGTCGGTGGACTTGCTCGTCGGCCTGATCAACGGCCACCGCGTCGAGCCCGATGAGCTGCTGTTCGAGCCCGAGCTCGTCGTCCGGGGCTCCACCGCGCCGGCGCCATCCTCCCGCTGATTACGCATTGGCATCTACTTCCTGCAAAAATCTGTTCAACTCTTGCGCTCAGATGTCGGGCTCGTTAACGTGACTCGGCATGACGCAGGAATCGCCCGGCGACGCCGGGCCCACCGCATGGTGGCGCAGTGCCGTGATCTACCAGGTGTACGTGCGCAGCTTCGCCGACGCCGACGGCGACGGTGCGGGGGACATCGCCGGGGTCCGATCCCGGCTTCCCTACCTTCGTGACCTCGGCGTCGACGCGCTCTGGTTCAATCCCTGGTACGTCTCGCCGTTGGCCGACGGCGGCTACGACGTCGCCGACTACCGCGCGATCGATCCCGTCTACGGGACGCTGGCCGAGGCCGAGCAGCTGATCGCCGAAGCTCGCGAGCTGGGCATGCGCACCATCGTCGACATCATCCCCAACCACGTCTCCGACCAGCACGAATGGTTCGTCGCAGCACTCGGAGCCGAGCCGGGCGCACCCGAGCGAGACCGGTTCTGGTTCCGTCCCGGCCGCGGCGCCTCGGGCGACGAGCCACCCAACTCCTGGACATCCAACTTCGGCGGTCCCGCCTGGACCCGCACCAAGAACCCCGACGGCTCCCCCGGCGACTGGTACCTGCACCTGTTCGCTCCGGAGCAGCCCGACCTCAACTGGAACCATCCGGACGTGCAGCGCGAGTTCGACGACGTCATCCGCTTCTGGTTCGACCGCGGTGCCGCCGGCATCCGCATCGACTCGGCGGCGCTTCTCGTCAAGGACCCGGAGCTGCCGGAAGTCGATCCGTCCCACGCTCCCGGCCAGCACCCGTACGTCGACCGCGAGGAGCTGCACGACATCTATCGACGCTGGCGGCGGCTCGCCGACAGCTACCCCGAGCCGCGTGCGCTGATCGGCGAGGTCTGGCTCCCGGACATGCGGCGCACCGCCCGCTACCTGCGCGGCGACGAGCTGCACGCGGCTTTCAACTTCGACTTCCTCACCTGTCCCTGGCAGGCCGACCGGCTGCGGGAGTGCATAGACACCACGCTGCGCACGCACGCCGAGGTCGGCGCGCCGGCCAGCTGGGTGCTGTCCAACCACGACGTCACCCGGCCGGTCACCCGCTACGGGCGGGCCGACACGTCGTTCTCGTTCGCGGACAAGCGCATGGGCATCCCCACCGACCCGCATCTCGGCGAGCGCCGGGCGCGTGCCGCGGCGCTGCTGGCGATGGCACTGCCCGGATCGGTCTACATCTACCAGGGCGAGGAGCTGGGACTGCCGGAGGTCGAGGACATCCCCGTGGAGCGCCTCCAGGATCCGATGCACGCGCAGTCCGGTGGCACCGACCCGGGCCGCGACGGCTGCCGGGTGCCGCTGCCCTGGAGCGGCGATGCCGCACCGTACGGATTCAGCCCACCTGACGCCGCGCAGGAGCCCTGGCTGCCCCAACCTGACCGCTGGGCCGCGCTGAGCGTCGAAGCGCAAGACGCCGACCCGACGTCGATGCTCACCCTCTACCGCCACGCGCTGGCGACCCGCCGCCGCGAAGGACTCGGCGACGGCCCCATGAGCTGGCTCGACAGTACCGACACCGTTCTGGCCTTCACCCGGGGCGAGCATTTCGCCTGCCTGGTCAACCTCTCGTCCGCCCCGGTGGACCTTCCCGCACACGAGCACGTGCTGCTCTACAGCCGCCCGCTCACCGGTGGCCAGCTGGCCCCGGACACGGCGGTGTGGCTCCGGCTCTCCCCCACATCCGACGAGCGGTCCCGCGACGGGATCCGAATGGAGCGATGACGATGAACGGCACACGTACCCGGCTGGGCACGGCCACCACGGTGGCCCTGGCGCTCGGCCTGATCGCGGCATGCGGTACCGGCGACGACTCGCCGTCCGCCGGCGACGACACCGGTGACGGCGCGTCCGAGGACGTCACCATCAGCGTCAGCAACCTGCCACCGACCACCGAAGAAGGTGCACGCGAGGCCTTCCTCGCCCGGGTAGAGGAGTTCGAGGAACGTCACCCGCACATCACGGTGGAGCCCAACGAGTACGAATGGGACGCCACCACGTTCGCGGCGCAGCTGGCTGGCGGCACGCTGCCCACGGCGTTCCAGTTTCCGTTCACCGACGGGCAGAGCCTGATCCAGCGGGGCCAGGTCGCCGACATCACCGCCGAGGTCGAGGAGCTCTCCTACGCCGGTGACTTCAACCCGAGCGTGCTCGACGTCGTCCAGGACGACGCCGGCCAGATCTACGGGATACCGATCGCGGCCTACGGGATCGGCCTGCACTACAACCGCACGCTGTTCGAGGAGGCCGGTCTCGACCCGGACGAACCGCCGCAGTCGTGGGACGAGGTACGGGAGTACGCGCGGATCATCGCCGAGGAGACCGGCCAGGCCGGGTACGCGCAGATGACCCAGGACAACACGGGCGGGTGGATGCTCACCACGCTCACCTACGCGCTGGGCGGGCGCATGCAGGAGGGTGGCGCCGACGACGTCGACGTCACCATCGACAACCCGCAGACCCGGCGGGCCCTGGAAATGCTGCACGCCATGCGGTGGGACGACGACTCGATGGGTGAGGACTTCCTCTATGACTGGGGCACCATCAACCAGGCCTTCGCCGCCGGTCAGATCGGCATGTACATGGGCGGCTCGGACGTCTACGACAGCCTCGTCACCGAGAACGACATCGACCCGGACGACTACGGCCTGACCGTCCTGCCGCTCGACGGCGCCGACGCTGGCGTCCTCGGTGGCGGTTCGATCGTCGGGGTCCGGCCCGATGCCAGCGCCGCCGAGCGCGAAGCCGCCGTTGCCTGGGTCGACTTCTACTACATGTCGAAGCTGACCGACGAGGACGCCGCCGTCGCCGATGCCGAGACTCTGGTGGAGAGCGGCTCTCCCGTGGGCACCCCGGCGTTGCCGATCTTCGACGCCGAGCAGCTCGCCCAGGCCGAGGAGTGGGTGGCCGACTACGTCAACGTCCCGCTCGACCAGATGCGCCCGTTCCGCGATCAGATCCTCGACCAGCCGCTGGTGCCGGAACCTCCGGTCAAGGCCCAGGAGCTCTATGCCGAGCTCGACGGCGTCGTCCAGGCGGTGCTGACCGAGGAGGACGCCGACATCGAGCAGTTGCTCCAGGAGGCCGACGCGAACGTCACGGCGCTCGTCGGAGCCGGCTGACGCCGATTCCGGTCGAACCGGGCGGCCACCCGTGAGCGGCCGTTCGAGCCGGCCGTTCGAACCAGCCATATGAGCCGGTCACCGGGCCGGCCACGAAGGAGGGTACGAGTGCACGCGACGGTCCGCTGGGTGCGCAGTGGCGGCATCAGCACGCTGATCTTGCTGTTGCCGCTGCTGCTCACCTTCGGCTACTTCGCCTGGTTCCCCATCGGCAACGCCGTGGTCATGAGCTTCCAGGAGACGAACCTGGTCGACGAACCCACGTGGATCGGCCTGGACAACTTCACCACCATCTTCGGCGATCCGCTGTTCTGGACCTCGGTACGCAACACCGTCTACTTCACCTTCCTGGCGCTGCTGTTCGGCTATCCGGTGCCGCTGGTGCTCGCGGTGCTCATGAGCGAGTTCCGGCGCGGGCTCGGCCTGTACAGCATGCTGGCCTACCTGCCCGTGGTCGTCCCGCCGGTCGTCGCCGTGCTGCTGTGGCGGTTCTTTTACGACGCCAGCACCACCGGCGTGTTCAACACGATCCTGGGTTGGGTCGGGCTGGGCCCGTTCGAGTGGATCCAGTCGGCGTCGATGGCGATGCCATCACTGGTGCTGCAAGCCACGTGGGCCAACGCGGGCGCGACCGTGATCATCTATTTGGCGGCGCTCACCTCGGTGCGGGCCGAGCTGTACGACGCGGTCGAGGTCGATGGCGCGGGAATCTGGTACAAGATCTGGCACGTGACGCTGCCACAGCTCCGGCACATCCTGCTGATCACACTGATCCTGCAGGTGATCGCGACCTTCCAGATCTTCACCGAGCCGTTCCTCATGACCGGTGGCGGCCCGAACAACGCGACCACCACCATCTTGCTGCAGATCTACAACTACGCGTTCCGCTTCGGCGACTACGGCGCGGCCACGGCGCTGTCCCTCGTGCTCGCCGTGTTCCTCGCGATCATGTCCGCGATCTACTTCCGCGCCACCCGGTCCTGGAGTACGTCATGAACCATCTCGTACGCACCCCCGAACGGGCCCGGCCGGGCGCGGCCTCGACCGGGACGCCACCCTCGAAGGCCCCGGAAACCCGCCGCCACACCCGGCGCCGTCTGCGGACGGCCCGGCGGGCGCCCGCGCCGGAGGAGCGTGGCGTCCTCTCCGAGTTCGATCGGGATCGCGCCGCGGTGCGCTGGGGACTGCGGATCGCGCAGGCGCTCGTTCTCGTGGGGCTGATCGCGGCCAGCCTCGGCCCGATGCTGTGGCTGGCCAAGGCGGCCATCAGCACGACGCAGGACACGCTGCGCGAGCCGCTCGCCTTGTGGCCGAGCGGCATACAGTGGGAGAACCTGGCGACAGCGTGGAACCAGGCCGAGATCAACCGCTACTTCCTCAACACCGTCTGGGTGGCGACGGGCTCGTGGTTCTTCCAGCTTCTCGTCGCCACCACCGGCGGCTACGTGCTCGCGGTACTGCGCCCCCGGTTCACGAAACTCCTCACCGGCGCGGTGCTCGCCACGCTGTTCGTCCCCGGAGTCGTCGTCCTCGTCCCGCTGTTCCTCACGGTGCTCGACGTGCCGCTGTTCGGGGTTTCGCTGCTCAACACCTACTGGGCGGTGTGGCTGCCAGCGGGCGCGAACGCGTTCAACGTGCTCCTGGTCAAGCGGTTCATGGACAATCTGCCGCGTGACGTGTTCGAGGCGGCACGGGTGGACGGCGCCGGCCCGTTCCGGTTGCTGCTGTTCGTGGTGCTGCCGATGTCCAAGCCGATCCTCGGCGTCGTGTCGATCTTCGCCGTGCTGCACGCGTGGAAGGACTTCCTGTGGCCGCTCATCGTGCTACCCGAGCCGCAGCTGCAGCCACTGTCCGTGCGGTTGCCCGTCATCCGCGACACGGTCACGCTCGACGTCTTCCTCGCGTCGCTGCTGATCTCCACGCTGCTGCCGATCGCGATCTTCCTCATCTTCCAGCGGCTGTTCCTGCGCAACGCCGGCCTCGGCAACGCCGTGAAGGCCTAGCCCCCGCAAGCCTCCGCTGATCATGAACACTAATCGACCTATGAGGTCGACTAGTGTTCATGATCATGAGGTGAGGCGGTCGAGGTCCTGGTGCAGCAGGCCGTAGTTCACGCCGTCGACGAGCGCGGCCCACGACGCCTCGATGACGTTGGCCCCCACCCCGACGGTCTCCCACGAACTCGCGCCGTCGGTCATCTCGACCAGGACGCGGGTCACCGCGTCGGTGCCGTGCGCGGCGTCCAGGATGCGCACCTTGAAGTCGATCAGCTCGATCTTGTCGATCTCCGGGTAGAGCGTGCCGATGGCAGTGCGCAGGGCGTGATCCAGCGCGTTGACCGGGCCGTTGCCCTCACCGGTGACCACGGCGCGTTCCCCACCCGCGCGCAGCTTCACCGTCGCCTCGCTCACGGCCTCGCTGTCCGGGCGCGATTCGGTGATGACCCGCCACGACTCGACGTCGAAGAACCGGGTGCGCTCCTCTCCAGCTTCCTCGCGCAGGAGAAGCTCGAACGACGCGTCAGCCGCCTCGAACGTGTACCCGGCCGCCTCGAGTTCCTTCACCCGGCGGGTGACCCGGGTGACCAGATCGTGGTCGTTGGACAGGTCGAAGCCGAGCTCGCGTCCCTTCAGCTCGACGCTGGCCCGGCCGGCCATGTCCGAGACGAGCATCCGCATGTCGTTGCCGACCTCGGATGGATCGGTGTGCTGGTACAGGTCCGGATCGACCTTGATGGCACTGGCGTGCAAGCCGGCCTTGTGCGCGAAGGCGCTGCTGCCGACGTAGGGCTGGCGGGAATACGGCACCAGGTTGCTGAGCTCGGCGATGGCGTGCGCGATCCGGGACGCTTCCGGCAATGCACCAGCGGGCAGCACCTGCTGCGAACGCTTCAGCTCGATGTTGGCGACCACCGTGATCAGATCGGCGTTGCCGGTACGCTCGCCGGTCCCGTTGATGGTGCCCTGCACGTGGCTGGCTCCGGCGTCGATGGCGGCCAGCGAGTTCGCCACCGCGCAGCCGGTGTCGTTGTGCGCGTGCATACCCAGCCGGGCACCGGTGGCGTCGGACACCTCGGACACGACGGAACGGACGTCGTCGGGAAGCATGCCGCCGTTGGTATCGCACAGGACGACGACCTCGGCCCCGGCGTCGACGGCCGCATGGACCACGTCCAGCGAGTAATCCGGGTGGCTGCGATAGCCGTCGAAGAAGTGCTCGGCGTCGAGGAACACCCGCCGTCCCTCACCGACAAGGAAGGAGACCGTGTCCCGGATCATCTCGAGGTTCTCGGACAGCGTCGTCTTCAGCGCGCGCTCGACGTGCCCGACGTGGCTCTTGGCCACCAATGTCACGACCGGAGTGTGCGCGTTGAGCAGGGCGCGCACCAGCTCGTCGTCAGCGGCCGCGGCGTGGGCCTTGCGCGTCGATCCGAAGGCCACGAGCGTGGCCGTCGACAGATCCAGCTCGGTGCGGGCCCGCTGGAAGAACTCGGTGTCCCTGGGGACGGCGCCCGGCCACCCGCCTTCGATGAACCCGACGCCGAGCTCGTCGAGGAGCCGCGAAATCGCCAGCTTGTCCTGGACCGACATGGACAGTCCTTCTTGCTGGGCGCCATCGCGCAATGTGGTGTCGTAGACGTGGAACCGTTCGACGTCCACCGTGCTCGCCCGTTGACCTTCGCTGCTCACTTCCTGGCTCCTCGATTGTTGTCGGAATTCACCGTAGCGACGCCGCGCCGTCACCGCCGCCCGGAACGCAAAAAACCCTTCGCACGAATGCGAAGGGTTTGCGCGCCGGCCGTGGTGCTGGTGCCGGCGCGCCTAAATAATGATCATCCAATGGGTCATCGTTCTGAAGCATGCCACAGATACCGTCACGCGCGCCAGCACATGTAGCCACATGACGAGACGCGGACAGACACGGAGTGGACACACCGCTGGCTCGACGCCAGGCTCATAGCATCAGAACACCCCAGAGATGAGGTCTGCATGCAGCTTGACGGTCTGCTTTCCTTCCCGCTGACGCCCTTCACCTCCGATGACGAGATCGCCCTCGACGTTTTCGCGGAGCACCTCGAACGGCAGATCGCCGCCGGACCGGCAGCGCTGTTCGTCGCGTGCGGCACCGGCGAGTTCACCGCACTGGGCCAGGACGAATACCAGAAGCTCGTGAGCACGGCGGTGCGGGTCGCCGATGGCCGGCTTCCCGTCGTCGCCGGCGCCGGGGGTGGTCCGCGAGTGGCGAGAAGTTTCGCCCGTCATGCCGCCGACGCCGGTGCCGACGGCATACTCCTGCTTCCGCCGTATCTGGTCGCGTGCCCGCCTTCCGGGCTCGTCACTCACGTCCGGTACGTCACGCACAGCATCTCGCTGCCCGTCGTCGTGTATCAGCGGGCCAATGCGGTGCTCGATACGGACGCGGCACGTGCCCTTCTCGACGTTCCGGGCGTCGTCGGTGTCAAGGACGGCGTCGGCGACGTCGAAGCGATGCGACGCGTGACCGTCGCGGTCACGGCGAGCGGGCACCCGGCGGCATCCGGGTTCTCGTTCCTCAACGGCCTCCCCACGGCCGAGCTCTCCGTTCAGGCTTACCGCGCGATCGGGGTGACCGGCTACTCGTCCGCCGTGCTGTGTTTCGCACCGGACATCGCGACGGCGTTCTTCGCCGCCGTGCGAGACGGTGATCAGGCCCTGGTGGACACGCTGCTGGCGGAGTTCTACCTGCCCCTTGCCCAGCTCCGGGACACGGTTCCCGGGTACGCGGTGTCGTTGGTCAAGGCGGGGGCGCGGCTCACCGGGCTCCCTGTGGGACCAGTCCGGCCACCGCTCGTCGACGCGACCACGGAACACCTCGACCGGTTAACCCAGATCATCGAGCACGGCCGGGCGGCACTCGCCCGCGCGACGGCGGCCAGGACCGCGGAGACGCCGGTGACCGCGCCATGAGCGACGACACCACCAGGTATGACGATGCCGTGCGCGTCACCGGCGTGACGATCACACCGGCCGCGTTCCCCGACCCTCCCCTGCTGAACTCCGTCGGCGTGCACCAGCCGTGGGCACTGCGAGCCGTCGTCGAGGTGCACACAGCTGGCGGGCTCGTCGGCCTGGGTGAGACGTATGGCGACGCGGCGCACCTGTCGTTGCTGTCCGACGTGGCGGCGACCCTCACCGGCCTGGACGCCTACGACATCGCGGGTCTCGCCCGGCGGGTCACGACCGTACTCGGAACCGCCGAAGCTCCGGATCGCCACGGCCTGACCGGGCATTCCAGCCCTTCGAAGACGGCGGCCAGTGTCATCGCCGCGTTCGAGACCGCGCTGCTCGACCTCCAGGGGCAGGCCGCCGGTCGGCCCGTGTACGCGCTGCTCGGCGGCAAGTACCGGGACCACGTGCCCTTCGCCGCGTACCTCTTCTACAAGTGGGCGGCCCACCCCGGCGCCGAACCGGACGGGTGGGGTGAAGCCCTGGACCCTGACGGCGTCGTCGCCCAGGCCCGGGGGATGATCGACCGGTACGGTTTCCGGTCGATCAAGCTGAAGGGCGGCGTGTTCGAGCCGGCCGAGGAGATCGGCGCCGTGCGCGCCCTGCGGCACGCCTTTCCCGGACACCCGCTCCGGCTCGACCCGAACTGCGCCTGGACCGTAGACACGTCGGTCCGGGTCGCCCGCGAGACGGACGGGCTGCTGGAATACCTGGAGGATCCGACACCCGGTATTGGGGGCATGGCCCGGGTGGCAGAGCGGGCCGCCATGCCGCTGGCCACCAACATGTGCGTGGTGCAGTTCGCCGACCTTCCCGAGGCGTTCGAACGCGGCGCCGTGCAGATCGTGCTGGCCGACCATCACTACTGGGGCGGGCTGCACGCGTCGATCCAGCTCGCCAAGATCTGCGAGACCTGGGGCGTCGGCGTGTCGATGCACTCCAACAGCCACCTCGGTATCAGCCTCGCGGCTATGACCCACCTCGCCGCGGCGACGCCCGTCTTGCAGCATGCCGTCGACACGCATCTGCCCTGGCAAGAGGGAAACGACGTGGTACAGCAGCCGCTGCGGATCATCGACGGCGCCGTGCAAGTACCCGGGGAGCCCGGCCTGGGAGTCCGTCTTGACCCGGACGCGCTCGCGCGGATGCACGAAAACTACCTGACATGTGGCATCCGCGAACGCGACGACACGACGTACATGCAACGGTTCCACCCCGAGTTCGAGTTGCGGCGACCGCGATGGTGACCACCTGCTGTCGGCGCGGCCGACCCGCACGCGCGGTGCCCGGTCCATCCGTACACATATCTCGCCGCAGCTGATACGATCCAGCATCACAGATCATATACGAAGTCTGATTTGTCCGGGTGGCGGTGAGCTATCGTGAGCGACCTCAGCCAGACGGCGCACGCCGATCACATCACGACGTCGGTGGTCCACGACTTCCACGACTTCCGGCACCTCGTCTCGTCATCGTTCGTGCCGCTGAACGTGACGAGCGACCGGCCCGAAGCCTTCCGTGGACGGATGCGCTCGTGCGGCGTGGACAACGTGCACCTGACCGAGATCAGCGCGACGGAGCACGTCGTCGAGCGGACACCGGAGCTCATCGAACGCGCCGACAGGCGCTACTACAAGCTCAGCCTGCTGCTCTCCGGTACCGGCATGTTGATTCAGGACAGCCGGCAGGCGGTGCTGCAGCCGGGTGATCTCGCGGTCTACGACACCCACCGGCCGTACTCCCTGGTCTTCGAAGGTGATTTCCGGACCATGGTGGTGATGTTCCCCCAGCACCTCATCCCGCTGCCGGTCGAGATGGTCGGCCAGCTGACCGCGGTGCGGCTGTCGGGCGGTTCCGGCGTGGGCAACGTCGTCGTGCCGTTCCTGGCCCAGCTGAACGGGAACCTCGAACAGCTGCGTGGTGCCACCGGTACCCGGCTGGCGCACGGGGCCCTCGACCTGGTCACCACGCTGTTCGCCAGCGAGCTCGACATCGAGCGCACGGCCACCGACCCGCACCACGCACTCATGCAGCGCATCCGCGCCTACATCGACGAGAACCTGGCTTCCACCGATCTGGGGCCCAGCCGGATCGCCGCGGAACATTACATCTCCACCCGTCACCTGCACGGGTTGTTCCGGGAGCAGGGCACCACCGTGTCCAGCTGGATCCGTTCGCGGCGGCTGGAGCGCTGCCGGCGCGACCTCCTGGACCCGGTGCTCGCTCACCGGCCCGTGGCGTCCATCGCGGCAAAGTGGGGCTTCGTCGACGCCGCCCACTTCAGCCGGGTGTTCAAGGCGACGTTCGGCCGCTCGCCCAGCGAGGTGCGCGCCGGGCGGTGACGGGCTCACCGGGGAGGTGCGCGCCGGGCGACGACTTCACCGGGGAGTTCACCGGGACTGCCGGGCCGGTGAACGCTTGACCGGGAGTGCCTGGCCGTTGACGGCCCGTGCGCGGACCCCGCGTTCGTCTTGAGGTGCGCACGTCCGGCGCGACAGCGTGGGCGCAACCCCGTTCGCCCAGGGAGCCCACGATGACAACGTTGCCCGCGACCAGCCGCCAGGTGGTCTTTCCCGGTCCGGATCGGATCGAGCTCGACGACATCGACGTGCCCGCGCCAGGTGCCGACGACGTGCTGGTCCGCATCCGGAAGGTGGGCATCTGCGCGACGGATCTGCACCTGCTGGCCGGTCACATCGGCGACCCGTTCCCGCTGGTCCCCGGCCACGAGTTCGTCGGCGAGGTGGCCGCACTGGGGGACCGTGCCGCGGCCACGCGCGGCCTCGCGGCCGGCGATCCGGTGGCGGTCGAGATGCTGCTTCCCTGCCAGGCGTGCCCGCGCTGCCGGGAAGGCCGGTACAACCTGTGCGACGCCGACGACATGGCGACGGGCCTGGAACGCGGCCGGCAGTACGGCGTCAACGTCGGGCGGGACGTGCCGCCCGGGCTCTGGGGCGGATACGCCCAGTACCTGATCGCGCCCCGGGAGGCGATCGTGCACCGGCTGCCGCGCGGGCTGGACTGGAACGTCGCCGTCCTGGTCGAGCCGCTGGCGGTGGCCTACCGGGCCGTTGCCCGGGCTGCCGTCCGTCCCGGCGAATCGGTCGTCGTCATCGGCCCCGGGCCGGTGGGACTGCTGGCCGCGGCGGCCGCCCGCAGCGCCGGGGCCGCACCGGTCACCGTCGCCGGTACCCGCGCGAACCGGCTGGAGCTGTCCCGCCGGTTCGGCGCCGACGTCACCGTCAACGCCCGCGAGGCCGACGTGCGCGAGACAATGATCGAGCAGACCGGCCGGCTCGCCGACGTCGCCATCGAGGTCGCGGGCAGCACGGCGGCGCAGCAGGAAGCGGTCACGTTGGTGCGGCGTGGCGGCCGGGTAGTGCTCGCCGGCGCGTGCGGCGCGCACACCACGGTGTCCTTCCGGGCCGACGACGACCTGCTGACCCGCGAGATCGACCTGCTGCCGGCGTTCCTGTCGGCCGGCGGCTTCGAGCCCGCGATCGGCTTGCTGGCCCGCGGCGACGTCCCGTTCGCGGAGCTGGTCACACACCAGTTCCCGCTCGACGACGTGGCTGGAGCGTTCAAGGTCATCGAAGGCCGCGAGGGAAACGTGGTCAAGGCCGTTCTCGACCCGTGGCCGGACGGCGACCCGGCGGATCCCGGCCATGCCTGAACGCGCCAGACGGCGACCGCCCCAGCTGGCCACCACCGGAACGAAAGGATCATCAAACCCATGCCGGAAGTCAGCAACCAGGCCCTGGCCGAAGCGCCGGAGGACGAATGGCGCGACTATGAAGACTTCGCCGCCGGAATCGACACCTACCGGCTGCCCAACGCCGACCTGTCCGGGCGCGCACTGCGGGTGAACCTGATCGACGGCCCGGACATCACCCTGCGCTTCCAGGACGCCAGCACCGTCACGTGGGAGGCGACGGGGACCGTGAACGCGCCGCCCGGCACCGACGATCCCTACGACGCGGTGCCGATCCGCGACGACGTGTTCTACGTTCACCTGCCGCTGACCAGCGTCGACCGCCAGGCGCTGACCATCATCTTCTCCACGACGACGCATCGCGCCCTCGGGGTGCACACGGTGATCCAGCCCGAGCCCATACCCGAGATGCCCCAGGTGACCCAGGAGTTCTGGTCCGGCATCACCGACGGCGGCGAGCCCGCCGGCGAGGCACCGGGGCCGTCCCGGTACCTGATCGGCAAGCGCAACATCTACCGCTACAGCCCCGCGCACCTGTACGAGCACGTGTACATGTCGTCGCAGCGGTACGCCTGGCAGTGCCTGCAAGGGGCGCAGCGCGGGCATGGCGACATGGACCTGTCCACGGTCTGGAAATTCCAGGAAGAGCTCTACCTGTTCTGCTTCCGCGAGTTCCGGATCCCGGTCGCCAGCGTCTGGCTGCACGACCTCGGCTATGCCCTGCGCACCACCGGCAATTTCCTCGGGTTGAACGGGGACGGCGAGCCCGAGCACAGCCGGGCCGGCGGGCACATCTACCCCCTTGGCTCGGTCGCCTATCCCGACGTCCAACCCGTCTGATCTGAGAGGACCTTCATGGCGAACATCGATGTCATCGCGGAGCACTATGCCGCCAGCGACCGCGGCGACCTGGAGGGCATGCTGGCCATGCTCGCCCCGGACTGCACCTGGACCGAGGCGGAAGGCTTCCCGTACGCGGGAACCTACGTCGGCCCCGAGGCGGTGCGCGCCAACGTGTTCGAGCGGATCGCCCGGGACTGGGACGGTTTCACCTTCACCCTGGCCGAGCTGCTCGATGCCGGTGACACCGTCGTCGCCCTCGGCCGCTACAGCGGCACCAACCGCGCCACCGGCCGCACGTTCACCGCCCGGGTCGCGCACGTCTGGCGGCTGTCGGACGGGCGCGTCACGAGCTTCGAGCAGATCGTCGACTCCGCGATGGTCGACGCCGCAATCAGGTAGGACCGCCGCCTCCCCACGCGGCGGCCAACGGTCGAGCGACACCGCCACCACGACGCTGCCAGCAGCGTCCGCAGCCGAGAAATCCACCAGGGGCACCATGCCCACGAGGAAGGAAACCCATGAGAAGTCTGCTCGGGTTCACCGCTCTCACCGCGGCCGGCGCGCTCGTGCTGAGCGCCTGCAGCGAGGACGGCACCGCCGGCGGCGAGTCCGGCGGCACGATCGTCGTCGGGTCGGTCAACACGCTCAGTGGCTCTGCCACGTTCCCGGAGGCATCCGAGGCGGCCGCGGCCGTGTTCGACGCCGTCAACGCCGAGGGCGGGGTGAACGGCTACACCATCGACTACACGATCGTCGACGACAAGGGCGATCCCGCCGCGGCGGCGTCGGCCGCCCGCGAGGTGGTGGCGCAGGACGAGGCCGTCGCCCTGGTCGGGTCCGCCAGCCTCATCGAATGCCAGGTCAACGCCGACTACTACGTCCAGGAGGACATCCTGTCCATCCCCGGTATCGGCGTCGACCCGGACTGCTTCACGACGCCGAACATCGCGCCGGCCAACGTCGGCCCGTTCCACGACATGACCCTCTCGCTGCTGTACGGGTCCGAAGAGCTCGGCCTGGACAACATTTGCGCCCTGCTGGAGATCGCCGGCAACACGCTTCCGGCCTACAAGGAGGCGATCCAGCGGTGGAGCGACATCACCGGCAAGGAGCTGCTGTACATCGACGAGGAAGTCCCCTACGGCGCGTCCGACTACACGTCGTACATCGTGCGGGCCCGGGAGGCCGGCTGCGAGGCGATCACCGTGAACCCCGTGGAACCGGACTCGATCGGGCAGCTGAAGGCCGCCGAGCAGCAGGGCTGGGACGACGTGACATGGCTGCTGCTGACCAGCGTGTACAGCGAGAACTACGCGGAGGCCGTCAGCGAAACCGGCAACGGCGTGTACGTGCCCGCCGAGTTCTACCCGTTCACCGACTCCGACAGCCCGGAGACCGAGGAGTGGCGCGACCTGATGGTCGAGAACGACATCGACCTGACGTCGTTCAGCCAGGGCGGGTTCCTCGCCGCCACATACTTCGTCGAGGTCCTCGAAGGCATCGAGGGCGACATCACCCGCGAGTCGGTGCGAGAAGCCCTGCGCAGCATGGAACCGATCGAGAACCCCATGGTGGGCACGCCGTACGTCTTCGGGCCGGGCGACACCCACCACGACAACACGGCGGGATTCCCGGTGCAGCTGCAGAGCGGCACCAACGAGTGGGAGCTCGCGGGAGACGAGTGGCTGCACATTCCCGAGGAACACCTGCCCGGCGAATGAGCGGCCCGGCTGCTGGTGCGTCCGGCAGGGCGTGATCCACAGCGCTCACCCCTGCGAGGACGCACCGGCACGGGGATGTGACGAGAGAGGAGCGGCGGATGCTGCAGGGAGCACTGGCCGGGCTGGCCGCCGGCGGCGTGTACGCCGTGCTGGGCGTGTGCCTGACACTCATGTCACGCCTCGTGCGCGTGGTGAACTTCGCCCAGGCGGCGGCCGGCATGTTCGGCACGTACATCGCCGTGTGGCTGGTGAGCAACCAGGGAGTGCCGATCTGGCTGGCCACGGTGGTGGCCGTCGGGTGTGGAGCGGCCATCAGCGCGGCGATCGGGTGGGTGGTCAGCACGTGGCTGTCCGAAGCCGACACCAGCGCCCGTTCGGCCGTCACGGTCGCCGTGCTGCTATTGCTGATCTCGCTGTCGTTCATCCTGTTCGGCAACAAGCCGCAGCCGTTCCGCCCGATCCTGGGCGGTCCGGCGTTCCAGGTCAGCGGCGTGGTGATCAGCCAGGTCGCAGTGTTCACGGTGACCATCGCGGCCGTCGTCGCGGCCGCGTCGCATGCCCTGCTCACCCGGACCGCGGTGGGCATCAAGTTGCGCGCGCTCTCGGAGCGTCCGACCACCGCGGAGCTGATCGGGATTCCGGCCAAGCTGTTCGGCATCGCGGTCTGGGCCGCGACCGGCGCCGTCGGCACCCTGGTCATCGCCATCGTGGCGCCGAGCCAGTCAAACGACGCCATCGCGCTGTCGATGCTGGTGGTGCCGGCGGCGGCCGCCGCCCTGCTGGGCGCGTTCCGGCGGCTCGACCTGGCCGTCGTCGGCGGGCTGGCGCTGGGTGTGCTGCAAGGCGCGGCCGCGCAGATGACCGAGCTGTCCGTCGCCCGGCACTTCCTGCCGTTCCTGTTCATCGTCGGCCTGCTGGTGTGGTTCCAGCGCAAGGAGGTATGGGATGCCGCACGCTGACACGGCCCGCGTGCTCCGGCTGGCGGCGCCGTTCGCGGTGGCCGTCGCGGCGATCGCCGCCGGCTACGGATTCAGCGTCACGCTGTCTGGCTACCTGGTTTACCTCGGCATCAGCGTGATCGTGGCCTGCATCGCCATCCTGGGCCTGGGCGTGGTGACCGGCAGCGCCGGCATGATCGCGCTGTGCCAGCTGACGTTCGCCGCGGTGGGGGCGTGGTTCGTTTCCGGGCTGAACGTCATCGGCGCTCCGGGCGGGTTCGTCGCGTGGCTCGCCGTCGGCGGGGTGGCTGCCGGGGCGGCCGGGATCCTCGTGGGCCTGCCGGCGCTGCGGCTGCGCGGCGTCAACCTGGCCGTCGTCACCCTCGGCCTGGCGGCCGCCGCCGACGTCGCGCTGGTCCAGGTGCAGTTCCCCGGCACCGCGTCGGGAACGTTCGTCCCGCGTCCCGGCCCGTTCGCCGACGACCGCTCGTACTTCGTCTTCTCCGTCATCGTTCTCGTCGCCTGCGCGACGACGCTGTACGTCCTCCAGCACAGCAGGTGGGGCAGCAGCTGGAAGTCGGTCGCCTTCTCCGAGCGCGGCACCGCGGCCGCCGGGACGAGCGTGCCCAGGTCGAAGTTGACGGCGTTCGCGGTCAGCGCGGCCCTCGGCGGCATCAGCGGTGGCCTGCTGGCCGGCCAGGTCGGGCTCGCGCTCCCGGCCAGCTTCACCCCGCTCCAGTCGCTGGCGCTGTACGTGCTGTCGATCATGGCGGGGGCCTACCTGATTGACATGGCGCTGTTTGGCGCGCTCCTCTGGGTGGCCGTGCCGGAGCTGCTCAAGAGGTGGGGCGTGCCGCAGGACTGGGGTTTCGTCGTCTTCGGCGCGCTGGGCGTGCAGGCGCTGGCCAGCGGCACCAACCTGGGCGCCGTGATCCGCACGACGTGGTGGAATCGCACTGCCGGACGTGCCCGCCGGCAGGCGGCCACGCGGACGCTGGCCGCGCCAGTCACCGACGTGGCGGCGCAGCCGCCGGCGGCTGCGCCCGGCGGTGCACCGGTGCTGGAGGTCTCGAACCTCAGCGTCAGCTTCGGGCAGGTGCAGGCGCTGCGCGACGTGAACCTGGCCGTCCCGCAGAACGCGGTGGTCGGGCTGATCGGGCCGAACGGTGCCGGGAAATCCACACTGGTCGACGTCATCAGTGGCTTCCTCCCGCGTGCGGAAGGAACGGTCACGCTGGACGGTACGTCGATGGCCGGCCTGTCCCCCACCCGGCGCGCCCGCCTCGGCCTGCGCCGCACGTTCCAGCAAGACCGCGTGCCACCGGGCCTGACCGTCGACGCGTACGTGCGGTTCGTGGCCCGGCGCCGGCTGTCTCACGACGAGCTCGCCGGCACGCTGGAGTTCTTCGGCTGCCCGCCACCCCGAACCCGGCTGAGCACGGTCGACGTGGGAACCCGGCGGATCATCGAGGTGGTGGGGCACCTGCTTGCCCGGCCGCGGGTCATGCTGCTCGACGAACCGGCCGCCGGCCTCTCGCACGACGAGCACATCGCCCTGGCCGAGCGGCTGCGCCAGGTCCCCCACCGATTCGGGGTGTCGGTGCTGCTGATCGAGCACGACCTCGACCTCGTGCGGTCGGTGTGCGACACCATCACCGTGCTCGACTTCGGCGAGGTCCTCGCGGCCGGGCCGCAGGAGGAAGTCCTGTCCGACCCGGCCGTTCTGAAGGCGTACATGGGCGAGACGGAGATGCTGTGAACGCATTGGAACTGCGCGACGTGACGGTGTCCCGGGGTGCCGGGCCGGTCATCCGGGACGTCAGCCTGGACGTGCGCCCGGGAGCCATCACCGCGCTCGTCGGGCCGAACGGCGCCGGCAAGACGAGCCTGCTGGAGGCGGTCTCCGGGGTGGTCCCGGTGTCCGGCGGCTCGATCAGCGTGGACGGCACGCCGATCACCCGGCTGTCCCGGGTGGCCCGGTCAAGGCTCGGGCTCGTGCACATCGAGCAGGGCCGGGCGGTGTTTCCCAGCTTGACGGTCGTGGAGAACGTGCGGCTGTCCGCTCGCAGCAGCGCCGAGCTGGACGACGCGCTGGCCCTGTTCCCGGAGCTGGACGAGCGCCGTGACTCCCCGGCGGAGCTGCTCAGCGGCGGCGAGCAGCAGATGGTGGTACTGGCCCGGGCGTTCGCCGCGCGGCCGGCGTTCCTGCTGATCGACGAGATGTCGCTGGGCCTGGCGCCGGTGGTGTTCACCCGCCTGCTGCCGATGGTGCAACGGTTCGCGGACCAGGGTGTTGGCATCCTGCTGGTGGAGCAGTTCACCCACCTGGCGCTCGGGCTGGCCCGGGAGGCGCTCGTGGTCGCGTCCGGGCGGGTCACCTATCACGGCGACGCGCAGGCGCTGCGCGACTCTCCCGACACGCTGCACGCCGCCTACCTCGGCGGCTAACCACCGCCGGCCCGCCTGAATGATCATGTTTGGTACGTTTTCTCGGGCGATAACACGTCTACAGGCGTGTTATCGCCCGAGAAAACGTACCAAACATGATCATTCGGAGTTGGCGGCGCGTTCGAACGCCAGCGTCGGGAGGTCGACGACGTGCGCCCCGCCGTCGGCGACCAGCACCGAGCCGGTCATATACGACGAGTCGGGCGAGCCGAGGAACCGGATGATGGTGGCGATCTCTTCCGGCTCGGCGGCTCGGCGCAAGGGCACTTCGGCGGTGGCCATCTGGTAGCCGTCACCCGGATCGGTGAGCCCGCCCAGTTCGGCGAGCTTGGCCATCTCGTCGTCCGCCATGGGGGTGTGCACCCAGCCGGGACACACCGCGTTGGCACGCACTCCCTGCGGGCCGTAGTCGCGGGCGAGCGTGCGGGTCAGCCCGATCAGCGCGTGCTTGCCCACGGTGTAGCCGGCCAGGTTCGGACCGGCGAACAGGCCCGCCAGCGAGGAAACGATGACGATCTGGCCGCGCGACTCCAGCAGGGCCGGCACGGCGGCGCGGGCGAACACGAACGCGGTGGTCAGGTTGGACTGCAACGCAAACGCCCACTCGTCGTCATCGGTGTCGGTCACCGAGGACAGGCCCTGGCCTCCGGCGTTGGCCACGGCGACGTCCAGCCGGCCGTACTCGGCCAGCGTCGTGGCCACTGCTGCCTCGGCCTGCTCGCGCTCGCTCACGTCGGAGACGACGGCCAGGCCACCCGTCTCGGCCGCGACCTTCTCCAGCGGGTCGCGGCGGCGCCCGGTGACGACGACGCGCGCCCCGGACGACGCGTACAGGCGTGCGGTGGCGGCGCCGATGCCGGTGCCACCGCCGGTGATCATGACGACGGTGCCCTCAAGAGTGCTCATCGGGTCCGATGATGCCTGGCCACAACGGTGCTGATAGGGCTCACAGGCGCGGCATGCCGATGCCGACAACAACCGTGCGCTGCACGACAATCACCAGCCGCGCGGATCCGGCGACACTGGTTCGACCGCTCCGAACCGTCGAAGGATGAGCATGTCGCATGCTGCTTGCCACGGATCCGTGTCCGAACCCCGTGCTGTCCAGCACCCGCTCGATCCGCTGACCGCCGACGAGATCCGGGTGGGGTACGCGGTGCTTGCCGCAGCCGGCCGGCTCACCAGGTCGACCAGGTTTCCACAGGTGCTGCCAGTGGAGCCGGCCAAGGACGTGGTGGCGTCGTTCAAGGACGGCGACCCGATCGAGCGGCGCATCCTGTTCACCGTCCTGGACACCGACACCGGGGAGTCGGCGGAGGCGGTGGTGTCGGTCACCGAGAACCGCATCGTGTCCTGGCGGCCCCTGGACACCGCGAACCCGCCGTACGGCCAGCCGCAGTACCTGTTCGAGGAGTACGATCGCGCCGAGGCGATCGTCAAGGCGTCGCCGCAGTGGCAGGCGGCGATGGCCCGGCGGGGCCTGGCCGACCGGATGGAGCACGCTTTCTGCAGCCCGCTCGCGCCCGGCTTCCTCGGACGCGCCGATGAGGCCGGCCGGCGCGTCATCCGTTCGCTGACCTTCCTGCGCGACGACGAGGACGACAGCCCGTGGGCGCACCCGGTGGAGGGACTGATCGCGCACGTCGACCTCACGGCTCGCGAGGTCATTCGGCTCGAGGACGAGGGCGACGTGCCAGTCCCGGCAGCACACGGACGGTACGACGCCGCGTCCGCCGGGCCGGCACGCGCGTCGCTGAAGCCGATCGAGATCACCCAGCCGGACGGGCCGAGCTTTCACGTCGACGGATCGGCGGTGACCTGGGAGAACTGGACGTTCCGGGTCGGTTTCAATGCCCGCGAAGGGCTGGTGCTGAACCAGGTGGCTTTCCGCGACGGCGACGAGGACCGGTCGGTGCTGCACCGCGCGTCCGTGCCGGAGATGGTGGTGCCGTACGGCGACACGTCACCCACCCGGTTCTGGATCAGCTACTTCGACGCCGGCGAGTACCTGCTGGGCAAGAACGCGAACTCGCTGGAACTCGGCTGCGACTGCCTGGGCGTCATCCACTACTTCGACGCGTTCGTCGCCGACGACCAGGGCAACCCGGTCAAGATCCCGCAGGCGGTGTGCATGCACGAGGAGGACTACGGGATCCTCTGGAAACACACCGACCTCAACGGCCGCAGCGAGGTGCGCCGCTCGCGCCGGCTGGTGATCTCGTACTTCGCCACCGTCGGCAACTACGACTACGGCTTCTACTGGTACTTCTACCTGGATGGGACGATCGAGCTGGAGGCCAAGGCCACCGGCATCGTGTTCGCTGGCGCCGGTCACCCGGGAGAGCCCAACCCGCACGCGCCGGAGATCGCGCCCGGCATCTTCGCCCCGGTGCACCAGCACCTGTTCTGTGCCCGGCTCGACGTCGCCGTCGACGGCGCGGCCAACTCCGTCTACGAGGTGGATGTCGAGGGCATCGCGGCGGGTCCGGAGAACCCGCATGGCAACGCGTTCACCTGGCAGGCCACGCCGCTGCGCCGGGAGCGTGACGCGCAGCGGATGGCCGACCCCGCCCGGGCCCGGGTGTGGGAGGTGCGCAGCGCCGAGCGCACCAACCGGGTGGGCAGGCCGACGTGCTACCAGCTGGTGCCGAAGACGTCGGCGACGCTCATGGCCCGGCCCGAGTCCAGCGTGTACGCGCGGGCCACGTTCGCCACCAAGCACCTGTGGGCCACCGCGTACCACCCGGACCAGCGGTTCCCCGCCGGCGACTACCCGAACGCGCACGCCGGAGGCGCCGGATTGCCGGCGTGGACGGCGGAGAACCGCAGCCTGGAGGGCACCGACATCGTGCTCTGGCACGTGTTCGGCCCCACGCACATCCCCCGGCCCGAGGACTGGCCGGTGATGCCGGTCGACTACTCCGGCTTCGCGTTCAAACCGTACGGCTTTCTCGACCAGAACCCCGCTCTCGACGTGCCGGATGGCCGCCCTGCGGCGGCGGGGGCGTCGGACGCCTGCCACTGCGGCCCCTAGAGGAGATTCATATGGACATGACCAGTACCAGCACGAACGGTGACGGCTCGACGGCGCGGCAGGTGGACCTGTCGGATCGTTCCACCTGGTTGCCGCTGGACGGCCTGGCACCCGGGTTCGACGCGCACAAGGCGCCGCCGGTGGATGACCTGGCGGGGTGCACCGTCGTCACCGAGAACCCGGGCGGGACGGCGATCACGTACCACTTCACCGGCCGGCACGTCCGCTGCGAGCCCGGTGCGACGGGCGACGTCGACGACGATGACGATGGGCGCGGCGCGGCCGGGCAGCACGGTGACGACGAGTACGAGGCGTTCGTCGTCGACGACGACCTCTACTACGTGCAGTACCACATGGCAGGCCAGCCCGAGAGCGCCGTCTCGCTGGTCCTGGACCTGCGGTACGGGCGCGCGCTGCGGGTGGTGAGCACCATCGGCACCGCCGCGGAGGTGCCCCGCGTCACGCAGACCTTCACCCCGGCCACGATCCAGGGCCGGCAGGCGGCGGGCGCGATCGCGCCGAGCACCACGCTCGTCGGGCGCCGCACCATGTGGGTGTACAGCGACGAGCACGCCTACGAGCACGTCTACCTGAGCCCGCACTGGTACACGTGGCAGTGCCTCGCCGGCCCGGAGAAAGGGCTGGCCGACACCGACGAGAACACCGTCTACGAGATCCGGCCCGGGATCTGCCTGTTCGCCTGGCGGGAGAAGGTCGTCCCGTGCGCCGCCGTGACCGTCGCCGACCACCGCGATGCTCGCGACCTGCGCTCGCACGGCGTGCTGTTCGGGCTCGACGAGACCGGGAAGCACCCCACCTACTTCACGTTCGGCGCGTTCGGCCGGTTGCTCAGCGTCACCGCGCACCCGGACCGCTACGACCCGGCGCTGGCGTAACGGAGGTTGGCATGGCCGTGCACGCTGACCTGATCTTCACCAACGCGGCGGCCTACACGGTCGATCCGGCCCGGCCGTGGGCGTCGTCGGTCGCGATCCACGACGGCCGGGTTCTCGACGTCGGCGGCGACGACCTCGCCCGCGACCTGCGCGGCCCGTCAACGGAGGTCCGCGACCTGCGCGGGGCATTCGTCATGCCGGGCCTCGTCGACGTGCACGTCCACCATGCCCTGGCCGGCAAGGCTGACCTGTACGAGCTGACCTTCTCCGCGAACGCGGGGCTGGCCGAGATCCTCGACGCGGTGCGCGAGCGGGCCGCCGCGCTCGGGCCGGACGAGTGGGTGCTGGGCGGCGCCTGGGGGTCGACCCTGGTGGAGACCGTGAACCGGGAGTCGGCCCGGCGGGCGCTGGACGAGGCGTCGGGCGGGCGCCCGGTGATGCTCAGCGACGACAGCCGGCACAACCGCTGGGTGAACACTCGCGCCCTGGAACTCGCCGGGATCACGGCGGACAGCCCGGACCCGGACGGCGGGGCGATCGCGCGTGACCCCGAATCGGGCGAGCCGACCGGCGTCCTGCTCGACGGCGCGAGCACGCTGGCCGAAGCAACCGTGCGGGCCACCGGTGCGCTGTCGGCCGAGCAGCACGTGCGCTGCTCGGAGCGGGCCATCGAGATGCTGCACTCCTACGGCGTGACGGCGTTCCAGGACGCCGGTGTGTCGGTCGACATCCTGCGCGCGTTGAAGTCGATGGACGACGGTGGCCGGCTCGACGCGTGGGTGGTGACATCGATGCTGATCAACGATCCGCTGTTCGGCTTCTCCCCCATCGGCGAGGAACTGATCGCCGTCGGCGACAGGTTCCGCAGCACCCATCACCGCCCGGATTTCGTGAAGATCTTCCTCGACGGCGTGCCGCCGACGCGCAGCGCGGCGTTCCTGGAGCCGTACCTCCCGGACGGAAAGCATGGCGCGGACTACTGCGGCTCGCCCACCATGACGCCCGACGAGCTGGCCGGCTGGCTGCGCGGCACGGCCCGTTCCGGCCTGTCGGCCAAGGTGCACTGCACCGGCGATGCCGCCGTGCGGGCCTTGCTGGACGCGGTCGCGGCCGTCCGCACGGAGGGACACGTGGACGTCCAGTACCAGGTGGCGCACGGCCAGTTCGTGCACCCCGAGGACATTCCCCGGTTCGCCGCTCTGGACGTCGCGGCGGACATCTCCCCGTACATCTGGGTGCCGGGCGTGATACCCGAAGCCATCGCGGGAGTGCTGCCGGCCGAGCGGGCGGCGCGCATGCAGCCCAACCGGGCGCTGATCGACGCGGGAGCGCTCGTGGCCGGCGGGTCGGACTGGCCGGTCAGCGAATCGCCGAACGCGTGGGAAGGCATCCAGGGCCTGATCACCCGGCAGGACCCGACCGGGCAGCATCCGGGGACGCTGTGGGCCGAGCAGGCGATCACGCTGGCCGAGGCGATCGAGGTCTTCACGCTCAACGGCGCGGTGGCGATGGGCCTGGGCACGGTGACCGGCTCGTTGCGGCCGGGCAAGTCGGCCGACCTGATCGTGACAGATCAGAACCCGTTCGAGGTGGATCCGATGTCGATCATCGGTACCCGGGTGACGGAGACGTGGTTCGCCGGGAGGCAGGTCTTCGAAGCGGGCTGACCGGGCTGCACCCGGCGAGCTGGCCCGGCGGGCTCGCTGACCGGGCTGGTGGCTCTGCGAGCCTGCCCGTGATCGTGCGGCACCGGCCACAGTCCTACACTGGTAGACGCAAATCGCCGTACGATCAGCTCGAGTTGCGGACCAGGGAGCCCAGGTGCCGAAGATCATCGACCATGACCAACGCCGCCAGGATATCGTCGACGTGACGTGGGAGTTGATCACCAAGGGCGGCATCGAGGCCGCCACCATGCGCGAGATCGCTGCCGCCGCGGGTTTCGCCAACGGCGCGCTCAAGCACTACTTCCCCAGCAAGGACGACATCATCCAGGCCACGTACGAGCGCGCGCTGGAGTTCATGAAGGGCTACGTCTCCATCGAGGGCCGCCGCGGGTTCGAAGCGCTGCGCGAGGTGTGCCTGTCCTCCATGCCGATCGACGACGAGCGCATCACTGCCGGCCGCGTCCTGCTCACGTTCTGGCAGAAGTCGCTGACGAACCCGAAACTGCACGACAAGTACCTCGAGCACCTGCGCGAATGGCGCGCCCTGCTGCACCGGCTGATCGCCGAGGGCCGCGAGGACGGCGACATCGTCACCGAGACGCCGGACGAGCAACTGGTCGACGAGATCGTGCTGATCAACGCCGGGGCCAACGTGATGAGCCTGGTGGGTCCGCAGTACACCACCATCGAGCTGCAACGACAGCACGTGGAATCGCTGCTCGACCGGCTCACCCGCCCCTAGCCAGCGAGGGTGCGGCGCAGGAACCCGGCCGCGTGCGCGTGCGAGCGGGCGGCAGCGGGCAGTTCGGTGTGCAGGCCGTAAAAGCCGTGGATCTGGCCGTCGTAACGGGCCAGCTCGACGTCGACGCCCGCATCCGCCAGCCGCCGCGCGAACTCCTCGCCCTCGTCCCGCAGCACGTCATACTGCGCCGTCATGATCAGCGCCGGAGGGAGACCACGGAGGTGGGTGGCGCGCAGCGGCAGCAGGTACGGGTCGGCCAGCTGCGCCGGATCGGTCACGTACTGGTCGAAGAAGAACCGCATCGCGCCGGCCGTCATCCCGTAGCCGGTCGCGCACTCCACGTACGACGCGAAGCCGTCGTCCGGATGCCCGTACACCGGGCAGACCGGCACTTGAGCCCGGATCGGCGGCCCGCCACGGTCGCGGGACATCATGGCGACGACGGTGGCCAGGTTGCCGCCGGCGCTCTCCCCGCCGATCGCCACCCGGGTGCCGTCGACACCCAGCTCGCCGCCGTGCGCGGCGACCCACTCCAGGACGGCGTAGCAGTCGTGCGGCGCGGCCGGGAACGGGTGCTCGGGAGCCAGCCGGTACTCGGCGGCGACGACGGCGACGCCAGCGGCGTTGCACACGGCGCGCGAGGCGACCTCGTTCTCGTTGGCCGAGCCGATGGTCCATCCCCCGCCGTGCAGCCAGATGTAGGCGGGCCACGGACCGGGTGTGTCGGGCGTGTACAGGCGCACCGGTATGGCACCACCGGGTCCGGGAACGTGCAGGTCGCGAACGGAGCCGACCGGTTCGAGCGGGTCGGGCAGCCGGATGCCGGCGGCGAAGGCGGCGCGCATCTGGGGCGCGGAGATCGGCCCGGGCGGCGCGCTCTCGCTCCCCGCCATGCCGTCGAGCAGGGTCTTCACAGCTGGGTCGAGGGTCATGTCGCGCTCCCGTCAGGCCGCGTCGGCGTGCAGGACGCGCGGGCTGCCGGGTAGCGGGGTCATGCCGGTGGCGCGCCACCCGGTTTGCGCCAGCCAGCCGCGCACGTCGGCCTCGGGATAGACCACGGTGCCGTCGATGACCAGGTACTCGCCGGCGTGCAGGGCGTCGATGGAGCGTTGATGCTGGTCGTCGTCGAGGTAGAAGTCGAGGAGCAGCAGCCGTGCGCCGGGCGTCGCGGCGGCCCGGGCGCGCCGGAGGATCTCGACGTTCTGCTCGGGGCTGAAGCGGTGGATGACGTGATTGACCATGATGAGGTCGAACTCGCCGGCCGGCTCGGCGGTCGCGGTGGGCTCGCCGATGACGACGCTGCGGTCGTCGACGCCGGCGGCTGTCACGTCGGCCGTCACGGTATCCACGGCCTTCGGGTCGAAGACGAACGTCGCGTGCAGCTGCTCGTTGGCGCGCATCGCCTCGATGCTGAAGGCGCTGGACAGGCCACCGAGATCGAGCAGCCTCCGGTACGGGGTGAGGTCGACGTGCTGCGCCAGCATGCGCGCGTGCAGCCGGTTGTAGGCCATCACCCCGGCCAGGAAGGTCGCCCAGCGGTCGTCGTCCATGCCGAGGTCGCCCGGTTCACCGGTGCGTACCGTGGCGTCGAACTGCTGCCAGTGCCCGTAGCTGATCTCGTCGAGGAACGTCAGGTAGGGCCCGAGGTCGAGGGCGGCGTGGTCTCCGGTGAGATAGGCCCGCGCATCAGCCGGGAGCGAGTAGCGGCCGCCGTCGCGGTTCACCAGCCCCTGCGCGGCCATGCCGTCGGCGAGGATGCGGGCGACCACTGATGGGGTGCCGGTGCGCCTGGCCAGCTCGTCGGCGTCGAGCGGGCCGTCGGCGAGGGCGTGGAACAGGCCGGTCCGGCTGGCCGCGAACAGCAGCTTGGCCCCCATGTAGCTGGTGGCGATGTCGAGGATGCGGGAGGGGTCGGGGGTGGACGTCATGATCATGCTCCTTCGTGGGCGACGGCGGCGCGGCGCCCGGACGTCCGAAACCGTCCGGGCGCGCGGCCAGAAAGTCTACATATGTTGACAATAACCTCACAAGACCGCTCTCTCCAGGAAGAATGCCACCCTGACACGACTCGGTTTCGATTTCCTACAGCCGTGGAATAACCATTGACAGTGCTCATGGGCCCTGTCAACATGTGTAGGAATATCAGCCTGGTCGGCTCGAGAACCGGCGCCAGGAAGGGGATCTCACCCGATGCCGCTGCTCGACGTGAAAGACCTGACGATCAGTGTCGTGACCGACGAGACCGAGACGGAGCTCGTCCACGAGCTGTCGCTCGATCTCCAGCACGGCCACACCCTGTGCGTCGTCGGCGAGTCGGGCAGCGGGAAGACCGTGACGGCGCTGACCATCATGCGGCTGTTCGAGTTCATCGCCCCCGTCTATACCGACGGCGAGATCCTGGTCGACGGCGTCGACATCACCACCCTGACCGCGGACGAGATGCGCGCATACCGCGGCGCCCGGATCGGGATGATCTTCCAGGAGGCACTCGACTCGCTGAACCCCAGCCAGCGCATCGGACCGCAGCTCATCGAGGCGTACCGGCCGCCGGGCACGCAGCCGCGCCAGGCCAGCCGGAAGGGGACGCAGCTGCACAAGGAGGCGCACGCGAAGGCGTGCAGCCTGCTGGCCGAGGTGGGCTTGACGGACACGGGGCGCATCATGTCGATGTATCCGCACCAGCTCTCCGGCGGCATGCAGCAGCGAGTGATGATCGCCATGGCGCTCATGTCGGATCCGGACCTGCTCATCGCGGACGAGCCGACTACGGCGCTCGACGTCACCACCCAGGCGGAGATCCTGACCCTGTTCCGCCGGGTGCGACAGGAGCACCACACCGCCTGCGTCTTCATCACCCACGACATGGGCGTCGCCGCGGAGATCGCCGACCGGATCGCCGTGATGTATCGCGGCCGCCTGGTCGAGATGGGCACCGCGCACGACATCCTCAGCGCACCCGAGCATCCGTACACGCGCGCCCTGCTCGACTGCGTCCCGCAGATCGGGGTGAACCGGCGAGACGGATTCCCGACCATCTCGGAGGAGCTGCTCGAAGCCGCCACCCGCGGCGGCGACGACAGCCCGGGCACGGCCCCGGCGACGCAGGTCACCGCCCTCTCCGAGCGGGCCACGCCGTCGCCCGGCGCCGACACACCGGCACTGGTGCTCGACGAGGTGTCCAAGGTCTTCGGCGCGCATGGCACCGGCCGGCTGCGCCGGCTCCTGTCCGCACGCCCACCGGTCCACGCGGTCAACGACGTCTCGCTGGAGATCCCGGCCGGCGAGTTCTTCGGCCTGGTGGGCGAGTCCGGGTCGGGCAAGACCACGCTCGGCCGGATGGTGAGCGCCCTCGACACTCCGACCGGCGGCACGCTCACCTTCGGCAGGCATACGGTCGACGCCGGCGGGCTGCACGGCGACGAGCGCGCCTTCCGCCGCCGCGTGCAGCTGATCTTCCAGGACCCGCAGAGCTCGCTCGACCCCCGCCATCCGGCGGGGCGCATCATCGCGGAACCGTTGCGCGAGCTCACCAGCTTGCGCGGCGCCGAGCTCGACCGGCGGGTGGCCGGGCTGATCGACGAGGTGGGCCTGCCTGCCGACAGCGCGCGCAAGCTCCCGTCACAGCTCTCCGGCGGGCAGCGGCAACGGGTGGCCATCGCCCGCGCCGTCGCCGCCGAACCGCAGCTCATCGTCGCCGACGAGCCGACGTCGGCGCTCGACGTCTCCGTTCAAGGCCAGGTCATGAACCTGCTGCTGCAGTTGCAGCGCACGCACGGCATCAGCTTCCTGTTCATCACGCACAACCTCAGCCTGGTGCTCTCGGTCGCCGACCGGGTGGGAGTGATGTTCGAGGGAAACCTCATCGAGGTCGGATCCCCGGCGGCCATCCGCACGTCGTCCACGCACGAGTACACCCAGCGGTTGCTCGCGGCCAACCCGGACCTGTCCAGCTACCAGCGCGGCGGCTGAGTCAGGTGCCAGATCCCCGCTCTCCGTACAGCGAAGGAAGCCAACCATGAGAACTCGACTGAACAAGGGGCGACCGCCCGCTACCGGTCTCGTCGCCGTGGCGGCCGCCGGTGCACTGCTCCTGTCGGCGTGCGGCGGGGACCAGCCGTCGTCGGCCAACCCGGACGGCGATGGCAGCGTCGACGCGGGTGAACCCGTCGTCGGCGGCAACCTGACCGTCGCGATCCCGTCCGATCCACAGTCGCTGGACGCCGCGGTCAACCCCACCCAGGTGGCGGTGCACCTGGCCAACACGCTCTACGAGAAGCTGTTCGACGTCGATGAGGACAACCAGGCCCATCCGATGCTGGTGGACGACTACACCATCAGCGACGACCGCCTCACCTACACGTTCACGCTGCGCGACGACGTGACGTTCCACGACGGTCACCCGCTGACGGCGGAGGACGTCGTCGCCAGCCTGGAACGGTGGCAGGAGTTCAACCGCACCGGCCAGATGATCGCCCCGGATATCGAATCCATCGAGGCCGTCGACGAGCTGACCGTCGAGCTGACACTCAACACACCCCGCTACCCGCTCATCGACGAGCTGGCCAGCCCCGGCAGCGAGATCTTCCGCGCCGAGCTCATCGAAGACGTGGGCGCCGAAGGATTCGAGCAAGAAGGGGCCGTCGGCACCGGCCCGTACCAGCTGAAGAGCTGGGAGGTCGGCCAGGAGATCGTCCTCGAACGGTTCGACGAGTACAAGTCGCGCTCCGAGGAAGACCTGGGCGGCCTGGCCGGCGCCAAGCACGCCTACCTGGACACCATCACCTTCACCGTGGTCGGCGACCAGGATGCGCTGATCAACGGCCTGCTCACCGACCAGTGGCAGCACATCATGCCGACACCGGACCACTACGAGCAGCTGAAGAACGACCCCAACGTGGTCGTTTCCACGCTCAGCGGCGGCGACCTGAACGTGATCGTCCCGAACCACGACGAGAGTTCGATCTTCTCCGACAAGCAGGCCCGGCACGCGCTCAACCTGGCGATCGACAAGCAGGCGATCAACGCCGCCACCGGGGGCAGCCCGGAGATCGTCGAGGAGCACGGCGCGTTCGTGTCCAAGGACAACGTGGACTTCTACTCGACGGAAGGCTCGGAGGTCTACGAAGCGTACGACCCGGAGAAGGCCAAACAGATGTTCACCGAGGCCGGCCTCGAGGAGGGCGACACCCTGCGCATCGTCACCTCCAACACGTTCCCGCAGTTCAACCAGTGGGCGGTGTTGCTGCAAGACCAGCTCGGGGAGCTCGGCTACAACGTCCAGATCGACCCGTATGACTTCACCACGATGCTCGACATCCTCCAGGAGGAGGAGTGGGACATCACCACGCTGTTCTTCAACGGCTTCCTGAACTCCCCGCAGCAGATGCCGCCGCTGACGCTGGGGGCCATGAACAGCTCCGGCTCGCCGGAGATGGATCAGCTGCTGGCCGACTACAACGCGGCGACCAGCGAGGAGGAGGCCAAGGCTGTCGTGGATGAGATGCAGGCACTGGTCTGGGAGGAGCTGCCGGTGATCGTGCTCAGCTCGGCGAAGCCGTGGGCCGCCTACTCGCCGAAGCTGAAGGGCTACGACGACTACTGGCGGGTGTTCTGGAACTCGTGGCTGGAGGAGTGACGCGTCGCGCCCGTCCCGGGGCCGCGCACGGCCCCGGGGCGCTCGCTCGTCCCGACAGAAAGGGGTTGCCGTGACAGGCCTGCTGCTGCGCCGGTTTCGCGACCTGATCATCATCCTGCTGGTGGTCGGGACCATGATGTTCCTGATCATCCGGCTCGTCCCCGGCGATCCGGCCGTCGCGATCCTCGGCGCGAACGCACAGCCACAGGAGCTGGCCAACCTCCGCCAGGCGCTGGGCCTCGACGGAGCCCTGTACGAGCAGTACCTCGCCTGGCTGGGCCAGGTGGTGACCGGGAACCTGGGCGAGTCCATCACGCACAACGCCCCGGTACTGACGGTCATCGGCCAGCACATTGGCCCCACCCTCACCCTCGCGGTGATCAGCACGGCCATCAGTTTCTGCATCGCGGTTGCGATCACGACGTGGTACGCGGTGCGCCCACGCAGCCCGCTCGCCCGGCTGGTCAACCAGTCCGCTCCGCTGGGGATGGCGATCCCGGACTTCTGGATGTCACTGATCCTGATCCTGGTGTTCGCATTGACGCTGCGCTGGCTGCCCACCAGCGGATACACCAGCCTGTTCAGCGACCCGGCCGCGGCCGTCCAGAGCCTGGTGCTGCCGGTGGCCGTGCTGGTCATCGCCCAGTCCGCGCTGTTCACGCTGACCCTGCGGGAGAGCGTGCTGGGCGAGCTGACCCAGATGTACCTGCGCACCGCCCGGATCAAGGGACTCACCGAGACCCAGGTGGTGCTCCGGCACGTGCTGCCGAACGCCCTGATGCCGATCCTGACGATCGTCGGCACCAACTTCGCCGTGCTGATCGGCGGGATCGTCATCATCGAGAGCATCTTCGTGATCCCCGGGCTCGGCTCGCTGCTGCTCGGTGCGATCCACACCCGGGACTTCCCGCTGATCCAGGGCATCACCCTGTTCATCGCGCTGCTGTTCGTGGCGGTGAACCTGCTCGTCGACCTGTCCTATGCGCTGATCGACCCGAAGGTGCGTGTGTCATGACCGCAGGCGTGGCCCAGCAGACGACTCCCCGAGCCGCCAGGCTGCCGCGGGTCCGGCGGGCGGTACGGCGCAACCCGGTGCTGGTCGTGGCCACGGCCGCGCTCGGCCTGATCGTGCTGATCGTCGTCGTCCTTCCGTTCTTCCTGCCCGATCCGAACGCGACCGATCCGGTCAACCGGCTGCTGCCGCCGTCAGCGGGACACCCGTTCGGCACCGACCTGTACGGCCGCGACGTCTTGAGCCGCCTGGTGTCCGGCGGGCGGGCCTCGCTCGGGTTGGCGGCGCTGATCACGCTGTGTGCCGCGACGGCCGGCATGCTGATCGGCCTGATCAGCGGCTTCTTCCGGGCCGCGGATGTGGTTCTGATGCGGATCATGGATGCCTGGATGGCGTTCCCGGCCATCATCCTGGCCACCGCCCTGGCTGTGGCGCTCGGTGCCAGCCTGTGGACCGAGCTGATCGCCCTGTCGGTCATCTTCACGCCGTTCGTGGCCAGGGTGATCCGCAGCCGGGTACTCAGCGTAGCCAACCGGTCGTTCATCGACGCTGCCCGGGTGTCCGGCATGGGCCGGTGGAAGACGCTGTTCGTGCACGTCTTCCCGAACGTGCTGCCGCTGGCACTGGTGCAGATCATCATCCTGTCGGCCGCCGCGATGCTGATCGACGGTGCGTTGAGCTTCCTCGGGCTCGGCATCGCGCCTCCCACGCCGACGTGGGGCAACATGATCGCCGAAGGTCGCGCGTACATGCACGAGGCGGCCTGGCTGATCATCATTCCCGGCCTGGCCATCATCCTGTGCGTGTACGTGCTCAACCTCATCGGCGGGAGCCTGCGCCAGGTCGTCGACCCGCGCAGCCGGACGCTGACCGAGCTGCAACGGCTGCGCAGTCGAGGCCGGCCGGGCAGCCGGAAGGGACCTGCGCGGACCGGCGATACCGACGACGGCCACCGGAGCCAGCCGGAGCGACCGGCCGACGCAGCCGACACGAGTCACGAGAGGACCGTTTCCCCATGACCAAGCCCACGACCGACCTGACGGTCCGCCGCTTCACCCCGAGCCAGGCGCCGTCCGGCCCTCCGGTACTGCTGCTGCACGGCTTCGCGTCGTCCGGCAAGCGGGATTGGCTCGACGGCACCGCGTCATCGCCTGGACAGGCGGGGTCCGACGGCGGCCAGCCCGGATGGGTGGATGCCCTGACGGCCGCCGGTCGCGTCGTCGTCGTTCCCGATCTGCCCGGACATGGCACCAGCCCGGCCCCGCGCACCCTGCAGGAGGCAACCACCAGCGGCATGGTGCGAGCCCTGAGCCGGGTGATCGAGGCGGAGGGCGCACCAGTGGTGGATGTCGTTGCCTACTCGCTCGGGGCGCGGCTGGCGTGGGAACTGCCCCGGTCGGCTCCCGCCCGGGTGGCGCACCTGGTGCTCGGCGGGATCAGCCCCGGTGAACCGTTCGCCACGGTGAACGTGGAGGAGGCGCTCGCGTTCGCCACTGACGGCACGCCGCCTGGCGACCCGCTGACCGGGATGATCGCGCAGATGATCGCCGCGCCCGGGCAGGACGCGAGGGCGCTGGCGACGTGTATCGAAGGGTTGCGCTCCGAGCCGTTCACGCCGGGCGCGGGCGACGTGGACGTCCCGGTGCTCTTCGTGGCCGGCGCGGACGACCCGGTCAGCGATGGGATCGAGAAGCTCGTGGAGCTGGTGCCGGGCAGCGTGCTGCGCCGGGTGACCGGCGGCCACATGGCCGCCCTGCACGGCGACGAGTTCCGCTCCACCACCCTCACCTTCTTGTCAGAATGATCATGTTTGGTACGTTTCCTCTGGCCGTGACACGGCTGTAGACGTGTTACGGCCCGAGAAAGCCTGGTACGGCACACGCGTCAGGGTGGACGCTCCCCTACTCCGCCACACAACCGACACCGCACGCGCGTCGGAGCGTCCAACACGGCACGCGCCGTCACAGTGTGCCGTCGGGATTCACCTCCCGGTCCAGCCAGAGCTCATCGAGTGCAGCGCGCAGCGCCGCACCATGGTCTCGCCATAGCAGGAGGGCAGCCAGGTTATCGTCGAGCTGCTCGCGCCGGCTGACGCCAAACAACACGTTCGCCACGGCGGGATTCTGCAGGCAGAACGCGATGGCGACCTGCGCCGGCGTGACACCGAAGTCGGCCGCGATCCTGGCCACAGAGTCGGCGGCCTCGCGGATCTGGTCCCGGATGCCGCCCGGGTCGGCGCCGATCTTGCGTTCCGGGTGTTTCGTGCCGAGCAGGATCCCGCCCTCGAAAATGTCGGAGGCCTGCAATGCCAGCCGCCCGGCCGAGAAGTGCTCGCCGTAGAAGGGGCCCTCGGCCATGGACCGGCGGGCCACGCTGTACTTGAGCTGGGCGAAGCTGGGCGGCGGCATGCCCTCCGCCGTGGCGAATTCGATGGCCAGGTCCAGGTCGGTGGCGGGCCAGTTGTTGACGCCCCAGCTGTCGAATCGCCCGGCCCGGATCTGCTCAGCGACGTCCGTGACGATCTGCCGGATGTCCGGCCGTTCCAGGTAGTCCCCGACCACCACGGCGTCGGCCTTGTCGATCCCGATCCGGTCCAGGGAGGTGGCCATCTGATCGGCGAATCCCTTGGCCGGATACTCCCACAGCCAGAGCTTGCCGCACAGCTGAAACTCCTCACGGCGCAGGCCCAGGGCCCGGACGATCTCGCCGAAGATGATGTCGGTGCGGGCCTGCTCGGCATGCGGACCCATGTTGTAGTGGGCGACGTCGAACAGCGTCACGCCAGCATCCAACGCGGCACGAACCAGGTTAACCGCGTCGTCGAACGGCATCCGGTCCCAGGTGTTCCACGATCCGAGGCCGAATATCGACGTCGTCATCCCTCCGGGTCCGAGTTGCCGGACCGGAACCTCCGTCTCGTCGCTCACGCGCTTCCTCCACGTCGCTGCCGGGCTCTTCCACTTAATTTCTACGCTTGTATAATATAACGCACCTGTCCACAGTGATCATCGGGCGGCGCACCGTCCGGATCCATCGAGGCCCCGGCATGACGGAACCGGCAGGGACCTTCCGGCGCATAAAGGAACCCGCAGGGACCTGAACCAGCAGGACCTTCCCGGCAGGGACCTTCCGGCATTCGCTGGTCACGCGTGGGCAGCCAGACACGGTGTGGCGCGGCCTCGTGGTCGCGCACGAGCGGAGAGGACGGCGTGCATGACACGAACCAGCCAACCCAGTCCAGCCACCAGTCCAGCCGCCAGGACCGTCGTCGTGACCGGCGGTGCCAGCGGCATCGGCACGGGCATCGCCGAAGCGTTCAGCGAGGCTGGCGAGCGCGTCGTCGTCGCCGACGTATCGGCTGCGGGCGCGAAGTCTGCCGCCGCAGGCATGGGAGCCGAGCACGGCGAGGTGGACATCGGCGACGCCGCATCCGTCGACGCCTTCGTGGCCGACCTGGAGAACCGGTTCGGCGCGGTCGACGTGCTGGTGAACAACGCCGGGCTCGCGGGCGGTGGCGGACCTCTCGTGGAGCTGGACGTCGACGTGTTCGACACGTGCGTCCGGGTGAACTTCCGCGGGACGTTCCTGATGACCCGCGCCATGGGGGCCCACATGGCCCGGCACGGAACCCGCGGGGCAATCGTGAACATCTCGTCGATCGGGTCCCGGCAGCCCACGCCGGGCCTCGGGCATTACGAAGCCACCAAGGCCGCGGTTGACGCGCTGACCCGCTCGGCGGCGATCGAGCTGGCCGCGCACGGTATCCGGGTCAACGCCGTGGCACCCGGCCCCGTCTACACCCCGATGACGGCGGGCTTCGCGTCCAACGACGAGGCGCGGACCGCGTGGGAAGCGCGGATCCCGCTGGGATCGATCGCGCAGATCGCCGACGTCGTGCCCGCGGTCGCCTTCCTCGCCTCCGACGACGCCCGGCACATCACCGGCGTAAGCTTGCCGGTGGATGGCGGCCAGCTCCTCACCTGACGGCCGCATGATCACTGTGCGCGGGTGAAGACGGGCTGGCCGGCGACGACGGTCGTGTCGACGGCGACGTCCGGCAGCTCGGCTGGCGGTACCGTCAGCGGATTCTCGGCGAGCACGCAGAAGTCGGCGACCTTGCCGGCCTCCAGCGAGCCTTTCCACGCCTCGGCACCATCCTGGACGGCTGCCTCGGTGGTGTAGCAGCGCAGGAGGCGCGCCGTGAGCTCCGGCTGGGTGCCGGAGCTGCCCATCCACTCGGCCGCCGCCGCGACGTGCTGGCGCCAGTCCGGCCCCAGCACGGGGGCGTCGCTGCTCAGGGTGAGGGTGACGCCGGCCTTCAACGCGCGGGCCAGCGGCCATGCCGCAGCCGCGACGTCGTCGCCGAGCGCCGCCGCGACCAGTTCGGCCGTGGCGGTGGCGATACCGGGCTGGGCGCACAGGCCGATCCCCAGCTCGCCCATGCGCGCGAGCTGCCCGGGCGCGGCCAGGTCGCCGTGGATGACGTAGTGCCGGGCCCGGCGACCGTGCCGGCGCACCGTGTCGGCGACGGCGTCCACGAACACCTCGATGCTGCGGTCCCCGGTGGCGTGCACGCCGATCTGCCAGCCGGCCGCGTGCGCCAGCTCGACCATGCGCCGGAAGCGCCGCTCGCGCTCGTCGTCGTCGCGCCCGTCGACCAGCAGTCCGCCGTGGCCGGTCCCGCCATCCGCTCCGTGGCCGGTCGCGCCATCCGCTCCGTGCCCGGTCCCGCCATCCGCTCCGTGCCCGGTCCCGCCATCCGCGCCGTGCCCGCTGCTCGCGCAACCATGTGCTGTCCAGGCCGTGCCCATGGGCGGGATGCCGTCGGCAAAGATCTTCACACCGGTGACGTTGAGCCATGCCGGGTCGGCCACAGGGGCCGGCAGGCCCATGCCGCGCTCGAAGTCGTCCAGCGTGCTCGGCCCGTCGAGCAGGCCGAACAGCCGCAGGACGGTCACCCGGGCCCGCAGCATCCCGGTGGCGGCGAGCGCGGCGTAGTCGTCGAGGACGGCCTGCGAGAAGCAGCCGGTCTCGCCGCCGTCCTCGCCGGGACCCAGGCCGGGCTCGGTGTAGCTGGTGATGCCGAGTGCCGCGCACAGCTCCCCGGCACGCAGGATGGCCGCGCGCCGCTCGGCCGCGTCGCGCAGCCGGACGGCGGGAGGTGGCTGCATGGATTCGCCACTGGTCAAGAGCGTGCGCGGCCACATCGCGCCGAGCCAGGTCGCGTGCAGGTGGGAGTCGTTGATGCCGGGGACGACGGTGCGCCCGGCCAGGTCGATGACGTGCGTGTGCGGGCCGATGTGCCGTTCCATCTCGGCTGCGGATCCGACGGCGACGATTCTTCCGGCGCGGGTGGCGAGCCCGGCTGCGCACCGGTTCCTGCCGTCGAAGGTCAGCACGGTTCCGCCGGTGGCGACGAGATCGGCTAGCGAGTCTGGCTGGCCGGTGTGGTCAGCGGTCACGAGGCGCTCCCGGGAGTATGGACGCTTTTGTTCAACGTATGTAGACTAACCGACACATTCACCCCCGGCGAAGACACAGGACCGATGGCGTTACCAACCACGACCGCGGCCGCGGTGCTCACCGAGCACGGCCAGCCGCTGACCCTGCAAGACGTCCCGCTCCCCGAGCGCCTGGAGCCCGGCGGCGCGCTCGTGCGGATCACCTGCACCACGCTCTGCGGCACTGATGCGCACCTGTGGAGCGGGCAGATGTCGCTACCCGGGATGCTGCCCATGATCCTCGGCCACGAGATGGTCGGAGAGGTCGTGGCCACCGGTGCGGGCACGGTCGACACGCTGGGCCGCCCGGTCAACGTCGGCGACCGGATCGGCTGGTCGGAGTCGACGTGCGGCACGTGCTACGGGTGCAGCGTGCTGCGGCAGCCGGTGGCCTGCCGCGACCGCGGCTACGGCTTCCGGCAGCGAGCAGACCAGCCGCCCTACGTCACCGGCGGGCTGGCCGAGTACTGCGTCGTCACGCCGGGCGCGGCCAAGCTGCTGCTCCCCGCCGACGTCAAGGACACCTGGGCGGCCATGTCCGGGTGCGCCGCCAAGACCGTGCTGCGCGCGGTGGAGCGCACCGGCGGGATCCGGACCGGCTCGACCGTGGTGATCCAGGGCGCGGGTGCGCTCGGGATCTTCGCCGCGGCCGTGGCCAGCATCTCCGGCGCGGCGGCGGTGATCGTCGTCGGAGGGCCCGACGACCGGCTGGCCGCCGCCACCCGGTTCGGCGCCACGGCGACGGTGCCGGTCGAGGCGACGACGACGGACGAGCGTGCCAGCCGGGTTCTGGGCCTAACCGGCGGGCTCGGAGCCGACCACGTCTTCGACTTCGCGGGCGCGCCCACCGTCGGCGAGGAGGCCGTGGCGTTCGCCGCCCAGCGCGGCACCATCACCGTGGTCGGCTCCACCGGGCCGCGGCCGGCACCGGTCGCGCTGGGCACGGTCATGGGCAAGGAGCTGACCGTCGTCGGCTCCCTGAACGGGGACATCGCGGACTACTACCGCTCGATCGAGTTCTTCCGCACCTTCGCCGGTCGGCTGCCGTGGGACGAGCTGTTCAGCGCGCCGGTCGCGCTGTCCGAGGCCAGTGCGAGCGTCGACGCCATGTCCAGGCTCGCGCAGATCAAGGCGGTCATCGACCCGCGGCTGCCGTCCGGCACGACAGCGACCACGAGCACGTGATGGAGGAGAGACTGTTGGCCGAGACACGTCGCACCCGCAGCCGCATCCCGCAGCGCCGCATCGGCCGGACCGACCTGGAGGCCGGCGTGCTTTCCCTGGGGTCGTGGCACACCTACGACCGGATGGACTTCCCGGACGCGGTCGCTATGCTGCGCGAGGCCGTCGACTCCGGGATCAACCTGTTCGACGTGGGCGTGTACGGGCTTCCCGGCGGGCCACGCTCGTTCACCGACATCATCTTCTCGGCCATGGTCCGCGGCGCCGGGCTGCGCCGCGACGAGTACCTGCTGTCCGCCAAGCTGTGGCTGGAAGGCTACCCGGAGCGGAGCTTTCGCACCCAGCTGGAGGACGCGCTGGTGCGAGCCGGCACCGACTACGCGGACCTGGTGATCCTTGGCGACATCCGCCGAGACGGCATCGACCTGCACCAGGTGGTGCATGACCTGGCAAAGCTGGTGGACGCGGGGCTGATCCGCGCCTGGGGTGTGAACAACTGGTCGGCCTCGAACATCCAGGAGCTGATCGACCACGCAGCCGAGGCGGGCGTGCCCGGCCCGGCCGTGGCGCAGCTGAAGTACAGCGTGTCCCGGCGGGCGATTCCCGACGGTGAACCGTTCGCCCGCATCTTCGAGCAGGGCGTGAGCCTCGAGTCGTCGGACATCCTGGAGGGCGGCGTGCTGCTCGGCAAGGAATCCCGTCAAGTGGGCCGCGATCCGGGCGGAGTGCGCGAGCGCATCGCCGCCTCCGCTGCGGAGCTGGCGACGATCAGCGAGCAGCTGGGGGTCAGCCCGGCCCAGTTCTGCGTGGCGTTCACCCTCACCCATCCCTCCAACGCCACCACGCTGTTCGGGGCCACCAGCATCAACCAGCTACGGGACAACATCGGTGCCGTGGACCTGGTGGAGCAGGTCGGCGCGGACCGGGTGCGCGAGCTGGCCAAGCCGTTGTGGGCGGACCAGGGCGTCGTCGACCCGGAGGGGCCGTGACCGGCGACGACGCATTCACCCGCGCGCCGTACGATCCGGAGCTGGCGGCTGCCGCGGAGCCGATGTTGGCGGCCGCCGCCGGCCAGCCGCCGCTGAGCACCGACACGCTGGCCGACGCCCGGAAACGAATGGCGGCCATGAACCTCACCTGCGCGGACGCGATCGGAGATCGCGACATCACGTGGGAGGACCGGCTCGTGCCGGGCCCGCCCGGCCAGCCGGACATCACGGTGACGGTGCTGCGTCCGGGCTGGACCCGCCCGGACGCACCCGGTTTCTACAACATTCACGGCGGCGGCATGGTCATGGACAATCGCTTCAGCGACCTGCCGCGCATGGTGAACCTGATCGGCGAGTTCGGTTGCGTCGCGGTGACGGTCGAATACCGGCTCGCTCCCGAGCACCCGCATCCGGCACCCGTCGAGGACTGCTACGCCGGGCTGACCTGGATGGCCGGGCACGCTGGTGAGCTGGGGTTCGACCCGCGCCGGCTGGTTATCGGCGGGGGAAGCGCGGGCGGCGGGCTGGCCGCTGGCGTCGCGCTGCTCGCCCGGGACCGCGGCGGCCCGGCGATCGCCGGGCAGATGCTGCTGTGCCCGATGATCGACGACCGCAACGATTCGCCGTCGACGCACCAGTACGGCGGCACGGCCGTGTGGAGCCGGAGCAGCAACGACGTGGGCTGGAAGGCGCTGCTCGGCGCCGACCATGGCACCGAGCGGGTCTTGCCGTACGCCGCGCCCGCGCGGGCCACCGACCTGTCCGGGCTTCCGCCCGCGTTCGTCGAGGTCGGCGAGGCAGAGATCTTCCGCGACGAGGACGTCCAGTACTGTGACCGGCTCTGGCGTGCTGGCGTACCGGCCGAGCTGCACGTCTGGGCGGGCGCGTACCACGGGTTCGACCGGATCGCGCCGGACAGCGCGGCGACGACGGCTGCCCTGCAGGCGCGCTCGTCGTGGATGCGCCGCACCCTTGGACTTCACGTCAACCTGTCCGGCGCCCAGGGGAACGTCGACCGTGGCCCTCTCTAGCGAAGGTCACGTTCTGGCGTGGCTGTCAGTCCCGAGAACGCGGCCCCGTGGTATATCGACCCGGTTGACGTCGGCCTTGAGGCGAAGGGTTATAAACAGCTGGCGATCACTGCCATCAAGGTTGGACGTGTACACCTGTGTCGTGTCGGTTCCCCGCAACCATTCAGAAGACTCGACTAACCTGCCATTGCTGCCACCGATGTAGCCATCCGTGAGCGGATCTGGGATCAATCGCTCACGACAATGGCCAGTGGACACGTCGACCTGGATGATCGCAAGGTAGACGTCAACCTCCGAATAGGTGATGAATTCGTCGTTGCCAAGCCACACACCGTGCGGGCTCGTGAGCAGGAGACGGTCTTCAAACGTTGCGATCACACCGAAGCTGTCGGTGTCCAGCACCACCGTGTACTGCTGCTCCTCC
>NZ_QMIG01000016.1 GCF_003287285.1 Phytoactinopolyspora halophila
AACCTCGACATCTGATCAGTCTCGCAGGACGAGCGCTCCATATTTGTCAGACATGCCCTAGCCCATCGGGCCGCGCCTAGCCCATCTGGCATGGCACGTCGAGCGTGAAGAACCGGCCGCTGTCACGGCCCCTCGCAGCTCGGGTCGAGCCGGCGCGTGAGTCCGGTGTGCCGGCGTCCCGCGTTCGCGTTGCGCACGGCTATGGCCAGCGCACGCCGGGAGCCGACGAGGACGACGAGCTGCTTGGCCCGCGTGATCGCGGTGTAGAGCAGGTTGCGCTGGAGCATGATCCACGCGCTGGTGGTGAGGGGGACGACGACGGCGGGGTACTCGCTGCCCTGCGAGCGGTGGATGGTCATGGCGTAGGCGTGCTGGAGCTCGTCGAGCTCGGCGAAGTCGTACTCGATGTCCTCGTCTTCGTCGGTGCGTACGGTCAGTGCCTGCTGTTCGGGCGAGATGCCGGTGACGACGCCGACGGTGCCGTTGAACACGCCGGCCGTTCCCTTGTCGTAGTTGTTGCGGATCTGGGTGACCTTGTCGCCGGGGCGGAAGGCGCGTCCGCCGTGGCGGCGTTCGGGCGCGCCGTCGCGGGCGGGGGTGAGGATCTGCTGGAGCTGGTCGTTGAGGTTGCTCGCGCCGGCCGGGCCGCGGTGCATGGGTGTGAGTACCTGTACGTCGCGGCGCGGGTCCAGGCCGAACGTGCGGGGGATGCGGCGGGCGGCGACGTCGACGGTGAGTTCTGCTGCCTGGTCGGTGTCCTCGCAGCCGAACCAGTAGAAGTCATCGAATCCGCGCAGCTCCGGACGCTCGCCGGCGTTGATCCGGTGCGCGTTGACGACGACGCCGGATTGCTGCGCCTGCCGGAAGATCGTCGTGAGCCGCACGCGGGGAATGGTGTCGGAGGTGAGCAGGTCGCGCAGGACTTGCCCGGCACCGACGCTGGGTAGCTGGTCGACATCTCCGACGAGCAGGAGGTGGGCACCGGGAGGGACGGCCTTGACAAGACGGTTGGCCAGCAGCGTGTCGATCATGGAGGCTTCGTCGGCGACGACGAGGTCGGCGTCGAGCGGGTTGTCGCGATCGTAGGCGGCCTCACCTCCGGGTCGCAGCTGGAGCAGCCGGTGGATGGTGGCGGCCTCGTGCCCGGTGAGCTCGGCGAGCCGCTTGGCGGCCCGCCCGGTGGGAGCGACCAGGACGACCTTGGCCCGTTTGGCCCGGGCGAGCTCGACGATCGAGCGGACCGTGAAGCTCTTGCCGCAGCCCGGTCCACCGGTCAGCACGGCGACCTTGCGGGTGAGCGCCAGTTGTGCCGCCTCGACCTGTTCCGGGGCCAGATCCGTCCCGGTGCGTTCGCGTAGCCAGCTGAATGCCCGTGACCAGTTGACCGTGCCGAACGAGGCGAGCCGGTCGGCAGGCGCCGTGAGGAGGGAGCGGACGCCGTCGGCGAGTCCTTGCTCGGCGCGGTGGAACGGCACCAGATACACCGCCGACGGGTCGCCCGGATCGTCGCCGGGTTCGCGCACGACGCCCTCGGCCGCGACGAGGTCGGCGAGCGCGACCCTGATGGGCTCGGCCGGTGCGTCGAGGATCGTGGCGGCGGCGTCGACGAGCGCGTCGTCGGGCAGGTAGCAGTGCCCGGAGTCGGCAGCCTCGCTGAGCGTGTATTGCAGGCCGGCTTGCAGGCGCTGCGGAGCGTCGTGAGGGATCCCGACGGCCTTGGCGATGGCGTCGGCGGTCTTGAAGCCGATACCCCAGACGTCGGTTGCCAGCTGGTAGGGATTGTCTCTGACGGTCTGGATGGCGGCGTCGCCGTACCGGCGGTAGATCTTTACCGCGATCGAGGTGCTGACTCCGACGCTTTGCAGGAAGACCATCACTTCCTTGATGGCCTTCTGCTCTTCCCACGCCGAGGTGATCAGGGCGGTCCGTTTGGGGCCGAGGCCGTCGACCTCGACGAGCCGGTGCGGGGCGTTCTCGATGATGTCGAGCGTGTCGAGGCCGAAATGCTCGACGATGCGTTCGGCCATGACCGGGCCGATGCCTTTGACGAGCCCGGAGCCCAGGTACCGCTGGATGCCCTGGAGCGTGGCGGGCAGCACGGTCGTGTAGTTCCACACTTCGAACTGCTTGCCGTATTGCGGGTGCACCGTCCAGCGCCCCGTGAGCCGCAGCGATTCGCCGGGCTGGGCACCGGGCAGGTTGCCGACGACGGTGAGCAGATCGGGTCCCGAGCGGTCGGTGGCGACGCGGGCGACGGTGTAGCCGGTCTCCTCGTTGGCGTACGTGATCCGTTCGAGCACGGCGTCCAGCTGCGTCCCGGCTGGGCGGGCGTGTTCGCTGCCGTCGGTGGATCCTCGCCCGTGCTCGGTGCTCACCTGCCCATTGTCGGCATCGCGGGCCGGGAGCGATACCGGTGGTGTCGCGGGTTGTGGAGCCGAGGTCTCAGACGTGTTCGGAGACCAGGACGGCGAAGGTGTCGGGTTCGAGGGCTTCGAACACGTGCGGGGCGTCTCCGGGATAGGCGACGTAGTCGCCGGGCTTCAGCTCCACGGGGTCGTCGGTGACGCCGACGAGCGCGCGGCCCTGGCTGAGGACGACGTGCTCGACGACGCCCGGCATGTGTGGCTCGGAACGGCGTGCGGTGCCCGGCTCGGCGGAGATGCGGAAGATGTCGCGGCGTGCGTTCGGCGGGCAGGAAGAGAGAAGGGTGGCGACGTAGTCGGCGTGCTCGGATGCCACCGCGGGTCCCTCTCCGGCGCGGATCACCTGGACTTTCGGGCGGGACGGTTCGACGAGGCGGGCGAAGGGGACGTCGAGGGCGACGCTCAGTGCCCAGAGCGTCTCCACGCTCGGATTTCCCTGCCCGGCTTCGAGCTGGGAGAGGGTCGACTTCGCGATCCGGGCGCGCCGTGCCACCTCGGTGAGGGACAGCCCGGCGCGATGCCGCTCACGCTGCAAGGATGCGGCGATCACCGCCAGTGGTGCGCCGTCGTGCTCCGCCATCGTTCGCTCCAGAAGTCGGTTTGTTCGGATTGACGAACACTCGCACGTGCGTTCACAATAGCATCCCATGCGTTCGGTCAAGCGAACAATCGATCGGGACCTGGTGCGCGATGTCGGCCTGGTCTGCGCTGCCGTGTCGCTCGTCGGCGTCTCGTTCGGGGCCATCGCGGCGAGCTCGGGACTGCCGGCGTGGCTGCCCGTGCTGCTGTCCATCGTGGTCTTCGCCGGTGCGTCCCAGTTCGTGTTCGTCGGGATCATCGCATCCGGCGGGAGCATCCTCGCCGCCGTCGTGGCGGGCCTGCTCGTCAACGCCCGGCACGTGCCGTTCGGGTTCGCCGTCGGCGACGCACTCGGGACGGGCTGGATCCGCAGGATCGCCGGAACTCACCTGATGGTCGACGAGTCCGTGGCGTTCGCGCTCGCGCAGGATGACGCGGGTCGCCGACGGAAAGCGTACTGGGCGTGTGGCGCCGGCATCTTCGTGTCGTGGAACGTCGGTGTGGTGGCGGGCGTGCTGGGCGGCACGCTGGTGACGGACACGGACGCGTTCGGCCTGGATGCCGCGTTCCCGGCCGTGCTGCTGGCCCTCGTCCTGCCGTCGTTGCGGGATCGCGCCACCCGCCGCGCCGCGCTGGCCGGCGCCGCGATCGCGCTCGCGACGGCGCCATTCTCGCCGGCGGGGCTTCCGGTGCTGCTCGCCCTGGCGGGAGTGCTCGCCGCCTTTGCCGATGGAGCGCGCTCGCCGGGGGTGCGGCGTTCGCGGGCTGCACGGGGGCAACGCGACGGCAGCGGGGACGCCGGTGACGCCGACGGCAGCGGGGACGCCGGTGCGACCGGCAACGGCAACGACGCCGACGCCACTGACGGCAACGATTACCGCGATAGTTCGGAGGCTGAGTCATGACATCGTCGATGGGGTTCGTGCTGGCCGCCGTGGTGCTGGGGCTCGGCACGTTCGCTTTCCGCTTTGCCGGCCCGCTGCTGCGTTCCCGGGTGGAGCTCGCGCCACGCGTGGAAACGTTGATGGCCGTTGCTGCCGTCGTCCTGCTCACCGCTCTGGTGGCGACCACGGCGCTGTTGGAAGGTGGCGAGTTCGCCGGGTTCGCGCGCCCGGCCGGTGTCGTCGTGGGTGGCGTGCTGGCGTGGAGGAGGGCGCCGTTCATCGCCGTGGTGGTGGCTGCGGCGGCGACGGCGGCGGGATTGCGCCTGCTGGGGATTCCCTGAGGGCGGGGCCGGACGGGAGATCCACAGTGTTGACAACGGCGAGAAAAACCCCAAAGATGCGTCATTAGAAATTGGTAGGTTTGTTTCCTAACAGTTTGAGCGGTGAGTTCGAGCAGGGAGGGGGTGACCAGAACTCTGCCGCTGACGGTGACGGCCGCGCACTCCGAACCTGCCCACCACCGAATTCGTGCACCGATGTCGTCGTGGCCGCGCCGCCTGTCCTGACCGATGCCCAAGAACCCCTGGTTTCCTTGGAGGCCTTGCATGAAATCCCCGGTCAGACCGCCATCCTCACGTCTCTTAGCAGCCGCCGCGCTCACGGGAGCGCTGATCGTCACCGGTGCTCCCGCCAATGCCGGTGACGACGGCGACCACGGTGACGACACCTGCGATCCGAATCCACAGGATCTACGGGTCACGTACCAGCCCGTCGACCACTCCGTCGGCGGATCCGCCTACCACCTCGCATCCCTCACCATCGACAACCACGACACCACGTGCGCCCTGGACGACAACTGGGAGCTGTTCTTCACCTTCGTCCGCCAGCCCGTCGCCGTGCTGCCCGGTGACGATGGGGAGGATGCCCGCCAGCAGCTCGACGAGCAGGACCTTGCGATCACCCGCGCCGATGCCGCCGAAAGCGGCGACTACTACGTGCTGCGGCCGACCGACGAGTTCGAGCAGGTCGACCCGGAAGGCAGCCGGGAGATCACGCTGCAGGTCCAGTTCTGGGCGACGCACAAGACCGATGCACCCGCCGGTTATCACATCTCCTATGACGACGGGCCGGCCCAGTGGGTGCCGGGCAAGGCACTGATCGACCCCACCGATCCGAAGCAGACCACGGCCTTCGAGGGCGACGCGCGCCCGGTGGAGTCCGCGGCTACCCGGTTCGAGGAGAACACTGCCGAGCTCGTCGATCTCGACCTGGCCGATCGGATCCAGCCACGCCCGCTCGACGTTACCGAGCGCTCCGGCGCGCTCAAGCTCGACGGCAGGTTCGCGATCGAGTACCCGGACGAGCTCAGTGGCGAAGCCGATTACCTCCGCTCGGCGCTGCGTGACGTGCTGGACGGCGAGTTCGCACCGAACGACGGCCGGGCCAAACGCACCATCAGCCTGTCCATCGACCCCGAGCTCGACGTGGACGGCAGCGGCACTCCCGACGCGGAGGGATATACCCTCGACGTTGGCAAGCGTGGCATCGACATCGTCGGCGCCGACGCCGCCGGCGTCCTGTACGGCATCCAGACGCTGCGCCAGCTCATTCCCGTCGACGTCTACGAGAGTGCTGCCGACGGCGATCGGGCCACGCGTGCGCGCGTGCCGCGGGCCAGCATCGCCGACGCGCCGAAGTTCGAGCACCGCGGCCTTCACCTGGACGTGGGACGGCACTTCGAGACCCCGGAGACGGTCAAGAAATTCCTCGACCTGATGTCCTTCACCAAGCTCAACAAGCTGCACTTCGGCCTGACGAACGACGAGGGCTGGCGCGTGGAGATTCCCGGCCTTCCGGAACTCACCGAGTTCGGGGCGCAGCGCGGCCACGATCTCGATGAGGACGAGATGCTGCACATGGGTATGGGCTCGGGAAGCGACCTGGAGCCCGGAGACCACATCGAGAACAAGGCGGCCGACGAGACGGAAGCCAACCTGGGCCGCCCACCCGCGTACCAGGGCATGGAGCAGGCAACGGTGAACCTGGTCGGCAAGGGGAGTGGCTACTACACGACGGAGGAGTTCATCGACCTGCTCGAGTACGCCGCCGAACGCCACATCGACGTCTACCCGGAATTGAACTTCCCCGGGCATGCCCGCTCGTCGGTGCAGGCCATGGAACGCCGCTACGAGCGCCTGAAGGACGAGGACCCCGAGGAAGCCGAACGCTACCGCCTCCTCGATCCCGATGACGAGGCAGAGTACCGCAGCGTACAGCTGTACAACGACAACCTGATCAACGTGTGCCGGCAGAGCACGTACGACTTCCTGGAGAAGGTGGTGGACGAGGTCGCGGCGATGTATGACGCGGCAGATGTGCCGCTGACCAGGATCCACCTCGGTGGAGACGAGCCACCGGGGCCGGACCGGTGGCAGGAGTCGCCGATCTGCCAGGAGAACCCGGAGACCTCCGGCAAGAGCGACGCCGAGCTGTGGGACATGTTCGTGCAGAAGTGGAACGACATCGCCCTGGAGGTCGCGGATACCACGGCCGGATGGGAAGACGTCCTCCTCACCGGTCAAGACGTCGACGAACTGGACGACTTCGCCCCGATGGCCTGGCAGAACGTGTGGGGCTGGGGGCTGGAGGAACTGGCCTACCAGCTCGCGAACGACGGGCAGGACGTGATCCTCGCGCACGCCACGAATCTCTACCTGGACCTGGCCTACAACAAGGATCCGGACGAGCCCGGCTATTACTGGGCCACCTACGTGGACGAGGAAAGCACCTTCACGTACCAGCCGTTCGACGTGTACGCCAACGCCACCGAGGACCGGTTCGGCAACCCGTTCGAGCCCGACCCCGACTGGGAAGAGCTCACCGAGGAGGGCAAGGAGAACATCCTCGGTCTCGAAGCCCAGATGTGGGGCGAGAACGGCAAGACCCCGGAGATCCGGGAGTACCAGGCGTTTCCGCGGCTACTGGGGGTCGCCGAGCGGGCGTGGGTGCGAGACACTCCCACCCCCGAAGAGATGCCCGAGCACTGGGACGTGTGGGTCAACACGCTCGGCCAGGTGACCTTGCCGTTGCTGTCGCACTATCCCGTGGTCGGCCTGCCGGACGTCGGCGTCAACTACCGCATTCCGCTGCCCGGCGCCGAGATCGACGACGACGGCGTGCTCACGGCCAACGTGCGCAACCCCGGACTGACGATCGAGTACTCCAGCACCGGCGGCGTGCACTGGTCGACGTATCACGGGCCAACGGCTGTCGGCGACTCCGCCCTGGTGCGCACGGTCGCTCCCGACGGGCGTACCAGCCGGATCGCCCCGGTGGACGTGGCGAACTGGGAAGCGGGCGCCGCCTACCACGCGTGGTCGGTCGTCAATTACGAGGGCGAGCTGTTCCGCGCCAAGGTCCCGCACATCGCGCAGGCAGATGCCACCCCTGATGTCTCGCCCGAGCTGTGGGTCCTCCTGCAATAAGCTGAACAACCCTCCTGTGCTCGCGGGGGTGTGGGCGCGCGTCGAGCCCCGCACCCCCGCGTCACCATCCGGGCACACCTGCCGACCACGAAGCCATGCGCGCGGTGCCCGCGCCGCCATGCACGCTGAGTCCACGTCGCCATGCACGCTGAGTCCACGTGCCGTGCGCGCCGGGTCCACGTCAGAAAGCGGTTTCCGCCATCAATTGGCGTGGAGTCACCGTGCATGGCACCCATGGGCAACGCGTGTACGGTGACCTGGGCTGCCGTACATGGCTCGTCCGGCATCGGGCCGCGTGAGTCGTCGACGCCGCGTCCTGCCGTGAACGGGTGCCCATGAGGCGCCCGTGGGTCGCCCGGGTACGGCAGTCCGATTGGATCAGACGGGGATGAACCCGAGGGCCTCGGCCGCGTGTCGCTGGTCGGCGCTGTGAGTGGCGAAGCCGATCTCCTCGCCGGGTTCGACGAGCGGCCGGGCGGCGAGATCGGCCACGGCCAGGTGCATGGCCTCCAGGGTGTGCAAGGAGTAGTGGCGCGTGATGGTGAGCGCGGCATTCTCGGTGGCAGCAGGATCGGGACGGGTGAGTTTGACCGGCCCGTCGGGGGAGACGTCCTCGTAGAGTTTCTCGATCAGCACGTCCACATTGCTCAGCTGTTTGGTTTGCCGCACGCGAAAGAGCGTCGACGTGACCTCCACCAGGCTGAACGATGCGGTCAGCAGCAGCCGGTCGCTCTCGACGAGCTCGCGCGCTCGCGCGTGCCCCGGTTCTCCGGCCAGGTACGAACGAACCAGTACCGATGAGTCGAGATACACAAGCGCCGGTTCATCCATCGATCCCCCTCTGTGCGTCAGATGCGGAGCCCGCTCGTCAACGTCCGTCGGACCAGAGATCGTCGACGATGGGCCCTGCCTCTTCGGTCTCCTGTAACGCCGTGGCGAACCGTTCCGATGGCACGGGCGGCGCTGGGGTCTCGACGAGAAGACCGAGCTCTCGTGCCCGTTCCCGGAGGCGATGGCGCCGCGTGGTGAGGCCGCTGGACGCGCCCTCGGGTGGTGCCGCGGCCTGGAGCACTCGGTTCGCGAACGCGTTCACCGACATACCTTCCCGCCGGGCTCGCACGGTGAGCCGCGTATGGAGATCATCAGGAATGCGAACGAGCAACTGACGCATACGGCCTCCCGCTAACTATCGGTTACGTGATCACGATAGCGCTTGCTGACGAGGTGCTGCGAGAACGGAAACGCGACGGCTTCGTCACAATCGACGACGTGCACCCGTGCCCGACGCTCCGGCGCGCACGGCACCGGCGCACCGGACATGGCTCACCGTGGCCATGCGAAATCCGGTCCGGCCGGAATATCGCGGCCGATCATGCTGCTCTTTCTAGAGTCAACGAACGAAGGAGATCGGATGAGCACGTTCACCGCAGCCGAGATCGAGTACGTGCGAAGCCAGCACCTCGGACGCCTCGCCACCGTCGGCGCGGACGGTGCGCCTCATGTCTTACCCGTCGGCGTCTTCTACGATCCCGAGACCGAAACCATCGTGATTGGCAGCGCCGGGGACATGACTGCCAGCAAGAAGTTTCGCGATGTCCGGAATCGACCTGACGTGGCGTTCGTCGTCGACGATCTCGCGGCCGTTGACCCGTGGACTCCGCGCGGCATCGAGATCCGCGGCCGCGCGGAGGCCTTCACAGAGGGTGGTGAGGACATCGGCAAGCGGCTGGACGCGCCGTTTCCGTTCGACGCGGCATGGATCCGGATCCGACCACGGCGAATCCTGACGTGGGGCATCGACACCGGCTCGTACGAGCACACGGCTCGCAACGTCACGTAGGTCTGCTATACATCAGAGCGCGTTGATGAAGCGGCGGGCTTCGCGGGCACTCATCCCGGTGCGGTCGCGCAGGAGCTGCATGGCGGCGGTGCGCTTGACCGGATCTTGCGCGACGAGCGTGTGAAGCCGCTCGAGCAAGTCGTCGTCGATCAACGCGCTCGGTGTCTCTTCACGGGTGGTCGGCGTTTCGGGGGCGGGGAAGCTCTGGCCGACCATCAAGGCTTGCACGACGAGCGTCGCCTCGTGGGGTGCCAGCTTGGTGGCCTTGCGCAGCATCTTGATCGCATGTTCGGTATGCCCCCGGGAGGCCAGGGCACGCACGTCTTCCTGGAGTTTGAGACTGAGCTCCACCTCGGGCAGTTCGGTGTGCTCGACCGGTTGGTTACGGCGATCACCGCTGCGGCGGATGATGATGAAACTGACGACGACAGCGAGGATGATGACGACGACGATGCCAACCTCGAGCATGATCAAAATGGTAGCCGAACACGGGTCTTCTGTGGGTGAGAATGCCGTCTCCGGTACCACGTAGAGTTTGATGCATGCCGGAACGCCATGCCAGCCGTCGTGCCCGACTCGCGGCACACCTCGCACGTCACGACATCGACGCCGCGCTCGTCACCCGCCTGGTCAACGTCTGCTACCTGACGGGCTTGAACAGCAGCAACGCGGCGGTGCTGCTCGCAGCCGACGGTACGACGGTGCTGGCGACGGACGCCCGGTACGCGACGGCGGCCGGGGCCGTGGCGCCCGATGTCGAGCTCGTCGTGACCCGGCCGGTTGCCGTGGAGCTGGCCAAGCGTGCCGCGACCAAGACGATCGCACCGAGCAACGGGGCGACGTCCGGAGGAGCCCGGGTGCGCCGGCTCGCCCTTGAGGCGCACGACGTCACGCTCGAACAGTCCTCGACGATCCGTTCCGCTCTCGCGGAGCTCGACGAGGGCGGCGAGCACGATGAGCCCGGCGAGCACGGCGACCGGGGCGAGCACGGCGAGGCGGCGGGCGATGTCGAGCTGGTCCACCTCGGCCGCGTCGTCGAGGACCTGCGTGCCACCAAGGACGACGCCGAGCTCGATGCCCTGCGCGAGGCATGCCGGATCTCGTCGGTCGCGTTGGAGGAACTGTTCGCCGCCGGGGGTTTCGTGGGGCGCACCGAGAAGGCGATCGCACGTGATCTGGAATGGCGCATGTACGATCACGGCGCCGAAGCGATCGCGTTCGACACCATCGTCGCCTCGGGGCCGAACAGCGCGATACCGCACCATCGGGCCGGGGAACGCCTCGTCGAGCGTGGCGATCTGCTCAAGATCGATTTTGGTGCGGTCTACCAGGGATACCATGCGGACTGCACTCGCACCTGCGTCGTCGGCGCCGAACCCGCTGCCTGGCAGCGCGAGATCTATGACATCGTGGCAGCGGCGCAACGGGCCGGACGCGCGGCCCTGATTGCCGGGGCCGAACGCATCGGTGTCGACAATGCCGCACGATCCGTGATCGACGAGGCTGGCTACGGGGAGAACTTCGGTCACGGCACCGGCCACGGCGTCGGGCTCGAGGTGCACGAGGCGCCGAGCCTCGGGTACTCGGCAGCAGGTACACTTGCCGGGCGCATGACGGTGACTGTCGAGCCCGGCATCTATCTGCCAGGTTACGGTGGTGTCCGCATCGAGGACACCCTGGTGGTGGGCGACGACGGTCCGGAGTTGCTGACACCTGTGACGAAGGAATTGCTCGTCCTCGACGCTTAGCGAGTTGCGGGCGGGCTCACGACGACGAAGAGGCACGAGAAGACGTGGCGACGACCAACGACCTGAAGAACGGCATGGTACTCAACCTGGACGGCCAGCTGTGGACCGTACTGGAGTTCCAGCACGTCAAGCCCGGCAAGGGTGGCGCGTTCGTGCGCACCAAGCTCAAGCATGTCCTCTCCGGCAAGGTGGTCGACAAGACGTTCAACGCGGGCGTGAAGATCGACACCGCCAATGTCGACAAGCGTGAGATGACCTACCTCTACCGTGACGGCGACGACTTCGTTTTCATGGACACCGAGACCTACGAGCAGGTCCACGTCCCCGAACCGACCGTCGGGAACGCGCAGAATTTCCTGCTGGACAACCACGAGGTCGTCGTCGGGCTGCACGAGGGCGATCCGCTGTTCGTCGAGATGCCGCCATCGGTGGTGCTGACGATCGACTACACCGAGCCCGGGGTTCAGGGTGATCGCTCGACCGGAGGCAGCAAGCCAGCGCAGCTGGAGACCGGATACGAGATCTCGGTTCCGCTGTTCATCACGACCGGCGAGAAGGTCAAGGTGGACACGCGCGACGGCTCGTACCTCGGCCGCGCGTCCTGACGCGGCGACGTCATGCCAGCCCGCAGCCGTGCCCGTAAGCGGGCGCTTGACATCCTGTTCGAGTCGGAGCAGCAAGGGCGGCCGCTCGGCTCGACCTTGTCCCGGCACCGGGACACCCCCGAGCGCCCGCTGAACGAGTACACCGTCACCCTCGTCGAAGGCGTGATCGCGCACCGGGAGCGTATCGACGAGCTGCTGGCGACGTATGCCGAAGGCTGGAGCCTGGAGCGGATGCCGGCAGTGGACCGCAATGTGTTGCGGATCGGTGCGTACGAGGTTCTGTACTGTGACGACGTTCCCGACCCCGTGGCGATCAGCGAGGCGGTGGCACTGGCGCGCGACCTGTCAACCGACGAATCTCCCACGTTCGTCAACGGCCTGCTCGCCCGCCTGGCGTCCATCAAGCCGTCCACCCCTTCCGGCTGACTCTTCCCGCTGATCCCGTCCCTCCTCCCGCTGATCATGAACACTTGTCGACCTATGAGGTCGACAAGTGTTCATGATCAGCGAGAGGAGGACGGGGAGAACGGGTGGTCAGGAGGAGCGGCGGCCGAAGACCGAGTCGAAGATCTTGCTGCCGGCATCCTGAGCGCCCCCGGCGACATCGCGCAACACTTTGATCAGCGGATCGGCGCTGCGATTCCACGATTCCTGGTACGACTTCGCCGCGTTGCGCGCCTCCTGGCTGATGGACGCGTCCTGGTCCTCGCTGCGCCGCGGGTAGTCGCCGGCGAGGATGCGGCTGTACTCGCCGGAGCTCGCCCAATGGTCGAGCTCCGCGAGCCGGACCACCGCTTGCGGATGGCTGCGGCCGATCAAGCTGAGCAGCTTGAGCAAACCGTCCCGGGCGTCCTCGGCGGCATCGTACTCGCGGGCCTGTTCGTGGAACGCGTCGACGTCCATCTGCGCCAGCCGGGAACCACCGGCCAGCTTCATCAGCGTGCGCTTGGCGGCGTCGGGATCTTGCAGGGTGAGCAGGCCCGCACGGTCGCACGAGAGTTCGGATTTGCGTTGCCACTCCTCGAGCGCCAGCACGATCGCCCGCAATCCGAAGTATCCGAGGGGCAGCCAGGCCACCCGCGTCGCGAGATTGGTCAAGGCGAGCAGCAGCGTGCGGTAGATCGCGTGGCCGGAGAGGATGTGCCCCACCTCGTGTCCCACGACGAAACGCCGCTCCTCGGCGTCGAGCATGTCGAACATTCCCGTACTGACCACGATGAACGGCCGGTCCTTGCCGATGGCCATCGCGCGGGGCTGCGGATCGAGCATGACGTAAAGGTCGGGGACCTGAGAAAGATCCAGGATGTGCGCTGCGTCGACGACATCTTGATGCACGTCGGCGAACTGGGTCTCGCCGACGCGTACGGTACCGGAGAGGAAGTGCAGCCGCAGGGCGCGCTCGCTGAAGAGCCCGGCCATCTTCTTGAGCACGGTGTCGAATCCGCGCAGTGACCGCAACGCGACAAGAGCACCGCGATCCGCAGGATGCTCGTACGCGCGGGCGCTGATGTCGGGGAACCGGACACGGGTGCGATCGGGCGTTGTGGCCATACGAGCCATCGTATGCATATCCGGTTCCCCGTGGGCCCCGACGGTGGGCACGTTCTGCGAGAAGCGTCCTGGGGTGCACCGATGACATTTGTCATGGCGACGGCGTGCGGAATCCATCGGAACCGATGCCGGAAGAAACCAGCGAGGTGGGCGCGCACGCCCCACGATGGAGATGTCCGCAAAACGAAAGACGCTCACGGGAGGGAGGCGCGGTGAGCAACGTCATCGACGTCGAAGATCTGAGCCGCCGCTACGCCGGCGGTTTCGAAGCCGTGCGCGAGGTTTCCTTCTCGGTTCGGCGGGGTGAGCTGTTCGCGCTACTGGGGACCAACGGGGCGGGAAAGACGTCCACCCTGGAAGTCCTCGAAGGGCTCGCCGAACCGAGCGGAGGCCGGGTGCGCGTACTCGGTTTCGATCCTGGCAGGGCGCGCGCGAGCGTGCGCCCCCGGATCGGGATCATGCTCCAGGAGGGCGGATTTCCGGGTGACTTGACGGTTGACGAGACCGCACGCATGTGGGCGGGCACGTTGACGTCGAGCCGGCCGGTCGGCGAGGCGTTGGAGATGGTCGAGCTCGCCCATCGCTCGAAGGTCGCGGTCGCGCAGCTTTCCGGTGGGGAACGGCGACGGCTGGATCTGGCGCTGGCCGTGCTCGGCCGCCCGGAGGTGTTGTTCCTCGACGAGCCGACCACCGGCCTGGACCCGGAGAGCCGGCAGAACACCTGGCGGCTGGTCCGCCGGCTGCTGGAGGGTGGTACGAGCGTCTTGCTGACCACGCACTACCTCGACGAGGCCGAGACGCTCGCCGATCGGCTGGCCATCATGCACGAGGGGCGGATCGTCCGGGAAGGAACGGTATCCGAGGTGGTTGCCTCCCAGCCGGCGACGATCTCGTTCGCGTCGGGCGGGAGCGGCGGCGATCCGCAGCTACCGCCGCTCGACGGGGCGCGCATCGTCATGTCCGGCGGGCGGACCGTCATCGAGACGGAGCACCTGCAACAGACCCTGACCCGCCTGCTGGTGTGGGCGGAGGAGCATCGGGTCGAGCTGCCCGAGCTCGCGGCGCGTCCGGCCTCACTCGAGCAGGTTTTCCTGGCCGTGGCCGAGCATGGTGACGGATCGCCGCCGGCCGGTTCCGGGGATGCCGAGCTGCGGGCCGAGACGCTGACGGGCGCGCCCGGGACATCTCCCGGGACGGGGAGGTGACGACGATGAGCACACAGGCATTCCATGGCACGGACGGCGCACCTCGCGACGTCGACGGCCGGGCGGGCCGGCTTCGGGGCACGTTCCGCCGCGTCTGGTCGCTGACACGTGCCGAGGTGACGCTGCTGTCGCGGAACCGCACGGCGTTGCTCGTGGCGCTGGTCTTTCCCGTGCTCTCCGTTCTGGCGCTGCTGACCTTCGACCTCGAGGAAGGTGATGCGGCCGGTACCGGAGCGCTGACCGTCATCATGTTCGTCGGTGTGGCCTTGCTGTACATCGTGTACTACAACCTGGTCAGCACCTACGTCGCCCGGCGCGAGGACCTGGTCCTGAAGCGGCTGCGTACCGGCGAGCTCTCGGACCCGGAGATCCTTGCAGGAGCGGCCATGCCGGCGGTGCTGCTCGCCGCGGGGCAGATCGCCGTGGCGGTCGGGGCAGCGTTGACGTTCTTGGATCTGGAGGCGCCGGTCAACGTCGTGCTCGTCGCCGGTGCGGTCGTCGGCGGAGTCGTGCTGTTCGCGCTTCTCGCGGCGGCGACGACCAAGATCACGCGGAATGCGGAGATGGCCCAGATGAGTACCATGCCCGTCTTCATCGTCTGTCTGATCTTTTCGGGCATGGTGGCGCCCCTCGACGCGTTCAGCGACCGGGTGGCCGACATCGCGCAGTTCGTCCCGCTGACTCCGGTGATCGATCTGACGCGGCTCGGGCTTCTGGGTACCACTGGCACCGAACCCGCGGTGGGATTCACCGAGAGTTTCGCCGAGGCAGTCACGCCGGCGGCGATACTGGCGCTGTGGATCGCGATCGGATACGCGGCGACGCGCCGCTGGTTCCGCTGGGAGCCCCGCCGCTGACCCCGCCCCCTCCGCTGATCATGAACACTTGTCGACCTCATAGGTCGACAAGTGTTCATGATCAGCGGAGAGTATCCTGAGAGGCTCGGTGACATGATGGCGATGACGGGGTTGGTGGCGCGCTGGCACGAGCGCGGCAGTGCCGAACGAGTTGACCTTTACACGCGCCTGTCGCTCTACGCGCTGTACGCCCTCGAACTGCCGTTGGCGCTCATGATCGTCAACGCCGCCGACCGGGCCGACGACGCGGCGGCGATCACGTTCGCGTGCCTGGCCGGAGCACAGGCGGTGACCGGCGTCGTCGTCCTTCGCCGGGGCCTGGGCTGGTTCCTGGGTACGCGCACGTGGCCGGTGCGGATGGTCGCGGTGAGCGGCATCCTCGCCGTCGCCGGGGCGCTGGCGGGAATCATCGCCTTTCCCTTCACCGCGGGTGGTGCCGACAATCCCGGCCAGGGCGACGCCCTGGCGCTGGTCACGATCTTCTTTCTCGTCATGCTCACGCCACGGCTGTCGATGCGGTGGCTCCTGCTGCCGACCGGCGCGCTGGCGGCGGTGGTTGGTGTGGCGATGTTGCTCACGGGTTCGCCGGTACGCGCCGCAGCGGGCGTGGCGCTGGCATGCGTGATCGGCGGGATCGCCGGCGGGTTCGGATTCCGGACGTCGATCTGGATCCTGGGCATCGTCTGGGAGCTGGAACGCTCGCGCGGGGCGCAAGCACGGCTGGCCGTGGCGGAGGAGCGCCTGCGAATCGCCCGGGATCTGCACGACGTCATCGGGCGCAACCTGGCGGTGATCGCGTTGAAGAGCGAGCTGGGGGCGCAGCTCGCTCGTCGCGGGAGGGACGAGGCGGCCGACGAGATGCTGGAGGTTCACCGGATCGCTCAGGAGTCGCTGCGTGAGGTACGGGAGGTGGTCCGCGGGTACCGCAGCGCCGACTTGCCCGCCGAGCTGGACGGGGCCCGTGCCGTGTTGCGCTCGGCCGGTGTACGCACCCGTGTGCTCGGGGACGGAGCGGACCTGCCGGCTGGCGCGCAGGCGGCGCTGGCGTGGGTGGTGCGGGAGGGGACGACCAACATCTTGCGGCACAGCGATGCGAGCGAATGCACGATCACCGTCGACATCGACGATCCGGCGGGCAGCGCGGAGAGCCGAGCGCGCGATGCCGGCGACGCGTCGGATGCGGGGGCGAACACGGGGGCACCGGCTGGGACGGCGATAGTGACGATGGAGAACGACGGCGTGGCCGCCTGGCACTCTGAGGCCGTGGCTGACCTGGGCAGCGGGCTACGTGGCCTGGCCGAACGGCTGGGCGAGGTGAACGGGTCGCTCGAGGCGCGCCGGGTGAGCGGGGACCGGTTCGTGTTGCGCGCGCGGGTTCCGCGGGAGGTGCGCCCGATCTCCGGCGGCGAGTCCAGCGTGCACGGGGGCGGGTCCGGCGTGGAAGGGATGGACGCGGGATGAGTGCGGACGGGCCGAGCGGCGGGCGAGCGGACCCGGAACGGCAGCTCCACGAGGATGTGCCGTCCACGGTGCGCGTGTTGCTGGCCGACGACGAGAATCTGGTCCGTACAGCCATGCGAGCGCTGCTGGCGCTGGAGGACGACATCGATGTCGTCGCCGAGGCCGCTTCGGGCGACGAGGCGCTCGCGATGGCGCGGGCACACCGGCCCGACGTGGCGGTGCTCGACTTGCAGATGCCGGACATGGATGGCATCGCGGTGGCCGAGACGCTGCACGAGGAGCTGGAGTCCTGCTCGACGATGATCGTGACCAGCCACGGCCGCCCGGGGTATCTGAAGCGCGCGCTCTCCGCCGGGGTGCGGGGGTTCGTGCCCAAGACCGTTTCCGGTCAAGTGCTGGCCGACGTCGTGCGCACGCTGCACGGCGGCGGGCGCTATGTCGACCCGGAGCTAGCCGCCGAGGCGATCGCGGCCGGTGACAGCCCGCTCACGCCGCGTGAGGCGGATGTGCTCGAACTCGCCGCCGACGGCGCACCGATCGAAGAGATCGCCCCTCGCGTGGCGCTCTCGCCGGGAACGGTACGCAACTACCTGTCCTCGATCGCGGCCAAGCTCGGCGCGGCGAACCGGCACGAGGCGGTGCACATCGCCCGTCGCCACGGCTGGATCTAGCGATCGGCCCCGATGATTGATTCCTTGGACGTTGTCCTCGTGTTGTCCCGGGTGGTGCCGGAGCCGGCGCGCGGCGCGCCGACTTCGATGCCGAAACGTGCAACTATTCGCCGATCTGGCGCTGTTTCCGCGTGTGTGGGTATCGAAGTCGGCCGCGGTCGAGCGGCGCCGGGTGCCACCAGCGTATCGGCACCGACGAGAGCACCGACGAAAGTCGATGTGCGGACCGCCGAAGGTGGCGTATGTCGACAGCTCACCGTGGTCCTTCGACGGTCCCGGATATCCGCGCCCAGTACGACGTTTTCGCAGGTCTGGCGGCTCTAGCGTGGATGTACGGGCCCGGTCGGCCGGGTGCCTTCCGGCACGGCCGGGTCCGGCCAACGACATCGACCACGGTTGAGAGGACGATCCAGATGATCGAGGTGCGGGCGCTGACGAAGCGCTACGGCGACGTACAAGCGGTGACCGACCTGAGCTTCACCGTCAAACCGGGGATCGTCACGGGGTTCCTCGGGCCGAACGGCGCCGGGAAGACTACGACGATGCGGATGATCCTCGGGCTCGACCGGCCCACGTCCGGGGACGTCACGGTGGGCGGGCGCCGGTATGCCGAGCTGGGCGCCCCGCTGCGCGAGGTCGGGGCGCTGCTGGACGCCAAGGCGATGCACGGCCGGCGCAAGGCCCTGAATCACCTGCTTTGCCTGGCGCAGAGCAACGGCATCGGCCGCGATCGGGTGAAGGAGGTCTTGCATCTTGTGGGTCTCGACACCGTCGGTGACAAGCATGCCGGTACGTTCTCGCTCGGCATGGCGCAGCGGCTGGGGATCGCGGCGGCCCTGCTCGGCGACCCACCGGTGCTCATGTTCGACGAACCGGTCAACGGGCTGGACCCGGAGGGCATCCGGTGGATTCGCACGCTGATGCGGGACCTGGCTGCTGAGGGCCGCACCGTCCTGGTGTCCAGCCACCTCCTCAGTGAGATGGCACAGACGGCCGATCACCTGCTCGTCATCGGCCGCGGCGAGCTCGTCGCCGACATGCCGACCGCCGACGTCCTCGGCAACGCGGAGGCGCGGGCCGTCCTGGTACGCGTGGCCGAATCGCCCGATGAGTCGTTTCTGCAGCGGCTGACCGAGGCGGGCGCCGAGGTCACGGAGCGGGAGGACGATGCCCTGCTGGTATCCGGGCTGGACAGTGCCCACATCGGTGGCTTGGCCACCGGCAGCGGCGCGGTGCTGTCCGAGCTCACGCCCCAGCGCGTGTCGCTGGAGGAAGCATTCATGGAGCTGACCGAGGAGTACGTGGAGTATCACGGGGGCGAAGGGCAGGCGCAGCGATGAGCACGATCACGACGACACCGGCCGGGCATCTCCGGGGCGATCCGGAACCGGCATCGGAGAGCGCGAGATTCCTCCGCGTCCTGCATTCGGAGTGGACGAAGATCCGGACGTTGCGTTCCACGTTCTACACCCTCGCGGTCTTCGTCGTGCTTGCGGTAGGAATGACGGCGGTCATTACGGTGGGCTCGGGTGGCGAGTACGCGGAGATGGCAGCCGAGGAGCGAGCCGCGTTCGACCCGCTCGAACTCTCGATGTTCAGCCTGATCTTCGCCCAGCTCGCTGTCGCGGTGCTTGGAGTCCTGGTGATGACCAACGAGTACGCCACCGGGATGATCGGCCCCAGCCTCATGGCCGTACCGCGACGCGGTCACCTGCTGGCCGCCAAGACGATCGCATACACGTTGCTCGCTGGCCTTGCCGGGATTCCCACCGCGTTCGCGATGTTCCTCACCGGCCAGGTCATCCTGGACATGCAAGGTGCCCCCTCGGCCGCGCTGATCGATGACGGTGTGCTGGAGACCGTCGTGGGAGCCGGGCTGTACTTCACCGCCCTCGGTCCCATCGCGGTGTCCGTCGGCACGCTGCTGCGCTCGACCGCCGGTGGTGTGGCCACACTGGTGGCGGGGCTGCTCCTCGCGCCGAGCCTCACCGGCACGCTGCCGGAGACGTGGGCCGAGCCGGTACAGAAGTACTATCCCACCCTTGCCGGCGCACAGTTCGTCATCGACCATCCAGCCGGATTGGGACCGTGGGCCGGTTTCGGGCTCATGTGCGCGTTCGCTGCGGTTCTGGTCGCGGCCGCATTCGTCGTGTTGCGTCGGCGTGACGGGTGACATCGTGGATCGATCCCTAGACTCCCGCGTATGAGTGTGGATAGCCCGATCCCGGGCTGGATTCGCCGGGTGTGGGGCTGGTATGTGGTCCGCCAGCACCGGCTGGCGGACTGGATCCTGGCCGTCGTCGCGTACGTACCCGTGGTTATCTTCACCGTGATCCCGGGCGCGTACCAGGACGACGAGCCGAGCTCGACGCCGAGCCTGGCCTTCCGGCTCGTCCCCGAGGCGTTGCCGGACGATCCCGAACCGGATCTCGCTCAGCTGCTCGGGGATCCGATGACGGCCCCGTTCGCGGCCACGGTCATCGTGGTGGCGCCCGGCCTGACCGTGTGGGGCATCATGTACCGGCGAACACGTCCGCGCCGGCTCCTCACGGTGGCCACCGCACTGCTCTTGCTGCTGGGCAACATCGTGCCGATCGCGCTGGCGCTGTACACCTATGCCGCCTGGTTCACTGACCGCCGGCGGCTGGTCGCCTGGTCGGTGGCTGCCGTGGCCGCGCTCGTCGTCGGATTCTGGTTCGACTCCACCACCGTCGTGCTGGCGCCCGTGGCGATCGGCATCCCGCTGACGCTGGGGTTGTGGATCGGCACCCGGCGCCAGCTCGTGGCCAACCTGCGCGAGCGGGCCGCGCGTCTCGAACGTGAGCAGCAGCTCATGGCCGAGCGGGCAGCGGCGGCGGAGCGCACCCGGATCGCGGGGGAGATGCACGACGTGGTCGCGCACCGGGTCAGCCTGATGGTCGTGCACGCGGGTGGGCTGGAGGTCAACGCGGCGGAGCCGGATGTGGCGGCGACGGCGGGCCAGATCCGCCAGACCGGGCGGGATGCCTTGAGCGAACTCCGCGAGGTCCTGGGCATCCTGCGGGACGCCTCCGACGGGAATGCGGAGGCGCCGACGGCTCCGCAACCGGTGATCGCCGATCTCGAACATCTCGTCGCCGGATGGCGTTCCGCCGGCATGCGCGTGGATTACGAGCGGGCGGGGGAGGAGCGGGCGTTTCCAGTGCAGGTCGAGCGCACCGCGTACCGGGTAGTCCAGGAGGGGTTGACCAACGCCGCCAAGCACGCCGCCGGCGCTTCGGTTCGGGTCCGGCTCGACTACGGTCGCGATCAGCTGGGCGTCACGGTCGTCAACGGCCCACCGCCCCGGGGCAGCGAACCGGCCGGGGAGGAGGATGGCGAACGCCGTCGCGTTCCTGCCGGGCCGGCCCACCCGCCGGGCATGCCGCTGACGTCGGGTGGTTACGGTCTCGCCGGGCTCCGGGAGCGGACGGCTCTGGCCGGCGGCGAACTGACGGCAGGCCCATTGGGTGACGGTTCCTGGCAGATTCGGGCCACGCTCAGAGAGGTTGCGTAATGATCCGAGTGGTGATCGTGGACGACGAGCAGCTGGTCCGTTCGGGGCTGGAGATGATCCTCGATGCTGCCGACGACATCGAGGTGGCGGGGGAGGCATCCGACGGGGCCGGGGCGGTTGACGTGGCGCGTGACCTCGTGCCCGACGTCTTACTGCTGGACATCCGGATGCCCGGTGTCGACGGGCTCACCGCCGCGGCCGAGCTGGCGGCGTTGCCGAATCCGCCGAAGGTGTTGATCCTCACGACGTTCGACCTCGACGACTACGTCCACAAGGCGCTGCGCGCCGGAGCCACGGGCTTCCTGCTGAAGGACACGCCACCACGCGATCTCATTGCCGCCGTGCGCACTATCCAGGACGGTGATGCGCTGATCGCGCCGAGCGTGACAAAGCGGCTGCTGCAGCAGTTCGCGAGCGCCGCCTCGCGTGATGTCGACGCGGCTGCGCGGCGGCTGGACGTGCTGAGCGAGCGGGAGCGCGCCGTGTTGGTGGCCGTGGCCCGCGGGATGTCGAACGCCGAGGCTGGCAACGCCTTGGGCATGCGGGAAGCGACGGTGAAGGCCCACGTCAGCCGCATCTTGACCAAGCTTGACATGGCCAACCGCGTGCAGGCAGCGATCTTGGCTCACGACGCCGGTTGGGTGTGAGACTGCTGACCCTCACGGGGTATTGCACGCCCCAGGTGCGGTCGACGTATGGTCGAATCTTCGTTGTCGGAAATGCCCGCTTACCACCGCGCGTGGGCGAGGGCCGTTCGTTGCTCGAGAGGATGCGTATGAGTGTGACGTTCGACGCTGCTGTGTCCCCGTCCGCTGGCCGCCGTTTCCGGGCTTATACGGCGAGGCATCTGGATGATCTGACGGCCCGCGCGGGGCTTGACGAGGCAGAGCGGTTACGGGTGCGTGCGGTGGCCGAGGTGCTGCCGTTCCGGGTGAACGACTACGTGGTCGACGAGCTGATCGATTGGTCGGCCGCACCCGACGATCCGATGTATCGGCTCGTGTTTCCGCAGTCCGACATGCTGCCCGAACGCGATGTGTCGCGGATCGCGGAATTGCTGACCTCGGGAGCGTCGCGCCAGGAACTCACAGCGGCCGCGAACGAGGTCCGCGCGAAGCTGAACCCGCATCCCGCCGGACAGATGGAGTTGAACATTCCGTCGACGGGGGAGGAGCCGCTCAACGGGGTGCAGCACAAGTACGACGAGACGGTGCTGTTCTTTCCGAAGCAGGGCCAGACCTGCCACGCGTACTGCACTTATTGCTTCCGGTGGGCGCAGTTCGTCGGCGAGCCCGATCTGAAGATGTCGTCTGGCGACATCGATCTGCTGGTCCAGTACCTGCGGGCGCATCCCGAGGTGACCAGCGTGCTGTTTACAGGTGGAGATCCCATGATCATGGGTGAGGGGGTGCTGAACCGGTATATCGAGCCGTTGCTGGAGCTGGACCAGCTGGAGTCGATCCGGATCGGGACCAAAGCTCTGGGGTACTGGCCGCAGCGTTGGGTCACGGACCCGGATGCGGATGACACGTTGCGGCTGTTCGAGCGCGTGGTCGAGTCGGGCAAGAACCTCGCGTTCATGGCGCACTTCTCGCATCCGCGCGAGATGATGCCCCAGCTAGCGACGGAGGCGGTGCGCCGGATCAGGGATACCGGCGCGGTGATCCGTACACAGGCGCCGCTGATCCGCATGATCAATGACGACGCGGACACGTGGGCCACCATGTGGCGCACTCAGGTGCGCCAGGGCATGGTGCCGTACTACATGTTCGTGGAGCGCGACACCGGCCCCCAGGACTACTTCGCGGTGCCGCTGGCGCGCGGATACGAGATCTTCCGGCAGGCATATCAGCAGGTGTCCGGGCTGGCTCGTACGGTGCGCGGCCCGTCGATGTCGGCGACACCCGGGAAGGTGTGTGTCGACGGCGTGACCGAGGTGGCCGGCGAGAAAGTGTTCGTGTTGCACATGATCCAGGCCCGCAACCCCGACCTGGTGGGCCGGCCGTTCTTCGCGGCCTACGACGAGAACGCGGCCTGGCTGGACGATCTCAAGCCCGCCCTGGGCGCCACCGCATTCCCCTTCGAATAGGGCCGGAAACGGCTGCACGGGGGATCACCCGGTGCCCGCGCCGTCATCGAACGTCGAGGACGCAGAGGTATCCGGTGATCCCCTCGTGTTCGTGGTAGGGCCGCTCCTCGGCCTCGCGAAGCGTGGCCACCCCCGAATCGTGCAGGTGCTGGAGGTGGGCTCGGTAGCCACCGGATTCCCACACCATCGCCTGGACGGTGACGACGACATGACCGCCGGGCCGGACGACGCGGACGAATTCGTCGAGCGCGTCCGGCCCCACGTGCCCTCCGGTGAGCGTGCCGACGCAGAGGAGCGCGTCGTAGCTGGCGGCCGCGAGGTCCAGTGGCCGGGTGAGATCGGCCTTCGTGAGCTGGCGGTAGACGCCAGACTCCCGAGCCCGGGCGAGCATTCCGGTCGAGAGATCGACGCCGTCGATGGTGAGATCGGTCAGCTTCGCCAGCTCTATCCCGGCCAGCCCCGTGCCACAGCCCGCGTCGAGCACGCTCGCGGGGGCGTCGACGAGATCGGCAAGTCGCTCCGCGGCCAGTCGCGGAGCGACATAGCCCATGTCGGCGATGGTGTCGTGATCGTAGGTTTGAGCCCACTCGTCGTACACCTTCTCAGCTTCCCCCGGTCCGCTCAGGGAGTACGCGCGGGCGAGCAGGGCGTTGTCTGGCTCGGTCACGGCAGTTGCGCTCCTCGAATCGATGCATACCTATCGGCGGGCCGCGACCATGGTCGCGTCGCCGTGGTGAGGATGCATAATCGAGGAGGTCAGGGCTTGCGCGCCACCGCGCCGTACGCGTCGATGTGGGTGACGTCGTCGGATTCGGCTCGCCAGGTGGTGATCGGCACGAGTCCGGGCTCGACCATCTCCAGACCCTCGAAGCACTGGGCCAGTTGTTCCGGGCTGCGCAGGTGGTAGGGCACCCCGCCGGCTTCGGCGAGCTTCTCGCCCCCTTCGACCACGGCTGGGCCGGTGTCGGTGCCATCCCACAGCACGAGGTAGCTGCCGGACGGGAAGGGATCAATCAGCCGGGACACGATGGATCGCATCTCCTCGAAATCCGACACGTACCCGAGAACGCCCATGAACATGACTGCCACGGGCCGGTTGAAGTTCAGGACGTTGCGAGCATCGGCGAGGATGACATCCGGATTGTGATAGTCGGCATCCACGTACGCGGTTACCCCGTCCGGCGTGGTGTCGGCCAGCAACGCGCGGGCGTGAGCGAGCACCAAGGGATCGTTGTCGACGTAGACGATCCTGGAGTCAGGAGCAATGCGCTGGGCGACCTCGTGCGTGTTCTGCATGGTAGGCAGCCCGGTGCCGACATCGAGGAACTGGTTGATGCCGACCTCCCCGGCGAGGAAGCTGACGACACGGATGAGGAACTGGCGGGATTCCTTCGCCATGAGCACGATGTCGGGATAGGCCTCCGCGACCGCGTCGCCGGCATCGCGATCGGCTTGGAAGTTGTCCTTGCCGCCCATCCAGTAGTTCCAGATTCGTGCCGAATGTGGAACGCTGGTGTCGATCTCCGGAGCGGGTGGCTGATCGGATGTGTCCTTCATCCACGTTGGTGTGTCGTTCATCTGATGAGTAGCTCCTGTCTCAAGATCGTATGGGGTGAAACCCATGTAAGCAGAAGACCGGGCCACCTGGCGAGAGTTGTCCGCATGTGTTCATGAATGAGTGTCTCCACACCCTGTCTGCCCGGTATCGCCACCCCGACGTGTCCACCGGTACTGTCACGACTTGAAATCGCGCAAGATGTCGTCGAGGATCGCCGGCGTTTCGTCCGGCGGCTCGGCCTGGATGCACAATCGCTCCATCGTTCCGATGTAGTGCTCGACGTCTTCTCGCTTGTCCAGGTACAGAGCGCTGGTCAACTGCTCGACGTAGACGACGTCGGGCAGATCCTGATGCGGAAACCGCAAGATGTTGAACGCGCCGCCGGCCGCGGCATGCCCACCGAAGCGGAACGGGATCACCTGGATCCGGATGTTCGGCCGCTCGGTTGCGGCGATCAGGGCTTCGAGCTGGGCGCACATGACGGCAACGCCACCGATCGGCCGCCGCAGCGCTCCCTCGTCGATGACCGCCCACAGTTGTGGAGGCTCTTCGGAGGTGAGCAGCTTCTGCCTGGTCATGCGAAGCGTCACCCGGCGCTCGATCTCATGTGCGGGAACGTGGCTGTGCCCGAGCAGGATCACCGCTCGGGCATAGTCGGGTGTTTGGAGCAGGCCGGGAATGAATTGCACCTCATACGTCCGGATCATGGACGCTGCTGCCTCTAGCCCAAGGTAGGACTGGAACCAGCTCGGCAGGATGTCTCCGTCGTGGTGCCACCACCCGGGCGTGTTGGCTCCCTTGGCGAGCTTCAGCAGCTCGGCCCGTTCCTTCGCGTCCTCGACACCGTAGAGGGTCAGCAGGTCTTCGATGTCTCGGACCTTGAACCCGACCCGGCCGAGCTCCATGCGGCTGATTTTCGATTCGGACGCACGTATCTCCCAGCCCGCGGTCTCGCGAGTGATGCCTTGCGCCTCTCGGAGCCGACGCAAGTGCGCGCCCAATAGCATGCGCAAAACGGTCGGCCCACCAGCCGATCCGCTTTCCGGTGGTGCCGCTGTCACGGAGCCCCCCAGGTGCTCGTCGCCCAACAATGGCAATCCCCCATTGCCCCAGGTTGGATTCTAATGGCCCCGCGTTTTGCAACGGAAGTGTGACCTCGTGTTACCTCCAGGGCCCAGGTCTGTCAATGGATGAGGCTATCGAAGTCACCGTTCTTCGCGCCACGGATGAAGGCGGCGACCTCGTCGGGCGTGTAGACCAGGGCGGGCCCGCCGGGATCTCTGGAGTTCCGTACTGCGATACCGCCACCCGGGACCGTCGCGAGTTCCACACAGTTGCCGCTCGGATTGCTGAAGTGACTCTTCTGCCAGGTGGCTGTCGTCAACTCGTCCGCAGGAATGCCGTTGTACGGCTCGGTCATGGGAAACCCTTTCCCCGTGTAGGCGGTGGCGCCGCCGACGGTGCGAGACCTCTGGCTCCCTCGCCCTGCCGTGACGCCAGGTCGGACAACAAAAATGTGCGCCTGCACGTGCAGAAGCTCTTGCATTCGCACGGCATGGCGAGCATGATAGCGCATATGCACCTGCACGCGGGGCGGGTAGGAAGACCCTTGGCTCCTCGATGGCATGTCGATCGCTGTCCATGTCGTCGAGTGAACGGGTGGACGCACCGTGGCGTGGCTCGGGTGAGTCGCGGTTGCCATGCCACGCCACGGTGCGGACATCTGGATGGGGAGTTGTGCGGCACGAAGGATCACGGGACGCGGTCATGGACCTAGCTTTTTTCCTGCTCATGGGGCTGATCATCGCGTTTTGGATGGTGGCCGACCTCGTGGTGCGGCGACGTGGCCGTGCCGCGCGCAGTGCCGTTGAATCGCACGGAGAGCGCCGGCCGCGCTGACGCCACGGACGCGTCCGGGGCCAGACCGGGGACCGGTCCCGGACGCGCGGCCCGAGACCAGCAGCAATCCGGCTGGAACGACGCTCGGGCGTCAAAGAAAGGCCGCGCAGGTGTCATGGAAGTCAAGGTCTGTGCGCACGCGCGGGAGAATATGAACGTGCGTGTGAACCGCGCGCACGCGCGGGAGGAATGTGCATACGCGCGTGAGCAAGCACACGCCACCGGCGGCCGTGTCGATGGCAGCTCCGGCGGCCCGTGCTGGTAGCCTTTCTTCGAACTGACGTCCTTTAAGTCCCGTCCGGCGAGGCGGGAAAGGGGGTCCCACACAGCATGTCTCGTGACCTATCCGGCTTCCGGCCGGTGCTCAGCGACGACGAGATCGCGCGGGCACTGACCCGGATGGCCCACGAGGTCGTGGAGCGCAGCAAGGGCGCATCCGATCTCGTCGTGCTCGGTATTCCTTCCCGGGGCGTTCCACTCGCCCAGCGCCTTGCCCGGAGTATCTCCTCGGTCGAGGACATCGACGTTCCGGTGGGTGCCATCGACGTCACCATGTATCGCGACGACCTCCGCCTGCGCCCGGCGCGCGCGCTGGAGCCCACCGATATTCCCACCGGCGGCGTCGACGGCAAGATCGTGGTATTGGTCGACGACGTCTTGTACTCCGGCCGCACCATCCGGGCCGCGTTGACGGCACTCGACGACGTCGGACGGCCCCAGGCGGTCCGGCTGGCCGTCCTGGTCGATCGCGGCCACCGCGAGCTGCCGATCCGGGCGGATCACGTGGGAAAGAACCTGCCCACCTCGGTGCGCGAGAGCGTCAAGGTGCTGGTCGAGGAGGTCGACGGCCGCGATGCGGTCCTCATCGGCGCCGCCGAAGATCCGGTGGCCCACGTCGACCTGGAGGACGCCCGATGATCCGCCACCTGCTCTCGTCCTCCGACCTCACGCGCGAACAGGCGACGACGATCCTCGATACCGCCGAGGAGATGGCACGGCTCACCGAGGGACGCTCGGTGAAGAAGCTGCCCACCTTGCGCGGGCGTACCGTCGTCAATCTGTTCTTCGAGGACTCCACCCGGACCCGGACGTCATTCGAGCTGGCGGCGAAGCGGCTCTCGGCAGATGTCATCAACTTCTCGGCGAAGGGATCCAGCGTCTCCAAGGGTGAGAGCCTCAAGGACACGGCCCTCACGCTCGCGGCGATGGGCGCGGACGCCGTCGTCGTCCGCCATTCCGCGAGCGGTGCCCCGTATCGGCTCGCCGACTCCGGATGGATCGACGCCAACGTGCTCAACGCCGGCGACGGCACCCACGAACACCCGACCCAGGCGCTGCTCGATGCCTTCACGATGCGGCACCATCTCGGTGACCTGGACGGCCGCCACATCGTGATCGTCGGCGACGTGCTGCACGGCCGGGTCGCGCGCAGCAACGTCTCCTTGCTGGCCACCCTCGGTGCCCGGGTGACGGTGGTGGCGCCGCCCACTCTCCTGCCACTCGGTGTCGAGCACTGGCCGTGCGAGGTCTCGTACGATCTGGACGCCGCGCTTCCCGGAGCCTCGGCCGTGATGATGTTGCGAGTGCAGCAGGAGCGGATGAACGCCGCGTTCTTTCCCTCGGCCCGCGAATACAGCCGTCGCTACGGGCTCGACACGCAGCGCTTCGGCCGGCTCTCCGACGACGCGATCGTGCTGCACCCCGGGCCGATGAATCGCGGCATGGAGATCACCGCCGAGGTCGCGGACAGCGAGCGGTCAGTGATCGTGGAACAGGTGACCAACGGTGTCTACGTCCGGATGGCGGTGCTGTACCTGATGCTCGCGGGGGCCGGAGACGGGACGACCGGACAGGAGGGCGCGGCATGATCGTGCTGATCAAAGGTGCCCGGCTCCTGGGCGCCGAACCGACCGATCTGCTGCTGCGCGACGGCGTGATCGCCGAAATCGGTTCCGGGCTGGACGGCACGGGCGCGACGGTGATCGACGCCGGCGGTCTCGTCGCGCTGCCCGGTCTCGTCGACCTGCACACGCACCTGCGCGAGCCCGGGCGCGAGGACGCCGAGACCATAGCGTCGGGAACCCGGGCCGCCGCACTGGGCGGATTCACCGCCGTGCACGCCATGGCGAACACCGATCCGGTGGCCGACACCGCCGGTGTGGTCGAACAGGTCTGGCGGCTGGGCCGCGAGATCGGGTATGCCGACGTCCGGCCGGTCGGGGCGGTCACGGTCGGACTGGACGGGCAGCGGCTGGCCGAGCTGGGGGCGATGGCGGACTCGGCGGCCGGCGTCCGGGTGTTCTCCGACGACGGACGGTGCGTCGCCGATGCGTTGCTGATGCGGCGGGCCCTGGAGTACGTCAAGGCGTTCGGTGGCGTGATCGCCCAGCATGCCCAGGAGCCGAGGCTGACCGAGGGCGCGCAGATGAACGAGAGCGAGCTGTCGGGACGGCTGGGCCTGCGCGGCTGGCCGCGCGTCGCCGAGGAAGCGATCATCGCGAGAGACGTCATGCTCGCCGCGCATGTGGGTTCGCGGCTGCATATCTGTCACCTCTCGACCCGCGGATCGGTGGAGATCGTCCGGCTGGCCAAGCAGCGCGGCCTGCCGGTGACGGCCGAGGTCACCCCGCATCACCTGTTGCTGACCGAGGACCTGGTGGCCGGATACGACGCCCGCTACAAGGTGAACCCGCCGCTGCGCAGTGCCGACGACGTCGCCGCCGTCCGCGAGGGGCTGGCCGACGGCACCATCGACGCCGTGGCCACCGACCACGCGCCGCATCCGGTGGAGGACAAGGAATGCGAGTGGGACGCGGCGGCGTTCGGGATGCTCGGCCTGGAGACGGCACTGTCGGTGGTGCAGCACACCATGGTGGACACCGGCCTGCTGGACTGGGCCGGCGTCGCAGACCGGATGTCGTTCGCTCCCGGGCGGATCGGGAAGTGCGACGGCGGGGATTTCGCCCAGGCACGCCCCCTGGCGGCTGGCGAGCCGGCGAACGTCGTCCTCGTCGACCCATCCGCATCGCGTACCGTCGATCCCGCCGCGTCGGTGTCGCTTTCCCGGAACAATCCGTATGAGGGCCGCAAGCTGCCCGGCAGCGTCGTGGCCACGTTCCTGCGTGGGTTTCCGGTGGTGGAGAACGGGGAACTCACGCAGAGCTCGATCCAGAAGGGCATGAGATGACGACACGCAGCCCAGCGCTGCTGGTTCTCGAAGACGGGCGGACGTTTCGGGGAGAGTCCTACGGTGCCCGGGGCGAGACGTTCGGTGAGGCGGTCTTCGCCACCGGCATGACGGGCTACCAGGAGACCCTCACCGATCCGTCCTACCACAAACAGGTGGTGGTGCAGACCGCGCCGCACATCGGCAATACCGGGGTGAACGACGACGACCCCGAGTCCGGGCGCATCTGGGTGTCCGGTTATGTGGTCCGCGATCCGGCGCGGCGGGCGTCGTCGTGGCGTTCCCGCCGCGGCCTCGAGGAGGAGCTGGAAGCGCAGGGCGTGGTCGGAATTTGCGAGGTGGATACCCGCGCATTGACCCGGCACCTGCGCGAGCGCGGGGCCATGCGGGTGGGCGTGTCCACCACCGAGACCGACCCGCAGGCGCTGCTGCGCCGGGTCCTGGACAGCCCGCCGATGCACGGCGCCGACCTGGCCGGGGACGTGTCCACCTCAGCCGCCTACGTGGTGCCGGCGCAGGGGCAGCGGCGGTTCCGGGTGGCCGCGCTGGATCTGGGGATCAAGACGATGACGCCGCGGCGGATGGCCGAACGCGGCATCGAGGTCCACGTGCTGCCCGCGTCGTCGACGATCGACGATGTGCTGGCTGTGGAGCCGGACGGGCTGTTCTACTCGAACGGGCCCGGCGATCCCGAGACCGCCGACGGGCCGGTGCGGGTGTTGCAACAGGCGCTGGAGCGGCGGCTGCCGTACTTCGGGATCTGCTTCGGCAATCAGGTGTTCGGCCGGGCACTCGGGTTCGGCACGTACAAGCTCGACTACGGACACCGCGGAATCAATCAGCCGGTGCAGGACCGCGTGACCGGCAAGGTGGAGGTCACCGCGCACAATCACGGGTTCGCCGTCGACGCGCCACTGGACCGGCCCACCGGCACGCCGTACGGACGCGCCGAGGTCAGCCACGTGTGCCTGAACGACGACGTCGTGGAAGGGCTGACGTTGACCGGCGACGACGGCTCGCTGCGCGGCTTCTCGGTGCAGTACCACCCGGAGGCGGCTGCCGGTCCGCACGACGCGGCCTACCTCTTCGACAGGTTTGTCGCGTTGTTAAAGCAAGCCCAGCGAGGAGATCGCGATGGCTCATGAGTCCCAGCCGATGCGGATCAACCAGCTGCGTATCCAGAACTACCGGACGCTGCGGGATGTGACGTTCAAGGAACTCGCGCCGCTGACCGTGTTGTGTGGTCCCAACGGCAGCGGGAAGTCCACCGTGTTCGACGTATTCGCGTTCTTGTACGACGCGTTCACCTCGGGGCTGCGGGCGTCGTGGGATCGCCGGAACCGCATCAGCGAGATCCGTAGCCGAGGGTCGACCGGTCCGGTGACCTTCGAGCTGAAGTACCGGGCGTCGATCAGTGGCGGCAATCCACGGCTCGTGACCTACCGGCTCGCCGTGGACGAACGCGCCGGAGTTCCAGTGGTCGTCGAGGAGAAACTGCAGTGGACGACGGCTCTGGGTTCGGGTCGGCCGCGCGACATCCTGAGTTTCGAAAACGGCCGAGGCACGACGTGGGACGAGGAGACGGGTGAGGCCACGACCGAAGAGTTGGCGAGTCCTGATCTGCTGGCGGTGTCGGCCCTGGGACAGTTTCAAAGTCATCCCAGGGTGAAGGTCCTGCGGGACTTCATCACGGGCTGGTACCTGTCTTATCTTTCGGTCGATGATACCCGCAATATTCCCACGGCAGGACCAGCTCGTCGGTTGAGCCAAACCGGTGACAATCTCCCGAACGTCGTTCAATACCTCCAAGAGAACCATCCTGACCGGCTGAACGAGATCTTCGAGGTGCTCGCTCGGCGTGTTCCGTGGCTGGAGCGGGTTGAGTCGGAGACTCTCGCCGACGGTCGGCTCTTGCTTCGCCTCAAGGACGCCCCGTTCTCCGAACCGGTCCTGTCGCGCTACGTCAGTGATGGAACGTTGAAGCTCCTGGCCTACCTCATCGTTCTGTACGATCCCGAACCCCCCACTGTGATCGGTATCGAGGAGCCGGAGAACCAGCTTCATCCGAAGCTCCTTCCGATCCTCGCCGAGGAGATCCGGCAGGTGTCGTCACGCTCTCAGGTCCTGGTGACGACCCATTCGCCGGAGTTCGTCAATGAGATCCGACCGAAGGAGCTCTGGACAATTTCCCGCGGCGCGGACGGTTATGCCGGAGTGCGCCGAGCGAGCGATGACGAGAAGGTTTTGGCCATGGTCAAACAGGGTGCACAGCTGGGTTGGCTGTGGAATGAGGGGTACCTGACGTCGGCCGACCCCGCGGACGTCTGATGGCCATTGAACATCTCGAGTTCCTCGTCGAGGAGCGGTCCATGAAGGTCGCGTTGACGGTCCTGTTGAAAAAAATAGTCCCGGGAGTACCGGCAGAAATCCACGCTTTCCAAGGCAAGCCAGATCTTTTGGGCAAGCTGGATCGCTACCTGGCGGGTTACCGGCATTGGATTTCCGACGCCAGCGCCGCCGTTGTCGTGGTCGTCGACCGGGACAGCGAGAACTGTCATGAGCTCAAAGGGCAACTGGAGGCTGCGGCACAAAATGCCGGTCTGGCCACGCCGTCGACACGTGGATATGAGCCCACGCGTGTCCTGAACCGAATTGCCGTACATGAGCTTGAGGCATGGTTCATCGGAGACGTCTCAGCTCTGGTCAACGCATATCCGGGTGTGCCTTCGACGCTCGGGCAGCGGCGGGGTTTCCGCGATCCCGACTCCATCGCCCATGCCTGGGAACGGTTGCAGACGATCTTGAACGAGGCGGGTCACCACCGGGGCGGATTGCAGAAATTGCGGGCTGCGCAGGACATCGCCGCGTACATGGATGTTGAGAATAACCGTTCGGTCAGCTTCCAGCAGTTCCGGGACGGCCTGCGCCGTCTCGTTGAGGAGACAGCACATGCCGCGTAGAACTGATATTTCGAGCGTTCTGGTGATCGGTTCGGGTCCGATCGTGATCGGGCAGGCGTGCGAGTTCGATTACTCGGGCACGCAGGCGTGCCGGGTGCTCAAGGCCGAGGGCCTGCGGGTGATCCTGGTGAACAGCAACCCGGCGACGATCATGACGGATCCGGAGATGGCGGATGCGACGTATGTGGAGCCGATCACTCCGGAGTTCGTCGAGCAGGTCATCGAGTACGAGCGCCCGGACGCGCTGTTGGCCACGCTGGGCGGGCAGACGGCGTTGAACGCGGCGGTGGCGCTGCACCGGTCGGGCGCGCTGGAGCGTTACGGTGTCGAGCTGATCGGGGCGTCGATCGAGGCCATCGAGCGGGGTGAGAACCGGGATTCGTTCAAGCGGATCGTCGACGAGATCGGCGGGCAGACGGCGCGTTCGGCGATCTGCCATTCGATGCAGGAGTGCCTGGAGGCCGTGGAGAAGCTGGGCTATCCGGTGGTGGTGCGTCCCTCGTACACCATGGGTGGTGCCGGTTCGGGCATGGCCTTCGACGAGGACGACCTGCACCGCATCGCGGGGACTGGCCTGGCGTTGTCTCCGAGTACCGAGGTGCTGCTGGAGGAGTCCATCCTCGGGTGGAAGGAGTACGAGCTGGAGGTCATGCGCGATCACGCGGACAACGTGGTGATCGTGTGCTCCATCGAGAACGTCGATCCGATGGGGGTGCACACCGGCGATTCCGTGACGGTGGCCCCGGCGATGACGTTGACTGACCGCGAGTACCAGGTGATGCGGGATCAGGCGATCGCCGTCATCCGGGCGGTCGGTGTGGACACCGGCGGGTGCAACATCCAGTTCGCGGTCGATCCGGCCACCGGGCGGATGATCATCATCGAGATGAATCCCCGGGTGTCGCGGTCGTCGGCGCTGGCGTCGAAGGCCACGGGTTTTCCCATCGCGAAGATCGCCGCGAAGGTCGCGCTCGGCTACACGCTGGATGAGATCCCGAACGACATCACCGGCGAGACCCCGGCGTCGTTCGAGCCGACACTGGACTACGTCGTCGTCAAGGTGCCGCGGTTCGCGTTCGAGAAATTCCCCGCGGCCGAGACCAGCCTGACCACGCACATGAAGAGCGTGGGGGAGGCGATGGCGATCGGCCGGAACTTCACTGAAGCGCTGCAGAAGGCGTTGCGCTCCGCCGAGAAGCCGGAAGCACCGTTCGAGTTCGCTGCCGAGCCTGGCGAGATGGGCGAGTTGCTCCGCGCGATCGCCCGGCCGTACGACGGCCGGTTGCGGGACACGGTCGACGCGCTGCGCGCGGGCGCCGACGTGGAACAGGTGAGCAAGGCGACGGGCATCGACCCCTGGTTCGTGGATCAGCTGGCGCTGCTGTGCGAGGTCGCCGACGACGTCCGCGCGATCGATCACGTGACGCCGGAGCTGCTGCGCCACGCCAAGCGGCACGGCTTCTCCGACGCGCAGCTCGCGGCGCTGCGTGGCACCCGCGCCGACGTCATCCGGGGCGTGCGGGAGGCGCTGGGGGTGCGGCCGGTCTTCAAGACCGTGGACACCTGCGCCGCCGAGTTCGCCGCGCGCACGCCGTATCACTACTCGTCCTACGACGAGGAGACCGAGGTGAGCGCGCGGGAGCGCCCGGCGGTGATCATCTTGGGCAGCGGGCCGAACCGGATCGGGCAGGGCATCGAGTTCGACTATTCCTGCGTGCATGCGGCCATGGCGCTGGGTGACGCCGGCTACGAGACGGTCATGGTCAACTGCAACCCGGAGACCGTGTCCACCGACTACGACACCTCCGACCGGTTGTATTTCGAGCCGCTGACCCTGGAAGACGTGCTGGAAGTCGTCCATGCCGAGCAGCAGGCCGGTCCGGTGGCCGGTGTGATCGTGCAGCTCGGCGGGCAGACGCCGCTCAAACTCGCCCGCGAGCTTGAGCAGGCGGGGGTGCCGATCGTCGGCACCACACCGGGAGCGATCAACCTGGCGGAGGAGCGCGGCGCGTTCGGCCGGGTGCTGCACGCGGCCGGGCTGCCCGCGCCCAAGCACGGTACGGCCTCCTCGTACACCGAGGCGCGCGAGATCGCCGCCGACATCGGCTACCCCGTGCTGGTGCGCCCCTCCTACGTGCTGGGCGGGCGCGGCATGGAGATCGTCTACGACGACGCGTCGCTGTCCGAGTACATCTCCCGGGCCACCGATGCCAGCCCGGAGCACCCCGTGCTGGTGGACCGCTTCCTCGACGACGCGGTCGAGATCGACGTGGATGCCCTCTACGACGGGCACGAGCTGTACCTGGGTGGCGTGATGGAGCACATCGAGGAGGCCGGCGTCCATTCCGGCGATTCCGCGTGCGCGCTGCCGCCGACCACGCTGGGCCCGGAGGAGCTGCTGCGCATCCGCGAGTCCACCGAGGCGATCGCGCGTGGCGTCGGCGTGCGTGGCCTGCTGAACGTGCAGTACGCACTGGCCGGGGACGTGCTGTACGTGCTGGAGGCCAACCCGCGCGCGTCGCGTACCGTCCCGTTCGTGTCCAAGGCGACGGCGGTGCCGCTGGCCAAGGCGGCGTCCCGGCTGATGCTGGGGAGCACGATCGCCGAGCTGCGCGGCGAGGGGATGCTGCCCGCCTCCGGGGATGCCGTCGACCTGCCTGCCGACGCCCCGGTGGCGGTCAAGGAGGCGGTGATGCCGTTCAACCGCTTCCGCATGCCCGACGGGCGCACCGTCGACACGCTGCTCGGACCGGAGATGCGCTCCACCGGCGAGGTTATGGGCATCGACGAGCTGTTCGGCACCGCGTTCGCGAAATCCCAGGTGGCCGCGTTCGGTGCGCTGCCGGTCCGGGGAACGGTGTTCGTCTCCCTGGCCAACCGCGACAAACGGCACATGATCTTCCCGGTCAAACGCCTGGCCGATCTCGGCTTCGACATCCTGGCCACGGCCGGCACGGCCGAAGTGCTGCGCCGCAACGGCGTCACCGCCGACGTTGTCCGCAAACGCTGGGTGGGCAGCGAGCCCGACGGCACCCCCACCATCATCGGGCGCATCCTGGCCGGTGACGTCGACCTCATCATCAACACGCCCAGCGGCACCACCGTCTCCGGGAACCCCCGCGCCGACGGCTACGAGATCCGCACCGCCGCCATCCAGGCCAACGTCCCCTGCGTCACCACCGTGCAGGGCCTGGCTGCCGCCGTGCAGGGCATCGAGGCGCAGCTGGCGGGCTCGGTGGGGGTGCGCTGCCTGCAATCCTGGGCGCGGCGTAGCGTCATTCGCGCGGAGCGGCAGGCAACCCCGTGAGTAGGCGATACCGGCGGCTCTTCGACACGGTGCTGTCGCGCCTCGACGCGGAGCGGGTGCACCGCGTGGCGGTGGGCGCGCTGCGCGTGGTCTCGCGCGTGCCGGGCGTGGCGCCGGTGGCCTGGCGCAAGACCATCCGCCACGATCCCGACACCGGGGTGGAGGTGTTCGGCCTGCGGTTTCCTGGCCGGCTCGGGCTGGCCGCCGGCTTCGACAAGAACGCCGTGGGCGTGGACGCCCTCGCCGCGCTGGGTTTCGCGTTCGTCGAGGTCGGGACGGTCACGGGCCGCGCGCAGCCGGGGAATCCCCGGCCCCGGCTGCACCGGCTGATGCGCGATCGGGCAATCGTCAACCGGATGGGATTCAACAACGACGGCGCGGCCGTCGTGGCGGCCCGGCTGGCGCGTCGTCGTCGGAGGCGGCGCGCCCTTCCGGTCGTAGTCGGCGTGAACATCGGCAAGACGAAGGCGGTACCCGAAGACGAGGCGGTCGCCGACTACGAGGCCAGCACCCGGATGCTGGCGCCGTACGCGGATTACCTCGTGGTGAACGTCAGCTCACCCAACACGCCCGGCTTGCGCGACCTGCAGGCCGTCGCGCAGTTACGCCCGTTGGTGACGGCCGTGCGGGCGCAAGCCGACGCGGTGAGCTCGCGGCGGGTGCCGCTGCTGGTGAAGATCGCCCCGGATCTCAGTGACGATGACGTGCTGGCCGTGGCCGATCTGGCGGTGGAGGTGGGCCTGGACGGCATCATTGCCACGAACACCACCATCTCGCGGGACGGGTTGTCGTCGTCGCCGGAGGAGGTCGACGCGGCGGGCGCGGGCGGCGTGTCCGGTGCGCCGCTGGCGAAACGGTCGTTGGAGGTGCTGTTGCTGCTGTCGCGCCACCTGGATGCGGTGGTCGACGAGGCGAGTGCGGCGGACCCGGACGCGACCCGCCGCCCGGTGCTGATCTCGGCCGGTGGGATCGAAACCGCCGAGGACGCCTACGAGCGGCTGCGCGCCGGCGCGACGCTGGTGCAGGCGTACACGGCGTTCGTGTACGGCGGGCCGTCCTGGCCGTCGCGAGTCCAGCACCGCCTCGATTCCATGATCATGAACGCTCGTCGTTCCATGTAGTCGCCTAGTGTTCATGATCAGCGTGGGGGAGCGGTGGTGGAGATGACATTCGGGGAGCGGCTGCACCGGGCGATGCGGGACCGGGGTCCCTTGTGCGTGGGGATCGACCCGCATGCGGCACTGCTGGATGCCTGGAGGCTCGCCGACGACGTGAACGGCCTCGAGACGTTCGCGCGTACGGTCGTGGAGGCGCTGGCCGCAGACGTCGCGGTCCTCAAGCCGCAGGCGGCGTTCTTCGAGCGGCACGGCTCGCGCGGCATCGCGGTCCTGGAGCGGGTGATTGCCGAGGCCCGGGACGCGGGCGCGCTCGTGCTCGTGGACGCCAAGCGCGGCGACATCGGTTCCACCATGCAGGCCTACGCCGACGCCTTTCTCCGCCCGTCCTCGCCGCTGTGCTCAGACGCCGTGACCGCGTCGCCGTATCTGGGTTTCGGCGCCCTGCGGCCGCTGATCGATACCGCGCTGGAACACGGCAACGGCGTGTTCGTCCTGGCCCGTACGTCGAACCCGGAAGGGGACGAGGTGCAGGGGGCGCGCACGGCGGACGGGCGCAGCGTCGCGGGCGCGGTGCTCGACCACGCCCGCGCGGTGAATGCCGGTGCCACCACGTGGGGCAGTATCGGCTGCGTGGTGGGCGCGACGGTGACCCTGCCCGCCGGGGAGGATCTGCAGATCGGCGGGCCGTTGCTGGCCCCGGGCGTCGGGGCCCAGGGGGCGACGGTCGCGGATCTGGCGGGCGTCTTCGGCGCCGCGCTGCCCTCCGTGTTGCCGAATGTGTCGCGGGACATCCTGCGGCACGGCCCGGACCGAACCACCTTGGTGTCTGCGGCGCGAGCGATGAATTCGCAGGTCACAGACTTGTTGATCGGCGAAGATGCTGGTGAGCGCGGGAATGACCACGACACGTAAGAGGAAATTCGGGTGTCGGTGCGTGCAGAAAAGATCCGGGCGGGTACGGTGGATTACGTTGCTGACCTGGTGGTTCAGCCGCTAGGTTCCAGTTGTTCGTCCGTTTGTCCGATCGACACAACAGAGGTGACCCGCTCGTGGCGCTCCCAAACTTGACTCCAGAACAGCGCGCGGCCGCTCTCGAGAAGGCTGCTCAAGCCCGTCGGGAGCGGGCAGAAGTCAAAAACCGGCTCAAGAACGCCGGTGCAAAACTCAGCGACATCCTCAAGGAAGGCGAGACCAACGAGGTCATCGGCAAGATGAAGGTCTCGGCCCTCCTCGAGTCCCTGCCCGGAGTCGGCAAGGTTCGTGCGAAGCAGATCATGGAAGAGATCGGCATCGCCGAGACGCGCCGGGTCCGTGGACTGGGGGCCAACCAGGTGGCGGCGCTCATCGAGCGCTTCAGCGGTTGAGCCAGGGACTCTCACCGACGCCTTCGCCGGCCCCGATGGGCAACGCCAGAGTGGTTGTCCTGTCGGGGCCGACGGCGGTCGGCAAGACGACGGTCATGCGTCAGCTCCGGGCGACGTACCCGGACCTGTCCGTGGCGCCGACGGTGACGACCCGGCCCATGCGTCCCGGAGAGGTCGATGGCTCGCCGTACTTCTTTGTCGACGACGAGACCTTCGATCGCAAGATCGACGCAGGCGAGTTCCTCGAGTGGGCCGTTGTGCACCAGAAGGCCAAATACGGAACGCCGAGGGCTGCGGTCGAGGAGGCCGCAGCCGCGGGCCACTCGGTCCTGGTCGAGGTCGATCTGCAAGGTGCCCGTCAGATCCGCCAGACCATGCCGGAGGCATTCTTCGTCTTTCTGGCACCACCCAGCTGGGAAGAGCTGGTGCGGCGCCTGGTGGGCCGCGGGACCGAGACCGAAGCTGAACGCGAACGGCGGCTGGAGACCGCCCGGCAGGAGCTGGCTGCTGAGGCGGAGTTCGACATGACGGTGACCAATCACGACGTCTCCAGCGTCTGTCAGCAGCTGGTAAGCTTGATGAGTTGACCCCCTGAAGTACTAAGCCCGGAGGCATCAGCGTGTCTGGAGCTCATGACGTCGGCAATGGCATCACACATCCGCCCATTGACGACCTCCTATCCAAGACCGATTCGAAATACAGCCTGGTCATCTACGCTGCCAAGCGGGCTCGACAGATCAATGCCTACTATTCGCAGCTGGGTGAGGGCCTCCTGGAGTACGTAGGCCCTCTGGTCGAGACTCGCGTGCAGGAGAAGCCGCTGTCGATCGCGCTGCGCGAGATCGACGCGGGTCTGCTTCGGGCCGAGGAAGTCGACCCGGCCGAGCTGCGTGCCGAGGCGGCAGCCGCGCGTGCGGCCGCGGCCGAGGTAGCGGCGATCGACGTCACCGCGGGTGACATTCCCGTCACCGGTGACTCCGACTCCAGCGAGGAATGAGCCGAGCGGCCGGGCACCAGGCCGCCTTCCGGATCGTCCTGGGTGTCAGCGGTGGTATCGCGGCATACAAGGCCTGCGAGGTCGTCCGGACGCTGGCCGAGGATGGCCATGATGTCCGGGTCGTGCCCACCGATGCTGCGCTGCGTTTCGTCGGCGAGGCGACGTGGGCGGCGCTGTCCGGCCAACCGGTGCACACGGGTGTCTTCGACGACGTCCACGAGGTTCCGCACGTCGCCATCGGCCAGCAAGCCGACCTGGTGCTCGTCGTGCCGGCAACCGCCGACCTGCTCGCGCGGGCGGCGAGCGGACGTGCCGACGACCTGCTCACGTCGACGTTGCTGACCGCGCGTTGCCCGGTGATCTATGCCCCCGCGATGCACACCGAGATGTGGGAACACCCGGCGACCGTCGCCAACGTCGAGACCCTGCGGGCGCGCGGCGCGATCGTCATCGAGCCTGCGGAGGGACGGCTGACCGGTGCCGATTCCGGCAAGGGGCGGCTGCCCGATCCTGCGGCGATCGTCGAGGTCGGATACGAGATCCTGCACTCGGGACGGGCCCCGAGGTCGCCGGGCCGGGCACCGGATCTGGCCGGGCGGCACGTCGTCGTGTCTGCGGGCGGTACCCGAGAAGCTCTCGACCCGGTGCGGTTTCTGGGGAACCGTTCGTCGGGGCGGCAGGGATACGCCCTGGCGCGCGCGGCGCTGAGCCGTGGCGCGCAGGTCACGCTGGTGGCCGCGAACGTCGCGCTCGACGACGTCGCCGGCGCGAAGACCGTACGTGTGGGTTCGGCCGCCGAGCTGCGTGATGCCGTGGTCGACGCGGCGGCAGACGCCGATGCCGTCGTCATGGCGGCGGCGGTGGCCGATTTCCGCCCGCGTGGTTACCGCGACGCGAAGATCAAGAAGACGTCCGATCCCGACGATGCTCCCGTCATCGAACTCGAACGCACCGCCGACATCCTCGCCGAGCTGAGCGCCAACCGCGTCCGTGCCGGGCAGATCATTGTCGGCTTTGCTGCCGAGACCGGCGACGCCGGGGCCAGCGTACTCGACCACGGCCGGGCGAAACTCGCTTCCAAGGGTTGCGACTTGCTGGTGGTGAACGAGGTGGGCGCCGATCGCGGCTTCGAGTCCGAGCAGAATCAGGGCGTGATCCTCGACCACGACGGCGGCAGCACCGAGGTGCCCCGGGGCTCCAAGTCGGCACTGGCACACGCGCTCTGGGACCACGTCGTCGAACGCCTGCCCGCGTGAGGCATCCCCGCGAGACGATGACCTGACAGACTTGGATCACGAGGGCTGGTCGAGGTCCAGCCGAATCCTGCGCGAAGCGAGGGGGAGAGCGGTGCCGGTGCGATTGTTCACCTCCGAGTCCGTCACCGAAGGACATCCAGACAAGATCTGTGACCAGATCAGCGACGCCGTGCTCGACGCGATGCTCGCCGACGATCCGGACAGCCGGGTAGCCGTGGAAACCCTGGTCACGACGGGCCAGGTGCACGTGGCCGGCGAGGTCACGACCCGGACGTACGTTGACATCCCGCAGGTGGTGCGCGACACCATCCTCGGTATCGGCTACGACTCGTCCACCAAGGGCTTCGATGGCGCGTCGTGCGGCGTCAACGTGGCGCTGGGAGCGCAGTCGCCGGACATCGCGCAGGGTGTGGCCGACGCGTACGAGCATCGCGTCGGCGGTGACATCGACCCCCTCGACCTGCAAGGTGCCGGCGATCAGGGCCTGATGTTCGGCTACGCGTGTGACGAGACGCCGGAGCTCATGCCGTTGCCGATCACGCTCGCGCACCGGCTCGCGCAGCGTCTCGCCCACGTCCGGCACGAGGGCGCGCTGCCGTACCTGCGGCCGGACGGCAAGACCCAGGTCACCATCGAGTACGACGGCGACCGACCGGTCCGCGTGGAGACCATCGTGATCTCCACGCAGCACGCGCCCGGTATCGATCTGGAGGCGCTGCTCACGCCGGATCTGCTGGCACGCGTTATCGGCCCGGTGCTCGAACCGCTCGACGTCGAGACGGACGGATACCGGTTGCTCGTGAACCCCACCGGACGGTTCGAGGTCGGTGGACCGATGGGCGATGCCGGCCTGACCGGTCGGAAGATCATCATCGATACGTACGGTGGCATGGCCCGCCACGGCGGCGGAGCGTTCAGCGGCAAGGATCCCTCCAAGGTGGATCGCTCGGCGGCCTACGCGATGCGGTGGGCGGCCAAGAACGTGGTTGCCGCCGGGCTGGCGCGCCGGTGCGAGCTGCAGGTCGCCTACGCCATCGGCAAGGCCGAACCGGTCGGGCTCTTCGTCGAATGCTTCGGTACCGAGCGGGTGCCGGAGGAGCGGATCGCACGGGCGGTGCGGGAGGTCTTCGACCTGCGCCCGGCGGCGATCATTCAGGATCTCGACCTGTTGCGCCCGATCTACATGCGTACCGCGGCCTATGGTCACTTCGGCCGCGAGCTGCCGGAATTCACCTGGGAGCGCACCGACCGCGCCGAAGCATTGAAGGACGCAGTGGCCTGATGGCCGAGACCGCTCGGGCGCGACCCGTGGCGCAGGCTCAGCCCGTCGCGCGCGTCGTGGTCGACATTGGCCTGCCACACCTCGACCGGCCGTTCGACTACCTGGTACCCGAGTCGATGGCCGCCACGGCCGTGCCGGGCGCGCGGGTGCGAGTCCGGTTCGCGGGAGTGGATCACGACGGCTTCGTCCTCGAGCGAGCCGACGCGAGCGCGCACGAAGGCAAGCTGGCCACGCTGCGGCGCGTGGTCTCGTCGGAGCCGGTCCTGACCTCGCACGTGGCGCGGCTCGCCCGGATGGTCGCCGATCGCTACGCCGGCACCATGCCCGACGTCCTGCGTCTGGCCATCCCGCCGCGGCACGCCGCCACGGAGAAGAAGCCGAGCCCGCCGGCCCCGGAGCCGCCACCGCGTCCGGACGCCGGTGCGTGGCGCGAGCACGTGCACGGCGTGGCGCTGCTCGACGCCGTGCACCGCATGGGCCCGGCGGGGCGGGCGGCCGGCGACGGCAGTCAAGCGGGGGAGCCAGGCGACGATCCAGCCGCGCCGCAGCCGCGAGACGCCGCCGGCGAGCGCGCTCCGCGCCCGGTCCCGCGCGCGGTGTGGAACCCGGGTCCGGGAGTCGACTGGGCCGACTCGCTGGCCAGACTGGTGGCGACGGCACTGTCGGCCGGGCGAGGTGCGGTGATCGTGCTGCCCGACGGGCGCGACGTCGCTCGCCTGGACGCCGCCATGCGGGAGCTGCTGGGACCGGATCACCACGTCGTCTTGGGGGCCGAGGCCGGGCCGGCGGAACGCTACCGCCGGTGGCTTCGCGTCCTGCGCGGATCGGTGCGCGCGGTGATCGGGACGCGATCCGCCGCCTTCGCACCGGTAGCCGATCTCGGGCTGGTGGGGATCTGGGACGACGGCGACGACCTCCACGCCGAACCACGAGCCCCCTACCCGCACATGCGTGAGGTGCTGCTGCTGCGCGCGCACATCGCCGGCGTGGCCGCCGTCGTCGGCGGATTCGCGCGCAGTGCCGAGGCCCAGCTGCTACTCGACACGGGGTGGGCGCGCTCCGTGGAGCAGGAACGGGCGACGGTGCGCGAGCGGGCACCGTCGATCCACACCGTCGGTGACGAGACGGAGCAGAGCCGCGACGAGGCGGCGCGCAGTGCCCGGCTGCCGTCGCTGGCGTGGCGGGTGGCCCGGGCAGGGCTGGAACGCGGCCCCGTGCTGGTCCAGGTGGCCCGGGCCGGCTACGTGGCCGCGCTGGCGTGTGCCCGGTGCCGGGCACCAGCACGGTGCGGCGCGTGCGGGGCGGCGCTTGAACTCGACGACGCGGCCGGTGTCCCGCGATGTTCCGCGTGTGGTACGGCGGCGCCGGGGTGGCGGTGCGCCGAATGTGGTCATGACCGGCTGCGTGCGGCCGTCGTCGGCGTCCGGCGGACCGCGGAGGAGCTGGGGCGCGCGTTTCCCGGCGTGGCCGTCGTGCGGTCCAGCGCCGCCGAGGCGCGCGCAGACGCGGGTACCGATGCGATCGCTGGCGCGGGTACGGATGCGCGCGCGGGTACGGGTACCGGCACGGGAACGGACGGTGACGCCGGCGCAACAGAGCAGGTCGCGGCCGGTGCGGGAACGGTCGACGACGTGGGCACGGAGCCGAAGTTGGTCGTTGCCACGCACGGCGCGGAGCCGGTGGCCAGCGGCGGGTATGCAGCGGCGCTGTTGCTGGACGGGACGTCCCTGTGCTCCCGGCCCGGGCTGCGCGCGAGCGAGGAGGCGCTGCGCCGCTGGCTTCGGGCAGCGGCACTGGTGCGGCCCGGTACCGCCGGCGGTGAGATCGTCATCGTCGCGGAGCCCTCGATCCCGGCCGTGCAGGCGCTCGTGCGCTGGGATCCCGGCGGGTTCGCTATACGCGAACTGGGGGAGCGGGCCGAGCTGCACTTCCCGCCGGCCGCCCGGCTCGCCGAGCTGCGTGGCGCGGCCGACGACGTCGACGAGCTCCGATCGTTGACTGAGCTGCCCCCCATCTCGGAAGTTCTGGGCCCGCGCACCGTCGACGGCACGACTGAGCTGATCATCCGGGTGCCCCGCGCGTCCGGAACGCAGCTCGCGGCCGCACTGCGCGCTGCGGCGGGCGTGCGCAGCGCGCGCCGCTCGGGCGGCGCGGTGCGGATCCGAATCGATCCGGTCGACATCGCCTAGCCGCCACCCCAACTCCCGCCCCGCTCCACCCGCACCTCGCCCCGCCCCACCCGCTGATCGCTCTACCTGTGCTCCGCTCTACCTGTGCTCCGCTCTACCTGTGCTCCGCTCTACCCGTGCTCCGCTTCACCCGTGCACCGCTCTACCCGTGCTCCGCTTCACCCGTGCTCCGCTTCACCCGTGCTCCGCTTCACCCGTGCTCCGCTTCACCCGCGGGGTTGTGCCGACCTGGTGGTGAGCACGTTGGCGAGCCGCTCACACACAACCAGCACACGTGACATCAATAGGAGCATCGATCTTCAGGAGCATGCGATCTTCACGACTGGCGAGCCGGGCCCGTGAGTGATCGATGTGGAGTTTCCGCCCGTCGTGCGTAGAGAATGGGCCGCTATCACGACCCGTGTACTACACAGTCCCAGCCGAAACTCCGCATCGATCACCGGGCGGCGAGCATCGGGCAGCGGAACATCGACGCAGCTGAGCATCGAGGCAGCGAACATTTGCGACATCGAACCTCGACGGCAGCGGAACCTCGACGCAGCTGAGCATCAGGGCAGCACGCTGCCCAGGGAGCCAAGCATCGGGGCAGCACGCTGGCCAGGGAGCTACGACCATGCTTTCCTCGTGGCCACGACAGCGACAGTGAGCTTTTCCGGTCCCGGTGTCCGGTAAGAAACCGACATCATCAAGGTCATGACCTCGACAATGTCGGTTCCTTGCCGGCGCCACCCTGCTGGCTCGACCATCGGCCGGCACCTGCCACTACCAAGGGGTCACCCACGGCGCCCGGAGGTCACGCCATGTCGGACACGGGTCATCGCCCGGCATGTCACGCCCCGATTCACGCCCCGATGCCACGCGTTGACACCAGTGATCGTGAACACAAAGCGACTACATAGAACGATTAGTGTTCATGATCAGCGGGGGGTGGAATGAGTTAGGTCACGAGCGACACGTAGTGATCGACGGCGTCGGCGGGAGGGCCGTCGAACACGATGGTGCCCTCGTGAAAGACGAGGACTCGCTCATACGCCAGTACGGCGTCCAGGTCATGGGTGACCAGCACGACCCGCTGGGACACCGTGGACAGCAGGTCGAGGACACGGCGCGTGTTGGGAAGGTCGAGCAGGGTGGTCGGCTCGTCACACACGAGAATCTTGGGGTCGGTGACCAGCACCGAGCACAGCGCCAGCAGTTGCTTCTGGCCACCGGACAGGAGGTGGGCCGGATGGTCGGCGTGCTCGCTGAGTCCGAACGAGGCCAGCTGCTTGGCGACGACCTGGTCGGTCTCCTCCCGGCTGAGCTTCTGCCGGCGCAAACCGAAAGCGACGTCTTCGGCCACGGTCGGCATGACGATCTGCGCGTCGGGGTCGGTGAAGACGAATCCGACGCGCTGGCGGATGGTGGGGGCGTCGGACCGGGTGTCGAGGCCGTCGACGCGTACCTCACCCTCGTCAGGGACGATCAGGCCGTTCAGTAGCCGGGCAAAGGTAGACTTGCCGGAACCGTTTGCTCCGATGACCCCGATGCGGCGCTCGGGCAGTGTGACGTCGATCTCTCGCAGCACCCGGCGGTCGCCATAGGCGTGGCTGACGCCGCGTATCTCGATCACGCACACAACTGTACGGTGCACCTGTTCATGTCGATGCCACGGAGAGTTTCACACAGATGATCACGGCCAGTGAACTGGACGTCCGCGCGGGTACGCAGGTCCTGCTGACGGAGGCCAGCTTCCGGATCGGCCCGGGCGACAAGGTGGGCCTCGTCGGGCGTAACGGGGCCGGCAAGACGACGTTGACCCGGATCCTGTCCGGCGAGACGCAGCCGTTCGGAGGCGCGGTGACGCGCTCCGGAGATGTGGGGTATCTGCCACAAGATCCCCGCACCGGCGACCTGGACGTGCTGGCGCGGGACCGGATCCTCAGTGCCCGCGGGCTGGACCAGGTCTCGGCCCAGATGCGGCGAGCCGAGCAGCAGATCGCCTCGCAGGACCAGGGCGAGCACGATCGCGGGATGCGGCGCTATGCACGCCTGGAAGCCGAGTTTCTCGCCCTGGGTGGTTACGCCAGCGAGAGCGAGGCGGCGACGATCGCGGCCAGCCTCGGCCTGCCGGAGCGGGCGCTGGGTCAGCCGCTGCGGACGTTGTCGGGTGGCCAGCGACGCCGCGTCGAGCTGGCCAGAATCCTGTTCTCCCAGGCGCAGACGTTGCTGCTCGACGAGCCCACCAACCATCTCGACGCGGATTCCATTAGCTGGTTGCGTGACTTCCTCCGGGCCTACACCGGCGGGCTGGTGGTGATCAGTCACGACGTCGCACTGCTGGAGAAGACCGTGAACCGGGTCTTCCATCTGGACGCGACCCGGGCGGTTCTGGACGTTTACAACGTCGGCTGGAATGCCTATCTGGAGCAGCGCGAGACCGACGAGCGGCGTCGTCACCGGGAGCGAGCGAATGCGGAGAAGAAGGCGTCGGCGCTCAAGGCGCAGGCCGATCGGATGCGGTATAAGGCGACGAAGGCCGTGGCCGCGAAGAACATGGAACGCCGCGCCGATCGCATGCTCGCCGATCTGGAGGACGAGCGGCGCACGGAGAAAGTCGCCAAATTGCGCTTTCCCGATCCCGCGCCGTGTGGAAAGACACCGCTGCGCGCGAGTGGATTGTCGAAATCCTACGGCTCTCTGGAGGTCTTTACCGACGTCGATCTCGCCATCGACCGCGGGAGCCGGGTGGTGGTCCTGGGTCTCAACGGTGCGGGCAAGACGACATTGCTCCGTCTGCTGGGCGGCGTCGAGCTTCCGGATACCGGATCGGTCGAACCGGGACACGGATTACGTCTCGGTTATTACGCGCAAGAACATGAGACTCTCGACACATCGCGCACCGTGCTGGAGAACATGAGCATGGTGGCTCCGGAGATGCCGGATGTCGAGATGCGGCGAGTATTGGGATCCTTCTTGTTTTCCGGCGATGCGGTGGACAAGCCGGCATCGGTACTGTCTGGCGGCGAGAAGACTCGGTTGGCATTGGCGACACTTGTTGTATCGAGTGCGAACGTGCTGTTGTTGGACGAACCGACGAACAATCTCGATCCAGCATCACGAAACGAGATTCTCGGCGCGCTTCGTTCGTTTAAGGGTGCTATCGTGCTCGTCACACACGATGAAGGAGCTGTCGAAGCATTAGACCCGGAGCGCGTACTCCTGCTTCCTGATGGAGCTGAAGATCTATGGAATTCGGACTATTCGGACCTTGTGGCACTCGCATGAGACGCTAGGATCACCTCGCAATATGGGATTGATCTTGCGTTCGGGTGGCGAAAAACTGTAATGGGACGGATCATGGTCCTCTGTCATGATGACCAACGTAAAACGGGGAGGAAGCGTGGCCGAGAAACTGGTAAAAGGCGCGCGGATCAGCGGGGGACAGCGCGACAAGCTGGCCAGCGATCTGAAGAAGCAGTACGAAGGCGGTAAGAGCATTCGCGAACTGGCGACGGAGACGGGCCGCTCGTACGGCTTCATCCATCGCTTGCTCTCCGAGTCCGGGGTGCAGCTCCGTGGGCGTGGTGGCGCGACCCGCGGAAAGGCGCGCAAGAAGTCCTGACAGAGAACTGAATAACATTGGAGTAAATTTGATCTTGAACTTTCCGGGGTTCGGGTTTCGCGATAATGACGTGTGGCCCCCCGGAAAGTTCAAGATCAACAGCTCGGAAGAAATCGGGCCCGTCGCGACGTTGTCTGACCTGTAACCTGGTCGAAGCTGAAGGGGTCACGCCGGCCGACTCCGGCCGCATTTCCGTGACCTTCGCGCGCAAGGAGGTCAGCGCACGTGTCGATGGGCGGCTCGATGGGCGGCGCGTGGATGGCGTCGAAGTCCTTCTCCCGCGATCGAAGTGTCGCTCATCGCCGGCTGGCTCGCGGCACCACGAAGCGCATTCTCGCCTACGCCCGGCCGTATTCCGCTCAGATCGCCGTCTTCTTGATCACGACGGTGCTGTCGGCGGCGAGCGCCGCGGCAGTGCCGTTGCTGCTCAAGGTCGTGATCGACGATGGCGTGGCGCCGGGCGAACGAACCGTGGTGATCGTCGGCGCCTCGGCCGTCGCGCTGCTGGCGGTGCTGGACGCCGGGCTCAACCTGATCGGCCGGTGGATGTCGGCTCGGGTGGGTGAAGGGCTGATCTACGATCTGCGGCGTCAGGTCTTCGATCACGTCCAGCGCCAGCCGATCGCCTTCTTCACACGCACGCAGACCGGTTCGCTGGTGTCACGGCTCAACTCCGACGTCGTGGGCGCGCAGCAAGCGTTCACCGGCACCTTGTCGCAAGTGGTGAGCAACGCCGTCACCCTGGTCCTCGCGCTGGGTGCGATGGTGGTGCTGTCGTGGCAGATCACGCTGGTGGTGCTCGTTCTGGTGCCCCTGTTCTTGCTGCCGGCTCGTTTCGTCGGCCGCAAGCTGGCTGACATCTCCCGCGAGTCGATGGAGCTGAACGCGGGGCTCAGCCAGACGATGACGGAGCGCTTCAACGTCGCCGGCGCGTTACTGGTGAAGATCTTCGGCCGGTATCAGCAGGAGAACGAGACGTTTGGCGAGGCGGCACGCCGGGTTCGCGATGTCGGGGTCGTGCAGGCCCTGTACGCGCGGTACTTCTTCATCGGCCTGACGTTCCTGGCGTCCTTCGCGACCGCCGTGGTCTACGGGGTCGGTGGCTGGCTCGCCATCGATGGCATGCTTCAGGTCGGCACCCTCGTCGCGCTCGCGGCGTTGCTGACGCGGCTGTACGGGCCGCTGACGGCACTGGCGAACGTCCAGGTCGACATCATGACTGCGCTGGTGAGTTTCGAGCGCGTCTTCGAGGTCCTCGACCTGGAGCCCATGGTGCGCGATGCTCCACATGCACGGCCCCTGGAAGCCCGGCCAGCTGCGACGTCCGCGTCCGGCGGCGGAAGCCAGCTCGCGGTGGAGTTCGACGACGTGTGGTTCCGGTACCCGTCGTCGGAGGAGATCTCGCTGGCGTCACTGGAGTCGGCGGCGAAGGAGACCGCCGACGGCGCGGGCGAGCAGGTCCTGCGCGGGGTGTCGTTCCGGGTCGAGCCGGGACAGATGGTGGCGTTGGTGGGTCCGTCGGGGGCGGGAAAGACCACCATCACCCATCTGGTCGCACGCCTCTACGACCCGACGGCGGGAGTCGTGCGCGTGGGCGAACGCGACGTGCGGGACGTGACATTGGACTCCCTGCACGACGCCGTGGGCGTGGTCACGCAGGATGCGCACATGTTCCATGACACGATCCGCGAAAACCTGCTCTATGCCCGTCCCGGCGCCACCGACGACGAACTCATGCGCGTGCTCGACGCCGCGCAGATCAGCGCTCTCGTGGCGTCGTTGCCGGAGGGATTGGACACGATCGTCGGCGATCGGGGCTACCGGTTGTCGGGGGGTGAGAAGCAGCGGTTCGCCATCGCCCGGTTGCTGCTCAAGGCGCCGCCTGTCGTCGTGCTGGATGAGGCGACGGCCCATCTGGACTCGGAGTCGGAGGCGGCCGTACAGCGGGCGCTGAGGACGGCGCTGTCCGGGCGGACCTCCCTGGTGATTGCGCATCGGCTCTCCACGATCCGCGACGCCGACATGATTGTCGCCATCGACGAGGGGCGGGTCGTCGAGCGTGGCACCCACGAGACGCTGCTCGCCCACGGTGGCCTGTATGCCGAGCTGTACCGCACCCAGTTCGCCGACCAGCAACATGCCCCGATGAGGTGATCGGGGCAGATGATCGGCGAGTGGTGCCGGCGGCCACGGCACGGGTGCCGACGGCACGGGCGTTGACGGCATGAACGACGACGGCATGAACGACGAATCACGCCACCGGGCGCGCCCGCCGTTTGTATCGTGGAGGTCATGTGCGCTCCGTCCGCCGCCGGCCGCTCGGTTCGTGCCGCGATCCTCGCCGGTGTGATCCTGCTCTCTGCTTGTGGCGATGAGACCGGCGACGACGTGGAGCACAACGGCACCGTGGGTGGGAGCCAGAGCGGTGACCAGGAGCCCCGCGCGGACGAGGAGTCTCCCGGCAACGATGTGGAGAGCGATGCCGGGCACGACCCCGGTGACGATGCCGGGAACGATTCCGGAAACGAGGACACCGGAAACGAGGACACCGGGCACGAACCCGGGATCGGCGAAGCGGGGCGGGACGACGGCAGCGGGGCCGGACGGGGCGAGAACGCCCCTGGCGCGGAAGACGGCTCGGGCCGCGGGCCGGACGGGCACGCCGGTGCTGAATCCCGGGCGAGTGTCGACGATCTGCCGGACGCATGTCCGGAGGAGGTGGTCGACGCGGGTGACAGCATAGCTGCGGGGTTCACGCACCGGGAGGTGGCGCCGTCGAGCAACGAGCTGGCCATGCTCACGTGCGACTGGAGCGCGGTGGACGATTCGGTGGCCAGTGTCGAGGTCAACTACTCGGTGGAGCTGATCGGCACCGATCTGTCGGAGCTCGACGCGGCCGACGAGGTGAGCGTCGCCGACGCCGACGGCTATCTCCTGCGGGCGGACGAGTCCCAGGTCAGCATGTTCCAGTTCGACATCGACGGGGTGTACGTCACCGGCGGCGCGATCGACATGGAGGACGTCGACGACGAAGACATGCTCGACTTGGCTGGGGCGGCCGTCGAAGCCCTGGAGTGAGACCGGGCGCGGCGGGTGTTTCAGGCGCGGCCGGTCGCCGGACCGGGCATGTCGGACATCAGGTACGCGGCCGTCACCAGCGGTATGTGGCTGAACGCCTGCGGGAAATTGCCCACCATGCGCTGGTTCGTCACATCGTACTCTTCGGCGAGCAAGCCGAGGTCGTTGCGCAGGGACAGCAGATACTCGTACAGCTCACGAGCGCGTTCCTGCCGGCCCGTCAGGTACAGGGCCTCGACCAGCCAGAACGTGCAGGCGAGGAAGGCACCTTCGATGCCGGGCAGGCCGTCGACCTCGACGCGGGGGTCGTAGCGCATGATCAGGCCAGTGTCCGTGGACAGCTCCTTGGCCACGGCGTCGACGGTGCCGACGATCCGCGGGTCATCGGGCGGCAGGAATCCGACCAGGGGAATCTGCAACAGCGACGCGTCCAGGGTCGAGCTGCCGTAGTACTGCGTGAACGTGTTGCGTACCGGGTCGTAGCCGTGTTTGAGCACGTCGGCGTGGATGCTGGCACGCAGCGCCCGCCAGCGGTCGACGTCGCCGGGTGCGATGCCCTGTTGGATGGTCTGTACGGCGCGGTCGGCGGCGACCCAGGCCATCACCTTGGAATGCACGAAGTGCCGGCGTGGCCCGCGCACTTCCCAGAGCCCTTCGTCGGGCTCCTGCCAGCGTTGCTCCAGGTGCCGGAGCAGGTGTTCTTGCACCGACCACGCGTCCGATTCGAACGGCAGCCCGTGTGCCCGGCCGCGGGCCAGGGTGTCCATGATCTCGCCGTAGACGTCGACCTGAAGCTGCTCCGCTGCCGCATTGCCGATGCGCACGGGAAGCGAGTCCTCGTAGCCGCTCAGCCAGCCGAGCTCGTGCTCGGGCAGCCGTCGCTCACCAGCGACGCCGTACATGATCTGCAGGTCGCCCGGATTCCCGCCGATGGCGCGCAGCAGCCAATCCCGCCAGGCGCGGGCCTCCTCGGTGTACCCGCTGCGGATCAGCGCGTCGAGGGTGAAGGCGGAGTCTCGAAGCCAGCAGTAGCGATAATCCCAGTTCCGCACGCCGCCGAGGGTTTCGGGCAGTGACGTCGTCGGAGCCGCGACGATCCCGCCGGTGGGCTGGTACGTGAGGGCTTTCAAGGTCAGCAGCGAACGCATGACCGCCTCGCGGTACGGACCGTCGTAGGTGCAACTCGACGACCAGTCGGTCCAGAACTTCTCGGTCTGTTCGAGTTCGTCCAGTGGATCGGTCGGTTCCGGGGGCGGCATGTGCGACGGATGCCAGCTGAGCACGAACGAGACCCGCTGGCCGGCCTCGACGGTGGTGTCCGCGTGCGTGGCGAGGAACCGGCCGTACGTTGGGGCGTCCGAGCGCAGGGTCACCGCGTCCGGCCCGGCGATACCCGCGACGGTGCCGCGGGTCCGGTGCACCCACGGCACCGATCTGCCGTAGTCGAAGCGCAAGCGCAGTTCGCTGTGCAGGGTGACGCGGCCGGACAATCCTTCGACGATACGAACCAGGTCGTGGAAGCCATTGCTCGGCGGCATGAAGTCGATCAGCCGCACGCTGCCGTCCGGCGTGTCCCATTCCTGTTCGAGGATGAGCGTGTCACGCCGGTAGCGACGCCGCGTGGCGCGCCCCGCGCCGGTGGGAGCGATCTGCCAGAAGCCGTTGCGTGGCTCTCCGAGCAGGGCGGCGAAGCACGCCGCCGAGTCGAAACGAGGCAGGCAGAGCCAGTCGATGGTGCCGTCACGGTCGACCAGCGCCGCCGTGTGCAGGTCGCCGATCAGTCCGTGATCTTCGATGCGTCCCGTCATGAAACCCTGTCTACATCCTCGGTTGGTGTCAGGTGGGCAGAATTCGTGAGCTTGTCGCTGTCCTCCGCGGCTGCGGTAGTGACGGCGCGGCGTTCTCTGGCCTCGGCGCGAACCAGCAGGACGAAGCCCCCCACACCGATGACGGCGAAGATGAACCATTGGATCGCGTACGACAGGTGCGGTCCCGGATCGACCTCGGGGGGTGGCAGCGCGACGAGCTCGTCGTCGATCGGGCTGACCGCCTCGGCCCAGGCCGGATAGACGGGATATGGCAGGGCCTCGGCGATGTCGGCGACGTTCACGTACCGGATGTGGCCGGCCGCGAGATCGCCGCCGACGTCCTCGCCGTCCTCGCTCGCCCGCAGCCGGGCGACGACCTCGACGTCGCCGTCGGGTGGTGGGGGTGCTTCGGGGATCTGCTCGGCTGACGGGTAAAACCCCCGGTTCACCAGCAGCGCGGTGCCGGTCTCGGTGATCAGGGGGGTGATGACCCGGACGCCGCGCTCGCCCTCCAGCGGACGCAATCGAAGCACCAGCTCGTGTTCGGCGTCGTACTGTCCCCGTACTTCGACCTGGCGCCATTCGTCCTCGGGGTCGAAGGGCTCGGCCGGGTCGAGCAGCTCGCCGGGGTGAACGGCTGCTGCACTCGCGTTGTCCTCGATCACGTCGTTGCGTGCCGAACGCTCGTCGTCACGATCCAGCTGCCACATGCCCAGCCGGACGCATGCGACGATGAGGACGATTCCCGCGAGGATGCGGATCAGCCACCGGCGAGTTGCCAGGAACCTGTACACGAATCGACCGTAGACCATAGCCTGGGTACTATGCTCGTTGACCGGTATGGGCGCATAGCCACCGATTTGCGGTTGTCGCTGACCGACCGCTGCAATCTCCGATGCACGTACTGCATGCCGGAGGAAGGGCTGGAGTGGCTACCCAAGCCCGAGATCTTGACCAACGACGAGGTCGTCCGCCTCGTCCGGATCGGGGTGGAACGGCTCGGGATCCGCGAGGTCCGTTTCACCGGCGGCGAGCCCTTATTGCGTCGTGGTCTGGTTGACATCGTCGCCGAGTGCGCCGCATTGCGCCCACAGCCCGACCTCTCACTGACGACCAACGCGGTCGGGCTGACCAAGACGGCAGACGCGCTGGCGGCGGCGGGCCTGCACCGGGTGAACGGTTCACTCGACACGTTGCGCCCCGACCGTTTCGAGGCGCTGACGCGCCGTAACCGCTTGGACGACGTCCTCAATGGCCTGGCCGCGGCAGACGCCGCAGGACTGGCGCCGGTGAAGGTGAATGCCGTCCTCATGCGTGACGTGAACGACGACGAAGCTCCCGACCTCCTGTCCTGGGCCCTGGAAAACGGCTACGAGCTGCGGTTCATCGAGCAGATGCCGCTCGACGCGCAGCACGGGTGGAACCGGGAAACGATGGTTACCGCTGGAGACATCCTCGCGTCGTTGCAGGAGCACTTCGAGCTCACGCCGGATGATCCCGAGGAGCGGGGGAGCGCCCCGGCTGAACGGTGGCTCGTCAACGGTGGCCCTGCCCGGGTCGGCATCATCGCATCGGTGACGCGCCCCTTCTGTGGAACGTGTGACCGGACGCGGCTAACCGCGGACGGCCAGGTACGTACCTGCTTGTTCGCGCGTGAGGAATCGGATTTGCGCACGCCGATGCGTGCGGGAGCGAGTGACGCCGAGCTCGCCGAGCGCTGGGAGATCGCGATGGCCGGCAAGGCGGCCGGCCACGGTATCGACGACCCGGGTTTCTTGCAGCCGGACCGGCCGATGTCTTCGATCGGCGGGTAACCACCTCGGCAGGGCTGTCGAGTCGCCGGGACCAGGGCTGTCGAGGTCATCGTCGACGCCGTCGACGCCCGGCGGTGTTGGTCGATGCCTGGCATTCGACCGAGTCAGCGCTAGCTGTGCGCTGCCGTAGTCCGCGGTGCGTTGGCCGTGGCCCAGCGGGAGCGCGTCCGTGAGTGTCCCACGGATATCCCCGTGAGTGTCCCACGAGCCGGAGCTTTCGACGGCGAATGCGGGTCATGATCCGCATGAACGGGTCAATGCGGCGATTCCCCAGATTGCGGCGGCGCCGGGCAGCCACGGGGGAAGCCGCCCGACGCCGACGCTACGCAGCGCACCGACGGGGGAATGCGGAACGTGCGCGATGGGGAGTATTGCACGGGAGTGCAGTTCATCGGAAGAGCTACGCGGAGGGATTTTGATCTCGTGGATCATCGCTGTGCGTTGTCCCTGGTAACTCGGGTCGTCCAGATGGAGAGATGGATTGAATAGTGCCGCTGCTGGGTTGAGCCGCGGCATTGGCGATCACCACGGCGATGTACGGGAGCACCACCGCGCCCACGATGAAGACCCATCGAATCCACCCTTCCGTCACCACCGCGAGCGGAAGGCACGCCAGGCGGATGCCCATCATCCACAGGTAGCGGTTCTGCCGGGAGCGCCGGTCGGTGCTGCGGGCATCCGCAGCGGTCGTCACCGACTGCACCTCGGTGTCGCGTCGGCGTGACATGGCGCGAAAACGGGTCACATCTGCCACGGTAGGGGCAGAATCCGCAGGAGGGCTACACCGGTACTTGCCACGTGGGCCACGGGCAGCGAACGAGGAGGACAACGTGAACCGCACCTATCGAGTCACCGAGATCGTGGGGACGTCGCCCGAGGGTGTCGAGCAGGCGGTCCGCAACGGCGTCGACCGTGCGGGCCAGACCCTGCGGCATCTGGACTGGTTCGAGGTCACCGAGATTCGCGGGCAGATCGTCGACGGTCAGGTCGAGCACTTCCAGGTGGCGATGAAGGTTGGCTTCCGGCTCGAAGACGCCTGAGCCGGACAGCTCGCGGCGCCGGGCGGGCCGCGAGCGTCGCCCCGCTGGCCGTGCCCGGCACGCCCCACCAGGGCGCCCCGACCGAGCGTTATACGGGCGTGCCAGCGGCGTTCGGGCACGGCTGGCAATTGTGCGGTCCGGCCAGGGGAGCGGACGCGCGGGTTGGTGCATCCGGGCGCTGCGTCGTCGTGACGCCATCAGGTAGCGTCGTCGCGGTCTGGATGTGAGAGGAGCATCAACGTGAGTCGGTCCGTTCTGGTTACCGGTGGCAACCGTGGTATCGGTCTGGCGATCGCGCGATCGTTCGCCAGTGCCGGCGATGCCGTCACGGTCACGTACCGTTCTGGAGATCCTCCAGAAGGGCTGGGCAGCGTGCGGTGTGACGTCACCGACGGTTCATCGGTCGAGGCGGCCTTCGAACAGGTGGAGAAGGAACAGGGTCCGGTGGAGGTGCTGATCGCCAATGCCGGCATCACGCGGGACACGCTGCTGCTGCGCATGAGCGAGCAGGACTTCACCGACGTGATCGACACCAATCTGACCGGTGCCTACCGTGTGGCCAAGCGGGCACTGCGGAAGATGTTGCGCGCCCACTCCGGTCGGATCGTGTTCATCTCCAGCGTGGTCGGCTTGCTCGGTTCGGCAGGTCAGGTGAATTACGCCGCGAGCAAGGCGGGCCTGGTCGGCATGGCACGGTCGCTGGCTCGCGAGGTCGGGAGCCGTTCGATCACCGCGAACATCGTGGCTCCGGGCTTCGTGGAGTCCGATTTGACGGCGGATCTCTCCGCGGAACGGCGCGATCAGATCCTCAGCGAGATCCCGCTCGGCCGGTACGCGAGCGCCGATGAGGTGGCTGGCGTCGTCCGGTGGGTGGCCAGCGCGGAAGCAGCATACGTGACCGGTGCGGTAATCCCGGTCGACGGCGGATTGGGAATGGGGCACTGACAACGATGGGAATTCTCGACGGCAAGCGCATCCTGGTAACCGGGGTGCTGACCGAGGCGTCGTTCGCCTTCCACGCGGCGAAACTGGCGCAGAACGAAGGCGCCACCGTGGTGCTCACCGGGTTCGGCCGGATGAGCCTGGTGGAACGGGTCGCGAACCGGCTTCCCAAGCCGGCACCGGTGCTCGAGCTGGACGTGCAGAACGACGAGCATCTCGACACGCTGGCCGGCCGGGTTCGCGAGGAAGTCGACGGGCTCGACGGCGTGGTGCACAGCATCGCGTTCGCCCCGCAGTCCGCGCTGGGCGGTGCATTCCTTGACACGAGCTTCGAGGATGTCTCGACGGCAGTGCACGTCTCCGCGTACTCGCTGAAGTCTCTGACGATGGCCACCTTGCCGCTCATGCCTGACGGGGGTTCGGTGGTCGGCATGGACTTCGACGCGCAGGTGGCGTGGTCGGGCTACGACTGGATGGGCGTGGCCAAGGCAGGTCTGGAGTCGACCGCACGTTACCTGGCGAAGTACCTCGGTGAGCGGCGTATTCGGGTCAATCTCGTCTCGGCCGGACCGGTCAAGACGATGGCGGCTCGTTCCATCCCGGGTTTCGACGAGTTCGAGAGCGCCTGGGATACGCGCGCGCCACTGGGGTGGGACCTTAACGATCCTGAACCGGCCGCTCGCGGTGTCGTTGCCCTGCTCTCGGACTGGTTCCCGAAGACCACTGGTGAAATCGTTCACGTCGACGGGGGTTTCCACGCCATCGGCGCATAGCGAACCGGTGACTCGACGTCGGTCGCGGGCTCAGTGGCTACGGGCAGTCGTGAGCGCGACGAGGTGGGAGAGGGCGGTGCGGCCATCGTCGGTGACCGTTGCCTGGTCAATCGCCGCGATGGCGTCTTCGACGAGGGAGTCGATACGCGCCTCGACGCGACCGAGTGCCCCGGTGTCGGAGAGGATTTCCTGGAGCCTGTGCACGCCTGCGTCGTCCAGGTGGGGATTCCCGAGCAGCTCGGCGATGATACGGGCTTGCACGGTGTCCGCGCGTTCCAGGGCGTAGGCGACCAGCATGGTGCGCTTTCCTTCACGCAGGTCGTCGCCGGCCGGTTTGCCGGTGACCGCAGGGTCGCCGAAGACACCGAGGATGTCGTCTCGTAGCTGGAAGGCCTCACCGAGGGCGGAACCGTACGTGCTGAACGCCCCGAGGACCTCGCCGGATCCACGGGCCAGCTGGCCACCGAGCGCGAGTGGATGCACGACGGTGTAGCGGGCGGCTTTGTGCACGATGACCTGGTGGGCGCGCTTCACCTGCTCGGGCGCGGCGCTGTCGACATCGGCTTGAGCGAGGATGTCGAGATACTGCCCGGCGCCGACCTCGGTACGCATCAATTCGAAGACCGGCCGGGCACGCTGGAGCGCCGTCTCGTCGAGCCCGGCCTGGCACAGAAGCTCGTCGCTCCATCCCAGCAGCAGATCGCCGAGGAGAATGGCCGCGGCGCGGCCAAACTTGTCCGGGTCGCCGCGCCAGCCGTGCTCGCGATGGCGCGCGGCGAACCGCTGGTGTACCGATGGCTCGCCGCGACGCGTGTCCGATTCATCGATCACGTCGTCATGGACCAGCGCGGCGGCCTGAAAGAGTTCGAGCGCCGACGCCGCGGTGACGATCGGTTCGTCGTCGCTGGAGCCGCCCGCGGCCACCCAGCCCCAGTAGCAGAACGCGGGGCGCAGGCGTTTGCCTCCGCGGAGGAGACCGGTGGCGGCATCGAGGAGGGGAAGCAGGTCGGCGCTAACCGGTTCGAGGGCCGCGCGCTGAAGGTTCAGGAACTCGTCGAGGGCATGCTGGACCCGTGGCCGCAGTGGGCCGACCGGGTCGGCAGGAGACTCGATCACGCCGTCAGGCTATGAGGCCGACGACGCGGGCGCGCCGCCGGGCCCGGTTTCTCGACCTGATCGTTCCGGCGATCGAGGTTTCCGGGTCAGCACGGTGCGCGGTTTTCACACGATAATCTGCCCGGCAGTTGTGGTCCTGGTCGTGACATTTCTGACCGCACGACGACGCGGCCGTGATTCACACGGCATTGCACGCTCCCGTCCCACAAGAATTCGTCACGTTGTCGTGAGTGCTTCCGCAGTATGCATTTCTTTTTGCGCAACGAGCAGCGAAATACGCAACCGGCCAGCTCATGAGAGGGCGAATCCCAGAGCATGAGATGCAATTTTCTGGACATTCCTGGTGCGGCTATGGTGAACGCTATGTCTCTAGGATTGCCGACGACCACACCAGAAAACGGAACAACTATCCGGGAGCTGCTGGCCGCCGGCGAGCGGTCGTACTCGTTCGAGTTCTTCGCTCCCAAGAGCGAGCAGGCCGAAGAGCTCTTCTGGCGCACGATTCGGGAACTGGAGCGGCTGCGGCCGACCTTCATTTCCGTGACCTACGGCGCCGGCGGAACGTCGCGGGAGTCGACCGTTCGGGTCACCGGACAGGTCGCCACCGACACCACGCTGACCGCCATGGGTCACCTCACCGCCGTGAACCACTCGGTTGCCGAGCTGCGGCACGTCATAGGCTCGTATGCCGATGCCGGTATCCGGAACATCTTGGCCCTGCGGGGGGACCCGCCCGGCAATCCGCAAGGCGAGTGGGTGCCGCATCCGGAGGGGTTGAACTATTCCGAGGAGCTGGTCCGGCTCATCAAGTCGGTGGGTGACTTCTGTGTGGGTGTCGCGGCATTCCCGGAGAAGCACCCGCGCTCCCCGGATCTGCAGACCGACGTCGACTTCCTGGTACGCAAGTTCCGCGCTGGCGCGGATTTCGCGATCACCCAGATGTTCTTCAACGTCGAGGACTACTTGCGGTTGCGGGATCGCGTGGCCGCGGCGGGTGAGGACAAACCGATCATCGCCGGCATCATGCCGGTCACCAACGTGAAGCAGATCGAGCGTTTTGCCGAGCTGTCGGGTGCCGAGTTCCCCGAGTGGCTGGCCAAGCGCCTGCGCGCGGTTCAGGATGACCCCGAGGCGGTGCGTGCCATCGGTGTCGAGGTAGCGACGGAGATGAGCGAGCGCCTCCTGGAGGAGGGTGCCCCGGGGCTGCACTTCATCACGTTGAACAAGTCGACGGCCACCCGCGAGATCTACCAGAACCTCGGCCTCGGAGCGAGTCTCGTTCCCGCGTGACCTCCCGGAGGCAGCCGCCGGCAGGCGGGTAACCGGGACGGCGATGACGGCGACGGCGCGGTGCGCCGGGAATCAGGCGCGGCCGATGGCGTCGACGGCAAGAGCTGCCGAGATCGCTACCGCCGGAATCCCAGCGCCCGGATGGGTGCTGGCTCCGGCGTAGAACAGGCCCCGCAGGAACGAACGGTTCTTCCTGCGTTGCCGTATGCAGCTGTTTCCGTGCCAGGCCTGGCCGAATATCCGGCCGCCGGTGGCGCCGTACTCCCGTTCGAGGTCGTACGGCGATCGGATGTGCATGTTGAGCACGTCGTCCTTGACCTGGACGCCACGTGAGGCGGCCAGGCCCAGCAGCTGCTGGGCGTGCGTCTCCGCCGTGTCCGGATCCGACCAGTCCGTCTGGTCGGCACCGTCACCGTGGGAGGGGCAATCGGCGTGCAGGGCCAGCGCGCACGGCCCGGACGGGTCATCTCCGCTGCGGTAGGTGACGGCGACGTTTGGCCCGTCCTCGGTGAGCAGGATGGTGCGCTGCGGAAGGTCGAGTGGATGACGCACCGAAAGCACGAGGCTAAACACGGAGTGCCCGTCGCTCGGTACGGTCGACTCGTGCCGGGCGCGTAAACTGTCGAATCCGAGCTGCCCGGGCGGCGCGGTGGACACTACGACGTCGGCGGGGATGGTCTCGCCGTCGGCGACCTGGACGCCGGTGACCTGCCGGTACTTGCTCTTCACCTGGATGGCTGGCGTACCGAAGCGCATCGTGGCGCCCTGCTGCAGTAGACGGCGCTCTAATGCCTCGATCAGCGCCGTCAGGCCGCCGCGAACGGTCCACGTTCCGAAGGTCTGTTCGATGTAGGCGAGGCTGGCAAGAGCGGCGGGAGCCTTGGTGGGTGTCGCACCGTACAGTGTGGCGTAGCTGTCGAGAATCAGCCGCAGGTTAGGCTCCTGCAGGTGCAGCATGCCCAGCTCACGCAGACTGTTCGCGCGCCGCAGATACTGCTTGGAGCGTGGATGTACGCGAAACCAGAGCAGGTCGCGCCAGCCTGGCGGGTGATCGAGGAGCCGCGGGCGGAGCTGGCCCCACATGCACTCGGCATCGCGGATCAGCGCTTCCCACTGGGCACCGGCTCCAGGACCGAACGCGTCGTCGAGGGCGGCCGTGATCCGCGCGCGGCTGGCATTGGGCATATCCAGCTGGCCGCCATCAGGGAAGACGTAGCGTACGGACGGATCGAGCGGCACCAGCTCGAGCTCGCGTTCGAGGGGACGGCCCGTCTTGCGGAACAGGTCGCGGAACACGGCGGGAAGGGTGAATGCCGTCGGGCCGGTTTCCACGCAGATGCCGTCGATGACGTCTGCGCTGACCTGGCCTCCGGCTCGGGAATTCTGTTCGAGCACGGTGACCTCGTGTCCGAAGTCGACGAGCCGCAAGGCGGCGGCCAGCCCGGCGACGCCGGCGCCGATGACCACTGTTCGTGCCACGGTGGGTGAGCCTATGACGAAGCTTGACGGTCTGTCGGTCGGGGGTGTTACTCTCAAGATCTGGTCGAACAAAGGTTCGATGGCAATGTGAAGGAGGGACCGATGACAGCATCGTATGGCCAGGTCAACGGCACACACGGGGCGCGGCGTGGGGTGGGCACGCGGGTACGCCCACCGGCCGGGCACGCCACTCTGGAGCTGGTTGAACAAGCTCGCTCGTGCCTGGTGGACGCCGCCGAGGCCAGTACGGCCAACGATCGATTCGCCGCGGCCCATCTAGCGGCGCTGCGGGCCGCTGCGGCGGTGCTGGCCGCCCGGGCGCAGCCGGCGCGCCGCCGGCACGGCGGGGGGTCGGGCCGCCGGCGGGGACACGGCCCGCGTAACGTGTGGGAGCTCTTGCCGTCGGTGGCGCCGGAGCTGACCGAATGGGCTGCCTTCTTCGCCTCGAACGCTGGCAAGCGCGCGGCCGCGCAGGCTGGCCTGCGCGGTGCGGCGAGCACGCGGGAAGCTGATGATCTGATGCGCGAAGCCGAGGCGTTTCTTGGTCTGGTGTGCCTGCTGCTGGGATTGCCTTACCAGGAGCCCATCGACGGCGGCGCTGGCGGTTTGGCGGTCCCGCTGCGGCCGAGATGAGATGGTGTCGAGATGAGAGGGTCAGGAAGGTACCGGCGGGCAGTTGTGTTATAGGGGGGAGAATCCCACACTGATCGCGATTTGTGATCGAACCGAGGATGTGAGTAGACGATGCCGGAAGCTCTGTACGAGCTGGTGAACGGAGAAGCGCCGGAATTCGAGAATCCGGTCCTCCTGTATCACTTCAGCGGCTTCATCGATGCCGGTCACGCCGGCGGTGGAATCGCTGAGCACCTGCTCGAGAACCTGGAGCATACCGAGGTGGCGCGGTTCGACACGGATCAGCTGGTCGACTACCGGTCGCGGCGTCCCGAGATGCGGCTGTCCGGCGGTATGTTCACCAGCTATGCCGCGCCGCAACTGACCCTGCAGGCCATGCGTGACGACGGTGGTTCGCCGTTCCTCCTGCTATATGGGCCGGAACCGGACGTGCGCTGGGAGGCGTTCGTCGCTGCCGTGAAGGAGCTGATCGAGCATTTCGGTGTCCGGCTGGTAGCGGGATTCCACGGGATCCCCGCGCCGACGCCGCATACACGGCCGATTGGCGTCACCGCCCATGCCACCCGTCCGGGTTTGCTCCCCGCTGATCTGCTGATCGATGCCGAGCTGGAGGTGCCGGGTAGCGCGTCATCGTTGCTCCAGTACCGGCTGGGTGAGTGGGGACAAGATGCCGTCGGCCTGGTGGCACGCGTGCCCCACTACCTGTCCGAGGCGCACTATCCGCAGTCCTCGGTGAGCCTGCTGCGCTCGTTGAGCTCGGCAACCGGGCTGTTGTTGCCGGTAAACGACCTTCTGGAGGCATCCGAAGAGGCGGAGCAGCAGGTGCAGGAGCAGGTGGAGAACAACGAACAGGTCGCGCGCGTGGTCCAGGCTCTGGAGTCGCAGTACGACGCTTTCGAAGGTGGCACCTCGCGAGGCAACCTGCTTGCCGAACCCAAGACGCTGCCGACCGCCGACGAGATCGGCGCCGACTTCGAGCGCTTCCTTGCCGAGCTCGATGTGGGGGACGATCGCCCCGATGAATGACCCGCCGCGGCTGTCGCCGTGGGTGGCCCGTCGCATGACGTGACCCGGCATGGGGCTACGCTCGTAGACGTGCAGCGTGATGCCCTTCCGTTCTACCGTGTCATGGCCTACGTCACCGGAGTCTTCTTGCTGTTGCTCTGTGTGGCGATCTACCTGCGGTACGGTCCGCCAGACGAGCCGGGTATGAGTGCGGTGGTCTCGCCGATTCACGGCTGGTTGTACGTCGTCTATCTGGTCGCGGTGGGATTGCTGGTCTATCAGCGTGGATGGCGTGGCTTACACGTCCTGCTGATCGCTCTGGCCGGCACCGTGCCGTTTGCGTCATTCGTGGCCGAGCGTTTCGTCGTCAAGAAGGCACGTGAGGGCGAGCGGATTCGCTGACCTGTTCGGTCTCGCCCGGATGGTCCGGATCGTCGGGATCGGGGCCTTCGGCCGTGCGACGCGAGCGCACACCAGAGCGTACGGCCGAAGCCCAGAAGGCGATCGCCGCTAGGCCAAAGATCCACCATTGGGCTGTGTAGGAGAGGTTCTGCCACGGACTCACGTTCCGGATGGGAGCTAACTCATCGACATCGACGGGAGTGACGCCCGGCGTGTCAGGGCGTTCCGTCGTGCGGAGCACGTATCCGTGAACGATGTGATCGCCGGGGAGACCCGTGGCCGTGCTGAACGGTTCGGGCGCGATATAGCCGAGTTCTGAGTCACCGAGTTCTTGATCGCTGCGCACCGTGGCATGCTGGGGGGTCTCCGGCGGTAGCAGATAGCCGTGCACCGTGACCTCGGACGACGCCGGCTCGGTGACGTCGTCGGGTTCCTCGACCCATCCGCGTAGTACCGGCACGATGGTGCCATCGGCCGTTTCGAGAGGAATCAGGACGAACCATCCCAGGGTGCTGTCATGGATGCGGCCTGGGATGATGAATTGGTGCTCGTTGAGATACTGCCCTTCGGCACGCACCGGACGGTCAGCGGCCGTGCCGATGTCGTGTCCGGGGGTCACGAGCTGGTCGATCGCCGTGGGCGGCTGGTCGCGCTCGTCCTGGCGGGAGGTGGTGTCCTGGAACACGTTCAGCTGCCACCAGCCCGCGATCACACAGATGGCCAGCGCCACGACGAGCGCGAGGTGGACGGCCAGCCACCGCGGAGTCACCAGGAACCGGAGCATGTTCACCACCGTAGCCGGGTAGCGGGACGGACGGGTCGAGTGACCCGTGAGAGTACGGACATGTTGGTGGATGTGCTGAGAAACGAGACGCTGACGAGTAGGCTTCGTCCCGTCACGATAATGGTCAGACGACATGGGTGGGCCAGCGGATATGACCACGATGGAGAGAAGAGCACCGATGACTCGACCGCACCCGTTGACTGCCTTGAAGGAGCGGGAGTGGGCGGAATCTTGGGAGGAGCAGCAGCGGGTTGTTGAGGAGCAGCTCAACTCGCAGCGAGGAAGCTGGCTTCCCAACGTCGTCGAGCGTCGTCTGTGGGGTGCTCTGCGATGGACGTCCGGACGTCCCGGTCACGCCGCAACGTCCGGCCGCGCCGTAGCGGAGAAGTTCGTCGTCATCCGCCCCGATGGCGTCGATGAGAACGCCATGCAGCGGGTGGTCCACGCGCTGGACGAGCCGGCACCGATGATGCGCATCCTCGGTTTCGGGCTGCATCGACACCATCTGATCGGCATGGCGGCCGGAGCAGTCGGCGCCGCGGCTCTCCTCGCCGCGGGCGCGGCTGCGATCGGCGCGGGGCTGTTCGGCATCGTGCTCGTCGTGCTCCTGGGCTTGGTGGGCGGAGCGATCGGCGGATCGGTGACCGCGCAATTCTTCGCCGAGCGTCAGCGCCAGGCCGTGCTGCGCGACGACCAGCACCTGCGGCTCATCCTCGGCCGCTACGCGCCGAAGTCGTGGCTGCGCCTGGTCGAGGCGGCCTCGGCGCTGGAGAGCGTCCTCCCGCGGGGTGCGAGCACGGCCGAGGGCGACCCGGACGCGCAGACCGTCGAGGCCATTCAGATCGCCATGTGGGAAGCGGCCGGGTTGCTGCTCACATCGTCCGATCACACGGGCATGGATGTGCTGGCCGAAGGAGTGGAGCGCCTCGAACGAGCCCACCGGCGTGGGATCGGCCGCTGATCGGCAGACGCGCGCCGCCGGCGCGGATGTGAGCTGCGGGCGGCGACATAACGGCAGGACGCCGTGTGCAGCGGCGGAAGTAACGGGCGCCGGCAGTGCCCCGTGGGTCGATCTCAGCCCTGGTGATGCAGCGCGAGCACCGACTCGATGGTGTCGGCCTCGGCGGCGGGCTTATCCGGGCGGTGATGCAGCACGCGAGCGAAGCGCAGGGTGACTCCGGCCGGGTAGCGCGGCGAAGCCTGCACGCCGTCAAAGGCGATCTCGGCGAGTAGCTCGGGCCGCACGTGCACCACCCAGTGCTCCGTCGGGCCGTCTGCCAGAGCCCGCAACCGGTCCGTCTGCCAGGTGAGCATCTGATCCGTCAGCCCCTTGAAGGTCTTGCCCAGCATGACGAACCCGCCGGCGGGACCGAACCGGCCTTGCGGATCGCGGGCGCCGAGGTGAAGGTTGGACAGCCAGCCCCGGCGGCGCCCGCTGCCCCACTCGGCGGCGAGGATCACCAGATCGAGGGTGTGCCGGGGCTTCACCTTCAACCAGCCCGAGCCGCGGCGTCCGGCTTCGTACGGAGCCGTGACGGATTTCGCGATGATTCCCTCGTGGCCCTGCCGGATGGCGTCGGCGAAGAAGTTCTCGGCGACGCCGGCATCGTCGGTCACGATGTGCGGGATGCGCTGGTGCGCGGGAACGACACCGGCCAACGCCTCCCATCGGCGCTGTCCGGGCTCGGCGAGCAGATCGGCGCCATCGAGATGCAGGCAGTCGAAGAAATACACCGCCAGCGGGAGCTGCTCGCGGGCACGCGCGACGTCGGTACGATGTCCGATCCGTGACGACGTGCGCTGGAACGGCAGGGGACGCCCGGAAGGGTCGAGGGCGAGTGCCTCCGCGTCGAGGACCAGTGAACGAGCCGGAAGCGCGCGGGCCGCGTCGACGATCTCGGGAACCCGGTCGGTGATGTCGTCGAGCGTGCGCGAGAAGATCCGGACGTCAGTGCCGTCGCGATGGACCTGCACCCGGACCCCGTCGAGCTTCCATTCGATGCCCGCCTCGCCGAGCTGTTCGATCGCCTCACCGATGGTGGACGCCGGGGACGCGAGCATGGGACGCACGGGCGATCCTACGGTCAGCCGGAACCGTTCCAAGCCGTCCGCGCCGTCGGCCAGTGCGGCCGCGGCAACGGGCACGAGTGCTCCGGCGACCGTGACCGCACGGCGCACGTCTGCGGCCGGAAGGTCGGTGGCGGTGGCGACGGCCTCGGTGAGCAGGCCATCGAGTGCTCCCTGGCGGACCTCACCGGTGACGAGCCCGGCCAGCAGCCGCTGCTCGGGCTCCGTGACCCGGGCGAGCAGCTCGTGAAAGGCCGCGCGCTTCGCCGTCGTCGAACCCTTTCCGGACAGCTCGGCGATACGCGCGAACTCGGCGTCGACCTCGGAGAGTGTGAGTTCCGGATGGCCGGCTGCCGGGGGTATGGACCGCAACGCCGCATAGCCCAGCCCGGTACGTCGCTGCCGTAGCTCACCCGCAAGATAGCTGGCGACCACGTCGGCCTCGCCCGCGCTGGCACGGCGCAGGCAGTTCGAGAGCAGCCGGATCTTCTCTGAGCGGGCGCTGGTGCCCGCCACGGCACGCGAGGTTTCGGCAACGTCGACGAAGCGCATACTGCCCAGTCTGCCGGGTGCTACCGACAACGAGCCCGGCACGAACCCGCCTCGTCGGGTGTGCCGGGCCGTAGGCTCCGGAGTCGTGGGACCAGGGACCGGACCGGGGACCCGGAGCTGGACCTGCGACCTGGGGAGGGGCCTCAGGTGGTCTGCGCGTCGCTGCCGAGGACCACGTCGACGGTGGTCTCCTCACCGTCGCGCACGACCGTGAGTGTGACCTCGTCGCCGGGATCGTAGGAACGAACAGCGGCGATGAGCGTGATGTGGTCCTGAATCACGCGATCATCGATCTGGGTGATGACGTCACCTTGCTGCAGGTCAGAATCAGCAGCGGCGCCGTCCCGGGCGACCTCCACGACGCGAGCACCCTGGGTGTCCTGCGGGGTGTCGACACCGATCCCGATCTGGGCGTGTGTCGCGTTGCCGTTCTGGATCAGCTCCTCGGCGATACGGCTCGCCTGGTCGATGGGGATGGAGAAGCCCAGCCCGATCGAGCCGGATTGCGGCCCCAAGGTCGCGATCGCGCTGTTGATCCCGATGACCTCACCCGACATGTTCACCAGCGGACCGCCGGAGTTGCCCTGGTTGATCGGCGCGTCCGTCTGCACGGCGTCGATCACCGTCTGCGCAGTACGCTCCTCGCCGACGGCTACCGGCCGTTGCAGCGCGGACACGATGCCCGTCGTGACCGTCCCCTGGAGGCCCAGCGGCGAGCCGATCGCGATGACCTGCTCGCCGACACTGAGCTCCCCGGAGCTGCCGAACGGTGCGGCAGGCAGATCGGAGACGCCTTGTGCCTCGATCACGGCCAGGTCGGTCATCGGATCGGTCCCGACGACTACCACGTCGGTGGAGGTGCCGTCCTCGAAGGTTACCTGGAGCTGCCCGCGAGCACCGGCGGCCTCGACGACGTGGTTGTTGGTGAGGATCTGACCGTCAGAGGAGATGATCACGCCGGAACCGGTGGCATTGTCTTGCCCGAACTGTCCGGGCACCGTGATCGATACGACGCTCGGCAGGATCTCGTTGGCCACGTCTTCCACGGATCCGGACGGTGCGGAGGTGTCGGCGGCCGTGTTGTCGTTGCTTGCCAAGCTGCTCTCGACAGGCTCTCGTGTCGACTGCTGCTCGTCCGATGCGTCGAGCACGCCGTACACCGCGGCGCCCGCGCCACCACCGATGAGTGCGCCGATGACGAGCCCGGCAACGAGCACCCGCCCCCGGTTCTTCTTCGGCTGCTGGGGTGCGGAACCGGGTGCGGCCAGCACGGTCGTGTCTGCTGCCCCTGACCCGGCGTTGGCCGTGGAGGCAGCGGGAGTGGCATGCGGCCCGGAACCCGCCCCGTGGGGTGCGGCGCCAGGCTGAGACGCGGATGAGTTGCCGGAGTGGGTTTGGTGGCCCTGGGCCCCGCCGGTGACGTTCCACGGGTCGGGTCGATCCTGCGTACCCGACGGCCCGGACCAGCCCGCCCCGGGCACCGGAGGAGGCGGCGGCGAGGAGCCGTGCTGCTCGGCGGAGTCATGTTGACTGGATTCTTGGTGACGCGACTCGTTCATAGTTCCAACCGTTACCCGAAACTCTGAAATCCTGCTGAGATTCAGGCTAAAGAACGCGAAGAAGGCGATGGTAGCGACATGGTGAGGCGGGCACCTCCCGAGGGTGCGCGGCCGGCATAGACGTGCCCTCCATGACGCTCGGCGGCGGTACGCACGATCGCGAGTCCCAGCCCCGAACCGGGACGACCGCGGGCTTCGGACGAACGATAGAAGCGTTCGAAAACGTGTGGGAGGTCCTCATCGGCGATGCCGGGCCCTTCGTCACAGACGTCGATGGTCCCATCGCGCAAGGTGACCGTCACGGTGCCATTGGCCGGACTGTACTTGGCGGCATTGTCCAGGAGGTTCGTGATGGCCCGGCCGAGCAGTTGAGCGTCACCGTCGACCATCCACGAGTGCAGATCCGCCGAGAAGGTCACGCCGGGAGCGCGTCGCTGCACCCGGGACAGGGCATCGCGGACGACGTCGGCCAGATCGACGCGGCTCGATGCCGACTGCGGACGATCTTCCCGGGAGAGTTCGACAAGATCTCCCATGAGCTGGGACAGCTCTTCGGCTTGTGCCCGGACGTCGGCGATGAGCTGTGCCCGCTCGTCGGCGTCGAGCCCGCCTTGGCGATCACTTTGTTCCAGCAGATCGAGGTTGGTGCGCATGCTGGTCAGCGGCGTGCGCAGCTCGTGCCCAGCGTCGGCAACCAGGCGTGCCTGACGCAACCGCGCGTCGTTGAGTGCGGCGAGCATGGCGTTGAACGCGTGCGCCAGGCGGGCTATCTCGTCGTTGCCGTCGACGTCGATGGGGTCGAGACGCTGCGTGCGGGCTACGTGCTCGGCGGCGTCGGTGAGCCTCCGGACGGGCCGCAGGCCGGCTTGGGTGATGGAGACACCGGCCCAGGCGGCGACGAGGATGCCGAGACCACCGACGACGAACGAGACGACCTGCAGACGGTCGAGAGTACGCTCGGTCGGCTCGGTGGACTGTGCGAGCACCAGGGCGAGCCCGGGTCCTGCGGGGACGGCGACGACGCGATAGGAATCGCCCTGCAGTTCTGCCGTACGTACGCTGTGCGGGGTCGAGCCGCGTGCGACAGCGAGTTCTGGCTCGCCCAGTGGTGGCGCGCTCTCCTCTCCCTGGGCGCTCCAGGCGTTGGAGCCCGTGTCGTCGAAACCGACGATCGCGATCCGCAGGTCGGCAGCGAGGATGGCCTCGGCGGGTACCTGCACCAGGGTGGACGGCTCCCCTAGAGGTGTGGACACCGCCTCTTGCGCACGTTCGATCAGGTTATCGTCGACGCTCTGGGTGAGCTGGCTGGAGACGGTGAGGTATGTCGCGAGTGCGGTGAGCGTGACGGCCAGCCCGACGCTGAGCGCTGCGAGCGCCCCGATACGTACCCGCAGCGACAGCCGGCGCAGCCGTCGTTGCAACGCCTGCCATGCCCGCGACGCGTGCGAGTTGCTCGGCTGCGGAGGTGGCGGTGGATGCTGCGGAGGTGGCGGTGGGGAAGGCGCGGGTGTGTGGCCACTCACGGTGGATCCTCCCGGGCGACGTAGCCGACACCCCGGACGGTGTGGATCAACCGCGGTTCGCCTTCGGCCTCGGTCTTGCGTCGGAGATAGCCGATGTACACCTCCAGAGAGTTCGCCGTGGTGGGGAAGTCGTAGCCCCAGACCTCTTCGAGGATGCGCTCGCGCGTGAGTACGTGCCGGGGATGCCGCATCAACAGCTCCAGCAGGGAGAATTCGGTGCGCGTGAGCCGCAGATGCCGGTCACCGCGGGTGACCTCGCGGGTGGCGGGATCGAGGGTGAGGTCGGCGAGCTGGAGTCTCTCGGATTCTGGCGATCCGGCCGGCGCGGATCGGCGCAGCAGCGCCCGCAGGCGGGCCAGGAGCTCTTCGAGGGCGAACGGCTTGGGAAGGTAATCGTCGGCGCCGGCATCGAGTCCAGAGACCCGGTCGGATACCTCGTCTCGTGCGGTCAGCATGAGGATCGGCACGTCGTTGCCAGCGGCGCGCAGGGCGCGGCAGGTGGCCAAGCCGTCGAGGCGGGGCATCATGACGTCGAGGACGACGGCGTCAGGTTGTGCCTGGCTGACATATCGCAGCGCCTCTTCGCCGTCGCTGGCGAGCTCCACGCCGTAGCCGTTGAACGCTAGCGATCGGCGTAGTGACTCCCGTACTGCGGGGTCGTCGTCGACGACGAGAACGTCCATGACGCTCAGTGTGCCGCGTCGACGTGAAAAACGCCTGAGACGTGCCCACCAGCCCCACCCCAGATTCAGAATGATCATGTTTGGTACGTTTCCTCGGGCCGTAACACGTCTACAGCCGTGTTACGGCCCGAGGAAACGTACCAAACATGATCATTCTGACGTGGTGGAGTTGTCGGGGGCGGCGAGGTCGGGGTCGTCGGCGGCGAAGGTACGGACCGGCCCAGGAGGGGTGTCGGCAGTCTCGAAGCGCACCGTGACGCGGCCGAGGCCGCTGCCCCACACCCAACCGGGGCCATACTGCGTGTGAACGACGTCCATTCCGGGCACCCACGGGTGCTGGCGGTGCAGCGCCGCGTCGATGTCGATGTCACGTTCACGGGCGCCACGCTCGCCGGACCCACCCACGCCGGGTTCACCCACGCCCGGCCGACGTTCACCGGCCACATGCTCGCCGGGTTCGCGCTCGCCCGCCTCACCGTTACCGCTCACGTCATCCGAACGGCCGGCGTCATCCGTGTCGACGGAGCTGAGCAGGTCATGCTGCACCCAGTCCGACAGGCCGGACACGCCGACACCGAGGAGCCGGATTCCGCTCGAGGTGTCGATCTCGTCGAGGAGTTGTACCGCCAGCCGCGAGATCTCGCGGGCGGCGTCGGTGGGTCCGGGCAACGTGACCGAACGGGACAGGGTGGTGAAATCGTGCAGCCGCGCCTTCAGCGTGACGGTCCGGCCGGAGTGGCCCGACGCGGCGAGTCGCTCGGCCACCTTGCTTGCCATGCGGTTCACCAGGGCGGTGAGCAGCGCCGGCTCGGTGATGTCGTGGTCGAACGTGTCCTCGACACTGATGGATTTCGACGCGCGCTCCGAGCTGACCGGCCGATCGTCGTATCCTCGGGCGAGACGGGACAGCGAGCGCCCGTGCGCTTCGCCCAGGAGATCGACGAGTTCGTGTTCGGACATGGTCGCCAGATCGCCCACGGTCTTGATGCCGAGGCGGGCGACGCGATCGGCTGTGGCGGGCCCGACGCCCGGCAGCACCCGGACCGACATGGGATGCAAGACATCGAGCTCCGTTCCCGGCTCGATGACGACGAGGCCGTCGGGCTTGGCCTTCTCCGACGCGATCTTGGCGAGCGTTTTAGATGTCGCGGCGCCGACACTGGCGGTGACGCTGGTGGCCGCGTGGATGTTGGAGCGCAACCGCTCGCCGATGCCACGCACCGCAGTGGCGGAGAGATCGTCGTGCTCACCGGCGGCGAGATCGACGAAGGCCTCGTCCAGCGACAGGGGCTCCACCAGCGGGGAGAGTGTGTGCAACTGCTCCATCACGGTGCGGCTCACCGCACGGTATGCGCCGAACCGGCCAGCCAGGAAGGCGGCGTTCGGGCATCGCGATCGGGCTTCCGACATGGGCATCGCGGAGCGGACGCCGAAATCACGGGCCTCGTAGGATGCAGTGGACACGACGCCGCGGGGGCCGAGTCCTCCGACGATGACCGGCCGGCCACGCAGGGACGGCTTGTCGCGCTGTTCGACCGCGGCGAAGAAGGCGTCGAGGTCGAGATGGAGCACGCTCGGGTCGGTCCGGGCGGTCATCGATGCACCATATCCTGTCAGAACCCGGGAAGACTCGTTGACGATCCGCTATACGGGGCGGGATGGAGGATGTCGGTGGCGAACGCGCACACGCTAGTCTCGGGTGACGCCGAGACCAGCGCCGACGAGAAACGAGCGAGAGAAGGCTGGATGCGATGACGGCGATCGTTGTGGGCTATGTTGCCAAGCCAGAGGGACGCGCCGCGTTGCGCCGTGCTGCCGAAGAGGCGAAGCTCCGCGGTGCGCGCCTGGTGGTCATCCACTCGGAGCGGGGCGGACGGGACCTCGAGCCCGAGGAGAGCCTCCAGCATGACGCGGAACTGGAAGATGTGCGTACGCAGCTTGCCGAGGCCGGCGTGGAGGCCGACGTGCGGCAGCTGGTGCGCGGCATGGATGTCGCTGACGATCTAATCGCGGTCGCCGAAGAGTCGTCGGCGGATTTCATCGTCATCGGGCTACGCAAGCGCAGTCCTGTGGGAAAGTTGATCCTGGGTAGCAACGCGCAGCGTATCCTTCTGGACGCGCCGTGCCCGGTGCTGGCCGTTAAGGCAGAGGATGCCACGAAGGTGGAAGGCGCAACGTGATGGTCGAACTACACCTGGTCGGGGAGCCGGCCGCCGACGAGCTGCTGGCCCGCGATCCTTTCGCGTTGTTGGTGGGGATGCTGCTGGACCAGCAGGTGCCGATGGAACGCGCGTTCGCGGGTCCGGCGACGATCGCGGCCCGGCTGGGCACCAGGTCGCTGGATCCCGGTGCGATCGCGGCGTACGATCCCGAGGAGTTCGCGAGCGTGCTGGCGGAGAAACCCGCCGTGCACCGGTTTCCCGGCTCGATGGCCGGAAAGGTGCAGAAACTCGCTGCCTATGTCACGGAGAACTGGGGTGGCGATGCCGGAGCGATCTGGCGGGACGCCGAGACGGGCGAGAAGCTTCTGGCCCGGCTGCGAGCGCTGCCCGGATACGGCGAACAGAAGGCTCGTATTCTCCTGGCGCTCTTGGGCAAGCAGTTCGGCGTGCAGCCGGAGGGGTGGCGCGAGGCCGCTGGCCCCTATGGTGAGCAGGGCGCCAAGCGGTCCGTCGCCGACGTCGTCGATGCCGATTCGCTGCTCGAAGTCCGCGAATTCAAGCGGCAAGCCAAGCGCGCGGCGAAGGGGTAGGTGCCGTGCGGCCAGCGGATGCGCAGCGGCTACTGGGAGCGCTAGCCGGCGCCGACGCACCCGTCGGGTTCGCTGTCTTCGACGACGAGTGCCGCTACCTGGCCGTCAATGCTTTTCTCGCCGACAGATCGGGTAAGACGGTCGCCGAGCACCTGGGCCGGCGGCCGGGCGATGTGCTGCCGCCGGAACTGGCCAGGCACACCGAGACGATGGTGGACCGGGTGCTGCGCACCGGCGAGACGGTGAAGGCGGACGAGCCGCCGTCGCCTGCCGCCGACGGCTCGGTGGCCTATCTGCGGTCAACCTGGTATCTCGTCGACGAGGGGCCGCGCCAAGAGGTCGCGATGTTCGTCGTGGACGACACGTCGCAGCGCAGTGCTCTCTCGGCGCTTCGGCACAGCCGGGCCCGCAACGCCCGGTTGCTGGAAGTCGCCGAGGAGCTCGCCGATGCGATGACGGTCAGCGAGGTCATCGCGGCCGCATCGGTGATCGGCCGGGCGACGGTGGGCGCACGCTGGACGGCGATCACGCTGGTGGGTGAGGACCGCGAGAGTGGTCAGGGCCCGTTCGTCTCGCGCTGGCCGGACGATGCCGTGACGCCCATGACCGAGGTGGTGCGGACCGGGTGGCCGCTCTTCCTGCCCAACCGCGAGCGGGCACGCCAGGATTTTCCGGACGGCCGTTTCCAGGAATTCCTCGACACGACCGATGAACGGTCCTGGGCCGTGCTGCCCTTGTCGACGGATTCCGGCCGGATCGGAGCCATCCGGTTCGCATTCGATCATGAACAGGAGTTCCAGTCCGAGGCCTGCCGCTTCCTGCGGGCGGTCGCCCAGCAATGTTCGGTGGCGCTCGAGCGTGCCCGGATGTTCGAGCAGGAGCGCAGTGCCACCGAGTCGCTGACAGAGAGCCTGAAACCGCCGGTACTGCCCCGTATCGACGGGCTCGACCTGCGCGCCCGCAACGTGCCGGGGGGAGTGGTACAGACCGTCGGCGGTGATTGGTACGACGCGATCGAGCTGCCGGATGGACAGGTGACCGTCGTCGTCGGTGACGTGATGGGGCACGGGCTGCCGGCGGCGTCCGGCATGGGTCAGCTGCGCGCTGCCCTGCGCGCGCTAGCCCTGGCGAATCCGGAGCCGAGCGCGGTGCTGTCCGGTCTAGACCGGCTGGTCGAGGGCGGGGGATCGGTCGAGATGGCGACGGTCGTGTATCTGCTGCTCGATCCGGCCGAAGGCGTGGTCCGTCTCGGCGACGCCGGCCATCTTCCGCTGGTGCGTATACCGCCGGAGGGCCGTCTGGAGTTGATCGACAGCGGGACCGACACCACGCCCATCGGTGTAGCCGAGCCGCGGCACACGCGCAGGATCGACCTGACTCCCGGCGAGGTTCTCGTCGCGTTCACCGACGGATTGGTGGAGAATCGCAGCCGTGGTGTTGAGGAAGGTGTGGGTGAGCTCCTTTCGTGCCTCGAGGATCACCGCAAGGACCCCTTGGAACCTATGCTCGACGCGGTGGTCGAGCGACTACGCACGGTGGGCCCATCCGACGATCTCACCATTCTCGCGCTACGGTGGAGACGGCCGTCGTGAGCCACGCCACGTTTCATTTCTCACGGTCCGGGAGGAGTGCGGAGAGCCTGCGCCATGTCAGAATGATGTGTTGCCCCATCCTGAATGTCCCTGAAGCCAGTCGAAGCCAGTTAGCGAGAGGTTGTTCGTGTCGCGAAGCTCGTCCCGTTCCAAGTACGCCCGGATCTTCGAGCTGCCGCCCGTACAAGAGCTTGTGATGCGAGGTCGTGAAACCGGCTCGGTGCATGCACAGGAGGTACGTGCCGCATGCGAGGCGGCGAACCTTCCGATGAAGGAGAGCCGCCTCGTCGTTGAGCATTTGAAGACTTCAGGTATTACTGTCGAGATAGCGGCCGAGGATTCGCGGGGCAATGGCAAGCGGGTCATGGCTGCTGCGTCTCGGCGAGTGTCGACGACGGCGACCGCACCAGCGGACAAGGAACCCAAGCAGCCAGCGAAGAAGAGCGAGGGATCTGTGAAGACTGCGGTGAAGAATACCCCGACGGCAGCAGTTGATGACGAGCCCTCTGACGCGGCGGAGGCCGATGTGCTGGACGAAGCGGTCGCCGCGCCGAAGGACGCAGGCACCGCGAAGAAGTCGGCCCGCAAGAAGGACCCGGATCCGGTTGCCGAGGTCGAGGCAGAGGATCTCGTGGTTCCCGACGAAGACGTGGAAGATCCGGATCCGGAGGTCGTCGCCGAAGACGACGAGGTAGAGGACGAGGTCGAGCTGACCGTTTCTCCCGCGCTCCCCGACGGCCCGGAGCCCAGCGAGCTCACGGACGAGGGCTTCGTCCTGTCCGAGGAAGACGACACGGACGAGCCCGAGCAGCAGGTGGCCGTCGCGGGCGCCACGGCGGATCCGGTCAAGGATTACCTCAAGCAGATCGGTAAGGTCCCGCTGCTCAACGCCGAGCAGGAGGTGGAGCTCGCCAAGCGAATCGAGGCGGGGCTGTTCGCCGAAGAGAAGCTGGCCAACGAGTCCTCGGACATGGACGGCAAGCTCAAGAGCGAGATGAAGTGGATCGCCGAGGACGGCCGGCGAGCCAAGAGTCACCTCCTCGAGGCGAACCTGCGGCTGGTGGTGTCGCTGGCGAAGCGCTACACCGGCCGGGGCATGTTGTTCCTGGACCTGATCCAAGAGGGAAACCTCGGCTTGATCCGGGCGGTCGAGAAGTTCGACTACACCAAGGGCTACAAGTTCTCCACGTATGCGACGTGGTGGATTCGCCAGGCGATCACGCGGGCGATGGCGGATCAGGCGCGCACCATCCGGATTCCGGTGCACATGGTCGAGGTCATCAACAAGCTCGCCCGGGTGCAGCGGCAGATGCTGCAGGACCTAGGCCGCGAACCGACGCCTGAGGAGCTGGCGAAAGAGCTCGACATGACCCCGGAGAAGGTCGTCGAGGTTCAAAAGTACGGCCGGGAACCGATCTCCTTGCACACGCCGCTGGGCGAGGACGGCGACAGCGAGTTCGGGGATCTCATCGAAGACTCCGAAGCGATCGTGCCGGCAGAGGCCGTGTCGTTCACGTTGCTGCAAGAGCAGCTGCACGCGGTGCTGGACACGCTGTCCGAGCGCGAGGCCGGTGTGGTGTCGATGAGGTTTGGGCTCACCGACGGACAGCCGAAGACGCTGGACGAGATTGGCAAGGTTTACGGCGTGACCCGGGAGCGGATCCGCCAGATCGAGAGCAAGACGATGAGCAAGCTTCGGCACCCGTCGCGTTCGCAGGTCTTGCGCGACTACCTGGGCTGATCGGAGCCGACGAGACGGGACGGGGCGTGCTCGGGACGCCGTCATGGCCGGCACGGCCGTAGGTGGTGAGGATGAGTTCGCCTGGTGACATCGAGCGGCGACGGACGCCCGGTCTCATCGGTTTGGTGATCCCGGTGCTGGTGCTTGCCGCGTCGATGTGGGTCCTCGAGATCGTCGACGCGTTACCCGGGCTGGATCTCGATCGATATGGCATCCAGCCACGCAGCGCCGAGGGTCTGGTGGGCGTGGTTGCCGCGCCCGTGCTGCACGGCGGCTTCGATCATCTGATCGCGAACACGGGTGCGTTCCTGCTGCTGGGATCGCTCGTCGCGGTGACGACGAGGATGTTCTGGCCGGTAACGATCGGCGTGACGCTGCTCGGGGGCCTGGCCACGTGGTTGACGGCGGCGTCGAATACGAACCACATCGGTGCCAGCGGGCTGGTTTACGGTTTCGCCGCGTTCCTCGTGGCCTGGGGCCTGCTGACACGCAAGGTCGTGAACATCCTGGTGGCCGTCGTCGTGGTGATCATGTACGGCGGCATCGTTGTGGGTTTGTTACCCGGCCAGCCCGGAATCTCGTGGCAGGGCCACCTGTTCGGAGCGGTGGCTGGTGTGGTGATGGCGTACGTCATGCGCCAGCGCCACGGTACGGCCGCCGTGGCACGACGGGTGTAGGGCCCGTCGACGGATACGGGTGTGAGCCCGTCAGGGATATAAGTCCCGTCTGGGTGATGCGTCCACTTCTCAGCTGTGGAGTGTGGGTGCGTGCGCTTCTCGGCTGTGGGAGCCAGCTCGTCCCGCGTCGTTCCGCCGGGCAGCTGCCGGAGAACCGGGGAGCCGACCGCCAGCTGACACCTCCAGCTGGCGGCCCGCCTCACGGCGAGGCTGTCACCCGGGCGGCTCGGTCTCGTTGAGGCGGGCCGTCTCGTCGTGCCACTCGATGGCCATCGGCCGGAGCTTGGGCTCGTGCTTCCGGCCATGGTGACCACAGAACAACAGCTCACCTTGATCGAGAACCGCACGGATGTAGGCCTGGGCGCCGCAGCTGTCGCAGCGGTCAGCAACGTTCAACGGCTTGGTCGCGAGACTAGCTGTCACTTTCGCGCACCTTCCTGATCGATGGGCCACCGCCGAGCGATGGTCATGTCGTGCATCCGTACAAACATCTCACCATCGGAATCCGTTCCCGCCATCACGCAACGGGCCGGGTTCGCTCTACGCGTACAGGATGCCCGGTGACTCTGGTCACACGGATCAGGCGTCATTGCCGAGCCGAGGCCGGGATCAACGAGAATCCCGGCGCCCCGCATTGTGACATCGTTCGTCTGATATGGCACGTCGATCACGTTATGCCTCCGTCGGATCGGGCGTGGCACGTGAACCTCGTCGGTGTGGCCGACTATGCTGGCGGCGCTGATGCATGGTCGGATGCATCCGGAACAGTCCAGGTGAGGAGGGCTCACGCAGTGACGGCTCAACCAGCCGGTACCCGTAGCCAGGGCAGTGATTACACCGCACGCCACCTATCGGTCCTGGAAGGCTTGGAGGCGGTGCGCAAGCGGCCGGGTATGTACATCGGGTCCACCGACTCACGTGGGCTGATGCATTGCCTCTGGGAGATCATCGACAACGCGGTGGACGAGGCGCTGGCTGGTCATTGTGACCGGGTCGAGGTGCTCTTGCGCGCCGACGGCGCCGCGGAGATCCGCGACAACGGGCGCGGCATTCCGATCGACCGGCACAGCCGTTCTGGCCTGTCGGGCGTCGAGGTGGTCTTCACCAAGCTGCATGCCGGCGGCAAGTTCGGCGGCGGCTCCTACGCGGCCACTGGCGGCCTGCACGGTGTCGGGGCCAGCGTGGTCAACGCGCTCTCGGCACGGCTCGACGTCGAGGTGGACCGGGACGGCCGGACCCACGCGATGTCGTTTCGTCGCGGTGAACCGGGAACGTTCTCCGGTGACGGCCCGGACGCCGGCTTCGAACCGTTCACCGACCATTCCGAACTGCGCGTGATCGGCAAGACGGCGAAGCGCGCGTCGGGCACGCGTGTGAAGTTCTGGGCCGATCCGCAGATCTTCCTCGACGAGGCCGAATATGCCTGGGACGAGCTGCTCTCGCGGGCCCGGCAGACGTCGTACCTGATCCCGGGTCTGGAGCTGGTGATCCGCGACGAGCGTGGCGAGGCCGCCGTGGAGGAGAAGTTCCGCCACGACGGCGGCATCAGCGAGTTCGTGGAGTACTTGAGTCCGGGCGCTCCCGTCACGGACGTCTTGCGGTTGACCGGGCAGGACACGTTTCGTGAGACGGTGCCGGTGCTGGACGAGGACGGTCAGCTTATCTCCAAGGACACCGAGCGCACCTGCGAGGTCGACATCGCTTTGCGCTGGGATGGCGGCTACGACACCGTCTCGCGATCGTTCGTCAATGTCATCGCCACGCCCAAGGGCGGCACGCATGTCACGGGCTTCGAGCAGGGTCTGGTCAAGGCGCTGCGGGAGCAGGTGAAGGCCAACGCGCGGCGGTTGAAGGCGGGCAATGACAAGATCGAAAAGGATGACGTCCTCGAAGGGCTGACTTCCGTCGTCACCGTACGGCTGGACGAGCCACAGTTCGAGGGCCAGACGAAGGAGGTCTTGGGGACCTCGGCGGTGCGCACGATCGTGGCCGGTGTGGTGGAGCGGGAGATGAAGGCCTTTCTCACGTCCACCAAACGCGCGACGAAGCCGCAGGCGTCGGCCGTGCTGGAGAAGGTGGTCTCCGCCGCCAAGGCGAGGGTGGCCGCGCGGCTGCACAAGGAGACCGTGCGCCGCAAGAATGCCCTCGAAACGAGCACCATGCCCACCAAGCTGGTCGATTGCCGGTCCACTAGCCTCGATCGGTCCGAGCTTTTCATCGTCGAGGGTGATTCGGCGCTCGGTACTGGCCGGTCCGCGCGGGACGCGGAGTATCAGGCGCTGCTGCCGATCCGGGGCAAGATCCTGAACGTGCAGAAGGCGTCGGTCGGCGACATGCTCAAGAACGCCGAGTGTGCCTCGATCATCCAGGTGGTCGGCGCGGGTTCGGGCCGCACGTTCGATATCGAACAGGCCCGTTACGGCAAGGTGATCTTGATGGTGGATGCCGACGTCGACGGCGCGCACATCCGTACCTTGTTGATCACGCTGTTCTTCCGGTACATGCGGCCCTTCGTCGAGGCAGGGCGGTTGTTCGCCGCCGTGCCACCACTGCACCGGATCGAGCTGATCAACCCGAAGAAGGGCCAGGAGAAGTACATCTACACCTACACCGATGCCGAGCTGCACCGGGTCACGCTCGACCTGCAGCGCAAGGGCGTACGGTGGAAGGAACCGCCGCAACGCTACAAGGGGCTGGGTGAGATGGATCCGGATCAGCTGGCCGAGACGACGATGGATCCGCGCCACCGGCGGTTGCGCCGGATCACGGCGACGGACGCTGAAGCCGCGGAGCGGATGTTCGAGCTGCTGATGGGTAACGATGTGGCGCCGCGCAAGGAGTTCATCATCGCCGGGGCGGCCGAGCTCGACCGCGATCGCATCGACGCATAGGCAGGGCGGCTTCGTCGAGCGAGGGTTCAGTTAAGCTGACCCCGATGGTGTCGAAGATCTTCCTGCTCGTGCACGCGCCGCTGCTCGGCCCGGCCACGTGGGAACTCGTTCGCCGCGAGCTCGGCCGGGCGGGTCACACGGTGGTGGTCCCGGACCTGCGCGGGTGCCTGATTCCGCCGCAGGGATGGTGGGATCGGGCCGCGGATGCGGCCGTGCGCGACGTGCCGGAGCCTCCCGACGTCGTCGTCGGTCACTCGGGCGCGGGCACCGTGCTGCCACTCGTCGCTCACCGGGCGGGCGCGCGTCGGGTGGTGTTCGCCGATGCGGCGATCCCCGCCGAGTCCGGCGTGACGCGGCCGTCGGAGCAGATGCGCGAGCTCATCCGTTCGCTGGCAGCCGGGGACGGCCAGCTGCCGCCATGGTCGCGGTGGTGGGGCCGGGGCGTGATGGAAGAGCTCGTACCGGACCAGGACACCCGCCAGGCGATCGAGGCCGAACAGGTGCGGCTGCCGGCGAACTTCTATGACGAGGACGTGCCCGTGCCCGACGAGTGGGGTAGCGACGTCCATTACGTGCAGCTCAGTCCCGCGTACGACGAGGACGCGGCGATGGCGGCCGAACGCGGCTGGACCGTGACGAAGCTGCCGGGCCTTCATCTGGACATCGTGCGCCGGCCCGGCGACGTCGCAGCAGCGCTGGAGCGTGTGGCCGCGTCGCGGTGATCCTTGACCTCGCCAGGTGGCGGAGGCCCCTGCGCTCGCCCAGGTGACCGAGGGGCGAGCGCAGGGCGCGCGAGACGAGCCCGTGCTCGCCCCCTCGATCGTGGTCAGGCCGCAGGTTCCAGCCGACCCGTGGCGACATCGTAGATGAACCCGCCAACGGCGATTCCGGGCGGCAGGAACGGCCATGACCGGATCTTCTGCGTGTCGTTCTCCAGTGTCTGACGTTGGTCGGCAACCAGGCCGAAATCGAGGCTGCGGACATCGACGCCGGACGCGGTTTCGATGGTCTCGATCACCTGATCACGGGTCGCGCTGGCCATCTTGCAGTTGGTGTGTGCCACCACCATGATCCGCTCCACGCCGAGGAGATGGGCTCCGAGCACCAGGGTGCGCAGCACGTCCTCGGTGACACGCGCGCCCGCATTGCGGATGATCTTGGCGTCGCCAGGATTCAGTCCCAGCATGGCCAGCGGATCGATGCGCGAATCCATGCACGTCACGACCGCCAGGCCGCGCGCGGCACGCGCCTGGAGGCCGTGCAGATCGAATGTTTGCGCGTAGGCGTCGTTGGCGGCAAGGACGTCGTCGAACGATGTGTGCTCGTTATTCACCGGACCCTCCAGACGGCGTGACGGGACCACTGATGCAGGCGATCGGTTGCGCCGCCGGTGTCCCCGAACCGTCCCGGCGGCCTGGCTCGTCCGGCAGGTCGACGGGAACGCCACTCGGGGCGGCGGCTCGTGGCGGGGCCGGACCGGCCCACGCGACGATCAGAGAGTCCTCACCTTTGAGGAACCGATGGCAGCGTACGCCGCCGGTGGCGCGGCCCTTCGCCGGGTACTCCGAATAGGGAGTGACCTTGACCGTTCCGGTCTGCGTGCCGGGCAACGCCGACGACGAACCAGCCACCGTCACCACGCTGGCCTCGACCTGCGGATCCACGGCTCCGAAGTACACGACCCGCGCCTCCTGGTTGAGCTTGATGCCGGCCACACCCGCACCGGAGCGCCCCTGCGCGCGCACCAGGCTGGCGGAGAAATGCAGCAGCTGCGCCTCGGACGAGATGAACACGAGATCTTCCTCGCCGGTGCGCAACTGCACGGCGCCGACGACGCGGTCGCCGTCATCCAGGCGGATGACGTCCCAGGAGTCCTTGTTGGACGGGTGTTCCGGTGCCACCCGCTTGACCACACCACGTTCGGTACCCAGGGCCAGGCCGGGGGAGTCGGGGTCGAGCGTGGCCAGGCACAAGATGCGTTCGCCTTCGTCCAGCTCGATGAACTCCTTCACCGGCGCGCCTCCGGCCAGCGTGGGTGACGCGGTGGGTGGCAGCGCCGGCAGTTCGAGCGCGGAGATCCGGATGACCCGTCCCGCGTTCGTCACGGCGGCGACCTCGCCACGAGCGGTCCCGGGAACGCTGGAAACGATGAGGTCGTGCTTGGCTCGTTTGTCGCCCGGCACCAGCGGATCGTCCCCGGCGGTGCGGGCCAGCAGGCCGGTGGAGGAGAGCAGCACCTGGCACGGGTCGTCCGCGACTTCCAGCGCCGAGGCGGGCTGGCGGGTGGCGGGCGTGCCGGAGTCTTCCAGCAGGACCGTGCGGCGGGGCGTGGCGTGTGCCGCGGCGACCTCGGCGAGCTCGTTCGACACGACCTCGCGCATCCGCTGCGGGTCGTCGAGCATCTCGGTGAGCTCGGCGATGGTGCGGCGCAGGTCCTCGGCTTCCTTGTCGAGTTCCAGGCGATCGTACTTGGTAAGCCGGCGAAGCGGGGTGTCCAGGATGTACCGGGCCTGGATCTCGGAGAGATCGAAGATCTGCATCAGCCGGTCACGCGCGGCGGTGGAGTCGTCCGACGAGCGGATGACGGCGATGACTTCGTCGATGTCGAGCAGCGCGACGAGCAGGCCGTCGACGAGATGCAGCCGGTCGGCGGCCTTCTTTCGCCGGAACTCGCTGCGTCGCCGCACGACGTCGAGACGATGGTCGATGAAGACTTGGAGCAGCTCTCTGAGGCCCATGGTCCGCGGCTGGCCGTTGACCAGCGCGACGTTGTTCATGGAGAACGAGTCCTCCAGCGGCGTGAGCCGGTAGAGCTCCTCCAGTACCGCCTCGGGCACGAAGCCGCTCTTGAGCTCGACGACCAGCCGCAGGCTGGTGTTGCGGTCGGTGTAGTCGACGACGTCGGCCACGCCGGACAGCTTCTTGTTCTTCACCAGGTCGACGATGCGCTCGCGGATCCGCTCGGGTCCCACCATGTACGGAAGCTCGGTGATGACGATTCCCTTGCGGCGTGCGGTGATGTTCTCGATGCGCGCCGTCGCCCGTGTCTTGAAGGCACCGCGGCCGGTCTCGTAGGCGTCGCGGATGCCGTCCAGGCCCACGATGCGACCGCCCGTGGGCAGGTCCGGCCCCGGCACGAAGCGCATGAGGTCGTCCAGGGTGGCGTCGGGATGGGCGATCAGGTGCCGGGTGGCCTCGATCACTTCACCGAGGTTGTGCGGCGCCATGTTGGTAGCCATACCAACCGCGATCCCGCTTGCCCCGTTGACCAGCAAGTTCGGGAATGCCGCCGGTAGCACTTCGGGCTGCTCGAACTGGCCGTCGTAGTTCGGCACCATGTCGACGACGTTCTCGTCGAGCGTGCTCGTGAGCAGTGTCGCCGGCTCCGCCATCCGGCATTCGGTGTATCGATATGCCGCGGGGCCGGCGTCCAGGGACCCGAAGTTGCCGTGCCCGTCCACGAGCGGGACACGCATCGCCCACGGCTGGGCCATGCGAACCAGCGTGTCGTAGATGGCGGTGTCGCCGTGCGGGTGTAGCTTCCCCATGACGTCGCCGACCACGCGCCCGCACTTGACGTGGGCGCGGTCGGGCCGCAGGCCCATCTCGTGCATCTGGAACATGATGCGCCGCTGCACCGGCTTGAGGCCGTCACGGGCATCGGGAATGGCGCGGGAGTATATGACCGAGTAGGCGTACTCGAGGAAGCTTCCGCGCATCTCCTCGGAGACGTCGACGTCGGTGATCGTCTCTTCGAAATCCTCGGGCGGGGGAGTAGTGGTTCGGCGTGCCATGCCGCCTATTCTTACGCCTCGCCCCGACGGGAGCGGACAGCGACCCGCGTCCGAGCATCATCGCCATCGCGAGGACGGGACGGTATCGATGCCGGCGGGAGCCAGCCGTGAGGTTATATCCGGGCGCGCGGCAGCCGGACGGCGAAGCATACGTCCCGATCGGCGTTCTCCACGCTGACGTCCCCGCCGTGCGCCCGCGCGATCTCCCGGACGATAGCCAGTCCCAGTCCCGCGCCTCCGGCGTCCCGGCTGCGGGCGTCGTCGAGCCGGGTGAACCGCTCGAAGATCCGTTCCCGATCGCCCGCGGGAACGGGCGGCCCGTCGTTGGAGACGCGCAGCTCGGCCAGCCCGTCCTGGTCGTCGCCCGGCCAGACCGCGACGCGTACCCGGGTGGACGCGTGGCGGACGCCGTTGTCGACGAGATTGCGGATCATCCGGTGGAGTGCCTCCGGATCGCCGCGGACCGTCACGGGGTCACCGGTCTCGACGGTGACCGGGACGCGGGGCTCGGGGATTGACCGCGCCGCGCTGTCGGCGATCTCGCGCAGGTCACCTGTACCGGTGGCCTCGACCGTGCGCTCGTCGAGGCGGGCGAGCATCAGCAGATCGTCGACCAGCCGCGCCATGCGTTCGACCTCCTCAAGCGCTTCGCTGGCGGTCTCGTGCGGGTCGATCCGGTCCGGGTGGGCGAGGGCGACCTCCAGCTCGGTGCGCAGTGTCGCGAGCGGGCTGCGCAGCTCGTGAGCGGCGTCGGCGACGAAGGCGCGCTGGCGAGCGGAAGCCGCTCCGAGCCGGCGGAGCATGTCGTTCAGGGTGACAGCGAGCCGGTGCAGCTCGTCACGGGCAGCCGGAACGGGCAGGAGCCGGCCCTCACCAGTGCCGGTGATCTCCGCGGCACCGTGCCGCAGTTCCTCGACGGGGCGCAGTGTCCGGCCGGTGATGAACCACGTCAACCCTCCTACGGCGACGGCGCATCCGGCCGTGACGCTGACGGCGGCGAGCTTGAGCAGGTCGGCCGTGCGCCGCTGTTCGGCCAGGGAGACGGCGACGATGACGGTGTGCGGCCCGTCCGGCGAATCGGCCCGCGCGGCGACGACCCGGAACGTGTGCGTCTGGCCCAGCCGGGTGCCGGGCATCTCGATCGCCTCGCCGGCGCGCGCGGCCGCCATGTTGGCCCCGGTGACGATCGGTGCCAGCTGGTCACCGCCGGGTGTGGAGGCGAGTACCCGGTTCTCGGCGTCGACGACCTGGGCGATCGCCGCGCCGGAACTCGGCAGCGGGTTGGTGAGCCGGTCCGCTTCGACGAGGGCGGCGATGTCGGTGGCGTGGCTGCGCGCCGATTCGTCGAGCGCGTTGAGCAGTGTCCGCTCGAGCAGTGTCTGGGTGACGAGGCCACCGACGCCGAGCCCGAGCGTGGCGACGACCGTGGCCACGAGCGTCAGCCGGGCCCGCAACGAGAGGGTACGTCTGCGGCGGTGCGTCCACAGCCGGCGCGCCCACCGTCCCGGCGCATTCATGATTCTTGATCATCCACTAGCCGGTAACCCGCACCGCGGATCGTGCGCAGGCTGTGCCGGTCGAACGGGATATCGATCTTGCGGCGCAGGTAACCGACGTAGACCTCGACGATGTTGGGATCGCCGTCGTAGTGCGGGTCCCACACGTGTTCGAGCAGCTCCATCTTCGACACCACCTCGTCGCGCCGGTGCATCAGGTACTGCAGCAGGCCGAACTCGCGAGGCGTGAGATCGATTGGGTGCTCGCCCCGGCGTACCGTACGGGTCGCCGGATCGAGGGACAGATCGCCGGTGCTGAGGACGGAGGGGCGCTCGGGCGCACCACGCCGGATCAGGGCGCGCAAGCGGGCGACGAGCACGACGTACGAGAAGGGCTTGGTGAGGTAGTCGTCGGCGCCGACGTCGAGCCCGTCGGCCTCGTCGTACTCGCCGTCCTTGGCCGTGAGCATGAGGATCGGCACCCAATTGCCCTCCTCCCGCAGTGCCCGGCAGATGCGATACCCCGACAGCGATGGCAGCATGATGTCGAGGACGACGGCATCGTAGGTCTTCTCGCGGGCCATGTGCAGGCCCTCGAGGCCGTCGTAGGCCAGCTCGACGGAGAAGCCCTCGGCGGACAGGCCGCGGCGCAAGGCTCGCGCCAGCCCGCGTTCGTCCTCGACTACCAGGATCCGCACGCGCCCAGTCTCTCGTGTCAGCGGGCGAGCGTGGTGGACCTCTCAGACTTTTCACAGTGCCCGGAGCGCACAGTCGGGGGTAGCGGGGTCGGCGTGCAAAGGAGAGAACGCATGAGACGCACGAGAGCGGGTGTCTTCAGTTCGAGGACGATGATGTGGGCGGTTCCGGCCTCCGTGGCGGTGCTGGCAACCGTGACGGCCGTCGGCGTGGCGCTGATGGCGGACGCCGATGCCGAGCTGCCCGAACGCGACGCCAGCGAGCTGATCGCGGCGTTGACGCGGGCAGATGACGTGCCCCTGGCCGGAACGATCGTCCATTCCGCCGACCTCGGCCTGCCCGAGGCTCCCGACCTGACCGCCCAGTCGGGATCGCCGCTGTCGTTGCTGACCGGTGCGACGACGGCGCGGGTGTGGTACGCGGCGCCGGATACATATCGGGTGGCGGTGTATGGCGAGCTGTCCGAGACGGATCTCGTCCGGGATGGCGAGGACATCTGGTACTGGAACAGCGAGGAGAACCGGGTCCTGCACTACGCCATGTCGGACACCGCGGCAGCGGCCGGTTCCGGGGCCGGCTCGCAAACAGCGCCGGAATCGTCCGGGCAGGATTCGGGCGAGGGTGCGGCCGGGGACGCGCCCGAGGGGAAGGGCGCCGAGTCGACGTCGCCGATGCCCGAGGCATCGGCTGACATGCTGGCCGAATACGTGCTCCAGCTACTCGAACCGTCCACGGAGGTCGAAGCCGACGGGACGGTCACGGTCGCCGGGCGCGCTGCATACGAGCTGGTGTTCCGCCCACGGGACGACACGTCGCTGGTGGACTCGGTGCGGGTGGCGATCGATGCTGCCCACGGTGTGCCGTTGCGTGTCCAGCTCCACGACACCGCTGGCGGCGACCCGGCTGCCGAAGTGGGATACACGTCGATCTCGTTCGACGAACCCGACCGTTCCGCATTCGAGTTCAGCCCCCCGCCCGATGCCGAGGTCGAGGAGATGGGGGCTGGCAGTTGGCTGGCGTGGGAAGCCACGAGCCCGGGCCTCGGGCACTGGCATCTCGGAGACGGGTTCGACGAGAAGCTGGGAGCAGACCTGGACGCCGACGTCGCCGGGTCCGGGTGGAGCTCGGTCCTGGTCGTCTCGGGTGTAGATTTCGACGAGCTGCTGGCCGCGTTCGAGGACAGCGTGGCCGGGACGCCCCACGAGGTTGGCGATCTGGCGGATGCCATGGACGAGATGGAGGAGGTCTCCGGCCCTTACGGGGAAGGCCTCGCCTTCGAGACCCGGCTGTGGTCGGTGCTGTACGTCGACGACGGCCGGCTCCTGGCGGGAGCGGTCAGCCTGGAGACCCTCGAAAAGGCTGCCGCCGCTCGATGATCGAGGGCGAGAAAGGAGTGCGAGTAGGGGCCGCGATGAGGGCCCCTGCTCGCACCACTCGTTCGTGACGAATCTCGACGGTCAGTCGAAGGCGTGGCCGGCGGCGGCCGCCGACTTCTCGCCGTCGGCGATACGATCGTCGATCTCGTCGAGCACCTCGTCCTTGCGCGTCTCGAAGGCTTCGACGTCGCCGGAGCGCATGGGCGAGCTCAGAACGACCGGATTGCCCGTTTCGCAGTTCCGCTCGCCCCGGACCCGGTTGTCCTCGATGATCGGCGCGGGCGAGTTGTCGCTGCATACGAGATCACCACGGATCACGTTGCCGGTGATACTCGCGTCGGCGGTGTTGCCCGTCATGGTGAGCGAGCCGCCGAACACGTTGAACCCGCAATCGCTAACCGGCGAATCGCCGCCGATCTGCAGCAGCTCGTCGTTGCCCGTGAACGTGGCGTCGCCGTCGACCTCGGAGAGGCAGAAGACGCTGCCCATCTCCGTGCCGGCAATGGACACCGCGCCTTCGATCACCGAGTCGTAGACATCGACGAGCAGGCCGCCGTCCGCCTCGACACCGCGCTCGACCCAGCTGGTTTCGAGGAAGGTCTCGACGTTGGTGACGTTGACGTTGCGGCTGTGCGACGAGCCGAGCGTGTAGTAGAACTCGGAATCATTTCCCACGACGTTGCGCTCGTGCGCGCTGTTCTCCGAGTAGACACCGAAAGCCTCGTTGAGGCGGGTGGCGCCCTGGATATCCGTTTCGACTACGTTGGCAAAGCCGTTGTCGCGCACGCGCAGCGCGCCGGCAACGGAGGAATCCTCGAGGAGGATGGTGGCATCGGCGCGTACGGTGACGTCGCCGTCGATGGTGACGTTGGTGAGTTCGCAGTTGTCCCCGGACGCGACGACGAGATCGCCGGGTACGGAGACGTCTTCTGCGACGCCGTCACAGAAAGTTGTCAGGCTGGCTTGTGAAGGTGCGGCGATGCCGAGGGCGAACAGCCCGCCGATTGCGGATGCGGTCACGAGGCGTTTCACACGCATGAATTCCCCTTGAGTTTGCTTGGCATTAACACGCCCGCTCTCGAAGCGCAACGAACGGCTCCGTCCGGATCGCGGACGGCGCTCCCGCGCGCGGCACGTCGTGAGCGGCTGAGTGGCCGCGTCCCCCGCCCGGATGCTCACGGTCGGCGAGCCTCCGCGCAACGATCGCGCGACCCCTCGTACCCTTTACGGGCAAATCGTGCAGTTGGACTCTTGCGGGAATGTGGCTGACTTGTCAAGATTTCCGCGCCGTGTCTGGTTCGACGTGTTGGGCCAACTCGGCCAGGGCTGGCGCGCTAGCCTCGAAGCGTGCAGTCCGATCCGACGTATCCGGCCCATTGGGAAGCCGACGTGGTGCTCTCGGACGGCGCCACGGCCCATGTGCGCCCGATCCAGCCCGGCGATGCCGAACTCCTGGTCGACTTCTACTCCCGGGTCAGCGACGAATCCAAGTACTTCCGCTTCTTCGCGCCGTACCCGCGCCTCAGCGAGCGTGACGTCGACCGTTTCACCAGGGTCGACCACGACCAGCGGGTAGCGTTGATCATGACGGTCGGCGACGCGATGATCGCCGTGGCACGCTATGACCGGATCACGACGGGCGAGGCCGAAGTGTCGTTCCTCGTCGAGGACGGTCACCAGGGACGCGGTGTGGCGACCATCCTGCTCGAACACCTCGCTCAGGCTGCCCGGGAGCGCGGCGTGTACCGGTTCGTCGCCGACGTGCTGCCTGACAACCGCAAGATGATTGGCGTCTTCGCGGAGGCCGGGTACTCGGTGGACGATCGATTCGAGGATGGCGTGGTGCACGTCGAATTCGAGATCCTGCCGACGGATCACTCGCTGCGGGTCATGACGGCCCGCGAGCACCGGGCCGAGGCACGATCCATCGAGCGGCTGCTCACGCCGGGCTCGGTCGCCGTCGTCGGGGCCAGCCGGACGGCAGGCAAGGCGGGCCAGGAGCTCATCCGGAACATCCAGGCCGGTGGTACGGGCGACGGATTCAGCGGAGCGATCTATGCCGTGCATCCCGAGGCGAGCAGCGTGTGCGGGGTCCCGGCCTACCCGTCGGTACGCGACATCCCCGGCGACGTCGATCTCGCGGTGCTCGCCGTACCGGCGCGAGCGGTGAACGAGGTGGTCTCGGACTGCGCGGCCAAGGGGGTGCACGCCCTGGTCGTGGTGGCCGAGGGATTCGCCGAGCGGGGCGATGAGGAAGGCCGGGAGCGGCAGGCAGAACTGGTACGAGCCGCGCGCGCCAACGGTATGCGTGTGGTCGGCCCGAATTGCCTGGGCATCGTCAATACCGACCCCGCCTATCGGCTGAACGCCTCGCTCGCCGGTGTGCTGCCGCCGCCCGGCCGGGTGGGGCTGTTCGCGCAGTCCGGGGCGCTGGGCACGGCGATACTCGGCGACGCGGCCGCCCGCGGGCTGGGACTGTCGACGTTCGTCTCCGCCGGAAACCGGGCCGACGTCTCCGGCAACGACCTGCTGCAGTACTGGCGCGACGACCCGGCGACGGAGGTGGTGCTGCTGTACCTGGAGTCGCTGGGCAATCCGCGCAAGTTCTCCCGGATATCCCGCCGGGTGGCCGAGGTGAAACCGGTGGTGGTGGTCAAGAGTGGCCGCACGACGCAGAGCGTGCCGTTGGGGCACGCGGTGCGGCCCATCGGCGTGCCGCAGGCGGCCCTGGATGCGATGTTCCAGCAGTCCGGCGTGATCCAGGTGGAAACGGTGTCGGAGATGCTCGACGCCGGTCAGGTGCTGGCGTATCAGCCGCCGCCGGCTGGCGGCCGGGTCGGCGTCGTCGGCAATTCCAGCGCGTTGTGCCTGCTGGCCAACGACGCGGTGGTGGCTGCCGGGCTCGACCTCGGAAGGGAACCGGTGGATCTGGGAAGTGCCGCCTCCGCCGAGGCCTACGCGGAGGCGCTGGCCGACCTGCGAGACGATCCCGGGGTGGACTCGCTGCTGGTGCTGTTCGCCCCGGCAGTCGAATCGTCGAGCACGGAGGACGTCGCCCGGGTCCTGGCCGGCGTGTCGGCCAGCGGCGCCAAACCGATCGTGACCACGTTTCTGGGCAGCCGCGGCGTCCCCGAAGCGATGCGCAGCCTCGACGAGCAGGGAGTGCCGCAGCGAGGCTCGGTCCCCTCGTACCCGTCGGTGGAAGAGGCCGTCCGGGCCCTCACGCACGCCACGTGGCATGCCAGGTGGCAGCGCCGGCGCCACGGCCAGGTGCCCGAACTGGCGAACGTGCGCTCGAACGCGGCCCGGGAACGCGCCGAGCGGTTCCTCGGCGGCGGCGCGTCGGTCGAGCTCACCCATGCCCAGGTGACGGAGCTGGTCGCGGAGTACGGCATCGACCTGCTGCCCATGGCGCCCGCGCGCACGCTGGACGAGGCGATCGCGGCGATGGAGCGGTTCGGCACCGAAGTCGTGTTGAAAGCCACCGCGATGCACCTGCGGCACCGGCCCGACCTGGCAGATGTCTGGCGCAACATCGACACCGAAGGGGAACTGCGGGACGCGTGGGAGACGATGTCGCAAACCCTGGCCAACCCGGCCGAAGCGGCGTTCGTCGTGCAGCCGATGGCCCCGGGAGGAGTTCCGGTGGGCGTGTGGGCACGGGAGGACGCCATGTTCGGTCCGGTGCTCTCCTTCGGTGTTTCGGGGCTGGCCACCGAGCTGCTGGACGATCGCGCGTACCGGATCCCGCCGCTCACTGACGTGGACGCCGCGGAAATGGTGCGCGCGGTGAAGGCCGCTCCGTTGCTGTTCGGCTATCGCGGCGGCATGATGGTCGACGTGACTGCTGTCGAGGACCTGTTGCATCGAGTCTCGCGGATGTCGGATGATCTCCCGGAGCTCGAACTGCTCGAGCTCGACCCGGTACTCGTGGGCGAACAGGGCTTGTCCGTGGTCAACGCCACAGCGCGCCTGGCACGGCCTGCCCTCCGGTCGGACTGGTACGCCCGCAGGTTGTGATGCCGCGACCCTGCCTGCACGCAGGAAGCTCGTCCGGCATGTAAGGATGGAACCATGGTGGAGACAGGAACGCGTGAAGGGCTCCGGCTCGCGATCCAGCAGGCCGGATACTATCCGGATCTCGTAGCGGACACTCTGGAGACCGCGCTAGCCGGGGAACCGGTGGAGTCGTTCTTCGTCCACCACGAGCCGCACTTCGATCGCGACGAGCTGCGCCGCCACATCAGTGTGCTGGTGGTGACGCCGACGAGGCTGATCGTCGGCCACTCCGACGACTACCCGGCTGACGATACTCACGAGGTCCCGTATGCCACGACGTCAACGGAGTCGGTACCGCTGACGGGTGTGTCGTCGGTCGTGGTGAGCCGTACGGTGCCCACCCCTGCGGCGCACCAGATGGGCGATCGCCCGCTGGAGGTCGTGCTCACCATCGGCTGGGGTGCCATGAGCCGAGTGGACGTGGAACCGGCCACGTGCGGCGACCCGGAGTGCGAGGCCGACCACGGCTACACCGGAACCGTGACGTCGGATGACTTCACGCTGCGGGTGAGCGAGGCCGGCGACGGCACCAACCGGGTGGATCACATGCTGGAGTTCGCCCGTTCCCTGTCGGCGGCTACCGTCCGGGCCAGGGAACGGTGACGGATTGACACTCGTCCCCGAGTACGGCCACAACTCCCTGCCCGATATCGTCCCGTCGATTCTGGGGGCACTCGGCGTCCCCGGCGAGCAGAATCCGCTCGGGCTGCCGGACGCCCGGCGCTACTGCATCCTGCTGATCGACGGTCTCGGCTGGAACCTGTTGCGCGCGCACCGGGCGTATGCGCCGTTTCTGTCGTCGTTACCGGGACGCGCGATCACCTGCGCGACACCGAGCACCACCGCCACGAGCATCACGAGCCTGGGCACCGGGCTGGCGCCGGGCCGGCACGGCGTGCTCGGCTACACCACGCGAGTTCCGGGCGGAAACGAGATCTTCAACGCGTTGAAGTGGGAACCCGCGATCGATCCAGTGACCTACCAGCCGCACCCCACACTCTTCGAACGAGCGCACCGTGACGGGATCGCTGCCTGCGTGCTCGGCATGCGGCGCTTCCGCGACACCGGATTGACAAACGCCGCGTTGCGGGGTCCGTTCCACGCGGTCGACACCTTCGGTGAACGCGTGGCGGCCGCTGCCGGGCGGGCCGGCGAGGGCGAGTCCGCGCTGGTGTATGTCTACGACCCCGACCTCGACATGACCGGCCACGTGCATGGCTGCGGGTCGGCCGCGTGGCGGCATCAGCTGGTCATGGTGGACCGGTTCGCCGAGGAACTCTACGAGGCGCTGCCGGAGGGCACCGAGCTCGTGGTGACCGGAGATCACGGCATGGTGGATGTGCCTTCCCAGGACCGGATCGATGTGGACGAGCATCCACGGCTGCGAGACGGGGTGTCCCTGATCGCGGGCGAGGCCCGGTTCCGGCACGTCTACACCATCGACGGCGCCGCGGACGATGTCGCGGCGGCATGGCAGGAGATGCTCGGCGAGCATCGCGCGGCCGTGCTGCGCCGGTCGGATGCCATCGAGGCGGGATGGTTCGGGGCCGTGGAGAACCGGGTGCTCGACCGGATCGGCGACGTCCTGGTCAGCTTTCACGGGCCCGGCGCGGTGGAGCATGGCAGCGCGTTCCCCATGGAGAAGAAGCTGGTGGGGCTGCACGGTGGTGGCAGCGAGGATGAGATGCTCGTGCCCCTGCTGCTTCCGTCGTAGGCCGTGCCGGCCGTCGCTAGCTGATCCACGTGGTGACGAAGGGCGGGCGGGACGCGTCGTCGTACCGCACGGAGATGGTGACCGGGCCGGGCGACACGCCGGTGGCCCGGAACCGGCCGTGCTCGTCGGCTCGCACGTGGGTGGTGACGCCATCTGCCGTGCGTACGTCGACGCCCGCGGGCGCGGGCGGAACGATCTGGCCGATCACGCGTCTGCCGTCCGGAGGTGCGGCTGCCGGCGGTTCCACCACCTCGACGACGAGGGTGGACTCGTCAGCGGTGAAGGTGAGGACGCGGGGTTCGTGCGCCGCTCGCAACGCGGCGGCGCCGGCCAGATGGGAATCGGAGACCAGCTCGGCGATCTGATGGTCCGCGTCGAGCCAGTCGAGACTGTTCTTGATCGCCTCGACGAGCGCGGGTGGCGGCGGATCATCCATGTCGATCACCGTCCGCAGCTCGGCGAGCAGGGCGTCGTCGGCACCGGTCTCGTCAGCCATCACACGTCTCCCGCCCGTATGTCCGTGTGGTCATCCGAAGAAAGCAGCTGGCGCAGGCGCGCAAGGCAACGTTGACGTTGTGGCCCGATGCTGCCGAGAGGTATTTCGAGGATCTCCGCGATCTGCGCGTAGGGCAGGGGCGGATCGGCGAGGCACAGCCGCAGCAGGGACTGGCAGCGCGGTGGAAGGCGATGGTAAGCGGCGGCGACCTGCGCGTGCTCTTCCTGCCGCACGACGGCCGCATCGGGTGGCGTCGCCGTCGGATCGATACGGTCCTCGCCCTGGGTGGCGTCCGCTCCCGGTATTTCGCGATCGCGCCGCTTGATGAGCCGCAGACACTCCCGGCGTGCCGTGGTGACCAGCCAGGACGCGAGCTGGTCGGGTTGCTCGAGGCGGTGCAGATTCTCGACGAGCCGGAGCCAGGTTGACTGGAAGACGTCGCCGGCGTCGGCATCATCCAGCCGATGGCTGCGTGCGATCGACCAGACCAGGCGGGCATGACGATCGACGATCTCGTGCCACGCCTGTTCGTCTCCGGCACATGCCGCACGCACGAGCTCGCTGATCGAGCGGTCGGCCATTCGTGCCCCCGGGTGTGTCGGTCTGCTGTCCCGGGTTCATCCGGGAACGTGCGGATCGACATTATCGCGTGGACGCGCTCGCTTATGACACACCGCCGGTGACGGGCGCGTGCCCCAGGCACATCAGATCGCGCGACACCCACGCGCCCGTCACCCCCGTGAATCTCGATCCTGCGAGCAAAGCCCCCCGCGCTTCGCCCCCTCCGGACGGCGGTTGGCCGTCCCCACCAAACGCGCCGTTCGATCGTCAGGATCCCGACGGTGCGGCAGCCTTCATGACCAGCTCGATCCCGGCTGCCGATGGTCCGATGGTGTCCAGCCCTGCTAAATCAGGGCGTGTCCGGGGAATCGGACCGCGAAGCGCCGCAAGGTGGCCAACGGCGCTTCACCCATACAGAGCACGTAGCCGCAGCCCTGATACATCCGCAGGCGAACTTTTTTCTGAGCGGCTCACCCACGTTCGTGGCGACCTGCTCACCCGGGGCTTACTCGTTGCGCTTGCGGCCGAACATGATCTCGTCCCAGCTGGGCACGCTGGGGCGGCGCGAACGTGACGAGCGAGGCTTGGACGCCGGGGGCGCGTCCTGGGCCGTGGGAGCCAGATCGTCGTCCTTCGTGGACTTCTCGGACGCGTCCTCGGTCTCGACATGGTTGGCGATGTCGCTGAGCCGCAGCCGGTCGGTCGCGGTGTCGTCGGCGGACTCGTCCGCCGACGACGTGGTCTCTTGCTCGGCCGGCTCGTGGGACCACAATTCCGGATCGCGGCGGCGGCGCTCGGGCCGGGAGTACCGGTTGGAGCGCCGGGATCGCCGGGCCGCCGGTTCCATGGGCTCGACCTGCGCCGCATCGTCATCGTCAGCAGGCTGGGCCGGATGCTCGGGAGGGACCAGCGCCGTGACCGGTGCGTGCGGCTCCTGCTCGGTATCGTGCCGGTCTCGCGCTGCTGGTGCCTCGGGTTCCGGCTCTTCTGGCGGCGGCACCACCGACAGCCGCGCCGGGCCGGCCTCGGGCTCTTGCGGTGCGGGCTCGGGCTCGGGCTCGACCTCGGAGCGTGGCTCGCCGGCGACGATACGCGCGGTCGGGTCGACGGGTGTCGCGGAGCGGCCGCTCGGATCGAACGTGAACACCGCCGAGAACGCGGCATCGTTGGTGCCGGCGCCGTGGCCGGAGGGCCAGGAACACTGGACTCGCCAGCGGCCGTCGTCGGCGCGCCAGGCGTCCCAGGCCACCGTGTCCGGCTGGACACCGATCGAGACGGCGTAGTCGGCCGCGGCGGTTTCGAGCGTGCGGACGGGACCTTCGCCGGCGAGCCGGCGTACGGTGGCTTCCCGGGCACGATCGGCGACATGCTGACGCTCGGCGAGCACGGGTTCCGCGAACCGGCGGATCTTCTCCACCGGGATGGTCGCGTCCGCGGCAACGGACTCCACCGACTCGCCGGCCCGGACCCGGGCCTGGATGTCCCGCGGACGCAGTTGGTTCTCGAGCTGAATCTCCAACTGTCCCAACCTCGCTCGGTCGCCCTGGATCGCGGCCTGCAAGCGCTCATCGGCCCGCAGCGCGAACTGTTGATCACCGTCGGTGAGGATCAGATGCGCCCCGTCCGCACTGACCGCGGTCAGGCGAAGCTCACGCATCGCTCACCTCCCCACAAGTGACTCTCACCCATGGTCGCGCCTGAACCCCTCCCTACCAAGCCGCCACGCCGCAGGAAAGGCGTAGTTACCGGACACGCCAATAAAGCACGAGTGATCTTGAGTATGCCACGGAATCCGGGTCAGGGCATGGGGTCGATCTCGCCACGTGGTTTCACTTCCCATTCCCGGCGGCCGGTGTACTCGCGCCTCTCGGTCGTGCCATCCTCCTCGACTCGGCGAACGGACTCGGTGGTGATCTCGATGTCGGACGAGCGCGGAAGCGGAAAGGTGACGGTTCCGCTCGCGGTCGCACTGGACACGGTGGTTTCGTCGACGTTTTCGCTCCCGGGTTCGTCGCTCTCCTGGATGTGGTTCTGCCACGCGACATCGACCTCGTAGGACTGCCCGTCGAAGGAGGTCAGCGTGTAGGAGGTGTCGTCGCAGTACTCGGTCCCGGCTTGCTCGATGGGGCCGGTGGTGCTCCACTCGGCGCCGACCCCGATGGGTTCCTCCGGGAACGGCACGGCCATCTCGCGCAGCTGCCATTCGAGCTCGCCGAGCACGACCTGCACCTCGTGGCCGGCATCCGCTTCGATCTGATCCCGCCCGGCTATCTCGGCATCGACGACAGTTCCGTGCCGCGAGGTTGTCACGGTGCCTTCGAGCCCGGCCGTATTGCTGATCGCCTCGTCCATCGCCACGTGCGTGCCGCCGGCGTGGCTGGCGTCGTCGTAGCGAAATGACATGGCGATCTCGTCGTCGCCGACCTCGTCGACGGTGACGACCAACCCGAAATACCGTTCGGGCGGGGAGACGATGTTCTCGTCCGCGCCGTCGACAACCAGCTCCTCGTCGATGGACATGCGGATGTCGAACTCGACGCTGTCGCCCGCGGAAGGTGTGAATTCGATCACCTCGTGGGGCTCGTCGCCAGGATCGTTCACGGTGACACCCCACGTGTCCGGGCAGTCCCCGGATGCCGCGCGCTCGTCGGCCTGGCCGTCGCCGGAACTGCTGCATGCGGCCGCCGTCACGAGGAGCGCAGCGACGGGGATCCAGATGATCTCGCGGTACACGTGTGCGTTCCCTCTGCTGATCGGATGATGGTCGGCGGGTAGCGAGCGTAGCAACGCCGGATCCAGCCGGAGTCCGAGACGTCGCCGGGCACGTCGCGAAGGTGCGGAATCCCGGACAGCACCACCCTCCGTGCCGGTGGCGAGCCGGTGCTTGGGAGGATGAAGGACGTGAGTAGTTCGTTGACCACCGGTTCCCAGGTGGAGCCATACGACGCCTTGCTGGTGGTGTCTTTCGGAGGCCCGGAAGGCCAGGAAGACGTCATCCCGTTTCTGGAGAACGTCACCCGAGGCAAGGGCGTGCCACGTGAGCGGCTCGAAGAGGTCGGTGAGCATTACCGTGCCTTCGGGGGCAAGAGCCCGATCAACGATCAGAACCGGGAGCTGATTGCCCGGGTGCGAGACGAGCTCGCGAGGGTCGGTGTGTCCGTCCCCGTCTACTGGGGTAATCGCAACTGGCATCCCTACCTGACCGATGAAGTGAACCGCATGGCCGCGGACGGGATCCGCCGTGCGGCCGCATTCGTCACGAGCGCCTACTCGTCGTACTCGGGCTGCCGGCAGTACCGCGAAGATCTCGCGCGCGCGGTCACCGACGTGGGTGCGAGTGCCCCGCGCATCGATCGCCTGCGCCATTGCTTCGACCATCCCGGTTTCATCTCGGCGAACACCGACAGCGTGGTGGGAGCGCTCGGAGAACTTCCCCGGGCGGCCGCGGACGGCGCCCGGCTGGTGTTCGTCACGCATTCGATCCCGGTCACCATGGCGCGCGAGTCCGGTCCGCACGGCGATGCCTACGTCGCCCAGCACGAGGCCGTCGCCAGCTCGGTGGTGCAGCAGGTGGCCGAGCGCACGGGTGTCTCGTACGACCACGACCTCGTCTTCTGCTCGCGCAGCGGACCCCCGGAGGTGCCCTGGCTCGAGCCGGATGTCAACGATCATCTCGAGACGCTCGCCGCGGAGGGGGCGCCCGCCGTGGTGCTGGCCCCCATCGGCTTCCTGTCGGACCACATGGAGGTCGCCTACGACCTCGACACCGAGGCGCTGGCCACCACGAAGCGGCTGGGGCTGCCCGCGGCTCGCGCGGCAACCGTGGGGACCCATCCGGACTTCGTCTCGGCGATCGTGGGCCTGCTGTTCGAGCGTGCCGCCGCCGAACGTGGCGAGTCGGTGACCCGGGCAAGCATCGGCGCGCCGGGACCGAGCTGGGACACGTGTCCCGCACACTGCTGCCCCAATCCGCGTGGCCCGCTTCCAGCCCTGTGCGGCCGGGACGACCCAACGAACCCTGGAGCTGACCTGCCATGACCGGAAACGTGACCCGAGATGCGGACACGTGGAGCCTCGCTGGTCTCGTCGAGCTCGCCGTGAGTGTGGCTCACGAGGCCGGGGCATTGGCCCGCGAGCGCCGGGGTGCGGTGGAACAGATGGCCGTCGCGTCGACCAAATCGACACCCACGGACATCGTTACCGAGTCCGACACCGCGGCCGAACGGTTGATCCGTGAACGTGTCTTGCAGGCCCGGCCGGGCGACGCGATTCACGGCGAGGAAGGCGGGCACAGCGACGGTGAGTCCGGGGTCGTGTGGGTGGTCGATCCGATCGACGGCACCGTGAACTATCTCTACGGTTTCCCGCACTACGCCGTGTCCATAGGTATCCAGGTCGAGGGCACGGTCGAAGGTGGCGTGGTGCACAATCCGGCGACCGGAGAGACATGGGCGGCCATCCGGGGCTCGGGGGCTATGCTCGACGACGAGCCGATCCGCACGTCGCAGTGCACGGACCTTTCACTGGCACTCGTCGGCACCGGGTTCTCGTACGATTCGCAGCAGCGAGCTCAGCAGGCAGAGATCGTGGCGGGCCTGTTGCCGCAGGTGCGCGATATCCGCCGCGCCGGCGTGGCGTCGCTCGACCTGTGCGCGGTGGCATGCGGGCGGCTGGATGCGTTTTACGAGAGCGGGCTGAAGCTGTGGGATAGCGCCGCCGGCGCGTTGATCGCCGAGGAGGCGGGCGGCGTGGTCACCGGGCTGCACGGCGCCGCGGCGAGCCAGAGCATGGTGGTGGCCGCGGCTCCCGGAATCGTGCACGAACTCACGAGCGTGATCGAACACCTCACCACCTCCCGCTCCTTCCGCTCCTCCCGCTGATCATGAACACTAGCCGGCCACACGTGGCCGGCTAGTGTTCATGATCAGCGGGAGGAGCGGAAGGTGGGGTGCCGGGGGAGGGGTGGCGCAGGCCAGGGTGCCCGGCGGGCAGCGAGCGGCGGATCACCCACCACGACACCGCCAGGCACGCCGCGACGAGTGGCCAGCTGAGCAGGGCGCGCATGGTGCCGAGCGCGACGACGCTACCGGCCGCCCACAGCGGGGTGAAGACGGCCAGCCGGACGAGGTACTGGAAGACCCAGATGATGCTGCCCAGGCTGTAGGCGCGCAACAGGGCGGGATCGCGCCGCCATCGGGCCTTCTGCCCGAGCACGGTCCCGACGACGACGCCCAGCAGCGGCCAGCGCACGATGATGCTGACCGTCCAGGCCAGTGCGCTCGTGGCGTTGCTGAGCAACTGGACGAGGAAGAAGTCGGCGGCGCGTCCGGTGTGGAGCACGATCAAGGCAGCGACCCCGACGCCGAGCACGCCGACGAGAGCGGCGCGCGGGCGGGCGCCACGCCACAGCCGCCATGCGGCGATCGCGGCTGCCGCCACCAGCGCGGCGACGACACCGAGGGGAATCGACCGTCCGGCCAGCGCCCATCCCGCGGCGAACGCCACGGGAGGCAGGCTCGCATCGATGGCACCACGACGCCCGCCAAGCAGCGTGGCCAGGGACTCGGGCTCACGGTCTGGCGGGGTGGTGGCGCCGGAATCGGGGACTCGCATAGTAGGTACGACGAGTCTAGTGGGGTAGCACCCGCTGGCGTGAGTCAGTGTGTGTCTGAATCCGCCGACGAGCGAGCACCGTTCGAGTCTGGCCGGGGCGTGACGTTCGCCCCGCCGTGGGGGTAGGTCACCGCCTACTTGACCGCCCCCATGGACAGCCCGCGGACCAGCTGTTTCTGCGCCGCCCAGCCGGCGAGCACGACCGGCAGTGAGGCCAGGGTCGCGGCTGCGGACATCTGGGCCCAGAACAGGCCCTCACTGGTCATGAACCCGACGAGGAACACGGGCACGGTCGCCGCCTGCGAGGCGGTGACGTTGATGGAGAAGAAGAACTCGTTCCAGGCGAAGATCAGGCAGATCAGCGCCGTCGCGGCCAGGCCCGGCGCCACCATGGGCAGCAGGACCCGCCGCATCGTCTGAACGAGCGATGCGCCGTCCATGGCGGCGGCCTCGAGGACCTCGCGCGGCACCTCCATCAGGAACGAGCGCATCATCCACACCGCGATGGGCAGGTTCATCGCCGTGTAGAGCACCACCAGCGTCCAGACGTTGTCGAGTACCCCGAGCCGGCCCGCAATGACATAGATCGGCACGATCACCGCCACGACCGGCAGCATCTTCGTCGAGATGAAGAAGAACAGGACGTCTTTGGCGCGTGGCAAGGACCGGATGGCCAGCGCGTACGCGGCGGGGACGGCCAGGCCGAGGACGAGAAGGGTGGACATGCCCGCGGCAAGGAGCGAGTTCAGGAAGTACGGCCCGGCCCCGGCGTCGAACAAGGTCCGGAACTGGTCGAGCGTGGGCGTGAACACCAGCGACGGCGGGTCGGTCTGGGCGTCGCCTTCGTGTTTGAACCCGGTGATGATCATCCAGAACACGGGGAAGAAAAACAGCAGGCCGGCGAACCAGGTGAGGGTGGTCAGGAAGCGGGCGGCCATCAGCTCTCCTCTGCGAAGGTGCGGAACAACATGCGCAGGGCGAACAGCGCGACGACGATCGTCCCGGCGACGACCAGGACGCCCATGGCGGCGGCCTGGCCGACGTCGAAGCCGAGGAAGGCGCGCTGGTAGATGTAGAAGGGCAGGTTGGCGCTGGCCGTTCCCGGGCCGCCCTGGGTCATGATGTAGATCTGGTCGAACGTGTTCACCACGTAGATGGCGCCGAGCAGGACGCCGAGTTCGATGTAGCGGCGCAAGTGCGGCAGCGTCATCGAGCGGAAGATGCGGCTCGGGCTCGCGCCGTCGACCTGGGCGGCCTCGATCACCTCGCGTTCCTGACTCTGCAGCCCGGCTAGCACGAGCAGGGCCATGAACGGTGTCCACTGCCACACGAGCGCGGTGATGACCGACAGCAGCGGCAACGAGCTGGCCCAGTCCATGTCGCCGACGCCGAACGGGGAGAGGACGGCGTTCACGACCCCGAACAGCGGGTCCAGCATGGTGGTCTTCCACACCAGGGCTCCGGCGACGGGCATGACGAGGAACGGCGTGATGATCAGCGTGCGCACCACGGATCGGCCGACGAAGGTGCGGTCGAGCAGCAGCGCCAGCGCGACTCCGAGGATCATCGACGCGATGACGCATCCGGCTGTGATGGCAACGGTGTTCAGGGCAGCCTGGCGGAAGACGCGATCGGCGAACACGTCGGCGTAGTTGGCCAGGCCGACGAACCGTTCGGAACCGGGCCGGACCAGATTCCACGAGTTCAGCGAGTACCAGATCGTCACGAGGAACGGGACCTGGGTGACGATGATCGTGAATATGAGCGCAGGCAGCAGGGGAGCGCGCCGCCGCCATCCTTCCCGGCGAGTGTTCCTGGCCGCGGGGAAGGATGGCGCCAACGGCCGGCTCGGCCGTTGCCCTCCCGGTGCCGGTATGACGTCGGTGGTCATCGGCCTTCCTCCTCGGACTGGTAGGACTCGCCGACGGTTTCGGCGAAGCGCTGCGCCTGCTCGAGCGCCTCTCCGACACTGATCTGATCGGCCACGGCGGCGGAGACCTGCTGGGCGACCCGGGTGCCGAGGTCCTGGAACTCGGGAATGGCGAGGAACTGGATGCCGTCGTAGGGGACCGGAGCGGCGATGGTGAGGTCCTGGTCGGCCCTCTCCATCGCGCGCAGCGTCGGCTCCGCGTAGGCCTCGGCTACCTCGGCGTACTCGGGAATGGCGTACGTGGAGGTCCGGCTGCCCGGCGGCACCTGATCCCATCCGAGCTCGGCGCCGACCAGATGCGGATACTCCTTGTCGGTCATCCACGCGATGAACCGCCAGGCCTCTTCCGGGTGCTCGGAGCTGGCCGGAATGCCCAGGGACCAGGCGTAGAGCCAGCCGGCGGATTCGGTCTCCATGACGGGTGCGGGCGCGTATCCGTTGTCGCCGACGACGTTGGAGTCGGTGGGATTCTCCACGATGTTGACCATGGCCGTCGCGTCGTACCACATGCCCGCGCGTCCCTGCGCGTATCGGGTGCCGCAGTCGGCGTAGCCGCTGGTGGCAGCACCGGCCTGGCCGTGGTCACGGAGCAGGTCGACGTAGAACTCGACGGCGCGGCTCACCTCCGGCGAGGTGAGCTGGGCGTTCCAGTCCTTGTCGAACCAGCGGCCGCCAAAGGTGTGGATCACCGTGTTCAGCGGTGCGAGGTTCTCGCCCCAGCCGGCCAGGCCGCGCAGGCAGATTCCGTCGACGTCGTCGTACTCGGCGTCGATCGTGGCGGCGAACTCGCGCACGTCCTCCCAGGTCGGCTGCTCGGGCATTTCGAGGCCCGCCTCGTCGAACAGGTCGGTGCGATAAACCAGGAACGACGATTCGCCGTAGAACGGCACCGAGTACATGTCTCCGTCCACGGACAGCGACTCGCGGACGGGCTCGATGAAGTCCCCGGTGTCGTAGTTGTCCGTGGCGTCCGCGTAGGGCTGCAGGTTGACCAGCCACCCGTTCTCCGCCCACATGGCCGTCTCGTAGTTGCTGATCATCACGACGTCGAACTCGCCCCCACCGGTGGCTACCGACGCGGTGATCTTCGCCCGGGCCTCGTTCTCCGGCAGTGACACGAACTGCACGTCGATGTCCGGGTTGGCCTCCTGGAAGTAGTGCGACAGGGCGACCGCGTCGTTCATCTGCGGGTTGGAGACGACCGCGACGACGATCGTGGTGCGCTCGGACGAGTCCAGGGAGAATCCGCCGAAGCCCGCGCAGGCGGTGAGGGTGGCGGCCCCGATCAGGCTCCACGCGCAGCGCACCACCGCCCGCGTCATGCGTGCGCTCCTGAGACGTGTGGGGCCTCGAGGGCCGTGGCGTCGCCGGCGGGTGTCACGTGGATCTTCACCGCTTCGCTCGCTCGCACCAGGTCGAGCGCCTGGGCGAAATCGTCCAGACCGACGGTGTGCGAGACGAGAGGTTCGACGTCGATCTGCCCGGCGGAGATGAGATCCAGGGCAGCGCCGTAGCTGTGCAGCACGGCCATCGATCCGACAAGGGTGATCTCGTCGTTGTAGATGCGAAACGGGGACAGCCGCACGAGAGCGTCCTCGGCGGCCACGCCGAAGATCTCGAGCCGGCCGCCCCGGTCGAGGGACCGGAAAGCGCCTTCGATAGCGGCGGGCGAGCCGGTGACGTCGACGGCGGCGTCGAAGGCGCGTCGTGGGAGCTCGTCGACGCCGGTCGCGACCTCGGCGGCGCCGAGACGCTCGGCCAGGGGCAGCTTGCCCGGCATCCGGTCGACCACGCTGACGCGGGCGCCGGCGCGGGTGAGCAACTGGAGCATGATCAGGCCCATCGTCCCGGCACCCAGGACGAGAATCCGCTCACCTGCCTCCACGCCGAGCCGCCGGACGCCGTGCACCGCACATGAAACGGGCTCGGCGAGGGCGCCAGCGGCGAAGCTCAGGTGCTCGGGAAGCAGGTAGCAGGTTGCGGCGGGTACGGCGACGCGCTCGGCGAAGGCGCCGTCGACGGTGTCGCCGATGGCGCCCCAGTTCGCGCAGAGGTTTCCCCGGCCGCGGCGGCACTGGCGGCAATGCCCGCAAAACAGCGACGGGTCGACGGCCACGCGGTCCCCGACGTCGATGCCCGGAGCGACCTGTGGCCCTACGGCTGTGACGGTGCCGGCGAACTCGTGGCCGGGGACGAGCGGGTACGGGCTGGGTGGAAACTCGCCCGCGGCGATGTGCACGTCGGTGCCGCAGATGCCGCACGCGCCGACGGCGACGACGACCTGGCCGGGACCGGGAACCGGTTCGGGGACGTCCTGGACGGACAGCGACCCGGGCTGCTCGATGACGACGGCCTTCACATCTCCTCCTGTGCTCAAATGAGCGAGATTTTTTCTCAGATGTGTACATTACGAGTATGGTCGATCTGGCTATCGCGTCAAGCGTGGAGCCGTGACAAGATTTCGCCGGGGCCAGACGCGAGGGGAGGAGTCGTGGCGCAACGGGGGCGGCCACCGAAGGAGGGCCACCGCCAGGGTCCGTCGCAGCTCGTGCTCGCCGGCGCGATAGCGCGCCGGCACTATGTCGACGGCTGGTCGAAGGTGGAGCTCGCCGAGGAGTTCGGGCTATCCCGGTTCCAGGTGGCCCGGATCCTGGCCGATGCCCGGCGCAACGGCTGGGTCCGGGTGGAGATCTCCCTTCCCGGCAACATCGACGACGAGGCCTCGCTCGCGGTGCAGCGCCAGCTTGGGGTGGGCCGGGCCATCGTCGTGGACGTGCCCGAGCAGTCGGATGCAGCGGTACGTGAGGAGCTCGCCGCGGTGACGGCCGAGTTGCTGACCGAGCAGATCCGGCCGGGGAATGTGGTGGGCCTGACGTGGAGTCGCACCATCACGCGCATGGTCGAGAGGCTCGACCGCCTGGCACCGTGCACGGTGGTACAGCTGGCCGGATCGATCGCCCTGCCGGGTGCCTCGGCCGGGACGGTCGAGCTGGTGCGATCGGTGGCGGCGGTCGCGGGCGGCGAGTCGCTGCCGATCTATGCACCCCTCGTGGTCGAGGACGCGGCGACGGCGGCCGCGTTGCGTCGCCAGCCGGAGATCGCGCGCGCGTTGCAGCAGGCCGAGTCGCTCGACGTCGCCGTGGTGGCGCTCGGGCGCTGGGCGCCGGGTTTGTCGACGGTCTGGGACGTGGTCGGTGAGAGCGAGCGCGAAGCTGGCCTGGCACACGGCGCGCTCGGTGAGTGCAGCGGCCGGCTGTTCGACGCGGAAGGCCGCGACGTTGCTGGCGGGTTCGACGACCGCGTCGTCGGCGTCACCCTCGATCGCTTGCGGGCGACGCCGGAGGTGGTGGCGATCGGGTACGGCGTACCGCGGGCGGATGCCGTGCGTGCGGCCGTACGCAGCGGCTTCGTCACCACTCTCGTGATCGATACGGCAACGGCCCGGGGCCTGCTGGAGTGATCTCCCCAGCTTGCGCGGCCACGTTGAGCTGCCGGTGTGATCGTCGACGGCTGTGTGCATGTCCATGTAGGCGAGCGTGGATGGCGGCTGTCCGCATAGACATCGGATCTCAAGGCGCCATTGATCTTGTCAGGTGCGTCGCATGCCGATAGTGTCCGTTAACACATCCGATGTATCCCCTGGCATGGGAGGGCGTCATGGCTCGTCGAACTCGTGCGTATGCCGGTGTCGCGGTCTTGTGCGCAGCGCTCGGGCTGTCCGGGATGGTGCCGGCTTCAGCCGACGATCCCGTTTCAGCTACGCCTGCACACGAGCGGGAACTGCCACCACACCGCTTGTGGTACGAGGAACCGGCAACCAGCTGGGAAGACGAAGGGTTGCCCATCGGCAACGGCCATCTCGGCGGTGTGGTCTTCGGTACGGTGGACGTCGAGCGGGTCCAGTTCAACGAGAAAACCCTATGGACGGGTGGCCCGGCACCCGGGCGCGATTACACCAACGGCAACTGGACGAGCCCCCGCCCGGACGCGTTGGCAGACGCTCGCCGGCTGATCGAGGAGAACGGCGAGGTCGAGCCGGAAGCGATCGCGGAGCTGCTCGGTCAGAGCAAGACCGGTTACGGCTCGTACTCTACGTTCGGGGAGCTGCGGCTCGACGTCGGTGACGTCGGAGCTGTCGACGATTACGTCCGGGATCTCGACATCGACGACGGCGTGGCCTCCGTCGCCTATACCGCCGATGGCGTCCGCTACACCCGCGAGTTCTTCGCCAGCTACCCCGATGGCGTTCTCGTCGCGCGGCTCAGCGCCGACGAGCCCGGCGCGCTCTCCGTGGACGTATCACAGACGATCCCGGACGGGCGTTCCAACACCGAAGTCACCGTCGACGGCGCGCGGCTGACCGTGGCCGGCAATCTCGACGACAACGGTTTGCGCTTCGAGTCCCAGGTGCATGTCACGGCGGACGGTGGCACGGTCGGTGCGGGCGAGGAGGCGGTGATGGTCGAGAACGCCGACGCCGTCACCATCGTGCTGGGAGCGGGCACGGACTATTCGGACGAGTATCCGGAGTATCGGGGTGACGATCCACACGAGCGGGTCACGGACGTCGTCGATGCGGCCGCGGACTCGTCGTATCAGCAGCTGCGTGACGCACACGTCGCCGATCACCGGGACCTGTTCGACCGGGTCGCCCTGGACATCGGCCAGGAACTGCCGGGCATCCCCACGGATCAGCTGCTGGACGGCTACGCATCCGGCACGCTTGAGGCGCCGCACGCCCGCTATCTGGAAACGCTGTACACGCAGTACGGCCGGTACCTGCTCGTCGCGTCGTCACGCCCCGGTTCGCTGCCGGCCAACTTGCAAGGCGTCTGGGCCGAGGGTACGTCCAACCCGTGGAGCGCCGATTACCACGTGAACATCAACCTGCAGATGAACTACTGGCCGGCCGAGGTGATGAACCTGGCCGAGACCGCCGGACCACTGCACGAGTTCATCGACGCCCTGCGCGCGCCCGGGCGGGTCAGTGCCGGCGAGATGTTCGACGCGTCCGGCTGGGTGGTGCACAACGAGACGAACCCGTACGGCTACACCGGCGTGCACGACTGGCCCACGGCCTTCTGGTTTCCCGAGGCCAACGGCTGGCTGAGCCGGCACCTGTGGGAACACTACCTCTTCACCCAGGATGACGAGTTCCTCGCGGACACCGCGTATCCGATCATGAAAGGGGCATCCGAATTCTGGCTCGATTTCCTGGTGGAGGATCCGCGTGACGGCACGCTGGTGGTCAGCCCCAGCTATTCGCCGGAGCACGGCCCCTACACCGCCGGTGCGGCGATGTCGCAGCAGGTCGTCTGGGATCTCCTGACGACGACGACCGCGGCCGCCGAGGAGCTGGACGTCGACGAGGAGTTCCGGGCGACGCTGCGGGAAACGCTCGACCAGCTCGACCCGGGGCTGCGCATCGGCTCGTGGGGGCAACTGCAGGAGTGGAAGGAAGACATCGACGATCCGGGCGACCGGCACCGCCACGTGTCGCATCTGTACGCGCTGCATCCCGGTAACCAGATCGCGCCGGAGACCACCCCGGAGTACGCCGAGGCGGCGGAGGTGTCGCTGAACGCCCGCGGCGACGGCGGCACCGGGTGGAGCAAGGCATGGAAGATCAACTTCTGGGCGCGGCTGTTGGACGGTGACCGCGCGCACACGATGCTCCGGGAGCAATTGACCGGCTCCACCTTGCCGAACCTGTGGGACACGCACCCGCCGTTCCAGATCGACGGCAACTTCGGGGGAACCGCGGGCGTCGGGGAGATGCTCGTGCAAAGCCACGTGGGCGTGATCGACGTCTTGCCTGCCCTGCCCTCGGCCTGGGCCGGCGGCTCCGTGGACGGGCTGCGGGCGCGCGGCGGGTTCACCGTGGGTGCGAGCTGGCGTGCGGGCATGCCGACGGAGGTGCGGCTCTCGTCCGACGAGTCCGGCGAGGTCAGCTTGCGCAGCGAGATGTTCACCGCGCCGGTGCGCGTGTACCGCGAGAACGGCCGCCCGGTGGAGCATTCCACCGACGGCGACGTGCTGACGTTCGCCACCAGTGCCGGGGCGAACTACCGGATCGTGCCCCAGGTGCGGGTCGACATCGAGCGGCCGGACGACGCGCGGCGCCCGGGCTCGTCCGTCCCCGTGTCCGTCGAGCTGAGCGCGCCGGATCGGCGTGCGGTGCCGGCAACCGGGGCATCCGTGGAGGTACCCGACGGGTGGAGCGCCGAGCCGGAGTCGGTCCGGATGCGAGCCGTCCCGCCGCGCGGCTCGGCCACGGCCGAGTTCACCGTGAACGTGCCGGACGACGCGGCGGACGCGACCCATCCGCTGTCCGTGGAGGTTCGTGCGGACGAGTGGACGATCCGGGTTCCGGTACCGGTGGAGGTCCACCGATGATCTGGCCGATCCCGGGCACACCGGCGGCCCGCGCGCGGGCTGTCAGGGCGATGTCAGGGATTCGTCAGGGAGCTGTCGCTGGGCTGTGAAGCGATCATGAAGCAACCTTGGGTGCGCGGGGAACGAGGCGCACGAGTCTGGTTCCGGTCAGGGTTTGTCCTCAGTCGGATGATCCGATTCCAGCGCCGAGCCCGGTCGGCCGCGCCCATTCGGGGGGCATGGGCGCGACCGGCCGGTGAATACACGCGCTCGACTCACCGGCGAACATCGGCTGGACCGGCGAGGGACCGGGCCGAACGAGCCGGCCTTGACGTCCTCAGGTCCACAGCGACTCGCGCCAGGCCTGCCATTCGGTGTCCAAACCGCGCAGGTGGCAGTAGGTGGCGAGGGAGTCGAGCAATCTCAGTGCAGCGGTGATGTATCCGCGGGTGAGAGCGCGGAGCATGGCGGCGCGCAGGTTGGCGAGCTCGGCATCGAGCATGGAGATCCATCGCGCGCCGTCCGGTCCGAGCAGGTGCGGCTCGGCGGCAGCGGCCAGCGCCGTGAAATGGCGCAGGTGCTCGCGCTCCACGTGGGCGCGGGCCGGGTGGCGGGTGAGCTGGCGGGCGGCATATTCCCGGACGAGGCCCAGCATGTCGTAGCGGGCGAATCCCCGCTCGCGGCGCACGAGGCACAGGGAGGCGTCGACGAGCTTGCTGGTCAGCTCGACGACGACGTCGTGGCGCTCTGTCGTCATGGCAAGTCCGGCGCTCACCGCCCGTGCCGCGGCGATGGTCCACCCGCCCGAGAAGATCGACATCGCTGCGAAGAAGGTCCGCTCGTCGGCCGTGAGCAGGTCGTAGCTCCATTGCAGGCTGGCGTGCCACGTCTGGTGCCGGTGCGGCGCGGTGCGATCCGTGCCGGCGAGTATCGCCGATGACCGCGCCAGCTCCATGACGACCTGCTTCACGGTGAGGATGTTGAGCCGGCTCGCGGCGAGTTCGACGGCCAGGGGTATGCCGTCGACGTGCCGGCAGATCTGGCGGACGTCGCCGTGTTCATCCGCGGTCGGTTGCACGCCGTGGGCGATGGCCCGGGTGTGGAACATCGTGACGGCATCGTCGATGGGCAGCGGCCGTATCGGGGTGACTCGTTCCCCGGAGACGTGCAGCGGTTCCCGGCTCGTGGCGAGCACGTGCAGGTGTGGGCAGCGTTGCAGGAGCTCTTCGCAGATCGTGGCGGCGTCGTGGACCACGCGCTCGCAATCGTCGAGGACCAGGAGTGCCCGGCGGTCGCCGAGCTGCTCGGCCACGAGGTCGAGCACGTCGGTGAGGTCCCGGTGCGCGGACGGCCGCGGCAGCCCTGTGGCCGCGGCGACGCCGGCGGCGGGTGCGCGGTCCGGGGGCGAGAGGGAGATCCAGAAGTGCCCACCGGGAAAGCTGTCTCCCACGGCGTCGGCCGCGGCGATGGCAAGCCTGCTCTTGCCGACGCCGCCGGGGCCGCTGAGCGTCAGCAGGCGGACCGGAGTCGCGGTAAGCACCTGTGCCGCAGCGGCGAGTTCGGCACGCCGGCCGATGAGCTGGCCGGCCGGAACCGGAGTGGCCGCGGGGATGGGACGGTCGCCTGCGGTGGTACGGCGTGGGAGACCCCGGGCGGTGTCGATGAAATGTGCGCGCTCGTGGTCGGGGAGCGCGAGCGCCTCGGCGAGCAGCCGGACGGTGAGAGGGCGGGGAGTGCGCCGACGGCCGCGCTCCAATGCGGCGATCGCGTCGCCACTGAGCCCGGCACGCCGGGCGAGCTCCTCCTGAGACAGGCCTGCGGCGAATCGGTGCTGGCGGAGCAGCTCGCCGAAGTCCGTCTGCGGCATCTGGTCATCTAATGGCCGGAATGCCCGTGCTGTCTAGAGGCGGGTTGATCTCCGAGACAGCACGCGAGACGGCATATGCTGTGCAACAGCATGGACGACGGGCGGAGCGAACGGAGCTGGTGGCCGCGTGGACGGGCGGCGGACGCCGTCCTGACCGGTCTCGTGGCGGCGCTGGTGTTTGGATGGAGTATCGCGGTAGCCGTCGGCGGCGACGCGGACAGCCTCTCCCCGGTGGGGATCCTGATTCTGATCGTCGGTGTCGGGGCGGTGTACTTCCGGCGCTCGTACCCGGTGCTCGTGGCCGCCGTCACCCTCGCGGCATCGATCACCTATCTCATCGCGCTCGATCCCGATGGGCCGATCATCGCCTCGTTCGCCATCGCCCTGTACACGGCGATGGCGCAGGGTTTCTTCGCTCCCGCGATGATTCTCGGCGCCGTCGCCGTGATCGGCTCCTTCTACGGGGAATACAGCACGGATGCCGAACACCTCGGTGATCTGGGCGTGCTGTTCTTCGCCGGGTGGCTCATCGCGATCATGGCGGTGGGCGGCGCCGTGTACAACCGGCGCAGCTACCTGCGCGAGGCTGCCCGGCGGCTCCGGGATGTCGAGCGGGGCCGGGAGGAGGAAGTGCGGCGGCGGACGACGGAGGAGCGGCTGCGGATCGCCCGCGAGTTGCATGACGTCCTCGGCCACCACCTGTCGCTGATCAACGTCCAGGCAGGCGCCGCCGTGCACCGGATCGATCACGACCAGGAGCAGGCCAGCGCGGCGTTGCGGACCATCAAGGAAAACAGCCGGCAGGCGCTACGCGAGATGCGGGCGACGCTCGGTGTTCTCCGGCAGGTCGACGACGAGGCACCGACCGGGCCACCGCCGAGCTTGGCCCATGTCGACGAGCTGATCGCCGGCTGTGAGGCGGCGGGAGTGACGGTGTACTCGGAGATCGACGACTATCCGGAGAACCCGCTTCCTCCGGCCGTGGATCTGGCAGGATACCGGATCGTGCAGGAGGCATTGACCAACGTGACCCGGCACTCGGGACATTCCCGGGCAACGTCTGCCACGGTACGCATCCGCTACGAGGATGAGGTCCGGCTGGAGATCGTCAACGACGATCCCGGCACGGAACCCATCGACGGCCCGCCGGATCCCGCGGGCGATGCTGGCGGGCACGGCAGTGGCGTGTTCGGTATGCGCGAGCGTGCCCGGACGCTGGGTGGCGAGCTCGTCGCCGGGCCCCGCCCCGATGGTGGATTCCGGGTGAGCGCGCGGCTGCCGCTGCGTCGCGATGAGACGGGACGCGGCTCGGTGGAGCGGGAATGATACGCGTGGTGCTGGCCGACGATCAGCGTCTGATCCGTGCCGGATTCGCCTCGATCCTTGCCGGTGAAGACGGGATCTCGGTGGTTGGGGAGGCAGCGGACGGCGTCGAGGCTCTCCGGCTCACCGAGGAGCTGCGGCCGGACGTCATCTTGATGGACATCCGCATGCCTGAAATGGACGGGCTCGAAGCGACGACGCGGATCGCTCGGGATGGGAAACTGGCCAGCGTCAAAGTCGTCATCCTCACGACCTTCGACCTCGACGATTACGTCTACAAGGCGCTGCGGGCCGGAGCGAGCGGGTTCCTGGTCAAGGACACCGAACCGGTGGAGCTGATTCACGCGGTACGGGTGGTGGCCCGCGGCGACGGGCTGATCGCGCCGTCGGTGACCCGGCGCCTGATCGCCCAGATCGCCAGCCAGGCGTCCCGGCCCGCCCCCGACATCCACCTCGGGGAGCTGACCGAACGCGAGCGCGAAGTGCTGGTCCTCGTGGCCACGGGGCTGTCGAACGACGAGATCGCCGAGCGGCTCGTCGTGAGTCCGGCCACCGCCAAGACACACGTGAGCCGCATCATGACCAAACTCGGGGCGCGTGACCGCGCCCAGCTGGTGGTGCAGGCATACGAATCGGGATTGATCGCACCGGGCTGGCTCGACTGATCCGCCCCGTGACTGACCGGCCCGTGATTTGACCGGCCGGTAGGGCAGCGCGGAGACCCGCAACTGCGGTTGTAGAGCGCGATGCCGGCCCACAACCGGGGATGTACACGATGTACGCCAGGTGTCATCGCCAAGCCGACGACACCGGGGCAGGCGGTGAGCGATCCTGAACGACGGTCGCATGTCCAGGCGACTCGTGCCTGGCTGTATCGAAGCGTTCAGGAGGTTGATCGACAGTGACGATGACGATGCCGCCGCCGGTGGCGGTACGGCCGAGCCGGATGCACCGGCTGGCCGCGTGGTCGCAGCGGCACCGGTGGCTGGCCCTCATCGTGTGGGTCCTGGTGCTGGTCGGCGTGACCGCCGCAGCGCAGGCGATCGGCGACGAGTACCACGATGATCACACGCTGCCCGGAACGGAGTCTCAGGAGCTGAACGATCTGCTCGCCGAGCACGTGCCCGCACGCTCCGGTGACACGGTCCGGATCGTGCTCCACGACGCCGGGGGTGTCGCGGACTCCGCGACGCGGCAGCGCGTGGAGGACATGCTCGGCGATGTCGCCGAACTGCCGCATGTCGCGGACGTGACCAGCCCGTACGACGATGCGCAGGCGGTCTCCGACGACGGCACCATCGGCTACGCGACGATCACACTGGACGCCTCCGCCACCGACGTGCCATCGGAGGCCGTGGAGGAGCTCATCGACACCGCGCAGGAAGCCGATGGAGATGGCCTGCAGGTCGAGCTGGGCGGTGAATCGATCCGTGCCGTGGAGGAGGCCGAGGGGTTCCCGGCCGAGGCCGCGGGCCTGCTGGCTGCCCTGGTCATTCTCGTGTTCATGTTCGGCTCGTTCCTGAGCGCGAGCCTTCCCATCATCACCGCGATTTTCGCTGTGGGCAGCACGCTCGGCGTCATCGTCGTGATGTCCAACGTCGCGACCATCGCCAGCTACACGCCCCCGTTGATGATGATGGTCGGCCTGGGCGTCGGCATCGACTACGCGTTGCTGATCTTCGCCCGGTACCGATCCGAACTGCTCTCGGGCCACGACCGGCAGCAAGCCGCCCGAACCGCGCTGGACACGGCCGGCCGCTCGGTCATCTTCGCCGGCTTCACCGTCGTCGTCGCCCTGCTCGGCCTGTTCGTTCTGGGGCTCGGGGCGTTGCAGGGTGTCGCCCTGGCCGTGGCATTGACGGTGCTGGTCACGATGGTCGCGTCGTTGACCTTGCTACCGTCGCTGCTCACCGTGTTCGGCGGGCGGATCGAGCGCCGGATCACCCGGCACGCCGGGCGAACGGGCAGGGAGCACGGCCAGCGGTGGCGCCGGCTCGCCGACGGTGTGGCGCGCCGGCCGTGGGCGCCGCTGACGATCTCCGTACTGCTCATCGCGGTTCTGGCGATTCCCGCGTTCGGGATGCGGCTCGGCTTCGCCGACGCTGGCAACGATCCGGAAGACACCACCAGCCGACAGGCGTATGACCTGCTGGCCGAAGGCTTCGGGCCGGGCGTCAACGGGCCGCTGATCGTGGTGGCCGACGGGACCGGAGAACCGGCCGGGGAACGGCTGCACCAGGCGCTGATGTCGGCTCCCGGAGTCGCGGACGCCACACCGCCACAGCCCCTGGGGGCCGACGAGCTGGCGATGTCCATGGTGTTCCCGGGTAGTGCACCGCAGGACGAGGACACCAGCGAGCTGGTCGACACCCTGCGCGACGACACGCTGCCCGGCCTGGCCGACCAGACGGGCGGGCGGTATCTCGTCGGCGGCAGCACGGCGGCAGCCGACGACTTCTCCGGGGCGGTCAGTGACCGGTTGCCGCTGTTTCTCCTCGTCGTGGTGGGACTCTCGTCGATCCTCCTCATGGCGGTGTTCCGCTCCGTGCTCATCCCGGTCAAGGCGGCGATCCTCAACCTGCTGAGCATCGGTGCCTCGCTCGGCGTCGTGACACTCGTCTTCGGCGAGGGCATGTTCGGCGTGCCCGCGGGTCCGGTCGAGGCCTTCATCCCCGTGATGATCTTCGCGATCGTCTTCGGGTTGTCGATGGATTACGAGGTCTTTCTCGTCTCCCGGATGCACGAGGAATGGCACCGCAGCGGCGACGCCATCCGCGCGATGCGGGAAGGGCTGGCCGCCACCGGCGGCGTCATCACGGCCGCTGCCGCCATCATGATCGTGGTGTTCGGCGCGTTCATGTTGAGCCCCGACCGGATGCTGCAGCAGTTCGGTCTCGGCCTGGCCGTCGCCGTGTTCCTGGACGCCGTCGTCGTGCGCTGTCTCGTCGTCCCCGCGACGATGCGGCTGTTCGGCGCCAAGGCGTGGTGGCTGCCGCGCTGGATGGATCGCGTCTTGCCGGTCGTGCCGCTGGAGCGTGCCGACTCCCGGGAATCGCCGGAGCCGGCAGCCGCGTCCGGAACGGAGTAAACGCGATGAGCTGGGAGCAGCAGGAAACGGGTTCCGGGGACGGCTGGCGGTCCCCGGGAGGACGAGCGAACGTCCGGTTGGCGATCTTGATCGTTGCGGGAATCGTTGTCGCCAACATCGTCGCCACACCGCTCTTCGACCGGGATACGGGTCTCGGGATGGACGAGCTGTTCGTCGTCGCTGCCGGCGCAGGGGTAGCCGTGCTCGTGGAATTCGGGCTGATCCGGCGGCGCCGGCGCGGACCCCGCTAGGCACCCGATGACGCACCGCGCCGGAGGACACGTCCGGCGCGGTGCTGACGTTCGTGGGGAGGTGAGGTCCGTGGAAACACTGGCCGTCGTCATTCTGGCGTTCTACGCGATCGGCTACTTCGTCCTGGGTGGAGCGGACATCGGAACCGGCATGATCCTGCCGGTGCTCGCGCGCGCTCGCGGGGAGCGGCGGCTGGTCGTGGCCGCCATCGTGCCGTTCTTCCTCACCAGCGAAGTGTGGCTGATCGCCACCGCCGGCGTCATCATCGGCCTGTTCCCCGCGCTGGAGGGCGAGCTCTTCAGTGGCTGGTTTCCATTGATCGTCGCTTTGGTGAGCGGATGGGTCGCCCGCGATGCCGGAGTGTGGCTCCGGGGGCGCGTCGACGGCGACGGCCGCGGTGCTCGCGGGTGGCTGTCCGGGTGTGACGTGGCTGTCACGGCCGGAAGCTGGCTCGTCGCCGGCAGCTGGGCATGGATCTTCGCGAGCGCGATCGCGGGCGTCACGGACCGCGTGGTAACGGATCCGGTGGTGCTGGTCGCGATCGCCGCCGTGTTGACACTGTTCGCCCTGCACGGGCTCGCCTTCGCCGCCTTGCGTCTCGACGGCGAGCTGCGGCGGCGCGCGATCGGGTGGTTCGGCATGGCCGGGGAGGCGCGGACGTTCGCGCTCACATCAGGCGTGATGGCGGGCCTGGTAGTCGCCACCGGCACGCAGATGCCGGTGCGCGGGGCCGTCGCGGCGGTATCGACACTGGAATGGCTCGTGCCGGCGATCCTCGCGCTCACCCTCCCGATCGTGACGGGACAGATATGGGCGTGGCGGCTGTTCGGGCACCGGATCAGGGCCGGGGCCAGGGCAGCTCAGCCGCCACGGTGAAGCCGTGCTCAGGCGTAGGGCCGTATGTGAGCGTGCCGCCGGAGAGCGTGACCCGTTCGTTCAGGCCGATGAGGCCCGCACCGCTGCCCGGAATCGGCCGCGATGGCTCGTCCGGCGATGCCGCCCCGCGATCGTCGTCGCGTACCGGGGGCGGAGCCGCGGGCGGACCGTTGTGCACCCGCACCACCAGCCGGTTCCCGGGCGCGCCCCACAGGCTCACCGTCGCCCGGGCCCCAGGCGCGTACTTCCGGGCGTTGGTGAGCCCTTCCTGGACGAGGCGATACACGCAGCGGGCGATCGGAGCCGGGATGTCCGCGTGACTCTCGCGCTGGTCATCGAGCGTGACCTCCATGCCGACCTCCCGGGACTCGTCGATCAGGGAGGAAAGCTCGTTGACGGTGTGTGTCGACGATTCCGGTTCCGCCGCGGTGGGCGCGTACGGCGCATCGGGAGGTGGCTCCGCGGGTGTGGTGGGGGATCGGAGCACTCCGATGACCTCACGGAGATCCTGTAGCGCCAGGTGCGCGTTCTCCCGGATCACGTCGGACGCCTGTGCGATCTCGGCGGTCGGCCGCTCAGGACGGTGCGTCAGGGCATTGGCGTGCACGCTCAGCAGGGAGAGCCGGTGCGCCAGCACGTCGTGCATCTCGCGGGCGATCCGCTCGCGTTCCCGGTGCTTGGCCTGCTCGACTCTCAGGTGTGCTTCGGACTCGGCCTGGCGAGCACGTTCCCTGAACGTGAGGACGAGCTGGCGGCGGGCGCGGACGAACATTCCCCAGAGCATCACGGCGACGATGACGAGGGTGTTCAGGGCCACGCCGACCATCCACGGCAGCTCGGGCTCCGGATTGATCCGGAAGTAGAGGACCCCGACCAGGATGTTTCCCGCGGCGACGGCAGCCGTCGTCGGGAAGGGGCGGTGCACGGCCACGGTCAGCATGAGGACGAGGACCGCACCGCCGCTGGCGGTGGAGACGATGGACACGAGGACGACGGCGACGGCGATCTGCGTGGGCCAGCGGCGCCTGGCCCACAGCGCCAGGCAGCTCAACGCTCCGATCACGAGATCGACGATCCGTATGGATGTGAGCCCGTCTTGATCGACGGCGTCGGCGAAGGCGATCCCGCCGATACCCACGGCGATGACGAAGGCGAAGACGTCGACGATCCAGTCGCGCGCCGAGCGGGGTATCCGATGGTTCCCGTCTCGCCGCCCGGCCGTGGTCGCGTCAGCCCGCAACGATGCCGGCAGGAGTGCCGGCAGCTCCGGGCCCGATCGGCCGCGTCTCGTGGGTGTGGTCACGGGTCGAGGCTATCGATACGCCGCCTTCGACACCCGTCCGTGGCGTGCTCCGTGGCACATCGTCCCCGTCGGCGGCGAACGTCTCGGCAGGTGACGACGTTTCTTCGAGGGACCCCATTGCCTGGTTGCGGCGGCGGGTGCATGATCGATCCACACGCCACCGTGATGGAGCGAGGTGGATCGATGAGCACGCAGGAGCAGCGCACGGGAAAACACGAAGTCTTCTCGAGCCGGTTGACGTTCATCGCCGTCGCCGTCGGTATGGCGGTCGGTACCGGAAACATCTGGCGGTTCCCGCGCGAGGTCGGGGCGTGGGGTGGGGGCGCCTTCCTGGTGGCCCTGCTCATCGCGTTCCTGGTCTGGGCGATACCGATCCTGATGGCCGAACAGTACCTGGGATCGCGCTCCCGGCTGGGAACCGTCGGGGCGTTCCGGGACTTCATGGGCCGCAAGTTCGCCTGGATGGGCGGCTTCATGGGGTTCGTGACCATCGGCATCATGTTCTACTATTCCGTCGTCTGCGGCTGGGCGATCCGCTACTTCGTGTACGCCGTCACCGGCACGTTCGAGAGTGGCGCCGACACCGAAGGGCTGTGGAACGGGTTCACCGGCACGCCCTGGCAGACGATCCTCTTCCACGCCATAGCGATCGTTCTCGTGGGAATCATCATCTTCCGCGGTCTCAAGCGCGGCTTCGAGGCGATCCTGAAGTTCGCGATACCGATCTTGTTCGTGCTCCTCGTCGCGCTCGCCATCCGGGCGATGACGCTCCCCGGTGCCTCCGACGGGTTGCGGTTCCTGTTCGTTCCCGAGTGGGACTTGCTCGGCGATCCGGAACTGTGGCTGCGGGCGTTCAGCCAGATGGCGTTCTCCACCGGGGCCGGGTGGGGCTTGTACCTGACGTACTCGGTGTACATGCGCAAGCGTGAGGACTTCGCGCTCAACTCGACAACCCTGGTGGCTGGTGACTTCCTGGCCGCCACGCTGGCCGGGACCGTCGTCATGGGTACCATATTCGCCCTGCGCACGCAGGAGTTCGCGCTGGAAGCGGTGGAGTCCGGCAACGAAGGGCTCGCGTTCATCTACTTCGCCGAGCTGTTCGGTGAGATGCCCGGTGGTACCTGGGTGTTCGCCCCCATCTTCTTCCTCGCCCTGGCGATGGCGGCGCTGTCCAGCCTGATCGCGATGATGGAGCTGGCCACGCGCAACGTCGAGGACATGGGTTTGCCACGCCGGCGTGCGGTGCCGTGGATCGTGCTGGTGGCGTTCATCGCCGGCATCCCCTCGGCGATCAGCCTGGAGTTCCTCGGCAACCAGGACTTCGTGTGGGGCGTCGGCCTGCTCATCGGTGGCCTGTTCGCGGCCGTGGCGATGATGAAGTTCGGCGTGTCCCGGGCACGCGAGGAACTCGACGCCGACAGCGACTTCCGGGTCACGTGGTGGTGGAGCGGGCTCATCCGGATCTTCCCGCTACTGTTCGTCATCCTGATGGGCTGGTGGATCCAGCAGAGCATCACGGTGTTCGCGCCGGACGACTGGTGGAACCCGCTCGCAGAGCTGAGTGTGGCCACGATGATCGGGCAATGGCTCCTGCTGGCCATCGTCATGCTGCTGCTCAACAACTGGCTCGGCAGGAAGGTTGCCCACGGTCCCATGACCACGCCCACGGGCTCGGGCTCGGTGCAGCCCGAGAAATGAGAGGAGCTGCGACATGGATGTCGTGATCTGGACAATCGTCTTCCTGGGTGGTTCCGCGCTGGCTGTCGTCCTGTTGTTGCTCTGGGCCGTCAAGAAGGACCGCGAGAAGCTGGTGCGGGCCGAGAACGGTGACACGGGTGACCCGGGCGACTAGCGCCACCCGGGGTCTAGGCTGGGGAGAATGAACGCGCCTGTGACGCCTGACGCCCAGACCACGCCCGAAGCCGAGGTCGTCGACCTGTGCCGGGATCTGATCCGGATCGATACGTCGAACTACGGCGACAGCAGCGGTCCCGGGGAGCGCAAGGCCGCCGAGTACGTGGCCGAGAAGCTGGCCGATGTGGGCCTGCAGACCACGATCTTCGATTCCGAGCCGGGGCGGACCAGCGTGGTCACCCGCATCGAGGGCGCGAATCCCGAGCGGACGGACGCGCTGCTGATCCACGGGCATCTCGATGTGGTGCCGGCGGATGCCGCGGACTGGACCCACGACCCCTTTTCCGGGGAGATCATCGATGAGTGCGTGTGGGGCCGCGGTGCCGTGGACATGAAGGACATGGACGCCATGGTCCTGTCCGTGATCCGCGACCGGCTGCGTACCGGGCGGCTCCCCGAGCGGCCGCTGGTGTTGGCGTTCCTCGCCGACGAGGAAGCCGGGGGAGTGCTGGGGGCGCACTGGGGCGTCAGGCACCACACCCATCTCTTCGACGGCGTCACCGAGGCGATCGGCGAGGTGGGAGGGTTCAGCCTCACGGTCCGCGACGACCTGCGCCTGTATCTCATCGAGACGGCGCAGAAGGGTATCGCCTGGATGCGGCTGACTGTCGAAGGAAACGCGGGACACGGATCGATGGTCACGCACGACAACGCGGTGACCGAACTCGCCGAAGCGGTGGCCCGGCTTGGCCGGCACGAGTGGCCGGTGCGGATCACCCCGACCGTGCGGGCATTCCTCGATGCCGCGAGTGAGGCGTTCGGGGTGGAGCTGGATCCCCATGATCCGGAGCAGTTGCTGCGGGTGTTCGGCAACATCGGGCGGATCGTCGGTGCGACGACGCGCAACACGACCAACCCGACGATGCTCAAGTCCGGGTACAAGCACAACGTCATTCCGGGGCGGGCCGAGGCATACGTCGACGGCCGTTTCCTGCCGGGACACGAAGCCGAGTTCGAGGCGACGTTGGACGAGGTGCTGGGCCCCCGGGTGAAGCGCGATTACGTGGTCCACGACATCGCGGTGGAGACGGAGTTCGACGGCTCATTGGTCGACGCGATGACGACGGCGCTGGTAGCAGAGGACCCGGCGGCGCGAACGGTGCCGTACACGCTGTCGGGCGGTACCGATGCGAAGGCCTTCAGCACCTTGGGCGTGCGGTGCTTCGGGTTCTCGCCGCTGAAGCTGCCACCCGAGCTCGACTTCGCGGGCATGTTCCACGGCGTGGATGAACGGGTACCGACCGAGAGCCTGGAGTTCGGTGCACGCGTGCTGGATCGATTCCTCGACATCGCCTAGCTTCGTGACACGGCGCACGACGCGTGCGCGCGTAGTTTCATGACAGCCTTGCTCACCTCCGGTACTGTGTGTTCGGCACATCTTTGTGTGTACAACTTTGATCATTTGGAGTATGGATGAGAGCCAAGGTAATGAAGCGCCGTGCCTTGACCAGCCTTGCTGGTTTGGGATCGGTCGCACTGCTCGGAGCCACGGTTGCCGCCCCGGCATCCGCCCAGAACCCGCTGCCTGAGGTGATGCAAGACGTCACGCTTGAGGTGACGGCTGATGCGTCGGTCGAGGGTGAGCCTGGTGATGTGGTTGAG
>NZ_QMIG01000017.1 GCF_003287285.1 Phytoactinopolyspora halophila
GACCGCGCCTACGTCCGCGACGAGGCTGGCCACCAGCGCTACACCACTCTATGGGGCACTACTGCGGGGAAGATCCCTCACCATAAAGAATGTCGAACTCCGCCTGCCGTTTCTCCCCACGTGTGCGGGGAAGATCTCTGCCCCGGTCGGCTGGTTGACAGCTCGGCTCGGCCCCGCCTCCCGACTCGGCGCTACCGAGCTCCCGATTCGCTCCCCGTCACCGCGCTAGCTTGCGAGCACGGCACATTTCTACTTGCACGAATACAGAGGTATTTCGCTCTAAGAAATATTGTGCGGATGAGTCACATTGCAGTCACAGCGGAGAAATGCACCCAAAAGTTGCCGAAGAAATTGATCACGGAGCTGCCAGGCAGGATACTGGCCTACACGTCGTTTGTCTCATTGAGTTGATGCTTCGTCTCGCCAGCCGGGAACCACAGGTGATAGGAGACCACGAAGCGTCAGATTCCAGTGGAATATGAGTTCCGCCTCTTGAGAATCCCCTTCCCATGGCTTACATATTTATTTAACGCAGGAACTTCCGAATCACAGGGTAGGAGGCCGGCGTGTTAGTCATCTGCTGCAACCAGTGCCAGGACCGGCTAATCGACGACGGCTTCAAGACCTACGTTGAGGCCGAATCCGCGCGACGAGTCCTCGGGTACGTCACGGGCCAACTCACGCCTCATGGCGAAGAGGAAGTACTGTGCACTCCGTGTTCCGGATTCGGCTCCGTCACCGTGCTACCGGTGTCCGCCCCGCTCGAAATGCTGCCCGAGGCCGCCTGAACACGCCTCTGAGTAGCGCTTCCGCCCCTTGCACCTGACCTGGATCTGACACCTCGACAAGACTGGTGCGCAGTCGACAGGTCGGGCGCCTCGCCGAGCCGCATGCTGCACGTCGACAGCCAGGTGAAATCCCACGCCAAGGCGCACTCAAGCCCATCAGGCCTTGCGCTTGAGTCTCTCTTGCGCCGGTGCGTCGCCAGCTCTCGCCACCAGCCCTCCTCGTGCCAACTCTCCAGCTCATGGGATGCATGGCGCCTTCCAGCCTGACCGGCCGCATAAATATGAGAAGACCACACCTGCACTCGCAACGATCTCGGATATCGACTAGCGAAATTCCGTCACCTGCGTGCCTCTCTGATTCGCGGCTAATACAAATGCAGCGCGACAGGATCAAATAACAATGTGCCGATATCCGCGCATCCTTTCATTCAACGGAATGTGCGAGAATTTCTGCACTACATAATGTGCATCAAAGACCGCATTCGACGCCCCATGTAATACATAAGAGATCTTCCGGGTCTTGACGTGTTACATGTGAAAGGTAGCGCAAAGACGGGTCAGCATCGCGTTCAACGGCACGCCACATGTCTCGAACAGTGGAACCGTGAGAGAAAGGCCCTCAAGAGGCGTCCGGAACCCCTCAAGAGTCGCCCGGAACGCCACATGAACTTACCTGTCGCCAGATGATCACTGCGGCGCTTGGACTCCCGTCTCACGAGACTCCACACCGTCTCGCATATTCCGCCCCACACATGATCAATCCCGTCCCACGCACGATCAGATCCCGGCCGCCCCAAAGACATCAACGGTCCGGCCTGCTTCGCACGTGATTGAGCCCTACCCTCGGGCGAGATCATCGCTCTCGCCCAAGTATCACCTACTTCTTGGCTCTGTGGAACGTCCAGAAGGGCTCCACGGGCTCTGGACGTTCCGCAGAGCCAAGAAGTCAGTTCCGGCAGCCGTGCCAGGAGTCATCGATCATCCCATAGAGCCATTTGCGCATCGTGCATCTCTGGGAGAGCGCAGGCACGACGCTCGTTGTTGGTGTTCGCAGACACCCCTCCGCGAGATCAGCCCACGTGGGAGCACTGTTGCCCTCGCGGACGCGGCGGTTCATGATCGAAGTGAAGCGGGTGTGCGGAATTCAAGTCGCTATAGCGGCCTATTCTCCGCACACGAAACGCCGAAACTCTACATCGATCATCGTTGAGGCGGACCAGCATCTACATGTCGACCGTAGACAGATCACCCCCGCGTGCGCGGGGAGCACGTCGCCGACGAGCTGAGAAAGCTCCTGGAGGAAGGATCATCCCCGCGTGCGCGGGGAGCACCACCGCAAAGTGGCCCGCCTCTCGGACGCCGCTGGATCATCCCCGCGTGCGCGGGGAGCACCTGTTACAGACTCTAAGCCAGTTTCCTGACCAAGGATCATCCCCGCGTGCGCGGGGAGCACGCCCGCCGAGACTTATCCGCAGGCTTGTGAGCCGGATCATCCCCGCGTGCGCGGGGAGCACTCTGCTGGTTTGGTGGTGCCGGCGCTCAAACGGGGATCATCCCCGCGTGCGCGGGGAGCACCCTCGGCTCCGGAGCGCGTGACCAGCCATTGAAGGATCATCCCCGCGTGCGCGGGGAGCACTGGGTGGCCCCGTCTCCGATATCAATGTCGAAGGGATCATCCCCGCGTGCGCGGGGAGCACTCCGGATTCCAGTGACCTGACCGGACGAGCCGGGGATCATCCCCGCGTGCGCGGGGAGCACGCAGAGAGTAACCCGTGGCGATTGCGGATCGTCGGATCATCCCCGCGTGCGCGGGGAGCACCCTTTTTGACCAGGGTCGTTGTGCGCGGGCTACCCGATTTTGAGTCACTCTTGTCAAGATCCCAGACGGCGATCTCCGGCTTCTCGAAGATCAACTATAACGGTAGCGGGCATTCGGAAGTGGCGACACTACTTCTTGCGGAACTTCTTGCGTGCGTCGCGTCGCTTCCACACCGTCTCATCGGACGCTGTCGATCCGGCCCGCTGCTGGCGCATCGGCGCTGATGGAGCGGGAACGTAGTCCGGCGCGGTCTGGCGTCGCATAAGCATGACGCCGTCATAGTCAACGGGGGTCCAGTCGTGTCCGTGTACCTCGAAGGCCAGCCGCTGTTCACCGCTCACGGCATAGACCAGCAGTGCACGGCCGTCTTCAACGAACTCGACCACTCGTTCCCACATGTGCTGCCGTACCCGTGCAGAGACGTATCCGACGAAGACGCCTGGGCTGATCTCCAGCAGCCATCGGGTCAGGTGTCCCCGTAAACCTGGCGGTACGGCCGTCAGAACCACGATGGTCATGACGCATCTCCATAGGAGACGCCGCCACGCACGGACAGCACGTATTCGTCCCAGAGCGACACGTCGTCGAAGTCGACGTCACCGCCGTCGTCTGCCACATCGTCCGGCTCGTCAGGTAACAGCAGGCGGCGGATGTCACGCGCGCACCTGTCGAGCAGCTTGCCGTCATGCAGCGCATCCCGGACCAGTCGCCGGGTCACACCGCCGATCTCGCCTTCTTCTTCGGCCGCGACGTCGAATGCGATGGGAATGGTGAGCTCGGCCTTGTACAGGTCGGCAATGTCGTAGACGAATGATCGGTGATGCCCGGTATGGATGAACCCCAGCCCAGGTGAACATGCCAACGCGACGATGACGGCATGCACCACTCCATACAGTGCCGAGTTGGCCGCCGAGAGTGCCTGATTCACCGGGTCGCCGGCTTCCCAGTCCTCCGGGTCGTAGTGACGCCGTGACCACTCCACGCCGGTACGCTCGGCATGCTCGCGGTAGACCCGGCGCACGCGCGCGCCTTCGCGTCCCCGCAGCTTCTGCATGGTCAGCGACGAGACGTCCTCGTCGGGAAAGCGCATCGCGTACATGTCGCGCGCGACGCGTAGCCGTGATTTGGGGTTACTCACTGCTGCCGCCTGCGCCTCCAGCAGCCGGGATGTCCGGGCGAGGGATGTGCCGTGCGCGTAGTAACGCACGCCCCTCTCCCCGACCCAGACGACGGTAGATCCGCTGTCCGACATCAGCGTGATGGCCTGATGAGTGATCGTCGTGCCGGGGCCGAGCAGCAACGCTCCGACCGACGCGCCCGGAATGTGGACCGTTCCTCGCTCATCCGTCGCCGTGATCGCGTTGCTGTCCCGGTTGACGACACACCGCTCCAAGTAGAGAAACGAGATGCGGTCGACGGCCCGGGTGAGTTCTCGTGGCTCGGTCGGGCGGAAGCCGATCGTGTTCATGCCGAGCTCACCGCAACGTCGCTCTCCTCGGCTGCGTTGACAGTTAGACGTGCCAGTGTGAGCAGGCCGCACCCGTATGCCTTGGCTCGGCCAACACCGTGAGTGAGCGTGTGCCGCATCGCGTCGACGTCGGTGATCTCGAGCTTGCCTTGAAACGTCGCCATCGCCACGGTGACTTGGGTGCCCCGGCGCTTGAACCGCCGGATGGAACGATCGACGACGGCGACGTCCGGCTCCGCTTCAGCGACGTCGGGCTCCGCCCCTGCGGCGCCGTCGGCCGGGCCAAATCGCGTCGGCAACACCCGAAATCCCAGCCGCGACGCCCGATCCAGCAGCCACTTCTCCTGTTGTTTGACGGTGACGTGCGGCAGCGGTTTCGTGTCGGTCCAGTCCTCCCGGCGCCCGGAGTGCACCGGGTTCGCCGTGAGGCGAAAGTGCCACTGCTTCCCTACCTGCAGCGAATCGAGCAGATCATCGTATGGCCGGGTCTCCCATGCTTGCGTGGTCGGCCAGCCGGCCTGCTCGACGATGTGCGTGAAGTCCGGTTTATTCGGGCTCGCGACATACAGCAGCACGCGGTGCTTTCCGTACGAGTCCAGCCGCCACAGCACTCGCCCGTCTTCGGCGGCGGGTGGTTCGGCGAATCCCGCGAGCACGGCCGCATGCAATGCCTGCGGTGAGGCCATGAGTCGCCGCGCTCCGCGACGCGCCGGATTGATCGGCATCCTGGTCAAGAACACGTCAGCCTCCTCCCAGCACAGGCATGGGGTCATGCTCGGGCGTCACGTCACCCACGCCCCGGGGGTTGTCGACGACGACGCTGTCCCGCAGCACCGAGCGCCACGCATACATTCGACGGTTCGGATCGAAGCTCACTGGATCGTCGTGGATACGCTCCGCGCCCGGTTCGTCCGGACGGGCGTCACGGATGGTCTCCAGCTGCACCCGGCCGGCGCGATGCCGGGCCTGATGGTGCCTGCTCGCCAGCCACGGCACCGTCTCCAGCGCCGTGGCCAGGTCAGTGTCGTAGATACCGAGTGCGACGGGGCCAGCCGGTGGGCAGGATCGCCGGCCCAGGTAGAGCGGGAACGCCGGGCTGCGCACGGCGGCATCGATCTGCTCCACCAGGGCCTGGTCGCCTTCGAGGACGGCCAGGTATGCGGCGTCGCCGAGGTAGTAGCGCTCGGACAACGGCAACGATTTCCAGGTCACCGAGCCGTCCCGTTCCTTGCGGGGCTGTTGCGCGGTCTGGAAGTCACGTAGCAACCGGCCAGGCTGATCGATACGGACCGCCAGCCGCAGGCCCGGCAGTTCTCCGAGTGGATCAGTGCGGCGCAGACCTTTCGCCGCCGCGACCAGGCCGACGACGCCACTCTTCGTCGGCGCCAGCTCGGTCGTGCGGCGCACGAACTTGCTCCCGGATCCCCACGCCTGCAGCGGGCCGCATAGTCGTAGCGCGACGACACTCATTCTCCGGATCCCAGGCGCGACTCGACGACGGTGCCCAGGCTGGAAACGAGATCGCCCAACGGCACGCTGCCACCGAGGTCGTCCAGGCTCGACGTGTCGTCGCCGACCCGGGTGACCCAGCTCGCCACCGGCGACTCCGCGTACGCTCGCTCGATCTCGCTCGCCTCGTCGCGCAAGGCCTGCGACGCCCGCTTGATCCGGCCTTCAACTTCGGATTCACGCACCGGATTCTCGAAGGCGCCGACCAGGTTGACCGGCTGGCTGTCACGCACCATCACGACGACGGCTTCCGGCAGCGTGCGATTGGCGAACGTGTTCTGTTTGCCCGTTGGCATGGAGCGCACGAACGACTCGACGAATGTTTCCACTGCCCGGCGGGTGGCCGATACGTCGCCGAGGTTCTCCGCCAGCCGGTTCACGTCGACGGTCGCGTACCGGTACAGCGTGGACGAGTTGAACTCGACCGTGCCGATCATTCCGGCACCGGTCTCTTCCTCGGGGTTCGTGTCGTCGACCGCGGTGAAGTAGTCGAACTCGGTTTCTACCGGGTGCACGCTGATCGCGTGCGCGACCTGTGCCGATGCGTCGACGTTCAGGTCGGCCTGATCAGCGACCATCCGGCCGAACAGCGAGATCGCGATCGAATGGTCGCGGTCGGCCAGATCCTTGACCTTTGCCTCCTTCAGAGCTTTGCCGACGTCGTCGGTGTCCGACGCCTCGACTGCCGCGCGCGCCAGGCTCTCGATCTGGCGGCGGCTGAGAAAGACCAGGTAGCCGGATTCCTCGGTGGCGTCCTTTTTCGGTGCCTTCACCTCGATACCGACCGCTTTGAACGTGGCGACGGCCAGCTCGTGCGCGCGCTCTTCCAGCGCCGGTTCCTGCCTGCGGATTTCTTCCGCCAGCAGTTCGACGACGCGGCGTGTGCGCACTCCCAGCTCGGATGGGTCGATCTTGTCCTGGAAATCCACCCGGGTGGCACGTTTCCAGGCCTGGCTCGATACCCGGGCGCGGCGTACGCCGCCGTACACGGCGGTCTTCGGGCTGCCGGTGTCGTCACGGTTGAGGTTGCTCGGCGGGACGGTCTGCAAGATGTGAACGTCGATGATCGTGCGGCTCATGGCTGGTGCTCCCCTACTCGTCGTCGCTGTCTGTGCTGGTGGAGGGCGCGTCGTCGGCCGTCTCGCTGCTCGACGGCACGTGCACCCGGTGGAAGTCGCGACCCCAGGTCAGCCGTACGCCCGTTGCCCAGCCGGGAGTCAGCAGGCCGTGGATGTCGTCGGCGAAGGCGGCATAGTCCAGGCCGATGCTGCATGCCTTGAGCTGGGTGACGAGGCCGCGAACGTGGACGAGGATCTCGTCGATCGTCTCTGCCGTGGCGACCGCCATGAACCGCCGTTCGACGGCGTCCTCGCTCACCTCGGGACGGCTGGCCAGATATCGAACGGCGCGGCCGAAGGAGGTACCGGGTACGTGCATGGCATCCTGCCTCGACTGCTGGTGCACCGCGTAGAGGGTGAGGGCCGCGTGGGCTGCCTGCTCGGCCCGGCTGGCGTGCTCGTCAGTCCCGGCGAGCTGCTCGGGTACCGCACCGATGGTCGTCTCCCAGATCTCCGGGACGCTTCCGGCTGGCTTGCCCAGGCCACGGCGCAGGCGCGCCAGCTCGGCGCGCGCCGCGGGCCGGCCCTCGAGATACTCGCGTTGCAGCTTGCTGATCGTCCACTGCAGCGCCGATCCCAAAGCCCTCATGCGGCGGTGTCGCTGCTGCGGTGCCACCGCCGTCTTCGTAGCCGTCTCCGCCGCCGTATCGGTCGTCATCTCCGCCGCCGTGTCGGTCGTCGTCATTGCGTCTCCTCGTCTGTTGCAAAGGCCAGCGCCAGGTGCTTGCGCAGCGAAGCGCGGAACCAGGCTTCGGCGACGGAAACGTTCACCAGCCGACTGTTGATCGTCCGTCCCCTCCAGGCGGCCGGACCGGCCGACTCCAGCACCTCATTCACGATCGGCCAGCACGCATCACGCACTGTCAACTGCCACGACGTCCGCGCCTGCTGGGCATCGGTGCCGGAGCGCAGCTCGCCAAGCCACCTGCGATACGGCGTTTCCAGCGCGGCATACAGGGCCTCGCGGGGCCGATCACCCGCGCCTGAACCCCGCTCGGCACCGGCTGCCTGCGCGATGTTGTCGGCCAGGGTCCACACCGCGTACGCCACGTTCTCGGCGTCCTGCACTGCTCCCTCGGCCGTCCGGCCGAGTTCGACGCTCTCCTCGTTGATCAGGGCAGCCGTCATGGCCAGCACGTCGTCGACGATCTCGGCGAACGTCGCGCTCTGCGGGCCGTACTCCACGCCGACGATCCGGTTGCGCACCGGGTAGTCCTCCGGCAGGGAATCGCGACGGACGAGATCGCTGATCCACTGCAGGACACCCGGCGCGAGCGACGGCCGGGGTTCCTGCCCGCTCGTTCGCCGTCCCGACAGCGAGGGCAGCATCGCGCCCAGACCTCGCCAGACCGAGCGGCTCGGATCGTGCACCCGTGGCATGTAGACGACCTGCTTGAATTTCTTGCTCTGCGGCTCGCTGTGCCGCCAGGTGGTGTGCGGCTCCACCGGGTTCCGGTTGTGTGGCTGGATCTTGTCGCCGTTCGCCAGTACGACACCGGTGACGCCCCGCCGATCGCCCACCAGCCGGATCCGGCGGGTTTGCCACGTGTAAAGGTCGATCGCACCCGCCGGCGGGCGATCTTCGTCCCATGTCGGGCCGTCGACGTCGCGTTCCCACGGCGGCACGTCGTCCCGGCCACCGATCCGGACGTAATCCGATGCCTCGCGGCCGATGAGGTTGAGCAGCAACGTCTCACGCAAGTTCCGCCCCTCGGGGAGGACGCCTCCGATCTGCCCGCTCCATCCCGGGCCAATCGGGTAGCCCTTGCCGCCCTTGGCTTTCGGATCGTCGACCGCGCCGGTCTTGATCCCAGAGGGATCGAACGCCTGCGTATTCACTAGCCAGCGCGCAGCCTCGGCAGCCTCGATGCGTTCCAAGCTGGCAGCTGAGCGCGTCGTGAAGTACGGCGCGCCGTTCGGCACGTCGGCGACAATCTTCTCCAGCCCGCTGACCTCATCCTTGGCGCTACGAAGGCCGGGCACCTGGAAAAACGGCTGCGTCGCGTCGAACAGATCGAACCGGTGCCGGACGCGGCCGGCGTATGTGGTTATCTCCTCCATCGGCAGCGAGCCGGCTCGCCACAGCTCCTCCCAGTCGTCGCCGTCTTCGGGCCCGTCGATCGCACGGTGCAGGAACGCCAGCAACAGCCGGGTGATAGCGAACCCCTGCGTGGGCACCTCGCCACCGATCGTGACCAGATCCGGCGCCTTCTCGAACACCTCGAGGACCGACACCTGCTTCTCGTCGCCATGGGGTGTGAGCACCACGATCCACGGTTCGTCGAGCAGGTTGAAGCCGCCGTCATCCGCCGTCATCCGCAAACACCTCCAGTCCCCTCGCTGCCGTGTAGCGGACACGACGGCCGTTGATCTCTGCCCACCCGTGCTCGTCGACAACGAGTGCCGGCAAGCGGAAGATCAAGTGCGAGTGTTCCCACGACGGCGGGGTCGCGCTCCACAGCTCTTCCTCGGCGTCGGCGTTGCTGAACGTCAGCGGCAGCCGGATGGCACAGGCCGCCATGACCTCGGCGAGGTCGTCCGGCGGCACGTCGTCTGCCGGGATCTCGCGCCCGCCCTCCTCGGCCAGCCACGATGGTGTGTGCAGCACGCCCGCGGCGCTACGCTGCACCAGCATCGCTTCCAGGCTCGGCGCACCGTCACGGACCTGGCCCTGGCCTTGCGCCTCCTCGTCGGCTTCGCCGGCCGACGCCGTTATCCAGCCGACGATCGCCTTGCCGGGCTTCGCCGGATCGTTGATCTGGAAATGCCCTGCCTTGTCCTCGCGCCGCCTGCTGGACTCTCGTGACGTCTGCTCGGCCCCGGCCATGGCCTCCTGCCAGCTGTCCGGGCCGACGGGCTCGCCGCCATAGGCCCGCTGGACCAGCGGCGCGATGTCAGCCGGGAGCTCGACAACACCACCCAGCCGCGGCGTCAGGACGGCGGCAGCGCGATAGAGCACGTGGGCGTCGTAGACGTACCGCGCGGCGACCGGCTCCAACGCCGGTGGATCTCGTGACATGTCGGTGCCGCCGATATATGTGCGTGCCGTGCGAAGCTTGGCCGGCCGGTCGGTCTGATCCACACCCCGCTGGTGCCGGTGCAGCCGTCCCATCCGCTGCAACACCAGATCAATCGGCGCGAGATCGGTAACCAGCAGATCGAAGTCGACGTCGAGCGATTGCTCGACCACCTGCGAGGAGACGACGATGTGGCGTGTTGGCCTGTGCACGGCACGCGACGGCGAGCCGAACAGGTCGAGCAGCCGTTCGTCGTTGCGCACCCGGTCCGCCGTGATGAAACGCGCATGCGTCACCGTGATCTCGCCGGGGAACTCATCCTCCAGCCACTCGGCGGTCGCCAGAACCCTGTTCACGGTGTTGCGTACCACGAGCGCGGTTCCGCCACCGGAAAGCTTGTCACGCAGAATCGCGATGAGTGACGCTGAGTCGTCGCCGTGTTCGTCGCACTCCAGGGCGTCCACATGGACCGACGTGCCACGTCCCGACGGTTCAGCTACCCGCGTGTGGACGTCGTTGCCGTCCGTCCAGGTCAACACCGGGTAGCCGATGTCACCATCGATCTCGCCGGTTGCGCCAGTGGTCTCGGCGTTCGAGCCAGTGGCCTCGGCGTCGCTCGCGCCTACATCGTCAGCGGTGCCACTTACTGCTCGCGCCCGGCCTCGCCGATACGCCTCCACCAGCTCCCGGCGCCGGTACCCGGGCAACGTTGCCGACAGCGCTACGACGGGAACGCGATAGGCACCGAGCCACGTGAGCACCCGCAGCAGGTACGAGTTCATGTACGCGTCGTAGGCATGGATCTCATCGATCACGACGACCTTGCCGGCCAGCGCCAGATGCCGCAGCATCAGATGCCGCGCCTTCAGGCCGGCGAACAGCAGCTGATCGATCGTGCCGATAGTGAAGTTGGCCAGCTGCGCCTTCTTCCGGCCGGTCAACCACGAATGCGCGACGACGCGGTGCGCCGGCTCCTTGCGCCGCCGGTTGCCGCCGACCTGCTGGTCACGATCGATCTCACGCGTCCGACCGGCCGAGACGAAACCCCGGAAGAGACGATTGAACTGCTTCTTCCCGTGAGCCAGCATGATCGATCCGCCGATCTGCTGGTGATCGGCACCGATTGCGTCGAGCCAGTCGACTACTCGCGCGAACATGGCGTCGCTGGTGGCCTGGGTCGGTAGCGCGACGAACAGGCCGCCGGCGCCCCAGCGGCTCGCCAGGATCTCGGCCGCTGCCAGCGCCGCCTCGGTCTTGCCCTCCCCCATGGGTGCCTCGACGACGAGCAGACCCGGCTCTGACATCTCCCCGGCGACGTCGACGGTGCTCGCCTGAACCGGGCGCGGTGTCGCGCCGTCAGGAAATGCGAATCTCCTGGTGAACAACTCCTCGGTCGTGGTGTGCGGCAGCGCTGCACGCCACGGCACCGGCAGGCGCAAAGATCGAAGGGCGCGACGCGCCCGGTCGGTGCGGTCGGTGACGTGAGGCAGGTCGTCGGCGTGAAACGGAAAGAGTTCCTCGTTACTGGCAATCCAGTCGGCCAGAATCACCAGCCCGGTCTGCAGTACCTGGGCCTGCTGGGAGAATTTGACATCTGCCCACTTCTCCAGATGCTCCACGGCTCCGGTCCGGCCTGCCTGACGTTCCAGCAGCTCGTCCCAGACGTCGCACCAGAGCCCTTCGCCATACAGCTTCGGGTAGGCCCGGGGCGTGCAATCCAGGTCGACCGGCTCGGGCGGAGTCCCGTGATGACCCCCGAGCACGACGGCCCACGCCTCGGCCGCGCGTCCCGGCCATCCACGGTCACGAAGCCAGCGCTTGAAGATGTGGTGTCCCGTCACCGTGTGATGAGCGCGCTCGCGCTCCATCAGCTCGTTCTTGTGTGCCGGAGTGAACAGCCCCAACCCGCTCATCTGCTGCCCCAGCAGGGTGTGCTGCACCGCAAACGCGGGCGTTGCCTTGCCGATGTCGTGCACGCCAGCAAGAAAACGGCACGCCGTACGGGCCATGACGACATCGCCCGCGAACTCGGCAGCGATGAGATCGACGACGTTGCGCGAAAGCCACTCGTCGAAGAGCTGGCCGGCGACGTCGGCCGAGTCGTCCATGTGCTGCCACAGCGGCAGCCACTCCCCCCGCTCATTCGGGGACTTCGCCCACACCGACCGAGCGGCACTGCTCAAAGATCGATCCCCCACCGAACCCCCTCGGCGCGTTGCTGTGTCATCTGTCGTTCGGCGACCACAGAACCTTCCCCTCTTGCGGCCCTGCAGACGCCTCGACGTTATGCCCCACCCCGGACACAACTCGCTCATCGCACGGATACGACGACCGCGATCTCCGTAGATTGGTAGATGAGCTACACGAAAACAAGCCCTTCAGTCTCTTGTATTTTCGTGCCGATCATCGTATTTGAACGCTTGGATCCGGCGGGACAGTGCGATGTGTGTTGCTGGTCCGACAGAACCATCCCCTTACGCGGGAGCATGGGCCGACCGGGTCATCTGGCCGAGTGCGGTGAGGGATCATCCCCACCGAAGGGAGCACGTACCCCGCGATGACGAGTGCTACTTCTGCGACGGATAATCCCCGCGCACGCGGGGAGCACAGGAGGGATCGATCCATGAGCACGTTCGCCGGAAGATCACCCCCGCGTGCACGGGGAGCACGACAAAGCATCAAGCATCGAATCACGTGTTTGTGGATCATCCCCGCGTGCGCGGGAAGCACCACAACTTCCGCGCTGTCAATGCCCTCAGCCCCGGATCATCCCCGCGTGCGCGGGGAGCACGAGTGCGCCGCGTGTACTGCGGAGAGTGTCCGAGGATCATCCCCGCGTGCGCGGGGAGCACCGTTTCTGGCGCGCCGCGAAATCGAGAAAGAACGGATCATCCCCGCGTGCGCGGGGAGCACGTCATGTCGGGCGGCGGGTCGAGCGGGGGCGCCGGATCATCCCCGCGTGCGCGGGGAGCACTGACAGCGACGTGTACGACGACCCACCGGTGTCGGATCATCCCCGCGTGCGCGGGGAGCACGGGAAACAACACCAACGACGGCAACCAGCCGCCAGGATCATCCCCGCGTGCGCGGGGAGCACCCCCGTTGACTGGGGCGATTCTGATGCCATGCCGGATCATCCCCGCGTGCGCGGGGAGCACGACAGCGACCGCCTCATCGTCTCCGAGTCCGGGGGATCATCCCCGCGTGCGCGGGGAGCACGTCACCAATACCAGCCGGCTCGCAAATCCCGACGGATCATCCCCGCGTGCGCGGGGAGCACAGCGGGCTGATCGGGCTGCGGTGGCCGGACCTGGGATCATCCCCGCGTGCGCGGGGAGCACAATCAGGGTCACGTGTTGACACGGCATGGTGCAGGATCATCCCCGCGTGCGCGGGGAGCACTCTGCTGGTTTGGTGGTGCCGGCGCTCAAACGGGGATCATCCCCGCGTGCGCGGGGAGCACAATTGGTCTCGTCGTCGGTCTCGTCACCAACTAGGATCATCCCCGCGTGCGCGGGGAGCACTACGCGAAACCAGGATGCATCACTGACGATCGCGGATCATCCCCGCGTGCGCGGGGAGCACCTCGTGTAGCGGGATGATCCGTTCCTTGTCGCCGGATCATCCCCGCGTGCGCGGGGAGCACCCGCCAGCCAAGCCGATCAACGACGCTTCGAGAGGATCATCCCCGCGTGCGCGGGGAGCACGCCATGTCGCCTTCCACCTCACGTGGCGTCCAGGGATCATCCCCGCGTGCGCGGGGAGCACTTCGACGGTGATGTGGCCACGTCGGGTGCGGAGGGATCATCCCCGCGTGCGCGGGGAGCACTTCACCAAGAGCGATAGCGACAGCAACTTCTAAGGATCATCCCCGCGTGCGCGGGGAGCACAAAATTGATACAGGCCAAACGCCAGGTTTATAAGGATCATCCCCGCGTGCGCGGGGAGCACGCTGTCAACGCGACACCGCGTAGTTTGGCGCTCGGATCATCCCCGCGTGCGCGGGGAGCAATGAACCCGATTTGGATAAGAGATAAGTCCCCGTGGATCATCCCCGCGTGCGCGGGGAGCACGCGTGGTTTGTTTTGCCGTGGATTTTGGGCATGGGATCATCCCCGCGTGCGCGGGGAGCACAGTGAGTCTGCGGCGCGCCCAGCTCGGCCAGCCGGATCATCCCCGCGTGCGCGGGGAGCACATCACCATCTAACATAACAACGCCAGGCTCTTCGGATCATCCCCGCGTGCGCGGGGAGCACCTTGTCGACGCTCAGCTGTTGCAGCCGCGCCAGGGATCATCCCCGCGTGCGCGGGGAGCACCGGACGTATCAATGTAGAACGTCTCTCCAGGAAGGATCATCCCCGCGTGCGCGGGGAGCACCTTGGTACGTGGTACCAAACTAACAGGTGATCGGGATCATCCCCGCGTGCGCGGGGAGCACACGGGCCACCGGACACCCCAGGCCGGTGGCCCGGGATCATCCCCGCGTGCGCGGGGAGCACGCCCGCCGAACCGCCCACGCTGTCGGCCGCCTGGGATCATCCCCGCGTGCGCGGGGAGCACACCCAGAGCGCCGGCGGGTGGCTGCACGAGAGGGGATCATCCCCGCGTGCGCGGGGAGCACTCCCCCGTGCTGTCCCTGTCCGAGCTGCACTGGGGATCATCCCCGCGTGCGCGGGGAGCACCTCGTCGAGCAGCACCTGCAGGTCCTCGGAGAAGGATCATCCCCGCGTGCGCGGGGAGCACGATCGATGCGGGGGTGGGGTGGATGACTGCTGAGGATCATCCCCGCGTGCGCGGGGAGCACGTTTCACCGATGCTGCCGGGAGCGAGTGGTCGGGGATCATCCCCGCGTGCGCGGGGAGCACATCGACGCGCTGGACTGGCACGACCGCCTGCTGGGATCATCCCCGCGTGCGCGGGGAGCACATTTTGCTGGGCAGGCGAATTATCTGGCGAATCGGATCATCCCCGCGTGCGCGGGGAGCACCATACTCGCCGAGCTGGCGTTCGTTTGGGTAACGGATCATCCCCGCGTGCGCGGGGAGCACATCTGCTGGGAAGTATTGTCACAGTGGCACTTGGGATCATCCCCGCGTGCGCGGGGAGCACACTTGTTGACCAGCAGCAATATACGCCAGTACCCCGAATTTTAGTCAGTCTTGGTCGATCGCCGCGCTCATCTCGATCCCGGTCAGACCCGTACCCGAGCGAGGCGAGCGTTGCACCATGTGATCGAATCAAGAAGCGTTCCTGAGGTTCATCAGTTGTCGGCAGCGTAGCTGACGAACACGCTGAGGTGGATGGCTCGGCCAGGGGAAGCTGGGCACCCGTCGGTCACAACCTCGTGAAGGGCTGCCAGCGTGATGCGCCGGGCAGCCCCACACACAAGGAGCTCCCAGTGCGGCTCAACGTTTGCTGCGTCTATCGAGCCTGAACGCGAATTTGACCTCTAATACGTCATCGGCGGTAACCGAGCGTTTACGCCCGGTAACCGCCGATGAGTGTGGGTGCGTCCACGACTTATGGCTCGACGCGCAAGCGCATCTTCACCTGGGCGGGCTCTTTCTTCGGACCCTCGCCGCTCACACTCACCATGTACAGGCCGGGTTCCTCGTAGGTGTGGGTAATCGAGTCGAAGGCCCCGATGGGCTGTTCCGGTGATCCGTCGCCGAAGTCGATGAGTACGTTGTTGACGTCAAGAAGGCAGGTCCAGAATTCGACCTCCGTGCCGGGTCTGATCTCACGGCTGGGCGAGTAATACGCCCAGCCGCGCGCAATCTTCTTACTCCAGGTCGGCGCGTAGACACGCACGGAGATCGCGTCCCAGTCCTCGGCGCCATCAGCAGTCCGCACGACGAGTTCTTCCGCGTAGTACCCGGGCCGCTCGTAGTGAACGTCGGCATAGATGCCTTTGACGACGCTGCCATCGTGCAGGTGCCACTCGTAATCGACGATCTCCGAACCTGGCCGCGCCACCGAGCGGCTGGCATCCAGCCGGTAGGTACCGTTCGTGCGGACGTGACCGAAATTGCCGGCCAATGCAAGAACCTCGTCCGGATACGTTCGGAAGTACGATTCGATGAGCATCGGATAGGGGTTCACTTGGATCTCGTCGAGGTACAGCTCGACGTTCAACCGCGGCTCATACAGCAGTTTGCGGGCGCCGATACGCGTTTGCCCGGTCAGGCCGATGTGTTCGCCACGTTTCAGCTCGGTGCCAGCCACCACGTCGGTCCTGAGGTACTCGATGTTCATGTGTGAGTATCTGATCTGGGCACCATCGCCAACGTCTTGCGTGACTGGGTTGTAGTCCTGGGCCACTCCGGGCCTCGGCGCCTTCACCACCGTGCCATCGCGCATAGCCACCACGGAGAGTCGATCCGGGATCGCTCCCAGATCTTCACCACGTTGGTAGTACACACAATTGAACGGGACCATCGATCCCCACGTGTTGTGGTATGTGCTGCTTCTCCACCTGTAGTTGGCGATCGGAAACATGATATCTTCCGGAGCCCACGGCAGCCCCGCCTCGATCACCGAGAAACATACGTCCTGGTATCCATGGTACAGAGGGCGATATTGTATAAATCCGTGTGCCCATTTCCCCACCGTCTCCACCATCAGACGCACGCCGCCCACGGTGACAGGAAGGACGCCTGGCCGACAGCATAGGACCATGGGCTCGCCATCCACTTCGACCGTAACCATCGCCGCCGCGATGATTCGATTGTCGTGGATTCCGTCGACCCAGTATTCGGGTTCTGTGTGATATTCGATGTCGATAGGCTTGATAACAGTCGTTCCATTGGAGGTATTCAGCTGCGCAGCCTCACCAAGATCCAACTCGAAAACTGTTGGCCAGGGACCCGTAGCCTGAACCTTATTCAGGATCATTCGATCACCTATTGGTACGTGCTGTGTATAGGATCTGCGATCATCACGCGTGCTCATCACCCGGCCCAGCCGCTATCGAGCACGATTTTCCGCTCCGGCAAGGAACGAGACGGGCCAAGATCAGCAACTTTCACCGCACTTCGGCCCCGCCCACAAAGCCCACCCGAAGAATCGCTTCAAATGACAAGAACGCCCGTCCGCTACCGGCGCCCATCACGATCTCCAGCGGAACTTCAGCCGAAATCATGAAGCTTTCTCGATAATGACAATTCGGCTCTTATGTGGATATTTGACACTGAATCAGCACCTCTCACCATTCCCACCCCCTTCATTTCGCATTACTGAAACTTGAATTTTATTAATCGCATCATACGCCCGACCATGTGGCTCCGCAACCGCCCTCTGAGGATTCAATATTTTGCCTTTCGCGCGCGGGAACAACCTGCGGAGTCGAAGGAGCCCCCTGCACACAACACAACATCAGGGGCAAAATAGTATGTCGACCAGCCACGGCCACTATTGCCCTGGCGCCGATGTTCAATCGAGCGATGTCAACAAGAAAGAATTAAAGATGTCTACTGATTATGCTTCCTTATTTGCGCATTGTGGCAACGATGTCATCGTCGAGAATGATGTCCACATCGAGCGTCCAGAATTATTCGATGTAGGAACCAACGTGAGAATATGTGACGGGTTCTACTGTATGGGGGCGGCACGCGTGACCCTCGGTTCGAACGTCACTCTCTACCCCAGGTGCTTCATACAAGGCTCCGGCGAACTCGTGCTTGCCGACCACGTTGATCTATTCCCGAACGCCTACATGTCCACCGGTCATTCCGACGGCCGGATCCAGGTCGGCGAAGGGTCCCACGTCGCCGCGGGCGCGGCCCTATATGGCAAGTACCGCCTGACGCTCGGTAGGTACTGCAACATCGCAGCCAACGTCGTCCTCTCGACGGTGCAACATGATCCTCGCATCCACGCGCAACCAATGGCACGCGTCCGCAGCCAGGGCGGACCGATCACCATCGCCGACGACGTCTGGATCGGCGCCAACGCCACCGTCACGCCGAACACGACGATCGCGGAAGGTTGCATCATTGGTGCCGGAGCCGTGCTGACTCGGGACACGGAGCCGTACGGCATCTACGGCGGGGTGCCGGCGAGGCGACTGCGGGATCGTGAGGCCGCGTCCGCTGACGACCCGGTGGTGCCTACCTAGCCGGAACCACCATGCAGGTCGACGAATGCCTTGGGCACGAGGGTATCCAGGCGAACGTTCTTGAGAACGTCGACGATCCGCACGGCGGCCTGGCCGTCACCAAACGGCGAATGTGCTTCCTGCGTGCGTTCGTGATGCTCCCAGGTCAGCGCCCGGCGTATAGCCTTCCCGATGCTCGGGGCAGTCTCGTCGCAATCGATCACTGACGCCGCACGGGGACGGCCATCCTGCCGTGTTCCAATGTTCACCGTCGGTGTTTTCAGCGCCGGAGCCTCGATGAGGCCACTCGACGAGTTTCCGATCACGACGTCGGCATGCTTGACCAAGCTCAGGTACGCGGTCTGGCCGAGTGACGGCATGGTGAGCGCGCTTTCCGCGTGCTTGTCGATATAGCGGCTGATCGGCTCCAGTACGTGCGTCCGGCTTTGGTCCACGTTGGTGCCCGTCACCACAACCGTCGACTCGGCGAATGTTTCCAGTGCCTCCACAAGTCCAGCCGCGCCTTGACGACTACCTTCGAGATCAGCCGTGGCGGGATGGTACGTCACGGCAAACAACGGTGTTCGCAGCTCAATACCCAAAAGAGATTCGAGTTCGTCGCGGGCAGGAAGCTCCACCGACATGATGGTGTCTATGCTTGGCACCCCTGTCACGTGAACGCGGCCGGGATCCTCGCCCATCTGGATCACCCGGCGCCGGAAAACCTCGTTGGCGGTGAAATGCACGCTGGCGAGCTTCGTGATGGCGTGCCGCGTCGAATCGTCCGTGGAACCAAAGGACAGTTCGCCACCGCTGATATGAGCGACCGGCAGTAGCCGCAGGTTCGCAGCAATCACGACGCCTAGCGCCTCGTAGCGATCGCCGAGCACGAGCAGGACATCCGGTTGCATTCGATCCAGCGCGTCCGTATAGCCGATGATTCCCAGACCCAGCGACTTGGCGACGGCCGACGGCGTGTCATTGCTTAACACGACGTCTACCTGTTCATCGACGACGAATCCGTCGGCCTCGATCTGCCGCACGGTCAAGCCTTGCTCTCTCACGAGGTGGCCGCCCGTGACCAGCAGGCGCAGATCGATGTCCGGATCGTTCGCGAGTGCCCGGATGACCGCCAACAGCGGCCCATAGTCCGCCCGCGAGCCCGTAAAGACACAAACACGACGCACTATGCCGCTCCTACCGGCACATAGTCTCGGGGTTGCGATCGCACGTCTCGATCCAGCGCAGTGCTCAACATTCCTTCGAAATCCCAGGCCGGTGTATAGCCCAACGTGCGCCTCGCCTTCGCTATCGACAACTCAAAAGCCAACTTCACTGGCATCTGGACGGTGACGGCTTCAGCCTGGCTGTCATGCCGTGCGATGGCCGCCGCCGCGTCGTCGCATGTGGTGGTGTTCGGACCGATGATGTTGAACTCATCGTTGGCCGCCGCGTCACGTTCCATACCCAGGACGATTCCTGTGACGGCGTCACGAACGTCGGTGAGGTGTAACGACCAGGGCATCTTGTCTGGACCGGTCAGAACTATCGCGGGGTTGTCGTCGCGCGATCCGACGGCGGTGTCCAAGAGCAGCGTGGGATCGCCTTGGTTGGCAAGGAGCGGCCACAGATTGCTCCGCCTGCCCGCTGCGTAGTGCGCCGCGAGGAATGCACGCGTCCACGTATGACGAAACAGCGCTGTCGCCTCATTGGGGGCGACGACCGAGCCCAAGCGAAGGATCGTGTACTCCAGCCCGTACAGCTTGTGATAGTTCTGCACAAGCCGCTCGGCGAGTACCTTCGACGTTCCGTAGTAATCGCCTGGAACCTGCCGGCTTTCTTCGGTAATCGGCTGTGCCTGTGGATATGCCGGTCCATACGTGTTGTCCGTGCTGGTGAAGACGAATCGGCGAACGGGAGGGCGCTGGTTCACAGCGGCTTCGAGAAGTCGCAGTGTGCCGCCAACATTGATGTCGAAGTACCGCTCCGGGTCGGTGTCTCCGATTCCCATCTGTGCGGCCAAGTGCACCACCATGTCAGTACCGGCAACGGCCTGTCCCAGAGCCTCGGTATCTGTCAGCCAAGCTTCGACAATCTCGATATCGCGAGCAATCTCTCGGTCGGGGCGCCTTCCGTCAGGTCGGACCATCCCGCGCACGTCATACCCGTCGTGTAGTAAATGCTGGGTGAGCGACGATCCGATCCGACCGCCCACACCCGTCACCAGTACCTTCGTCATCAGCCGTCTCCTTCAAGGCGTCTCAGGCTTCTGGGGATCGTCATCTCCGGAATGACGCGTCGCTCAGCGTCTTGGTCAGGGCGTTGACGACGGTGAGCTGTTCGTCCGGGGTGATGCTCACGGAACTCGGCAGTGACAGGCCATTCCGGTATATGTGTTCGGCCGTCCGTCCGCCGAGACGTTCTGCTGACCTGTAGGGCGCCTGTCGGTGAATTGGCGGCCACAGTCGCCGCGCCTGCACGTCGAGCTCTGCCAGGGCGACCACCACATGGTCGACGTCTACGGGCTCGTCGTCGAGCAGCACCGAATAGAGCCAATATGAAGGGTCTGCCCACGAGGCCGCTGGTGCGGGCGTGAGGGGAAGTGGCCAGAGCCAGTCGTCATAGCGCTCCGCGATTGCACGTTTCGCGTCGAGGAAGGCGTCGAGACGCTCGAGCTGTGCCTGCCCCACGGCGGCAGCTAGATTGCTCAGGCGATAGTTATAGCCGACGGTGTCATGGACGTAATGTCCGGTCGCAAGCTTCGCCTGCGTCGTCAGGTGCCGGGCACGCGCTGCCAGATCGGCGTCGTCGGTCGTGATCATCCCGCCGCCACCGCTAGTCATGATCTTGTTTCCGTTGAACGAGAAGCACCCAATGTCACCGGCCGTGCCGACTTGCCTGCCAGCTAGTTGACCGGCACTCCATGACGCTCCCAATGACTCTGCGGCGTCCTCGACAATCGTGATGCCGAACCGATCTCGCAGATCCAGCAAGGGTTCGAGCTGTGCGGGATGCCCCAGTACATGCACGACCTCGATAACGGCTGGGATCTGCTCACCGTCACGGGCTCGCCGGACGACGTCGTCGTGCAGCCGCTCGGTGTCCATGTTCCATGTCGTCGATTCGCTATCGACGAGCAACGCGTCGGCGCCCGTGTAGCTGATGGCGTTCACAGATGCGATGAACGTGAAATCGGAGACCGCAACGAGCTGACCCGGCGCCGCACCGGCCACGCGCAAGGCGACGTGAAGTGCCGCCGTACCGCTCGAACAGGCCACGGCATGTCGCGCCCCCACGGCTTCGGCGAACTGGCGCTCGAATCGTTCGACGAACGGACCGACCGACGAGACATAGCCACTCGCGATGCATTCCTGGAGATAGTGTGACTCGTTGCCATCCAGTGCCGGCTCGATCAAGGGAATCATCGCTGGTACCTCCCGGCACGCACTGCGTCCACCCGAGGTTCGAGCCATCGCGCCGTCTGCGCCAGACCGTCTCGCAACGTCCATGTCGCCTGCCAGCCCAGTTCGCCTTTGGCCGTGCTCGGTTCGGACAACAGGACCTGCACTTCGCTGGCGGGCGGGCGGATCCGTTCCGGATCGGTACTCACCTGCGCTTCGACGCCAGTGACGTCGCAGCAGGCGGAGAACAGCTCACCAATCGAGACAGCGTCTCCCGTACCGAGCTGCAGCACAGAGCCCGAGACGAGCTCCGAAGTGGCGATACGAACGAATCCATCCACCGTGTCCGTCACATACGTCAGATCCCGGCGTGGGCTGAGACTGCCCAGCCGGACCGTCGTCGCACCACAGAGGAGCTGACCCAGAATGGTGGGGATCACGGCACGGGCAGATTGGCGGGGTCCATAGGTGTTGAACGGGCGCAAGATCAATACATCGCCATCGAAGGAGCGGGCATACGCCTCGCACAACTGATCAGCGCCGATCTTCGACGCCGCGTAAGGCGACTGCGCATGCAGTGGATGTGCCTCCGTGATGGGAATCGACTCGGGCGTCCCGTAGACCTCGCTGGTGGAAGTATGAATCATCCGAACATCGCCACGGTCTCGGACAGCTTCGAGCACGTTCAGCGTGCCGGTGACATTCGTGTCCACGAACGATGCTGGGCTCTCGTAGCTGTAGGGGATGGCCACGAGAGCTGCCAGGTGAAACACCACGTCGACGTTCGCCACTGCTTGCTGCACGGTTCTGGCATCACGGATGTCGCCGAGGCGCACGTCAATATCTGCTAGCCGCTCGCTGTCCAGCTCGTCGAGCCAGCCGAAAGAACCGTTGGAGTTGTAGATACAGAAGGCCGAGACTTTGGCCGCCTCGTCCAGCAACCGCTCAACCAGATGACTACCGATGAATCCGTCAGCTCCCGTCACCAACACACGCTTGTCCGCGAGACTTACCACGCGCTCCCCTTTCGGCTGCTATAGCGAATCGGCCAGCCTTTACGCATCGATCGTCGGCGCACTGGGCACGACCGGGACAGGGGTCTGTTTTATGCGGTACCAGCAGAACTCATCCCCCTTTACTGATGCTTTTCCCTGGAGTTGGAATATTTTTGCGCCTATGCGCCCTTTCAGCACCCGCGCCACAGATTGATGACGCTGATCAGGGCGTTCACACGTAACGACGGTGGGAGCATGATGAAAGGAATAATCCTTGCCGGCGGCAGCGGAAGTAGGCTGTATCCAATAACGATCCCCACTTCCAAACAACTTCTTCCGGTTTACGACAAGCCGATGATCTATTATCCGCTGTCAGTGCTAATGTTAGCGGGAATCACCGACATTCTGATCATTACGACGCCACCGGATCGGCCGATATTTGAGCGTCTACTCGGCGACGGTTCATGGATCGGAATCGAGCTGAGTTATGCCGAGCAAGCAAAACCCAGCGGCCTGGCTGAGGCGTTCATCATCGGCGCTTCGCATATAGGCGAAGACTCAGCTGCTCTCATCCTTGGCGACAACATCTTCCACGGCCCCGGCTTCGCCCAGGTCCTGCGGGACCGAAAACACCACATCGAAGGATGCACGCTGTTCGGCTATCCAGTCTCCGATCCACACCGCTACGGCGTGGGCGAGGCCGACGATGACGGCCGGCTCATCTCGATCGAGGAAAAGCCAGCGCAGCCCCGGTCCAACCGCGCCATCACCGGGCTGTATTACTACGACAACGATGTGATCGACATTGCCAAGCAACTCGAACCATCCGACCGTGGCGAGCTCGAGATCACCGACATCAACCGCGTCTACCTCGAACGCGAAAAGGCCCATATCGTCGACCTCGGGCGTGGATTCGCCTGGATGGATGCAGGTACGCACCAGTCTCTCCTCGAGGCCAGCCAGTACGTACACACACTCGAGGAACGCCAAGGCGTCCGGATAGCGTGCCTGGAAGAGATCGCGTTCAGAATGGGTTTCATCGGTGCAGAAGACTGCTACTCCCTGGGCCGGCGACTCGCGAACTCCCGCTATGGGCAATACGTCATGGAAATCGCGCAATCCGAAGGGAAGTGACCAGGCATGCTCAGCATCCTGGTACCCGGAGGCACCGGCCAGCTCGGCCGGGCTATCGCCGAGCTGGCCGGACCAGACCTCGACGTCCTCGCTCCCGGTTCGGCAGAGCTCAATCTTCTCGACGCTGACATGCTGGGACGAGCCGTCGACGATCTTGCCGAACGCGCTCGCGAGCGGGGCAATCATCCCCTCGTCATCAACGCGGCTGCCTACACGGCAGTTGACGATGCCGAGACCGACGAGCGCCGCGCCTACGACCTGAACGTCCGCGCACCCCAGCGGCTAGCAGCGCGCTGCCGGTCATCGAACGTGCCGCTGATACACATCTCCACGGATTACGTCTTTCCTGGCGACAAGAACGGAGCATATGAGCCAGATGACCCACGTGAGCCTCGCAGCGTCTATGGTCGCACCAAGGCGGTAGGCGAGGATGCCGTGCTCGACGTGAGTTCCCGTTCCTGGATCGTCCGTACGGCCTGGCTCTACAGCGCGTATGGCTCCAACTTCGTGCACACCATGATTCGCCTCGAACGCGAACGTCCGAGGCTAACCGTCGTCGCCGATCAGTACGGCTCGCCAACGTGGGCTGCCGACCTCGCCGCTGGCCTCCTGGAGCTCGGCCGTGCTATCGCCACCTCACGAGCACCGATGCAGCGTGTCCTGCACTGTACGAACGCCGAAAGCACCACATGGTGGGGCTTTGCCCGGGCGATTTTCAGCGAGCTCGGCGCCGACCCGGAACGCGTGAAGCCGTGCTCCAGTGCCGACTTCCCCCGCCCTGCTCCACGTCCTTCGAACTCTGTCTTGTCCCCGAGAATCTGGAACGCCGCAGGGCTTACGCCTATGCGTCCCTGGCACATAGCTTTGCAAAACTTCTTCATATGCAACGAGGACATTTACCGCTACCATGATCGCAAAACGCGACTCACCTGAGGAGTGTCTCAAGTGACCATGGAAGCCAGAAAGCTCACCGTCCCGTACACCTACGCATTCACCGATCATCTGATCCGTGAAAAGCGCGGCGCGTCCATCGATTTTTACCGGCACGATTCATTCGCCAAGGCCATTGGCTACCCGTTGCCAATCGCACATATCAGTCACACCGTTTCCAAACGCGGCACAGTGCGCGGCCTTCACTTTACAGACACGCCTCCTGGCAAGAGCAAATACCTCTATTGCCCTCGCGGCGCGCTGCTCAACATGATCGTTGATCTTCGCATCGGATCGCCCATTTATGGACGCTACGACGTCATCAGGCTCGACCAAGACGCCATTCGGGGTGTATTCCTGCCCGGAGGCGTCGGCCACGCCTACATTGCCCTTGCCGACAAGACCGTCCTCGTCGAGATGTGCTCCACTGATGACCCGGACATCGAGCACACCATCTATCCGCTTGATCCTGACCTTGAACTTCCCTGGCCATCCGCTATCGAACCCATCCTGTCCGAAAAAGAAATGAACGCACCCAAACTCGCCGAATACGAGGTTCCAGCCAAGCTACCCTTCTACGAAGAGTGGGTGGAATATTACGAAAGCTTCCTCAAGTAACTCCAGCCTGCGGTTGCCTGGCCGACGACACCGACCGGCCGGGCAACCGCGAGGCAACGCTTAGCCACTAAGGATCGTCTGCCGGCTCCACCTTTTCCACGCTACGACGTTGCCGAGCTCGCTCCTTCGACACATCCCGTGCAACTCGTCCATCGCCACCCGTGTGCCACACCCCCGAGCCCGCGAGCCTCGCTGATGTCTAACAAAACTCGAGCTCTGCCGCCCCGTCCTTAACGCCTGTCCCCTCATCGAAAATCTCCCCCTCGCTGTTCTCAGCGAACGATGAAACATTGGCTTGGCAAACGATGCCGACACGAGAACGGCACGACCCAATAGCTTCCGAGACACTTGTGGCTTTCGCTCAACCATTTCGAGCACCAGCAAGTAATGCACGAACTCTCGACTAAATGGGGGCTCTTCAGAATGAAGGTTCTGATGCTCACTCATGGCACTCGCGGCGACGTCGAACCTTTCGTAGCACTAGCCCTCGAACTCACATCGAGAGGACATGACGTCGTTCTGTTCGCGCCCGCGTCGTCCGCGCCTCTCGTAAAATCTTATGACCTCGAGTTCGTACCGGTCCACGATACCTGGAACGCCCTGATGCACGAGCCATCGATCCGATCAGGGTTTGAGACCAACTTCAAGACCGTCAAAACCATCACCGCCATGCGGAAGTTCCGACGCTTGGCCAGACAGGTATTAGACGACATGACCGCTGCCGTCTCGTACAACCCAGAGCTTGTTGTCTGTCATGCCAGCGGTCCTCTACATGCCATCGCCGAACGACTCCGCGTACCGGCCGTTATCGTATGCCCGGAACCCGTTTGGATTCCTACGAGGGCATTTCCCAACCCTTTAATACCCTTTCGCCTACCTACCCCGCTCAACCGTCTTTCCTACGCCGCGACTCCCTTATGGATTCGCGGCTTCATCGGCAAGACGACGAAGTGGCGCCGCAAGACGCTGGGCCTCCCTCGCCGTAGACATCAAAACAATTCGCTTCGACGACCCGACGGTTCGCATGCGACCGTTCTACAACCATTTAGTCGACATATCCTACCGGACACATCGGATTATCCGGACTCCGTTCACACTACCGGCTTCTGGTTCCTCCCCACCGTCTCTAGCTGGGTTCCACCCAAACGCCTGTCCGATTTCATCGCAGCGGGAGATCCACCCGTCTATATCGGTTTCGGGAGCATGGCCGGCACCGACCCTAAGGAGACTGGAGAACTTATCCGCCAAGCAACGTCAATCGCCAAGGTACGCGCCGTTGTCGTCTCCGGATCCGGTGGCATCGACCTTGAATACGAATCCGACCAACGAGTATTAAGCATCGATCAAGCACCGTTCAGCTGGCTCTTTCCCCGCATGGCGGCCATCGTCCACCATGGCGGCAGCGGCACAACCGGTGCAGCGCTCCTCGCCGGCCGGCCACAGGTTGTGTGTCCCTTTATGAATACTCAACACTTCTACGCTGAGCGGGTCCATGCCCTCGGCATTTCGCCTGAGCCGTTACCCCAAGATCGCCTGACGGCTCATCACCTCGCTCACCGCATTCATCGTGCGGTTAATGACGTCGAGCTCGAAAGACGAGCAGCTAATATGAGATCACTAATATATACTGAACACGGAACCGGGCGCGCAGTGAAAATTTTTGAATCGACGCTTAATAAAAACGCTATCCAGTAAATCATAAAACTGCCAAATACATTACACCCTTAACGTATCTTTGAAGCCATGGCATCGTCATAAATGCGAGAGCTTAAAACAACTACCGGGATAACCATCACTAAATTGATAAATATAACAGAACACGACCGCTCAACGAACCGTCTTCATAAGTCGCCGACGCCGAAACCAACAACTTCGGAGTGCGGTCATTTAGATATGCAGCGACTTTCATCTTGATCGCTTCGGGCACGACATCGAGATCCGCTACTAGGTGAATCGGCCGCGCAGATGACGTCAGCCACGACCCCGTTACCTTCTTCGTGGCCCCTGAGACAAGGGATTCTGGTCGCCAGTTCCGGCATGACTGATTGCTCCTGTCATTTGCATGATCCGGGGGTGTTGTCACCGGGGCTGGTGGCGTGGGAGGACCGCTGATAGGGACAGGACCGCTGGCTCGACACCGTGCTGTGCGTTGGGCTCGGTAGGTCTCTTCGTAACGTGGGTGCCGGCATCCTTCGCCAGACTTGCGACCAGTCGCCGTATGCGAAGGGGAGCCTATTCAATGCAAGGATAGGACAGATCTGGCTACGCCGTGTTTCTCGGTCTTGATGTCGGCAAGGAAGAACACCACGCCACCGGGCTGGACCCGGCCGGGACGCGGGTGCACGATAAGCCTCTGCCGCAGGCCGAGGACAAGATCCGCGACCTGCTCGAGTCGCTGGCTGTGCGCGGCCGGGTGCTGGTGGTTGTTGACCAGCCCGCCTCGATCGGTGCGCTCGCTGTGGCGGTGACCCGTGACCTGGGCATCGATGTAGCCTACCTGCCCGGGCTGGCAATGCGCCGCATCGCGGACCTGCACCCCGGCAACGCCAAGACCGACGCCCGCGACGCTTACATCATTACCAAGGCCACCCGGTCGATGCCGCGCGCGCTGCGCCGGGTCGACACCGGCGACGAGGCACTGGCCGACCTGGAGGTGATCATCGGCTACGATGACGACCTGGCCGGCGAGATCACCCGGATCAGCAACCGTATCCGCGGCCTGGTAACCCAGGTCAACCCCGCGTTGGAACGAATCCTCGGTCCGAAAGATCCGGCGTTCTGCCGTGCTGGAGCTACTGGCCCGCTTCGGCGGCCCCACAGGACTTGCCACCGCCTCGCGACGACAGTTCGTCGCGGCAACAAAGACCCGCGCGCCGCGCTCCTACGAGAAGTTCGTCGACGCCGTCGGGCACGCCCTGAACGAGCAGACCGTCACCGTGCCAGGAACCCGTGCCGCCGAGATGGTCCTGCCCCAGCTCGCGACCCAGCTGGCCGGACTGCTCGCTCAACGCGAGGCGGCCGCGGCGCAGATCGAGGAGATGCTCGATGCGCACCCTCTTGCCCAGGTCCTGACCTCGATGCCCGGCATCGGCGTCAGGACCGGAGCGCCCGCATCCTCCTCGAGGTCGGCGACGTGTCCTTGTTCCCGAGCAGCCGCCACCTCGCCGCCTACGCAGGACTCGCCCCGGTCACCCGCCGGTCCGGCCTGAGCATCCACGGCGAGCACCCCAGCAAAGCCGGGCAACAAGCAGCTCAAACGCGCCTGCTTCCTCGCCGCGTTCGCCGCGCTGCACCACCCCGCCAGCCGCGCCTACTATGACCGGAAATGCGCCCAGGCCAAGAAGCACAACGCCGCCCTCATCTGCCTCGCCCGACGTCGCTGCGACGTCCTGTTCGCCATGATCCGCAACAAGACCCCGTACAGCCATCCCGAACCTCAGCGAGCTTGACAAGTTTCATAGGGACACCCCCAATCAAACCGGCGACAAACCACGGTCCTGACGAACTTCCATGCCCCATCTACGCGACAGCGCTATGTCAGCGGTGCAGGAAAGAACCGGCCGGTCCGCAACGTCCGGTACGCAGATCCTCAACACCCGACATCCTCATAGGAATCCCTCAGCAGTCTTCGCCCGCTGGTCAACGTCTCTTCGTACTGCGAGGCGTCGCGCCGATTACTGCACTGACCTCGGCCCAATAGATGCCAAATAGATCGTTGCCGCTCGCCAACCCGATAGGCCATATCACCCTCCCCTTTGTGCGTTTCTCACCTCCAAACAAGGCCAGTCAGCCTATCGCGCCTTATGTCGTTTCGCTGATGCGTGCACGCAAAGCCTCATGCCGTTGCTCACCAGTGCACACGATATCACCGTTCATGCAGTCGCTTCTCAAGATCACACTCATGCATTAAATCTAAAGCTGACCTCAGGTACGATAGCTCCATGCTGTTTCAGTAATCGCTTCAATTGATCCATATTCACCTCTTCTGGATCGCTTCGATCTTGAGCAGCAAGAGCCGCCAGCGCACCTGCCGACTGTCCCATAGCCATACACGATGCCTGCACTCTCCCAGCGCTATTTGCCCATCGGTCACTCGCAAAGCACCGTCCTGCGACCAGAAGATTCCTACTGTCTCTGGGCAATAACGCCCTACGCGGAATCGATCCAACCTTTCCATATTCCATCGACTCGAAAAACCACGACGACGAATCAACCCCATGCAAATCAATAGGATAGAAACTATAACAAACAGCATCGTCCCATAAGCGTCCTGTCTTATAATCGTCAAGGGTTACTGCGCCTTTTCCTTCGATGGTGACTGTTTCTCGAATCCCCACCTCGGCCGAAATCCGCGCCACATATACGTCTTCAAGACCTGGTTGTTGCCTGAGGAATCGCACCATCCGATAGACGCTTCTTCTTCCTTCAATCTCTGCCTGTGTACGACCGACACTATCGCGAGCGTTAACCGATATCACATGATTCGCATTTCGGCCATTCTTTCTAAGAAAATCCACGCGAGGATTATCGACATTCCAACATCCATCGCTTGCGCTTATTTCGCCGCGCTCAATTGCTTGCTGGAATTCTAGATCGATCTTCTGAATGTCAATCGAGTCCAGGTCATAGCCCGCCAAATCACAGTCGAGAGTCGCTGGCTGCGTTTCTTCGTGTACATGTACCTTATAGCCTGCGATGAATACCATATTTGCGTCGCCCGTACAATCAACTAGTTGCCGCGTGCTAATCGTTTCCATGCCTCCCTTGCCACAGAGGCGCAATGTCCAACTATCTTGGATTTGAGAAATTTCAGCAATCATTGTATGTAACAATAATTCACAACCGGAATCAAGGACAAAATTGTCGCACAAATGTGAGTAAATCATCGGATCCACTAAGGGTTGATGCATTACGAAATTCGCTTCTGGATCCGAGAAATCCGGCATCTGTGCGCCGCTTTCACGGACAGTTCGCTCGACAAGTTCCCAACCGATGCCAGCAATTATCTGCCTACCCCATGCATGAAAGAGCCCTGGCACGTTGATTCCCGCATTGATGGTCACGCCGCCGAGCCGCGAGTCTTTTTCTACAAGCAGCGTACGTGCTCCAGCACGGCCAGCTTGCGTTGCCGCCACTACTCCGGCCGGGCCACCGCCCACAACGACTACGTCATAGTGTCTCATTGTATCTTCTTCTCGATCCAAAGAACGTTCGAACACATTTCACATGAACTCCTCAAATACGCTAGGTGATTATACGGATTACTATAGCGATCTACATAGCAGATGGAAATGACATGAGTTTCGACCCTTGAAGCTGCGGACGTCCTAACAGTTGCACAACGTTAGGTTACTAACCACATAAGCTCATGCATAAGCTTGCACTTGAAGAAATTTCGTTATGTATTTCGAAACGCACAAATGCCGCACCCTCCTAAATAGTCGCCAATGCAACAATTCTTTCTTGGCAATTTAATAATCAATGGCAAGTGGATTAGATAATACACTGCTAGCCCGATCTCCTTGCACAATGTAAAACACATTAGTGTCGCTTGCAATAACTTCAAGCCCACCGATTAGAAGCACTCTATTAATGTGCATCCATACCAATCCACAATGTTATTCTTAACCTAGGACCAGCATGGGAGTGTTTGGATCGCATCGCCTCGTCGTCGGCCTTGAACTGATTTGTTTGATTGAGTAATTTACCGTGATCAACGTAACTGGCCGGGACCCGTTTATTCTGAGAGTTGCTAACGTTGCTATCCGCAATAGGCCGAAAGTCGACCTAGGTACTAGATCTTGTTGAAGGACTTAGTGTAAAGCTGGTGCTCGTGCTCTGTACCATGAGCTTTGTATCTTGAAAGCCGAATTGCTACAACGTTTCGGAACATGGGATGTATTTCCGCCATTTACTATGGCTTATCAAAGGAGCATTGATAGATAACAGTATCGTACGAATTATATACGATCTTGTGCGTATCGAACATGCTCCGCGATATCGGCTGTCATCTGGAGACAACGACATGTCGTGCATCGATCTTCCCGGGCCAGGGACGCCGATGAGTTTCGGTCCGCGGTGCAGGACACCGCCGACGGCGGCCCGTTGAAATCAGTATCGCATTACCGCTCACCAAGGAGTTCCAATATCACTAAGTAGTCAGTTATTACTACGGCCTAAAACGCGAATTGCCGTACCCGGCGGAACCTCATCGAACGAGCGTCAAGGCTCAAGCCGTCCCTGGTAACGGTGAGAATTGACGTATCGCAGCCCGTTAGCTGTACAGTGGCAGAAGTAGCGTTTAGCGGCACTTCAACAGGCACTCGAGCCCGCCCACCGTGTCGAGCTACAGTGCAAGTGCCCAGTTCGTATTAAACACCTATACTGATATTTCAAGTTTGCGTATCCCTCTAGGACTACCTTTCTCCAGCTAAGGCCAAGGACACCACCAACTGGCTGTTGCAGGGCATATCCCTGTAGAAGCCGGATCGGGCTGAGAGGGCGGGTCTTCCGGAGCAAGATGAGAATTGCCAAGCGCTCATACGCCGAACAGGAAAAGCCCGCTCATGGCCTAATGTCGCGGCCGGCCGTCGTCTGGTGGCTCGGTGCGAGGCTCGTCCGATCGCGCATGCCGCGACGGAGATGGGATCTCCCGTTTGTGTGCTTCGACTCGGTTTACCAATACCGGAGCTATGGCGAGGTCGACCGGCCCAGCGCCTCGCACGTACAACCTACGGCGACGTCGGCCGCAGTGATGTTCCGGATCGAGTAGCTACGCCGGCGCCCGCAAAGCGCTTGGCGCGGCGGATTCCGCCCAAACCGGCCGCCGAGGGAATGGTCATCAGCGTGCACAAGGCGATGCGGCGCCTAGGCCGGCTCGGGCTCAACCGCCGCCGGCTCATCGACTTACCGGAAGGCACTATCGCGCCCCACGTCGCATCGGCGTGCACTGGCCCCGGTGACGCGATCCGCCTCAATGCGAACAAGGTCAGCCGTACCGCCGAACCCGGGGGCCCATGCACCACACCGACAACAGCGACCAAGCCAACCATGCAACGGGGCCAAGAAGGGTAGAGCACGGGCCGAATACACCACGTGCACCACCGCCATCGACGGCCGACTTTCACCTACTTACGCTGAAGCTCTCCCTAAACGAGAAAGCCACCACCGCCATCGGGCTCGTACATCGCGCCAAGGCGTTCTTCGCCGCGCAAGGCATCACCCGCATTCCATACTGCCGCAGGAAGCTAGCCACCAGCCTCCTACTACACACCGGCGTCACCAACGTCATAGCCTCATACACCCCGTGCTCCCGTACCACACGCTCCTGCTCAACATTTCGCGTATCTTTCGACATCCACAAAACCTGTTCACGATCCATCGATTCAGGGATTTGCGGTCGCGAAATCTTCGCACATTTTTTTCGTCTACAACTATTCATAGCACCATCGAGCGCACCTATCGCAATAGACTCTGATGAGGTTTACGAAGTGCCACCATCAAAAATAGGCACCAGCATATTATCACCGCGGCAACACACCAAAACGCAAATTGGTAGCCATTCACAATCGCCGTCCCCGAATGTGTCGGCGCCGCCGAGCTCGCCGTCCCAACAGCGGCTGCCGACGAATAGACCGCGATGCCCAGGGCCCCACCAATTTGCTCCGCCGCTCTAACCAATCCTGATACCAGACCCGTATCAGTATTAGGAAGCTTCGCCGTTGCGAGACCTATTAAAGTCACACTCCCATAACCGACGCCTAAGTTCATAACGGAAAGTCCCGGGAGCGCAACCGTAACGTACTCGGAATTGGGACCGACCCGTGTAAGCAATATTGTTCCAGCAGCGATTAGAAACAACGCAGCAGGAGCGACGATACCTGCTCCGAGCCAGCGCAGCATGTGGTTTGTCGTCAACGAGCCAATGACTACCATTCCAGTCGGAGCAAGGAAGGCCATGCCGGTCTGAAGGGGCGAGTATTCACGTATGTTTTGGAAATAGAGTGTCATGAGCACGCCCACCGCCATTACGCCCCCTGCCATTATCGGAAGTGTGACGACCGCGATTGTTAGTGTTCGTTCACGAAAAATGCTCGGCGTAATCAGCGGCGCCGAGTGAAAATGTTCGACTAATGTCAATGTGCCAAGCAAGATCACAGCCACTATCCCAGCAGCCAGTGTGGTTGGGGAAATCCAACTTTCTTGGCGAGCATTGAGCACTGCGTAAACCAACAAAACGGAACCGCTTGTCACGAGTAGCGCACCGCCTAGGTCGATCGATCCAGAAATTCGTGTCCACATTGGCATCCACCTAGCTGCTGCCGCCACGACGATCAAGCCGACTGGGACGTTGACCAGAAAGATCGCAGACCACGATAGCGTGTGGGTTAGTAAGCCACCGACGAACAGTGAAACACTAGCACCGGTAAAATTAAATGCCGCCCATATAGACAACGCTCTGCGTCGTTCTGGACCAGGAGGAAAGGAAGCAAGCAATATTGACAAAGTCGTCGGTATCACAACCGCAGCACCCAGGCCCTGGAGCGACCGCGCGGCAAGCAAAATTTCCGCTGTGGTTGCAAGTCCCGCAAAAAGCGAGGCAACTGTGTAGACCGATACACCGATAAGGAAGACTTGCTTTCGCCCAAATATGTCAGCAATGCGGCCACCGAGCAATAGAAATCCGCCGAATACCAAAAGATAGGAATTAACCACCCACGTAAGGCCCTCAACACCAAAGCCAAGGTCGCGCTGAATTGGTGGCAAGGCAATTACCACGATAGTTGAATTCACGATCATAAAGAATTGCGTAAGACAAATGATCGCAAAGACGAGACGCCGGCGTGCGACCAACTGTGTTTTCATCATCCTTTACCGTTCCGCAGTTCGCATCCGGTTACCTCGTCGTGGCCATCATGTGATATCAAAATTCTCTCTCGTTCTCGCCAATTCGATTATCCCTAAAGTTCTTGCCCTACTCAGCTGCAACCCGCAGAATGGGTGGTCAGGTAATTTCTGACAAGGGGTACTCTACGGTTGGACATGTTTTCTTGTTCCTGCAGGCGTTGCGCCACACGCTAAATCTTAAATTCTTACAACATTGTTGCGCATGTTATTCACAATTATTTCACCATTTTCAGGAATTTAAGTAGGGGGCAATTTTCGTCGGATTGATACTTCTTCAGTTCAAACAACTTGTTCATACCCTCGGGTCTTGCGACAATGACGGCCAGAGTGACAATGTCGGATGAAAATGCCAATTGGCTAAAAACCATTAACCATAGGCTTTGACGACTCGAAATCTATTTGATTTGACTTTCGGAGATGACTCAGGCGTAGCGCATTAGACGTTCTTGAGGCAGCCTGCACGAGAATATTATTTAGGGGAGGTAGTTTGCGCAGAACTTAGTGTGAACGATAGCTTTCGCCAGCGATACGAGATTTGCGCGTGCGACATTCACAGTCTGTTGGACAGGAAAACGATGACGATACTCGCCGCAGAGCAACGTCAGATCCTGCCGCCAGCTCCCTGATACCCCTTGTCAGCAAAACGACATGTTGTGCGCGAGCGCGTTCGAGGCGGAGGTGCTGGTCGCGTCCGACCACGTCGCAGCCGAGGCTACCCGGTTCGGCGAACCGCATCCTCGGACCATTGGCCGACGTCCACTCGCCCCCGAGCATGTAGATACCCGCCTTATCGAAGCCAACCCGGCCACGCTGAACGAGTATATCGTGACCGTGCCCGGCACCACCGCCGCCGACAGAGTGCTGCGGCAGCTGCCAGACAGCAGCTTGAAAACGGCGCTTTCTCAGCCGCATTAGCGGCTCAGGTCGAGGAACTACTTCATGCCTACCGTCATGCGCAGCTCCTAACCTCCACCCCCGGCATCGGAGTCAGCAATTACGCCCGCATCCTCTTCGAGACCGACGACGCCTCGCACCTCACCAAGTCGGCATACCTCACCGCCTACGACAGCGTCGCCCCCATCACCCGCAAATCCAACACCAGCTTCAAGGGCGAACACCCGGCGCAGGAGACAAGCGCAAACTCAAACGCCCGTGCTTCCTCGTCGCCACCGCATCTGTGTTAAAACCGGCCAGTCGGGCTCGGCACCACAACAAACGCGACCAAGGAAGGCACCCAAAGCCGCCGTCATCTGCCTCGCCCACCTAACGCCATTATTATTCCCCCACGCCCAGTTCCGCTGTAAGTCCCACTACTTCTATCCCTAGCCCCAGACAGCTCGAAAACCTCCACAGGCAGATCCAAGGCTCTGCCACAGCTCAAGCTCATCTGCCAAAGCAGCTGCCGTCCTCGCTGGCCCGTTCCGTTGACCAGCTCGAATCTGTCCACGCCGGTCACATGCCTCATCGAGACCCACGAGACCAAGATCCGTACCGCTACAACGCTACAAGTTCTACGCAAGACCCCATCACCTCGCAGGCTGCGCGGACCTATACGACCAGCAACAACCTCGAGCTCTGGCCAAACATGCAGCTACGTCCGGCCGCAACTACAACTTCCCGCTCATATGCCTGAAACAGGCGCAATCTACCTACAGCCACATCGACTCAGGCCCGCCCATGTTCTCTGCGCTGAACTTGCCTACACCCGGCAGATATCCTATCGATTCTGGGACCGCAAGTGCTCACCTACCCCATGTCGTCTCGCGGGACACGAATCAACATCGGCACCCACTAAAACTACGGTTAACAGCCATACCTACCAGAACGACCTCGACCAGTTCGCCAAAATGTTACAGCTGTCGCGATCAAAGTACCTTTCACCCGTCTCATCTTGACCGCGACCTAGTCAATTCCCAGACTGATTACTCCCTCAATGGCCGCCAGCAGCGCAACTCCTCGTTAAAATCGTCCCCTATGATTGACATATCAGCCCCCACGAAAATATATAATTGCCACTCAAAACAGGAACCGCAAGATCTATCTTCAGTTTCCAACGGGTCCGGCCTGGCAAAATTACGTGTAGCTCATCGCGAATAATTCTGAAGAAATTGGAGTTTAAATACAAACTACATCCAGACCGACGTAAGAACGAATTCATCCGTTCACCATTGACCGGCGTAAGCTCTATTAATCGTCCCGCGCTGCCTAATAGCCATCTCATACGCCAGATCTCTTCTTCCCCTTACGCGCTACCCAGGTTACACATTTTCCGAGAGCCAAAAGTTCCTATGTATCATAATTAACTCATACACGATTAGCATGCATAAGCAACCAATTTTACACAGTTGCTCGCAAATCAATATATCTCACATCGCCTCCATCCCGGGACCTCCAGGATCCGCAGCCATTCAGTCGGAAACAACACAGAGAGAAAATTTTCCATGACCTTAATAACAGCATTTCCCTTGAAACGGTTGACTGAGGTGAGAGTCGAAAGCTTCGGGCAGAACGTCATAACATTAGATTCACTCAAAGACCATGCGTCCTCTGGAGCCAGACATATCCTGATTGAGGTGAACGCCGCGCACACAGGATCGCAACCACAGTACTGCGAAGTTGTAATAAATTCCGACCGGCGAAAAGTCTACAACTGGCGGGAATTTAGTGCCGGGACGCGAGGGGTACTTACGAGGTACAAGCTTGAGCAAACCACAGGCCATGGCGTCGATATCCCCTCGCGCGACCAGGATTTATACGGCGGCGGATTTCTTCTATTTCCGAATGCCTTTCACTCGGACAATCTAAAGATCTTCCAAACAGTTGGGTCATCTGTCGAGGAAAGATTCAATCGACATGTAGGCATATACATGCGACCCGAACCCATAGACTCAATTCAACTCCGGCCATCACAAGACGTGGAACAAGACAACGCCTGGGACATTGGAAGCATTTTTCAATTATACGCAGTCGACGAAAGCCATCTTGTGGGCGAGCAGCATCCGGGAGCCGACGGTAGGATAACCGTAACTGAACCACTACGAGATACAAATCATCTTTCGTTGTTAATGCACATGCGCGCCCAGGAAGGAGTGGAGGCTTGGCAAGGTGAACGCATCTATCAGATCGTAAATGGATCAGATAATGATGACCGCTACGTGGTTCAGCGACTTGGTGGCGAAAACAACGAGGTAAATAAGATAATTGACGGAAGGTTTATCGAACAAAGAGTCGGATGGTCGCCGGATGAACTCGCCCCAAAAGGCTCATTTGGCACGATTGCGGCACTTTATCCAGAACTTCAAAGTGCCGAATTTTATCAGTCTTGGATTAGCCAGCACGCGTCATCGGAAGGCGTATATTTTCCCGTCAGTCAGGAGAATGGTCGATGGGAATATCGGGACCGGGTTTCCGAATTGCGATTCTACCCTAGATTCCGGTCAGGAAGCGCCGTCGGCTCCCGTATAGACGCTTATCGGGTACCATCAAATCCGACGACACGTTATCTAGTTGGTGAAGGCGGCGACAGATTAGTGAAGCTTGATGTCCCGCCAGGGGTAGTATGCCTTAGGGCAATTTTCGTCGCACGCACTGACGCCGACCAAGTCGAGGACGGCATCCTGATTGAACTCAATGAAGATACAAGCACCTTAAACTACGCTCGAAGGCGAGTATCTGCCGCGGACGGAACACATGAGACCGGTCGCGCAGATGACAATGAGTTCGGTGTTGCTCCGGGCCGTCGCGCACCGTCGAATGTGTTTGGTTGCGGTATTTTGAACTTTCTCCAACACGCCGCAGACGATAGGGAAAAGCATGTCCTCGCAATCGTCGGCACATCTGGAGGTCGCCTTGCACTGTATGGTGGACGGTGGCGTAGTAGACATCCAGTTAAGTCAGTGACCTTCAAGCCTAGAATGGGGAACGTCTTTGAGAAAGGTTCGGCATTCGAACTGTCGTTCGTTCCAGAGACCGCTAATCACATATGGGGTTGAGACACGTAATCCGTCCCAAGCTCAGTGTTGTAGATTCTGGAACGCCATACCCGCCGGAACACACTCATGCGCTCCCAATCTAGTCGTTCTCATTCGTAGCGGAACGGACATTAAGAATGGCAAACTCATCGCCACGATAACAAAGAGGCCCAAGCCGAAGCTTACCTGGACAACCTAATCCAAAGGTCTCAACACTTGCTCCCAACATAGAAGGACCTGCTCATGCTCTCGCGCCGACGCCCACCGTCTGCTGAGTTTGCATTCACGTCCGATATCTCGACCGGGAAACTCGAAAAGCTCGGCCCTTTGCCCTGCCCAGCTCCCGGACCTCCCGCGCCCCGCAGTAGGCACGTCGACGCGCTGCCGGCATCGACCTCGGACTGAGGCACACATTAGTGTATGCCTGGCCTCTCTAATCAAGCGGAAATGGCCTTGGTGGTCTCCCACTCCGAGGAGCCGTCACCAGGGCGCTCCATCACCAGCCGAACAACGCTATCCTCGGCGTCCTGTTGTTCTGCGCCTGAGATCTATTAGATATTTGGGCAAGGGAATCGAAGATCTCTTCGGACGTCTTGCATCAGCCGAACCGACGGGCATGTCTTCCACCGCTCGATCCACGCCCTCCTCGTTCTCCAGTGCCGCCACGCTCCCGTGCACGCCGCGGCGAGCAGGCTGGGCGGTAAGCCAGGCGGACCAGCACTCAACCTGGTTGAGTGGGGTGAAGGAGGTGTAAGTTAGGGCGCCCGGCTAGCCACTGCCGCGCCATTAGAGTCTTCTGCATGGCCTAGTGTCGCGTGTCGTAAATGGCCTTAGGGTTGGTGTTTGAAACCATGCAGCTTGGCGAATCGTGCTGCCCCGGCGTTGATGCTGCGTGATCGTGACCGTGCCGAGCTGCAGCGGTGGACGCGCGTGTCGACCGCGCCGGCGGGGCTGGTGCGGGGGCGCGGATTGTGTTGATGGCTGCCGACGGTGTGGCTAACGAGCGGATCGCGACGAGCGTGGGCGTGTCGGTGCCGACGGTGCTCACCTGGCGGGGCCGGTATCAGAGATCGGGCCTGGCGGGCCTCGGCGACGCCGCTCGCTCGGGGCGTGCGCGCAGCGTGGATCACCGGGCGATCGTGACCGCGACACTGACGCCTCCGCCGAAGAAGGTCGGGGTCACACACTGGTCTTCGCGACTGCTCGCGGCGAGGTTAAAGGTCAGCCCGGCCACGGTGGCGCGCGCGTGGCGGTCCTACGGGATCCAGCCGTGGCGGGCCGAGTCGTTCCGGTTCTCCACCGATCCCGAGCTGGTGGGCAAGGTCACCGATGTGGTCGGGCTGTACCTGGCCCCGCCGCAGAACGCGGTCGTGCTGTGTGTGGACGAGACGTCGCAGATCCAGGCGCTGGATCGCAGCCAGCCGGTTCTGCCGATGCAACCGGGACGGGTCGAGCGGCGTTCGCATGACTCCGTCCGACACGGCACCTCGACTCTGTTCGCCGCGCTGGACATCGCGACCGGGCAGGTCACCGCCACGCTCAAGCCGCGGCACCGCCGCCAGGAGTTCCTCGCGTTCTGCAAGCAGGTCGCCCGCGCCTACCCCACTGGCGAGCTGCACCTGGTGATGGACAACTACGCAGCGCACAAGACACCCGAAATGCGCGCCTGGCTGGAGGCGAACCCGCGCATACACGTCCACTTCACCCCCCGACTCACGCCTCCTGGATGAACCTCGTCGAGGTCTGGTTCGGCCTCATCGAGCGCCAAGCCCATCCGCCGCGGCGTGTTCACCTCCGTCAAAGACCTCAACACCAAGATCCGCGTCTTCATCGACGGCTGGAACAACCGATCCCACCCCTTCATCTGGACCAAGACCGCCGAACAAATCCTCGCCAAGGCCAACCCTCAGAAGACTTCAAAGACGAACCACTAGTTGTCGCGGACCAGAGCGTTGTCCAGCCCATTCGGTGTCGCCATGTCGATGCCGACCAGGACACTCCTGCACTCCGCGGCGCGGTCGCAGCGACGCAGCTCGGCGACGAGGCCGTCGGAGACGTTGAACCTGGCAAATAGACTCACAGTTCCATGGCGGACGTAGCCCTCGATGCAGAACTCGCCATGCCTGGCACCATCGCCAGCACCGGCCGGAGCGGTCAAGGGCCTACGCCATAGACATCGGTTCCCCCACGCTCGACGCCGCTCACCTGCAGTTTTGGGCCTCTCAAGCCCGCAAGGCTCCACCGTGAGAGAACTTACGTTCATCAAACTCATTTCAGGCGTAAGAAATCAATCGCGTGCGATCGCCATCGAATTGTCCTTGTTGGTACAAGATCATATACTTCATATCACGACAACGCACTAAGTCCGCATCTCCCAACCCGTAACCCACTGCAATATTTCTACAATCCGGACATCTGCATTTGTCGTGACTCAACGTCGTCGAGACTCCCGTTCGTTCAAATCTATTCACTCAGACTTGTTTCCAAAAAATTAATTGAACGAAACTTCTCTTTTTCTAGTCTCCTTGATACATGACTCCAATCTATCTTCTCTTCCAAACGTTCCTCGGTTATCTCGTCCGCCGACAAGATCATTCGAGATCTCAATCCGAGTATCTCAAGCAGTGAGCGGAATCGCTCAATGCCCCTTTCCGAATTTCCATATATGAAAAATTCTTTGCCAAATAAAATTGAGAATACGCAGCCATGAAACGAATCCGTCACGACGTACCGAGCATCTCGAAAACTCCGTAGCCACGATTCTACAGACGAAATTTCAACTTCTGAATATGACCCGCCTTCGTCTCCTGCCCGACCGGTATCTACTACTCCAAAATCTATGAAATTCGAAATCCTCCCAACGGCATCCATCTTGTCGTCTGTCACATCAAGCATATAACTAAAAACACTCGAATTAGCTTCCTCCTTACCGAAATCATCAAGCAACTCCTCGTAGTCGGAACAATCGAGCAACATCGTTGGATCTAACACCTGTTCGGCGTTAACACCCAGGTACTCTCGGCAAAAGAATACAGCGCTGGCCTCCCTAACTGACACGGCGTCAAACCGCTTCGCCAGCCTCGAGCATACCTCGGTCTCCTCTCTACAGAGCTCCCATCGATCCGTCCCAAATGAAGCCGCATATGCCAACCGCCTAACCGTCCAATCTTCTGCAAAGTGCAAAAAAACATTCGCCATCGAAGTCCGCAGTGCATGCCGCACGTACTCAGGTCGCCATATCTGATCGCTTCCTACAACTATCGCCTCCAAGTCATTCTGATGGAGCTCTGCCATATTCGAAGAAGAAATATGTTGGCCAATATGCTGATCGATAAATAGTTTAGTATTTATCCATTTGTCTTCCGCGCTAGCACTCGACTCGATGACCGACGCATACCTTCTTCCATTGCTCGATTCTTCTGAATCAGTTGAAGGCAAATTTTGCTCCCTAATCCAATGATCTCGGTTAATTATCCACACATCATGCCCCCTCCGTCGTAGAAATTCTTGCAGTGCATAAACCTGAATTATCCCTCCATAGTTAGTATGCAAAGGAAGGGTGAGAATTCCGATCTTCATTTCACTATCTCCTTCCAACATGAACTATCTGGTACATTCGCCTAGCGCACACCCGCGCCAGCACAAGTTGAGAAGACGCTCATATTGAGTACCAAGAACGTAAAGTAATTCAAATGAGGTTACTTTCAGATCGGAATCCATTACCCAAATTGCCGGATATCGCGCTGCCACCCTGATAGCTATTACATAAACCGATGCACTAATGTCTCGCTTAAAACTTCTGGTCGCGGATTCGTCTCATTCATCCGCCCACGATCTTTATACATTGCTCCGATGTAATCTGATCATCTACACATGCCTCGTACTGTTGCAGGCAACATGTCAGGTACGCCAGAGGGCCGTCTTCGGCGGAATCGAGCTCACGGTCAACGCCACGCTGCACTATTCCTTCCACGACGCCCAGTTGTACTGGCTCGCGCCCCATCCTCTCCCACAAATTGCACATGCCGTTAACCTAAACGCCATGTGCAACCGGCGAATAAGATCGACTCGAGACGTAAGCCAATCACAATCTATGCTGACGATCTAGCACATGCCTTACTATTGAGGTATCGTAGATTGCGCAGCCGAAATTCTTCGAGACAAAGGCTTGACGATATGCATGGCATACTCAACAATATTTCTACACATGATCTTTGAACAAGGAACTATGGTCTTACCCAAATCGCATCAGAATAGGCACGATAAGCTAATCTCAACTAAATAGCGTTCCCGCCTTATTAAGTTTATATATTAACGATTATCTTTACTATTTTCTAAAGTCGAAAAGTTGTCCATTTTCGAAAGCTTCAACTTTCAAATATGGAATCCGTCTCGTCCCACCGTACGATGCGTACTTGACCGCGGCTTAGACTCTTCGCCCGTGCTAGTGGCTGTCGACTATTTCGTAATTCTTCTAACGTTTCACCGTCCAACTTGCCTAAGTAGGCGTAACTCAGGATGGATACCGAAAACGTATTTCGCCACTCAAATTATCTCGGAGTAATCCAACCTTAGGTAAGGAGTCCGAACTATGAGCTACAGCGAAGCCGGAATTCATGATCATATTGAACACCTACTGTCCCAACTGGACCTGGAACAAAAAGTTCGGCTCGTGAGTGGCTCTGGCCTGTGGAGGACCTGCGGCGAGGCCCAGATTGGGCTACGTCCGATCGTACTATCCGACGGCCCGTCAGGCGTACGTGGAGAACGGCCTTTCGACGAGCGAGATCCTTCCGTTTGCCTTCCTTGCCCATCGGCCCTAGCCGCGACATGGGATGAGGATCTAATGGCTCGCCTCACCGAGCTCGTTGCCACGGAAGCGCTACGGAAGGGAGCACGGGCCGTGCTTGGCCCCACGATTAACATTCACCGAAGCCCGCTCAGCGGGCGACATTTCGAGTGCTTCTCCGAAGACCCGTTACTTACAGCTCGTATGGCAGTTGTCTATGTTCGAACGTTACAGTCTTTTGGCATCAGCTCTGCCCCCAAACACTACGTCGCAAACGATTCCGAGACTGACCGATTCACGGTGGATGTTCAGGTAGATGAATGCACACTACGCGAACTGTACCTTAAGCCGTTCGAATACGTGGTATCCGCAGGCGCTTGGATGCTGATGGCGGCCTACAATAGCGTTAACGGCTACACGATGACGGAGAGCCCACTGCTGTCCGATCCCTTGAAGGGCGAGTGGGGTTTTGATGGTGTGGTCGTTTCAGACTGGACAGCTGTACGGTCCACTGAAACCGCCGGCAGGGCCGGTACGGACCTCGCCATGCCAGGACCTTCTGCTGAATGGGGCCAACCGCTCGTCACTGCCGTGAAGGAAGAGCGAGTTCCCGAAGCTGCAATCGACGACAAGGTACGTCGAATCTTGCGACTGGCCTGTCGGGTGGGGGCTGTCGAAGGTGTAGAACGGGCCGTTTTGGCGTTTCCTAACGTCGCCGATTCGGGCGGACTCCTACGAGAAGCCGCAGCTAGCTCGATGGTCTTAATTCACAACCCTGATGAGCTGTTGCCATTAGACGCGAATGACTTACGTCGAATAGCGGTAATCGGGCCGAATGCTGAGAGATCACAAATACAAGGTGGAGGAAGTGCCGGAGTTACGCCTACCTATTCAATCTCGGCACTGGAAGGTATACGAGCAGCGGTCGGACAATGTGTTGAAGTAGCCCATCATAAGGGAGTTGACGTCGGAGGGACTCTACGACCCGCTCCAACAGAGGCGTTCGTGAATCTCCACACCGGAGAGCATGGTTTCCAGGTCCAGTTCCTTGACGCCTCTGGCACTGTGGTCGACGTTGAGAACCGCCGTGCGACGACCCTCATATGGACATTGGCCGAACTTTCCGACGTAAAAACCATTGAAGCACGTGCCCGCTTTCGCGCACCTGGTAATGGCAAACACACGCTCGGCGTTGCCGGAAGGGGACACTATGTGGTCGAAGCTTCAGGAGAAGTGTTAATCGACGATTTCGCTAAGCCACGAGATGACTTCGCGGCTGAAGCCCCCACCTACCTTGATGGCGAGTTGATGCTTAACCAGGATCAGCAAGTCGATATAACAGTGAAGTACGAGGTTCCCACTACCGGCCAAATCGCTGAGATTATCATCGCCCTCAAGGAACCGACATGGCCGGACGACGAATCTATTGCATCCTCAGCACGCCTTGCTCAGATGGCTGACGCCGCCATCGTCGTCGTTGGTACCACGGCGTCAGACGAGAGCGAAGGAGCCGATCGTACGACTCTCTCGCTTCCTGGTCGCCAGGACGATCTTGTGTATGCCGTCGCGGCAGCAAACCCTCGCACAGTCGTTGTGGTCAATTCCGGTGCGCCAATTCTCATGCCATGGCACCTTGACGTTGCCTCAGTCCTCATCAGCTGGTTCCCGGGACAAGAGTTCGGAAATGCACTTGCCGACGTACTCTTTGGTGCCCGGGAACCCAACGGTCGGCTACCAACTACATGGTGGAACTACCAAGACGAGTCGATCTTGCCGCAAACTTGCCCTCAAGATGGCCGTCTAAACTATACTGAGGGCATACATATTGGCTATCGTACCCCAATTACAGTAAGAGAGCAGCCTGCGTATCCTTTCGGACACGGGTTAGGATATACGACATGGGAATACTTATCGATCGAAACTGCCGAGAAACTTGACATTGGGCAAGCAACGTGGGTGCATATTCAAGTTTCCAATACCGGCAGACGAACCGGACGAGAAGTGGTGCAGGTATACCTCCAGAGAACGGACTCTGCATACCAGCGACCACGCATCTGGCTGGCCGGTTTCGCACCGGTCGTGGCACAACCTGGCGAAATGGTCGAAGTAGCGGTGGAGCTTGAAGCCCGGGTCTTCGAACACTGGTCTCCCATGTCCCGCCGCTGGGAGATTGAGCCAGGCACATTCACGGTACTTGGCGGCCGATCCGCCGTCGATCTGCGTCTCCACACGGAGATAACATTTGACAGCAAGGTAGTTCCTTGAGCCGGCGTTTCACATCGAAGCTGACAAAGGCCATGGGCCCCGTTGAATCTCATTGTGCTAGTCGTGGTGGGAATTCGAGCTACGTCAATCACCAACAGGCGGAGCTCCTGCATGGCTGCGGTTGACCGAGATCCACGGTCGTACCGGGAGCTACACATGCTTCACATCTGCCCGCTGACTGTCCGCCATGGCATATAACGCTCCCAACAGAACTGTGTGCGTAACCCCGAACAGCACCTTCCTGGCTACCCGATCCGATCGTCGACCACATACCATCCCGCTCAAACAACCGTCACCTGCTCAGCATGAACCTACCGCCGGTCCCAGGCTGATCGGCCTTCGCCTTCACGACTCCGCCAGCGCCGGCTGGAGCCATACCGAACCTTATCGCCGCCCGCGCCCGCGAGGTCGTCCACTCTTTCGGCCGCTCGCAACCTATTCGGATTCGCCGACAACGGTTCCCGAGGAATCGGTAGCGCCATTCAGATCTCGCTCCCCTGCCGCGACGCTCATCTTTACCCCGCCCAGAAGGCTGCGCCTCTTCTCCGTCGGTAGCCAATAGAGACGCCGGCCCAAAGCGATCCTTAGGCCGCATTAAGAACACAAAACGGCAAAAATGAACCTAAGAAATTCGGCGTAAGAGAACTTACATACGGCTCCGAGATATAGATGTGACGAAATCACTCATACCTATCTTCCCCGTTCCGCGAAAAGGCCACATTACATGTCGAATACTCGTCTAGGATCATACTAGTGATTCAAGAATCTTCACTGCACAAGCCGTCCCATTCTCTGCACGGACCCTAGCACCAAGTTGTTCGGCCCGATATGACATGACACGGTCCGTCACAGCCCGATTAATAGCCTGGGCCAGGTCTTCAGATGTGAGTCGTCTTTGTGGTTGTGGAGCACTTGCAACTCCAATCTCATAGAGACGCCGCGCGTTGAACGGTTGATCGACAATGAAAGGGCACAGGACCTGTGGACGACCCGACGCAAGCGCTATGCTCATGGTGCCTGCACCTCCATGATGCACAATTGCTCTCGTGCGCGGAAATAGCCAGTCGTGTTGAGTCTCATTTATACATAAGACTTTCTCACCAAAAGCTTCTGGTTCAATGGCCCCCCAGCCAGTCGCAACAATGGCGCGAACATCAACCCGTTTGAGTGCCTCGGCCACAATACGGGTAGTATGCTCAGGATTCGATCCAACCATGCTGCCGAATCCCACGTATACGGGAGAATCACCAGACGCCAGAAAATCTCTCAAGTCCTGATTTGGTTCGAATTCGTGGCTGTTTGGCAGACGCCAAAAGCCCGTTGTATGGACCCAACTGGGGTAATCCAACGGACTGGGCAAAACAACTGGGCTAAATGCTTGCAATACTGTTACAGGTCCTCCATCAGGTCGTCGCAGAATATCGTGGCGGTTTCGTCGCAAGTCCAATCCCAAGGTCTCTTGACGCCACCTGTCGATAGCTCTCCGGAGGAGTGCATTCATCACCAAATTTGTCGGAAACGCCTTGGTGATCGAATAGGACGCGCGATTGATCACGCGAGATGAGCCGAATCGGAAGGCTGGATGAGCAAAAGAGCTAGTTGGAACCCAAGAAGGATGCAAGCACACAGGCACCGCCGGCACGGCCAACTTTTCAGCTACGTGATGAGCTGGAAGAGTCGCGTGATGGACGATAACATCTGCTCCTTCATCAGCCGCAGCTGAGATATTCTCGAGGCCACCCACCATCGAGGAAGCGTCTTCCCCGAATAGCCGAATAGTTCGCTTTAGGCGCGTCAGAGTATGCCTGTCAGCATCCCATACCAGGGCTCGATATTCCGAACCTGTCAACAATCGATTGAGCTTGTTATTCAGTGGCTTGGTACGAATATTGTACGCTTCCGCAAGAGGGGACAATGCATCAGGCAAAGCAAGCGTGACTTCATGACCAGCCCTTACAAGTTCGATCGCGAGCGCGACAAAGGGTTGTATATCGCCCCGCGTTCCGTTGGTCAGGAGCAAAACCTTCATTTTCGCTTTTCCTTCCCGATATCCAATCGCCCGCGCACAAGCGGCACTTTCTAATATGGTTAAGTCAAAACAGAACTCACTCAATGCCTGAAGACTTTACATAATGCGCTTGATAGAACTAATCAAATCTAACGCTTGGCGGAGTGAATTACAGAGTATTGAGTTCGCAAATTTATTCACTACCTATTCGTTGAGTTCCTGCACACATTGAAATCAACATGCCTTTCCGGCCGTCCCATTGCAAAAAGCTGGGAAGCTGTAGTCATAACTCCTTATGTAAGCGATGAGTGGCTAGGCGAAAAGAACGCAATTGGCTCGTGTAATCAAATATCTCAGGACGGCGAATACTTTCAAAAGGGGGCTATTTCCGCGCCCGCAATATTACATTACTCCAGCAATCCGACGGAGATAATAGTATAGATGAAGAGCGAAACTAGGTAGACTGGCGAAATACCCAGCACTTCTAACGGCTCATTCTGGGGCTGACGGGCATCTCGCCATGACACTATACTGGCCCTGGGGAGATGTACCGTTTCGACACACGCCGCCCTCGTAGTTCGCTCGTAATTTGCGCTTTACTACGACTGAGAGCAGCTGACGGCGATCGAGAATTGACCCTTGGATGAGTTCTTTCAAGAATAGCCGGTAAGGTGTGGACGAATTATCGTCTCTTGGCTCGTAAAAGTTGCCTTTGATTGCGATGAATTTAGTTGACGAGGTAGGACCTGTGCTCGCTCCAGGGGCGGTAATCGTGAGTACCCCGCTGGAACGAGCCAACGCCTCGTTCAGCTAACGATGAGAGGGGTAGGTGCGAACAAGTGGACGAGTTCGAAGCTGAAGGGACGGAACCAACCCTGTCCGTCACCGCGCCGGCACCCGCGCAGCCTCAGTGCAACTCTGCCTACCAACCGTCCGAGCCGGTCGACTTCTGAGGCCGTCAACCCTTCGCGCTTCGACTGCGAACATTACTGCATGTCCGGCCGGGCGGGCCGAGATACCTAGACACCGGTGGACCGGCTGGCGCAGTGGAAAATTCTCCGGAGTGTGCTGGAGGTGCTGATCGACGAACATGTGCGCGATCGGTTTCTCCACACAGCGGGGAGGACGGCGTGACCAGTTTCGATCAGGCGGAGACTGGCGCAAGGCTTGGGAAGCTGAATTCGACACGATGATGGGAATTTCGAGATCCTGACCAACGCCGTTGCGGAAGCTATCGATCTTGCAGGAATCGGTCGAACGGGTTTGACGACGGTGCGAATGAACAGGTTGGACGCCGGGATGGAGACTTCACGCAAACTGGTCGCATGGTGCAATAGTGGTCTGTGTGACTTGCCCCGATAGGATCGGGTCCCACGCTACCCATAAGTGGTTGAATGAGCTTCCCGATGAACGCGCGTGTGGCGCGAGATGCGTGTGGCGCGAGATGAGAGATCGTCGTTCCCCGTGCAATCCTCCAGATCGTCGCCGCACATAAAAAGGTGGCCCTGTTAGGGTCCGCCCGGCACCAAAGAAGTTTCAGAAGACCGTCAGGCGCAAATCACGTCGTCCGTCTCTGGACTCCGCCACAAAGGGCCTGTCTCGTCTCTCCTCATCTCCTTGGTCCCCGCACATCGCTCCGCCCTCACCATTCAACGACTTCTACCGGGGAAGTGACACGCCGACTCGTGACCAACGCCAGCTCGGTCTGCCAGTTCCGGCGTCTCATTTTCACACACCTCCGCCGCCTTCCAGCAACGACCCCGAAATGAGCATCCGATCTCATCTGCCCTCACATCATCCGCACCACCTTCGAGAACCACCCGTTGTTTTGCTTCCCGGTCTCTCGGATCGCTCACCGGAACCGCCGACAACAAGGCCTCTGTATATGGATGTGACGGATTCTCATAGATATCACGAGGCGCACCTATCTCCACAAGTTCACCGAAATACATGACCGCCACACGATCGCATACATGTCGCACGACCGAAAGATCATGCGAAATAAGTAAATAGGACAGCGATAATTGTTTCCGCAAACTCTCGAGTAGCTCAATCACTTGTGCCTGGATAGATACATCCAGAGCAGACAACGGCTCGTCCAATACCAACAGCCGCGGGTTCAGTGCCAAAGCCCTGGCAATACATATTCTTTGTCTCTGTCCTCCCGAAAATTCATGTGGATATCTCCGGCCGTGTTCCGGTTCCAACCCCACAAGCGCCAGAAGTTCATCCACCCTCTCCGCTCTTTCGCGAGCACCATAAGCACCATGCACCTGGAGAGGTTCCGCCACAATTGCACGGACCGTCATTCGAGGATTTAAAGACGAGAAGGGATCTTGCAGGACGATCTGCATCTCTCGGCGAAGTTTTCGAATATCCCTCTTACTCAATTGAGTAACGTCATTGCCATCGAAGATAATTCGACCCTTACTTGGCTGAATAAGCCCAAGTATCGCCATGCCGGTCGTCGACTTTCCGCAACCCGATTCACCCACAAGACCCAACGCCTCACCGGCCAAAAGGTCGAAACTCACGTCATGCACCGCAGAAACTGTACCCAATTTTCGCCGCAGAACACTTGAAAGTATCGGATACTCAACGGATAGTCCCTCGACGCGCAACAGTTTTTGACGATCGGGACTCGGAGAAATTGAATCTGTCTCAATGAGCTCCATCATAAGCTTCACCCCAGCCACCAGCACCAGTCAGCACTAATCACCTATCAAAGATGTCGAGTTCATCCAACTCCCTTGAGAAATGGCACGCCGATAGTCGTTCGCTCCCGCTATTTGTTTCCTGCAACGGCGGTTCTAGCTCTCGGCACAACTGTCTATCGTGTGAAAGCGAACAGCGTGGATGAAACGCACATCCTTCTGGCAGCTCCACCAAGCTGGGCATCTGCCCACTGATCGATCTCAACTCATCGCTTTGATCACCGATCCTGGGCAAACTCTCAAGGAGGGCACGTGTATAAGGATGGCGGGGACTGGCAAACAATTCAACAACACCCGCAGACTCCACAATTTTCCCCGCATACATGACCAAGACTCTATCTGCAAGTTCTGCCACAAGACCTAGGTCATGTGTAATTAAAACGATTGCTCCCCCCGTTTCTTTTTGCACTAGACGCAACACGTCAATAATCTGAGCCTGTATCGTCATGTCCAGCGCTGTCGTCGGCTCGTCCGCAATGAGCAATCTCGGCCTATTCGCCATTGCCATCGCGATCATCGCGCGCTGACGCATTCCGCCCGAATACTGGTGCGGATACTGCTTGCACCGGAGTTCCGGATTTGGCACCCCAACCATGGATAGCAGGGTAATAGACCGCGACCATGCCCACCGCCGCGTCGCCCGCTCGTCATGCACGCGTATAGCTTCTGAAATTTGATCCCCAATCGTCTTCACCGGATTAAATGATGCCATAGGATCTTGAAATATTACCGAAATATCTTTACCGCGCACCTCTCGAAGTTCACGTTCGCCAAGATTCAGCAAATCTCGACCACCGAACTCCGCATGACCGCTGTTCACAATGGCAACGTCTTGCCGCATCAGACCAAGAAGCGTATTGACACTCACACTCTTGCCAGAACCCGATTCACCCACAATAGCTAGGACTTCTCCATCGTAGATATCCCAGCCAATGTTCCTTACCGCTTGAACTAACCCTTCATCCGACCTCAACGACACTGATAGATCTCTCACGGACAATAGAGGTTCTCTTTCGGCACCCCTCTTTTCTCTCGCTTCCGCCATCTCATTCATAGTCGCTGCCTCGGGTCGAATGCATCACGTAAGCCATCCCCCATGAAATTTATCGACAAAACTGTCGCAGCTATTGCTACCCCTGGCGGCAGCCAAAGCCACGGCATCTCCTGAAGTATTGTCATCGACTGTGCCGCCTGCAGCATGCCACCCCATGTAGCATTTGGCCGTTCCACTCCGAGTCCTAAAAACGATAGGGCCGCTTCAAGTAAGATGGCATTCGCGCTAAGCAGGGTTGCCACCACGGTCAATGGAGGCAAAACTGGCCCAATCATGTGCCGACGTACAATCGCCAAACTACCGGAACCCATCGCACGCGCCGAGAGGACGTAGTCCATCTCACGAACCGACAACGACACCTGACGCACGATGCGACACGCAGTCGGCCATTCGAATGCGGCAATCACTACTATTATCGTCGTTACGCTTGGGCCCAGGATAGCCACCAACAGCAAGATCACTACCAGCGGCGGGAACGAGAGAAATACGTCAACGACCCTCATAATAATCGCGTCAACCCAGCCGCGAAAAATTCCCGCGATCAGTCCGAGCAACGTCCCTAGACCCGTCGCCGAAACGGCCGCTGCAATTCCGACGGTCAGTGACACTCGTGCTCCGTGCAAAAGTCGGCTCAAGACGTCTCTTCCCGCCGAATCCGTCCCCAACCAATGAGCACCACTCGGTGGCTCACGATATGCCGCCGTATTTACAGCATTAGGATCATACGGAGAGATAAGGGGAGCTAGGACGGCTAGGAGTAGCAGAAGTGACAGGAGCAAGACGCTTGCCATCGCTAGGCGATGATGCCTGAAACGCCTTATAGCGAGCCGAGACGGCGATAGCGCCTGTCCCGCCCGCCCGTTTCCTCCTTTCTGCACCTCCCTTTCCCGCCGCCGACCTATGCCTTCTTCGTCGCTCCTACCTGCCACCGGAACGGCCGTTTGCACGTTCTCACTCATAGTCGAATCCTCGGATCAAGCGCTGCCGCAGTTACGTCAGCGAGAAGATTGAATAGCACGACAAAGACTGCGCTTATAAAGACGATCGCAACTATAACGGGATAATCTCTGCCCATGATGGACTCAAATGTCAGTCGTCCTAACCCCGGCCAAGAGAAAATTGTCTCAATCACAAGTAGTCCTGTCAGCAATATTGGTACTTGGATTGCAATCACCGTTGTCAGTGGAATAAGCGCATTTCTCAGTCCGTGTCCAAAAACCACCTTCATCCAAGGCACGCCTTTGGCTCTCGCAGTAGTTATGTAGTCCTGTCTTATTACCTCAAGCATACTCTGTCGCGTATACCGCACATACGGTCCAATCAAATTGATTGCAAGCACTAATGCCGGCAGGATCAAATGGTGGACACGATCTAATGCCGACGGATTACTCGCAGCCAGCGTACGCATTCCACCTGTTGGGAATATTCCTAATGATATTGAGAATATATATATTGCCATGAGGCCTAAGAAGAAGTTCGGAATTGACACCGCCATCATACTCGTCACACTTGAAAGATAATCAAACCACGAATTCTGCTTCAGCGCCGCAAACGTACCCAACAATACGCCAATGATCAGAGCAATAGATAACGCGGTTATCGCCAATATTGCCGTCGGTCCAATTCGCTCGAAGATCATGTCAGCTACCGGAGTATTTCGCCGGAACGAATGTCCGAGGTTTCCTTGCAGTACCTCACCTATCCATGCAGCGAACTGTACAAATATGGGCTTATCTAGACCCAACTCTGAGCGACGCTGTTCAATATACTCCGGAGATGCTGTCGCCAGCTCCTCCGGACTCATCAGTGCCCTAACCGGATCTCCAGGTAACATCTGAACGAATATGAACGAGATTCCCAAGATCCCGAACAAGACCGGCACCGAAATGAGGAGGCGTCGTCCGACATAGCTGAGCAATTCTTGCTCCTCTTCGCTATCGCTACACCTTCCTATGTGTCCTCCATATACTTCGACGAACACACAGGAAGGTGTCAGCTTATTGCCTCATGTGCTCTCGCCCTATTCCTCCCAGGACCAATCTCCAATTTCGCGAACCCGCGTCTCCGGATTGACACCATCTAATCGCGCATCGTGAGCCACGATGTTGTCGGGTATTATCATCCAGATATTGGGCACGTCTTCATTCAAAATACGAAAGGCATCTTTATATATCCTGGCCCGTTCTTCTTGATCAGTTTCACTCGAACCGGCTGACCAGAGATCATCTAATTCCTCATTACAGTAGTGTCCTCGATTCGCGCCCATTGGGAAGTGCTTGTCGCAGGCGGTCAGTTCTCGGACGAAATTGGGATCAACTGCGAAATTGCCGCCTGCACCCTCCCAGCCATGAAATGACTCCGGTGATTCTTCATTTCGCTCATTCATAGTCGGCAGGTCGACGTTCTCAATCGTCCAATTTATCCCCACATCTGCCATGTTAGCCTGCGCTATCTCCAGGGCCCGGTCTCGCGGCCCCCCTGGTTCGCTCCAACTCAGAAATATGAGTTCGTTCTCCGAATTCCAATCAGCCTGTTTAAGAAGCTCTTTCGCACGCTCCGGATCATAGTCATACACAGTTATTCCAGAGTCCGGAAGTGCCCATTCCGGAGCGATGTGTGGAATATTGGTTTCGGGAACTGTGCAGAAACCATTAAAGGCGGCCTCGCAGATCCCTTTCCGGTCTATTGCATGAGCCATGGCCTGACGCACTCGTTCATCGAGCAGAGGCTCGTTGTACATCAACCCCCATACAGGGGATTGCGAGACTCCTGTCGTTGATTGAATCTCGACGTGCTCAAATTCCGCAATTCGGTCCGCATCGGAAGGATCGACCCTGTCATAATAATGGAGCTCTCCGGTTTCCAGTTGGGCGTTAGCAACATCGCCCGGTAGATATTTGATAAATAGGCGACTAAAGCCTGCTTCTCCCAAGGACCACTGATCGCTGCGCTCAAGTTCGATATGCTGACCTGATTCCCATTCCACGAACTTATACGGGCCATTTGACACAGGAAAGCTCGAAAAGTATTCGTGATCATTAAGATCGTCGTGTGGCACGTCTCCAAGGACGTGCTCCGGAACGACAAAGATCCGTTCCCTCGCCATATCTTGCAACCATACAGATGGGCTCTCAAGCTCGATTACCACCGTATGTTCATCTGGCGTAGTCAGACCTGCTATCTCTTCCGTCTCGCCGCTAAGGAATTCCTCTGCTCCTACTACACCTGCCAGTGATCCGGCTCGTACGCTGACCTGTGGATCTAAATTGTGTTCTAGCGTAAGCGCGACATCAGCTGACGTTACCGCAGTGCCGTCGGTCCATTCCAGGCCCGAATTCATCTCTAGGGTTACGGTCAGACCGTCGTCTGACACCTCCCATGATTCCAGGAGCTCGGAGTGCCATTCGCCGGCCGAGTCGACCCAGATAAGTGGCGTGAGTATCGCTGCAAAAACCGGTTCTTTACCACCGTGCGAATCGTACGGCAAGAGATCGGGAGGTTCGTCCGGATTTCCTAACTGCAGCGTTTGCTCGCTCCCCGATTCTGCACCTCCGTCGCTTGTATCATTGTCATTAGGACCACTACATGCGGCGATTATCAAGATAGACACCGCCGCGGGTGCTAGGCCTAGGGCTCCGAGGTTCATGCCGTCACGCTCCCTTCTTAGCGGGCAGACGATTAAAGTCGAGTATCCGCTAGAGCGCTATCCGCTCACTCAGCGTGTAATACATCCGCTCCTTATAGCCTTTGTATATTCGCCCCGACTGGGCTCAGCCCACGATGGTTTTATTCAACAAAATATACATTTTATTCATAGTAGAAACTGGCTGATTCCGTGTCAATCGTTGACGCGCAATATTGGCTCGCTGTGATTGTTTCGTCACCCAAGGCCCTCGTAGTAATGAGAGGGTGGAATATTTGCATGACTGACATGATGAATGTCTGCTACGTCTACTTATGTCGCCCTCCGCTCGTTCTGCATGAAACGGTGGCTATGTTCGCGTGAAATTTGTCAGCTATTTTTGTTTTTGCCGAATTGATCTATATGTGATCTTAACAATCGCTTCTCATTCCGCGACATCTGATATTCCGTAACTTACGAGGCTTGAGTGCTGGACAATTGGGGCGGTCTCGATAATGCAGGCCGTGACAGTGATCTGCCTATATGCAGGATACACGGTTATTATGGAATTTCGTGCATCCTGGTCAAGCTGCCTAGAAGTGACGTTCATTTCCTTATCTGGCATTATTACTTCAGCTCAGTCGAATGGCGCGTCATCGGGTTGTGATCGCTTGCGATACCCAAACTGAAACTACGGCAATATCTCAGAGATTTGATGCCGATGCAACACTTATTTTGGCTATATAATCGGTCTTTCGTGCATAACAGCCGCAGGCCAGTTTGATCGGTGCCGCTGTGTTTGATTGGTGGAATAGACGATGCTGTCTAATATAGCTTGAACACCTTGTGCGTGCGTGCGGTGCAGCCCTTTGAAGATGAGAGAAAGGTAGTAATTTTTAATCCAAAAATGACTTCGAAATACTCGAGGCAGGTCACGATCATTCAAGGCTTTACGTATTTTTTATATCTTTGGATCTCGGTGGAATTCCAAGAAATATTTTCGCGATCCCAAGCACTTGACACATGGCAGACAACATATATGCTTGTAGATATGAGGTGTTCATTCGAACGGCACCTCAGATCTCATCAAAATGGCCACGCTTCCGGACAAATTTGATGAGATGAACTCCTCTTGCGGCCCAAAGAGGGCCACTTTTGTAAGAGTAGTTTCCACCCGAAGCGGTCCGGGTCGATCCCTTTAATGATTGGCCCGGACCGTTCATTTTGCGGTGCGCGAGCCATCGATACGGCTATTCCGCCGTCCCGCCCGCATTCGTGTCCTTGAGGTCTGGGAAATACTCAACTGCGTCCGCAGCGTGAATAGCGAACCGATCTCTTGATCGGGCGGTATCTGCGACGCCACACCACACAACACTTCGTCTGATGGTGTCGCGGCGACCTTCTCGTCGATCTTCCGCCGAATTTGTGAATCCCCATGCCGGCACATTCTAGAGAGTCAATGGTCGACGTGCGCAACAGGGCTACGGACTGCCGCTCCCCACCGCGTCATCGTGCGTCACGCCGACCTCACCACGGCCCCGATCGCCGACGCGGACCGGCAATCGGGGCCGTGGCTTTTGGCGCTGACGGGGCGCCAGCTCTTAGATGGCGCAGGTATAGCGCGCCTGACCTGGCTCGGCTTCGAATGTCTGGCCGTCTGGCAGTACCACGCGGGCGTTCGTTCCCGGGGGCACCGTGATGTCCAGGACGAACGTTCCGTCGTCGATCTGCCATCCGGACCGGAGAAGGCCGTAAGGGCTTTCGTGTTGGGTGTTCGCCCACGTCAACCCGCCACCGGGCATCGGCGAAATCTCGAAACGGCAATAGCCAGGGCCATCATCGAGTAGTTTGATGCCCCCAACGTACCTGTGCAGGAACGAGATCACGGCGCCCTTGCTGTAGTGGTTGAGCGACAGCAGTGCGTAGCCGTTCTCATCGACCCCACCCCAGTCTTCCCAGATAGTGGTGGCATCACGGTCGATCATGGTCAGCCAGGACGGTTCCGTGCTCTGGAACAGCAGCTCGTAGGCGACGTTGGGGTAGCCGGTTTCCGCCAGTACCGGCAGCAAGTAGGGAGTGGACAGGAATCCCGTCGTCAGGTGCGTGCCGGACTTGCGGATCAGGTCTACGAGCCGCCGGGCCGTCTGCGCGCGAAGCTTTTCGGGCACGAGATCGAAGGCGAGGGCACGCACGTGGCTGGCCTGGCTGTCCACGACGAGCGAGCCACTGGCGTCGATGAATTCGGTCTGCCAGGCGAGCCTGGTTGCGGCAGCAACACCCGCGTACCAGCCGGCATACTCGTACTCGTCCAGGAGCAAGGAGGTTTCGGCCAGCAGACGCGCCGAACGGTGCAGGTAGGCAGTGGCCACCTCCGAATGATCGGTGTCGGCGAGCTTGGCCATGATGCCGGGATCCCAGGTGTCCGGTTCGAGCCACTCACCCCAGTGGTAACCGGTGTCCCAGAGCCAGCGCTCATGGTCGAGCGGCGTGACGCGCTTGGCCACCCGGTCCTCGTGACGCCGTTCGTTGGCGGCGCGTACTCCGTAGTCGACCCAGGCCATCATTGAGTCATACTGTTCAGCCAGGATCCCCACATCGCCATACGCTCGATAGATTTCCCACGGCACGACGACGGCGGCGTCCCCCCACCCCGCACTGCCGTGGGCGAATCCCAGCTTGTTCGCGTACCAACTGGAGATCGTTTCGGGCACACAGCTGCTGACCCGGCCATCGCCGCGCTGCTCGGACACGAGATCGTACAGCCACTTCGTGGAGAAGCCCGCGACGTCGTAGATGAACGCGGCAGCTCCCACGAAGATCTGCCAGTCGCCCGTCCAGCCGGCGCGTTCCCGGGTCGGGCAGTCCGTGGGGATGTCACATGCGTTGCCACGGAAGCTCCACACGGCGGCTTCGTGTAGCCGGTTGAGGCGATCGTCGCTGCATTCGAACCAGCCGGTACGGCGCATGTCCGTATGGACGACGACGCCTGTCACGTCATCTGGTGTCAGTTCCCCCTGATGGCCCTCGACGCGTACGTAGCGGAACCCATGGGTGGTGTGTCGCGGCTCGAACGTTTCACCCGGCTCACCGGCAGATGTCACCTGGTCCGTCTGGAACGGCGCGGAGAGGTTGGCGAATTCCGGATCGTCAAATGTCGGGTCGGTCTCGATCCCGACGACCAGCATGTTCTCTTGTGTGACATCGCCGTACGCATCGAGCGCTTCGCCATACGTCAAGGTGAGCCTTGTCCCGGCCGGTCCGAGGTTCGTCATCCGGACCCAGCCATTGATGTTCTGCCCCAGGTCGACGACTCGCACGCCGGGCCGCGGTTCGGTGATCTCTACCGGACGTATCTCTTCGACCCGCCGCACCGGTGGAGCAGACGGCCCGCGCAGGCGTTCGAGGTCGTACTCACCCACCACGACAGGTGACCAGCCCTCTGGCGCCGCTCCGGGCGTGCACCAGCCGTTGATGCGTCTGCGCAGATCTACGGCCTGTCCCTGGATGAGGTCGGCCGCCTTGATCTCGCCGGTGCGACATGTCCAGTCGGGGCCGGTTCCGACGGACGTGACCAGTCCGTCGGTGTGGTGCACGTTCAGCTGGGCGAGCAGGGCGATGCTGTCGCCATAGAGATTCGTCAGGCGCAGGCCACCGTTCTGGCCACGGAACCAACCATCCGAGACGATGGCGCCGATGGCATTCTCCCCTGGCAGCAGCAACTCGGTGACGTCGTACGTCTGAACCTGCAGGGTGGTCGGGTAGCTTGTGAATCCTGGTGTCAGTTCGGCGTCTCCCACCCGGACGCCGTTGATGAACACTTCGTAGATTCCATGCGCCGTCACGTACAGCCGTGCACTGTCGATCGTGTCCTCGAGCGTGACGACATGGCGGAACAGGTATGCCGGCCGGGGCGTGCTGTGACGCACGTGGTCGTCTTCGAGGGGTTCGATCCACCTCGCTGTCCAGTCCTCAGGCGACAGCAAGCCCGTTTCCCACCACGACGGCTCTGCCCAGTCAGACACGCCGGCGTCGGTCCAGACCCGCACCGTCCAGTGAACGCGCTCGGCCGAGTCCAGTGCCCTCCCCCTGTAGGGCACCAGTACAGAGCTGCTTGATTCCACCTTGCCGGAATCCCATTCTCCGGCTCGCACCTGGTAGGCCAGCTGCTCGCGAGCGTCGGCAGGAAGTCGCCATGACAACCGTGGGTTGCGACACGTGAGACCTATGGGTTGATCGAGATGCTCGACCCGCAGATGCGTCGGAGCGTTCATGCAATCCCCTTCTTATCTCTTGTGTTGTGCGCATCCAGCGGCCTGGATCGGCATGAGCGACACAGTATGGCAACTCGATCTAGACTCACCGTGTACGCGTTGAAGAAATGCTTTCGTCGTAGAATGAGACGGTAGTAATCCCCATCCCGAGGGTCAAGCGAATCGACGGAGAAATGTGGATCATCTTGACCGCATCAGAAAACTGGCCCCCACCACGCCGTTATCAACGACCGATTCGGGCCGCGCCACCCGTGATGGAAGGCGATTCCGAATCGATGACTGGCCCCTACCGTGAGTCACTGACCAGCACTGACGGGATGCACGCCAACCCTGAACGCGTCACTCAATGTCAGCAATCGCCACGACCCCCCTTGACGAGCCGGTCAGCCAGCCGTAGTCTCTCGCTTAAGAAACCGCTGTTTCTCATTAAGAAATGAGATGGCGAACCTTTTGTATTGGTAGTTGACAGAACGATTGCTTTTGAGGTGCTGAAGACCCAGTGTGCGGGTGGGTTGCACATTGAGTTCGCCGAGCAATCAACGACAACCAGATCGACGTCATCTCGTTTTCGTTGACGTCGTTCCACTCGTCGATATCGACAAACACGTCATACATCGATATACGACGCGCGACGGCGAGGGAGTGAAGCCAGGAACCATGGCTGACCGATCCACACCCGGGACTGTGACTCGTCCGCTAGCCGGCGACGTCGTCCTGACCGCCATCTCCGGTCCGGAACCGGGGCCGACGCTGGCGGTGCTTGGCGGTGTCCACGGTGATGAGGACGAAGGGGTTCTCGCCGTACAGCGCGTCACGAAGGAGGTGAGTGCACAACCACAACGACTACGTCGGGGGACCATTCTCGCTATTGCTCGTGCGAATCCATCCGGGTGGGCAGCACAAGACCGTCACAGCCCCGTCGACGGCTCCAACCTCGCCCGGAGCTTTCCCGGATCCCCCGATGACGGGCCCACGGCGGCGATAGCATCCGCGATCACGACGGATGTCCTGGCTGAAAGCGATGCACTGATCGATTTGCACTCAGCAGGTCTGCGCTATCGCATGCCGTTGATGGTCGGCTACTGCGAAGACACCTCGGAGCACAAACGCTCGCGAGAGCTGGCCGAGGCCTTCGCGGTGCCGACCATCTGGGTCCACCCCACAGGGGCAGCGGGCCGTTCCCTCTCGGCCGCTGCCCAGCTCGGCGTACCCGCCATTTACGCGGAATGTTCCGGCGGCGGCAGCATCCGGGCGCACGAACTCGACGCCTATACACGTGGAGTTTTCAACGTCATGACTCACTTGGGAATGTCTTCGGACACCCTCGATATGCCCACCCGGCCACCACGCTGGGTGCGCGGAGATGGTGATCTCGACGACGGTTTTCAGGCAACCCATCACGGCTTCTTCGTCTCCTCGGCCGCCGTCGGTGAATTCACCGCCGCGAATAGCGAGATCGGCCGTTTCTACGACTTCGATGGAAACTTCCTGCATTACGTGAACGCTCATGCCGACGGCGTGCTGATGTTTCTCCGCCGTCAGGCTCGTACCCAGGCTGGCGACGTGCTGTTCGTCCTGGCCCAACCTTCCGACATGCACGAGGCATACACATGACCGGACGTTCATCCGGAATCAGCCGATTCGCTAGCGACCTTCCCAAGGTCGATCGATTCGTCACGCTCGGCGAGGGCAACACCCCTCTCGTGCCGCTCGACAAGCTCGCTCACGAGCTCGGCGTCGCCAAGCTCTCCGCGAAGCTGGAGTTCACCAATCCGACCGGCTCGTACAAGGATCGGGTCGCGGCCATGTCCATCTCGCTCGCCGTGCAGCGAGGCAGGCGCGGCTGGGTGGCGACGTCGTCGGGGAATGCCGGGCTGGCCATGGCTGCCTACGGCACGCGAGCCGCCCTGCCGGGTTTCCTATGCATGGTCGCCAACGCGCCGTCGCACAAGTGGCTGCCGCTGACGCCGTATCCCGTCGGCCTCATCTCCGTCGAAGGAACCGGCCACAACGGTTCAAGTTCGGTCTCGACGAGGATGCTCGCACAGATCGAGCGGGCGGCCGACGAGTACGACCTGTTCCTCGCAATCACCGCGCACGTCTTCAACCCGGACGGCATGCGTGGCGTGGACACGATCGGCTACGAGCTCGCCGAACAGACGACGGACCCCACCTGCGTCTACGTTCCCACGGGCGGAGGCGGGCTGATCTCCGCTGTCTCCCGGGGATTGTTCTCCCGGGACATGCCCGTGGCGGTGATCGCTTGCCAGCCAGCCGGGTGCGCCCCGATCGTCCACTACGTCAGAAACGAGATCGACACTCCGCAGATCGAGAGTTGCCTGAGCCAGATCTCCGGTCTCCAGCTTCCCGACCCACCCGACGGGTATCTCGCCGCGGAAGCCATCCGGGAGTCCTGGGGGTGGGGCACCAGCGCCACTGACCACGAGATCCTTGCCGCGCAACAGCGGCTCGCCGCCACCGAAGGAATCTCGGTCGAGCCTGCTGCCGCCGCCGGACTGGCCGCCCTCATCAACGACATCGACAGCGGGATGGTCGGTGACGAGGACCATCCCATCCTCATCTTGACCGGCGCCGGCTGGAAGGACCCCCAACGTCCCCGCCACTCGTCGCAACAATGCCCGATGGTCAAGGTCAAAGACATCGAAAACTACATCGAAACCTGGCAGCGCCACATCTGATCGCTCACGTCACCCGTCCGCGGTCACGCGAGAAAGGATCTCCGTGATGTTAGTCCTCGTCACCGGCGCCACCGGACGCGTCGGTGCCAATATGGTCAAACGCCTGGTCTCTTCTGGCGCCCAGGTCAAGGCGATGGTCATGCCCGGTGACCCGCAGGCCGCCAAGCTGACGTCCATGCCCGAGGTCGAGATCGTCGAGGCCGATCTCACCGATCAGGCAGCCATCAACCACGCCTGCCGCGACGTTACGCACGTGGTGCACCTGGCCGCGCAGCTCATCCGCGGTGACACGCCGGTGGACACGTTCTACGACATCAACGCCCTGGGAACGTTGCGCCTGCTCGAAGCTGTGGCGCGCGGCAACGGCGTCGAGAGATTCCTGCTCGCCAGCACCGACGGCACCTATCGCCCCGGCGACCCGCCGTCGATTCCCCTCTCGGAGGAAACCCACCAGCGCCCGGCTGATTACTACGGAACGTCCAAGCTGCTCGGCGAGATCATCCTGCACAACCATGCCGCGCAGTTCGACATCCCGTTCACGATTACCCGATTCGCCACCGTACTTGACCCCGCCGAAGCCGCCCAGCAGTTCCGGGTCCATTCGCTGCGCGGCCTGCTGCGGCGGGCCGGGCTCGGCCGGGATTCCAACATCTGGCAGCTGTTCTACAACCACCCCGGCATGACCGAGGCGTTCGAGACCGGGGTGGCTGGCGCACCGGATGAGGCCGCGGTCTCCCTCGTGGGCCGCGACGGCGAGTCGTGGAGCATCCACCTGCTCGACGTCCGCGACGCCGTCGAGGGTCTGTACCTGGCGCTCACCAAGCCCTACGCGCTCGGGTGCGCCTTCAACATCGCCGGGCCCGCACCCACCCGGCACGACGACGCGGCGTCCATCATCGCGGAGACGTACGGGGTACCGAAGGTCACGGTCACCATGCCCACCACCTGGCGTCTGGAGATGACCATCTCGAAGGCGCGCGGCCTGCTCGGCTTCTACCCGCGGCACGACTTCCGCAGCATGGTCGAATCCGCTTCGGCGGGTTCGGATTCGGCGGCCAGCGCGGGCACTGACCCCGACGAGGCATACATCCCCGCACGCGTATGATCAGCTAGCTGTGGCGCCGGTGATCGTCGACGCGCGTTCGCGTCGACGATCACCTGACGTGCATTCAGAACTTGGACATCTTGCCGAGCATCCGGTTCACCACGCGGCGGCCACTGCGCAGCGCGCTGTCGATGTATCCGCTCATGGGTTCGGCGTACTCGCCGGCGAAGTGCACGTGGCCGGTGCGCGATGCGAGCCTCTGCAGGGCCTTAACGTCGCCCGGGCGGAACGCCGAGGCAGTGCATCCGCTTTCAGGCTCGGTGTCCCACCACACGCCCATCGGTTCACCGTCCGGGTCGCCGAGTTCGGGAAACCACGCGGCGAAGGCGCGAATCGCCTCCTCCGCGTCGATCCGTTGCATGCCGTAGACCCCGAGTATGCCGCCCCGCGCACGCTGATCGGGTGCGTTCTCGTAAACCAGGTCGAAACTGACCTCTTCGGTCACGTCCAGCTCGGGGTGGCGCCAGCCCGGCGCCGGGTACGGCACCAGGAGCTTCCCGCCGCGCCCCTGTCCGATGACTGGAAGCTCGATTTCAGGATCGAACGTCACGCGGGCGAGTGCGGGCAGCGGTGCGGTGACGATGACGTCGTCGGCTTCGTAGGTGGCATCGTCGGTCACCGCAGCAGCGCCGGACGCGTCGTGCTCGATGCGCCGCACCGGTTCGCCGAGATGTATGGCGGCGCCCTCGCAGCGCTGCACCAGCGCATCCACGAACGATCCGGCGCCGTCGGCGAACCGGTAGGACGTGCTGCGCGAACCGAGCCGTCCGGCCATGCTGAGCACGACCAGCGACAGCTCATCCGGCTCCACCATGTATTCGGCGCGGATGCGGGCCTCGAACCACGCCCGCGCCTCGTCCGCCGGGCGCAGGTCATCCAGCCACTCGGCGACGCTGCGGCGATCCAGCTCCATTGCGGTGCGGTCGGACCAGGGCCGATCCATCCTGATGATCGGCTCGGCGAGGTCTTCCAACGCTTCGGAGATCAGGTGCGCCGAACGCGGCTTGGTCGGATGGAGCCGGCCATCGACGACGTAGGCTTCGAACTCCCGGGCCGCAACCATTTTCAGCCCGAATGCTGCGGCCATACCCCTAACGAGATGATGCTCGGCCTTGACCCAATCGGCGCCGGCGTTTGCCCACCGGCCATCGGGGAGGGAGACCGTGTGCACGCGCCCTCCTACCCGCGGACGCGCTTCCAGCACCGTGACGTCGACGTTCGCCGCGAGCAAGTCCATCGCTGCGGTCAACCCCGCCACTCCGGCGCCGACGATCACTGCTTTGTCTGGTCCCATGAGCGGCAATATGGATCATCGGACCGGTGTTTCGCTACCGATTCCCGTCCTTTTTTCTAGTGATCACGGAGAGATGACATCGGACACGTTGACGAGCTCCGTCACCGTCGTCACGCCGTACCACGCCGACGCACCGATGACGAGGGCAAACGTCAGTACCCAGAAGCCGCCCGGCAGGAGACGCATGCGGCGTCCCATCATGTAGGCGTCCGAGCGGGCCACACCGGAGCGCGTGAGGTGACTGCGCGTGATCGACCACAACGCCCGCACCGATCCGACGATCAGCAGCCACGCGAACGCGAACACGACGACGTTTTGCACCCACGGCTCTCCGAACCAGGCGACCGCACCGAGCAGGACTCCCGTGGCGAGAACGACGGCCACCGTGTGCCAGCTCCGGGAGAACAGGAACGTCAACGCCAGGAACACCACGAGGACCGCCAGGGCGACTTGCGCCCAGCCCTGCGACACCGCCCACATCAGTGCGGCACCGGCGACGGCAGGGGCCGGGTATCCCCACCACAGCGTCCAGAGCACCCGGAAGACGCCCTTGCCCGCGAAGTTGGTGGCCCCGGACATGTCGCTGTTCACGGTGATCCCGCGCACCCGGTATCCGACCAGCGCGGCGGCCAGCGCGTGCCCGATTTCGTGCACGATGGTGACCGGGTATCCGACGACGTTCCAGGTGACCGGGTGTAGCGCCAGGGCGATCGCCGCGAGAGCGACGACGAGAACCTGTCCCTCCGGCATGGAATTCAACGTCTCGTCCAGCCGGTACCCGCTCAACGCATGCACGGGTCGACGTTACACGCTGGCGATCACCACCACTTCACCTGGGGCTTCGGCGCGTCTAGGCTGGTGAGCAGGAGGTCGTGCCACCACAATGGCGTGGTGGCACGACCGTTCACTCTCCGAGGCGCTGCAGGATGAGTTCCCGGACGCGCTGCGCGTCGGCCTGACCCTGCGTCGCCTTCATCACCGAACCGATCAGCGCCCCGACCGGTCCCATGTTCCCGCCACGGACCTTCTCGGCGGCGTCGGGCATGGCCGCGATCGCGTCGTCGACGGCGGCGCCGAGCGCCGCGTCGTCGGAGACGACGGCCAGGCCGCGGGCCTCGATCACCTCGTCGGGGCTGCCCTCACCGGCGAGCACGCCCTCGACCACCTGCCGGGCCAGCTTGTCGTTCAACGTCCCGGCACCGATCAGCTCCTGGACGCGGGCCACCTGCTGCGGCGTGATCCCGACCTGGTCGAGTTCGGCGCCGCGCTCGTTTGCGGTGCGCGCGATCTCGCCCAGCCACCACTTCTTCGCGCCCGCCGGGTCGGAGCCCGCGGTGACGGTCTCCTCGACCAGGCCCATGGCCCCGGCGTTGACGACGTCGCGCATCTCCAGGTCCGTGAAGCCCCACTCCCCTTGCAGGCGGGCCCGGCGCGCCGCGGGCGGCTCGGGCAGGGTGCCCCGCAGCTCCTCGACCCACTCCCGTGACGGCGCCAGCGGCACGAGATCGGGCTCGGGAAAGTAGCGGTAGTCCTCGGCTTCCTCCTTGGTACGGCCCGCCGTGGTCTCGCCGGTGTCCTCGTGCCAGTGCCGGGTCTCTTGCACCACCGGCTCACCCGCGTCGAGCACCGCAGCGTGCCGGCGGATCTCGTAGGTGACCGCGCGCTCCACCGAACGCAACGAGTTCACGTTCTTCGTCTCGCTGCGGGTGCCGAACGTCGTCGTGCCCCGCGGACGCAGCGACACGTTCGCATCGCAGCGCATCTGCCCGAGCTCCATGCGCGCCTCGGAGACGCCCAGCGCGCGGACGAGTTCGCGCAGCTCCGTGACGTAGGCGCGCGCGACGGCGGGCGCCAGCGCCGCCTCCACCTCGATCGGCTTGGTGACGATCTCGATCAGCGGGATCCCGGCGCGGTTGTAGTCCAGCAACGAATGGCTGGCCCCGTGGATACGTCCCGTGCTGCCACCGACGTGCAGGGATTTGCCGGTGTCCTCTTCCATGTGGGCACGTTCGATGCCGATCGGCACCACGCGCGGGCCGTCGTCGGTGTCGACGGTCACCTCGGTCCAGCCGTCGAAGGCGATCGGCTCGTCGTACTGCGAGATCTGGAAGTTCTTCGGCATGTCCGGATAGAAGTAGTTCTTCCGGGCGAAGCGGCAGTACTCCGCGATGTGGCAATTCAACGCCAGGCCGATGCGCATCGCGGACTCCACGGCGGTGCGGTTGACCACCGGAAGCGAGCCGGGAAGTCCCAGACACGTGGGACACACCTGCGTATTGGGTTCCGCGCCGAACTCCGTAGAGCAGCCACAGAACATCTTGGTGACCGTGCCCAGTTCGACGTGGACCTCCATGCCCATCACCGGGTCGAACCGGGCGATGACGTCGTCGAACGACGGCAAGGCGGTGGTAGCGGTCGGCATCACTTGTCCTCGAGCTCGAAATCGGCGGACCCGTTCTCGCCTTCACGCATTTCACGCACGACGACGGCGACGGTGACGGCCACGGTCGCGACGCTGAGAGCGGCCTCGACCATCTTCAGCGTGTCGCCCTCGCGCTTGGCCTTGGCGAGGGCCTTCACGGCGGACCCGGCCGAGACCGCGCTGCCCACGAACCTGATCATGTGTTTGATGTTCATTGACGTTCCTCCACTTCTGGCGCTTGGTCCAGCAGGTACCCACCCCACTGCGTGACATATGCCTGTTCGACGGCGGCGCCGACCCGGTACACGCGCTCGTCGGCCATCACCGGCGCCATGACGTGCAGCCCGACCGGCAAGCCGTCCTCGTCGGCCAGCCCGCACGGGAACGACGCCGAGGCGTTGCCGGCGAGGTTGCTGGGGATGGTGCACAGGTCGTTCTTGTACATGGCCAGCGGATCGTCCACCCTCTCCCCGAGAGGGAAGGCCGTCGTCGGCGTCGTGGGCGACACGAGCACGTCCACCTGCTCGAACGCCGCGGCGAAGTCCCGGCTGATGAGGGTGCGCACCTTCTGCGCCTGCCCGTAGTAGGCGTCGTAGTAGCCCGACGACAACGCGTAGGTGCCGAGGATGATCCGCCGTTTGGCCTCCGCGCCGAATCCCGTGCCCCGCGTGGCGTTCATGACGTCCTCCGCGCTGCGCGTGCCGTCGTCACCGACTCGCAGCCCGTAGCGCATCGCGTCGAACCGTGCCAGGTTCGACGAGACCTCGCTCGGCAGGATCAGGTAGTACGCCGCCAGCCCGTAGGAGAAGTGCGGGCAGGAGACCTCGACGACGTCGGCGCCCAGCTTGCCCAGCAGCTCCACCGTCTCGTGGAAGCGGGCCTCGACGCCGGCCTGGTATCCCTCACCGCCGAGCTCGCTGACCACGCCGACCCGCAACCCGGAAAGGTCCCCCTCGGCGCCCTGCCGGGCGGCGCCGGCGACGTCGGGGACCGGGCGGTCGATGCTGGTCGAGTCGAGAGCGTCGTGCCCGGCGATCACCTCGTGCAGCAGCGCGGCATCCTGCACCGTCCGTGCGCACGGCCCGGCCTGGTCGAGGCTGGAAGCGCAGGCGATCAGCCCGTACCGGCTGACTCCGCCGTAGGTGGGTTTGACGCCGACGGTTCCGGTGACAGCGGCCGGCTGGCGGATGGATCCGCCGGTGTCGGTGCCGATGGCCAGCGGCGCTTGAAACGAGGCCAGCGCCGCTGCCGATCCACCTCCGGAGCCGCCCGGGATGCGGGAGAGGTCCCACGGGTTGTGTGTGGGCCCGAACGCGGAGTTCTCCGTCGACGAACCCATCGCGAACTCGTCCATGTTCGTCTTGCCGAGAATGATCACACCGGCGTCCCGCAGCCGCTGGACGATCGTGGCGTCGTACGGGGGACGCCACCCCTCCAGGATGCGCGAGCCCGCCGTCGTCGGCATGTCGGACGTGGTGATGACATCTTTGAGCGCCAGCGGCACACCGGCCAGCGGCCCGAGTTCCGCACCGGCGGCGCGCCGCGCGTCGACATCGGCCGCGGCGGCCAGCGCGGCGTCGGCGTCGACGTGCAGATAAGCGTGAACCCCACCGTCGACGGCACCGATCCGGTCCAGATGTGCCTGCGTCACCTCGACGGCACTGACCTCGCCGGACGCGACGGCCGCGGCGAGCTCACCGGCGGTGTGCCGGCTCAGATCCCGCGCCGTCATTGCTCCTCCCCCAGGATCTGCGGGACCCGGAACCGGCCCTCTTCCGCCTCGGGCGCGCCGGATAGGGCGGCCTCCGAGCTCAGGCAGGGCCGGCGCACGTCGTCGCGGAAGACGTTAGTGATGGGCAGCGCGTGCGACGTCGGCGGGATGTCGTCGGCCGCCACCTGCGACACCTGCCCGACGGCGCCGATGATCTGGTCCAGCTGACCTGCGAGGTGGTCGAGCTCGTCCGGTTCGAGCTCGAGGCGGGCGAGGCGCGCCAGATGCGCGACCTCGTCGCGGCTGATCGAGGACATGTGCGTGCTACCCCTCCGTCGTCGGGACGGCTCGTCCGGGCATGCGTGGCCCGGCCGCCCCTCGCATCGGTGATCCGGCTGACTCGGCCGATCCTACGCCAGGTGGGGCCTGCCCTACCGCCGTGTCGCGTGCTAGCACCACCACGAAGACGCCAGATGGCCGGGCTGTGGATCTCGGCGCAGGTCACCAGGCTGGTAGCCATGTTCACACGCCGAGTCGAGCGCGATCCGTTCGTGGACGTGCTACGGGTGTTCGCCGTCATCGTGATCGTCGGGCTGCACTGGCTCATGCCGGAGCTCTCCTACGACGGCGAGCGGCTGATTCGTGGCAACACGCTCGCGCAACCGGGAATGTGGCCGATCACCTGGCTGTGCCAGGTCATGCCGCTGATCTTCTTCGCCGGCGGCGCAGCCGCCGCATACAGCTGGCGAACCCGCGCCCGGAACGCATCGGGCACGGGTGCCGCGCGCTGGACGGGGCAGCGACTGTACCGGCTGGCATTGCCGGTGCTGCCACTCGCGGCGATCTGGCTGCCGCTTCCCTACCTGCTTCTCCTTCTCGGACTACCAACCGCACCCGTCGTCATGGCAGGCGAGATCACCGGACGTCTCTTGTGGTTCCTGGCCGTGTACGTGCTGTTCACCACGGTGACGCCGGCACTGATCGCGCTGCATCGGCGCTGGCGCGGCGTCGAGATCGCCGTCCTGGCAGCGGGGGCCGTCGCCGTCGACGTCCTGCGGTTCGGCCTTCTTGGCGGCACAGATGGGGCCGTGGGCGATGCCATCGGCTATGTCAACGTCGCCTTCGTCTGGGGTGCGCTCTACCAGCTCGGCATCGCCTACGCACATGGCCGGCTGGCCTGGTTGCACCGGAGCCGGGCCTGCGTCGCCGCGGGCATCGGCCTGCTTGTCACCGCCGTCGGCGTGGCCGCGGGTCCGTACCCCGCCAGCATGATCGGGATGCCCGGATCGCCGGTGTCCGCCATGAATCCGCCCAGCGCTGCCCTGCTCGGCATCGCCACCCTCCAGCTCGGTCTGGCCTTCGCGATGCGTCACGCGATCCGGCAGTGGGCGTCTGGCCGGACGGTCTCGCACGGGCTCGCCTGGATGTCCCAGCGACTCCTGACGATCTACGTCTGGCACACACCGGCATTGGTCCTCGTCAGCGGGATCGCCGTCGTCGGCCTCGGCTGGTCCACGCCGGAACTGTTCAGCGCGGATTGGCGACGCGAGATCCAGGCATGGCTGGCCGGGCTCGCCCTCGTCCTCGCCGCGCTAGTGCACGTCTTCTCCCGCGTGGAGCGGAGGCGGGCCAACGTCGACGCTCCCGCCTGGCGCGTCGGGGCCGCTGCCGTACTGATCGGGCCGGGACTGCTCGAGCTCACCATCGACGGATTCGACCCCACCACCGCTGGCGATCTCGTCGGGCCGGCCACCGCCAGCCTCGCCATCGTCTCCGGTGTCACGCTGCTGCGCGTTCCCCGGCGTCGGCGCGACCCCGGCACCATGCCCGCCGCGATGACTGCCGCCATGCCCAGCACCATGCCCGCCGCCATACCTGCCGTCAGGTCTGCCGCGATGCCTGCCGTCAGGTCTGCCGCGACACCGCAGCCGCCGGCAGCCCGCACACCCGAGGTGGGGACAACCCCACCGCCATCACACCAGCCAACCGGCTCGCATCGCGGGCCCGAACGCGAGAGTGTAGGAGCGTGACCACGATGGATACCTCGATACAGCCCTTTTCGATGTGGGAACCCGGCACGGCGCGACCCGACCGTTCCGGCCGTGCCCCCGACGATGCTGCCGATGCTGGACAGGACAACACCTTCGGTCCACCCCGGCCTCGCCCCCGCCCCAGCTGGCATCAGGCCGGCAGGGACCTCATATACCTGCTACCCGGACTGCCGATCGGCGTCGCGTCGTTCAGCGTTCTGATCACGGGCTTCTTCCTCGGAATCGGCCTGATCCCGCTCGCCCTGCTCGGGCTGGTGGTGCTGCTGGTGACCCTGCTTACGGCCCGCGGGTTCGCCACCGCCGAGCGCGTCCGGGTCGGGCTGCTTGAAGGCTGGCGGGTCGGACCGGCGTACTACCGGCCCGGAGAGGGTGCGGGCCTGACCCGCCTGCGTCGGTACTTCGCCGACCCGCAACTGTGGCGGGACTTCTTCCACGGGCTGCTGATCCTGTGGGTGCGGCTCTTCACGTGGACGGTGACGGTCAGCTGGACGGCTGCCGCGCTGACCGTGACCTACCCGCTGTGGGCATGGTCGATACCGCGCGGCGACGACGTGCAAGGACTGGCCGATCTGGTCTTCGGGTGGGAAAGTTTCAGCGCCGACGTCCTGGTCAACACGGTGATCGGCGTGGTGTTCCTCGTCACGCTGCCCTACGCTGTCCGAGCGATGGCAGCCATCGAGACATCGCTGGCGTGGACCATCCTCACCAACAAGCACGCCGCCTGGCAGGCACGTGCCGAGAATCTGGAGCGCAGCCGGCAGGCGGTGGTCGAGGCCGAGGCCGATACGTTGCACCGGGTGGAGCGGGACATCCACGACGGCCCGCAACAGCGTCTGGTGCGGCTCACCATGGATCTCAAGTCCGCGCAGCGCCGGCTCAACGACGACCCCGAGGCCGCTGGCCCGCTCGTGGAAGGCGCGCTTCAGCAGACCGAGGAGGCCCTCACCGAGCTGCGCCACCTCTCCCGGGGGATCGCGCCCCCGATTCTCACCGACCGCGGGCTGGAGGCCGCTCTGGCGGCGGCCGTGGCGCGCAGCCCGGTGCCGACCACGCTCGACGTCGATCTCGACGATCGGCAACGGCTGCCACGTTCGGTGGAGAACGCGGCCTACTTCGTCGCCACAGAAGCGTTGACGAACGTGGCGAAGCACAGCCAGGCCACCAGCTGCGAAGTCTCCGTTTTCCTTGCTGACCATATGCTGTGCGTCCGCGTCGCTGACAACGGGCGGGGTGGTGCACATGTCGGGAAGGGTCACGGCCTGTCCGGGCTTTCCGATCGCCTGGCCGGCGTCGATGGCACGCTTTCCGTCGACAGCCCTCCTGGCGGCGGCACCGTGCTCAACGCCGACATTCCCCTCTCTCACTCGTGATCATGAACACTAGGCGACCACATAGGTGGCCTAGTGTTCATGATCACGGGAGGGGACGGGAGGAGAGGACGGGAGGAGAGCGCGGGAGGGGATAAGCGAAGATAGGGGGATGCGCATTGTGCTCGCTGAAGATTCCATCCTGCTACGCGAAGGTCTCATCCGCCTGTTGGGTGAAGCCGACGCCGAGGTCGCCGACGCCGTCGGAGACGGGGAGGCCCTGGTGCAAGCCGTCATCGAGCACAAGCCAGACGTCGCCATCGTCGACGTGCGGATGCCGCCCACCTACACCGACGAGGGCCTGCGCGCCGCCCTCGAAGCCCGCCGTCACGTTCCCGGCACCGGAGTCCTCGTGCTGTCCCAGTACGTCGAGGTGTCCTACGCCACCGATCTGCTCGCCGACGGCTCCGGTGGTGTCGGCTACCTGCTCAAGGACCGCGTGTCCGATCTCGCCGAACTGTCCGATGCGCTGGAACGTGTCGGCTCCGGCGGCACCGCGCTGGATCCCGACGTGGTCGCGCAGCTGTTCGCGGCACGCCGCAACGACCCGCTCGACCGGCTGACGACGCGCGAGCGCGACGTGCTCAAGCTGATGGCGGAAGGACGGACCAACGCGGCGATCGCGCGGACGCTCGTCATCACCCATGGTGCAGTGGAGAAACACATCTCCTCGATCCTCACCAAGCTGGATCTGTACGCGTCCGACGACGGGCACCGCCGCGTGCTGGCCGTGCTCGCCTGGCTCGAATCGAGTCGCTGACCACATTCGCACGTTCGGGCAGGTGAAGAAGGCCGAAACGTGGCAGGATCGTACTCGTGTCGTACCTACTGCGCGTCGTACTCCCGGATCGTCCCGGTGCTCTCGGTGCGGTCGCCTCGGCGATCGGTGAGGCCGGTGGTGACATCGTCGGCGTGGACGTCGTCGAGCACCGCTCCGACGGCAGCGCCGTCGACGACCTCCTCGTCGACCTCCCAACCGGGCGCCTTCTCGACTCGCTGGTCACCGCGTGCCGCTCCGTCGACGACGTGACCGTCGAGTTCATCGGTCACTACAGTCCCGGCGGCCACCTGCACCGCGACCTTGAAGCTGTCGAGGCGATGACCACCGATCCGAAGAATGCCGACACGATCCTCGTCGACCTCATTCCCGGTGTCTTCCGCTCCGGCTGGTCCTTGCTCGTCTCCCTCGACGGCGGGCGGGTGCGAGTGGAGCGGGCCGCGGGCGGCGCACCCGAGACCGATGGCTACCTGGCCCCCTGGATGCCGATGGGCAAGCCCACCCGGATCGTCACCGACGCGTGGGCACCCGAATCCTGGACCGACGTCGTCGCCGTGGGTGCGCCGCTGGAGGTTCCCGAACGGGCCATCATCCTCGGCCGCGACGGCGGCCCCCGCATCCTCGACTCCGAACTGGCCCGGCTCAGTCACCTCGCGGACCTGGTGACGGTGATCCGCCAGAGCACTCACCTGCAACAATCAAGCGCTCACGGCGAGAGCGAAGGGCAGCACGCGGGCGGCACCGGCACGGCGTAGCTCCCGGCCGGCCACGGTGACGCTCCACCGGGAGTCGACGAGGTCGTCGACGAGCAGGACGACAGGCTCGGAGCCCACGCCCGCCAGTGACTCGCGCATCGTCTCACCGACCCGCCACCGTCCCCACACCTCGGCCAACCGGAACGCGCTGTTTCCGGCCGGCTCCTCCGGCGGCGCGCCCCCGATGTCGTCCAGGGCTCCCAGCTCGGCCAGCCGGCCGGTGGCGGCCAGCGACGACCCCACCGATGCGACCAGCTGCGGGCGCGTGCTCGACGGGATCCACGCCACGGCGTGCGGGCGCTGTTCCCAATCCCACGCCCGCAGCACCTCGACGCAGGCCGCCAGCAACGCGTCCGGTGCCGGGCCGTCGGTGCCCGCGAACAGTTCGCGCAGGCGCTGTCCCCAGCCGAGCCCGGTGAGGCGCGCCACGGCCCGCCCGGGCTCCACGCGATCCGTGTCGGCGATCTTCCCGCGGAGGTCGATGCCCAGCCGCTCCATGCCCGACGGCCACTGCGCGCGGGGTTCGATGACGACGCCGGGCTGGTCGAGAGCGCCGCGGGCGTGCGAGCGGGCCTCGTCGGGAATCGCATGCGGATACCACGCACCCGCGCACACGTCGCATCGCCCGCACGGCGCCGCCGTCGGATCGTCCAGAACCTCCTGCAGGAACTCCATCCGGCATTGCTCGCCTCGCTGGTAGGCCAGCATCAGCTCGGCCTCGTGCGCCCGCGCCCGGGCGACGCGCTCGTAACGCTCGGTGTCGTATTCCCACGGCACGCCCGTGGACTCCCAGCCACCACGAACCCGGCGCACCGCTCCCTCGACGTCGAGCACCTTCAGCAACAGCTCCAGCCGGGTGCGCCGGACGTCGGCGACGGTCTCCAGTGCCGCCGTGGACATGGGTTCACCGGCACTGTTCAGCGCGCTGAGCACGGCGTGCGCCTGATCGGGTTTGGGCATCGAGGCGGTGGCGAAGTAGCGCCAGATCTCGGCATCCTGCGGGCTCGGCAGCAGCAAGACATCGGCCCGTTCAGTGGCCCGGCCGGCCCGGCCGACCTGCTGGTAGTACGCGACCGGTGACGACGGCGCCCCGAGATGGACGACGAAGCCGAGATCGGGCTTGTCGAACCCCATCCCAAGTGCACTGGTGGCAACCAGCGCCTTGACCTCGTTGTGCAGCAGGGCACGTTCGGCATCGACGCGGTCGGCCGGGTCGGTGCGGCCGGTGTAGGCGCGGACCTCGTAGCCGGCGTCGCGCAACATGGCGGCCGTGTCTTCGGCATCGGACACCGTCAGCGCGTACACGATGCCGCTGCCGGGCAGCTCGTGCAGATGGGCGACGAGCCAGCCGAGCCGCTCCTCGGATGAGCCAAGCGGCAACACCCCCAGGCGCAGGCTGTCCCGGGCCAGCGAGCCGCGCAGCGTCTGGACCGTGGCGCCGCCGCTGCCGAGCTGCTCGGCCACGTCGGCCACCACCCGGGCGTTGGCCGTAGCGGTCGTGGCCAGAACCGGGGTGCCCTCCGGGAGCGAGTCCAGCAGATCGCGGATGCGGCGGTAGTCGGGCCGGAAGTCGTGCCCCCAATCGGAGACGCAGTGGGCTTCGTCGACGACGACCAGCCCGGCCCGCCCGGACAGCTCCGGCAGCTGTTCCTCCCGGAACCGCGGATTGTTCAGCCGTTCCGGGCTGACGAGCAGCACGTCCACGGCGTCGTCGGCGAGCGCCTTGGTGATCTCGGCCCACTCGTCGGCGTTCGCGGAGTTGATGGTGACCGCCCGGATTCCGGCGCGTTCCGCCGCGGCGATCTGATCGCGCATGAGGGCCAGCAACGGCGACACGATCACCGTCGGACCCAGCCCTCGCGCCCGCAACAACCCGGTGGTGACGAAGTACACGGCCGACTTGCCCCAGCCGGTGCGCTGCACCACGAGGACGCGATTCCCGTGCTCGACGAGCCCCTGCACCGCGTCCCACTGCCCGTCCCGGAACTCCGCCGACGAATCGCCGACCAGGCGACGCAGCAGGTTCTCGGCCTCATCGCGCATCGTCATCCTCCCGGTATCGCTCGGCCTATATCATCACCTCAAGCTCCCGTAGTACAGCCGCTCGAGTTGAGTATTCTGTGCCTGTCGATGGTGTGGTGATCTGTGCGGCGTTCCGGCCCGGTGCCGCGGGGAGAAACAGTCGTGATAGCGGCCGATTCTGCACGCACGGGTGCCGCGTCTCCACGCACAGGTAGCGGAAACGGCGGCGCCGGAACGTCTACCCTTCCGGCTGTTGCACGTGCGCCTCGGCCGCATCCGGACCGCCGTCGAGCAGCGCCCGGAAACCGTCCTCGTCGAGCACCGGCACGCCGAGCTGGACCGCCTTCTCGTACTTCGAACCGGCGCTCTCGCCGGCGACGACGTATGACGTCTTCTTCGACACCGAGCCTGACGCCTTGCCACCCCGGGTCAGGATGGCTTCCTTGGCCTCGTCCCGGCTGAAGCCGTCGAGCGAGCCGGTGACCACGATAGTCAACCCCTCAAGCGTGCGCGGGAGCGCATCGGAGTGGTCGTCTTCCATACGCACGCCGGCCTCGCGCCACTTGCGCACCACGTCACGGTGCCATTCGACGCTGAACCACTCGACGATCGATGCCGCGATGGTGGGGCCGACACCGTCGACCGCCGCCAGCTCCTCTTCCGTGGCGTTCTCGATCGCCTCCATCGACCCGAACGCCGTGGCCAGCGCACGCGCTGCCGTCGGGCCAACGTGGCGAATGGACAGCGACACCAGCACCCGCCAGAGCGGCTGCTCCTTCGCCTTTTCCAGCTGTTCAAACAGCCGCTCGGTGTTCTTCGTGGGCACCGACTCCTTGGCGTCGTCGGCCTTGGTGTAGAAGTACGGCACGAGCTCGGTCTCCCCCGGCTCGGCGCCCTGGCGCCGGGCCTGGCGGCGGACCTTGACATCGCGCAGATCTTCGATATTGAGCAGGAACAGATCGCCCTCGTCGGTGACCGGCGGCTGCTCCGGTTCTGCAGGAGCCGTGAGCGCCTGCGCCGACTCCCACCCGAGTGCCTCGATGTCGAACCCGCCGCGACCGGCAAGGTAGAACAGCCGCTCGATCAGTTGCGCCGGACAGGAGCGAGTGTTGGGACAGCGAATGTCGACATCGCTTTCCTTGGCCGGGGCCAGCGGCGTGCCGCAGGACGGGCACTCGGCGGGCATGACGAACGCACGCTCGCTGCCGTCACGCAGGTCACGGACCGGACCCAGGATCTCGGGAATGACGTCGCCCGCCTTGCGCAGCACCACGGTGTCACCGATCAAGATCCCCTTGCGTTCCACCTCCGAGGCGTTGTGCAGCGTGGCGTTCTCCACCGTCGAGCCGGCCACCTGCACCGGCTCCATCTCCCCGTACGGGGTCACCCGCCCGGTGCGGCCCACACTGACCTTGATGTCCAGCAGCTTGGTGGTGACCTCTTCTGGCGGGTACTTGTAGGCGATGGCCCAGCGCGGCGCCCGGGACGTGGCGCCGAGCTGGCGCTGCAGCGCCACCTGGTCCACCTTCACCACCACGCCGTCAAGCTCGTACTCGACGTCATGGCGGTGCGCGTCGTAATAGTCGATGTACTCGCGGACATCGCCGAGCTCGGGAACGACGCGCACGCGGTCGCTGACCGGCAGCCCCCACGCCTTGAGCGCATCGTACGCCTCGGACTGATACTCCACCTCGAAGCCGCTGCGCTGACCCAGGCCGTGACAGATGAGCCGCAGCGACGACAGCATACGCCGGGCACGATCGAACTCGGCCTCCAGCCTGTCCACCGTGCCCTGCGCGCGACCCGAACCGCTCGCAGCCTGCGCCCGCTCGCGCGCCGCATCGAGCTTCTCCCTGCGGCGATCGAGGCGCTGGCGCAGCACACCGGCAGCGGAGTTGCGCGCGTTGGCGAACAGGGGAAGGCCGAGCTCGCCGCGTTCGGCGTTGATCGCCTCGAAGGTCTCGGCGGGAAACACCACCTCGCCACGGATCTCGACAATCTCGGGCACGGCATACGCCGACGACGTGTCCAGCTGCTTCGGGACGGCGTCGACGAACTGGGCGTTGTAGGTGATGTTCTCCCCGGTACGGCCATCCCCCCGCGTCGCCAGGGTGGCGAGCTGACCGTGGCGATACACGATGTCGACCGCCACGCCGTCGACCTTCGGCTCGCACAAGTACCGCGCCCCGGCACCGACCTCGCGCTCGACCCGGACAGCCCACTCGGAGAGCTCGTCGAAATCGAACGCGTTGTCGAGGCTGAGCATCCGCTCGAGGTGATCGATGGGCGGCCACGAGCCCTCAACCACTCCCGGCTCGGCAGCGGGTGCTCCCACCTTCTGCGTGGGAGAGTCCGGCGTACGCAGGGCAGGGTACTGGTCTTCGATACTTTCCAGCTCGCGTACCAGGGCGTCGAACTCGCCGTCACTGATGGTCGGCCGATCCAGCACGTAGTACCGGTGCCGATGCGCCTCGATCTCCTCGGCCAGCGCCGCATGACGCTCGCGCACCTCGCGCGGAACGTCGTCGATACCGACCGTGCCCGCCGCGCCAGCGGTGCCGGCGGCGTCAGCAGATTCCGCAGCTTCCACAGGATCCGTCGTCACAGTACAGACGTTACTGCTCGTCACCGACAATGTCCGCGAAGGCACGGGCCGTCGAACGGGCCAGCGTGTACGCCTGGCGCGCCCAGCCGACATCCGCTCCGGCCAACCCGCACACCGGCGTGATGACCATACGCTCCGCCATCTCCCTCGGATCCTGGTCCAGGCGGCGGCACAGGCCGACGACCCGCTGGGCCAGCTCGCGCTCGGCCGGCGGCGTGTTCGGCGGGGTCGACGGCACCACGCCAGGCCACAGCGCCAATCCCGCATCGACGGTCTCGGTCAGCTCCTTCATGTCGTCACGGTTGAGCAGGTCGACGTCCAGCGCCACACCGACCGCGCCCGCACGCTGGAGCAGCGCCGTCGGCACCCGGCGAGCGCAACAGTGCACGACGACGGGCACGTCGGAGCCAGCGGCCTCGATCACGCTCCTGAGCAGCGATTCGGCCTCGCTCTCGTCGACCGCTCGCAGCCGGCCGTACCCGCTGACCGTCGGAATCTCCCCTGCGAGCACCGCCGGCAAGCTCGGCTCGTCCAGCTGCATCACGACGGACGCCTCCGGCACCCGCCGCGCGACGTCGGCGACGTGCTCGGCCACCCCTTCCGCGAGCGACTCCGCGAGGTCGCGGCGTGCCCCGTGGTCGGCGATGGCGCGCTCGCCACGAGCACGTTCCAGTGTTGCGGCGAGTGTCAGCGGACCCACGATCTGGATCTTCAGTGGCCCCGTGTACCCGTAGGCGGCGAACTGCATCGCTTCGAGATCGGCGTGCAAATCCGAGCGTGCCCGGCGCTCGTCGATGCTCTCGCCCTCGATCAGCCGCCACCCGGACGGTTGAAGATCGACGTGCAATTCTTTCAGGAATGTGGCACCGCGCCCGGTCATGTCCGAGCCCGCTCCGCGTCGGGGCAGCTCCGGCACGTGCGGAAAGTCCGGAAGCTCACCGACGACGACGCGGGTGGCCTCGTCTCGATCCACGTATGGCAGCGACCCCATGCCGGTCGCGACAGCTGGCTTCCACGGATATGTCACGCCCATCGAGCCTACGTGACGGTGCACGGCAGTAGTGTCGTAGTGACAAGAGACAAAAGGGGGACGATCACATGTCCGAGTCCGCGATCCAGCTACGCGGGCTGACGAAGACCTTCGATGCCGTCGAGGCAGTACGCGGTATCGATCTCGATGTGGGCGAGGGCGAGTTGTTCGGCTTTCTCGGGCCCAACGGAGCCGGGAAGAGCACCACCATCAACATCTTGTGCACACTCACCAAAGCCACCTCGGGATCGGCCGTCGTAGCCGGGCACGACGTCAGCGTCGAGCGTGCCGCGGTACGCGGCCGCATCGGTCTGGTCTTCCAGGAGCCCACACTGGACACGTATCTCACGGCCGAGCAGAACTTGCACTTTCACGGCGAGCTCTACGGCGTCCCACGGGCCCGGCTGCGCGAGCGCATGGACGACGTCCTGACCATGGTCGGGCTCTCTGAACGCCGCAAGGATCTGGTACAGACCTTCTCTGGCGGCATGCGCCGCCGGCTCGAAATCGCCCGGGGTCTGCTGCATTTTCCAAAGGTGCTGTTTCTCGACGAGCCCACCATCGGCCTGGACCCGCAGACCCGCGCCGCCATCTGGGATTACGTCGGCAAGCTACGGCAGACTGAAGACATCACGATCTTCGTCACCACGCATTACATGGAGGAAGCCGAGTACTGCGACCGGATCGCGATCATCGACGGCGGCGAGATCGTCGCCATCGACACACCGGAAGCCCTGAAGGGCACCATCGGCGCCGACCGGGTACAGATTCACACCAACGACGACGACGCGGCCATCGCCCAGCTCGGTGACCGGCTCGGAGTCGACGCCGCAGTGCACGAAGGCATGGTCACCTTTGCCGTCCCCCAGGGTGCGCAGTTCGTGCCACGGCTCTTCGCCGCGCTGAATGTCGAGATCAACACGGTAACGATCACCCGGCCGAGTCTCGACGACGTGTTCATGGCCTACACCGGCCGCACCATCCGCGATGCCGAGGAAAGTGGCGGCTCGCAGCACCCGTTTCGTCTCATGGCAGGTAAGAGATGACCACACGCACCGACACACCCGCCGTCCCGATCGTGCCCGTCGCTGCTGGCCCGGCGCACGAGCTGCGTTCGGCCATGATGGTCTGGCGGCGGGAGATGGTCCGGTTCCGGCACGACCGCGCCCGCATGATCGTGATGTTGCTGCAGCCCTTGCTGTTCCTGTTCGTCATGGGGACCGGGCTGAGCAGCATCGTCGAAACCGGCGGCGACGTCGATTTCCGGACCTTCCTGTTCCCCGGCGTATTGGCGATGTCGGTGCTTTTCAGCGCCGCGTTCGCCGGAGTTTCCCTGGTGTGGGATCGCGAATTCGGGTTCTTGCGCGAGATGCTCGTCGCGCCGGTCAGCAAGTTCGCCATCATCGGCGGGAAATGCCTGGGTGGTTCCACGGTGGCCACCCTGCAGAGCGTCGTCCTGCTCGCGTTGGCCGGGCTCGTCGGCGTTCCCTACAACCCCATGCTCATGATCCAGCTTCTGGGCCTGCTGTTCGTGGGCGCGTTCATGCTGACCGCGCTGGGAGTGCTGCTGTCCGCCCGGATCAAGCAGATTCAGACCGCGATGCCAACGAGCCAGCTCATCATCATGCCGATGATGTTCCTCTCCGGTGCGCTGTTCCCGATGGCGAACCTCCCGGACTGGCTGGCCGTGCTCACCAAGCTCAATCCGCTCACCTACGTGGTCCAGCCCATGCGCGCGGCCATCTTCGACCACATGGACGTTCCGGACGGCGCCCGCGAGCTGCTCGACCCCAGCATCACGTGGTTCGGAGCCACCATACCCGTCGGCGTGCAGATTCTGGTGGCCGCCGGCTTCGCCGTCGCCGTCCTCACGGCCGGCGTGCTGGCCTTCAAGCGCACCGATTGAGCACGCCATCCCGACGTCATGCCGGCCGCCGCCAGCCCGGCGCCGGCCGGCATCCGCACCCCAGCGGGCAGGCACCTACTTCGATGCCCAGGCGTGCGTTTATAGCCCGTGACGGCGTCTTTCCCGCACGTCTGGACATCGACGTTCAGATCGGGCCACCGTCCATGCGCCGCTGGTTCCCGACACCGCCGGTCAGCCGAGATGCGTGCGCAACCAGGCAACGGCCTGCCGGTCCACTTCTGCCGCATACCGCGTCTGTGGTGCCGGTTCGACGCCGGGCTCTTCGGCCAGCGCGTGCCCCATACCTGCGATCTCGACCAGCTCGATCCGCTCGTCGTCGGCATAGAGCTCGCGCAGCTTCTCGCGCAGCGCCGCAGCCGGAACGCGAAATCCGTCCGCGTCGTCCTGCTCGCCGACGGCGAGCAGCACGGCAGGCTCACCTGCCTCGACGAACTCGGCCGCCCGGGCGACGACGTCTAGCCGCTCCGCGATACGGGACGACTCGTCAGACCACGTGTAGGTGAACCCGAACTGGCGAGCCATCGCGTCCACCGACTGGCGTAGTTGGATCAGCGGACTCACCAGGACGGCGGCGCTCGCCACCACGCGCTGTTCGAGGAGCACCTGCAGGGCAACCGCGGCCCCGATGGACCCACCCACCAGGCCGATCGGGCCCGCACCGAGATCGAATCGGGAACGCAGCGTGGCGAACGCGTCTGGAAACTCCTCCACAGCCTGCGAGACCACCGGACCTTGCAGGTTGAGCACCGCGTCCTCGTAGCCGAGCCGCATCAGCTCGTCAACCCCTCCCTCAGGAAGGCGCGACCCGCTCAGTGGCAGGCCCATATAGATCCGCCACGCGTCGAGGTCGTTCATCGGCAGCGCCGCGGCGAACGCGGCCTCGGTTCGTGGAGCATCCATCATGTGCCAGGCCACCACCGCGGGGGCCGAGGGCCTCGGTCCTCCGGCGGGAGGGACGGCGATGAAGGGAACTCCGGCGGCTACGCCGGACACGGCCTCGTTGGTGGCAGGTTCATTGGCGGGTTCATTGGTGGCAGGCATCGGGTGCCCCTCTCGCGAGTTGTACACCGTTCAATTATTGGACAGTGTACAGTTTAACCATGGGAGATACCAGAGCTCCAGGCCAGCGAGCCGGCCTCACCCGGGACGCGATCTTGCGATGCGCCCGCGACGTACTCTCCGAACAGGGCATCGATGGGCTGACAATGCGCTCGGTGGCCCGTCGCCTCGGCGTCGCACCCAATTCCCTCTACAGCCACGTGGCCGGAAAGGACACGCTCGTCGACGACCTCCTCGACGACGTTCTCGGAGAGGTGGCCGAACCGAGGACCACCGAGCCAGCCGCGGGACTGCGCCAGATCATGACGTCGACCTACGAGGTCCTGCTGCGCCACCCAGATCTCGTGCCGCTGTATCTGGCCCGGCAGGGCAGCCGGGGCGGCAACGCGCAGCGCCTGGGGGAGATCATGCTGGATTTGCTCGACGCTGCGGGCATCGCCGGACCCGAAGCTCAGGAAGCTCGCCGCGTTCTCATCGTCTACACGATCGGCTTCGCCGCCATGACCACTGGATCCACCTCCGATGCGGCCACGTCGTTACTGTCGCGCGACGTGCTCGCCGCCAACTTCACGACGGGCCTCGACTGGCTCCTGGAGGGGATCCTGGCAACATCCGACAACCAGTTGCCGCCACACTCACTCTGATCAGCCATTGATGCCGTGTTCACCATCTGGAACTGTGGCGCTGAACGTGACGACTCGGGGGATGGACGTTCCGGCTCGACCCTGCTCGATGCCGCTGAAAACGGAGACCGCCCGCACCACGGAGCTCACCGGTTCAAGCCAGGTTCCAGGAGGATCGACATGGTCAAGATCCCATTTCACCGGCTCGTTTCCACGGTACTCGCCCCCGTCCTCGGCCTATCGCTGTCAGCGGCTGTGCCCGTGGGCGCCGGCGCTCATGGGCACGACCACGACGACGATCATGGTGGCGGGAGCGCTCACGTAACCTTCGGCACGACGCCGGACACCATCCGCGCCGGCCGGACCGTGCCGCTGCAGTTCACCGTCACCGGGGCCGACGGCACGATTTCTGCCACCGTCACCGCGCCCGACGGGCAGGGCACCGAACTCGATCTACGAGCCGGGCCACGCGATCGGTACATCACACTGGTGAGCACGGAGCGCGAGATGCCGGGCTACTACGAGGTGGCCGTCCGGGACGGTGGCGAGCCGATCGGCACGGTCGCCTTCCCCGCGTTCGGTGGCCCGCCCGGCAAGGGAGCCGACGTCACGCTCCTGCACGACACCCATTTCCACGGCGCGTTCCATCACGACGCGGACACCGGCGTCTCCGAGATCGCCCAATACATGGCGCTCGTCGAGGAACGCAAGGACGCCTTACCCCATGCACTGTTCACCGGCAACGGTGACGATATCGCCCCGTCCCTGCTCGCCGGCGTGTTCCACGGCGAGCACATGATCGAGGCACTCAACGCGTCTCCGTTGGATGTCGATACCTTCGGCAATCACGATTTCGACTTCGGCCCGGAGAACCTCCGCGAGCGGATCGCCGAAAGCGAATTCCCCTGGGTGACGGCCAATGTTCGCGACATCGACTCCGGAGAGCCATTCGCCGCGGACCTCGGCGTGGAGCCATTCATGCTCGTCGATGTTCAGGGGGTGGATGTCGGCATCACCGGGCTCGGTCCCGAGAACATGGCCGACGTCACGTCGCTGGGGCCGGACACCGAGCAGATTCCGGCCATCGACGCGATGGAAGAGGTCGTGCCCGACATGCGCGACGCCGGCGCCGACCTCGTCGTCGTCACTTCCCACCTGTGCGGCCCCGATGCCCGCGAGCTCGCTGCCACTGTGGACGGCATCGACGCCATTGTCGGTGATCACTGCGCCGAGGTGCTGGAACAACCCGAGATCATCAACGACACGCTCGTGTCGTTCGTCGGCGACGAGTTCGACCTTCTCGGCGAGCTGCGCATGCAAGTCGAGGACGGCGAGATCGTCGACCATCACTTCACCAGCCACGAGCTCCCACCCGACATCGCTCCCAGCCCGGAGGTCCAGCACATCGTCGACACCTGGGAAACCAAGCTCGACGAGGCGTTCGGCGAGGTCATCGGCTTCCGGCTGCACGAGTGGGATGTTCGAGCGGCCCAGGTCCGCAGCACGGAGACCGGCTTCGCGAACTACATCGCCGACACGATCCGCATGACGGTGGATGCAGACGTCGCACTGCAGAACGGCGGTGGCATCCGTAGCGATCGGGTCTTCCCCGCCGAGACGGACATCACGCGGCGCGATGTCATCGACGTTCTGCCGTTCCCGAACACGGTTGTCATGGTCGAGGTCGACGGTGCCACCATCCTCGAGGCGCTGGAACACGGCGTGAGCCGGGTCGAGGCCGGTGATGGCCGGTTCCCGCAGGTCAGCGGCATGCGCTATGTCTGGGACCCGGACGGGGAACCGCGGGATCCGGAGAACCCGGAGTCCCAGCCCGGCGAACGGATCGTCGACGTCACGATCGGCGGCGAACCACTCGACCCCGACGCGACGTACACGCTGGCCACGAACGACTTCCTGCTGGGCGGCGGGGACGGCTACGCGATGCTGGCCGATGGCGAGGTGCTCGTCGGACCCGGTGAGGGACGTTTGCTCTCCGAGGTGGTGACGGATCGCATCGTCTCCGAAGGGGAAGTCGAGTCCGAGACCGACGGCCGCATCTCCCGGGTCGAATAGCTGCACGAACGGTCGTGCTATTATGGCTCCATGGGCAAGGGTGCTGAGACCCGCCAGGAGATCCTCCGGCACGGCGTGACGAGCGCCTACCACGTCGGCCTCGCCGGGCTGACCATCGGCAAACTTGCCCTGCACACCGGGATGTCCAAGAGCGGCCTGTTCGCCCACTTCCAGTCGAAGGAGGGCCTGCAGCTCGAGGTGCTCGCGCAAGCGCGCGCCGACTTCATCGACACCGTGATCCGCCCTGCGCTCGCCGTTCCACGCGGCGAGCGCAGGGTCCGGGAACTCTTCGAGCGCTGGATCAACTGCGGCCTCCTCCGCCGGCCCGGTGGATGCCTGTTCGTCAAGGCCGCCACCGAACTCGACGAGCAGGAGGGGCCGGTGCGGGAACGCCTGTCCCAAGACCATCGCGATCTCCTCGACACGATCGCCCAGGTGTTCCGCACCGGCATCGCCGAAGGCGAATTCCGTGACGATGCCGATCCCCACCAGTTCGCGTACGAGCTGAACAGCATCATGCTCGGCTTCTACCATGCGCATCGCCTGCTTCGTGACGATGCCGCCGAACGGCGGGCACGGCGCGCCTTTGACGCGCTCCTCGACGCGGCCCGTGCGCAGCCCACCAAACCCGTCTCCACCGAACCCGTCAGCACACCCGACCCCGTCGCCACCCAACCCTCCAGCAGTTCCGGCGGCGACGACGCCCCGCCATCCTGATCCCCCACACCCATGCGAGGTCTTGCCATGTCGCCCAACTCGGCACGTCAGAAAAGCACGATCGTTCGTTCTTCTCATATGCGCATAGCGGTGCTGCGGGCAGCGTTCACCACCCTGGACCGGCTGAGCCCCGCACTCGCCAGCCGCTGGGCTCTGCGGATCTGGTGCACGCTGCCCTCCAATTCGGGCAGGCGCCAGGACAACCGGCCATATCCCGGACGGCTTTCCACGGTCCGGTTGCGCGATGGGCGCGAGGTCGCCGTGGAAACGTGGCTCCCGGTCGCCTCCGACGACAATGTCCCCGACCGCCCTGTACACGCACCCGCACCGCCCGTCCACGCCCCTACCCCGTCGGTCTCCACGTCAGGTCGGCCCGTTTACCTCGTTCACGGCTGGGGCGGCTGGCGGGGTCAGCTCGGCGCGTTCGTCGAGCCGTTGCTGCAGGCCGGGTACCGCGTAGTCGCGTTCGACGTGCCCAGTCACGGCGACTCGTCCCCGAGCGCGATCGGTCGCGGCCGCGCCACGGCTCTCGACTTCACCGACGCCCTGGCCGCCGTCGTCGCCGAACACGGCGAACCGGGCGGCATCGTAGCGCACTCCCTGGGGGCTGCGACCACCGTCCGCACGGTTCGTGACGGCCTGGGCACGCCTCGGATGGTGTTCGTCGCTCCGAGCCCGGATCCGATCGCCACGCTCTGGAAGCTGCAACAGGCTCTCGGCTACGGGCCTCGCACGCACGAGCGCCTGCTCGGGCGGCTGGAACGGCTGGCCGGGCGCCCCCTCGACGACTTCAATGCCTTTCTGGTGGATTCCGAGGACGCGGTGCCGCCGGCAATGATCGCTCACGATCGCCAGGACAAGGAGTCTCCCTACCAGGATGGCGTGCGGTTGGCGAGAACGTGGCCAGACGCCGAGCTGGTGACGACCAGCGACCTGGGACACCAGCGCATCCTGCTCGACGAAAGTGTGCTCAAGCTCGCCGTCGACTACCTCACCACCACACCCGCACCCCCAGATCCAGAATGATCATGTTTGGTACGTTTCCTCGGGCCGTAACACGTCTGCAGTCGTGTCATGGCCCGAGGAAACGTACCAAACATGATCATTCGGAAGCCGGTGGAGCGAATAGCGGGGCGGAGGACGGCAGGCCAAGACGCGCCAGCAGGTCCCGGACGCGGCGCTCGATCTCGTCCCGGATCGGCCGCACCCCGTCGACGTCCAGTCCCGCCGGATCGTCGAGCACCCAGTCTTCGTAGCGCTTCCCGGGAACCACGGGGCAGGCATCACCGCACCCCATGGTGACGACGACGTCGACGGCATGCAGCATCTCGTCGGTCCAGCGCGTCGGGGAGGCCTGCGAGATGTCGATGCCCCGCTCGGCCATGGCCTGCACCGCTGCCGGGTTCACGTGCTCGGCCGGCTCCGATCCGCCGGATAGGGCCATCGCCCGACCATCCGCCAGGTGTTCAAAGAAGCCCATGGCCATCTGCGAGCGCCCGGCGTTGTGCACGCACAGGAACAGTACCGCCGGCGTGCCGTCCGCATGGTCGGCCAGGTGCTCATGCACATCCCTCACCGTCCCTCACGTCCTTCCCCGGTCCCCTCATCCGCAGCACGCTGACCTCAACCGATACGGCGACGGCACCTCAAGCCTACGTTCTCGCACCGCGACATCGTGCGCACCCGTTCCCGTACAGACGCCCGGACCCCGGCGCCCCGGGCCGCACGCGGCCGCCCGTCACGCTCCGGCACCGCACCGTTACGCTGGACGCCGCATGGACGACGGCTTTTCCTGACTTTTCCTGGGGGCATCGGTGAACGACAGGCCCGTGAACGTTGGTCTCGTCGGAGCGGGACCGTGGGCTTCGATCCTGCACGCGCCCGTGTGGACGGGCGGTCCGGAAGCGACGCTGTCGGCCATCTGGGCGCGTCGCCCGGAAGCGGCATCCGAGCTCGCCGCCGAGTACGGCACGGAGGCGGTGCCGTCGTTCGAGGCATTACTGGAGCGCTCCGACGCGGTCGCCTTCGCGGTACCGCCGCAGGTCCAGTGGGAGCTCGCCGTCCGCGCCGCTCGCGCCGGCAAGCATCTGATTCTTGAGAAACCCATCGCCGATTCACTCGATCACGCACGGGAGCTGGCCTCCGCCGTCGACGAGTCCGGCGTGGGCTCGATGGTGATGTTCACCAGCCGGTTCGACCCGGGAGTGCGGACCTTCCTGGAGAAGGCGCAGGCCTTCGACACGGTGGGTGCCCGGGGTGCGGTGATCACGCCGGCTTTCCTCCGCGGGCCGTTCTCCAACTCCCCGTGGCGGCACGAGCGCGGCGCCCTCGTCGATGTCGGCCCGCACATCCTCGACATGCTCACGGCTGCTCTCGGCCCGGCGGCCCGGATCGGTGCCCGCTCGACCGATCGCGGCTGGTTCGGCCTGCATGTGGATCATGCGAGTGGCGCGGCGTCCGACGTGACGCTGAGCTGTCGCATCGGCCTGGAGCGGGGGCGGTTCGAGGTGGAATTGTTCGGCCCCGAGGGCGCACTCGCACTCGCTGCGGAAACGCGGGACGAGGCCGCGATGCGTGCCACCATGCGCACCGAGCTCGCCGGGATCGTCCAGGGCCAGACCCACCCCTGCGATGCCCGTCGCGGGCTCTACATTCAGGCGCTCGTCGACGCCGCGGAACGCTCTCTCGGTGACGGCTCTGTCCCGGTCGCTCCCGCCGAGCCGTAACCGGGCGATCGTCGTCACCTCTTTCCACCGGCGCGCCTGCGCACCTTGACCGGACGCGGCATCGTCAGACAGGCGAACACGCCACCGATCAGGACAATGGCCGGCATCAGGATGGCTGACCGAACGGCATCGGTGAATCCGTGCACGAAGGCCGCCTCTGCCGCGGCTCGGGCGTGCTCGGCAATATCAGCCGGCGCGGACTCGGGAAGGTCGAATTCGAGCCGGGCTGCCGCGTCGGCGGCGCCGCCAGCGCGGGTCACTCCGCCGCTGATCTGATCGACGAACTGTTCACGATACTCCACGGGGAGCTCGCCGGCCCGCGCGATCGCCTCGCGTCGCACCTCGGTCGCCAGGCGCGCCTGCAACAGGACACCGACAGCGGCGCTCCCGACGACGCCTCCCACCTGGCGCAGCGTGTTGAACAGGCCGGAGCCACTGCCCACCAAAGGCGGGGGCAGGCTGAGTGTGCCGAGGGTGGCCAGCGGCGCGAAGATCGCTCCCATGCCGAGCCCGGCAAGGGTCAGCGGCAGGACGAGTGTCCACGGCGAGCTGTCGGCCCGGATCACCCAGGCGAGCAGCGCCAGCCCTGCCGAGTATCCGGTGAATCCCGCAGCTCCAAGCATCCGCCCGTCGACGCGCTCGGCGATCCGGCCGATGAACACCGACATGACCCCGGACGCGAACGCCATCGGAGCAGCGATCAATCCGGCGAGCAATGCCGGATACCCCCGAACGGTTTGCAGGTAGAGCATCAGTGGCAGCACCGCCCCGATCAACGCGAAACCCAGTGTCCAGTTCGCGAGGATGGACAGCGAATAGCTCCGGAACTCGAACAGCCGCAGGGGCAGCAGCGGCTCCCGATGGGTCCGGCGCTGCCACATCACGAAGGCAACCAGCAGGACGAGTCCTCCGCCGAGCAACCACCACACGGTGATCGGCCCGGCCACGCTCCCCCATTCGAAGCGCTCACCTTCCTGCAACCCGAAGATCACGGCGGCGAGACCGACCGTGAACAGGGCTATGCCTAGCGGATCAAAGCGCCGGCTGTGGCGGGGTTGCCAGTCCGGCACCAGCCGGACCGTCATCGCTATCGCTACGAGACCCACGGGGACGTTCACGTAGAAGATCCATTGCCAGCCCAAGCTGTCGACGAGGAGCCCGCCCAGCAACGGGCCGCTGACCGTCGCCACGCCAGCGGTTCCGCCCCAGGCTCCCATGGCCACACCGCGCCGTCCGGGCGGAAACAAATGATAGACGAAGGCCATGGTCTGCGGCATCATCGCGGCCGCCCCCAGTCCTTGGCCCGCCCGCGCCGCGATCAGCGGTTCGACGCTCGTCGCCAGACCGCACGCGAACGACGACGCGGTGAACAGGGCCAGCCCGGTGAGGAACACCCGCTTCGGTCCGTATCGATCACCAAGCCGGCCCGTCACCAGCAAGGGAACGGCCAGGGCCAGCAGGTACACGCTGTTGACCCAGATCATGTTCTCCAGGTTGGTCTGCAGCGCCACCAGCATCCGCGGGATCGCGATGTTGACGATGGTGGTGACCAACAAGATCATGAAGAATCCGAGACACAGCGCGCTCAACGCCAGCCACGCGCGCCTCGGCTGGAACTCCTCGTCCGGCGAATCAGCCGCCGACGGCCGATCCTGCAGATCGCCGTTCACGTTCCTGGCCCGAGTCACATCTCACTCCTGGTCGCGACCTTACTCGGCCGCAACGCACCTCCGCGCGCGCACCGCGGGATCCGGGGGTGTGGTGCGGACCACACGGTACGCGCCGGGTAACCTGCCTGACGTGGTCTCGTTACGCGTGGGCACGTACAACATCTTGAACGGACTCGCCGTCGCCTCCGGCCAGGTCCGGGATCGAGATCTTCATGCCGCGATCACCGCTCTCGACACGGACATCGTCGCTTTGCAGGAGGTCGACTACGGACAGCTCCGGAGTGGAAGGGCCGACCAGGCAGCCATCGCGGCCGACGCCGTCGGCGCCCGCTCCTGGAGGTTCGCTCCATCACTGATCGGAGATCCGTCTGGCCGGTGGGAGGCCGTCGACCTCCTCTCTTCACCGGACGAGCCGAGCTACGGGATCGCGCTCGTGTCCCGGATTCCCCTGCACAGTTGGCAAGCGCGCGCGTTTCCCGCCGCCTCGGTGCCGGTGCCGTTGAAGGTCGCCGGGCGCCGCGGCCTGACGCCGGTGAATGACCATCCACGGACCGTACTGGCAGCCGTCGCCGACACACCCGAGGGCTCGTTCACCGTCGCTGCCGCCCATCTGTCATTCGTCCCCGGATGGAACGTGCGCCAGCTCCGGGCTATTACCCGATGGCTCGCCACGATGCCCGCGCCACACGTGCTGCTCGGGGACCTGAACCTGCCCGGCAACGTTCCCGCTCGGGTCACCCGCTGGTTCCAGCTCGCCCGAACCCGGACGTATCCGTCCTGGAGGCCACGTGTCCAGTGGGATCACGCGCTGGCCAGCGCAGCGGTGACCGCTCACGCCACAACCACGCACCGGCTCGCCGTCAGTGACCACGCCGCGCTCACCGTCGACATCGACCTCGAACCCGGCACATGATCCCGAGTGCCCACTTCTTGGGTTTGCGGAACGTCCAGGAGGCTCTCACGGGCTCTGGACGTTCCGCAGACCCAAGAAGTGGGACGTACGAACCTGATCCCCGGCGTCACGAGCAGCGTCGTAGTGTCAGGCTTGGTGCAGCGGCACTTCGGTGTCGGTGAGCCGGGACGGGTCGACCGTGCGCCCGGACCGGACGAGACGCTCGCGGATTCGAGGCCAAAGGCACTTTCCTACAACACCTCCTCAAGAGAGGCAACCGTCGCGAGTGACCCACCCCGACTTCCGACGATCAAGAAACCCGAACCGGGGCCAGTATTTCTTCCGCCTGGTTAAGGACTTCAGTCTCGATATCCAGACCCGAGACCGCTACGTTGTCCTTGAGCTGCTTCTCATTCGACGCGCCGATGATGACACCAGAGATCACAGGATTACGCAGGCACCATGCCAGCGCGACCTGTGAAGGCTTATATCCTGCTTCTTTCACGAACGCACAGAACCTCTGCACCGTCGCCAGCAGGTAGTCATCGAAATAGCGCTCGAACATCCAGGTATTCGAGGACCTAGCCGCACGACTTCCGGGAGGAAGCTCTCCTCCCGGTGAATACTTCCCGACCAAGACTCCATGATCGAGTGGGGAGAAGGCCAGCACACCCATTCCAAGTCTTTCGCACTCTGGAAAGACGTGATCCTCTCCGGTTCTCCAGAGGAGGGAGTACCGGGGTTGATTGCTGACAGGTAGATCCCATCCTCGCTGCCTACATACGGCAACTGCACTCTTCAATTGACTCGCCGACCACTCCGAAACGCCCCAGTACATGATCTTTCCCTGTCTGATCAAGTCATTCATCGCTCCAATCGTCTCCTCGAGCGGCACTGTGGGATCGTAACGGTGACATTGGTAAAGGTCTATGTAGTCAAGACCGAGTCGCCGCAGCGAACCGTCAATCTGTGCCATGACGTGTTTTCGCGACAACCCTCTCTCCAGTGGCCCCTTGCCCATTGGAGAAAACACTTTGGTAGCAATCAAATAAGTATCTCTGGGGAGAACCGAAACCGCCTTGCCGAGAACTATTTCAGCTTCTCCCTCACGTCCCTCCGGGTATGTGTTCGCTGTGTCGAAAAGGTTGACTCCGAGATCGTACGCCAACCGTGTGCACTCGATGACCCGTTCTTCGTCATCTCGTCTAGCATGTGTCAGCCACGTGCCAAGCGAGACCTCCGAGACTTTGATACCCCACTGCCCCAGGCTCCGATATCTCATGACTTCCCTCCAGCGACATGGCTGCCGAAGCTAACGGCAGTTGAGATACTTCTCTACCTGCCGACACAGCCACGTTCGAGGAGGCGGTCTCCACCGCTTACTCTGTCACCCGGCGACAAGCCGCCTGCTCGAGCCGGGCGGCACTACGGATAGCATTCAGTGCATCCTCCGACCTCACGAGGAACGGCGCACCAGTGGTCACCGCGTCTAAGAAGTGATCGACTTCGGCTCGCAGAGCGCCCCCGATTTGCCCACGCACTGACGGCCACGCCGTGCAGTCCAGCTCATGGGCTCCGTTGGGCTCGTACAGCGTCACGCCGTCACCACTCCACGTCGCCTGCACCACGCCACCCTGACAGTGCACCTTCAAATCCCAACGAGCAGCCGCGCTGCTGGGCAGCGTCCAGCCTGTCACCATATTGAAGCCGATACCGCTGCTAAGTGAGCCAGTCGCAGAGAAGGTCGAACAGTCCGCCCCCGATTCGATTAGTTGCGCTCCGTCCACCTCATCCACGACACCTTCACCAATCCACTGGATGAGATCAATGTCATGGATGGCGAAGTGCCACAAGGGATTCGTCGTCTCAGCGACGCGTGCACCGATTGACTTCGGTCCCCATGTCGACGTGGTGATCATTACCGGCCTGCCGATAGTGGAGCCGGAAACCGCCTCGGCAACGCGCGTATAGCGGACGAAGAAGCGAGTGATGTGTCCCGTCATTACCCGGCTACCACGCGCACGCGCACGATGCAGAATGGCCTCCGCGTCGTCTACCGTCGTCGCCAGCGGCTTCTCGATCAGAACGTGCACTCCGGCCTTTATCAGGGTCTCTGCGGGCTTCCGGTGCGAGGAATCGGGAGTTGCAATGACCGCCACGTCCGGCTCGATCTCGTCAATCGCCTCTGAGAGTTCGACGAACCCTTTCACTCCGAGCTCGGCACCAAGAGTTGAAGCCGCACTCGTGGAGCTGTCGACCACGCCATGCAGGTCAGCCATCGTAGAATCGCGAATCGCACGTGCATGAAGCGACCCCATAAAGCCAGCTCCGACAACCAGCGCCTTCATATATTTCCTCCATCACCGCCAACAGCACGTCAGGGCTCGAACAGGCGCACAATCACCAGGCAGTCCAACCACCGTCGACGACGATTTCGGCCCCGGTAACGAAACTCGCTTCCGTGGAGAGCAGGAAATTGATGACACCGGCGATTTCCTCGGGACATCCCATACGGCCCATAGGTGTCGCGTCGCTCAGGCGATCAATACCATCTTGATCCAACTTCCCTACGTCGATCATTCCCGGAGAGACGGTGTTCACGCGCACCCCCATCTGTGCTGCCGCCACGGCCAGTTCCTTGGACAGCATCCGCAAGCCCCCTTTAGATGCCGCATACGACACGTCACGAACCGGCCCGTAAGAAGTTCTCGCAGGAAGACGATCGTCATAGTATCTGTTGTTGAGAGCGACCTTGCCATACACCGAAGCGACGTTCACAATCGAGCCACCCTGCCCTTCACCGACTCGCCGGATCACCTCGAACGACAAGAATGCCGCCGATTCGAGATTGAGGACCATATTTTCGCGCCATGCTTCGACATCTTGAGAAAGCAAGGGAGAAATATTCGAATCGCCAACATTGTTGACCAGACCGTACAACCGCTCCCTCGTTGCTTCTGTGGCCAACAACACGTCTTCTCTTCCCTCGATCGTCGCAACATCAGCAGAGACCGGGTAAGCTGACCCGCCAATTCCTCCGATCCATTCCGCCGTTTCGTCCAACGGACCTTTATTGCGACCCACGAGGACGCACGAAAAACCTGAGCGAGCGAGTCGCACCGCCGTTGCGCGCCCGATACCACTGCCCGCGCCAGTTACAATTACCAAGCGATTCTCACCAGGATCCACGCGACTCCTCCACAGGGAGACAATACTGGCCAGCCATACATCTAAAGATCACGCGAGTGGCGATGTGCCACAATAGAAAATTCCGCCCGGACAAAAACAACGGATATGGGAATTAAGTGCGCCTAATTACTTTGATGATAGTATACGCATGCCGTCCGGCCGCGGCAACTCGCTGGCAGGATCGTGAATAATTCCGGACTACCGATTCCAAGGATGTCCACTATCGAGAGAGGATCTCCATGGTCACCAGATCGACCATCCTCCATCGACAATCCAGTCAGCACCGGTAACAAACGATGCCTCGTCGGACGCTAGAAATTCGACCACCGATGCTATCTCGTCCGGCCTTCCCATTCTCTTCAAGGGAGTTCCATGCGCAAAGCGATCTACTTGGAAATCAGGCCAACGCCGTTCCGGGTTCTTGATCATTCCCGGTGAGACCGTGTTGACTCTAATGTTCCATTGGCCGGCTGCTACTGCAAGCTCCCGCGTAAGTGCCGCAAGGGCACCTTTCGAAGCATGATATGCCAATGAACGTCTCGGATTATCATCAGATGTACTCGACTGGAGTTCCTCATAGAACTGTTTATTCAACCCCAATAACCCATACACCGAGCCGATGTTGACGATGGCTCCGCGACGGTTCGACTTCATCAGCTCGATCGCCCATGAGGACAAGATGGCGGCGGCCACGACATTGATGTCGAGCTCAGCCCTCCATTGCTCATCCGTTTGATCGAACAGCGACATGGATGTGCATTGAGCAGCGCAATTCACCAATAATTCAAATCTGCCCGGGATTTCGTCAAGAGTCTTACGCAATACTTCGCGACCCACCGAAGTAGAGATATCACATTCTGCCATGATGATATCAGGTGCATTTCCAGGCTGACGGGATGCCGTATACCTAAGATCTTCGTCGTCAAGACCGGCAATGAGGCATCGCCAGCCGTTTCCGGCCAGTCGGAGCGTCGTTGCCCGCCCGATTCCACGTCCGCCACCCGTAATGACTGCGATCCTGTCGTTGGACTGCTCGGTCGACCGGTAGGCATCCATGACATCAACTGCCCCTTTGTTCGCTGGCCTCGGCCCGCAAGGATCCCGGCACGACAGCTCATGTGAGTTGCGTCCCACGTGCAGTCACACAGCGACCCCAGCCAGGATCGCTCCTGACCTGCACCAAATCCCTTCCGTGGATCAAGGACCAGTGCTCCCGCATCGATCATCATGCAACGATCGGGCTGTTCGCTACGGGGCTCGGTTTCACGCGCTCTGATACCAGCGGTGGTCCCCCTGATGTTCAAACTCATACCGCCCTGGGTCACGGAGTGCGGAACACCACCGAGAACTGTCTTGACGGCCGGGAGATCACATGTGGTGCAGCGGCACGTCGGTGTCGGTGAGCCGGGACGGATCGACCGTGCGCCCGGACCGGACGAGTTCTTCGACGGGGCCGATGCCTTCGTCCCAGAGGTTCACGTGCATCCCGGCACGCACCCGGCCACCGCTGAGCCAGAAGGCGTGAAACGCCCGCCCTTCGACGTCGCCGCGGAACACGACGTCGTCGTACGCTCCCGGCGGCGCATAGCCGATGTACTCCATGCCGAGGTCGTACTGGTCTGTGAAGAAGAACGGCAGCCGATCGTAGCTGACCTCGTGCCCGAGCATCGAGCGAGCGGCTGCCGGGCCGCTGTCCAGCGCGTTCGCCCAGTGCTCCACCCGAACCCGGTCACCGAGCACGGGATGGTCCACGCTAGCGATGTCGCCAGCGGCGTAGATGTCCTCGTCGGATGAGCGGAGCCCGGCGTCCACGAGCACGCCGCCGCCGTGGCCGTCGACGTCGAGGCCGGCCGCCTCGGCGAGATCGACCAGCGGGCGCGCTCCAATCCCGACGACGACGGTGTCGGCCATGATCTCGTCGCCGGTGTCGGTGCGCACCGCTACCACCCGGCCGTCGTCGCCGATCACCTCCTGCACGCTGCTTCCGAGCCGCAGGTCGACACCGTGCTCCCGATGGAGGTCGGCGAAGACGCGGGCGGCGTCATTGCCGAGGGCGCCCTGCAACGGAAGTTCGGCCGTCTCGACCAGTGTCACGTCGACGTCGGCCGTCCGGGCGGCCGCGGCGACCTCCAGGCCGATCCACCCACCACCGACGACGACCAGCCGGTGGGGCGGGTCGAGTATGTCGAGCAGGTGGTCGGCGTCGGCGAGTTCGCGGAGGTAATGGACGGATTCGAGCTCCACACCCGGAACGTCGAGGCGGCGCGGTGTGGACCCCGTGGCAAGCAGCAGCTTGTCGTAATGCACCCGCTCACCCCCGGCGATCTCGACCTCGTGATCGTCGCGATGCACGGCCGTGGCCGGTGTGGACAGCCGGAGGTCGACGTCGTGTTCGACGTACCACTGCTTCGGGTGCACGAACGCCTGGGCGCGCTCGTCGGTGCCGAGCAGGTAGCCCTTGGACAGCGGCGGGCGCTCGTAGGGAGGTTCGGCTTCTGCCGCGAGCAGGACGATGCGCCCCTCGAAACCTTCGTCGCGTAGCGTCTCGGCCGCCTTCGCCCCGGCCAGGCCGCCACCGACGATGACGACACTGGAGGTGGAATCCATGGTGCCGACCTTTGCCGAATGCTCCGGCCATGTCAACGAAAAGCCGGATCTTGGCTTGTGCGCAGGAACATCACCGGCACCCGCGGCCGTGGTTACCGCGTCTCCGGCGCCACGTTCAGCAGACCGTCGGCGGTCTCGACGACGCGTACCCCGAACGGCTCGCTGACCGTGCTCAATGTCGATGCCAGCCAGGTCACGTCCGCATCCGGGGCGCGTTCCAGGCGCATCGTGCGCGTTCGCATCGGCACGATCCGCAGTCTCGCCAGCTCGCCGCTTTCCGGGCGCACGGACGCGAGGTACATCGCCCGGAGATCGTCCCGATAGCGTTCACCACCGGATATGCCCTCGTAGTCGTTGATTAGGTCGCCACATCCGTACAGGATCAGCTTGCCCCGATACATCTCGATCGGCCGGGCATGGTGTGACGAGTGCCCGTGGACGACGTCGACTCCCGCCTCGTCGATCAACTGGTGAGCGAAGGAGCGCTGCGCGCGCGGGATGTCGTACCCCCAGTTCGACCCCCAGTGGATCGATGCGACCACGATGTCGCCTGGCCGGGTCACGTCGGCGATCCGGGCAGCCAGCGAGGCAGCGCCCTCGGGCGTGAGATCCACGAGATCGACGCCCCGCCGCCGCGGACCCGCGGCCCAGTCGGTGGGGATGCCGCTGGAGACCGAACCGAGCCCGAGAACGACGACGCGCCCGCCATGCCCGATGTCGATCACGGCCGGGCGCCGCGCCCCGTCCTCGTCGCGCCCTGCCCCGATCCCCCGCAGTCCCGCGCGTTCCAGCACGTCGAGTGTCTCGTCGAGCCCGTCGGGGCCGAAGTCCATGACGTGGTTGTTCGCGAGGACGCACGCGTCCGGTGCGGCGACGCGCAGGCTGGCGATGTTGTCCGGGCTCATCCGGTAGTGCACGGCCTTGCCCGGATCGAACGTCGGGGAGCGGGTGATGCTCGTTTCGACGTTGACGATCCGCACGTCCGGAGCGAGCTCGTCGAGCGTAGGCACCGCGTCACCCCACGGCCAGGAGGGATCGACCGGGCGCGGGATCGGCCCGTTCATCGATTCGGCGAGCTCGACGTACGTACGGGCATCCTTGACGTGGTGCTCTCGCAGCTCCGGATCCCCGGGATGCGGCAAGATTTGATCGACACCGCGGCCCAGCATCACGTCGCCACTCAGGAACAGCTCGACGTTGGTGGTGACGCCGTCCGCTGCGTTCTTATCTACCTGCTCGGACATCGGAAAACGCGGAAGGTCTCGGACAGAAGTGAAGCTGGTACCCATCTCGCCCAACGGTACGCCGAGGCTCTCAGGCGCCTGGGCGAGTCGTGACGCATACGCGACATCTCACCGTCGAACACCCCATCCGGCTTGCCGAGTTCGCCCTCGGCACTCAGCCAGCCATTCGTGACCACGGTCTTCTGGCTTCCGCCGCGGAACGTCTGAGCACATCCATGTTCGGCACGGAGATGTATCCGACTCTTCTCAGCAAGTCCGCCGCGCTCAGGCACTCGATCGCTCGCTTCCGTCCTCTGGTCGGCGGCAACAAGCGACTCGCTTGGCTGAGTACGGCCGTCATGTGCGAGATCAACGTCACCCGCCGGCCACGGACTGCGCGCCCGCACGCGCACGATCGCTCGTTCCCGCACGGTCGCTCGTTCCCGCACGATCGATCGTGGCCGAGCCGATCACGCGCTCACCGTCGTACAAGACGATCGCCTGACCCGGCGCCACGCCTTCCTGTGCCACGTCGAACCAGACCGTGATCTCGTCGCCATGCACCTCGGCCCGGGCCGGAACCGCCTCGCCGTGCGCGCGGAACTGCGCGCCGCAGGTCACCACGCCCTCGGGCGCGGGACCGCACCAGCGCGTCGAGCTGCCCGCCACCTCGTCGACGGCCAGCTGCTCGCGGGGCCCCACCGTCACCGTGCGGTCAGTCGGTGAGATGTCCAGGACGTAGCGGCGCTTGCCGTCCGGCGCGGGAGTGCCGATGCCCAGCCCCTTGCGCTGACCGATAGTGAAGCCGAACGTGCCGTCGTGGGCGCCGAGCACCTCGCCGGACGTGTCGACAATCTCACCCGGCGCGTCCCCGAGCTGGTCGCGCAGGAACCCGGCCGTGTCACCGTTGGAGATGAAGCAGATGTCGTGGCTGTCGGGCTTGCGCGCCACGGCGAGCCCGCGCCGTTCGGCCTCCTCGCGAATGTCCGTCTTCGGCGTGTCACCCAGCGGGAACATCGCGTGCGCGAGCTGCTCGGCGGTCAGCACGCCGAGGACGTACGACTGGTCCTTGTCCGGGTCGACGGCACGGTGCAGCTCGCGACCATGCGAACCGTCGACGATTCGCGCGTAGTGGCCCGTACAGACCGCGTCGAACCCCAGCGCGAGGGCACGATCCAGCACCGCCGCGAACTTGATCTTCTCGTTGCAGCGCATACACGGATTCGGGGTACGTCCGGCAGCGTACTCGGCGACGAAGTCGTCGACGACGTCCTCGCGGAACCGCTCGGCGAGATCCCAGATGTAGAAGGGGATGCCGAGCACGTCCGCCGCGCGCCGCGCATCGCGCGAGTCCTCCACGGTGCAGCATCCACGCGCGCCGGAACGGAACGACTTCGGGTTCGACGACAGCGCCAGATGCACTCCGGTGACGTCGTGGCCGGCCTCGACCATGCGCGCGGCCGCGACCGCGGAATCGACGCCTCCGGACATCGCCGCCAGGATTCGCATCGTCACCTCACTCCAACCATGCCGGCCGCGCGGGCACGTTCGGTCACCGGACCGATCGCACCCGCCACGGCGTCGACGTCTTCCTGTGTCGACGTTCGCCCCAGGGAGAACCGCAACGACGCCCGCGCCACTTCCTCGTCGATACCCATGGCCAGCAAGACGTGCGACGGCCGCGGCACGCCCGTCGAGCACGCGCTTCCCGTCGAGCAGTGGATTCCCATGGCGTCGAGCAGGAGCAGCAGCGAATCGCCTTCACAGCCGGGGAACGACAGGTGCGCGATGCTTGGCAGCGAGCTCGAGGGGTCGCCGTTGTACACGACGTCCGGCACGGCATCGCGCACCCGACGGACCAGCTCATCCCGCAGCCGGCCGAGTTCACGTGCGTGCATGGAGACGTCGTCGGTCACCGTGGCCACGGCCGTCGCCAGGCCGGCGTACGACGGCGTGTCCAGCGTGCCCGAGCGCACGTCGCGTTCCTGGCCACCGCCGTGCAGCACTGGCGTGAGTTCGACGTCGCGCTGCAGCAGCAGGGCGCCGACTCCCATCGGACCGCCGATCTTGTGCCCGGAGATGGTCATGGTGTCCGCGCCGCTGGCGGAGAAGTTGACCGGCACCTGCCCGACTGCCTGTACGGCGTCGGTGTGGAACGGAATTCCGTGCTCTCGTGCGAGCGCGCTCACCTCGTCGATCGGCTGCAGCGTTCCGACCTCGTTGTTGGCCCACATCACCGTCACCAGGGCGACGGAGTCGGGGTCGCGTTCGATGGCGACGCGCAGCGCGTCGACGTCGAGCCGGCCGGTCGCGTCGACCGGAAGCCACTCGATCCGGGCGCCCTGGGCATCGCCCAGCCACTGCACGGTGTCCAGCACCGCATGGTGCTCAACCGCCGAGGCCAGGATGCGCACCCGGCGCTCGTCGGCGGATCTGCGTGACCAGTACAGACCCTTGACGGCGAGGTTGTCGGCCTCGGTTCCGCCGGAGGTGAACACCACCTCGCTGGGCCGGGCGCCGAGGGCGGCAGCCACGGTCTCGCGGGATTCTTCGACCATCTTGCGGGCCTGGCGTCCGGCGGCATGCAGCGACGACGGATTCCCGAGGTGGGTCATCGCCTCGGCCACGACCTCGACGACCCCGGGAAGGACGGGGCTGGTTGCCGCGTGGTCGAGGTAGACACGTCGCTCGGACTCATACATAACGACGTCCAGTCTACGTGCTTGACGCCGCCAGCGGCCCGTGGCCGACAGCGATGACGGCCCGGCCCGGGTCCAGGGCTGGCCCCGGGCCGGGGGCCGGGCCGTCGTCACTCTCGGGTCAGTCCGCGACCTCGCTGAAGACACCCACGCCGTTGGGGACCGGACGTTCTTGCCCGCCAGAGGGCGAGTTCACCACGCTCACCGAATCGGCATGTCGCTCGCGCGCCACCATCGTGGTGGAACCTCCACCGTCGAGGTTGACCCCCGCGTCGGCGCCGAAGTCCACCATCAGCTCGGCCATGTCCTGAATGGAGATCCCGGCACTGTCCTCCTGGCGACCGTCGACGGTCACCAGGTAGACCGTGGAGCCGTCCGCGCTCGCGCCCGCGGAGGTGCGCGGCGCCCGCACGCCCTCCTGCAGGCCGGCCAGAGGCTCACCGTCGCGCAGGATGGGCGTGCCGCCGATGGCGAAGTCGAACGCTGCCCCGTCGTCGGCGACCATCTGATAGGTCACCTCCACGGCGTCGCCCGGTTCGAGGCCATCCAGGTCCTGGACTCCTCCTTCGCGCCCGACGAGGACGATGGTGTCGTCGGCGATCGCGCCGGAACGCGGTTCGTCGTGCACCTCCGTCACGACGCCGCCGGTCACCACCACCTCGATCGTCTCGTCCACGCACGGATCGTTGCGACGCGTGTCCGATCCGCACGTCGCGCGCCTGCGGTCGGCCGTTCCCCAGTCGGAGGTGAAGGCGCCGACGCCACCTTCCTCGATCGCGTACTGGTTGAGCGCGTCCACCTCCGTGGTGCCGGACGGGGTCGTGATCGTCCCTTCGAGGGACAGCTCACCGATCTGCGCGCCATCATCCCCGGCCCCGAACACCGTTTCCAGGGTCGTGGTCTCGGGCGCGAGGGGCGGTCCCCATCGCTGGCCCATGGGCACGGCGGCGGTGAGGTCGACGCCCGTGGCCACGGCCGGACCGACCGGTGCGTTCGTGCCGTCGATCTCCGGGGTCCCGCCGATGTCGAAGAAGTCGCCGTTCACGCCGGCGACCGCGCCCTGCTCGTCGGCCAGCGTGGACACCGGCTCCCGGGCCGCGACGACGCCGGGGTAGAGCAGATCGAGGGAGACGGTGGGGTGGCTCAGATCGACCGTCAGGACGTCTCCCTCCACCCGGTCGCCAGCATCGTCCACCATCTCGAACTGCCGGTGTTTGACCCCCGGAGCCACCGGACGGGTCTTCCGGAACTCCGCGCCACTATCGTCGCTCTCCGCGGCGTCGACACCCGGCACCGCAACAACGGCCAGCGTCAATGCCCCGACCGATACCGCCCCGGCAAGCCGCCTGGTGTGCCCTGACCACGAGAACGTCCGCCCTGCCATGTCGCCCTCCTCGCGCAGTCCGCGTTTTGGGCCAGGACTGTACAGGCCTAGACCACTTTGGTCTAGGCCACTTCCGGAATCATGACAGGAATGGGTGCACTTCGATGGTTAAACGTGCGGAAATGCCCTCGGATCGGCGAATAAACACACGTTTGACCATCGAAGTGCTCGACCGACTCCAGGAGCGGGCGTCAACGCGCCGGCACCACCTTGAGGGTCGCGGCCCCTAGCCTTGGCGTTTGGTGATCTCCTCGGTGGCCCGCGGCAGCACGGTGTGCAGGTCGCCGACGACACCGAAATCGACCATCGCGAAGATCGGCGCCTCGGGATCCTTGTCCACCGCGACGATCGTCTTCGACGTCTGCATGCCCGCCCGGTGCTGGATCGCACCGGAGATACCCGCGGCGATGTACAACTGGGGAGAAACCGTCTGCCCGGTCTGGCCGACTTGATGCGCGTGCGGGTACCACCCGGAATCGACCGCCGCCCGCGACGCACCGACCGCGCCACCCAGCGCGTCGGCCAGCGCCTCCACGGGGCCAAAATCACCACCGGTGCCGCGCCCACCCGACACGACGACGGCCGCCTCGGCCAGATCCGGCCGGCCCGTGGTCTCGCGCTCGCTGCGTTCCACCACCGTGGCACGCTTGGCCGTATCGGAGATCGACACGGTGACCTTTTCCTCCTCCGGCGTGCTCGCAGCGGGCTCGGGCGCCGCCGAGTTCGGCTTCACGGTGATGATGGGAGTGCCGTGCGTGACGCGGGACGTGACGCTGTACTCCGCGGCGAAGACGGACTGGGTGGTGGTGAGATCAGCATCGATGTCCACCGCATCGGTGATGATCCCCGATTGCAGCTTCACCGCCAGCCGCCCTGCGATCTCCTTGCCGTCCGGGCTCGAGGGCAGCAGGATGGCCGCCGGCTCCGTCGTCGCCGCGATCTGCGCGAGCACCTCCGCCTCGGGCGCGACGAGATAGGTGCCGAAATCGGAGCTCTCGGCCACGTACACCTTGGTCGCGCCGTAGGCGGCAAGGGTTTCGCGGGCGGATTCGTAGCCCGATCCCAGGAACACCGCCACGGGATCGCCAGCACGACGGGCCAGGGTCAGCAACTCGGTCGTGGTCTTTCGCACCACGCCGTCGGCGTGGTCGACGAGGACGAGAATCGTAGGCATGGACATATCTCCTTCAGGCGCGCCGGGCACCGGTCTAGATGAACTTCCGGCTCGCGAGGAACTCGGCGAGCTTGATTCCGCCGTCGCCGTCATCGGTGACGACCTCACCCTGCGTGCGCTCCGGGCGCTTGGTCACGCTCTGCACCTGTGACCACGCCGCGTCCAGGCCCACCTGCTCGGCCGCCACGCCGAGGTCGGCCAGCGACCAGCTCTCCACGGGCTTCTTCTTCGCCGCCATGATGCCCTTGAACGACGGGTAGCGCGGCTCGTTGATCTGGTCGGTCACCGACACGATAGCCGGCGTCGCCGCCTCGACGGTCTCGGTGACGTCCGAGTCCCGGCGGGCCCGTACCGTGCCGCCGTCCACGCTCATCTCGCCGACGAAGCCGATGTGAGCGAACCCGAGCCGCTCGGCCAGCATTGCCGGCACGACGCTCATGCCGCCGTCCGTCGACGCCATGCCCGTCAAGACCAGGTCAACCTCGCCGATCTTGCCGATCGCCTCGGCAAGCACGTGGGACGTGGCGAGCGCGTCCGAGCCGTGCAGGGCATCGTCGACGACGTGTACGCCCGAATCCGCCCCCATCTGCAGGGCCCGTTTGATGGCATCTGCGGATCCTTCCGGACCCATGGTCAGCGCAATGACCTCGCCCGACTCGGAGCCGGCAAGCTTGAGCGCTTCTTCAACGGCGTACTCGTCGAGTTCTGACAAGATCCCGTCGACGCCGACGCGGTCGGTAGTGTGGTCAGCCTCGTGGAACGTCCGGTCCGCTGCGGCATCCGGAACGTGCTTCACCAAAACGACGATCTTCATGGCCGTACGACGACCTCCTGCACTGGTAACGGCACATCGAGAGGCTGCCGGCATCCGCACACGGCACGCCTCTCGTGAACGTCCCGATCGTACCTCTTGTTACTCGCGAGTAACACCCGGAGTGCTCTTCCTCACACCAGTCCGGGCCAGCACCGTCGGCTCTGGCACCGCCTCGTCGGCCCCGTCAGCCTCGTCGGCCCCGTCAGCCTCATCGGCTTCCCCGTCAGCCATACGCTCACCACCTGAATGCCGGCTACGGCGCACGGCGTCCGCGATCGCCTGATACGTGGCATCGCGGATGAAGATCGCATCCGCCGCGAGAATGGCCAGCGAAAACCACGGCAGGGCCATGGTCACTGCGATGCTCACGTGCATCCCCAACACGAGGATCAGCGCGATAACGCGGGTCCCGCGCCGCATCAGCAACAACGGAAAGAACACCTGGACGAAGACGGTGATGTAGCTGGCCACCGTGATCACCAGGCCGCTGGTGTAGACGAGCTCGTTGAGCGCGGGGAACGATTCGTACTGCCCGATCCGCAGCGGGTAGTAGACCCCGACGCCCTCCTGCCACATCGAGCCCTGCACCTTCGACATGCCGGATACGACGTAGACCACGAAGATCTGAAACGCGATGGCCAGCAACGCGACATTGTGTACCAGGACACCGGGCCAAGCCGGCCAGTTCCAGCGGCGCCGTGACGGCCGCCGTCGACGGCGCCGGGCGTCCAACGACCAGTGCATCGCGGTGTCCGCCAGGCACATGAAGAGCAAGGAAATCCTGATGATGTTGTCACCGGCGTCGGTCGCCAGGCCGTTCAACCGCATCAGGCTGGCCAGCATCACCAGCAGCACCGGCGTCACCACGCGGGTGCGCCAGCCGAGAGTGAACAGTACTGCGAGGCCACCGAGCAACAGGTACTTGACGGTGAAGACCGCAGGAGAATCGTCGGCGGCGAAGATCTCGGTGATCGGAAAGCCCCAGTCGTCCACCGTGAGCCACGGGTCCAGCCACCGCGCCCCGGGACCCCAGACGTAGTGCCGTTCGGCGAAGTTGGCCACCCACGAACCCAGGATCGCCAGGCCGAGCGCGATTCGCATGACGGCCAGGCCGTAGGTGGCCTTCTTGCGATCGAACAGCCATTGCTCCCCCGCATCGACGATGCGAAGAACCGTCGCCGACGTGACGTGCGCGGCCGCGCGGATCACACTGCTCATGGCCGAGCCGGTTCCTCCAGTCGCCGGAACGTCGCTGCGAAACTCCCGTCGTGCTGACCGTCGTTTACGAGCACCGGCCGCCAGCCGAACTCCCGATGCGTCTGCGGCTGATCTTCCGGGGCGACCTCGAACCGCTCCTCCCAACGCGGAACCGGAGTGCGCCGGAGCCGGAACTGAACCGCCACGATCTCCTCGTCCCATCTCGCGCGTGCCACCTGGGTCGCATACCCGGTAGCGACGCGGTCGCCCCGGACCATCCGGGCGATTCTCGACGAGGTGTCACCGCCCTGCGCCTCGATCAGATCTTCGGCCAGCGGCTTCCACGTCGACATGTCGTCGAAGTCCGCGGCCATGATGTCTTGCTGCTCCTCGTCGAGGTCGTGCCACGCGGAGTTGAGCCGGCGATACAGGTTCGACGACAGGCGGCTCGCTCGCGACGGCGCGGGATCGTGCCGCACCTCGCTCCATTCGAGCTGCGTGGCGGAGATCCACTCAGTGGTGCGCTCGATCTCGGACTCGGGATCGAAGTACCGCGCCCGCACCAGCAACTCGCCCTCGCCGTTGACCGGATTCGGCGCGAACAAGCTCCAATTCTGGTAGAAAACAGGCGTGATGTAGTCCCGTACCTGGCTACGCACCGCCTCTTTCACGGGGTTCGACGGCGCGTTCCACAAGAACGTCGCCAGCATGTGCATCCCGAGCAGCCCCACGAGCACGAACGCGACGCCGCGGGCGACCGGCGAGATCCGGACCCGCTGTGGCAGCTCGCCCCTGGATTCGGACACGACCGCCAGAGTAGATGACACGGACGGTTCGCGTCTGCGGACATCGCTTCTCGCGACATCGGAGCCCGACGTTAACCCGAGCGAACCTGGACGGCCCCAAGCGAACCTGGACGGCCCCAAGCGAGCCCGGATGACACCGCGCGAGCCCGTGCGAATTTCGCGCCGACCATGCGAAAGGGCGATGCCCGAGACCGGGCATCGCCCCTTCACAGACGGTGAGGACCAGGGGTTGACGGACGGCGGGTGCCGATGTCCGTCCACCCGAGCGGTCTCACCTGGCGGGGTAGGCGCGATTTACCCCTGAGCAGCCATCCGGCGGTTGCGGCTGGCCATGTAGAAGGTGTAGCCGCCGACCGCCAGCGCGCCGACGAGCAGCATCAGCCACAGGATGTTCGACCCCGTGTCGGGCAGCTCGTCGTCGTCCCCGTCGACCTCGGCCTCGGCCTCGGCCTCGGCATCAGCGTCGGCCGCAACCTCGGCGTCCACCTCGGTCTCGGCGTCAGCTTCCACCTCCGTCTCAGCGTCGGCCTCGACCTCGGCCTCTACCTCGGTCTCGGCGTCCGCCTCCACATCGGCTTCCACCTCCGCCTCGGTCTCCACCTCAGTTTCGACCTCGGTCTCCACCTCGGTCTCGACCTCGTCGCCGTCGTCAACCACGTTGGCCCCGACCTCCGAGCGAGCGATATCGAGCACCGCCAGACTGTCTTCTGGCAACACGTCGATATAGAGCGCCGACACGCTGAACGGGCCCCCGGATTCCACGGCCGCGGTCTCGCCCTCGGCCGTCGGGACGCTCCGAAGCGCCTGCGTCTCAGCGTTGTTCATCGGCTGGTCCGGCTGGTAGTTCAGCTTGATCGACAGGACCTCGGACAGGACGTCACCCAGTTCGTCGAACAGGTCCTCGAGGGCGAGGCCGCTGACGAGGCCGTCCAGCGTGCCGCCGAGGTCGTCAACCTTGTCGACCACCTGGTCGAGCAGGTCGCCGATCGTCGGAACCAGGTTGTTCAGGAGCGAATCCAGCACGGTCTCAAGCAGTCCGCCGACGCCGGAGCTGTCGACCTCCAGATCGGCCTTGTCCTCGATCAGTTCCGTCACCGTGCTGTCCAGGCTGGCCTCGAGCGACCCGAGATCGAGCCCGGCCGGCGCAGCATCAATGGACAGATCGAGATCCACCGTTGCCGCGCCAAGCGCGCTCTTGACAGTGGAGACCACGTCGTCGAGGACGTCGGCCAGCAGATCGCTCACGTTGTCCAGCAGCCCGTTGATGACCGCCGAGCTGATCAGCTCGGTGTTCGGTGGCTGACCGTTGAGGCCGCCGTCGAGCAGCTCGTTGAGGTCGATGATCAACGTGCCGTTGGCGAGGTCGAGCTCCACGCCCGAGCCGGCGATCGGCTCGGCGAGGATCTCCTCGACCGCACCCTGGACGTCGCTGTCTACGCTCGCTTGCAGATCGAGCTTCACTCCTGCGATCTCGAGCAGGCCGGAGAGCCCGTCGATCGTGTCCACGAGCGCCGACAGCACGCTGTCCTCGCTCAGGAGGCTGTTAAGCAGGCTGTCGACCTCCCCGACGGAGTCCACGATGTCCGTGTTGAGCTCCTTCAGAACGGGCAGCTCCACCTTGAGCGAGCCGCCCGCGATCTCGTAGTCGCGGGCAAGATCGAACTCGTCCGAGGCGTCGAGCACCTCGAACACTTCGCTCTCCGACGACGGGCCGATCAGGTGGGCTTGCGACGAGACCGCGCCCAGTTCGAGTTCCAGACCGGCGATCAGGTCGGTGAGCTCGTCACCGAGGACATTGGAAAGGTCGAAGTTGGCGTTACCCGGGAAGCCCGCGTCGACGCCGGTGCCGATCCCACCGTTGTCCGCCACGGCGCCCGTGGCCGCACTCGACGTTCCCTGGTCCTCGGCACTCGCCCACTGGTTCACGGCCCCGAGTTCGATGATGTCGCTCAGCGGCAGTTGCACGCCACCGGGTACATCGATGTTGATCGAATCGAGGAGGGTGACGTCGAGGGGGTTGGCCTCCGTCACCGGCTCCGGCGAACCGGAGTTCTCCACCTCGACACCGGCAAGCTCCACCAGCTTGTCGAGATCGGTTCCAAGGACCTCGCCGGAGAGGAACCTCGCCTCTGCGCGCGAGGAATCTCCGTCGTCCGCGGCTGCCGGCATCGCCAGCGCCGTGGACGTCAGGGCGGTTACCGCCCCAGCAGCGACGGCGCAAGACAGCAGCCGTCGGCGCCTTCTACGTTCAAACGTCATGCCTTCTCCCCTAGGCAGTACCACAAATGGCCGTCGCGGGCAGGACATATTCGCTCCGCGACGTGACCAAGACACTATCGATATGAAGCTCGATTGTCGTATGAGAAGTGATCATCCGTTTGGACATAATTTCGGGTACATCCAGGGGCTAGTCAGGGAGATATGACAAGAAAGGGGTGATGCCCTTTCTTTGCCCCGTATCGGACATTTATGGATTCTTCTAGCCGTACCGGATGGTTCGATGACGTCCGATCGGAATTAGTTTCTCACCCAACAGACGAAGGGCGCCGATCGTACAATCGGCGCCCTTCTCGCTTCGGACGAGAACCGTCACTCACCGTGCCTGTGTTGCCATGACGCGGTCGGGCTCGTCGGCTTCCCCCGCCTCCGCCAGAGCCCGCAGCTTGCGGCGATCACGCTGCGTCTGCCACCACTGTCGAGCCCACTGCTCGATTCCACGGTACGTGGAGTCCCGGATGAAGATCATGTCAGCCGAGATGACGACCAGCGAGAAGAACGGCAGGCCCATGGCCACGCCAATGCCGAGGTGCATGGCGGCGATACCGAGGAGCGCGATGACCCGCGTCAATCGACGCAACAGCAGCAACGGGAAGAAGATCTGGATGAACACCGAGAAGTACGTCGCCACCATCACGCCGAGCGCATTCGCACTCAAGAGATCGTTGAGCCACGGCCAGGGCGCGTAATGCCCCATCTGCATCGGGTAGTACACGCCCGTGCCGTCCTGCCACAGTTCGCCCTGGACCTTGTACAGGCCGGAGGCCACGTAGATCAGGCACAGCTGCACGGCGACGGCCACCACGGCCAGGTTGTTCAGCACGATGGCCAGCATGCCGAAGTTTTCCCGCACCTCCGGCCGCACGCGCAGCCGTAGCGGGCTGTGCCACTCCCCGGCCTCCTGCTTCGCCCGTCGCCTCGCATCCAGCGACCATCGCCGCGAGATGTCGGCAAAGCAGAGATAGAAGAGCAGGATTCGAAAGATGTTGTCGCTCTGGTCGCCGACGATCGGTTGCGCCTCGAGCAGGCTCGTCCAGAGCACCAGCACCACGGGCGCCACGATCCGTGCGCGCCAGCCCACGACGAGCAGCACCAACAGCGCTGCGACCACGGCCAGCTTCAGCTCGAGTTCGAGCCGACCGCTCCCGCCATAGAAAAAGGTAAACGGCCAGCTGAACTCGGCGTTGTCATCGACCGGCTCGATCCAGCGCCCGGCGTTACCCCACAGGTAATGCCGGTTGAGCCAGTTCGCTGCCAGAAAGCCCAGCGCCGTGAGTCCGAACAAGATCCGGACCATCGCCAGCCCGTACGTGGCGCGCTTCGCTCCCAGCAGCCAGTCTTCGAAGAACCGTAGTTTCGCTGCCGCCTGGCTCTTCCACATCTGAGGCGTTTCGACGCTCATCCTGCAAACCTCTCGATCGCCGCAGCGAATGCGTCACGGTCCTGTCCCTCGAACTCGATCAGGGGGCGGCGGCCGAACTCGCGCTCTCTCGGTTTGGGTTCACTCTCGCCGTGCCGGTTGGCGAACGCCGGCGCACGCTGGTCGACGGTCTTGACCTGGACGTACTTCACGCCCGCGTCCTCGCCCCACCAGGCATACACGAACTGGGTGGCGTAGGCCGCCATCGTCCGGTCGTAGCGCAGCAGATAAGAGATTCGAGTCGCAGATGATCGGTCTTCTTGCTCCATCAACCGCTCACGGAGGCGGCTCCAGGCGTTCGAATGATAGTGGCCCGTCAACACCTCCTGCTCGTCGCCGTTGATCCGCGAGTGATGTGAGGCGATACGCGTCGCCAGCCTCCGCGTCGCGATACCGGCCCGGGAGGGCAGCAGATTGTGCTCGATCGCCGCCTTCAGCTCCAGTTCGGTGACATTCACCCATTCGGTGTGGTTCTCGTCGTCGAACCAGCCACGCACGTACATCGACCGTTCAGTACGGATCGGGGTCGGAGCGAACAGGCTCCAGTTCTGCTGGAAAAACGGCAGCATGTAAGAGTCGAGCGGTTCCTCGAACGTCTCCTTCGCGGCGTTGTCCGGCCCGACGAACAACGCGGTCGCGGCCAGATGCGCCGCCACGGCCGCGCTCAAAATACCGGCAATGACCTTCAGCCAGACCGGCCGACTCTGATCTAAATGCCGCGTCTGCTGCATGTGACGCCCCTCATTCGCACCGGACCGCGCCTCGCTGGTTCGTCGCAGCCCGTGCGGAATCTCACCGGATATTCGACCTTGCGCAATTAGACGTATCACGTATGTCGGTGGGCCCACACCATCCATTTGGTGCGGGCCCACCGGCCATTCGTCGGATGGACGTTTGGCTACTTGGTCACCGCACCGTGCCGGTTGCTGGCCGTGAAGGCCACCACGCCAGCACCGAGCAGCAGGGCGACGCCCAGTGCCAAGAACCACATGCTGCCGATACCGGTGTCCGGCAGGTCGCCGTCGGCTTCGGTTTCGGCATCGGCGTCGGCGCCGGCCTCAGCCCCGGCATCCGCGTCAGCGTCCGCCTCGGCATCCGCGTCAGCGTCCGCCTCGGCGTCGGCATCGCCGTCAACCTCGGTCTCCACCTCAGCATCGCCATCGACTTCGGCCTCAGCGTCGCCGTCAACCTCGGCCTCAGCGTCGCCATCGACCTCGGCCTCAGCGTCGCCGTCAACCTCGGCCTCGGCACCACCGTCGACCTCGGTCTCCACCTCAGCATCGGCCTCGGTCTCCACCTCAGCGTC
>NZ_QMIG01000018.1 GCF_003287285.1 Phytoactinopolyspora halophila
AACCAGCTGCTCATTGCAAGCACCGATTGAACCTGCCATGGAGCCATCTAGTGTTCATGATCAGCGGGATCAGCGGGAGGAAGCGGCGGTGGGTGGACGGTGTTCGCTGGTTGCTGACGGCATGGCCAAGTGCGGCCCAGTGGGGCAGGATCTGAGCAGGCAGCGGCAGCATGCGGGAAGAAGGCGGGCCAGTGAACGCGAGCGAGACACGTCAGTTCGATGCAGTCGACATCATCCGGACCAAGCGGGACCGGGGCGAGCTCTCGGCAGGCCAGATCGATTGGGTGATCGACGCCTACACCCGCGGTGCCGTCGCCGACGAACAGATGTCGGCGCTGGCCATGGCCGTCGTGCTGAACGGGATGTCGCGCCCGGAGATCTCCCGCTGGACCGAGGCGATGGTGCGCTCGGGTACCCGGATGGACTGGACGGGAGTCGGCCGGCCGACCACTGACAAGCACTCCACGGGCGGCGTCGGCGACAAGATCACCCTGCCGCTCGCCCCGACCGTCGCGGCCTGCGGTGCGGCGGTGCCCCAGCTCTCCGGTCGCGGTCTCGGTCACACGGGCGGCACTCTCGACAAGTTCGAATCGATCCCGGGCTGGCGAGCGTCGCTGTCCGGCACCGAGATGTTCAACGTGGTGCGTGACGTCGGCGCGGTGGTGTGCGCCGCGACCGATGATCTCGCCCCGGCGGACAAGCGCCTCTACGCCCTGCGTGACGTCACCGCGACGGTCGAATCGATCCCGCTCATCGCCAGCTCGATCATGAGCAAGAAGATCGCGGAGGGCACGGGAGCGCTCGTGCTGGATGTGAAGGTCGGCTCGGGCGCGTTCATGAAGGACGTCGAATCCGCGAGCGAGCTCGCCCGCACCATGGTGGATCTCGGAACCGACGCGGGGGTGCGCACGGCGGCCCTGCTCACGAACATGCAGACACCGCTCGGTTTGGCGGTCGGCAACGCGCTCGAGGTGCGCGAGGCCCTCGAGGTCCTGGACGGCGGAGGTCCCGACGACGTCGTCGAGCTCACGGTGGCCCTCGGCCGGGAGATGCTCGCTGCCGCCGGAATATCGGGCAAGGACCCAGCGGACGCGCTGCGCGACGGCTCGGCGATGGACGTCTGGCGCGCGATGATCGCCGCGCAGGGTGGCGCGCCGGACGCGCCGCTGCCCAGCGCGCGCGAGACGCACACGGTCGAGGCGCCGGCATCGGGAATCGTGGCGAGTCTCGACGCCTACGCGATCGGCCTGGCCTCGTGGCGGCTCGGCGCGGGGCGTTCGCGCAAGGAAGACGCGGTACAGGCAGCGGCTGGCGTGCAGATGCACGCCAAGCCCGGCGCCCTGGTCCGGGGCGGCGAGCCCTTGCTGACGCTGCACACGGACGAACCGGAGCGGTTCGAGCGTGCGTTGCAGGCGCTCGACGGCGCGTTCACCATCACGCCGCCGGATTCGCGTCCCGACCTGCTGCCCCTGATCATCGACCGGGTGGGGGAGTGACGGGACGAGGACCGCGGAATCACCGACCGTCGACGACGCTCATGGTCTGCCGGGCGATCTCCAGTTCCTCGTTGGTAGGTACCACGGCGACGACGGTGCTCGCGCCGTCCGGAGAGATGAACCGGGTGCCGGAGCCACGGGAGGCGTTGCGCACGTGGTCCACCTCGATGCCGAGGCGGCGCATGCCGGCGAGCGAGCGGGACCGCACCCAGGAGTCGTTCTCGCCGACCCCACCGGTGAACACCACCGCGTGTACCTCGCCCAAGGTCGCCAGGTAGGCGCCGACGTACTGGCGGATCCGGTAGCAGTAGATGTCCCGGGCCAGCTTCGCCGCGTCGTCGCCGTCCGAGGCGAGCTGGTGGACCTCACGCATGTCGCGCACTCCCGTGAGGCCGAGCACGCCGCTGTGCCGGTTGAGCATGTCGTCGAGCTCGTCCACGGACATCCCGGCGGAGCGCCGCAGGTGGAAGAGGATTCCGGGATCGAGGTCGCCGCTGCGCGACCCCATGACCAGGCCTTGCAGCGGGGTCAGCCCCATCGAGGTGTCGATCGAGGCACCATCCCGGATCGCCGTGGCCGAGGCGCCGTTGCCCAGGTGCAACACGATGATGTTCGTCCGTGCCGGATCCCTGTTCAGCAGCCGTGCCGTCTCCCGCGTGACGTAGGACACGGACGTGCCGTGAAAGCCGTACCTGCGCACGTGATGCTCCGCCGCCACGTCGCGGTCGAGCGCGTACGTGTAGGCCACCGGAGGCAGGCTCTGGTGGAACGCGGTGTCGAACACGGCCACGTGCGGGAGGTCGCTCAAGGCGCGTCGCGCGACCGTGATTCCGGCGAGGTTCGGCGGGTTGTGCAGCGGCGCGAGGGCGGACAACTCGTCGATGGTCCGCTCCACGTCGTCGTCGATGGTGACGGGCTCGGCGAACGTCTCGCCACCGTGTACGACGCGATGTCCCACGGCCCGGATACCGACGTCGGACAGGCGTGGGCCGTGCTGCTCGAACAGGTCGAGCATCGCGGCCAGGCCGGCCTCGTGGTCGGGCATCTCGACGTCCTTCTCGAGTGGTTCGCCCGACCACTCGTGCCGGATGTGTCCGCCGTTCTCGCCGATCCGTTCGGCCAGCCCGCGGGCCGGCATGCTGCCGTCGTCTGCGTCGATGAGCTGGTATTTGATCGACGACGATCCGCAGTTGAGCACGAGCACCATTGCGCTCATCGCACACCCCGTAGTTGGTTCTTACTCACCCTGTCAGTCTCTACCCTTACGGTGTTCGCATGGTGACAAGACGCGCACACGTGGGCATGTGCTTCGACCGGACCTTTCCCGCTTCGCTGGTCAATGAATTCGCTCACCGCCTGGACGGTCGAGCCGACCAACTGTGGGTGATCGAGGACTGCTTCTACACTGCAGGAATCAGCCTGGCCGCCTCCGCTGCCGCGGTGACCGACCGGCTCACCGTCGGGATCGGTATTCTCCCGGCGGTGGCGCGGCAGGCGGCCGTCGCCGCAATGGAGATCGCCACACTGTGCGCGTTGGCACCCGGCCGAATCTTGCCGGGGATCGGGCACGGTGTCCAGTCCTGGATGGAGCAGATGGGAGCGCGCCCGGCATCGCCCCTGGCGGCGCTGGACGAGGTGATGGTGGCGGTACGCCGCCTCTTGCACGGGGAGCGGGTCACCTCTGCCGGGCGCTACGTCACGCTCGACGACGTTCAGCTCTACCATCCGCCGGACGACGTCCCGCCGCTGCTCGCTGGCGTGCGTGGCGCGAAATCCATGGAGCTGGCCGGGCGGGTCGCCGACGGAGTGGTCCTGGCGGAGCCGGCCGCCCCGTCGTACGTGCGCTGGGCATACGAGAACGCCGGGCAGCCGGTTCCGTTTCATCTCGCGGTCTTCTCCGTGCTGTGTGTCGAGCGGGATCGCCGTACGGCCTACCAGACCATGGCGCCATGGCTGGCTTCGCTGCTCGACCAGCCGACACCGGGTATCACCACGCTGCCATTTGCATCCGAAATGCTGGAGCACTACCGCGAGCACGGCGTCGACGGCCTGGTGACCATGCCTCCCGAGTGGTGGCGCGAGCTGGCCCCGATCGGCACCATGGACGACGCGATGGCGCACGTTCGAGCGCTCGAGGAGGCCGGGGTGGACAGCATCGGGTTGTGGCCCGCCCGCGACGTCGAGACCGCCAGGGGGCAAGTCGACGACGTGCTCCAGCTCGCCGAGCGCTGAACGCCCGGCGGGAACGCGGACGGTACGGATCCCGTCGGCGATCAACGGGTGGCATCCTTCGCCGCCGCTGCGTCCTCGCCGACCGCCTGGGCCTGGATGGCGGTGATCGCGATGGTGTTGACGATGTCGCGGACCTGCGCGCCCCGGGACAGGTCGTTCACGGGCTTGCGCAGACCCTGCAGCACCGGGCCGATCGCCACCGCGTCCGCGCTGCGCTGGACCGCCTTGTACGTGTTGTTTCCGGTGTTCAGGTCCGGGAAGACGAAGACAGTGGCCCGGCCGGCCACCTCGCTGTCTGGGAGCTTGGTGCGTGCCACGCCGGCGTCGACGGCCGCATCGTACTGGATCGGACCTTCGATCGACAGGTCGGGCCGGCGGCTGCGCGCGAGGGTGGTCGCCGTGCGAACCTTGTCGACGTCGGCGCCCGTACCGGATTCCCCGGTCGAGTACGAGAGCATGGCGACCCGGGGTGGCACACCGAACTCCTCGGCGGTCTGGGCGGAGGAGATCGCGATGTCGGCGAGCTGCTCGGCGCGCGGATCGGGGTTGACGGCGCAGTCTCCGTAGACCAGGACCCGATCCCGCAAGCACATGAAAAACACACTCGACACGGTCGAGACGTCGGAACCGGTCTTGATCACCTCGAATGCGGGCCGGATCGTGTCGGCCGTGGTGTGTATCGCCCCGGACACCATGCCGTCGGCGTATCCGAACAGCACCATCATCGTGCCGAAGTAGGAGACGTCGACGATCTGATCGTGGGCCGCTTCGACCGTGGCGCCCTTGTGCGCGCGCCGTCTCGCGTACTCCTCGGCGAAGCGTTCCCGCCACGCGCTGCGGTGCGGGTCGATGATCGTCGCGGCGGACACGTCGGCACCCGCGTGAGTGGCGGCTTCTCGCACGCGGTCCGGATCGCCGAGCACGGTGAGGTCGGCGATCCCGCGTCGCAAGACCGAGTCCGCGGCCCGCAGGATCCGCTCGTCGACACCTTCGGGCAGGACGATGTGTCGCCGGTGCTGCCGTGCACGGTCGACGAGCCGGTGCTCGAACATCAGTGGCGTGACGGCGCTGCTCTCGGCGACGTCGACCAGATCGAGCAACGCTTCCTCGTCGACGTGTTCATCGAACAGCGTCAACGCGGTTTCGACCTTGCGCGTCGCGTCCCTGGTGAGCCGGCCGCGGACGCCGGCGAGCGCGGTGGCCGTGGTGAAGGTGTCACCGGGCATGGTGATGATCGGCAGGTTGACGTCCAGGCCGTCGATCAGGTTCGTGATCTGCGGTGGCAGGTCGAACCCGCCGTTGAGTACCACACCGGTCAGCGCCGGGAAGGTCCGCGCGGAATGTGCCATGAGGACGCCGATCAGGACGTCGGAGCGGTCCGATGGCGTGATGACCACGCTGCCCTCGGTCAGGCGGTCGAGTACGTGCGGAAGTGTCATTCCGGCGATGACGAAGTCGTGGACCTCACGGCCCAGATGGGCCGGATCCCCGCGGTACAGCGTGCCGCCGTGATCCACGAGGTCGGCGACCGTGGGGGCGGACAGCAGCTGCTCTTCTGGCAGCGCGAATGCCGGCGACATCGCGCCGAGGGCGGTCCGTATGGTGTCGACGGCGTCCGGCTCGACGCGGTTCGCCACGATTCCGAGCAGCTGCCCCGAGTTGGCGGCGACCTCGGTGGCCGCCGAGTCGGCCATGGCCCGGAGTTCTTCCGGCGAGCGGCCGCGTCCGTTCAGGACCAGGAGCAGCGGCGTCCCGAGGTTCGCCGCGATCCGCGCGTTGAACGAGAACTCGGTGGGGTTGTCGACGTCGGTGTAGTCGCTGCCGACGACGAGCACCGCGTCGCAGTGCTCGGCCATGCGGTGATACCGGTCCACGATGGTGCCCAGCGCCGCGTCGCGGTCGGCGTGTACGTCCTTGTAGGTCACGCCGGCGCACATCTCGTAGGGCAGGTCGACGCCGTCGTGGGCGAGAAGGAGATCCAGGACGTAGTCCGAAGGAGCCGTGACGGCGGTGGAATCCGGTGACCCATCCTGCCCGGCCGGTTCGGCCGGCCGGGCGGTCCCGGCAGAGCTACGTACGATCGGCCGGAACACGCCAACTCGTCCGATGCGCCTGGTCAGAGCCGTAAGAATGCCGAGTGCGACGGTCGACTTGCCCGTCTCTCCGGTCACCGAGGCGAGATAGACATTGCGGGCCACGGGGCGAGGCTAGCGCGCGCCGGTGAATGTTGACGATCGGCCGTCTCATCGTGGTCGGCAATCGACGATGACCAGGCGCTGAGCGGGTGTACCGTCGCGAGTATGGCTCCTACATGGGAAGAGATCCGCGCGGCGCCGAAGGTGATACTTCACGATCATCTCGACGGCGGTTTGCGGCCAAGCACGGTGGTCGATCTCGCGTCCCGGGTCGGGCACGAGCTACCGGCGAGCGATCCGGAGGAGCTCGGCAGGTGGTTCGTCGAAGCGGCCGACTCGGGCTCGCTGGAGCGCTATCTGGAGACGTTCCAGCACACGGTCGCGGTGATGCAGACGAGCGAGGCGCTGACCCGGGTAGCGGCCGAATGTGCCGAGGATCTTGCCGCCGACGGCGTCGTCTACGCGGAGGTGCGCTACGCCCCGGAACAGCACCTGGACGCCGGGCTGACGCTGGACGAGGTGGTGCGGGCCGTCGAGGCCGGGTTCCGGGAGGGCGAGCGCCGTGCGGCCGAAGCCGGCCGGCCGATCCGCGTGGCGACCCTGCTCACGGCCATGCGCCACGCCGCGCGCTCCCGGGAGATCGCCGAGCTCGTCGTCCGCTACCGCGACACCGGTGTCGTGGGCTTCGACATCGCTGGAGCGGAGGCGGGATTCCCGCCCACGCGCCATCTCGACGCGTTCGAGTATCTGCGCCGGGAGAACGCCCATTTCACCATCCATGCGGGTGAAGCGTTCGGATTGCCGTCGATCTGGGAGGCGCTCCAGTGGTGCGGGGCCGACCGGCTCGGTCATGGCGTGCGGATCGTCGACGATCTCGCGGCGTCCGAGGATGGGAATGTCAAGCTCGGACGGCTCGCGGCCTACGTGCGGGACAAACGCATCCCGCTGGAACTGTGCCCGTCGTCGAACGTGCAGACAGGCGCCGCGCCGTCGATCGAGGAGCATCCCTTCGGCCTGCTGACCCGGCTGCGGTATCGCGTCACGGTGAACACCGACAACCGGTTGATGAGCAACACGTCCATGTCTCGCGAGCTGGCGTTGCTCTCGGAAACGTTCGGCTACGACCTTGACGACTACCAGTGGTTCGCGGTCAATGCGTTGAAGAGCGCGTTCATCCCGTTCGACGAGCGGCTGGCGTTGATCAACGACGTCGTGAAACCCGGGTATGCCGCGTTGAAGGCGCAGCGCACGCTCATCGGGCTGCGTCCCGTGGCTGCTCCGGGTGCGTCATCCGCCAGATGAGGGTGTCACGGCGGCGGTCGGCACGTCGTCGCACCGGGGTGGTCGCATCATCGCGAGGGACCCGGGGACGGTGCCTGGGGTTCGTCAGGAGGTCTCAGCATCTAGTAATGTGTTATGCGCACTACTAAGTTTCGCACAATAGAGGAGCGCGCATGGACACCAGTCAGCTCCTGAAGGGCGTGCTCGACCTCGCCGTGCTGGCGGTCCTGCGGAGCTCGGACGGATACGGGTACGACGTCGTGCGGCGGCTGCGCGCGGCCGGTTTCGACGAGGTGGCCGACGCGTCCGTGTACGGCACGCTTCGCCGGCTCTACCGGGCAGGCGCGCTGACCACGTACCTCGTGCCGTCGGAGGAAGGGCCGAATCGCAAGTACTACAGCCTGAACCGGGCCGGCCGGGACCAGCTTGAGCGGTTGGAGAAGACCTGGCACGAATTCGCCGGCAGCATGGCCGGCCTGCTCGAGAGCGACACCAAGGAGGCAGTGTGAACATGCCCGGAGACGGCGACCACCCAGCTGCCGCGGCGTACCTCGCCGCGGTCCGGGACGAGCTGAGTGACCTCCCGCCCGAAGACCTGGCCGACGTCATCGACGACTTGCGCGAGCACCTGAACGACGTGACCGTGGAGCTCGGCGTGAACACCTCGGGGCAGGCGCTGGTCGACCGGTTGGGTCCACCGGCTGAGTACGCCGCCGAGCTGCGCCGGGCGGCCGGCATGCACGCGCCGGCGGAACCGGCTCGCCCGGCGGGCTTCGGCCGGCGGCTCCTGCGTTTCCTGATCGCCACGCTGACCGGCGCCGCCGCCCTGTTCGTCGCGCTGGCGGTCGTCGGTGTGCTGTTCGTGGACGACGAGGCGGTGCTCATGCTGATGCCAGCCGTCGTCGCGCTCGCCAGCGCTACCGCGTTCCTGCTGCCCTTGCTGCTGCGCGCCGATGACCGGCGAGCCGAGCTGGCAAGCCTCCCTGGCGCGGGCGCCGCCCTGCGGCTTCATCGATGGTTCCGCCAGCAGGCCTGGGGCGAGCCGGCGCTCGAGTACGTGCGGTCATTGCGCCCGGCGTGGTGGATGGTGCGGGCGGCTGCTCTGGGGCTGATCGTCGGCTTCATCAGTACGGCGAGCTTGGGGCTGGCGGTCTTCCTGGTGACCGCTGTCGCCTCCGTCTGGGCCGGTCGCAGGACCGTCGACGGCGCGGTCACCGGGATGCGGCTGTGGGCGCTGAACGCCGCCAACGCGGGGCTGGCTATCGCCGGCGTTGCCGTGGCCACCAGTGTGCTCACCGCGCAGGATCACGTTGAGTATGTGGCCTCGCCGCCTGCGGAGCGTCCCGAGCCGAGTGCAGCCGACGAGCACGCCGGTCACGCTGCCGACGTGGAATTCGAGCTGGCCGCCGACACGGAGGTCAGCAACATCTTCCCGTACGGCCCGGACGGCGAACTCCTCAGGGGCGTGCGCCTGTACGACCAGAACGGCGAACCGCTCCAGATCCCGGCGACCGGTAGATGCGTTGAAGATGCGAGACCGGGAGAGACGTTCGTCGTGGCAAACCCCTGGGCCCGACACGTGTTCCCGCGGGAGAGCGTGACGGTCAACGACCAGGGGCGGTGTGGTGTACCCGAGCTGGCGGCGCCGTTTGGTGATCACCTGCCCGATATCGCCGCGTCGTCGGACACCGGGCCGGGCTCCGACGACGCCGGGTCAAGCTCCGGCGACGGGTCAAGCTCGGGCGACGCCACCGGCGACCCATCGGGGGAGTCTCCGGGCGACGCCGCTGGCTCATCTGCGGAGTCGCTGGACGGGCTCGACCGTCCCTCGTCGTCGCAACCACCAGTGGACGACGACAAGTAGCTCTCGGCCGAGCGCGCGAGAGCACCCCGGGTATACGGCACCACCGATGCGCACTTCTTGGCCGTGTGGAACGCTTGGAACGTTTCATTCACCGCTGAACGTTCCACACGGCCAAGAAGATGGGTGCCGAGTGGCAACGGGCAGGGGCCGGTGCCGGGCAAGGGCCAGCAACGTGCAAGGGGGTCGGTGCCGGGGCAGGGGCTGGTGCCGGGCTCGAGTCAGATCCCCACCGGGTGCCACACCGTCTTGGTCTCCAGGAAGCTGGTGATCCGGCCGAGGCCGGGCTCCGCTGTCCAGTCGGGTTCCTTGGCGGGCGCCCGGACGACCCGCTTGAGGTTTTCCGTCGCGGCAAGTTCCAGCTGGACGGCGTGTTCGTCGTCGCCGGCGACGCCGGCCAGATCGATCGCGTTGACGTCCATGTGCGACGCGAGCGTCGGCGCGGTGTCGCCGACGCGGCCGGTGAGGATGTTGGCCACGCCACCGGGCACATCTGAGGTCGCCAGCACCTCGCCGAGCGCGATGGCGGGCAGCGGCCGTTCGTACGAGGACGTCACCACCGCCGTGTTTCCACCGACGAGTACCGGCGCCAGCACCGATACCAAGCCCAGCAACGACGAGCGCTGCGGTGCCAGCACGGCCACGACCCCGGTGGGTTCTGGCACCGAGAAGTCGAAGTAGGGACCGGCTACCGGGTTGCTCGATCCCACGACCTGGGCGATCTTGTCCGACCATCCGGCATACCAGACCCAGCGGTCGATGGCCTCGTCCACGACCTTCTCGGCCCGCGAGCGGCCCAGCCCTTCGCTGGATCCGACCTCGTCGACGAACTGGGCGCGGCGGCCCTCCATCATCTCCGCGACGCGGTAGAGCACTTGCCCGCGGTTGTGGGCGGTGGCCTCGGACCAGCCGGGGAACGCCTTGCGGGCCGCAGCCACGGCGTCGCGCGCGTCTTTTCGCGACGCCCAGGCGGCGTTGGCGAGAAACCGCCCCTTCGAGTCGGTGACCTGGTACGAGCGTCCCGACTCCGAGCGCGGGAACTTCCCGCCGATGTAGAGCTTGTACGTCTTCTTCACGGCCAGTCTTTCGCTCACGCTGCCTCGCCCACCTTCAGGTACGCCTCGAGCCCGTGCCGGCCGCCCTCGCGGCCATAGCCGGATTCCTTGTAGCCACCGAACGGCGACGACGGATCGAACTTGTTGAACGTGTTCGCCCACACGACGCCTGCCCGTAGCTGCTGCGACATCCACAGGATGCGGGATCCCTTGTCCGTCCACACGCCAGCGGAGAGCCCGTAGGGCGTGTTGTTCGCCTTCTCGACGGCTTCCGCGGGAGTGCGGAAGGTCAGCACAGACAGCACCGGTCCGAAGATCTCTTCCCGGGCGATGCGGTGGGCCTGCGATACGCCGGTGAACACGGTCGGCGGGAACCAGAATCCGCGGTCGGGCAGCTCGCACGGCGGAGACCAGCGCTCGGCGCCTTCGGACTCGCCGACGTCGGACAGCTCGCGGATACGGGCCAATTGCTCCGCCGAGTTGATGGCGCCGACGTCGGTGTTCTTGTCCAGCGGGTCTCCCACGCGCAGCGTGGTCAGGCGCCGCTTGAGCCGGGCGAGCACGTCGTCGTACACGGATTCTTGAACGAGCAGCCGCGATCCGGCGCAGCAGACGTGTCCCTGGTTGAAGAATATGCCGCTGACGATGCCCTCGACGGCCTGATCGAGCGGGGCATCGTCGAAGACGACGTTCGCGGCCTTGCCGCCCAGCTCGAGCGTCGCCTTCTTCGACGTGCCGGCGACGCTGCGGGCAATTGCCTTGCCGACTTCCGTCGAGCCGGTGAACGCGATCTTGTCGACGTCCGGGTGTTCGACCAGCATCTGGCCGGTGTCGCCGGCACCGGTGATGATGTTGACGACGCCAGGTGGCAGCTCGGCCTGCTGGCAGATCTCCGCGAACAGCAGCGCGCTCAACGGAGTCGTCTCGGCCGGCTTGAGGACGACGGTGTTGCCGGTGGCCAGTGCCGGAGCGATCTTCCAGGCGAGCATGAGCAGCGGGAAGTTCCAGGGAATGATCTGCCCCGCCACGCCGTAGGGCTGCGGGTTGGTGCCGAATCCCGCGTAGTTGAGCTTGTCCGCCCAGCCGGCGTAATAGAAGAAATGCGCGGCGACCTGCGGGATGTCGGCGTCACGGGACTCGCGGATCGGCTTGCCGTTGTCGATCGACTCCAGCACGGCCAGCTCGCGGGAACGTTCCTGGATGATGCGCGCGATGCGGAACAGGTACTTGCCCCGGTCCCGGCCGGAGAGCGAGGACCACGTCTTCGTGTACGCGGTACGCGCGGCGGACACGGCCGCGTCGACGTCTTCCCGGCCCGCCTCGGCGATCTCGGCGAGCACCTCCTCCGTGGCCGGGTTGACCGACTTGAACGACGTCCCCTGGGTGGGATCGACGAAACGGCCGCCGATGAAGAGCCCGTACGAGCTCTTGATATCGACGATCGCGCGCGACTCGGGTGCCGGTGCGTATTCGAACTTCGTCATCGCTCGTCCTCGGCTCGTTTCTGCCTCTCCGCCGGCGGATGGCAGGTGTCGGGTGGCAGGTCTAGTCCAGGGTGAAGTAGTCCGGGCCGGCATAGCGGCCGGTGATCATCTTCTGCCGCTGCATTAGCAGATCGTTGAGCAGGCTCGACGCGCCGAAGCGGAACCACTCCGGGGCGAGCCAGTCTTCTCCGGCGGTCTCGTTGACCAGCACGAGATAGCGGATCGCGTCCTTCGTGGCCCGGATGCCCCCGGCGGGTTTGACGCCGATCTGGCGGCCGGTGGTGTCCCGGAAGTCGCGGACGGCTTCGAGCATCACCAGCGTGACCGGGAGCGTGGCTGCCGGGGCAACCTTTCCCGTACTGGTCTTGATGACATCGGCCCCGGCGAGCATGACCAGCCAGGATGCCCGGCGGACGTTGTCGTAGGTGCTGAGCTCGCCGGTCTCGAGGATCACCTTCAGGTGTGCGTCCCCGCAGGCTTCCTTGACCGCGGCGATCTCCTCGAAGACCTGGCCGTAGTGGCCGGCCAGGAAAGCACCGCGGTCGATGACCATGTCAACCTCGTCAGCTCCGTCGGCGACGGCCTCGCGCGTGTCCGCCTGCTTGACCTGGAGGCTCGTGCGCCCCGAGGGGAATCCGGTGGCGACGCTCGCGACCTTGACCGTGCTGCTGCCCAGGGCGGCCCGGGCGGTGGCGACGAGATCGGGGTAGACGCACACGGCGGCGACCGGTGGAACGGTGGGATCCGACGGGTCCGGGCGCTGCGCCTTGGAGCACATGGCGCGCACCTTGCCGGGCGTGTCCTGGCCTTCGAGCGTGGTTAGGTCGATCATGGAGATCGCGAGGTCGATGGCGAACTGCTTCGCCGTCGTCTTGATCGACCGGGTGGCCAGACCGGCGGCACGTGCCTCCGCGCCCACATGGTCGACGGCGGGCAGGCCGTGCAGGAACTGCCGCAAGGACGCCTCGGAGGACGTCACGTCTGATAAGCGCACCTCGTCCAGCGTTGTCACATCCCCGAGTCTAGGCGTCACGTGACGGTGGAAACACTCCCCAACTGTTACAAGCCGAGGGCAGCGCCGATGTCGGTTCTCATCGAAGCGATCCGGGTTCCGGCAACGGAGCGGGCGTGATCCAGATCACCGTCCGACACCGGTACGACCGCTTCGAGATAGCACTTCACCTTGGGTTCGGTCCCGCTGGGACGCACGATGACACGCGAGTCGTCGGCGGTGACGTATCGCACGCCATCGGTCGGGGGCAAGCCATCGACCCCGGTGCTCAGGTCATGGCGCGCGGTCACGGGAGAGCCGGCGAGCTCCGCCGGCGGATTGCGGCGCAACCGGCGCATCGCGTCGGCGATGTGCTTGGTGTCCTCCACGCGGATCGACAGCGGCTCGGTGGCATGGACCCCGTGGGTACGGGCGAGGTCATCGAGGACATCCCAGAGCGTGCGGCCCGCGGCCTTCGTTGCGGCGGCGAGATCGGCGAACAGGACGGCGGCGGACAGCCCGTCCTTGTCGCGCACGGATTGCGGATCCACGCAGTATCCGAGCGCCTCCTCGTAGCCGTAGGTGATGCCGGGCACGCGAGAGATCCACTTGAACCCGGTCAGGGTCTCGACGTGATCGATGCCGTGGGCGGCGGCGATCCTGCCCAGCAGGCGGGAGGACACGATCGTGTTGACGAACACGCGCTGAGGGTGTTCGCCGTCGGTGCCGGACCGGGCAAGGTGGAAGCCGAGCAGCGCGCCGACCTCGTCGCCGTGCAGGATCTGCCAGCCCGGGGTGTGCGCGACGGGCACGGCGACGGCGAGGCGGTCAGCGTCGGGATCGTTGGCGAGGATGAGGTCGGCACCGACCCGGCTGGCCAGGTCGATGGCGAGATCGAGCGCCCCGGGCTCCTCCGGGTTGGGAAAGGCGACGGTGGGAAAGTCCGGGTCGGGATCGGCCTGTTCGGGCACCGGATGAACGTCGCCGAAGCCGGCCCGGGCGAGCGCGTCGACGGCCAGCTCACCGCCGACACCGTGCAGCGACGTGAGCACGATACGCAGGTCCCTGCGGCCGTCCTGGCCCGGTTCGGTGGCGGCGACGCCGACGCCGGGGGTGTCGCCGCCGGTGACGTCGGGCGCGCTGCGAGGGTTCGCCGCCATCCGGGCCACCGAGGTGACGTAGGCGTCGATCGTCTCCTCGTCGACCGTGTGCCAGCCGTCGGTGGCGCGTCGAACGTGGGTGGTGAAGTGGACGTCGTGGATGTACGACGCGATCTCGGCGTCGATGGGAGCGACGATCTGCGAACCGCCGTCGGGCCCGCCCAGGTAGACCTTGTATCCGTTGTCGCGTGGCGGATTGTGGCTGGCGGTGACCATGACCCCGGCATCGGCGGCGAGGTGGCGGATGGCGAAGGCCAGCGCGGGCGTGGGAAGCTGCCGGGGCATTAGCCACGCCTCGATTCCGGCGGCCGTGAGGACGGCTGCCGTGTCCAGGGCGAACGTGTGCGAGCCGTGCCGCGCGTCGTAACCGACCACGACCCGGTGCTGCTCGCCCCGGACCGGCTCGCGCATGGCGTGCAGATAGCTGGCGAGCCCGGACGCGGCGCGGATGACCACCGAGCGGTTCATCCGGTTCGGGCCTGCTCCCAGCACACCTCGCAGGCCGGCGGTGCCGAACGTGAGGAATCCGGAGAAGCGGTCACCGAGCTCGGCGAACGCGTCGGGCGAGCCGGCCGCGGCGCGGTCGATGAGGGCCTGCAGCTCGGCCCGGGTGGCGGGATCGGGGTCGTCAACGAGCCAGCTGCGGGCCTGGTCCAGCACGTCGTTCATCGCGGCCGTCCTTCGTCGGATCCTTCTACACGCCCCTCCCGCTGATCATGAACACTAGTGGGGCTATGTAGCCGGATAGTGTTCATGATCATGGGAGGTGGGGGACGATCTGGGCGAGCAGATTGCTGATGCGCGGAGCTGCCGCCTCGCCGGCCTCGACCACTTCCGCGTGACTCAGCGGGGTCGGGCTGATCCCGGCGGCCAGATTCGTGACCAGCGAGATGCCGAGGACCTCGACGCCTGCCTCGCGAGCCGCGATCGCCTCCAGCGCCGTCGACATACCGATGAGATCGCCGCCGATACGTTTGGCGAACTGGATCTCGGCCGGCGTCTCGTAGTGCGGCCCGGGGAACTGTACGTAAACCCCCTCGTCGAGGGTGGGATCGACCTGACGAGCGGCGGTGCGCAGGCGTGTCGAGTACAGGTCGGTCAGGTCGATGAACGTGGCACCCTCGAGTGGTGATGTTGCTGTCAGGTTGATGTGGTCGCTGATCAGGACTGGTGTTCCCGGCGGCCACTCCTCGCGCAGGCCACCGCAGCCGTTGGTGAGCACCAGCGTCGAGACACCGGCGGCGGCCGCAGTCCGGACGCCGTGCACGACGGCACGCACGCCGCGCCCCTCGTACAGGTGGGTGCGGGCGCCGAGTACCAGCGCATACCGGGTGGCGCTGCTACCGTCAGGCGGCGCGATCGCGATCGAGCGGATCGTGCCGGCGTGTCCCTCGACGGCCGGAGCGCGGAACCCGGGAATGTCGGTCGCGGGGATCTCGGCGACGGTCTGGCCGATGAGTTCCGCTGCGGCCTTCCAGCCGGAACCGAGGACGAGCGCGACGTCGTGCCGTTCGACGCCGGTCAGCTCGGCGATCCGGGCGGCCGCTGCGCGAGCGTCGTCGTGTGGGGACGTCGAGCTCGGGGCCGGCGTGGAGGATGCGGACGTCGAAGTCGGATTCATATCAGACACGTCGTCGACGCTACCGCTCCTTTCCACTGATCATGAACACAACTCGACGACATAGGACGACAAGTGTTCATGATCAGCGGAAGGGGGCGTGGGAGAATTGGGGCCGTGACACGCGTAGCGATTCTCGGCGGGGGTCCTGGAGGTTACGAGGCGGCGCTGGTGGCCGCACAACTGGGTGCCGAGGTGACATTGATCGACCGGGATGGTGTCGGTGGATCAACGGTGCTCACCGACTGCGTGCCGAGCAAGACACTGATCGCGACCGCAGAAGTACTCACCGAGGTCGCCGAGTCGTCAGAGCTCGGCCTCGATCTGGGCGAGGAGGCCGTTCGGGTCGACCTGGCGAGGGTCAACGCGCGTGTCATGCGGCTGGCACGGGCCCAGTCCGCGGACACGGAGGCCGCCGTAGAACGCTCGGGCGTGCGGATCGTGCGTGGCGCCGGACGTCTCGCCCCCGGCGATCGCGTCATCGTCGACCTGAACGACGGCGGCACGGAAGAGTTCATCGCCGACGTCGCGCTGCTGGCCACCGGGGCGCGGCCCCGTATCCTCCCCGATGCCCAGCCAGACGGCGAGCGGATCCTGAGCTGGGAGCAGGTCTACGATCTCGACGAGCTTCCCGAGCGGCTGATCGTCGTCGGTTCCGGCGTCACCGGCGCGGAGTTCGCCAGCGGGTACAACGCGCTCGGCGCGGACGTCGTGCTCGTTTCCTCGCGGGACCGCGTCCTCCCCAGCGAGGACGCCGATGCCGCTCGCGTGCTGGAGGACGTGTTCGCCCGGCGCGGGTTGACGGTGCTGTCCAAATCCCGGGCCGAGTCGGTGAAGCGGCAGGGTGACGGCGTGCTCGTCACCCTCTCCGACGGGCGCACGGTCGAAGGCTCGCACTGCCTCATGGCGGTCGGCTCGGTGCCGAACACGGAGAACCTCGGTCTCGACGAGTGCGGCATCGCGGTGGACTCGCGCGGCTTCGTGACGGTCGACCGGGTCTCGCGCACGTCGGCCCGTGGCGTCTATGCGGCCGGTGATTGTACCGGTGTGCTCATGCTCGCCTCCGTCGCGGCGATGCAGGGCCGCACCGCGATGTGGCATGCGCTGGGCGACGCCGTGCGGCCGCTCGACATGAAGACCGTTGCGGCCAACGTCTTCACCGCCCCGGAGATCGCGACCGTCGGCTGGAGCCAGGCGGCCATCGACGCCGGCGAGATCGACGCGCGCACCGTCAAGCTGCCGCTGTCCACGAACGCGCGCGCGAAGATGCAGGGCATCTCCGATGGGTTCGTCAAGCTGTTCTGCCGGACGGGTACTGGAATCGTCGTGGGAGGGGTGGTGGTGTCACCGCGCGCCAGCGAGCTCATCCATCCCATATCGCTGGCAGTGGAGGGATCGTTGACGGTAGATCAGCTGGCCCGGACGTTCGCGGTGTACCCCTCGCTGTCGGGCTCCCTGGCCGAGGCATCTCGCCGTTTACGGCATCGCGACTGAGCGCATCGTCTCCGCGAAACACACACGGCCAGTGGGCGGTGTGGATGGCGAGCGCCGTCTCGGCGTCAGAAGCCTCCGAGGTCGAGGCCACCTCCGAAGTCACCTCCGGCGTCACCGAAGCCACCACCGAAGTCGCCACCGCCCTCGCCGAAGCCACCACCGAAGCCGCCCGCGTCAGCGCCGGCGCCGTACGCCATCGGGGCGGCCATGGTGGTACCGAGCATCGTGCCCACCATCATCGCTGGTAGAACGGCGCCGAAGTAACCAGCGGCCCAGGGGCTGTATGCGGATCCGGCCTCCCAGTAGGGGCGACGCTCGCCGTCGCCAGCGGGCACGAGCCGAACGTCGGGGTCGGTTCCCTGCTTGAGGCGCAGCGCGTCGGCCTGGCACGCGGGTACGGGCCTGGGGGCGCCGCCTGCGGGTGCCCACTCGACATCCTCGACCGATGGGCCGTGTCTCGGGTCGAAGAAGCACGGGGCCCGCCGTTCCGGCAGGGCCGTGCCGTTCAACCGGGCCTCGACACAGCCGAGGAGCCAGCGGCCTTCTTCGAGCGCGTGGGTGACCGCCTTGAGGTCATCGGGCTTCTCCGCGCCGTCGGCGTACATCTTCGCGTTCTCGTAGAGATCGAGCGCGCGCTCGTACTCCCGTCGGGCCTCGACCGGGACGTTCGAGTTCGCCTGGACGTTGAGATCGAGTTCGGACAGCCGCTCGCCGTAGGCGGTGATGTCCTCGTCGAGTGCCCCGCGCACCTGCCGTAGCTGTGCCATCTCGCGGCTGCGCCGGTTCCGCCGGTACAGCAGGTATCCTCCACCGCCGGCGGCGAGCAAGATGCCCAAGGGGAGGAGGCCACCGCCGCCCTCACTCGGCGCCGACGTGCCCGATCCGGCTGCCCCACCGTTCTGTCCGGCGTTCTCGGCGGCGTTTTCCAGTCGCGCCGTCATCGTCTCGATGAACGTGAACGTATCGGGGGAGTTGTTGAGGATCTGTGCTGCTTCGGAACTCAGGGCCGCGTTGTCGAACTCGAAGGTGTACGCGTCACCTCGCACGTTGTTGGGATTCGTCGACGAGTAGAGCACGATGTGGGTGCCCTCCCCGTGTTCCGTGGCGAGTTGCTGCGCACCCTGTTGGCCCTGGGCTGCCTCGGGAAGCACGGCGAACCAGATTGGCGTGGAGGCGCCTTCGAGGAGCTCGGCAGCCTCATCTTGTTCATTGTCCAGGAACGGCGCGCCGGCCTCTTCCAGCTCCGCCTCGGCGTCGGGGTGGACGTAGAGGTGCGAATCCCTCAGTGCCTGCCCTGCTTCGTCCCACGCGTTCGACATACCACCATCATCCAACTTGTGGATGTGGCGTGCCAGACTCTGGTCGATCGGGCTCACCCGCCGGTGTCACCCACGCGCTTGGAAGATCAGGCCCAGGTGCGTTCACCAGCTCAGTGTGAGGACTGCTCCACCAGATGCTCGGGTGTCACCCGCACGGTGACTCGACGCTCGTCCTCGGCCAGCTCCCGGAAGTCTGCCCCGGTGTACTTGTGCGCGAGCCGGTGGATCACCTCGTTGCCGTCGTCGGTGGTGAACGTCGCCGTGCCGCTGACGCTGGCCCAGCTGAAGGCATGGTCGGGGTCGAGCACGCTCACCGAGACCGATGGATTTTCCCGCAGGTAGCGCTCCTTGGCCCGGCCGATCGCCGTGTTGAACAGGACGGTGTCGCCTTCGACGTCTAGCCACACCACGGAGTTGTGCGGGCTCCCGTCCGGGCGGATGACGGTGACCCATCCCAGGATCGGCCGGGCGAACAGGGAACGTGCATGGTCGGTCAGTGTCGGCATCGAGCGGTTCTCCTCGTCGATATGGAGTCGATATGGATCGGCCAATGTGCCGGCACCAGAGTAGCGGGAACGACATCGCTACCCAGACGTGCGCCAAACCGGCCTGTGTGGGCGGAAAAACCGCACGTCTGGATATCGATGTCGGGTCTGGGCGATCAAGGTGGGATCGAAGGCAGCCGGGCCGGTTACGTGACCGGTTACATGCCGGCGAGGACTCGCTCGACCAGGTTGGAACGCAACGCCCCGTATCCCGTCGATGCCCACGGTTCGAATCCGGATTCATAGTAGGGCACGTCCTGGCCGTCCACGGCGACCTGGAGGATATCCGGCTCGACACCGTCGCCGACCTGCTCGGCACATATCGTGCACGCCGCCACCAGCGTTCCTGTCGAAGCCACGTCTCCGCTTCCCGAACGCTCACCGGGCAACGCGACGTTCTTCGCGGCGGCCCCGTGCAGGGGGTTGAAGAAGCAGGGTGTCGGTAGTGGTTGCCGGCGTAGCGACTCGTTTCCCACGGCGCGACGCAGGTGCGCCTCTCCCATCTCGGCCAGGACCAGCGCGCCCACGGTGTCGGCGAAGCCGGCACTGCCCTCCTGCGTGCGCCGCGCCGCGTCGTAGGCGTCGAGCGCGGACCGGTACTCGGCCAGCGGCCGCCCGCTCGCAGGCACGTCCACGCTGTCGAGCCGCTGTCCGAGCTCCAGGATCGCCGTTCGGGCCTGCTCGTCGACTGCGTCCATCCGCGCGCCGCGCACCGCTTCGCGTACGTGTGCCGGCACCGAGAACGCCGTGGCCACTCGCTGGCTGCCGCGGCGTATCCGGGCGCGATGTGCGAGAGCCAAGATCGCCGCTGCCACCAGGATGAAGCCGACGGTCGCGACGGAGAGTCCGAGCAGCGCTTCCGTATCCGACGAGGACTCCGTTTCCGTCCTCTCTTCTCGCATCTCCTGGTGCACCTCGTCGCCGGTGCCGGTGGCGACGAGTTCGACGAAGCGTTCGAGCTTGGCGCCAGCCCCGGATTCTTCTTGCGCGACGCTGCGAGCGCCGGATTGGCTGGCGACGTCGTATTCGCGCACGGTCAGGTAGTCGTTCCAGTCCACCGAGGCGTAGACGCCCGGCTCGCCGAGCTTTTCGTGCACCAGCGCCAGGAGCTGTCCGGCGTCACCGCCGAACTCGTCCTCGTAATCCATCGACACGTACACGACGTAGATGGGCACGGGCGAGCCGTCGACCAGCTCGGTCAGGGTCTCGACCCGTTCCTCGGGCAGTGCACCCGGTTCGACGTGCACCGGAGATTCGGCGAGCTCGTCCGCGATAGTGGCGGCCCGGTCAGTCGACATCGGTCTCCTCGGGAATCCACTGGGTACGATCCTCGTGGAACATCCGCTCCAGGGCGCTGGCGAAGCTTCCCTCGGGGACCACCCGATCGTGCCACGCCAGGGCATCACCGTCGCGGTCGACCGACGACAACCGCCGATCCTGATCGATGACGGCATAGTAGCCGTCGAGGCCGACCTCATCGGAAAGTGCGATCACGGCCGCATCCCGGTTCCCGCCCATGCCGTCCGTCTTGACGACGGGGGCAACGACGACGAATGTGGGCGGCCCGGATTCGAGCGCGTCCACGATGTCGTCTCGTTCGTCTGGTGGCAGCAGGTAGGACAGCGCGGGATCGACGTAAAGGGGCGATTCCTCCAGGGCGTCGGCGGCATCCTGCAACCGCTCGTCGGCACCGGGAAGGTCCGCGAACTCGGCCAGCTCGGCCCGGGTCGTCCACGGATGCTCGGGACCTTCGGGCTCGCGGTTGGCGAACCACGACACGCCCGCCCCGACGAGCCCGGCGAGCGCCCCGATGGCGAGGACCGCCCGGTGCCTGCTGCGCGTCTCGTGTCGCCCCTGCCGTTCACCGTTCATGCGCCAGCCTCCCCGGAAGTGCCGTTCCGGCTCGGGCGCCGGCGAGGACGAGGTCGGCGACGTCGTCGCGCAGGGCACCGCAGCCGGAGACCGACCACACGTCTTGCCGATGGTAGTACGGCTGCACCTTCCGGCCGTCCCGGATCCGCAGGATGTCGGGCAGTTCGCCCCGCTGCACGGCGCCGGCACACCGCTCGCAGGCGGGCACCCGCACCGACGACGGATCGCCCGGTACCGGGGTGGTGGTCGCGTGCTCGCCGTGCATCGGGTTGAGGAAGCACGGCCGCGGCGGATCCTGCGGCCCTTCCCGGGCGGCGGCTACGGCGTACTCGGCGAGCACGGCGCCGCCCACGATGTCGGCGGGGTCATCACTGTGGCGCAAGGCCAATGCCGCGTCGGCGTACGTGCGAACCCGCTCCCGGTGTCCCGCGTCGGTTTCCGGGGCATGCTCACCTTCACCCGGGGGTCCGCCCGGAGCTGTGGCGAGCGGGTCGGTCTCGGGTTCGCGCCGCCACCGGTCGAGCTCGGCGAGCGCGGCCTGGAACCGCTCGCGTGCGGGGGCTACGTCCGTGGGCTCGCCGATCGCCGCCTGGCGCGCGGCCCTGTGGTTGAGATACGCGTTCGCGACGACGGCGACGGTGATGGCAGCGACGATGCCGACGGCCACGTGGGGGCGGTCTGGCGACGTCTTCGACGGCGACGCCGTCAGCTCGCGCTCCGCCTCGGAGGCGAAGAAGTCGACCTTCGTGCGCAGCATCAGCGGGTCCTCGGCGAGCTCGGCGACGGCGTCGACGGCGATCTCCTCGTTGTCCGGCGCGAACGGATCGCGTATCTGCGGGGCCAGCCAGAGGTATGCTCGCGCTTCGGCCGCGGGGGTGAGCTCGCCGTCCACCTCGTAGGTGGCGCCGTGCAGGGCGATTCCGGCGTCCTCGGGTGCGACGTCGTCGAGCCCGGGCGCGATCGCGTGCACGGTCTGATCGATCCCGACGACGTAGAGCGCGTCCTCGCCGATCCGGTTGTGCAGCAGCCTGGCCATCTCCTCCGGTTCCATGAACGGGTCGTCCTCGCGCCGGGGCAGGTCGTCACCGGGGAGGCGATTGACCAGGACGACATACGCCTGGTGGGGGAAGTCGTCGAGGTCGGAGCGGAGTAGTTCACGCACGGCGGCGGCGTCGCCGTTGCCCATGGCCCGATCCATCACGATGGGGTCGTCGTCCAGCAACTCGACGATCTGATCCATCCGCCCGTCGACGTCGGTGACCTCGACCCCGACGTCTGCGCCGCGTTGGCCGTCGTGCTCGCTTCGGCTCGCCATCCCGGCGGGCCCAGCCGTGATCGCCAGCGCGGGTGACGCCAGCGAGACGGCCGTCACCGCGGCCGCGCCGAGGGCCGCCGGAACCGCTGGATTCGCCCGGGCGGGCCTGCGCCAGAGTCCCTTCGCACGCCAGAACACCGGTTTAGCGTGCCGTTTCGTCCCTGATCTCGCAAATGATGCCGCCGTTGGAGACCGTGGCCCCGATCTCGGCGTCGAGCGCGGTGACGGTTCCCGACTTGTGCGCGTTCAGCGGCTGCTCCATCTTCATCGCTTCGAGGACCACGATGGGGTCGCCGGCGGTCACCTTCTGGCCTTCTTCGGCGACCACCTTGATGATGGTGCCCTGCATGGGGGAGACGAGGGAGTCACCGGTGGCCGAGGTGGCGCCGGACGTACTGGACTTGCGCCGGACAGGTTTGCGGGTGGTGGCACTCGAGCCCGTCCCGGTCGAGCTGGCGCCGAGCCCGGCTGGCAGGACCACGTCGAGTCGCTTGCCCCCGACCTCGACGGTTACGCGTTCCCGCTCCGCCGGCGCCGCGGTGTCCTCGGCTCCGGTCGCGGGGTGCGGCTGGATGGTGTTGTGCCACTCCGTCTCGATCCACCGGGTGTGGACGGTGAACGGCTTGCCCGGATCGGCCGGGGCGAAAGCGTCGTCATCGAGTACGGCACGGTGAAACGGGATGACCGTGGCCAGGCCGGACACCTCGAACTCGGCGAGTGCCCGGCGGGAGCGCTCGATCGCCTGCTCGCGATCGGCACCGGTCACGACGAGCTTGGCCAGCAGGGAGTCGAAGTTCTGCCCGATCACGCTGCCCTGTTCGACGCCCGCGTCGAGGCGCACGCCGGGCCCGGACGGCGGCCGGAACGCGGTGACCGGGCCGGGGGTGGGCAGGAAGTTGCGCCCCGCGTCCTCGCCGTTGATGCGGAACTCGATGGAATGCCCCCGCACTGGCGGGTCGTCGTAGCCGAGTTCCTCGCCGTCGGCGATGCGGAACATCTCGCGCACCAGGTCGATGCCGGTGACCTCTTCGGTGACCGGATGTTCGACCTGCAGCCGGGTGTTGACCTCGAGGAACGAGATGGTGCCGTCGGCGCCGACGAGGTACTCGCACGTCCCCGCTCCGACGTAGCCGGCCTCGCGCAGGATGGCCTTCGACGCGCGATAGAGCTCGGCGTTCTGCGCGTCGGTCAGGAACGGCGCCGGGGCCTCTTCGACGAGCTTCTGGTGGCGGCGTTGCAGGGAGCAGTCACGCGTGGAGACCACGACGACGTTGCCGTGCTCGTCGGCCAGGCACTGGGTCTCGACGTGGCGGGGGCGATCGAGGTAGCGCTCGACGAAACACTCGCCGCGACCGAACGAGGCGACGGCCTCGCGTACCGCCGAGTCGTAGAGCTCGGGTATGTCGTCGATGGTGCGGGCGACCTTCAGGCCGCGCCCGCCTCCGCCGAACGCGGCCTTGATCGCAACCGGCAGTCCGTGCTGCTCGGCGAAGGCGACGACCTCGTCGGCACCGGACACCGGCTCGGGAGTTCCCGCGACGAGGGGCGCTCCCGCTCGTTGGGCGATGTGCCGGGCGCTGACCTTGTCGCCGAGGGCGGTGATGGCGGACGGTGGCGGGCCGATCCAGGTCAGCCCGGCCGTGCCCACGGCCTCGGCGAACTCGGCGTTTTCCGCGAGGAAGCCGTAGCCCGGGTGCACGGCATCGGCACCCGCACGCGTGGCGATGTCGATGATCTTGCTGATGTCCAGGTAGGTCTCGGTGCTGGTTTCCCCGCCGAGGGCGTAGGCGTCGTCGGCGAGGCGGGCGTGTGGCGCGTCCCGGTCGGGGTCGGCGTAGACGGCGACGCTGCCAATCCCCGCGTCCTTGCAGGCGCGGATGACCCGCACGGCGATCTCACCGCGGTTTGCGACAAGCACCCTGGTGACGCGACGTTTCACGACCTCTCCCTTCAGTGGCCTGTTGCTACAGGCTAGCTGACGGCATTGATCACTGTCGGATCACGTTGGCCGTCGCTGGGCCACCTGCTGGCCAGGCATGATTGGCTGGACATCCGCTGATCATGAACACTAGTCGAGTACATAGGTCGGTTAGTGTTCATGATCAGCGGGAGGGCGCGCGAGGGCGCGCGAGGACGAGAGCAGGATGGTGAGGAACGATGACGTTCGAGCTTTCCGCAGATCACGAGGAATTCCGCAAGGTCGTCCGCGAGTTCGCCGAGGCGGAAATCGCACCCCACGCCGCGCGATGGGACCGCGAGCATCACTTTCCCGTCGACGTGGTGCGCGCCATGGGTGGGCTCGGCCTGTTCGGGCTGACCGCTCCGGAAGCCTACGGCGGGGCCGGCGGTGATCTCACCAGCCTGTGTGTGGCCATCGAGGAGATCGGCAGGGTCGATCAGTCGCTTGGCATCACGCTGGAAGCAGCCGTTGGGCTGGGCATCAACCCGATCCTCACCTATGGCACCGACGAGCAGAAGCAGCGCTGGCTGCCTGACCTCGTGGCGGGCCGGGCGCTCGCGGCGTTCGGCCTGACCGAGCCCGGCTCCGGTTCGGATGCGGGTGCGACGAAGACGCGGGCGACGCTCGACGGTGACGAGTGGGTGATCGACGGATCCAAGCAGTTCATCACCAACTCCGGAACCGAGATCACGTCCTGCGTGACGATCACCGCCCGCACCGGCACCGATGCCCGGGGCAAACCGGAGATCTCCACCATCATCGTCCCCTCGGGAACGCCCGGATTCACCGTCGAGCCGGCGTACGACAAGCTCGGCTGGCACGCGTCGGACACGCACCCCCTCAGCTTCAGTGGCGCCCGCGTCCCGGCCGATCACCTGCTCGGTACCCGTGGCCAGGGATTCGCGCAATTCCTGGCCACCCTCGACGAGGGCCGGATCGCGATCGCGGCGCTGGCTGTCGGCTGCATCCAGGCGATGCTCGAGGCATCGGTCAGCTACGCGAACGAGCGCACGGCGTTCGGCGTGCCGATCGGGAACAAGCAGGGAGTGGCCTTCCAGATCGCCGATCTGCAGGTGATGGTGGAGTCGGCGCGGCTTCTGACCTACAAGGCCGCCGCGATGCGCGATGCCGGCAAGCCGCGCGATGCGGTGAAACAGGCAGCCGCTCGTGCCAAGCTCCACGCCACCGAGAACGCCGTGACGGCCACCCGGATCGCCACCCAGGTCCACGGCGGGTACGGCTTCATGGAGGAGTATCCCGTCGCGCGCTTCTACCGGGACGCGAAGATACTCGAGATCGGCGAGGGGACGAGCGAGGTGCAGCGGATGCTGATCGCTCGTGGCCTCGGCCTTTCCGTCGAATGAGACCCGGCGGTCCGGCTTGCGGGCAGCCGAGCCCCCGCGCACGACGCCTCAGCCGGCAGGCGGCGGACGACGATACGGTGGAGAATGAGGTATGGCCGAGGATCACTACGCTGACGTCGCGGCTGCGCGCGAAGCTACGCTGGCTCCCTCCGATGCCGGGGCCGCGAAGCTGGAATCGCAGGGCAAGCTCTACGTGCGTGACCGGCTGGCGTTGCTGTTCGACGAGGGCACGTTCGTCGAAGACGGGCAGCTGGCCAACGCGCAGGCGCAGGGCCTGCCGGCGGATGGCGTCGTCACCGGGCGCGGGCTCGTCGACGGCCGCCCGGCCCTCGTCGTCGCCAACGATTCCACGGTCAAGGCCGGATCGTGGGGAGCGCGCACGGTGGAGAAGATCGTGCGCACCACCGAGCTCGCGTTGCGCGACGAGCTGCCGCTCTTCTGGTTCATCGACTCGGCTGGCGCGCGTATCACCGATCAGGTCGAGCTGTTTCCGGGACGCCGTGGAGCGGGGCGGATCTTCCACAACCAGGTCGCGCTGTCGGGCAAGGTCCCGCAGATCTGCTGCCTGTTCGGGCCGAGCGCGGCCGGTGGTGCGTACATCCCGTCGTTCTGCGACATCGTGATCATGGTCGAGGGCAACGCGTCCATGTACCTGGGCTCGCCGCGGATGGCCGAGATGGTGGTGGGCGAGCGGGTCGGCCTGGAGGAGATGGGCGGCGCGCGCATGCACGCCAGCGTCTCCGGGTGCGGGGATAATCTCGCCGCCGACGACGCGGACGCGATCGAGCAGGCCAGGGCGTTCTTTTCGTACCTTCCCGGTTCGTGGCGTTCCGAGCCGGCGTGGCAGCCGCCGGCGCCGCCGTCGCGCACGTTCGAGCGCGGGCTGATCCCCACCGACGACGCCACCGGTTACGACATCCACGACGTCATCGATGCCATCCTGGACTCCGACTCGTTCTTCGAGATCAAGCCGCTGTTCGCGCCCGAGCTGGTCGTTGGCCTGGGACTGCTGGATGGCCAGGTGGTCGGCGTCGTCGCGAACCAGCCGGCGGTCAAGGGTGGCGTGCTGTTCGTCGACTCGGCGGACAAAGCCGCCCGGTTCATCTGGATGTGCGACGCGTTCAACATCCCGCTGATCTATCTCGCCGACGTGCCCGGGTTCATGATCGGCTCGGCGGTCGAGCGGCAGGGCATCATCCGTCACGGCGCGAAGATGATCACGGCCGTGTCGGAGGCGACCGTCCCGACCGTGTCCGTGATCGTCCGCAAGGCATACGGGGCCGGCCTGTACGCGATGTGCGGTCCCGGGTTCGGCCCGGATGCCTGCCTCGCGCTTCCCACGGCCAAGATCGCGGTCATGGGGCCGGAGGCGGCGATCAACGCGGTCTATTTCAACAAGATCGCCGCGATCGAGGACGAGACGGAGCGCGCGGCCTACGTCGAGAAGCTTCGCCAGGAGTACGAGGCGGACATCGACATCGTGCGCCTGGCTTCCGACCTAGTGATCGACGCGATCGTCGAGCCGGAGCGGGTGCGCGAGGAGCTCGTGGCCCGGCTGGCGGCTGCCGCGCACAAGGATCGGCATTTCTCCGGCCGCCGGCACGGCGTCCCGCCGGTCTAGCCCCAGTTCCGCTGATCATGAACACTAGGCGACCACATAGGTCGCCTAGTGTTCATGATCAGCGGAACCGGGGCTATCGCCAGAGATCGGTGATGGCGACCCCGAAGTCGGCCAGCAGGTTGCGCAGCAGCGGCAGCGAGAGTCCGACCACGTTGTGGTGATCGCCCTCCAGGCCGGCGACGAACGGCCCGCCATACCCGTCGACGGTGAAGGCGCCAGCAACCCGCAACGGTTCTTCAGTGGCGACGTAGGCGTCGATCTCGGCGTCGGTGAGCTCGGCGAAGTGCACCCGCGTCGATGCCGTCGACCCGATCGCCCCTCCGGTCCCGGCGGCCGTTGTCGAGCGGATGTCGACCAACCAGTGCCCGGTGTGCAGAGCGCCCGTCCTGCCTCGCATGGTGCGCCAGCGGCTGGCGGCGTCGGCCGCGCTGGCCGGCTTTCCGTAGATCTGACCCTCGAGTTCGAGTATCGAATCGCAGCCGAGCACCAGGAACTCGCCCGCCGCCCGCGCGCTCACCGCCTCGGCCTTCGCCCGGGCCAAGGTCAGCGCCGCGTCTTCGGGGGCCAGCTTGCCGAACCTGGCTTCGGTGCTGGCCAGGACCTGTTCCTCGTCGACCTCTGGATCGTGCACGACGGGTTCGATACCAGCCGAGCGCAGTGTCGCCAGGCGGGCTGGCGATGTCGAGGCGAGAAGCAATCGCGTCACGCGCCCATACCTTACCGAAGTTGATCACGAAGATGTTGCCGGGTGGTCAACATCGCGCCCGCGACCGTCGCCACGCCGGAGGTTTGTGCCGTATGTCGAGATGTCGAGTTTCGCGGTGAGCTGGGGGAATCCGTCCGGGCTCAGAGGCTGGCCAGGGCATCTTGGAGCGGGTCGAGCCCCAGGGCGCCCAGATCCAGAACGGCACGGTGGAAGTCCGGGAGGGAGAACGCCTCGCCCTTGCGCTGGCGGGCATTCTCCCGCGCCTCCAGGAAGATCCGTTCACCGACTTTGTACGACGGCGCCTGGCCGGGCCAGCCGAGATACCGGGTGGTCTCGAACCGGTTGATCTCGGGCGCCTGCCGAGTGTGGCGGCTGAGGAATTCGTACACCGCGTCACCGGTCCACGGCCCGGCATCGAGGCCGTCGTTGCGGACCACCTCCGCGGGTATCTCGAAACCCAGGTGCGCCCCGATGTCGACGACGACCCGAACCGCGCGCATGGCCTGGCCGTCGAGCATGCCGAGGCGGTCGCCAGGATCATCGAGATACCCCAGCTCGGCCATGAGCCGCTCGGCATAGAGCGCCCACCCTTCGGCATGCCCCGAGACACCCGCGAACAGCCGCTGCCAGCGGTTCAGGATGTCGGACCGGTACGCCATCTGGGCGATCTGCAGATGGTGGCCGGGGACGCCTTCGTGGAAGACGGTGGTGGTCTCGCGCCACGTGGAGAACGTGTCCACTCCTTCGGGAACCGACCACCACATACGGCCGGGTCGGGCGAAGTCTTCGCTCGGCCCGGTGTAGTACACGACGCCGTCCTGGGTGGGCGCGATACGGCATTCGAGCCGCTGGATCGGCTCGGGGATCTCGAAGTGCGTCCCGTTGAGCGCGGCGATCGTGCGATCGGAGAGGTCTTGCATCCATGCCCGGAACGCCTCGGGGTTCGCGATCGTCCGGGATGTGTCGGCGTCGAGGGCGGCAACGGCGTCGTCGACCGAACCGCCCGGAACGATCTGCTGCGCGATCCCGGCCATCTCGGACTCGATCCGGTACAGCTCGTCGAGACCCCACGCGTATGTCTCGTCGAGATCGATCTCGGCGCCCAGGAAATACTGGCTGGCGATCTGGTAGAGATCCCGGCCGACGGCGTCTTCGGTGCGGGCGCGCGGGGTCACGTCGTCGGCGAGATGACGGGCGAAATCGGCGTAGGCGGACGAGGCGGTGGCGGCCAGCCGATCCAGCTCCGCGCGCAGGTAGTCAGGCGCCGATCTGGCGAGCTGCTGGAAGAACCCTTCGGCGGCCTGGTTTGCCTGCTCGATGACTGCGCGGACTTGGCGCCGGGCTGGGGGCAGCCCGGCGGCGATGTCCGCCTCGATCGTGGCGCGGTACCCGTCGAGGCTGCCGGGCACCGCCCGTAGCCGCCTCGCGATGGCCGCCCAGTCCTCGTCGGTCTCGGTGGGCATGAGGTCGAAAACTTCGCGGACCTCGTGCGCCGGGCTCGCGACGTTGCGCAGCGCGCGGTCGAGCCCGGCGTCGTGCACCCGGACCTCCTGGGTGAGCCGTTCCCGCATGGCCTCGGCGGCGACCCGCTCGCGCTCGTCACGCGCGTGCGCCGAGTCCAGCGCTCGGAGGGTGCGCTTGACCAGTGCGTTGCGCTCGGCGAACCCGTCGGGCGAGAGGTCGGTGGATTCGGCGTGATGGCCCGCGACGCCGGCAATGGTGGCCTGGAACGGGTCGAGCTGGACGAGCTCGTCGACGTAGGCGTCGGCGACGTCGTCGACGGTGGTGGGCGATGTCTCGGTGGGGGTCTCACTCATGCGCGCACCCTACGCCCCGCCCCGCTGATCATGAACACTAGTCGACCTATGTACTCGGCTAGTGTTCATGATCAGCGGGGGGTCAGGTCGGCAGGCCGCTCGCCCGCCACGCTCCCGGGCCCGGACGCAGCTGAGGGCGCACCGACCGCCAGTACGCGGCCCACGTGGACGGCCGCGGCTGCGGCGCTCGCGCCTCGGCAGTGGCGGCAGCCTTGGCCACGATGACGGTGGTCAGCGCCGCGAGCTCGTCGTCGGTCGGGTTTCCCCGGACCACGCGCACCAGCGGCTCCGTCTCCTCGCTCATAGTGCGCAGTCTAAGCCTTTGTCCATGATCATGGACGATTCCGGTCCTATATGAACTGGTACTGTTCATGATCACGCATGAGGGGCAGGCAGGTCACAACGGGATGTTGCCGTGTTTCTTCGGCGGCAGGGTCTCCCGCTTGGTGCGCAACGCCCGCAATGCTTGTGCGACGGCGGATCGGGTGCGGGACGGCTCGATGACGGCGTCGACGTAGCCCCGTTCGGCCGCGACGTAGGGGTTGGCGAGCGTGTCCTCGTACTCGGTGACCAGCTCGGCCCGGCGAGCCTCGGGATCTTCCGCCGCCGCGATGTCGCGCCGGTAGAGGATGTTCACGGCCCCCTGCGCGCCCATGACGGCGATCTGCGCCGTGGGCCAGGCGATGTTGACGTCCGCACCCAGATGCTTCGAGCCCATGACGTCGTACGCGCCGCCATACGCCTTCCGCGTGATCACGGTCACCAGCGGCACCGTGGCCTCGGAGTAGGCATAGATCAGCTTGGCCCCACGCCGGATGATGCCGTTCCATTCCTGGTCCGTCCCGGGCAGGAAGCCGGGGACGTCGACGAAGGTCAGCACCGGGATGTTGAACGCGTCGCAGGTGCGTACAAACCGGGCGGCCTTCTCCGACGCGTCAATGTCCAGCGTGCCGGCCAGATGCATGGGCTGGTTGGCGACGACGCCGATGGGATAGCCGTCGAGCCGGCCGAATCCGACGACGACGTTCGTGGCGAACAGGGGGTGCACCTCGAGGAACTCGTCGTCGTCGAGAACGGTCTCGATCAGCCGCCGCATGTCGTAGGGCTGGTTGGGGCTGTCCGGGATGAGGGTGTCGAGCGTGCGGTCGTGGTCGGTGACCTCGTACACGGGTTCGTCGACCTCGTACGTGGGCGGCTCGTCCAGATTGTTCTGTGGCAGGTAGGACAGCAGGGCCTTGACGTAGTCGATGGCGTCTGACTCGTCGGAGGCCATGTAATGTGCGTTGCCGCTCTTGGTGTTGTGCGAGTTGGCCCCGCCGAGTTCCTCCATGGTGACGTCCTCACCGGTGACCGTCTTGATGACGTCCGGGCCGGTGATGAACATCTGCGAGGTCTGGTCCACCATCACCGTGAAGTCGGTGAGCGCGGGCGAATACACGTGCCCGCCGGCCGCCGCTCCCATGATCAGGGAGATTTGTGGGATCACCCCGGAGGCATGGGTGTTGCGGCGGAAGATCTCCCCGTACAGCCCGAGCGAGACCACGCCCTCCTGGATCCGCGCGCCGCCGCCCTCGTTGATGCCGACGAGCGGGCAGCCGGTTTTCAGTGCGAAGTCGATGATCTTGACGATCTTCTCGCCGTAGACCTGCCCCAGGCTTCCACCGAAGACGGTCACGTCCTGGCTGAACAGCGCGATCTGCCGGCCGTTGACCATGCCGATACCGGTGACGACGCCGTCGCCGTATGGGCGATTCTGCTCCATGCCGAACGCCGTGGAGCGGTGCCGGGCGAGTTCGTCGAACTCGACGAACGATCCCTCGTCGACGAGCATCTCGATCCGCTCGCGGGCGGTGTTCTTTCCCCGCGCATGCTGTTTCTCCACGGCACGGGCCGAACCGGCGTGGGCCGCTTCCTCCATCCGATTCCGGAGATCGGCGAGCTTTCCGGCCGTCGTGTGAATGTCCGGGCTGCTGTCCGAGTCATCACGTGCCAGGTCATCACCTGCCGGGCCGTCAGGTGTCTGGTCGCCGCCCGTCGGGCCGGTGCCTGCCGGGGCATCGCTGTCCGAGCCGTCGTGCATAGCGGTCATGCATCCCTCCGGATCGCTGGTCCCATAGCAGGGTAGAACAGAGCGTTCTGGGGTATGGCCGGCGATGCCGATCAGCCGGCCGATGCGCGACCTGTCAGTTCAACTGTCACTCCAGCCGTCAGTTCAGCGCGAGGCGAGATTCCAGCCCGGGGAGCTCGTTGGCGGCCGCCAGCTGGAACAGCTCGATGGCGAAGGAATCCTCGGTCTGAGTGACGGCGACGCGCACCACCTCGTCGTTCACGTCACCGTTCTCGAGGCTGTCGCCCGCGAGGACTTCCACGTCAGGCTGCACGAAGTGATCCGCGTAGGGCTGGCCGGACCCGGGTATCTCGCCGGAGGCGATCGCGTCTTCGATATCGCTGGCCAGGCGTTCGGCTTCGCCAGACGGGGGAGCGACACAGATGATCCCGATGACGGTGTCGGGATCATCCTCGTCGGGTCGCACGCCGTAGGAGGTCGGGTAGTCGCCAGCCGCGGCGAAGCCGGCTCCCACGACGTCGCCCAGGCAACTGGCGAGCTCGCTGACGAGCGGGTCGGCGGCGAGCGTGTCGCCGTCCGTATCGACGATCGACATGTCCGCTTCCGCGCTGCCCACCGCGACATCCTCGGCGAGTGGAACGATCTGGGGAATCGTGACGGCGAGCGGGTTGGTGCCGAGATCGTCCAGGGTGAGAACGTCGTCGCCGGTCCAGCCGGCATCGTTGGCCGCGGATGTGATCTCGTCGCCGTCTTGGCCGCCTTGGAGGAGAGTGAGCGCGGCCGGTGGCTGTCCGGTGGTGATGGCCGACTCCGCCTCCGAGGGGTGGATGGCGAGCTCGTCTGGTAGCTCGGTGCGATGCTGGAAGAGGGCTCCGCTGCCGAGGCCGGCAAGCGAGCCCCAGGTGCCGTCGACCGTTCCGCCGGACAGTTCGTCGATGCGGCTGGCATTGCCGAACTCGACGTAGCTTCGCGTGCTCTCGTCTGCTCGGAACCGGCTCAGCGACTCTTCCAGCGCGGTTCCCCCGGTTTCGCCGGTTCCATCGGTTCCCCCGGTTTCGCCAGTGCTGTCGGTGCTGCTGGACGAGCCGCATCCGGAGGCGGCCACGGCGGTGGCGGCGAGGATCACCACGATGGTCGGCAACCGGGCGCGGAGTGAACGTCGCCGGTGCGAGGCATCTGAACGCATGGGCATGGAGGGATTGTAGTTCGCGCGCCCGCCTCCCCACGTCCCCATATCCCCGCTGATCATGAACACTAGTCGGGCATAGGTCGCTTAGTGTTCATGATCAGCGGGAGGGGACAGCGGGACGGGGAGGAGCGGCGCGCGGGTGGGGAGAGCTTCCCCTTGGCCGAGGGTCATACGCTAGGCGACGTGGCCCCTACCGCTACTGGATCCCGTGAAGCTGCCCGATTCGAAATGCCCGACGCATTGCGGGCCGACGTCCGCGTGCTCGGCGAGGCACTCGGCCAGGTGCTGCGCGAATACGGTGGCCAGGGTCTGCTCGACGACGTCGAGCGGCTGCGCGAGCTGGTCATCGCCTCGCACCACGAGGACCTCACCGTGGGCGACGACGCCGCCGTGCAGGCGGAGCGGCTGGTCGCGTCGTGGTCGATGGAACGATGTGAGGAAGTGGCGCGGGCGTTCACGGCGTACTTCCACTTGGTGAACACCGCGGAGGAATACCATCGCATCCGCGCCCTGCGCGCCGGCGACCGTGGGGACGACTCCCTGCCCGGGGCGCTCGCCCAGACGATCAACGAGCTCTCGGATACCGCCGGCATGGACGAGGTCAACACCCTGCTGTCCGCGCTGGAGTTCCGCCCGGTGCTGACGGCGCACCCGACAGAGGCGCGCCGGCGTGCCGTCGTCAACGCGATCAGGCGGGTCGCGGAGCTGCTCCCGCGCCGCGACGACCCGCGGCTCGGGGAGTCCGAGTCGGCAGAGACGCACCGGCTGATCGTGGAGAACGTCGACGTGCTCTGGCGCACCGCACCGCTACGTGCCGAGCGGCCCGGCCCGCTCGACGAGGTACGTACGGCGATGACGGCGTTCGACGACGTGTTGTTCCACGTCGTGCCCCAGGTGTACCGGCGGGCCGACACGGCACTCGGCGGCGGCGACAGCGAGATGCGTGCACCGCAGGTTCCCGCGTTCGTGCGGCTGGGCTCCTGGATCGGTGGCGACCGTGACGGCAACCCCTACGTCACGAGCGCCATTACCCGGCAGGCGATGGCCATCCAGTCCGATCACGTGCTGGCGGCGTTGGAGAACGCGTGTGCCACGGTGGGGCGGTCGATGACGCTGGATGCGGCGACGACGCCGCCGTCGCCAGAGATCAGCCGGATGCTCGGTGACGCGGAAGCTGCCCAGCCGGAGCTGTACCAGGATCTCGCGACCCGCTCGCCCAACGAGCCGCACCGCATCGCATTGCTCTACGTCTCCGCGAGGGTGGCGGCCACCCGCCGCCGCGACGCGGATCTGGCCTACGAGGACGCGGACGAGATGCTCGACGAGCTTCGTACGATCCAGGCGAGCCTCGTGCAGGCCGGTGCGCTGCGCCAGGCCTATGGGGAGTTGCAGAGCCTGGTGTGGCAAGTGGAATCGTTCGGATTCCACCTGGCCGAGCTGGAGATCCGGCAGCACAGCGCGGTTCACGAGGCGGCGTTGGAGGAGATTCGGGCTGGCGGTGAGCTATCCGAACGGACCCAGGAGGTCCTCGCGACCATCCGGGTGATGGCACAGATCCAGGCGCGTTTCGGGCCGCAGGCGTGCCGCCGCTACATCGTCTCGTTCACGCGTTCCGCGGCCGACATCGCGGCGGTGCACGAGCTCGCCCGCTATGCTCTCGACGGGCGGCCGATCGAGCTCGACGTCGTGCCGCTGTTCGAAACCGGCGCGGACCTTGACGCGGCGGTCGACGTGCTGGAAGAGACGCTCGATCTGCCCGAGATTCAGGAGCGGCTCGACGCCACCGACCGCCGGTTCGAGGTGATGCTGGGGTACTCGGATTCGGCGAAGGACGTGGGCCCGGTGTCGGCGACCCTGAAGCTGTACGAGGCGCAGGCGAAGCTGACCGAGTGGGCCGCCTTGCACAAGATCACGCTGACCATGTTCCACGGGCGCGGCGGGGCGCTCGGCCGTGGTGGCGGGCCGGCCAACCGCGCGGTGCTGGCGCAGGCGCCGGGCTCCGTCGACGGCCGGTTCAAGCTCACCGAGCAAGGCGAGGTCATCTTCGCGCGGTACGGAAACCCGGCCATCGCCCGGAGGCACGTCGAGCAGGTCTCGTCGGCCGTCTTGCTGGCGTCGACCCCGGAGGTGGAGGAACGTGCCAGCGCGGCGGCGGTCGAGTTCGCCGAGCTGGCACGCACGCTCGATGCTGCGGCGCAGGAGGCGTACCACGCGCTGGTGCGTACGGAAGGGTTCGCCGCGTGGTTCGCCCGGGTCACGCCGCTGGAGGAGGTGGGCTCGCTTCCGCTGGGGTCGCGACCGGCACGGCGGGGCCTGGCGGTCTCGTCGCTGGAAGATCTTCGCGCCATTCCGTGGGTGTTTTCCTGGGCGCAGACCCGGGTCAACCTTCCGGGTTGGTACGGGCTCGGCTCCGGGCTGGCGGCGGTGGCAGATATCGACCTGCTGCGCCGCGCCCGCGAGGAGTGGCCGCTGTTCACCGTGATGCTCGAGAACGTCGAGATGTCGCTGGCCAAGACGGACCGGCGGATCGCCAGCCGGTACCTGGAGTTGGGAGATCGGCCGGAGCTGACCGAGATGATCATGGCGGAGCACGAGCTCGCCACCGAGTGGGTGCTGAAGGTCACGGGCCACAGCCGGTTGCTCGAGGACCGCCGGGTGCTGGGCCGGGCAGTGGCGTTGCGCAATCCCTACGTCGACGCCCTGTCCTATCTCCAGGTCCGCGCCCTGCGGACGTTGCGCACGGGCGACGATGCCGGCGCCGCGGACGAGGCGGCGAGCCGGCGGCTGCTGCAGATCAGCGTCAACGGCGTCGCGGCCGGTCTGCAGAACACCGGCTGAGGTGCTGACCGGGATACGGTGACTACCGTCGAGCGCGGCATTCACGCTGGCGTGCGGTGACCTGCTGGAGATGGCCGGTGGGCCGGACAGGGAGGACGGCATGTGGGACGTGCGACGGGTCGCGGAGACCGGATCGACCAATGTCGACGTCGCCGATCTGGCCCGGGACGGCGCCCCCGAGGGAATCGTTCTCGCGGCGGAGTATCAACGTGCGGGGCGAGGACGGCTGGACCGCACCTGGCAGGCTCCGCCCGGCACGAGCCTGGCCGTGTCGTTCCTGCTGCGGCCGACAGACGTGGCGCCCGAGCGCTGGGCGTGGCTGCCGCTGCTGGTGGGTGTGGCGGTCGTCGACGCCGTCGAACAGCTCACCGATATCCGCGCGGTGCTGAAGTGGCCCAACGACGTCCTGGTGGGTGAGCGCAAGCTCGCCGGAATCCTGGTCGAGCAGGTACAGGAGGAGGCTGGTGCGGCGGCCGTGGCCGGTGTCGGTCTCAACGTCGCTCAGCGTGCGGAGCAGCTTCCGCCGACGGGAACGTCGCTGCTCGTCGCGGCTGGCGGCGCGGACGAGAGCGGCAGCGCGGGTGAAAGCGGCGACGCGGGTGCGGACCGCCGCGCGGGTGCGGACGACGGTGCGGGTGCGGACGGCGACGTGCCGGAACCCCCGAGCTTCGACGACGTGTTGGAGGTGCTGATCGACCGGTTCGCGGCGCGCTACGAGGCCTGGCGTTCCCACGGTGGCGATCCGGAGTCCGAGTTGGCGCAACTGTACCGGCGCCGCTGCGCGACGCTCGGCCGGTGGGTCCGGGTCCAGTTTCCGGATCACCGGTTCGCTGAGGGCGAGGCGGTCGATCTCGATTCGTCTGGCCGGCTCGTCATCCGAGGTAGCGGCGGGTTGTGGACCGTGGGCGCGGGGGACATCGTGCACCTGCGCCCGGCACCCGGTACCGCGTGACGGCCGGCGAACGGAGCGGTGACGACAATCGTCGTCGCGGGTCCGGCCGTGTCGTCAACACGGAGCCTCCACACGTGCCAAGATTCGCCTATGCGCTTTCCCGAGAAACTCCTCAGCGAGGGCGAGAGTGTCGAGTTCCACCTGCGGACGCACGCGAAGGCACTGATTACGCCGATCGTGGTCCTGATCGTCACGGGAGCCGCGGCGGGCTTCGGGCTGGGCATCCTGCCCGACGACGACGGCACCGGGGTGACAGTCGGTCGATGGGTGATCATCGGTGCTGCCGTGCTCGTCGTCCTCATCTGGTCGCTGTGGCCGTTCCTCACGTGGCTCACAACCACGTACACCGTGACAAACGTCAGGCTCATCACCCGCACCGGCGTCATCTCCCGTACGGGCCGTAACATCCCGCTGCGCCGGATCAATGACGCGGCTTTCGAACAGCGGCTGATCGACCGGATACTGCGGTGTGGCACGCTCATAGTCTCGGCAGCGAGCGAAGAGGGCCAGATCAAGCTCTACGACGTGCCCCGGGTGCATCACGTGCAGCTCCGGCTGAGCGAACTCGTCGGCGAGGCGCACGACGAGGGATGGGTGCGCGATGACGAGGGGCCCGAGGAGAACGACGACCAGTGACCAACGAGCATCCGACGCAGGACGAGCTCGAACAGCTCCTGCTCGGAGCCTCCCGCCGGTACACGTTCGACCAGATCGCGGAAGCGGCCGGTCTGCCGGTGGATGAGGCCCGCCGGTACTGGCGCGCGCTGGGCTTCCCGGATGTGGGGGACGAAAAGGCGTTCACCGTGTGGGACCTCGAGGCGTTGCGCGGTGTGCGGGAGCTGATCGATTCCGAGGCGGTGGACCGCGACACGGCGGTCCAGATGGTTCGTGCCCTGGGTCGGATGACGGGACGGCTGGCCGAATGGCATGTCGAGACGCTGGCCGAGATCGTGGAGGAAAACGAGGCGACCCGCACGGGCGCCGGCAGCAGGCTCAGCTCGGCATATGACATGGCGCAGCGGTTGCTGCCCGAGTTCGAGCGACTACTGATCTATGCCTGGCGTCGCAAGCTGGCGTCGTCGGTGAACCGGCTGATCGCGATCGCGGAAGTGGGCGAATCACCGCTGCTTGCCGCACCAGCCTCGGTGGGCTTCGCCGACCTCGTGTCCTTTACCCGGCTGTCGCGCGGGATGAGCGTGGAAGCGCTGGGTGAGCTGGTCGAGAAGTTCGAAGCGACGACGAACGACATCATTTTCGGCTGCGGTGGTCGAGTGGTGAAGACGCTCGGTGACGAGGTCGTCTTCGTGGCTGACACCCCACTGACGGCGGCAACGATTGGATGTCAGCTCGTGGAACAGATCGGGCCCGAACCGAAGCTTCCCGACATCCGCGTGGGCATCGCCACCGGGCCGGTGGTGGCGCGCCTCGGCGACGTCTTCGGCACGCCGACCAATCTCGCGGCGCGCCTGACCGCAGTGGCCGAGCGGAACTCGGTCCTGGTGGATTCCACCACAGCGGAAGCCCTGGAAGAGGAGCCCAGCGTCGCGCTGCGCGCCCTGCCTCCGATCAGCGTGCGCGGGATTGGCCCCGTGGAGGTTTACACGGTGAGCCCGCGTATCTGAGACCCCGAACCGACCTCCGAACGACGGCCTCGGGACCGGTACGCTTCCGGAGGGTACGGATATGCAGTAGTGCCGCCGTCGTCACTGCTCGGACGTACCTGCTCATTCGAGATTATCCGCATACTTCAGGAGAATGCCGTGGCCACGATCGAAGCTATCGGAGCGCGGGAGATCCTCGACTCCCGCGGCAATCCCACCGTCGAGGTCGAAGTAGCACTAGACGACGGCACGATCGCTGGTGCCGCCGTCCCGTCCGGCGCCTCCACCGGGCAGTTCGAGGCGGTCGAGCTGCGTGATGGCGACAAGCAGCGCTATCTCGGTAAGGGCGTCGAGAAAGCCGTTCTCGCGGTCATGGACGAGATCGGACCCGAGCTGCTCGGACATGACGCCAGCGACCAGCGGCTCATCGATCAGGAGATGAACGACCTCGACGGTACGCCGAACAAGGGCAAGCTGGGTGCGAATGCCCTCCTGGGGGTCTCGCTCGCGGTGTCCAAGGCGGCAGCCAAGTCCGCCAACCTGCCGTTGTTCCGGTACCTGGGTGGGCCGAACGCGCACATGTTGCCCGTGCCGATGATGAACATCCTCAATGGTGGCGCTCACGCCGACAGCAACGTCGACATTCAGGAGTTCATGGTCGCGCCGATCGGTGCGGAGACGTTCCGGGAGGCGCTGCGCTGGGGCGCGGAGGTTTATCACGCGCTGAAGAAGGTGCTCAAGCAGAAGAACCTGGCGACCGGCCTCGGCGACGAGGGCGGGTTCGCGCCGGACTTGCCGAGCAACCGTGCCGCTCTGGACCTCATCGTGCAGGCGATCGAGGAGGCGGGCTTCACTCCCGGGTCGCAGGTGGCGCTTGCCCTGGACGTGGCGGCCACCGAGTTCTTCGGCAACGGCACCTACACGTTCGAAGGCGCCACGAAGACGGCCGCACAGATGAGCGAGTACTACGGGCAGCTGCTCGCCGACTACCCCCTGGTCTCTCTTGAGGATCCGCTGGCCGAAGACGACTGGGCCGGGTGGGCCACCCTGACCCGCGACATCGGTCAGCGGGTGCAGATCGTCGGCGACGATCTCTTCGTGACCAACCCCGAGCGGCTCGCTCGCGGCATCGACGAGGGCGCGGCGAACGCGCTGCTGGTGAAGGTGAACCAGATCGGCACGCTGAGCGAGACGTTCGACGCCGTGGCGCTGGCGAGCCGGGGAGGTTTCGCCAGCATGATCAGTCACCGATCGGGAGAGACCGAGGACACCACGATCGCCGACATCGCCGTGGCGACCAACGCTGGCCAGATCAAGACCGGTGCGCCAGCGCGTTCGGAGCGGGTCGCGAAGTACAACCAGCTCCTTCGTATCGAAGAAGAGCTCGACGACGCCGCGCGTTACGCCGGTTCCACGGCTTTCCCGCGATTTAATAGATAACATGCCACCTTCCCGTCGCGCGCCCGGTGCACGCCCCTCGGGGGGTGCACCGACCAATCGGCGTCCAGCGACGCGAAGTGCCCGTTCGGGCACCCGGAACACTCGCGGCGCTGGGCGACCCCGGGTCAGCGTCGAACGTGCGGACGGTGCGAGATCGGGTTCGTCGTCGATGCGCCCGCGGACGGCTCGAGGTTCGGGCGGCCGGCCCTCGGTCACCGGGCGGGCGGCCGTGCTCGCGCTCGTTCTCGCCGTGTTGCTGGTCTCGTACGCGTACCCGTTGCGGGCGCTGTTCGAGCAGCACGGCGAGCGGGCCGAGCTCGAACAGGAAGCCGAAGAGCTCAGAGAACGGGTGGACGAGCTGGAAACCGAGCTGGAGCTGTGGGAGGACCCGTCCTATGTCGCCCTTCAGGCTCGGCAACGGTTGGGGTTCGTCATGCCGGACGAGCAGGGGTATGTCGTGATCCGTCCGGAGAAGGACGAGGAGGGCGAGACGGGCCCTGAAGGATTGCCACCAGCCGGAGAGGGAACGTGGTACGAACGGTTGTGGAGCTCGGTCGAGGCCGCCGACGAGATCCCGCCGGAGGAGTTGCCGTGACGGCCGGCACCGTGACGGACGCCGACCTCGATATTGTGAAACGTCAGCTCCGGCGTCCGTTGCGGGGTGTGCGGCGGGTGCCGCACCGGTGTCGCGACGGGCACCCCACCGTCGTGGAGACCGAACCCCGGCTACCCGACGGCACACCGTTCCCCACCTTGTTCTACCTGACCTGCCCGCGTGCGGTCGCCGCCGCGTCCACGCTGGAATCGAACGGTGTCATGGTGGAGCTCGCCGAGTGGGTGTGCTCGTCGCCCGACGTGGCTGCCGGTTATCGGGCCGCGCACGACGACTATCTGGCGCGGCGCGAACGTATCGCACAGGTTCCGGAGATCGCTGGAGTGTCGGCCGGTGGGATGCCGAATCGCGTCAAATGCCTGCATGCCCTGGTCGCGCACAGCCTGGCCGTCGGGCGGGGAATCAACCCGGTGGGTGACGAGACCTTGAATCGCATGGCCGACCTCGAGGAGAAACCCTGGACTCCCACGACCTGCACGTGGACACCCACGTGAGACGAGTTGCCGCCGTCGACTGCGGCACCAACTCGATCCGCCTGCTGGTCGCCGACGCCGATCCCGCCTCGGGACGCCAGCATGACCTGGACCGGCGCTTGCGCATCGTGCGGCTGGGGCAGGATGTGGATCGAACCGGACGGCTCGATCCGCAGGCGCTGGAGCGCACCATGTCGGCACTGGCCGAATACGCCGAGGTGATGCGAGCCCTCGAGGTGGAGCGGGTGCGCATGATCGCCACGAGCGCCACCCGCGACGCGTCGAATTCGGCGGAGTTCGTCGACGGCGTCCGGGAGCTCCTGGGCGTCGAGCCCGACGTGGTGAGCGGCGACGACGAGGCACGGCTCTCCTTCGCCGGAGCCACCAGAGAGATCCACGGTGATCGGCGAGCGCCCTACCTGGTGGTCGATGTCGGCGGCGGGTCCACGGAGTTCGTTTCCGGGATCTCGGAGCCCGAGTCGGCTCGCAGTGTCGATATCGGCTCGGTCCGGCTCACCGAGCGGTGCTTCGGGTCCGATCCGCCCACCTCGGCGGAGGTGAGTGCCGCGCGAAAGGTCATCGAGGCGGCATTGGACGATGCGGCACGTACCGTGCCGTTGATTGACGCCGGAACGGTGATTGGCCTGGCCGGAACCATCACGACGGTGGCTGCCATTCACCTGGGATTGGCCGAATACGACTCCTCGGCCGTGCACCTGTCCCGGATTCCGGCCGGTGCCGTGGCCGAGATCAGCGACAGGCTTCTCGCCGCCTCTCATGAGCAGCGGGCCGCGATACGGGTGATCCATCCCGGCCGGGTGGACGTCATCGCGGCCGGTGCGCTCATCCTGCGCTGCGTGGTCGAGCGCACCGGCGCCTCCGGGGTGCTGGTCAGCGAGCGCGACATCCTCGACGGCATCGCGTGGAGCCTGGTCGCCGACGTCTGATCCTGCCCGGCGCTACGCCGACTTCGATGCCGAGACGTGCGAGAATCCCGGAATTCTGGCCTAATAGTGCACGTCTCGGCATCGAAGTTGGGTGCGAAGGAAGTCGGGTACGGAAAACACGCGCGGGGGGCGGTTTCCGTACCCGGACTGCGTACTCAGCGTGGTGCACCCCGCGCGGCCGGCATGAGGTCAACATCGTCGCGGTCGACGTACATCATCCGGTGGCCGAGCTGGATCTGCACGTACTCCATCTCACCTCTGACGACCGTCCAGTCGCCGGGCGAGGAGCCGTCGTACGTCGTCGACCGGTAGTACTCGCTTTGCAGCGTCGGACCGGCGGCATACCGCTCGCCCGCGCTGATCGTGTACTGCAACGGAACGATGTCCTGGACGGGCACCTCGTCGAACGCCTCCGGCTCGGGATAGGCACGCCCGTACACGGGAATCTCGTCCAGGCCAGGCTTCGGGGTGGCGACGAAGCCTCGCGACCACACGGCGGCGCGATCCTCGGGCGGATTGTGGAACCACGCCTTCTGGCCGAGATACCAGATCGCCGTCCAATCACCATCGTGATCGGCGATCGCAAAGGTCTGTCCCGCCGATGCCCTCGCCCCGTGATCGGAGATGTGCATCGTGGCCGGTGAGCCATCGGGGTGAAGACCGATGTCGGTGACGAGCGGCGCGTCGTGGCTGGGCTCGCTGTGCAGGATGACCGACGACGATCCGCGGGCCGGGCAGGGTTCACCCCGTTCGTCGCACCCGGTGAAGGCGGGCTGGTTGGTAGCGAAGTCGGGATCGATCGTCACCAGGCCCGTCTGAGGGGTGCCCGTGGTGCGGGGCGAGGCGCCCATCAGGTCGAAGTAATGGCTCCAGTCCCAGTAGGGGCCCGGATCCCAGTGCATGCCGGGAACGTAGGCCGGCGTGATACCGGGGATGTTGTCGTGGCCGATGATGTGGTGCCGGTCGAGTGGGATGTCGAACTTCTCCGCCAGGTGCCGCACGAGCTTTGCCGACGTGCGATACATCGCTTCGGTGTACCAGGAGCCGTCGGCGGCGAAGCCCTCGTGCTCCAGTCCGATCGACTTGGCGTTGACGAACCAGTTGCCCGCATGCCAGCCGACGTTCTCGCTTTCCAGGTGCTGGGCGATGTGGCCGTCGGAGGAGCGCAGGGTGTAGTTCCAGCTCACCCAGTCCTTGTCTTGCGCCAGATCGACGGTAGTGTCGAAGTACCCTTCGGCGTCGTGGATGACGATGTACTCGATCTCCTGCTGTTCGGGCCGGTTCCCGAGGTCGTGGTTTCCGTAGCTGCCCACGTCGGTGCCGTCACCTCGTAATTCGTAGGGCGCGGGCAGCCACTCGCAGGAGATGTCCAGGGGACACTCGATCTCGTCGGGACGATCCGGTTGGCGTAGGTCCAGCTCGTCGAGCCACGAACGGTCCGGGGAGATGCCCGGGTGCGCGTCGAGGACGACGCGCTCGCCGTCGTCGACTCGTCGTTCCATGCCGGTGCGGATGGTGTCGTATACCTCGTCGGCGAAGAAGGCGGCCGCATCGAGCGTGTCGGCACCGCTGTAGCGGGCGACCGCGCCGTACCAGTCGGCGGGATCGGTCTCGCTGCCCGTCGGTGCGCCCAGGTCCTCCTGGTGCGCGGCGAGTAGCGCGGCGCCACCACGGATGTTGGTCCCCGCGTCCGTGCGCAATTCGGACTCGTCGAGGCCGGTCAGCCCGGCCGCCTTGTCGAGCGTGTTCAGGGCGGCGGGATCGGGAGGCGGTGCGCCGTGCCGGGTGGTGACCGCGGAGTCCCGGCCGTCGTCACCGCGCCGGTCGTACTCGAGGTCGTGCTGGGGCTCGGTGCCGGGTCCATCGATCTCGTCGGCATCGGTGAGGTGCATGGGGCCGAACCCGCCGCTCGTGCTGGGCTCGCCGGCGTGCGTGTCCCAGCGTGATTGCAGGTAGGACACGCCGAGCAGGACGGGGAGAGGTACTCCGTATTCCTCGGCCGCGGCGGCGTACTGATCGTGCCGGGACTCGGGGGCCGGTGAGGTTACCGAGGTTGCGACGGTGGGTGCGACGGAGAACGGAACGAGGAGTGCGAGGCCGGCCAGGCCGGCACCGAGGTGGTGGCGGGAAAGCGGGGATCGTCGACGCATCGAGCCTCCAAACACGTGACTGTGGCGACGGGGTGTGACGTCGATCTCACATGTGGCGTCACAGTGCGGATCATCCTGCCGGACATGAAAATAATCCGTCAATATTCGGGGCAAAGACGTTATATCTGAAAATCGTTCGTCAAGCGGTCACGTGGAGAGGCCCATGGAGAATGGTCCCCATGGATGCCGACGCCGAGCGCGCCCGCCTTGCCCACCCCGTCACCGGCGAGATCTTCCCCAGTCCGGTCGAGCCGGGGAGCGGCTGGCCGGATGACGTCGCTGACGAATCGACACCCGTCGCGCGCGGCGCGGAGGGCGTCGCCGAGCTCGCCGCCGACGCCTCCCTGGAACAGGTCACCGCGCGATCCTCCGTGTGCCGGGCCTGTTCGCGGCTGGTGCGGTGGCGCGAGGAGGTGGCCTCGGGCAAGCGCCGCTCGTTCGACGCGCAGCCGTACTGGGGGCGGCCGACACCCGGCTGGGGCGCTCGCGCACCGCGCATCCTGGTCGTCGGCCTCGCCCCGGCGGCACACGGCGGGAATCGCACGGGACGGATCTTCACTGGCGATCGCAGCGGAGACTGGCTATTCGCCGCGCTCTACCGGGCTGGCCTGGCCAACCAGCCGACATCCGAGCATGCCGGCGACGGGCTCGAGCTCCGCGAGACACGGATCATGGCCGCGGTGCGCTGTGCACCGCCGGACAACAAGCCGGCACCCGGTGAGCGCGACACCTGCGCGCACTGGCTGGATCGCGAGGTGTCGCTGGTGCTGCCAACGGTTCGTGCGGTGGTCGCGCTCGGCTCGTTCGCCTGGACGGCAGCGTTGACGACATTGGCCCGGTCCGGAGTGAGCGTCCCCCGGCCGCGGCCGAAGTTCGGGCATGGCAGCGAGGTCGTGCTGGAGCGCCTGGCTGGAGAGGGTACGGGTGCGAGTGGGGACGGGCAGGTCCCGGTTCACGATCCCGCGCCGAGCGGCGATCTTGCGCCGATACGCCTTCTCGGCTCGTACCATCCGAGCCAGCAGAACACGTTCACCGGCCGGCTGACCGAGGAGATGCTCGACGCCGTTCTGGCCCGCGCTATGTCCGCGTGATGCCGTTCTGGCCCGTGCCTCGTCCGCCTGAGCCGTTCTGCCCCGTGCCTCGTCCTTGTGATGCCGTTCTGGCCCGTGTCTTGTGCTCGTGGCTGGGGCACGGGCGCCGGGTCGTCGCCCGTTGTGCGCGGGCTAGCTGAACTCCTCGACCGTGTACGGTCCTGCGGTCCGCGTGGCATCTCATAATGCGGTCGATCATCGTTCACTATATGAGATTTGTCGGTCCTGATTTGAAGACCGAAGGTCTAATGCTCATGATGAAGACCATGTGCCGAATCTCGTTCCACCAATGCGAACTCATGTCGACGGCCCCGAGCTGTCGCATGGCGATGATGTGTGGAACAGGCATGCGTCGGTGTCGCTCCTGAGGTGAGCGAGCTGATCTGGCGCGGGGCTCCGCACGCGCCGCCGGCGCGGTATTTCTTCGTCCGCGGCGATCCCGCCGCCGATTCGCTTGTGCCCACGTAACAGCCCTGACCGGTGCCTACGTGCGCCGCAACGACCCAGTACGCGATGAGCCAGGCCACCCCTGACCGTCGCCCGCCAGGTGGAAGGACATGAAGAACATGATTCGTCAGAGTGCCACGTTGATCAGCGTCCTCGCCGCAGGTGCCGTGCTCGCGGCGTGCGGCGGCAACGATCAGACCGAGGTCGCCACAGGCGACAGTGGCAGCCCGATCAAGATCGGTGTGGTTGGTGCCAGCGAGGACTACTGGCAGATCTTCAGCGATCTCGCTGCCGAGGAAGGTATCGAGATAGAGCTGGTGAACTTCACCGACTACACGCAGCCCAACCCCGCGCTGTCGCAGAACCAGCTCGACCTCAACCAGTTCCAGCACATTCAATACCTCGCCGCGTACAACGTCGCCAACGACGAGGACCTCACGCCGATCGGCGCGACCGCGATCTATCCCCTCGGCTTGTACTCCACGGAGCACACGTCGATCGAGGACATTCCGGACGGCGGCGAGATCGCGATTCCCAACGATGAGACGAACCAGGCCCGGGCGCTTCTCGTCCTCCAGGATGCGGGGCTGCTCACCCTCGAAGGTGGCGGGGACTCGACGTCGCTGCCGTCTGACGTCGTCGAGGAAGAGTCGAAGGTGACGGTGACGCCCGTTGCTGCCGAGCAGACTGCCGTGGCGCTGAACAGCGTGGATGCGTCGATCATCAACAACGACTTCGTCGAGGACGCCGGCCTGGAGCCGACGGATGCGCTGTATCAGGACGATCCCGATTCGCCCGCGGCGCAGCCGTACATCAATGTCTGGGCCGCGCGTGCCGGGCACGAGGACAACGAGACGTTCCAGAAGTTGATCGACATCTATCACGAGGACGAGGTTCAGGAGGCGGCGCTGCGGGCGTCGGGTGGTACGGCGGTGTTCACGGAGAAGCCGGCCTCGGAACTCCAGGAGATCCTCGATGAGGTCGAGTCCAACCTGGAAGCCACCGACGACGACACCACTTCCCCATGATCATGAACATTAACGGCTCCGTGCGGAGCCGTTAATGTTCATGATCAGCGGAGATTGGGTGCGCTGCGGGAGAGTGTGATGATCAGTTTTCGTGAGGCGACGAAGGTCTTCGGCTCCGGCCCGGACGCCGTGCGAGCCGTCGACTCGGTCACCCTCGACGTCGGAGAAGGCGAGATCTTCGGCGTGATCGGATACTCGGGGGCAGGCAAGAGCACGCTCGTGCGCCTCGTCAATGCCCTCGAGACCGTCACATCGGGTCAGGTGGTGGTCGATGGCCACGACGTCACGACGCTCGGCGAATCGGAGCTACGGCAGCTGCGTGCCAGTATCGGGATGGTCTTCCAGCAGTTCAACCTGATGAAATCGCGGACCGTCGCGGGCAACGTCGCCTACCCCCTGAAGGTGGCGAGGTGGCCGAAGGAGAGGCGCAAGCAGCGCGTGGCCGAGCTACTCGACTTCGTCGGCTTGGCGGACAAGGCTCGTACCTACCCGGGACAGCTCTCCGGCGGGCAGAAGCAGCGCGTGGGGATCGCCCGGGCGCTGGCCACCTCGCCGAAGATCCTGCTCGCGGACGAGGCCACGAGCGCGCTCGATCCGGACACCACGCAGGACGTTCTCGCCCTCCTCAAGCGGGTGAACCGGGAGCTGGGCGTCACGGTCGTTGTCATCACCCACGAGATGGACGTCATCCGCTCGATCGCGCAGCGAGTCGCGGTCATGGAGCACGGCAAGGTAGTCGAGCACGGTCGTGTCTACGACGTCTTCGCGGCGCCGCGGGAGCGTGCCACCCGGAGGTTCGTCGGGACGGCCCTGCGCGACCGCCCGACGCCGGAGGTGCTCGAACGGCTCAGGCACCGGCATCCCGGCAGGATGGTGACGGTAGGCGTCCGCGACGGCCAGGGCAGCGGCACCGACCTGACGGCGACGCTGCGCAGGCACGGCGTGGACGGCTCGATCGTGTTCGGCGGAATCACCGAGATCGACGAGCGTCCATTCGGCAGCCTGACGGTCGAGCTTGCCGGCGACGAGGAATCGATCGACGCGCTGATCGCGGAGCTGCGTCGCACGGCAGACGTTCACGACCTGGGAACTCGGGAGCATCCGCGCAACGATCCCTCCGCCGTCGTGGCGGGTGACGAGCAGCCGTCATCACCGGACGCACCCGGCATCTCCGGCGCCGGCGGCGCCGACGAGATCGCTGGCCCCGCGACCGGCCTCTCCGCTGGCTCGGCGACCGGCCTCGGCACGCCTCCCGAGAGATCGTCTGGAGGGTTCCAGTGAACAGCGACTGGTCCACGCTCGCTCCCATCTTGCTGGAGTCCCTGCGCGAAACCCTCTACATGGTGTCGGTCACCCTGCTGATCAGCGGGGCGCTCGGACTCCTCATGGGGGTGTTGCTGTACGCGACGCGCCGGGGCAACCTGCTCGAAAACGCCGCGATCTTCACCGTGCTCAACATCGCGGTGAACATCGTGCGGCCGATCCCGTTCATCATCTTCATCACCGCCGTCGGGCCGTTGACGCTGATGACGATCGGGACGACGATCGGCAACGAGGCGGTGATCTTCGCGATGTCGATCATGGCATCGTTCATCACCGCGCGAATCGTCGAGCAGAATCTGGTGGCGACCGATCCGGGAGTGATCGAAGCTGCGCGGGCCGTCGGGGCGTCGCGGCTGCGCATCATCCTCACCGTGCTCATCCCGGAGTCGCTGGCGCCACTCGTTCTCGGTTACACCTTCCTGCTGATCGGCATCATTGACATGTCGGCGCTTGCCGGTTACATCGGCGGCGGCGGCCTCGGTGATTTCGCCATCGTCTATGGCTACCAGCGGTTCAACTGGGAAGTGACGTTCGTGACGGTGGTCGTCATCGTCGTGCTCGTCCAGCTCGCCCAGGTGCTCGGAAACTGGTTGGCCAGAAAGGCGCTGCACCGCTAGGCGAGGGAAGTAGCTGGTCAGGCGATCGGTACCGATCCCGCCCTGGGGCGCGGCCCCGACGTTGGGTGCGATCCTGACGACGCGGAGGCGGAGGCGTGGGCGTGCTCCGACAGCCGGTCGACCTCCTCGCGCAGGGCGGCGATCGCGTCGGACGTAGCGTCGACGGCCTCGCGCGGGTGGGGAAACAGCGTCAGCTCGGCCGTTGTGGATTCGTCGGGTGCCGTGGACGCGGCCAGCTGTGCGATCTTCTCGGTGACACCGGCAACGCGGGTGGCGTCCGCGAGATCGTCGAGCTCCCGGGAGAGCGCGCGCAGGCGGTCGCGGTATGCCTCCAGACGATCGACACGCTCGTCGAGGTGGGCGACAAGCGTGTCGAGGGATGCCCACGACGACGTGTACACCGCGTTCGCACGTCGGCCCGTCTCGGAACGCTCCGGTGGCCGGTCGCCCATCTCCATGCGTAGCTGTGCGATGCGGTGACTCCGAAGCGCGATCTGCCGGACCTCGGCGTCGAGGTCGATGCGCAGCCCGTCGTCGAGTCTGGTCGAAGCCCAGGCGGACGTGGCGCGGATGTGGGCGACGACGGCCATAAGCCGCGAGAGGACGTCGCTCTCCCGGCCGGCCGATTTCTTGATCTTGGCAGTGTCGACGGTGACGAGTGCCCGCAGGACGGCGCTGACGTGTTCCTGCGATACCGCTGTGCTGGATCGTTGTCGAGCTGCGGGGGTGACGCTGGCGAGATGGCAACCGCCCATGGGCAGGCATGCGGCGAGGTGCCGGTGGACTTCGCTGCTGGGCCAGTAGTCGAACAGGCTCAGCTGCCGCTCGACCATGTCGAGATCGATGACCGTGCCCGTGTCCGAGGGAATCTGTTCCCGGTCGATGACGTAGACGGCGCGGCCGTGCGCGCTGGACACCCAGTGCGCCTGGGCGCGGAGCGACCTGAGGACACCAGACGTGGCGGGGGCAGCCCGGTTGCGTACGAGCCGTGCCAGATGCTCTTCGACGAGATCGTCGTCGAAGACGTTCAGGTTCGAGCCGAAGACCTCCGTGCGGCCGTAGCCGGAAGTGATCGACAGCCGGCTGCGGAACCTGCGGTTGAGCCGCCACGATTGGACGTCGTCGGCCAGTGCCTGGCGCCGGATCCAGGTGACGGGCTCGTCGGTGCTCTGAAGTGCTATGACGCGGCCGTTGGTGATGATGAGGCAGTCGGCGTCCGGTTGCTTGCCGTCGAGGCGCACGAGAAGTTCGACGCGTTCGCCGGGCACGAGTTTGAGACCGCCGAGTATCTTCGCCTCGAACGCGTCCTGGACATCACGACCTACTCGCACGTTCTCGCCTTCCGAATTCGTGGACCGAAGCCACCAGACCTTTCCACCGTTTACTTTCACAGGTGATATGACTGTGCGCAACCGAGATCGTGAAGGTTGATCCGTTTTGCCTCGGAAGTCAGGCGAAAGGGGAAACCCTGCGGCCGGGTCGATGCGCGGCATCTGGAGCGTAAATAGCTTGTGAACATGTTCACAAGCTATTAGGGTAAGAGGTGTCGGGACACACGAGGCAGGGTCGCGATGGCGCGCCACGGCCTGGTTGGATATTCCAAGACTCGGACAGAGGCGTGACGAATGACCCAAGAGAACGCTCCGCACATCCTCATCCTCGGCGGTGGCTACGTCGGGATGTACACGGCACTCGGGCTGCAGAAGAAGCTTGGCCCGGGGCAGGCCCGGATCACGGTCGTCGATCCCCGCTCCTACATGACCTATCAGCCATTCCTGCCCGAGGCGTCTGCTGGCTCGCTGGAACCGCGGCACGTCGTCGTGCCGTTGCGCCGCGTGCTTCGCCGGTGCCACGTGATCACGGGGCGGGTCACCTCGATAGCTCACGCGGACAAGCGCGTCACGGTAGCGCCGGAGGAGGGAGAGCCGTACGAGCTCACGTATGACACCCTCGTCCTCGCGCTGGGCTCGATCCCCCGGACGCTGCCCATCCCGGGTCTGGCCGACAACGGGATCGGGTTCAAGCAGGTTGAAGAGGCCATCGCGTTGCGTAACCACGTCCTCGATCGGCTCGATATCGCGGCGTCCACAACCGATGAACACGCCCGTCGCCGCGCGCTCACCTTCGTCTTCGTCGGTGGCGGCTTCGCCGGTGCCGAGGCGCTGGGCGAGCTCGAGAACATGGCCCAGTACGCGCGCAAGCGGTACTACCCGCAGATCGGGGCTCGCGAGATGCGCTGGGTTCTGGTCGATGCTGCAGACCACATCCTGCCCGAGGTGGGCGCCGAGATGGGCGTGTACACCGTCGAGGAGCTGAGCAAGCGAGGAATCGAGATCCGGCTCAAGACGTTCCTCGAATCGTGCGAGAACGGCCATGTCGTGCTGTCGAAGGGCCGGCCCTTCGACGCGGATACGATCGTGTGGACCGCCGGTGTCAAGGCGAATCCGGTATTGACCGAGAGCGACGTCCCGCTGGACGGGCGCGGCAGGGTCAGCTGCACGCCGGAGCTGCGCGTGACGGGTCTCGATGATGCCTGGTCGGCGGGTGACAACGCCGCCGTGCCGGATCTCACCGCCGACGATCCCGACGCCGTGTGCGCGCCCAACGCGCAGCACGCCGTACGGCAGGCGAAGCTGCTGGCGAAGAACATCGCCGCGACGTTGAAGGGGAAGCAGCCCAAGGCCTACCGGCACAAGTACGTGGGGTCGGTGGCAAGCCTCGGCTTGTATCGCGGGGTCGCGCACGTGTATGGCGTGAAGGTCAAGGGATTTCCCGCGTGGTTTATGCACCGCACGTATCACATGAGCAAGATGCCGACCTTCAACCGGAAGGCGCGTGTGGTGGTCGATTGGACGATGGCCCTGCTGTTCCGCCGTGAAGTGGTGACGCTGGGGCGGATGCGCATGCCCCGCGAGGAGTTTCGCCGCGCCGCCACCACGAAGCATTAGAGGAGTGAGAAACTGAGCATGATGAGCGCCGGGGGAGCCGCAGGACGAATCGCCGGACTGGTCGAGCGAGTGCTGGCGCAACCGTCGCCGCTGGCGATTCGGGCGTGGGATGGATCACGTGCCGGTCCGGCAGACGGCCCGGTCATCGTGGTGACCTCGCGCCGGGCTCTCCGGCGGGTGCTATGGCAGCCTGACGAGCTGGGTCTGGCCCGCGCCTGGGTAGCCGGCGAGCTCGACGTCGAGGGAGACCTTGAAGAGGCCCTGGCCGAACTCGAGACCGTGCTGGACCGGGTGGATTCCCGCCCCAAGCTGTCGGCCTCCGACCGCGCGGAGGCGCTGCGCTCGGCCGTGTTGCTCGGTGCGCTCGGCCCGCAGCCGAAACCCCCGGTGATCGAAGCCGAGCTCGCCGGCGAGCGGCATTCCAAGAAGCGGGATCGTGCCGCGATCAGTCACCACTACGACGTCGGGAACGATTTCTACGAGCTCGTCCTGGGCTCGTCAATGGTGTACTCCTGCGCGTACTGGACCAAGCCAGACGATCCCGCATACACGCTGGAGGATGCGCAGCGGGACAAGCATGACCTCGTCTGCCGCAAGCTGGGCCTCGAACCCGGAATGCGGCTGCTGGACGTCGGTTGCGGGTGGGGCTCGCTCGTCTTGCACGCCGCCCGCGAGTACGGCGTCCGGGCCGTGGGCGTGACGTTGTCCGAAGCGCAGGGCGAGTTCGCCCAGCGCCGGATCGACGATGCCGGGATCGGTGATCTCGCCGAGGTCCGGGTTCAGGATTGGCGGGACATCGACGACGGCCCGTATGACGCCATCGCCAGTGTCGGTATGGCCGAGCACCTGGGCGCGAGGAACTGGCCGTCATATACCGCGCGGCTGTACGAGCTGCTCAGCCCGGGTGGCCGGCTGCTCAATCAGCAGATTGTCCGGGCAGCACAGCGGCACGCGACGCACCGAAGCGGCCGTCGGCGCACGTTCATCGACGCCTACGTCTTCCCCGACGGCGAGCTCATGCCGATCGGGGACATCGTCAGCGAGCTGGAGGGTGCCGGGTTCGAGGTACGCGATGTCCACAACCTTCGTGAGCACTATGCCCGCACGCTGCGCGCCTGGGTGGACAATGTGGAAACGGCCTGGATGCGTGCGGTGCGGTTGGCCGGTACGGCCCGCGCGCGAGTGTGGCGGCTGTACATGACGGGCTCGGCGCTCTCGTTCGACGCGGGACGGATCGCGATCCATCAGGTTCTGGCGGTGCGGCGCGACGACGAGGGCCGCAGTCACGTTCCGATGGTCCGTACGGTTTGATGGTGTCTCGTGAGCCTCATCGCCGTTACCGTCATCGGGCATGATCGCCCCGGAATCATCGCCGAAGCGACGAGCGCGCTGGCGGAGCTCGGGATCAACCTCGAAGACTCGACCATGACCCGCCTGCGTGGCCATTTCGCCATGATGCTGCTCTGCGAGGGAGATACGACCGTCTCGCAGGTCGAGCGCGCGCTCGGTGATCTGGCCGCAGACGGCACGTTGCAGGTCAGCGCGCGCGAAGTCGACCGGGACGAGCCCGGTACGTCGAGCGGGCGCCCGTACGTGCTCACCGTGCACGGCGGCGACCGGCTCGGTATCGTCTCGGCGGTGACGAGCGTGCTGGCCCGCGCGGGTGGGAACATCACCGATCTCACCACGCGCCTGACGAACGATCTCTATATGGTTGTCGCGGAAGTGGATCTGCCGGTGGATGCCGACGAGTCGGTCCTGGCGGCCGAGCTCACGGCCATCGGTCGCCAGCTCGGTATCGACGTCGCGTTGCGAGCGCAAGAGACGGACGTCTTGTGAGCCTGCACGATTGGTCGGTGCATGACCTGGGGACCGAAGGGCAAGTGCGCGAGGTGCTCCGGGCGCCGGACGCGGTGCTGTCGACGCCCTCGGAGAAGGTTGACCCGGGCGATGCGAGCGTCGTCCAGCTGGCGGCCGACCTCGTGGCAACGATGCGCGTGTCGCCCGGATGCGTGGGACTGGCAGCCAATCAGGTGGGGCTGGCCTGGCACGTCTTCTGTGTCGACGTGACGGAGCATCCCAAGGCCAGAACGACACACGGCACGTTCGTCCTGTGCAATGCGCGGGTTGTCGAGGCGTCGCGCAAGGAGAAGGGCCGCGAAGGGTGCATGTCGGTGCCGGAGCTCACCGGTGATGTCAAACGCGCGACGCGCCTGACGGTCACCGGCCAGCTACCGCCCAGCGGTGACGAGATCGTGGTGGAGACCGACGCGTTCGAGGCCCGGGCCGTGCAGCATGAGATCGACCACTGTGACGGTTTTCTCTTCCTCGACCGGGTCGCTGGGGCACACGCCGTTTACGCGCGTAAGACCTACCTGTAAGGCGGGGGCCGTGGGCTACCCTTCGGGTAGCGACGGGAACCATAGCCAATGGTCACGCGGTGACGTACAGTGCTTTTCGTCGGGAATGCCCCCGTAGCCCAATAGGCAGAGGCAGCAGACTTAAAATCTGCACAGTGTGGGTTCGAATCCCACCGGGGGCACGGCACAGACGGGTTGTTGGACCAACACGCGTGCAAAGCACCACGCCAAGCTGCAGGCCCAGCCCGGCATTGACTCGGCCCGCTTGCGCCGGCATCCGGATCTGAGGCGACGAAACCTACTTCCCGGGCATCGTGACACGAGACAACGCGTTGGCCTGGTCCCACCACGCACCCACTCGATCTGGACATCTTGATCAGCGACCTTGGCCTGGCGGCATGGCCGATGTGGCTTGTGCGATCAGCCCGTCGACGAAGGCCCGGAGTCCCTCGGGGTAGGTGTCTTGCGCGGCCAGCGTTGGCCATTGATCGCTGACGGCGGCTAGGTGTGGCATCCGGGACTCGTCGAGGCTGCTGAAGAAGGCGCCACGATCGGCAGGGCGTTCGTTGCCCGCCCGCCGGCGGTGGGAGTGGGCGCGGACGAGGATCTCTCCGACGGTGTAATACCAGATGTTGCGGAAGACATGGACGGCCTGTTCGGGTGTACATCCGTGGTCGATCGCTCCGGCCAGGATGGTTTCGACCAGCCACAGGGCTGATTCGCCGAGTCGGGCGATGAACCCGTCGGCTGTGAGGACCTCTGCGGCCCACGGCCAGTCTGCGAGGGCATCGTGGATGGCGGTGGCGGTCGCGATGATGCGCTCTCGCGGGTCGGTGGGCAGGTCGGGGTGCGGAATCTGGTCCGCGTATTCGGTGATCAGCAAGAACAGCAGATCCTCTTTGTCCTGTACGTGGTGGTACAGCGTCGTCGCCCCGACGCCGATCTCGACGGCTAGGCGGCGAATGGTCAGCTTTTCCCAGCCGTCCCGATCGATGAGCCGACGGGCTGCGGCCAGGATCTGCCTGCGGGAGGTCGCCGGCGGCCGGCCGATACGGCCGTGCGGTGCATTGGGTTGGGGCACCGTCCCATGATGCTGTCTCGCCGCTTCCGCGCCCAAAATCGGGTGGCTTCGACCTCCGGGATCGACAGCGGGGTGATCCGTATGGGAATTTAGGAACGCGTTCCTAAATTCCCATACGACAACAGTGCAAGGGACTGAACCGCGGTGACAAACACGGAATCAGCAAGCGGAAAATCGGTCACCGATCGGGGTGCTCGGCCAGGACTCACCCTTGCCGCAGTGGCTGTCGTGCAGTTCATGGTGTCGGTGGACCTGTCGGTCGTGAACGTCGGACTCCCGCGGATCGCTGCTGGCCTCGGCTTCAGCGCAGTTGACCTGACCTGGGTGATCCACGCCTACGCCCTCACTTTCGGTGGGCTACTCCTGCTGGGCGGCAAGATCGCCGACCGGTACGGTCTCAAGCGTGTCCTACTGCTCGGGCTCGCCGTGTTCGCACTAGCGTCCCTCGCCGGTGGCTTCGCGCAGGAACCCTGCCATCTCGTCGCTGCCCGCGCCGTGCAAGGCATCGGGGCCGCCACGCTGGCTCCGGCCGCGCTGGCGCTGTTGACCGCGACGTTCCCCTCCGGCAAGGCCCGAGTCAAGGCCTTCGGCGTGTGGAGCGCGATGAACGCTGGCGGGGGCGTGCTTGGCGTCCTGATCGGCGGTGTTCTTACCGAGTACGCGGGCTGGCGATGGGTAATGTTCGTCAGTGTTCCGATGGCCGTTGGCGCGCTTCTCCTGGCTGGGCGCGGTGTCGCCGACGATCTGCATACCGGGCGCAGCGGCCGTCCGGACGTATTGGGGGCCGTGCTGGCCACGGTGGGAATGATCCTGCTCGTGTTCGGCATCGTCCGCACAGACGAACATTCCTGGACCTCGCCGGTCACGCTGACGTCCCTGCCGGTCGCCGTCGCACTGTTGGCCGCATTCGTCTATATCGAGCGGACCACCACCCGCGACGCGCTCATCCGGCTCGGCCTCTTCGCCAACCGCTCGGTGGCCGGTGCCAACGCCTACAATCTCATTTTCGGCGCTACCATGGCCTCAGCCTTCTATTTCGTGTCCCTCTACATCCAACGAGTGCTCGGCGCCAGCCCGGCCATGACAGGAATCCAGCTCCTGCCGCTTGCGCTTGGTGTGATCGTCGGCTCCGTACTTGCCACCAAACTCGGCTACCGTGTCGCTCGCCGGACTCTCATGGTCGCGGGCGCATTGATTGCCGCGGTTGGGTTCGCCTGGTTCGGCCTCATCAGTGCTGACGGATCTTTCGTCACTGACGTCATTGGTCCGTCGATTGTCACCGGCGTCGGATTCGGGCTCTGCCTCGGGCCCGTTGTCTCCACTGCCACGGTGGGCGTCGCGTCTCACGAGACGGGCACTGCCTCGGGCCTGCTGAGCAGTTCACGCCAGGTCGGCGCGTCAGTCGGACTGGCCGTGCTCGGCACCGCCGCCCAGCACCGTACCGGCCAGAGCGCCACGCTCGAGGCCCTCAACGACGGATACGCGCTCGGCATGATAATCGGCGCCGTGCTCTGGGTGGTCGCCGCTCTCATCGCCCTCACTGTCCTTCCCCGCCCAAGCACAGCAGCACTTGCCCGGTGAGGACCCCTTACACTGTCGAAACAGCACGCTCCTGTTGAAGCTTTCGATGGCGTTGGTCGTGCAAGGCCCGACCTGGTTCCAGCCGATCAACAGCAGCCGAGCCACATGAACTGCCCCGGGGGCACGGAGGTGATGCACATCGAGCGGATGGCACCAGGCGTTTCGGTTGCGGCGCGACTTCCGGGAGGGTGGTTTCGCAACAACACCGGCTGGGTCACGGGATCGTCGGGCACGGTCATGGTGGACACGGCGGCGACGGAGCACCTGACACGGCGGCTGATCGATCAGATCGGTATCGATTCTGCAGAACTGCGGATCGTGTTGACCCACGCCCACGGTGACCACGTTAACGGGGCGGGTCTGCTGGCCCGTCGTGGCGCGAGCGTGTATGCGGCCGAAGCCGCCTGTGCGGACGTTCGGGCCGGGCCACACACCTTTCCCAGCGTGTTCGACGCACCGGATGGCATGTGGGGTGCGATCGATCCGCCGGAGCGGATCGAGCCGGTGTCCGAGCGCACGATGTTCGATCTGGGCGACCGCCGGGTGATGGTTGTTCCGGTTCCGGAGACCGCGCACACCCCGGGTGATCTTGTGGTGTACGACGACGTCTCGGGCACGCTGTTCGCCGGGGATCTGGTGTTTTCCGGAGTGACCCCGTTTGCGTTGCAGGGCAGGATCACCGGGTGGTTGCGGGCGTTGGATTGGCTCGACAGCTTCGACGCCGCGCGGGTGGTGCCGGGGCACGGGCCCGTGCCGGCCGACGCCGCGGTGCTGACCGGAATGCGGGAGTACTTTCACTGGTTGCTGGAGGTCACCACCGAGGAGACCTGCGATTTCGGTGCGCTGACCGAACGGGCCCGGCAGCGATGGGCCGGGTGGCACGATCAGGAGCGACATCCGGTGAACCTGCGAGTCGCCTACTCCGAGAATCACGGCACCGATCTGGATCTTGCCGAAGGCATCGGTGCCATGCTGCACGCTGCTGGCGGCCCGATCCGGCTGGATCTCAACACCGCCGGTGACGCTGCACTGTGAGGCTCCGTCTCTCCGTCCCGATCACGACGTGACGGCAGTCTGCTGGACCGTGGCGAGGTCGCCGTACTCGACCACCCCTCGGATGTGACGGTGTGTCACCTCGGCGACGCGTTGGCCGAGTGCTGCGGCTGTCCGCAGATCGCTGTGGCCGGGTACCTCGTCGGCGGGCCGGTCTACGTCGGCTTGTGCCATGGCGCCGAGCCAACTTCCGAGCCGGTTGTGGCCGGGACGCGTCGCGCTCCCTCTGCCACGGCCTCGGCCTGCTTGGCCGTGTGCCCGTATGTTCAATCCGGGACGGCCCTTGACTTCGTCGACGACCTGATCGCGACGTGGCCGGACGAACTACCGGAGATCGCCGGGCTGCCGCTCGAGCTGGCCAAGCGTGCCGCGCGCCTGACGGCGCTCATGGACCAGTCCATAGACACGGAGCTGGAAAGGCTGGGCCTGACACGCGCGGAATTCGACATCGTGGCGACGCTTCGCCGGCAGGGTGCGCCGTACCGGCTACGCCCCACAGATCTGTCGAAAGGCCTGCTGCTCTCGTCCGGTGGCACGGCAACGTGCTCCGGCGCCTTCAGGCCAGGGGGTGCCAGCGCTCGCGCCACTGCGGACGCGCTACGGGAGGTCTTGATCGCACTCGGGGACACTGCGCCGCATGCGAGCGCGGCGCCTGATGGATAGGGCAGTGCCTGGAGCGTCGTAGCTGCGGACATCCCGACCACGCTCTCCCGGATGCCTACGGGCCCTTCGCCAGCAGCTCGCGCGCCTTCGCAAGTGTGGTCACGTCGGCCACCGTCCACGGTCCCGACCGGATGGCCACGACGTGTTCGAACCCGAGTTCGCGAAGGGCATGGCAACGGTCGGCGAACTCGGAGGGCGCTTCTCCCGGTTCGAAGCGGGTGCTCACCGTGGTGGTGATATCCGAATACGCTCGCCCCTCGGCGTCGCAGTGTTTGGCCAGCACGCTCAGCTTGTGGCGCAGCGTGGCGCCGCCGTCGGGCACGTCGAAGAGGTTGCACGCGTCGGCATGCCGGGCCACCATGCGCAGGGTCTTGTTCTCTCCCATCCCGCCGATGAGGATTGGCGGGTGGGGCTGGCTCACTGGTTGGGGGATGTTCACGGGCCGTTCCAACTGGTAGTGGCTGCCCTCGAACGGAGATTCGTCGCCGGTCCACATCTGCAACGCCAGCCGCAGGATCTCGTCCAGCCGGGCGAACCGTTCGCTAACGGGTGGGAGCGGCAACCCGAGCGCTTGGCACTCGCTCTCGCTGTAGCCGCTACCGATTCCGAGCCATGCCCGCCCGTTGGAGAGCACGTCGAGCGTGGTCACCGCCTTGATCAGCAGCGCGGGAGGGCGATAGGTGGCGGCGGACACCATGGTGCCCAGCCGGACGTGCTGGCTCTGGCCGGCCAGAAATCCCAGGGTCGTGTAGGCCTCGAGCATCTCGGCCTCGAGCGTGGAGGTGGGGTCGACCTGTAACAGGTGATCGGCAACCCACACCGTGTCCAGGCCGCCGTCGTCGGCGCGCTGCACGATCCGGCTCAGCTCAGCGCCCGGTGTCTGGGGCCAGGAGTAGTTCGTGATGTTGATGTCGACCCGCATGTGTACGCCTTCCTCGAGGTGCCGCGCCCCCACCTCTGCGGTCATGGCGGTGCGGGCACGCTGCTGGTGCGCCGTGGTTGGGATGTGAGCCGATCTACTGATCGGCCATGGACGACAGTTGAATGTTCACGATCTTGTGGTCGCTCTCGTCGTCTACCGCGACCAGCGTGAGACGGAACCGGCCCGAAAACGGCTTGCCCTGGTAGGCCGCCTCTTGGTTCAGCACGCCATTGATCACGGCGACGTCGCCCTGCAGCTCGGCGACTGTCCATCGATCGACCAGCTCGCGCGCCGGTGCGTCTGCACCCGTCGTCGACATCAGTCATCTCCTTTCCGGTCCCGCACCAAAGCATAGATCGCTAATCATTAGATATCAATCAATTAGACGGCTATGTTTCTTGGTACCATGGCTGCCATGTCGGCGCCCAGGGAGCTCCCGATCGGGATAGCGTTGTCGAACACTGCCAAGGCCGTCAGCCGCGCCTTCGATGAGGCGTTGAGCGAGGCAGGGGGTTCGCGGCCGATCTGGCTGATCCTGATGTCCCTGAAGAACCGGTCGGTGGCCAACCAGCGTGAACTTGCCGACGCGGTGGGTATTCGCGGTGCGACACTGACCCACCATCTTGCCGCGATGGAAGACAGCGGGCTGGTCACGCGCCGTCGTGACCCGGCGAATCGCCGGGTCCATCTCATGGAACTCACGCCCGAAGGGGAGGCTGCGTTCCTGCGATTGCGAGATGCCGCGGTCACCTTCGACCGCGCACTGCGCGCCGGGATGTCCGACGATGAGGTGGGCCACCTTCGCGAGCTCCTCGACCGGCTCCGGGCGAACGTGGCTGGCTATGAACCGGCGGATGACGGCCAGGTGTAGCCCGCGTCGCGCGGGGTGATCACGTCCACGAGCGAGCGTGCATCCGTGGGCGATGCGGCAGGGGGTCTCTGCGGAACATTAGACATCGAATCATTAGTAATCTAATGTTTTCGGAGGCGGTCTGCCCACGTTCCCGTGAGCCGGCCCGTCACGTCACGAACCGCGAAGCTGCTGAGGAGCCGACCATGACGACACGACAGAACACCACCGATCCGCCCGCCGTCACGGCCCCTGGGCCGTCGCTCGTCGCACCTGCCGTTACCTTTGTGGCGTCGTTCGTCGCGAGCCTGATTCTCGGGCCCATCCTCGGTGCGGGTGCCGCGCCGTCACCGTTCTCGGACGCGGACGCCGCCCGCGACTACTTTGCCGACAACCCGACGGTCTCTCAGATCACGGGCCTCGTGCAGTTCGGTGCGGCGATCGCGCTCGGCGTGTTCACCGCCGCGTCGCTATCGAGGATGCGACAGCTCGTGCCGAACACATCCGCTCCCGCCATCGGCGCGGTCGGTGGGAGCCTCTCCGCGATCTTTCTGGCAATCAACGGAGTGCTGCAATGGGTGCTCGGCCAGGCGGACATCACCCACGATGAGGCTCTCGTGCAGGCATTGCACCACCTCTACTTCGGTGCTGGGGGACCAGCGCACGTGGGGACGCTCGGCTTGCTCGTCGCTGGTATCGCCTGGATGGCGATCTCTGCAGGCGCGTTGCCTCGATGGTTGTCCGTGGTAGGCGTCGTGATCGCGTCGATCTCAGTCGTCTCGCTGATCACGTTCCTGACTTCCGGAGCCGCCCCGCTCGTCGCAATCGGCCGGTTCACCGCCATGATCTGGATCGTCGTAACCGCCGTCTTGGTGTCCCGCAGCCGGCGGACGCGCACGGACGGATGATTTCTCGTCGATCGTCGCTCGTGGTGGAGCCGGGTGAGATCGCCCTACGCTCTGCGGAGCCCTACTCGGAATCCTGTCTACGGACCGTTTCGGTGTCCGCGTCATCGCCTGACTCCGAATCTGTTGTCGAGACCGGTCCCCGATCATCTGCCGGTGGTTGCGCGGTGCCCGCGGTGGTCATCCGTACGGTGTTGCGGCCGTCGTTCTTCGCCTCGTAGAGCGCGGAATCGGCGGCGAGGAGGAGCTCGTCGAGCGTCGTTGTCTCATCGGGGACGTAGAACACTCCACCGAGCGATGCACTGATGGTGACGGTTTCGTCGGTTTGATCAGGGGGTTGGAGGACGATGGACTGGATGCGCAGGCGGATGCGTTCAGCTACCCGGTGCACGTTCTGAGCCGAGCCGACATCGGAGACGAGGACCGTGAATTCCTCACCGCCCCATCGGCCGCACGCATCCAATTCGCGCACCTCGCTACGCAACTCTTCGGCGACTGACTTGAGAGCATCGTCGCCGAATGAATGGCCGTAGGTGTCGTTGAGGCTCTTGAAGTGATCCAGATCGACGATGAGCAGACCGAGGTTCGTCTGGTGATGTCGTGCCCGGGACAGCATTTCCGCGGCGAAATCGTGCCACCGTCCTGCGGTCGCGAGGCCGGTCTTGCTGTCGATGCGTGCGGCATGCTCGTACTGGCTCACCAAGAGACTGCGGCCGAATACGACCATGGCAATCATCACGCCTAACAACGCGAGCGGCTGGTGGACGACCAGTATGGCGCTGACAAACCCTAGACCGAATGCAGCAGCGTCTACGAGTTGCTCATTGAAGTTCTCGAATAGATCGCTTGCGCGCACCGTGGGGTTATAGAGGGCCAGAGCAGCCAGCACCAGGCCGAAGTTGACCGCCCAGCAAAATACCGCGGCCAGAACAATGACGCCTACGTCTACGAGGGATACTGGCAGCGACTCGCTTGGGATGCCCGGGTAGGCCGACATTCCCGCTGACAGGATCAGTATTGCTGTCTGAGCTCCCAACAGAGTGGTTGCCCCGGAATAGACCCGTCGATACGGCACAGCCTTGCGTTCTTTGACGCGATACCACATAAGCAGAGCCGTGACCAAGACCAGCGCAGAGGCCAGAGCAGGGGGTAACACGATGACCCCGGCGAAGAACCAGACATTTGTAGGGTCCACATGGGCTACGTAGGCCTGATGCGCGAATGAGCGTCGACGCTCGATGTGTCGAGTTAATTCGATTGATGCCCAGGCAAAACCAGCCAAGATACCGAATCGCGCGAGATCCTCGACGTCTATGCGCACGAGAAACGCAGTGCCTGCTGTGACAACGACGGCGAGGCTGTTAACGACAAGAATCAGAACGAGCACTGACTTGGGCACGCGCCATAGCGCCCAGCCTCGACACCACTGCCACGTTCGCCGTGTCACACGTGCACCTGCCTCTGCTTGGTCAGATCCACACCCTCTGTGGGCACGTGTGCCACATAATATCCGAATCGTCCGTCAAGCAATATGGACAATAGGTGCAAATTGAGATCGGCTGGCCGGGGCGGCGGAAGCATGCTGTCTCGCCAAGTAGTGCGGGGGTCTTTGAATGCGATCGCTGGATAGTTCCATCCCACTTGGCGGTGCATCGACGTGTCTTCGTGCCTAGCCCCTGCTTGGGATTCCGGACGGAAGGAGGTTTCGTGATGCGCGCGAATAGCTGGGACTGACGTACCGGAGAGAGTGGTCAGTCGAGTGTCGAGAGGAGGTTTCGCCATGCGCGCGAATAGCTGGGACTGACGTACCGTGGCGGTGCTTGCATGTGGCTCGTCATTGACTTCAACTGGCAGGTCTCGGTTTAGGCGGAGAACTGGGACGAGGCGACGACGCCCGGATCCATCGGTACGCCGCAACGGCGGTGACCATCGTGCCCAGAAGGGCTGCACCAGCGATGGTCACCGCCGGCGCGACGATCTGCGCGACGAGTCCAGCGGCGACGATCCCGATACCTTGCGCTGCCCGGAGTCCGGCGATCGCTACGCCAATCGCTTGACCCCGGCGCTCCGGTGGTGCAATGCGGACGTACGTGGCTTGGGTCACGATGTCGTGTGCGGAAAAGAACCCGCTGAGGGTCCACAAGGTGACCGTTGCCGCGAGTCCTGGCGTCCATCCGGTGGGCAAGAGGACTAGGCTGCTGAACACTGCCATGGGGCCGAGCAGCGTGAGCCGGCGATCAGGGTTGATCACGCGGAGGAGGGCCATGCCGACGACCGTCCCGGCCGGGTTCGCGGCGAGTAGCCATCCCACGGCGGCCGTTCCTGCGCCGAGTTCGTCGGCGTAGGGCACGGCCAGGCCCTCGGGAACGGCGTAGAACCCCGAGCAGCAGGCGATCGCCATTAATGTGCGTAACCGTGCATTGTTGATGACGATCGTCCAACCCTGCCGAACAGCCTCCCAATGCCCTCGTTCGCTCGCACCATTCGCGTCGTGGGTGGGCCGGTACAGGCTGATGCCGAAATGGATGATGGTGGCGGATACGACGAATGTCGCGCAGTCGATCAGTAGCGCGGTATGGACGCCCAGGTGAGCCACGAGCGCGGCGCCCGCGCCGAAGCCGATGCCGAACCCGGCTTGCGAGGTGATCGATATGGATCCCAACCCGACCGTCAGCCGATCGCCGGGAAGCATGTCGGCCAGGATCGCCTGCCTCGATGTGGCGAACGGCGCCGCGATCAGTTGGACGAGGAAGAGCAGGCCGGCCTGTGCGGCCAACGGCATCCCCGGTATCGCCATAGCCGCGACCAGTACGGCGCGAGCTAGATCGGTGCTCACCATGACGGTGCGCCGCGGGAAGCGGTCAGCGAGTCCGGCGAGGGCGGCACCGCCGATCAAGTCCGGGAGGAACGTCAAGGCGAAGGTCAATGCCGAGAGGCCGGCCGAGCGGGTTTGATCGTAGACGAGGATCGTGATGGCGACTCGAGCCAGCTGGTCACCGACGACGGATAGCGCATGCGCGGTCCACAGCCGGCGAAATTCGGGCACCGCGAAGACGCTGCGGAACGAAGCTGGCGACTCGGACATAGATGGATGAGTATGGTCGTCTGCATGACATAGGGCAATTCGTCATGACAGTACGTTGCATCCGCCGGAAGCCGGGGTCACCACAGCGGCCGGCTGTCCACGGCTATACCCGCTCCGACATCATGCACGTGGCGCAGAGCCGGTATCACGACATCGTTGCGGTGGAGAAGCTCGGTTATCGGACGTGCTGGATCGAGCGCCGGCGCGAAAAGGTCGGGTACGGCGCCACGCCCGAACCGGCGGAAGTGGCAACTCCGGACCTGCATTTCTCGACGCTCGCGGAGGTCGCGCATGTGGTACGCGCCGACGTCGAGGGCCAGCAGGCCGGGAGATGATGCAGAGCCGGCCCGTCGCTCGTTCCCCTGTACGCCCGCGACGTTGTATCCTAGGAGTTGGTCGTAGTTTTTGTGTTCGTGTTCTGCACGCTCGCAAGTAACGAGGTTGCGGGCGCGTCATCAACCCTCAGGGTATGTGAAGGTCGCGTCTAGACCGGCCTGAGGTGTCGCACAGTGTGGCACCGAAATTTTCCAACCCTGTAGGGAGAGACAATGACACAGGGAACAGTCAAGTGGTTCAACGCGGAGAAGGGCTTCGGCTTCATCTCCCGCGAAGATGGGCCGGACGTATTCGTTCACTACTCCGAGATCGACGGCACTGGCTTTCGCAGTCTCGAAGAGAATCAGAGGGTGGAGTTCGAGGTAGTCCAGAGCCCGAAGGGGCTGCAAGCCTCTCGCGTACGGACACTGTGAGTTCTAGCTGCTGAGGCGGCCTTCGCCTACGGGAGGGGGCCGCCAGGCAGCGCATGATCTCGATCTGTGCCGTTCCCGGACGGTCCGGGCGAACGCGGCGGCCATGGCCCTCCAATGGCGCTCAGCGGTGGGCTCATCGGTGAGCGCTTGCTCATAAAGGAGCTCGCGGTCATGGCCATGCCGGCGAAGCTTGTCGGCATCCCAGTTCAGGATCGCCGTAGCCGGCGCCTCGGGATGAAACTGCAAGCCCCACGCGCACGATCCCAGGCGGAACGCCTGGTGTGGGCACTTCTCGCTCGACGCCAGCCAGCTGGCGTTCGGCGGGAGATCGATGACGGCGTCGACATGGTGTTCGAGCGCCGTGACCTCGGACGGCAGATCGCACAACAGCGGGTCGTCCCGGGTTTCGTCACGTAATTGGATCGACGTGCTGCCGTGCTCGGGCATGCCAGCGTCGGCCTGAACCTTTCCGCCGCCGACATGCGCGAGCAGTTGTCCACCAAGACAGATTCCGAGCACGGGACGCTCGTCGTCGAGGGCCTGAGAAATCAAGGAGCGCGCCGAGCCGAGCCAGGGGGCGCGTTCGTCGTCGTCCGGCATGAAACCACCGCCAAGAACGACGAGCGCGTCATGATCCAGGCGATCGGGGAGTGGCGTGCCATCGAACGGCAGCCTGACGTCGAGCTCGAGCCCGTCAGCGCGTAACCAGTCACCGAGACGGCGCGGCCCACTGCGGCGGGTGTTCTGGATGACCAGGACGCGCGGCACGCTCACCCGTCCGAGGATATGCACGTCGTTTGGCTCGGCTGTGCGCGGGATGGCGGGAGCTGGTGGCGTGCTCGTGTGATGATGTTCCGATGAAACCCGATGTGCTTGGTCCGCCGTACAGTGCGCGCACGCTGGAACTGCCGCCCGACGGCGAGGGCGATGTCATCGCGACACTCGTGCGGCGCGTTCCGGATGCGCCGTCGCGACGGGCCGTGCTGTACGTCCACGGGTTCGTCGACTACTTCTTTCAACGGCATCTGGCCGACGCGTGGGCTGCGGAAGGCTACGACTTCTACGCTCTCGATCTGCGCAAGTACGGCCGATCCCTCCTCCCGCACCAGACTCCGAACTACTGCACCGACCTGCGCGAATACCAGGACGAGCTGGACGCTGCCGCGCAGATCGTCCGGGACGAGGACGGGCACGACACGCTCGTGGTGCTCGGGCACTCCACCGGCGGTTTGATCACTAGCCTGTGGGCGCACGACCGTCGTGGCCAGGGGATTGTCGATGCGTTGGTGCTCAACAGCCCCTGGTTCGATCTGAACGCTTCATGGTTCAGCCGAGTGGTGCTCACCCGCATCATCGACGTGCTGGGACGGCTTCGCCCGCACGTGCCGGTCAGCTCGCTTGCTCCGCACTACGGGCGCAGCATCCATCGCGGCGCGGACGGCATATGGGACTACGATCTCACTTGGAAACCGCACGAAGGATTCCCCATACTCGCCGGCTGGGTGCGCGCGATACGACGCGGCCATGCCGAGGTCGCGCGCGGGCTCAGCATCGACTGCCCCGTCCTGGTGTGCTGCTCCACCCACAGCGGCGACCCGAAGAGGTGGACACCCAGCATGTACAACGCGGACTGCGTGCTCGACGTCGAACACATCGCCAGCCGCGCCCCCGCACTGGGGCCGGACGTCACGGTCGAGCGGATCCCCGGGGGAATCCATGACCTGGCACTCTCTGCCGAACCCGCCCGCGAACGGTACTTCGACACGGTTTTCACGTGGATGGCGGCCGTCTGAACGCCGCCTCGGCGGTGAGGTGATGTTCAGTCGGTGATGATGCGGAAGGTGGCCTCCGTGTAGCCGTCGTAGAGGTGTGCCGAGTAGCCGAATGCCTGGATGGCCTGGATCGACTCGATGATCTCGGGCTCCACCCCTTCGGCGGTGAGCTGGGACGTCAGCTCCTCGGTGAGCACACCGGCGTCGAGATACATGACCGCGTGCGCGTCGTCGGCATCCTTGACCGCCGTGTTGTAGCTGTCGGTCTCACCGAGCGTGCCGCCCTCCGTCAGCTCGCCGGCGTAGGCGTCGTCGGAGGCGATCACGTAGCCGTCGTCCGTGGTGGTCAACGGCACATCGTCCAGCGAGTCACCGGACATGGCCGCCATCTCCTCGAGGGTGCTCCAGACGTCGCTCACCGCGTCCGGATCGCCGTCGACCCGCATGCCGAACCGCAGGGACTCCATGTCCCCGAATCTGGTGAGCGCATCGAGATCGAGATTGTTGGCGTCGACGGCGACGAGCAGGTTGTCCCCGAGCATCGTCCCCAGATCCTCGGGCAGCGAGAGGCCCATGGCGGTGACCATGTTTTCCATCATCGCCATTTCCTCGCCCGCCGACTCCGTGAGGAACTCCCAGTTGTCCTGGAGATACTGGTTGCCGTTGACAAACCCGAACATCATGGTGGTGTCCTCGGGGACGTCGGCACGCACGCCACCGCCGGGGAGCTCCTTGTAAAGATCTCCGGTCGCCGCCGTGACGATCTCGGCGTACTCGTCGTCGAAGCGGACCGTCATCGCGATACTGCGGTAGGTTTGTTCGACCATTTCGCGAAGCTGGTCCATGTCCGGAGCGCCGGGGTCCATTCCCGTCATCGGGTCGTTGCCGAACTCGTCGGAGGTGTCCATCTGGTCCTCCATCATGGAGGTGTCCGCGAACTCGACGAGGGCCTCACCGGAAAACCACATCGACGCGATGCCAGGGTCGCCCAGCCGGTCCATGGCGTCGACGAATTCGTCGTTATCGGCAAGCGAGGAGTCTCGTGCAGACTCGGCGTATTCGTCGGCAAGATCCTGCTCGGCGGCGAGGATCAGATAGCCGTCGACGAACGTGTGGGGGATGGGTTCGGGCTCGCCCCCGCCGCACTCCTGGAGTGTCTCCAGTCCGGATGCCGCCGTGTCTTCATCGTTCACTTGCATGACGAACACGACGTCGGGGTCGGTCCCGTCGTCGCGAGGAGGCAGGAAACCCATACCGGCTCGGTCGCCGAGCCAGGGTTCGACATCCTGGCCGAAGTCGATCTCGCAGCCGGCGTCCTCGGCCATCTTGTCGACCATCACCTCGCGCAGGTCTTCGTCGCCGTTGAACTCGGCCACGTCGTCCAACGCGGGGAAGGTGTCGAGAAAGCGGGAGGCCTCGACCTTCTGGCTGGCCGAGGGGTCGAGGTCGAGACGGACGTAACCGAGGGTGTCTGCGGGCAAGACGTCGTGAGGCTGGGGGCCGCCGCCGTCGAGAGCGCGCCAGGCGAAGACGGCACCGGGCACGAGCAGCACGATCGCGGCGACCAGGGCGCCGATGAGGAAACCACGCCGGCGCCGCCTGGGAGGCTCGTTTGCCCCGGCGGACGGTAGCGGTGGAGCGGGTGGTGGCGGCACGCTCGCCGTGGACGCCGTCGATCCCGGGGAGTGCGTCCCTTCCGGGGACGGTGCCGGGCTCGGTGGAGGCGGCGGTGGCTGCTCGGCAGACGAGCCGGACGGCATGTCCGGCATGTCGTTGCCAGCGGCCTGCGGGTTCTCACTGGCTCCCGGATTGCTGTCTTCACCGGGTGTGCCCGCGTTGGACATCTCGCCCCCTTCATCACAATGCACGTACGTCCGAAGGGTAGGCTAGCGGAAGTCGGAACCGATCTGCCTCCCCCGTCACCCTCGGAGTTGTCCGGCTCTGGCTGGGCATTGCCTGATCGGTACAGTAGATGTGAATGTTCAAATCTGCCCACCGGTGGGCTTGGGAGGAGAGCGATGCAGAGTAGAAACCCGGTCTTCGGCCGGGCGGCGGCATTCGGCGGCCGTTCGGCCACGTCTGACGTGCACACGCCGAGCACTGGTCAGCTCGAGGATATGTATGCCGCACCGTCGGCCAGTCCGGCGCAGACGGGGCGCATGACGTATGACGACGTCGTCACCCGTACTGGCGGTACCCTCGGCGTGCTCCTGATCGGCGCCGTCGTCGGCTGGTGGCAGCCGGGACTCGTCTGGATCGGGTTGATCGGTGGCCTGGTTCTGGGCCTCGTCAACGCCTTCAAGAAGGAGCCGAGCCCGCCGCTCATCCTCGCCTACGCGGCCCTGCAGGGCCTGTTCGTCGGCGGGATCAGCTTCATGTTCGAAAACGTCGCGTTCAGCGCCGGTGGTACGCCACTCAACGGCATCGTCGCGCAGGCGATCCTCGGAACCATCTCGGTTTTCGCCGTCGCGCTGTTCCTCTACCGCAGCGGCAGGGTGCGGGTGACACCCAAGTTCGTGCGGGGCGCGATGATCGCTATGGGCGGGTACCTCGTCTTCGTCATGTTCAACCTGGTGGCCCGCCTGTTCAACTGGACCGACGGGACGTTCGGATTCCGTGATGGATGGTTCGGGATCGCCATCGGCCTGTTCGCGGTCTGCCTGGCCGCCGTCATGCTGATCCTCGATTTCGACTTCATCGAGAAGGGCGTCAAGCAGGGAATTCCGTCCAAGTACGCGTGGACGGCCGCGTTCGGCCTCACTGTCACGCTGGTCTGGCTCTACATCGAGATGCTGCGGCTGCTGGCCATCCTTCGCGGAGAGTAAACCGTCGCAGTCGAGCCCATCACCTCATATGCGAGTGGCCCCGTTCCGGTGACGAAGCCGGACGGGGCCATTTCTGTGGGTGGCGTGCTACCCCGGCAGACGTCAGGGTGGGCGCCTGCCGGTGGCTACGCGGCTCGTTGGGGCGGTATCGCTCCGAGCTACTCGAATGCGCGGGCTGCGCGGCGAAGATCGTGTTCGTGGACGATGGCGGTCGCGTGGCCGTGTGACAGCCCGTGCTCGCTGCGCAGCCACTTGACCCGGTCTTCGAATCTCAAGAACGACGGTCCGTCCTCGATCGCCGCGAACCACTCGGGAAGTTCTCGTCCAGTGATGCGAGGAACTCTGGCGAGAAGATTGCGATGGGTTTCCTCGGAGTGGTTCAGGCTCATAGCGGCCTCCATCTACTCGTGAGGGGCTCCTTATGACGACTCTGCCTCACGGGTACGGGTCGCACAAGGCCTATCGGTTGATCCTTTCTCCGGCCAGGTCACGAGCCGCCGTCGGCGGTGGGCGATTGGCGTCGGGATGAGTTCATGCCGAGGTGAGGTGACCGTCGTCGGCATCTTCCGAGGCATCCGGGAGCGGCGGCACGTTCGCGTTGTTCGACGTGTTCCTGCGGCGAATCTTCGCCCAGGGACCGCGCGGACCGGCCTCCCGTCCGTCGACGGTGGCTGCCGCCACCTCGGTCCCACCGTGGCCAGCTGCCGTGGCGGCAGCGACCGAGATCGGCGCGACGCCCTCGCCCTCGGGCGGCTCGAGCTCGTACTCGTCGGCCGGCCAGAGGCCGAGCCCGGCAGCGATGGAGGGCAACACCGCGGCCGCGGCATGCGCGTAGCCTGCCGCGGAGGGGTGAAACTGGTCCTCGCTGAACAGTTCGCGTGGGGAGGCGGCGAACTCCGGGCCGAGGATGGAGCCGAGGGAGACCGTGCGCGCGCCGGCCTCGACGGCCGCGATCGTCTGCGCCGCGGCGAGCTTGCGGCTCCATTGGCGTGCCAGCCAGCGAAGCGGCGGCTGGATGGGCTTGATGGTGCCGAGATCGGGACAGGCACCGACGACGGTGGCGCAGCCGGCGTCCCGCAACCGCAGTATGGCATCGGTCAACATCGTCACGGCCCGTTCTGGTGATACCGAGTGCGTCACGTCGTTGCCCCCGATGATGATCAGGGCGGCATTCGGTGACGCCACCAGGGCGCGGTCCACTTGGTCGGCCAGGTCGGCGCTGCGCGCCCCGCCCCTGGCCACCGTAGTCAGGCGCACTGGCTGCTCGGCGATTTCGGCGAGACCGGCGGCGATGAGAGCTCCGGGTGCCTCGTCGGGATGATGCACACCGTAACCCGCGGCGCACGAGTCGCCGATCACGGTAAACGAGATCGGTGAGCCCGGGTGGTCGCCGTAGACTCCGTCGGCATTGGGTGGCTCCTCGAGCGGGACGCCGGTGATGGTGCGGCGCGCGAGCGATGCTTGCAGCCGGAGTAACCCATAGAACGATGCGCTCAGCAAACCGATACCGCCGCCGTAAGCGGCGGCGGTAGTGGTGATACGACGTACGTTCGCAGCATTCAACGGCCCGACCATGCCGCAAATGTAACTCGCGGATCACGCTTTCGGCACATGCTGGCTGGAAGAGCCGGGAAAAGGCATCTGACCTCCTGGTGAACGGCGACACCGGGGGTCGACGGGAGTTAGATTTGGTGGGTGGAGTACTACGAGAACGTCATCGAGCTCATTGGCCGGACCCCGATCGTGAAGCTGGGAACACTGGGGGCGGATCTGTCCGTTCCCGTCTTGGCAAAGGTCGAATACTTCAACCCCGGAGGATCGGTCAAGGACCGGATCTGCCTGCGAATGGTTGAGGAGGCCGAGCGCGCGGGCCGCATCGGCCCTGGCGGAACGATCGTCGAGCCCACTAGCGGCAACACCGGGGTGGGGTTGGCCATCGTCGCGCAGCGCCGTGGATACCGGTGCATATTCGTCTGCCCGGACAAGGTGAGTGAGGACAAGCGCAACGTCTTGAAGGCGTATGGCGCCGAGGTGGTCGTGTGCCCCACGGCGGTGCCCCCTGAACATCCCGACTCGTACTATTCCGTCTCCGATCGCCTGGTCAAAGAGATCCCCGGAGCGTGGAAGCCCGATCAGTACTCCAATCCAGCCAATCCCCGGTCTCATTACGAGACCACGGGCCCCGAGTTGTGGGAGCAAACCGGGGGCGGGATCACCCACTTCGTGGCCGGTATCGGTACCGGTGGCACCATCAGCGGGACTGGCCGCTATCTCAAGGAAGTGTCCGGTGGCCAGGTCCGGGTGATCGGCGTGGATCCGGAAGGCTCCGTCTACTCGGGCGGCAGCGGACGCCCGTATCTGGTCGAGGGCGTCGGCGAGGATTTCTGGCCGGAGACATACGACCGGAACATCTGTGATGAGATCGTCGCGATCTCGGATCATGACTCGTTCCACTTCACGCGGCGGCTGGCGCGTGAAGAGGGATTGCTCGTCGGCGGCTCGTGCGGCATGGCCGTCGCCGGCGCGCTGCAAGTGGCCGAGCGGGCCGGACCCGACGACGTCGTGGTGGTCTTGCTGCCCGACAGCGGGCGTGGGTACATGTCGAAGATCTTCGACGACAGCTGGATGATGTCGTATGGCTTCCTGTCGCCCGAGGAGGGCACGACGGTGGGCGACGTGATCCGGGACAAGTCCGGTGACCTTCCGGACCTGGTGCACACCCACCCCGCCGAGAGCCTCGCCGACGCGGTGGCGATCCTGCGCGAGTACAACGTCTCGCAGATGCCGGTCGTGCGTGCCGAGCCCCCAGTGATGGCGGCCGAGGTCGCCGGGGCAGTGTTCGAGCGAGACCTGATGGACGCGCTGTTCAGCGGTACGGCCACGTTGACCGATCAGGTCGAGAAGCACATGTCCGAGCCGTTGCCGACGTTGGGTGGGGGACAACCCGTGTCGAAGGCCTACGAGATGCTTCGCACGGTCGACGCCGTGCTCGTGATCGAGGACGGGCGGCCGGTGAGCGTCTTGACCCGGGCAGATCTGCTCGGCTACGTCGCTCAGTGACGTCACCGGCGAAGAGCAGGCCGGCTCTGGTCAGCTGTCCGTGCGCACGCTGATACAGCTCGTAGGCGATCTCTGGCTCATCGACCGTTGCCCGGCCCGCGGTGAGGTCCCAATATCCGATGAAGTCGTCGTCTGGCCGGCGACATACAGCGAGCAGGGCGATTCCCGTCTGCTCGGTTGCTGACCGCTGCGCGGCTATGCGCTGACGGATATTGTGCACGCCATGACATATCGCAATGCGATATGATTTTATTGTTTCTCAATATATCGTTTCCCGTAGTGGGCTAGGCGGACGCGGCATGACGACGCGGCGAGCGTTCCGGATCGGTGGCTGGATCGCGCTGGTCGCCGGCACATTCGTGGCGGCGGCTGCGGTGACGACGGCGGTGGTAGGCGTTTTGGCGCTGACGGGAAAGGTCACGTATCCCGCGGACATCGAGGTCGGACCGTTCTCCGTCCAGAGCACCATCTCGATGCCAGTTGCGCTTTATGCGGACGTGTGCGAGTCGGCCGATATCAGGGCGACTACCTCCGCTAGCGAATGCTTCAGGAACTTCTTGCACGATGACCTTGGGTCGACCACGGAGCAGGTGCGTCGCCAGGACGCGGACGTCCGGCCGACGGTTGCCAAGTTGCGGGGCGAGGTCGAGCTCGTGTCGACGGGCGGCTGGAGCCCATACGTCGCGGCCACGGTCACCAGAGGCGTGATCGGCCTGGCGGTGCTCAGCGGGTTGTTGCTCCTGCTCTGGCGGCTGCTCACGACGGCAGCTGCCGGTGAGGCGTTCAGCAACCGCACTGTACGTCATCTGCGTGCCATCGGAGGGCTGGTGATTGCGATTTCTGTCCTGGAACCGGCCGTGAATCACTTCACCAGTGCCATGCAAGTCGGCTATTCGATGGAGTCGTTTGGAATCGGGCCGCACCTGACTCCGTTCAGCGCTGGCGTCTACCCGGACGACGTGAACTTGGGGCAGCTTGCCCTTGGCGGGCTGATACTCCTGATTGCCGAGATCTTCCGCCATGGTGCCGCGATCGAGTCCGAGCGCAGGTTGACGGTCTGATGCCGATCGAGACCAGGCTCGACCGGATGCTGGTCGAGCGCAAGATGACACTCACCGAACTCGCCGACCGCATCGGCATCACGGTGGCCAACCTGTCGATCCTCAAGACAGGCAAAGCCAAAGCAATCCGGCTCGCTACCCTCGAAGCCATCTGCCGAGAGCTTGACTGCCAACCCGGCGACCTGTTGACGTACGTCGATTGAGTTCAGTCGAACGCCCGACAAGACTCCGCGTTGCGCTCGGCCTCCTGGCGAGCTGTAGCGCCAAGGATGCGCGCGACCATACGGCCGGCCGGTGTCGCTGGGTCGACCTCACCGGTACAGGTGGCCAAGTCAAGCCCATGACGGTTGGCGAGATCGATCACGTCCCCCAGCTCGCGCGGTGAGCGTGTTAGCCGGTCAACGCAGTCCTTCTCGTGGCGAACAATGCCGAGCCCGGCGTCTTCGCGGCGCTGTCAGCGTAGCGTCACAGTCCGGTTCCGGTGCCGACCGGGCAACTGACGCCAGTGCCGGCAAGGCCGCAGTAGCCGTTGGGGTTCTTGGCCTCCGACAGGTACTGCTGGTGATAGTCCTCGGCGTAGTAAAAGGTGCCGAGTTCGGCGATCTCGGTGGTGATCTCGCCGTGTCCGGCGCTGGATAGCCGCTGGCCGTATGCGTCGCGGGAGGCCAGCGCGGCGTCTCGTTGCCCCTCGGTGGTCCAGTAGATGGTGGAACGGTACTGCGTGCCGATGTCGTTTCCCTGTCGCATCCCTTGCGTGGGGTCGTGGGATTCCCAGAAGAGCTTGAGCAGGTCCGCGAAGGACACGCGGTCGGGATCGAAGACGACGCGAACGGCCTCGGCGTGCCCGGTCAGCCCGCTGCATACCTCCTCGTATGTCGGGTGGGGCGTGTATCCGCCGGCGTAACCGACCGCAGTTGTCCAGACGCCGGGAACCTGCCAGAACTCGCGTTCGGCGCCCCAGAAGCAACCCATTCCGAAAACGGCTTCCTGGTGTCCGGCCGGCGGGGCCGCGTCGATCGGCGTTCCGAGGACGGTGTGCGTCCCGGACAGGGCGAACGGGCGGGAAGCCCGGCCGGGTAGGGCGTCGTCGGGTTGGACCAGCCGGGTCTTGGCGGATTGATCGAAGATGGACACGGAGGACCTCGCAACGATGGTGACGATGTGGCGGACAGCCTCTACACGGCGTAACGCTATCGTCGCCCGCGATGTTCCGTCTCACGCGAAGAGCTCGCGTAGATTCGTGGTGGCCACCGGGTCTCCGCCAGCAGCGACGGACTCGAACGCGTGCGCGAGCCGCTGGACTGTCGGCTGCATGACGTCCCTGGGCAAGGTGAGCGGAAGGCGGATCCGGCGCTCGAAGGCGCCGTCGACTCCGAATCGTGGCCCGGCCGCCAGCCGGAGTCCGTGCTGTCCGGCCGCCGTGGTGAGCCTGCTGGACACGTGCATGCCCATGTCGCACCACAGGGCGAGCCCGCCATCGGGTGGCCGGACACGCCAGCCTGGGAGGTACTCGGCGAGCAGGGCGATCATCGCGTCCCGGCGCTCTCGCAGGTCAGCACGGCGGTGGGGGAGAATCTCGTCCGCCTGCCGGAGCAGATGGGCGGTGGCTTCCTGCTCGACGGGTGGCGAGGCGAGGTCGAGGTTGGCCCGGGTGGTCGCGAGCCTGCGGATCATCGTCTGCTCGGCCCGTATCCAGCCGATGCGCAAGCCGCCCCAGAAGGACTTGCCGGCACTGCCGAGAGTGATAACTCCCGGGGCATAGGTGGCCAACGGTGGCGGCGGCGTGACGAACCCGACCTCGACGTTCGACTCGTCGACGACGGTGACGACGCGGGCCCGGGCCAGCGTCTCCGCCAGGTGCCGGCGTTCGACGTCGGAGGCCAGCAGGCCCGTGGGGTTCTGGAAGTCGGGCAGCAGGTAGGCGAGCCGGGGACCGGACTGGCGCACGGCAGCCGCCAGCGCCTCGAGGTCCCACCCGTCCTCGGCGAGCGTCACGGGAACCGGCTCCGCGTGGATACGGCGGATGGCGTCGAGCGCGTTGGGATACGTCGGGTGGTCGATGATCACGCGGTCGCCAGCGCGCCCGAGCGCGGCGAGAACCAGCGTGAAGGCATGTTGTGCGCCGGAGGTGACGATGATCTGCTCCGGCGTGGTCGGCAGCCCTCGGGCATTGAAGCGGGCCGCGATGGCATCGCGCAGACTCGGCAATCCCAGGATGTGGTACCCGTGTCCGGACATGTAGTGCGGTAGCTGGGTCAGCGCGTGCTCGTAGGCGGCGCGCAGCTCGGGGCCGGGCGCCTCAGGTGCGGCCGGCGCCAGGTCGATGTGCGTGGAGGTCGTGGACGGTGCGAATGCCGCGACGGGATCGGCCGGCCGGTCATCGGGCAGCGTGGTCCAGGTTCCGGCGCCTCGCCTGCTGGCGGCGTACCCCGCGGTTCGCAGGGCGTCGTACGCCGCGGTGACCGTCGTGCGGCTCGTCGCGAGTGCGGTGGCGAGCTCGCGTTCGCTGGGCAGGCGGGTCTGTATGGCGAGCCGGCCGTCGAGGATCAGCATCTGGATGGCCGAGGCGAGATGGCGATAGACGGTTCCGGTGCCGCCGATCGGATCGGCCTCCTGGGTACGGCCAAGCAGCCGGGCCAGTTGCCGACCGTCGATCGCTCGCATGTAGGCCATTGTTTCACGATTGGCCCTCGCAAAAAATGCCAATATGCGCGACGATGTCGGTCGTGGCATCCCGACGACGAGCCCTCGCCGGCCCATACCTCGCGCGTCGCCTCATCCAGCTCTATCTCGGCCTGGTGCTCTACGGATTCAGCATGGCACTGATGATCGAAGCTGGGCTGGGCGTGTACCCGTGGGACGTTCTGCACCAGGGCATCGCCCTGCGGACACCGCTGTCGATCGGCGTCGTGACGATCACCGCCGGTGCTGTGGTGTTGCTCGCGTGGATACCGTTGCGCGAGCGTCCGGGCGTCGGAACGGTCAGCAACGTCGTGGTGATCGGCCTCATGCTCGACGCCTCCCTCTTCTTCCTGCCTGCACCGGACGGCCTTGCGGCGCGCGTCGCGTTCATGCTCGTCAGCATCGTGCTGAACGGCGTCGCGACCGCCGCCTACGTCGGGGCTCGCCTGGGGCCCGGCCCGCGCGATGGCCTGATGACCGGCCTCGTCCGGGTGACAGGCCGCTCGGTGCGGGTGGTGCGGACATCGATCGAGGTCTGTGTCGTGGCGGCGGGATGGCTGCTCGGAGGCACCGTCGGTGTCGGCACGGTGCTTTACGCGCTAGGCATCGGCCCGCTGGTGCACCGGTTGCTGCCGGTGTTGACGGTTCCCACGCAGGCACGCGTGGGTTCGGGATCGCCGGGCGGGCTGCGCGGCTCCGACGGCACCACGTAGGGTCCATATCGTGCACGGATTCGAAACGCGAGCCATCCACGCCGGTCAAGAACCCGATCCACGAACCGGTGCGGTGATTCCACCCATCTACGCAACCAGCACGTACGCCCAGGACGGGGTCGGAGGGCTGCGCGAAGGTTACGAGTACAGCCGCTCGGCCAACCCGACCCGCGTCGCTCTGGAAGAGTGCCTGGCCTCTCTCGAAGGGGGCAGCCGCGGTCTGGCGTTCGCCAGCGGCATGGCCGCCGAAGACACGCTCTTGCGTACGGTCATGGGGCCTGGCGATCACCTGGTCATCCCGGACGACGCATACGGAGGGACGTACCGGCTGGTCAGCCGCGTGGTCGAACGCTGGGGTGTTTCGTGGACGTCAGCACCGGTATCCGACGTCGACGCGGTGCGCGCGGCACTGCGGCCCGAAACGAAGGTCGTGTGGGTCGAGACTCCCACCAATCCGCTGCTGAACATCGCCGATGTGGAGATGCTCGCCGACGCCGCGCACGAGGTGGGCGCACTGCTCGTCGTCGACAACACGTTCGCGACGCCGTACCTCCAGCAGCCGTTGTTCCTGGGTGCCGACGTCGTCGTTCACTCCACGACGAAGTATTGCGGAGGGCATTCCGACGTCGTCGGTGGTGCGCTCGTCGTGGCCGATGACGAGCTGGGTGAACGGCTGGCGTTTCACCAGAACGCGATCGGGGGCGTGGCCGGGCCGTTCGACGCGTGGCTCGTCCTGCGCGGTCTGAAGACGCTGGCCGTGCGGATGGAGAAGCACTGCGACAACGCCGAGCGCGTGGTGACGGCGCTGATGGAGCATCCGCGCGTGGCGGACGTCCTCTATCCGGGGATGCGCACGCATCCGGGCCACCACCTGGCGCGGCAGCAGATGCACCGCTTCGGGGGAATGGTCGCGTTCCGGGTCGCTGGCGGCGAGGAGGCGGCCGTGCAGGTGTGTGATCGCGCTCAGGTCTTCACGCTTGGCGAGTCACTGGGCGGAGTGGAATCGCTCATCGAACACCCCGGACGGATGACGCATGCCAGCGCCGCAGGGAGCCCGCTCGAGGTGCCAGAGGACCTGGTCCGGCTGTCCGTGGGCATCGAGAGCATCGACGACATCCTCATCGACCTCGAGCAGGCGTTGCAGCTTTGACTCGTCAGCCGGTGCCCGCCCAGTCACGGAGCGCGGGAAGCACCTGGGAACCGATCTGTTTGATGGTGCTCGCCGGCTCGGCGCTGGCGACCTGTATCGCGACGTAGTCGGCGCCGACCTCGCTCACCAGTGGCCGATACGCCTCGGCCAGGCCCTCCAGGTCACGAACGACCGTGTACTTGCCCAGAATCTCCTGCCGGTCCATGGCGTCGGCCCGTTCCCGCAACACCATCGGGTCGGCGGTCTCCAGGCGGCCGGGTGCGCGAAGCCCGCGCATCGGGGCGAGTGCCTCCCAGGCTTCGTCGTCGCTGCTCGCCAGGACCACCCACCGGGTGGCCATGATGGTGGTCGAGGCTCCCCGTGCGGCGGCGGCTTCGCGATATGGCCCGATGACGCGTTCGAGCGCGTCCGCCGGGTCTTTCACGCTCGTGATCAAACCTTCGGCGTGCTGGCCGGCGAACGTCGCGGACTTGGGACCGCCAGCGGCCATCCAGACGGGGACGTTGCCGACCGGTGGGCTGTAGAGTTTCGCGGTCTGCGCCCGGTAGTACTCGCCGTCGATGTCGAGCTTTTCGCCGGCGAGCAGCCCGTGGATGATCCGCAGGGCTTCCTCCATGCGGGCGATGCGCTCGCGATAGCCGGGGAACGCGTAGCCGAGCGGAGCCTCGTTGATGGCTTCACCCGTGCCCACGCCCAAGATGAAGCGGCCCCCGGACAGCCGGTCGAGTGTCGCGGCCGCTTGAGCGATCAATCCCGGGTGGTAGCGATACAGCGGGGCGGTGACGCTCGTGGCCAGTTCGACCCGGGACGTCGCCTGAGCGGCGGCGCCGAACCAGCTCCATACGAAGCTCGACGCCGACGCGTCGTCCACCCACGGATGGAAGTGATCCGCACCGGTGACGGCATCGAATCCGGATTGCTCGGCGAGTACGGCGTGATCGAGGAGCACCTCGGGCTGATATGACTCATGACTGCACAACCATGCGAGTTTCACAGGTGCCACACTAATACCCCCGGGGCGATCGAACGGTTGCGTACACGGCGTCGAGGTTGACGCTGGCGTGCTCCGGTGGCTTGATGCGGACTCGCGTTCGTGGTGACAGGATCAGGACTCATGGACGTGACAATGGAGGGGATCGAGTCGGCGGCCACCCTCTTGCACGACGTCGTGCGGCCCACGCCGATCGAGGATTCCCGGTGGCTGGGTGCCAAGGTCGGCGGCTCGGTCTATCTGAAGTGCGAAAACCTGCAACGCGCCGGTTCGTTCAAGATACGCGGTGCCTACGTGCGGATCGCGCGGATGTCGGCGGAGGAACGCCAGAACGGTGTCGTCGCGGCGAGTGCGGGCAATCACGCCCAGGGCGTGGCCCTCGCGGCGAGCATGCTCGACACGCGGGCGACGGTGTTCATGCCGGACGGAGCGCCGATCGTCAAGGAACGAGCCACCCGGGCATACGGGGCCGATGTGCGTTTCGCTGGTACGACGGTGGACGACGCGCTGCTGGCCGCCCGGGCGTTCGCCGCGGAAACCGGCGCCGTGCTGATCCATCCGTTCGATCATCCTGACATCGTGGCAGGGCAGGCCACCGTCGGCATGGAGATTCTCCAGCAATGCCCGGACGTGCGCACCATACTGGTCGGCGCTGGTGGGGGCGGGCTGCTCGCCGGTGTCATGATGGCGGTCCAGCATTCCCGTCCGGACGTGCGTGTCGTCGGGGTCCAGGCAGAAGGCGCAGCAGCATATCCCCCGTCGCTGGGTATGGGCGCGCCCGTCTCGCTGGAGCGGATGTCGACGATGGCGGACGGGATCGCCGTGGGCTGTCCGGGAGATGTGCCCTTCGACATCATCCGGGCGCACCACGGCAGCGTGATCACGGTCAGTGAGGAGGCGCTGTCGCAGGCCCTCGTATCGCTTCTAGAGCGCGCCAAACAGGTGGTGGAGCCGGCCGGCGCCGCGGCGGTGGCGGCGCTACTCGAAGATCCGGGTGTGTACGAACCTCCGGTGGTCGCGGTGCTATCCGGCGGCAACATCGACCCGTTGTTGCTCATGCGGGTCATTCGCCACGGCATGGCCGCCGCGGGACGTTACCTGTCGATCCGGGTGCGGGTGCCCGATGCGCCGGGCGCGCTGGCCAAACTGCTCGGGGAGCTCGCCTCGGTTGATGCGAACGTCCTGGATGTCGTTCATCAGCGCACGAGCGCTTCGTTGCCGGTTGACCAGGTGGAGGTGGCGCTGCATCTCGAGACTCGGGGCCCCGAGCATCGCTCGCGCGTGATCGCGCGGTTGCGTCACACCGGATACCCCTTGTCATTACCTGAAGATTAACTTCTTTTTTCTAAAGCTGAGTTGACAATTATTGAATCCAGGTAGAGGATCGTGGCATGAGTGAAGGTGACGCGACCCGTGAAATCCTGGAGAAGGTCGCGGCCGGCGAGATGGACCCGACGACGGCTGCGCAGCTGCTCGACGAGACCACTGGGGCAGGATCCGAGGAGCAGCCGGCCGTCACCGAGTCTGGCACGCTCGAAGGTGCCACGCTGCCCGCAGCGTCGGAGGTCACGAGAATCACCGTCCGGGCCACGTCTCGCCGGGTCCGGATCGTCGGTGATCCCGGCGTGGCCACCGTCGCGGTGGAGGGGCCACACACCCTTCGCCGTGAGGGGGCCACATTGTTGGTCACCGGCGAGACGGAGATCGTTCGGGCCGACGACGCCTTCACGCTGTTGGTCGGTGGGCGTTGGAGGGAGGTTGCAGATCGGGTTCAACATGGCCTGGCGCGAGATCTGGAACTGAAGGTCCGGGTGCGCCCCGACCTCGCAGTGGGGGTCGAGGTCATCGCAGGTTCGCTGCACGTGGACGGGGCGCGCGCGCTGGACCACGTCCGTGTCACGGCGGGCTCGTGCCGGATCCATGATGTCGAGGGTCCGGTCGACCTTCTGGTGCAGGCCGGGTCCGCGCAGGTTGACATGGTTCAAACGCAAGGCCACTCCTGGTTGCGCTGCGAGTCCGGTTCGTTGCAGCTCACCCTGGAAGAGGGGACGGACGCCGAGGTCCGCTCCGACGTCCAGATGGGCAGGCTCACGCTCGAACCCGAGCGCCGCGGCCGGGATCGGCACGGCGAGATCGTCGTCGGTCTCGGGGGGTCGCAGATTGATGTCGAGGCCGTCATGGGAGCGGTGGTGCTTCGCACGCCGGACCGGGGGGATGCGCGATGACCACGATGCCGCCCTCGCCACGCGCGGGCCGGGAGGCGGAGGGTTATCAACCGCCTCGCGAGTGTCCGGTCTGTGCCAACGTGCTGCACGTCACACGCCTGGGCTGTGAGGCGTGCGGCACCGAGTTGTCCGGCCGATTCACGGGGTGTACTTATTGTTCACTGAGCGCGCAGGATCGAAAAATCCTTCGCGTCTTCCTCACATCACGAGGCAATATGAAGGAGCTTGCCCGCGAACTGGGGGTGAGTTACCCGACGGCCCGTGTCCGGTATTCGGAGCTGCTGGGCCGTCTTGGCATCGAGGAGGCAGACGTCACCGTGTCCGACGCAGAACCTGTCGATCGTGAAGACGTACTGCGGCGGCTGGCGGCTGGTGAGCTCGATCTCGAAGAAGCGACCGAGCTGCTGAGCTGACGCACCGCGCCGGCTTTCGCATCACCGATGCCCGGGGAGAGCCGGCGATGGAGAACCAGCGACATCGGCCGACCATGTCGGTGCCACCTGACACCATGAACAGTCGGTAGCTGGTCGAGATCCGCTGAGGCGATGACGGTGCGAGCGTGGCCGCAGTGTGTTGCCTGGTGGGTCGCAAAGCTGATCTTCGTGAGCGATGTGATGTTGCTCTGATCACGAAAGGAATCGCACATTGAATGCCATTTCTGCCGAAGGGTTGATGAAGACCTTCGGCTCGGGAGAGAAGGCGGTGCGAGCCGTCGACGACGTCGGCCTCACCGTAGCCGAAGGCACCGTGCTGGGGCTGCTGGGTCCCAACGGTGCAGGCAAGACAACCACGGTTCGGATGCTCACCACCTTGCTGGCTCCCGACGGAGGGCGGGCGACTGTGGCCGGGCACGATGTCGTCACGCAACCTCAGGCGGTGCGCGCCAGTATCGGCCTGTCGGGGCAGTTCGCCGCGATCGATGAGAACCTGACCGGGCGAGAAAATCTGTGGATGTTCGGGCGGCTGTACCAGCTGTCGAGCAAGCAGGCCCGGCGCCGATCCGACGAGCTGCTCGAGCAGTTTTCGCTGGCGGAGGCGGCCGATCGGCCTGCCAAGACGTATTCGGGAGGTATGCGTCGCCGGCTCGACCTGGCGGGGAGCTTGCTCATCCACCCGAAGGTGTTGTTCCTCGACGAGCCCACCACGGGGCTCGATCCGGCGAGCCGGATGGAGTTGTGGGACGTGATCCGGGAACGGGTCAGTGGTGGTGCGACCATCATGTTGACCACCCAGTACCTGGAAGAGGCCGACGCACTGGCCGATCGGATCGTGGTGATCGACCACGGGCGCATCATCGCCGAGGGAACCGCCGACGAGCTCAAAGCCAAGGTGGGCGGCGAGCGCATCGAGGTCGTCGTCCATGATCCCGCCGCGCTGTCCACGGCCACGGAGATCTTGCAACGAGGCAGTGCCGGTGAGTGTTCCGTCGACGAGCACACGCGGCGTCTCACGGTGCCGGCGGCGACCGGATCGAAGGGTCTCGTCCAGGTGATCCGTGATCTCGACGCGGCAGAGGTCGAGATCGACGACATCGGGCTGCGACGTCCGACGCTCGACGATGTGTTCTTGCATCTGACAGGACGGTTCGCGGAAGAGGAACCGGCGGCAGAGGCCGTGGCCCAGGGGGTGTCCAGTGGCAACGACTGAACATGCACCGCAGGTAGGAAGTGTCCAGGCGGTGGGCATCCGGCAGGTGCTGAGCGACACTATGATCATCGCGTGGCGGAACATCCGGGGTAGCCTCCGGGTGCCCGACACCCAGATCTACATGTTCATCCAGCCGATCATGTTCGTGCTGCTGTTTGCCTACGTCTTCGGCGGGGCGATTCCGGTCGAGGGCGTCAATTACCGCGAGTTTCTCATGGCCGGAATCTTCGTGCAGACCATGGCATTCGCGGTAGCGCCGGCCAGCGTCGGGTTGTCGGACGACATGCACAAGGGATTGATCGATCGTTTCCGATCCCTGCCCATGGCGCGTTCATCGGTGATCGCCGGACGGGTCGTTTCGGACCTGTGCAGCCAGCTCGTCGTGCTCGTCATCATGATGATCTGCGGTGTGATCGTCGGGTGGGGCGTCCACAACGGCGTCGGCCCGTTCCTCGCTGGCGTGGGGCTGATGTTGCTGTTCGCCTTCGCCATGCTGTGGGTTGGTGCGGTCATCGGGCTGTCGGTGGGCAATCCCCAGGTCGCGGCCTCGGCGGGTCTGATCTGGCTGTTCCCCGTGGTGTTCTTGTCCAACGCGTTCGTGCCACCGGAAACGATGCCGGCCCTGGTGCAGACCATTGCGGAGTGGAATCCGATCAGCTCGATGGTCGCAGGGGCTCGCGAGCTGTTCGGAAACGAGAGCATCATCGTGTCGGATGCGTGGCCGATGCAGAACCCGGTGGCGGCGGCCCTCATCTGGTGCCTGCTCATCACCGTGGTCTTCGCCCCGCTGGCGGTTCGCAAGTACAAGGCCGCAGCGAGCAAGTGACGAAGGCTGGCTCAGGGTTACTGGAGTCGATCCAGGGAACGTGTAGCCGCCAGGGCAAGAAGTGCGGGGCCGGGACGACCATCCCCGGCCCCGCACTTCTCGTTCAGGGAGTGTGCCGGCCGGACCTTCGTCCACGTACCGGCAGGATCTCGGTCTGCTCGAGCAGGTTCGCCCGCGCTCAGCCGTAAGGCTTGGCGCTGATGATCTCGACTGTGACGTCGCGACCATTGGGCGCCTGGTAGGTGACAGTCGCACCCGCTGGCTGGCCGTTGATGGCGGCCCCGAGCGGCGACTGCGGCGAGTACACCTCAAGCTCGACGGAATCGTCGAGCGCGGCCAGCTCCCGGGAACCCAGCAGGAATTGCTCGGGTTCGTCGTCACCGGCGAACTTGATCTCAACGATCATGCCAGGCTCGACGACGCCGTCATCCGACGGTGTCTCGCCGACCTTGGCGCGCTGCAGTAGCTGTTGCAGCTGGTGGATGCGGGCTTCTTGCTTGCCCTGCTCCTCCTTGGCCGCCTGGTAACCGCCGTTTTCCGAGAGATCCCCCTCGGCACGTGCTGCTTCGATCCGCTTGGCGATCTCGCTCCGTGCTGGCCCCATCAGATGCTCCAGCTCTTCCTGGAGACGGTTGTATGCGTCCTGGGTAAGCCAGGCGACATTGTCGCTTCCAGCGGTCACAGCATTGCTCCTTGCCTATCGTGGTAAGACCACACCCGCTGGAGGGTGTGGTCTGGTTCCGACAGCCCAGTTCCCGTCAGGTGGACTTTCGGGAAGAATAGACAACGATATCAACTTAGCTGCCGCATCGGCCATGAACAAAACGGACATATCGCCCAACCCACGGCCCGCGAGCTGGGAGCCTCTCCTATTCGGGGACGGAACATTCCTCTACTTTTGGCGCGATCCCGTCGCCGCGCAACGGTATCTCGGCATCGACGCGTTGCTGCCTGTCGTCGCTCGCGGGGATCTCGAGGGTCAGCTGTCCGACGACGACGAAGCGGCGGTCGACCACAACCAGTTCGCATTCCAACGCGGTGCCGGGTGGGCGGTCGACTTCCACCGTCACCGGCATCCGGTCATCGACGGGATCGTTCCACGAGTGCAGCTCGGCTTGGTACCCATCGCTCTGGAGATCGACGATGAACCAGCTGACCGCTACTGCCAGTAGGGCCCCTGTGGCGGCAAGGATGAGCTGTGTACGTCGCCGCGCACCACGCCCGTTGCTGTGGGTGCGGCCGTCGTCCTGGTGCCCGTATCGGTCGCGCAACCAGTCATGGCCCGCGTCGGCGTCGGATTGAGCTGCCGGGCGGTGCTGGAACGTGGAATCGTCGTGGGTCACAGGGGGTTCCGAATGGTGAGGGCGGTCGGTACGGCACCATTATGTCGTGACCGGTACGTGCTGCTGTAGTGCGGGCATCGAACCGGCACCAACGAGGGGCGAGAGGTGAGCATGGCGGAAACACTCAGGTTGATGCACGTACACGCACACCCGGACGACGAATCGAGCAAGGGTGCGGCGTCGACGGCACGCTATGTTGCCGAAGGGGTCGAGGTTCTCGTCGTGACCTGCACAGGTGGCGAGCGTGGATCGATCCTCAACCCGAACATGGATCGTCCCGACGTCCTGGAGAATATGAGCGAGATTCGGCGGCAGGAGATGGCCGCCGCGCGCGAGATCCTCGGCATCCATCAGGAGTGGCTCGGATTCGTCGATTCCGGCTTTCCGGAAGGTGATCCCCCACCACCGTTGCCCGAGGGATGCTTCGCCCTGCAGCCCGTCGACCAAGCCGCTGCCGGGCTCGTCGCATCCATGCGCCGCTTCCGGCCGCACGTCGTCACGACGTACGACGAGAACGGCGGGTACCCCCATCCGGACCACGTGATGTGTCACAAGGTCACCGTTGCCGCGTTCGACGCAGCGGGCGATCCCGAGGCTTACCCGGAGGCCGGCGAGCCCTGGCAACCGGCGAAGCTGTACTACCACCATGCCTTCCATCGCGAGCGGATCGTCGCGCTGCACGAGGAGATGACACGGCGTGGCCTCGAATCGCCGTACGCGGAGCGGCTCGAGAACTGGGAACCGAACCCCGAGTGGGATCGGCGCATCACTACCCGGGTGGAATGCGCCGAGTACTTTCCCGTGCGTGACAAGGCGCTGCTGGCGCACGCGACACAGATCGATCCCGAGGGGCGCTGGTTCGCGGTTCCCCTGGAGGTCCACCAGAAGGCGTGGCCAACCGAGGATTATGAGCTGGCTCGTAGCTTGATCGAGCCGAGGCTACCGGAAGATGATCTGTTTGCCGGAGTAAGGTGAGTGGCGTGGACGTGATAGAAGCAGTGGGCGCGTTCCGCGACGGCCGGAGCGGTGAGTGGGGCGGTATACCCGTCAACGCCGGTCCGGCGACGTTCTGGCTTGTCGTGGCGCTCCTGCTCACCCTGATCGTGCTGTATCGGGGCATGCGCAAGCACCTGCGGCGGGTGAACTTCGACGAGTCGGGCACCGGCGCTCGGGCGGCCGAGCCGGGTACCCATCGTGACCGATCCGGCTCTGAGGGCATCGGCGAAAACGGCGCATCGGGCACCGTGGGAGACGAGCCTCGTCGTGGGGGCACCGACGGCCCACGCTGACGGATCAGGCGGACTGGACGCAGCGGAAGCCGATATTGCCGGCCGAGCTGTCGGGCGTGTTGGAGCTGCGCGCGTCGACGCGATACCGGAAGCAGTAGCTGTGGTGACACATGTACGAGCCGCCACGCATGGACTTGCGGCCGGTCCGGCCCGGTCCGGCAGGGTCGACACGTGGCGCGTCGCGATGCCAGGTGGGATCGAACCAATCCAGGCACCATTCCCAGACGTTGCCGGTCATGTTGTGCAGGCCGTATCCGTTGGGCTCGTAGGCATGCGCCGGCGCGGTGCCCACGTAGCCGTCTTCGGCGGTGTTGTTATCCGGGAAGTTGCCTTGCCACACGTTCATGCGATGGTGACCACCGGGCTCGCGCTCGTCGCCCCAGGGGTAGCGGCGCCGTTCCAGGCCGCCGCGGGCCGCGTACTCCCATTCTGCTTCCGTGGGTAGCCGTTTGCCCGCCCATTTCGCGTAGGATCGGGCGTCACGCCAGGTCACATGGGTGACTGGATGGTCCCAGCGGTCCTCGATGCCGGAACCTGGCCCCTCCGGGTGACGCCAGGTGGCGCCCGGGACTTCATGCCACCAGGGCGCTTCAGGTACCGGTTGGGTTCCATCGACATTCTCGGGAAGGAAACCGGAGAATACGAATGAGGTGCCGAGCCGTTCGGCGACGGTGATCCAGCCGGTGGCCTCGACGAAGGCGGCGAACTGGGCGTTGGTGACGGTGGTGGCGTCGATCCAGAACGGGCTGACCGTTACCTCGCGGGCGGGTCCCTCGCCGTCCGCCGGGTAGCCGTCGTCGGCGTCTGTACCCATGATGAACGTGCCGCCTGGCAGGTGAACCATGGGGCTCGCGTCAAGCGCGTTCGTGATGCCAGTGGCAGCAGCCGGGTGAGGGACCGGATCGTCGTCGATGTCCGAGGTGCTGCCAGCTCGGCTGGCTCCACAGCACGGGGAGTGTTCGCTCATGCTCCGTCCTCTTCTCGCTGATCACCTGCCATTCGCGGGCAGATCTCGCCAGGTCCGCCCGACGATGTCGGCGGATACGCCTACGATACGTACCATGCGCATGCCAGGTACTGCCGCGGTCGAGACGCTGGTCGCGGTACGCAGGGCTCGTGATCTCATCGATCGCAGTTATGCGGAGCGGCTCGACCTCGACCAGATTGCGAATGCGGCTGGCTATTCGCGCTACCACTTCACGCGCGCGTTCCGGGCGGCGTATGGCGAGACACCAGGTCAGTACCTCTCGCGCCGGCGGATCGAGCGTGCTCAAGACCTCCTTCGCTCGGTCAACCTCACGGTGACCGAGGTGTGCCACCTCGTCGGGTTCGCGAGTTTGGGCTCGTTCAGCAGCCTTTTTACCAAGCTCTCCGGTATGCCGCCGTCGGAGTTTCAGCGCCGGGCACGGGCATCCGGTCCGCCGCCGATCCCCGGGTGTTACCTGCTCGCCGGGGGTGGTCCTGCGCAGCGAACGGCTGCCACGCATCCGGAGGTAAGTGGCCGACCGGAAACCAGTGGTGAACCAGCTGGAGAAGCGACATTCCAGCGGGGAGATGACCAACCGGGCGCCGAGGTAAGACAGCACACCTGGAGAAGCTCGTCCAGGCCAGGCGTGGCTAGCGTTGACTTCGACTTGCGCGAGTCCGTCAAAATGACCATCCCTTCGGGTGAGGAGTAGAAATGATCACAAAGCTCGGTGTCGCGAGCGTGTATGTGCACGATTATGACGAGGCGAAGGCGTTCTTCGTCGACAAGCTCGGATTCGAGGTCCGCCATGACGTGGAGCTGGACGACGGTTTTCGCTGGCTGACTGTCGGGCCACCGGCACAGCCCACGTTCCAGTTCGCGCTCACCGTTCCCGGACCACCGATGCACGACGACGAGACGGCCACGATGTTGCGGACGCTGATGGCCAAGGGTGTGCTCAGTGGTGGGGCGTGGAACACCGACGACTGTGCCAAGACGTATGCCGAATACTCGGCTCGTGGTGTGGAGTTCCTGCAAGAACCCACGACGCGTCCCTATGGAGTTGAGGCGGTCTTCCGTGACGTTTCGGGAAACTGGTACAGCCTCAACGAGGTCAACGAGACCGCCTTCGACCAGGAGGCGATGTCTCAGGCTTTCGGTGATGCCGGGACCGGCTGATCCGTCGAAACTCGGCTGGGTTCCGGCCGCCAGAATTGACGTCGATACCCGACGCGCCGTTGTCGCGAATTTCGCGTTTGGCGGCGCGTCCGGGTATCGACGTCAATTTTTGATCACCGGCCTAGGGTCACCCCATATAGGAGATCGTTTGCTGCTCGGGGGTCAGGCGGACGGTATTCGGGGGAACGAGGTACGGCGGGTAGCGTGGGCTGGTAGGGATTGACCATGCCGTTCGACATGCCCGCCGACACGCGAAGAAGGATTTGGGTGAATCGCCTCAGCCACGCATCGAGTCCCTATTTACTCCAGCACCGGGATAATCCGGTCGATTGGTGGGAATGGGGTGACGAGGCATTCGCCGAAGCCGAACGGCGAGATGTCCCCGTCCTTCTGAGTGTCGGATATGCGGCATGTCATTGGTGCCACGTGATGGCGCACGAATCGTTCGAGGACGAAGCCGTCGCCGCGTACATGAACGAGAATTTCGTCTCGGTGAAGGTCGACCGCGAGGAACGCCCCGACGTCGACGCCGTCTACATGGAAGCGGTGCAAGCGCTCACCGGCCATGGTGGCTGGCCGATGACGGTGTTTCTCACGCCTGACGGAAAGCCGTTCTATGCCGGCACGTACTACCCGCCACAGCCGTATCACGGGATGCCGTCGTTCCGGCAGGTGCTGGAGGCCGTGGCCGGGGCCTGGCAGGACCGGCGGGGCGAGGTCGACGATGCCGCTCAGGAGATCGCCTCCCGGCTCGCCGGCCCGCGCATCGAGGCCGCCGGAGTGGCACCGTCCGCGGAGCGTCTCGCGATGGGCGTGCAGCGGCTGGCGTCGACATTCGATCACGAGCACGGCGGCTTCGGTTCGGCTCCCAAGTTTCCACCGTCCATGGTCCTGGAATTCCTGCTACGCCACCACGCACGCACCGGTGACGAGAATGCGCTGTCGATGGCCCAGGTGACGGGCGAGCGCATGGCTCGCGGCGGCATCTACGATCAGCTCGGCGGCGGATTCGCGCGATACAGCGTCGACCATGCGTGGGTGGTTCCGCACTTCGAGAAGATGCTGTACGACAACGCCCTCCTCCTCCGGGCCTATACACACCTGTGGCGGGCCACGGGATCGGAGCTCGCCGGGCGCGTCGTGCGGGAGACGGCCGAGTTCATGATTCGCGACCTGCGCACCCCGGAAGGTGCGTTCGCGAGCGCCCTCGACGCCGACTCGCCGGACCCGGAGGATGGTCACCCCGCCGAGGGCGCCGCCTACGTCTGGACCCCGGCTCAAATGTCTCAGGTGCTCGACGCCGACGATGCCGCCTGGGCGATGGAACTGTTCGGGGTGACGGAGAGCGGGACGTTCGAGCGTGGCGCGTCGACCCTGCAGTTAGCGGCCGACCCCGACGACTGGGAACGCTGGGCGCGTGTGCGGCGCGAGCTGCATGCAGCTCGCGAGAAGCGGCCGCAGCCAGAACGCGACGACAAGATCGTGTCGGCGTGGAACGGCCTGGCCGTTGCCGCCCTGGCCGAGGCTGGAGCGTTGCTCGACGAGCCGTCGTGGATCGAGGCCGCCGTCGACTGCGCTGACGTGCTGGTCCGGCTGCATCTCGACGACCGCGGGCGGATGCGGCGGGTCTCCCGCGACGGCACGGCCGGTGCGGCCGACGGCGTGCTCGACGACTACGGTGACGTGGCCGAGGGCTTCCTGACCCTTCTCGCCGTCACTGGCGAGCCGGCATGGCTGGCGCTGTCCGAGCAGCTGCTCGAGGTGGTCCTCACCCGGTTCGCCGACGGCGCCGGCGGTTTCTTCGACACCGCCGACGACGCCACCGATGTCCGGTTGGCCGGTGTCCGCCGCCCCCAGGACCCGACCGACAACGCCGTGCCGTCGGGGTGGTCGGCGGCGGCTGGCGCCCTGCTGACGTTCTCCGCCTACACCGGTTCGGCACGACACCGCGAGGCGGCGGAGGCGGCACTGGGCGTGTACGACGCGCTGGCCGCGCAAGCGCCGCGGTTCGCCGGCTGGGGAATGTCCGTCGCCGAAGCGTGGCACGCCGGGCCGATCGAGGTTGCCGTGGTCGGTGACCCGGCGGATGATCGCACCCGCGTACTGCACCACGCGGCGCTGCGGCACCCGTCCCCGGGAGCGGCGGTGACCGTCGGCGACACGAACGAAGTGGAGGCGGCGGCCGTGCCGCTGCTACGCGATCGCCCGCTCGTCGATGACGCGCCGGCCGCCTACGTCTGCCGGCAATTCACGTGCCTGCGTCCCACCAACGATCCCGGCGAGCTGGCCAGCCAGATGTCGACCAGCTGACCGGCGACCCTCAGGTCGATACGCGCGAGCCGCGCGGGATGATGGAGTCGGCAGCGTGCCCGCATGCCGTTGCTGGCAGCGGTGGGCTGGCCCGCACACGTACGAGTCGACGGCGACGACGCCATGATCGAGGAGACGAGCGCAAGCGATGAGTGACGTCACGAACACCACCGAGAACGGATACCGCATCGAGCACGACACGATGGGCGAGGTGCGGGTGCCGGCGGCGGCCAAGTACCGCGCGCAGACCCAGCGGGCCGTGGAGAACTTCCCGGTATCCGGCACCCGCATCGAAACGTCGCTGGTGCATGCCCTGGCGTCGATCAAGGGGGTGGCGGCGAGTGTCAACGCCGAGCTCGGTGCGCTCGATCCGGATATCGCCACGGCGATCCACGACGCCGCCAACGACGTCGCCGGCGGACAGTACGACGACGAGTTCCCCATCGACGTCTTCCAGACCGGCTCTGGCACGTCGAGCAACATGAACACCAACGAGGTGCTCGCGACGCTCGCAACGGAGCGTCTCGGCGCGCCGGTCCACCCGAACGATCATGTCAACGCGTCCCAATCCAGCAACGACGTCTTCCCGTCGGCCATCCACGTGGCCGCCACCCGAGCCGTCGTGCGTGATCTCCTTCCCGCGCTGCGGCACCTGCACGGGGCGCTCGCGGCCAAGGCCGACGAGTTCGCCTCCGTCGTCAAGAGCGGACGCACCCACCTCATGGATGCCACTCCGGTCACGCTCGGCCAGGAGTTCGGAGGCTACGCCGCCCAGGTGGCCAACGGCATCGAGCGGCTGGAGGCGACGCTGCCGCGCGTCGCCGAGCTTCCCCTGGGCGGGACGGCCGTGGGAACGGGGATCAACACCCCGCCCAGTTTCGCCTCGGAGGTGATCAGCAGGCTCGCTGCGGACTCCGGCCTCCCGTTCACCGAGGCGCGGAACCATTTCGAAGCGCAAGGCGCCCGGGACGGCCTGGTCGAGCTTTCTGGCCAGTTGCGCACCGTCGCGGTGTCGCTCACCAAGATCTCGAACGACGTCCGCTGGATGGGGTCGGGGCCACGTACCGGTCTCGCCGAGCTCGCCCTCCCGGATCTGCAACCGGGCTCGTCCATCATGCCGGGCAAGGTCAACCCGGTGATCCCCGAGGCGCTGTGCATGGTGTGCGCGCAGGTGGTGGGCAACGACTCGGCCGTCACCTTCGCCGGCTCGTCCGGCAATTTCGAGCTGAACGTCATGCTGCCCGTGATCGCGCGCAACCTGCTGGAGTCCATCCGGCTGCTGACCAACATCAGCCGGCTTTTCGCCGACCGCTGCGTGGCCGGGCTGGCGGCCAACGAGGAACGCTGCCGCGAGTACGCGGAGTCGTCGCCGTCGGTGGTGACCCCGCTCAACCGGTATATCGGCTACGAGGAGGCGGCCAAGGTGGCCAAGCAGTCCCTCGCCGAGCGCAAGACGATCCGCGAGGTGGTGGTCGAACGCGGCTACATCGAGCAGGGCAAGCTCACCGAGGCCCAGCTCGACGAGGCCCTCGACGTGCTGCGCATGACGTACCCCTGAACAGCCGTTTGTTGGTCAATCGTGATCGAGTGCCAGTGCGGGCGGCGATAGAAACCCGTACTCGCACTCGATCAAGTGAGGCGCGAGGGTGACGGGGCGCGAGGGCGAACGCGGTCAGGCCGTGTTGCGGGCTGTCGGTCTTCGCAAGACATTCCGCGACACGCTGGTCTTCGAGAACTTCCACCTGGAGGTCAGCGGTGGCGGTCTGGTGGCGCTGGTTGGTCCGAATGGCGCGGGGAAGTCGACGTTGCTCGAATGTCTCGCTGGGGCCATGCCTCTGGACGCGGGATCGATCACGATTGTTGGTGAGGTTTCTGATCCGTCGTCGGCATCTCACTGGAGATCGGTCTACGGTGTTCTCGACGATTTCACCTGGCTTCCAGATCTCACCGTCGCCGACCATATGATGCTGATGTCGCCCGAGCGTGATGCGGATGCGGTGCACCGTGCGCTGGAGTCGTTCGGTGTTGCTGGAATACGGGACCGGATGCCCGAGTCGTTGAGCTCTGGTCAGCGTCAGCGCGCCGCACTCGCGACGGTTCACGTGCGACCCTGGCATGTCCTTTTGCTCGACGAACCAGAAAACCATCTCGACAGCGAAGGGTTCGAAACGCTTGTTCGCGAGCTAGAGCAAGCGGCGGAACCGAGGCGCTGCATAGTGCTGTCGAGTCACTCGTCGGTGCTCGTCGAGCGGCTGGGGTGTCCGGTCATCACCATGGCGGCGCCGGGCTGAGCATGAAGTCGCGATCGTGGGGAAGCCTGTACGAGCTGGCCCTCGCGGTCGCTCTTGCCGCCATGCTTTTGTACGCGGTGGGAAACAGTGCGGTGCCGGACATTCTCGCCGAGGCCGAGAGACGAGGACATCCGCCGGGATGGGTCTCAGCGTCCCTGCTGTTCTTCGTGCTGGGGCTATGGTCCGGAGGTTGGTATTTTGCCGGGCCACTGGCGGTGTCGGCCGGTCGATTGCAATGGCTGGCGTGGCGCCGGCACCCGTCCAGGTGGCTGCGGCGCGAGGCCGTCAAGGTCCTCGTGGTCGGTGCACTTCTTGCCGCCGTCATCGCCGTATTGGCCGGCCTGGCGTCGGCTGCCATCGGATCATCGTCTGTCGTTCCGTCGCTCGTGACCTGGACTGTGCTCGTGCTCCTGGTGATGGTCACCATTTACGTCCAACGTCGTGACCTCGACGGGATCGCACGGCTCGTGCCGATCACGCTCGGCGCGGTCGGTGTTGTCATCGCGACGGGCGTGGCGTGGAACGCTCTGGTCGCTGCGATCATCGGGTGTGGCCTGATGGTGAGCGTGGCCGCGGCACGGCCGAGGACGCTGTTGTCAACCGGCGTCAGGTCCGAGCTGACACCTCGGTGGCAACTCCAGCGCGGTGCCAGAAACAGGTGGTCCGTGGGGGCCGGAGTCACGCTGATGGACGGCGAGATCGTCCGAATCGTGCGGCAGCGTGACGCAAAGGTGATCCGGAGACTGCTTCCGGAATCGGTGTACCGAGCCTCATGGCCGGTCAACCTGGCAATCGCGGTGCTCATCCGCAGCTTTCCGGCTGTCGCGATCGGCATTGCCCTGGCGCTGCCGTTGATCTTTGCCGTCCACGAGATCCTCGGCCTCGTGCCGGCCATGCTCGTTGGCGTATTCCTGGAGTTCTTCGTCACGCTCTCGACGTCTCGGAGTGCCGAGACGTGGCTCGCTTCGAGGGCCTTGCCACGAACCTGGGCCGTCAGCGGAATCGGAACCTCGATTGCGCTCGTCGTTCCGAGCCTGGCGGTCTGCCTGGCGATTGCCATGGTCATGATGCTCGGTTTTTCATTGTCACCGCTCGTGACGCTGGTTCTCGTCGTTCTGCCGGTCGGCATCATCATGCGGCGCCATGCGGCACCCGACGCGGGAACGAGCGTCACGGTCGCGTCCACGCCGATGGGAGCCGTCTCGCTCCAAGCGGTCAACAAGGCCATAGCTGGCCCGGATGTCGTGCTGCTCAGCCTCGTTCTCGTGAGCTGGCTGACGTAGCCCGCGATTACCAGGTTGATTCCCCGACGGGCTACTGCATTGCGTTCTGCTCAAGCATCTCGGTCACCAGGGCGGCGATCGGGGAACGCTCGGAACGCGACAGCGTGATGTGGGCGAACAGCGGGTGTCCCTTGAGCTTCTCCACGACCGCCACGATGCCGTCGTAGCGTCCGACCCGGAGATTGTCCCGCTGGCCGACGTCGTGTGTGAGGACGACACGGGAGTTGCTGCCCACCCGGGAGAGCACGGTCAGAAGGACGTTGCGCTCCAGTGACTGTGCCTCGTCGACGATGACGAAGGAGTCGTGCAACGACCTGCCCCGAATGTGGGTGAGCGGCAGCACCTCGAACATGTCGCGTGCGAGGAGCTCGTCGACGACATCCGGTGTGGTCAACGCTCCGAGGGTATCGTAGACGGCCTGGGCCCACGGGCTCATCTTCTCGGACTCGCTGCCCGGCAGGTAGCCGAGATCTTGCCCGCCGACGGCGTACAGCGGGCGGAAGACCGTGACCTTCTTGTACTGTCCCCGTTCGAGGACGGCTTCCAGGCCCGCACACAGTGCGAGGGCGGACTTGCCGGTACCGGCCCGTCCACCGAGCGACACGATTCCGATCTCCTCGTCGAGCAGGAGATCGAGCGCGATGCGTTGCTCGGCGGAGCGGCCATGAAGTCCGAAGACCTCACGGTCACCGCGAACCAGCCGGACCGACTTGTCCGGCGCGACCCGGCCAAGTGCGCTTCCCCGCTCGCTGTGCAGCACGAGACCCGTGTGGCAGGGCAGCTCGCGTGCCTCCTCGATATCGGCGTTGCCATCCTGGTAGAGCGGGTTGACGAGCGAGCTGGGCACTTCGAGTTCGGCCATGCCGGTCCAGCCGGACTCGACGACCGTTTCGGCACGGTACTCGTCTGCCGTCAGTCCCACTGCTGAGGCCTTGACCCGCATCGGAAGATCCTTGGAGACCAGCACGACGGAACGTCCGTCGCGGGAGAGGCTCAAGGCAACCGCGAGGATGCGGGAATCGTTGTCACCGAGACGGAAGCCGGGCGGCAACACTTCCGGATCGCTGTGATTGAGCTCGACGCGCACCGTTCCGCCGGCGTCGCCGACGGGCACGGCATCGTCGAGGCGGCTGTGCTCGATCCGCAGATCGTCGAGCAGCCGCAGGGCACTGCGGGCGAAGTAGCCCAGCTCGGAGTGGTGCCGTTTACCTTCGAGTTCGGTGATGACGACGATCGGCAGAACCACTTCGTGCTCGGCGAAGCGCAGCGGAGCGAATGGATCTGCCAGGAGCACGCTGGTGTCGAGCACGTACGTCGTGCGGTCTGCCGGATCGGGGGTCGGGAGATGCCCTTGAGTCTGAGTGCTGGAAGCGGTCACGTCCGTCTCCCTCGCGCGCCTGAGTGCACCCCTCTCAGGCGTCCCTTCTCGCTGTGAGGGCCGGGACCGGGCCCGAAGGGCCGGGTGCCGGCCCTCCCTTCGCGCCGTAGTGTCAGCACGTTGGACGGGCCTCCCGGACGACCGGCTTCCCGACCGGCCGCTACCCCCTAATGTACAGCGTGGTGCCTTTCACACGCCCGGACACGCCCGGATGACGGAGTGAACAAGACGTGACGGTCTCGTGTGCTCCGGGATACGTTGAGGTGGCTCGTTGCGTCGTGATTACCGGCCGAACCGGCGCTCCCGCTCGGCATACGAACGCAAGGCGCGCAGGAAGTCGACGAGCCGGAAGTCGGGCCACAGTGCTTCGCAGAAGTAGTACTCGGAATTGGCGCTCTGCCAGAGCAAGAAGCCCGATTGGCGTTGTTCACCACTCGCGCGGATGACCAGGTCCGGATCCGGCTGGCCCTTCGTGTACAGGTGCCGCGCGATGTCCTCGGCCGTCACCGTGCCGGCCAGTTCCTCCAGCGAGCCGCCCCGGTCGGCCTGTTCGAGCAGCAGGGCGCGGACGGCGTCGGCGATCTCCTGGCGCCCCCCGTAGCCGACGGCGACGTTGATGTGCATGCCGTCGATCTCACGCGTGGCATCCGCGGCCTCCTTCAACACGGTTGCGGTCCGGTCGGGAAGCAAGTCGAGAGCACCGACCGGATGCACGCGCCAGCGGGCGGCGGCCGCGAGGTCCTGGATCAGGTTCTCGATGATCCCGAGCAGCGGGACGAGCTCGTCCTCGGAACGCCGGAGGTTGTCGGTGGACAGCAGGAAAAGGGTGACGACGCGGATATCGAGTTCGTCACACCACCGCAGGAACTCCTGCGCCCGTTCGGCGCCGGCTTGATGGCCGCTGGCCGTCGGAGCCCCGAACGCGCGGGCCCACCGGCGATTTCCGTCGAGCATGACGGCAACGTGTCCGGGTAGCCGCGCCGACTCGAGCTGGTGTCGCAGGCGACGTTCGTATAGTCGATAGACGACGTGCAACAGTCTCGTGCCCACGTACCCTCCTGACAGGTCGAGCGGCTGCCGGGTGCCCTCTCACCGACCGAAGACTACCCCCATGGCCGCTCTCGACCATGATCCGTCCTGACGTTCCGGACAGATGGGACGCTCGGGCCCCGGCTATGGTTTACCGTGGCACCATGTCGACCGACACGCAGCTACGCGATGCATTGTCGGCGGTCCGGCCGAGGCTGCGGGGCTGGCTGCATGTCGCCACCTTTCCCGTCGCGGTTGTGGCGGGGTTGATGCTGGTGGTGCTGGCGCCGTCGACGGCGGTGCGGATCAGCGCCGCCGTCTACACTCTCACCGCCGCGATGTTGTTCGGTATCAGTGCTGCCTACCATCGGGGGCGGTGGTCGCCGCGGGTACGAGCGACGTTGCGGAGGCTGGACCACGCGAACATCTTCCTCATCATCGCCGGCACGTATACGCCGTTCACCTTGCTCGTGTTGCCGACCGAGCAGGCGCGTATCCTGCTGACGCTGGTCTGGATCGGTGCCCTGCTCGGGGTGGGATTCCGGGTGTTCTGGCTCGGCGCACCCCGGTGGCTCTACATCCCCATCTACGTCGTACTCGGCTGGGCGGCGGTGTTCTGGCTGCCGCAGTTCGCGTCACACGGTGGCGCGGCAGTGGTCACGTTGATCATCGTCGGTGGATTGATGTATACGGCGGGCGCGTTGATCTACGGCCTCAAGAAGCCGAATCCGTGGCCCCGGTGGTTCGGCTTCCACGAGATATTCCACGCGTTCACGGTGGCCGGCTTCGCCAGCCACCACGTCGGGATCTGGCTCGCCGCGTTCAGTATCGGGTCCGTGGCCACGACCTGATCATTTGATCGCCCTACGGCTGCGATGGGTACGGGGCGTGTCGGAGGAACCGTGGTGTGGTGCGATACGTCACACCAGCATGAGTGTTCGCCGGTCATTCCTTGCCGCACTCGGTGCGACGTCGTTGGCGCTGCTGGCAGCATGCGGTGACGACGATTCGTCGACCGTCGTCACCGATGATGCCGTCGACGACGGCGGTCCCGGCCTGACCGGACCCGCGGCGAGCGATCTCGTCGTCTCGTGCGGACCCGTCGAGTTCGGCGACATCCCGGCCGACACCTCGTCGCTGCCGGCACTCGGTGAACGCACGAGCGAGATCGATCTCGCGTCGATCGAGGGTGAACGCGAGTTGTTCGAGGTCCACGACTGGTCGATCGCGTCCGAGAGCGACGACGAGCTGGAGCTCTTCGGAACGGCGCACGACGCACCACCGGATGGGCCGAACCATGCCTACGCGACATTGGAGCGAGCGGACAGCGGCTGGGTCCCCCGTTCCTGGGGGCAGTGCGGCCTCGAGGTGGATGCGCCAGGGTGGGGGCACGCGCGATTCGTCCTGGATCCGGGCACCGAGCCGGACGCTGCGTCGTCGACGGTCTCGCTCCGGGCGTGGGAAGTGGACTGCGCGAACGGACAAGCGCCAGATGACAGAGCCGTGGAGCCCGTGATTCTCGACGATGACGACACCGTTTCGGTGGTGATCCTCGTCGAACCGGTACAGGAAGGCGCGGAATGTCCTGGAAATCCGAGCTTCTCTGTCGAGCTCGAGCTCGACGAGCCGCTCGGAGAACGCGCGGTGTATGACGCGAGTGTCGATCCTGCCCAGGAGCGTTCCTGGCCGCCGAGTGAGTCGAGCCTCGAGTCGCAGGGCCGGCGGTGACGGGGCCGCTGCCCTAGCCGGGCCGTCCTGGATGCCGGGCGAGATAGACGTGGTACTCCACATCTCGTTCCTGGCGCCGTACCGTGCGCACGAGCTCGGCGACGTCGCCGATCGTGTCGGCCAGCGTGCTGGCCAGTGCGTCCGACGGCGCGGCCGACCAGATCGCCAGCATGCCTTCCCCGGCGAGGGCACGCGCCGCCGTGGACAGCGTTGCTGGTTCGTAGACGTGCGCGTTCGACTCGTGGACGAGGAAACCTGGCCCGTTGTCCACGTCGAGCAGGATGGCGTCGTAGGAGTCCGGGAGAGCCTCCGCGAGTACGTCTCGCACGTCGGCAATGCGGATCTCGACGCGGGCATCCGCGAGGGTGGTGTCGGCACCCGGCACCAGCCCGGCTCGCAGCCACTCCACGAGCAATGGCTCGAGCTCGACGACGTCGACGTGCTCGACGCGCGGGTCATCGAGCAGTGCCCGGACCGTGAACCCGAGGCCGAGCCCGCCGATGAGGATCCGGCGCGGGGCCGGATGCTGGTCGAGCACGGCCTCGGCGAGCAGGCGTTCGGTCGATGTCTCCGCGGTGTCCATGAGGAACGCGCCGTTGACGATGAGTTCATGTATCTCACCCGGGCCGGTGTTGCGTCGCCGCAGCACGATCTCGCCGCCGACGCCATCGCCACGGGCAAGGGTTTCTGGTGATTCGTCCACACCAGACAGGCTATGTGAATACAGGCTCTTGGCTACTGGATTGACTTGGCGTAATGTTCCCTCAACGCCGTGCCGGTTCGTGGCGACGAACACGGCTCGGGCGACACAGGGAGCGCTCAATGGGGAGGCCGCTGTGGGGCAGAAGGGCGTAGCCGCTGGAATGGCGGTGGCCGTGATCACGGCCGTGGCTGCCTGCGGCGCAGACGCGGAGGCACCGACACTCACCTGGTACATCAATCCGGACGACGGTGGTCAAGCCGAGATTGCCGAGCGATGTACACAGGAGGCGGACGGCCAGTACCGGATCGAGACGTCGCTGTTGCCACGCGAGGCCTCGGCCCAGCGTGAGCAGCTTGCACGCCGGCTCGCCGCCAACGACTCGTCCATCGACTTGATGAGCCTCGATCCGCCGTTCATCCCGGAGTTCGCCGAGGCAGGCTTTCTCGCCCAGATACCCTCCGACGTCGCCGGGGTGGTCACCGAGGACGTCGTGCAGAGTGCGATCGACGGCGCGACGTGGAAGGACGAACTGGTCGCGGCGCCGTTCTGGGCAAACACGCAGATTCTCTGGTACCGCAAATCGGTAGCCGAAGAAGCCGGGCTGGATCCGCAGCAGGAACCCGTCACCTGGGACGAAATCATCGATGCGGCGCGTGAGCACGACGCGTACATCGGTGTGCAGGGTATTCGTGCCGAGGCCCTGACGGTGTGGATCAATGCCCTCGTCGAGTCGGCGGGTGGACAGATCATCACTGATACCGAGGTGCCGGTCGAGGACGTCGAGCTCGGTCTCGACTCTCCGGCCGGCCGGGCGGCGGCCGAGGTCGTGGGCACCATCGGCCGGGAAGGACTCGGCGGGCCCGGGCTGCCTAACCAGGACGAGCCGGGCGCCATGATGCAATTCCGGGGCGATCGTGGATCGTTCATGGTCAACTGGCCCTTCGTCTGGGCGGCGACCATCGACGCCGTCGAGGAAGGCACGCTGGACGAGGCCGTTCTCGACGACATCGGCTGGACGATGTATCCAGCCATGGAGCCGGGCGAGCAGCCGCGGCCCCCGTACGGCGGCATCAACATCGGCATCGGAGCGTTCACCGAGCACGAGGATGCGGCGCTGGACGCCGTGCAATGCATTGTCGCGCCGGAGAACCAAGCTTTCTACTTCGTCAACGACGGCAATCCCGCCGCACACACCGCCGCCTACGACGATCCTGAGGTGCGCGAGGTCTTCCCGATGGCCGACGTGATCCGGGAATCGCTGGAGGTGGCGGCTCCACGGCCACAGACGCCCTATTACAACGAGGTGTCGACCGGTATCCAGAACACGTGGCACCCGCCTGCCGCCGTGCGGCCGGACCAGTCCCCGGAGACGGCGACCAACCTGATCCTGGACGTGTTGCGAGGGGAGCGGCTGCTGTGAGCATCACGGAGACATCCCGGCCCGGCACGGCGGGCAGCGCTCCGGCACCTCGCCGGATGAGCGAGCGCGCACGAGCCGAACGTCGCCTGGGCTGGTGGCTGGCCGCGCCGGCGTTCGTCGTCATGTTGCTTGTCACGGCCTACCCGATCGCCCAGGCCGTCTACGAGTCGCTGTTCAAGTACCGCCTCACCGATCCGGACGCGCGGGAGTTCACCTGGCTCACGAACTACTGGGTGATCCTCACCGACGGCGTGTGGTGGCGTGCGGTCGGCGTCACGGTGCTGATCACCGCTATCACGGTAGCGGTGGAGGCCGTGCTCGGTTTCGCGCTCGCGCTGGTCATGCACCGGGCATTGCGGGTGCTGCGGCCGCTTCTGCGGACCGCCATCCTGATCCCCTACGCGATCATCACCGTCGTCTCGGCGTTCGCCTGGCTCTACGCTTTCGACATCAACACCGGATTCGCGACGTCGTGGCTGAGCTGGGTCCCGGGAATCACCGAAGACACCAACGTGTTTGGCAGTTTCGGTTCGGCCGTCGCCGTCATCATTCTCTCGGAGATCTGGAAGACGACTCCGTTCATTTCCCTGCTCCTGCTGGCCGGGCTGGCACAGATCCCGAATGATCTTCTGGAGGCGGCGAAAGTCGACGGCGCCACGTGGTGGCAGCGCCTCTACAAGGTGACGATCCCGAACATGAAAGCCGCCATCATGGTGGCGCTGCTGTTCCGCACGCTCGACGCGTTCCGCATCTTCGACAACGTCTTCATCATGACGCAGGGAGCGCAGGGCACCGAAGTGGTGTCGTTCCTGGCTTACCGGCAGACGATCAGCCGGCTGGAGATCGGTCTGGGTTCCGCAGTGTCGGTGTTGCTGTTCCTGAGTGTGGTGCTCATCAGCGTCGCCTACATCAAGCTGTTCCGGATCAATCTGGCCAGCGCGAGAGGGGAGGCGTGACGTGGACGAGCGGACAACGTTGCGGCAGAAGGCCCTCTGGTGGATCGCGGGCGCCGCGGTCTTGATCTATGCCTTGTTCCCCGTTGCCTGGATCGTGTCGCTGTCGTTCAAGAGCGCTGCCGACCTCGGCAACCGGCAATTCCTTCCGGCCGACGCTGTACTGGACAACTACGAGATGATCCTCGTGGGTGACGCGCAGACACTGTTCCTCTCGGCCTTGCGCAATTCCATCGGCATCGCCGTGATCGCCACGTTCCTCGCCGTCCTCTTGTCCACGTTCTGCGCATATGCGATCGCCCGGCTCGAGTTCCCGGGCAAGAAGGTGATCTTGACGACGGCGCTGGCCGTAGCCATCTTCCCGGTGATCTCGATCGTTACGCCCCTGTTCAATCTGTGGCGCCACATCGGCCTCTACGACACCTGGCCGGGCGTGATCATTCCCTACCTGTCCTTGACCTTGCCGATCTCCATCTGGACGCTGTCCGCGTTTTTCCGCCAGATTCCGTGGGAGCTGGAGCAGGCGGCTCAGGTCGACGGGGCCACGACGTGGCAGGCATTTCGCAGGGTGATCGTTCCGCTGGCCACGCCAGGCGTCTTCACCACGGCGATCATCTCGTTCTTCATCGCATGGAACGACTTCGTCTACGGCATCTCTCTCACCTCGACGGAGGCGGCCCGGCCGGTGCCGGCCGCACTCGCGTTCTTCACTGGCGCGTCACAGTTCGAGGATCCGGCAGGTGCCATCGCCGCCGCTGCCGTCATCGTCACCATTCCGGTCGTCGTCCTGGTTCTGCTGTTCCAGCGGCGCATCGTCTCTGGCCTGACCCAGGGTGCGGTCAAGGGCTGATCTTCGAGGAGAATTCATGGCTGCTATCACGATGAGAAACGTTGTCAAGCAGTACGGTGACGGCTTTCCTGCGGTCAACGACATCAACCTGGACATCGCCGACGGCGAGTTCGTGATCCTCGTGGGCCCCTCGGGCTGTGGAAAGTCGACGCTGCTTCGTATGATCGTCGGGCTCGAAGACATCACCAGTGGCGATCTCTTCATCGGGGACACCCGCGTGAACGAGAAGGCACCTCGAGATCGCAATCTCGCCATGGTGTTTCAGAACTACGCGCTGTACCCGCACCTGACGGTGTTCGAGAACATCGCCTTTCCACTGCGCCTGCAAAAGCTCGACGACGCCGAAATCGAGCGCCGCGTACATGGCGCAGCTGAGTTGCTCGAACTGGTCGAGCACCTGGGGCGTAAACCGGCCAACCTCTCCGGTGGCCAGCGGCAACGCGTAGCCATGGGCCGTGCCATCGTGCGGCAGGCGCAAGCCTTCCTCTTCGACGAGCCGCTGTCCAATCTCGATGCGAAGCTTCGCGGTCAGATGCGTACGGAGATCGCCCGTTTGCAGAAGCGGCTCGGAATCACCACCGTCTACGTCACCCACGACCAAGTTGAAGCGATGACTCTCGGAGATCGGGTGGCGGTCCTGCGCAAGGGCATCCTGCAGCAGGTGGCCTCGCCACGCGAGCTGTACAGGGAACCGGTCAATCTCTTCGTCGCCGGGTTCATCGGCTCTCCGCCGATGAACTTCATCCCGGCCGTGGTATCGGCAGGTGAGCTGAACACGCCGTTCGGTGCGATGCGGTTGCCCGATTCGCGCTCCCCAGAGCTCGACGGCAAGGACATCGTCCTGCTCGGTGCCCGCCCGGAGTCGTTCGACGATGCCGCGATCGTGTCCGACGCGGTTCGCGATCACGGCGTCACGTTCGAGGCGAATATCGATGTGATCGAGTGGCTGGGCAACGAGCAATACGCCTACGTTCCTTACGAGGCTCCGGACGACATCCGCGATCAGCTGGCCGACCTCGAACGAGAACTGGACAGTGAGGCGTTGCGTACGCAGCTGGTGGTGGGCCTGGATACGGCGAGTCAGATCGCCGAGAACAGCACGGCGTCGCTGTGGCTGGATCTTCGCCAGGTCCATGTCTTCGATCCTGTGTCGGGCTTCAACATGACCGCCCGGGACGTGAACGTGGACGAATCCGCCGGCGCGACGGCAGTGTAGAGCGAACCGTGTAGATGATCTCCTGGTTCGCGTCCTCCACAGGGAGGACGCGGGCCGTTGTAGGGTCGCAGTGTGAACGACAGCCGAGATCCTCGTACCTTGCGGGCTTCCGATGCAGACCGTGATCGGCTAGCCGAAGGGCTTCGCGAGGCCGCGGCCGACGGCCGGCTGAGTATCAACGAGCTCGATGAGCGAATCGATGCGCTGTACGGTGCGAAGACATACGGAGAACTGGAACAGGTCGTTGAAGACCTTCCAGATATCCCCAGACTTCGAGATCGTCCCGCCCCTCCTGTGGTGTCGTCGGCGCCCTCCGATGACGTATACCAGACGCCCGATCGGCTCGGGGGCGTGCCGAGCACACGTCGCGCCAAGGCGGTCTTCAGCGGTATCCGCCGGCGAGGACAGTGGGTGGTTCCGGAAACATACTCGATCAACCTCGTCTGCGGGGGCGCCGAGCTGGATCTTCGGGAGGCGAGGTTCGAATCCGCCGAGGTCGAGATCCGGATCAAGACGGTTGTCGGGGGAGCGGTGATCGTCGTTCCCGACGACATTCACGTCGTCGTCGACGGCAGTGGCGTGTTCGGCGCATTCGATGATCAAGTTGGTGAGCAGCCCGGTTCGCCCGGAGCGCCGACGGTGCGAGTCACCGGCACGGCTGTCTTCGGTGGCGTATCTGTCCAGCGCAAGCCGGAGAGTTCGACATGAGCGAGACCCCGTCGGAGCGTGAGGAGCCGACCCCGGAAAGTGAGGTTCCCCGAGTGGAGAGCCCTGCCGATCTGCGCTGTTCCGACGTGGATCGCGAGCGCGTCGCGGAGGCATTACGGCAGGCGGCGGGTGAGGGACGCTTGACGTTGACCGAGCTCGAAGAGCGCCTCGACGCCGTTTACCGGGCCCGTACGTACGGTGATCTGCAACCCATCACTCGGGACCTGCCCCAAGGGCCGTATCCGATACCTGGAGCAGCGGGACCGAACGTACCTGGAGCAGCGGGACCGAACTGGCAGGGCCAGCCCGCCCTGCATCCGCGACCGGCCGATCCGGTGCCACGGCAGCCGGATGGCCATCAGCCCGCGGATCAGGTCCAGAAGGAGCAGATCAACGCGATTCTCAGTGACGAGAAGCGGGATGGTCGCTGGGAGGTTCCGCGACGGCTTGACGTCGTGCCGCTGATCGGCAGTGTCGAGCTCGATTTCACGGATGCGATCGTGCGTTCTCCCGAGGTGGAGATCCGTGTGGGAGCGGTGCTCGGCAGCGTCACGGTGATCGTTCCGGAGGGTATCGATGTTCGCATGGATTCGATTACCAACATCCTCGGTGAGCGGAAGATGAAGCTGGACAGGCCGGTGACGCAGGGCGCGCCGGTATGCCGGATCAGCGGGTTCATCGTGCTGGGCGAGATCACGGTCCGGCCGCCCAAGAAGCGTAAACGCTAGCCGGAACGCAGCCGGTTCGGGACGTCGATGATCTCTTGTCCTGTCCGCGCATCTGCGTCCTCAGATCAGTAGTCATGGCGCAGATGCGGCGTTATCGTGGAGTATGTGCCGCAATTTCGGATCGCAGAGGCGGCCCGCCTCCTCGGCGTGAGCGACGATTCGCTGCGCCGCTGGGTGGAGAAGGGGCGGCTGACCTACACCCAGGACGGCTCCGGACGGATGGCCATCGACGGCGTCGAGCTCGCCCGGGTGGCGCGCGAGCTCGTCCCCTCGGAAGCCGCGCTGCCCGCACCGTACGAATCTGCCCGCAATCACTTTCCGGGGATCGTCACCTCGGTCCGCAAGGACGGCGTGATGGCGCAGGTGGAAATCCAGGCTGGACCGCACCGCGTCGTCTCTTTGATGAGCCGGGAAGCCGCCGAGGAACTCGACATGCAGGTGGGGGTCGCCGCGATCGCCTCCATCAAAGCCACCAACGTCGTCGTCGACCTACCTGGTGAGCGAGCATGAGGGGAACCCGGTCCCTCCTCGCCCTCGTGGGTATGTTCGTGACTCTCGTGCTCTGGTCCTGGCTGGGCGCCGGGACCAGCGACGACGGCGTACGGCCCCGCCCAGGCACGTCGGCGGATTCCGAGACGGCTTCCGGGTCGGCGCCCGACGATCCCGCCGGTCCCGTGACCGTTCTCGCGGCGGCGTCGTTGACCGAGAGCTTCGAGGAGCTGGCCACGGAGCTCACCCAGAAGTATCCGGACCTCGAGATCGCCTTCTCGTTCGGTCCCAGCTCCGGTCTGGTCGAACAGGCGTTGTCCGGTGCCCGTGCCGACATCCTCGCCACCGCCAACCGCCCGACGATGGACGTCGCCGTCCGCGGCGGAGTCGTGGACGGACAGGCGGCCGTTGTCGCCCGCAACACGCTGGTGATCGTCGTGCCGCCCGGAAATCCCGGCGATGTCACCGGGCTCACCGATCTCGGTCGCGAAGATCTCAGGATCGCTCTCTGCGAACCGCAGGTGCCGTGCGGGAGCGCTTCGGAGGCGCTCTTCGCGCACCACGATGTGCAGCCGGCTGCGGACACGCTGGCCACGGACGTCAAGGAGGCGCTCGCGTTCGTGACGCTTGGGGAGGCCGACGCCGCGCTGGTGTACCGTTCCGACGCCTGGGCCGCCGGCGACGCGGCCCACATGATCCAGGTGGATGGCGCGCGCGAGGTAACCAACGAATACCTGGCAGCGCTGCTGGCTGACGCGCCGAATCGTCGAGCGGCTACGGCCGTCATGGAGGAGATCACGGGAGAACTCGGCCGTACGGTCCTCGAGGACGCAGGATTCCTGGAACCATGACGCATCGCCGCCCGCACGACTGGCGCGTACCGCCCGTGATCCTGGTGCCGGCACTTGTGGGACTGGGCCTCCTGCTCCTGCCGATGGCCGGATTGCTCTGGCGAGCACCATGGGCACGGTTTCCCGATCTTCTGATCTCGGAGTCCGTAGTGACGGCGCTCCGGCTTTCGGTGATGACGGCGACCGCGGCCACGGCGCTGTCGTTGCTGGGTGGCGTGCCGCTGGCGTGGATCCTGGCGAGAAGCAGGCTCCCCGGTTTGACCGTGGTGCGCGGCCTGGTGACGGTTCCACTGGTATTACCCCCGGTGATCGGTGGGGTGGCGCTGCTCATGGCGTTCGGACGGCGCGGTGTGGTGGGTAGCTGGCTGGATCAGCTCTTCGGTGTGAGCATCCCGTTCACGACCGTAGCCGTGGTGCTGGCCCAGACGTTCGTCGCGATGCCGTTCCTCGTCGTCGCCGTGGAAGGTGCTCTGCGTACCGCAGATCATCGCTATGACGACATCGCGGCGACGCTCGGTGCGTCGCCGTGGCTGATCTTTCGGCGAGTAACCCTGCCTGCCGTTGCTCCGGGAATCCTGGCCGGTGCCGTGTTGTGCTGGGCCAGAGCCTTGGGTGAGTTCGGCGCGACGATCACCTTTGCGGGCAGTTTCCCGGGCACCACCCGAACGTTGCCGCTGGAAGCGTACGTGGCCATCGGCGCCGGCGACATCGATACGGCGGTGGTGCTCAGTGTGCTGATGATCGGCATTTCCGTGACCATCCTGATCGCGCTGCGTGGCAGATGGATGCGTGCGACATGACGGCTCCTCTCCCTCCCGGTCTTGCGGCGGCGGTGATGGTGCGGCGAGACGAGTTCGTCTTGAACGTGGAGCTGTCGGCTGAACCCGGAGAAGTGATTGTCCTGCTCGGACCGAACGGGGCAGGCAAATCCACGTTGCTGGAGGTACTCGCAGGTGTGCTTCGTCCGGATACCGGCCGTATCAGCGTGGCCGGGGTGCTTCTCGATGACACCGCCCGACGGCTCCACGTAGACAAGGCGCGCCGTCGGGTCGGGTTCGTGGTCCAGGACTATCTGCTGTTTCCGCACATGAACGTCGTCGAGAACGTCGCGTTCGGCCTGCGTGCCCGGGGGATGCGACGCGAACACGCACAATCGCATGCGATCGCGTGGCTGGAGCGCATGGGCCTCGAAGGGTTCGAACGGCGCAAGCCCCGTGAGCTGTCCGGTGGCCAGGCGCAGCGGGTGGCGCTGGCCCGTTCCTTGATCGTCGATCCGCGCCTGTTGCTGCTCGATGAGCCCCTGGCCGCGCTCGACGCGGGTTCTCGGCCGAAGGTACGCGCGGAGCTGCGGCGTCACCTCGAGTCATACCCTGGTTGCACCATCGTGGTCACACACGATCCGATCGAGGCGATGTTGCTGGCCACCCGGGTCGTCGTACTCGAATCCGGCGAGATCGTTCAGGACGGGACACCGTCGGAGCTGGCGCGCCACCCCCGCACGGAGTACGTGGCTCGCCTGGTCGGGCTCAATCTGCTGCGTGGTACGGCCTCGGGGACTGTCGTCGAGGTCGGCCCGCACGCCGTGGTCGCCGTCGCGCGTGAGGTCAGCGGAGCCGTGTACGTCGCCTTCCCGCCCCATGCGGTGACGATCAGTACGGATCGACCGGTGGGTTCGGCTCGCAATGTGTGGCCCGGCCGGGTGACCGATGTCGAGGCACACGGAGACCTGGTACGGCTCACGATTGACGGAACGGTTCCCATGCTCGCCGACGTCACGCCGGTCGCCGTTGCCGATCTCGGCCTTGGCCCGGGAAGTGACGTGTGGGCATCTGTGAAGGCCAGCGAGGTGACCGTGTATCCCGCGTAGTACGCCACGTAGGAAGATGGGTTTATGGCGAGCAAGCAGCGGGGTATCGAGACACTCAGCGACGTCGTCCGTACCTGCATCCTGCTCTTCGGCTTTCTGGGCCTGATAGCCGGGTTCTTCGCGCTGAACCGGCCGGAGAGCCAGGTTCCGGATCCTGTCGAATACGAGAGCGTCGTCGACACCATTCAGGACGACTACCCTTACGACGTGCTCGCACCGGAGTCGACACCGGACACGTGGCGTGCCACCAGCATCGACCATGAAACGCGGCCGGGTGGAAACCGGTGGCGATTGGGCTTTCTCATCGATGGCGACGAGTTCGTCGGCCTCGAACAGTCGGACGGCGAGATCGAGGCGTACCTGCGGGAGCGGCTGGCCGGGTTCGACGAGGATGGTGCCAGCCGTATCGACGGGGAGTCGTGGCAACGGTGGCAGGAGCGTGATCGGCGGCCCGATCGGGCCCTGGTGCGAAGGAGCGACGACGGCGTCGCGACGATCGTCCGTGGCACGGCCTCGTACGAAGCGCTCGAGGAGTTCGTCGGCTGGTTGGAATGACGCCGGCGTGGGAGCAGCAGAGCGGATCCACGAGGTGGGTGCGATCGAACCGTCCGAGGCGCCTAGCTGGAGTCGTCGTTACTCGTCAGCGCATCGAGCTTGGACCGTGCACCTTCGAGGTAGCGCTCGCAGAGGGCGGCGAGTTCCTCGCCTCGTTGCCACAGTGCAAGCGACTCTTCCAGTGTCGTTCCGCCGGCTTCGAGTTTCGTCACGATCTGGACGAGCTCGTCGCGTGCCTCCTCGTAGGTCGGCTCCCCGTTGCTCATGAGGCGAAACTATCAGCCAGCCGCGCAGCCGTCGGAGTCTTGGTGTGTGCTGGTTCACCAGCCGCCGACTTGACGGGGCATGGGTGGGGGTCGTAAGTTTCTATCTGCTCGCGGGATGCGGGACGCCGAGAACGGTGGCCGGCCCGGGGCAATCAATCCGGATGATCGGCGTATCGTCGAGACATACTCATGTATGCTTGGGGTTGCGGCGATAGATGGAGGCCCGGGCGTCGGAGCCTACCGAGAACCCGTTCTCAGAGGTTTCATCACGCTCGGGTAGGGCAATTCCGAGGATCCAAGGCCTGATAGCGGTCTTGTTGGCGTGGAGTTCGAAGTATCCCTTCGAATTTGACGACGATCATCGGATGCGCTCAGCATCGGTTGCGCTTTGTGTGTGTCCGATTCTTGAGAACTCAACAGTGTGCTGACTTACTT
>NZ_QMIG01000019.1 GCF_003287285.1 Phytoactinopolyspora halophila
GCAGATACACCGCGTGATAGATCGTCTCGTGCGACACTTGCATCCCCGCATCACCGTGGTGTTTAGCCGCCAACCACGCCGAGATCTGCTCCGGCGACCAGGCGGGCGCAAGCACCGCTTGAGCCCGCCCATAGCCCGACAAGTGTTCATGATCAGCAGATCAGGGATGTTCCCGATGGTGGTGGGGGCTCGATGTGCGCATACTGGGATATATGGCGAGCCGTTCGGACATGCGCGCTGGTGATGAAGACCGGGAACGCGCAACGGAGATCTTGCAGGAGGCGCATGGCGATGGCCGGTTGTCGCATGACGAATTGATGGAGCGGCTCGAGTCCGCTTACACCGCACGCACCTTTCACGATCTCGACCGCGTCATCGACGACTTGCCCATTCCGCGCCGCGCCGGTGGGCAGCTCGCTGATCAGATCATGCAGCGGCCGCGCTCGGCTCCCGCGCCGGCACGACGGCTGACGGCTCGTCGGGTCGCACGTGTCTTCTTGAATGTGAACTGGTGGGTCTACGGCACCACTGTTGCCCTGTCCGTTGTTATCTGGCTGCTGGTACTTGTCGTATCCAGCTATGGTGTCCAACACCTCTGGCCCCTCTGGGTGGCCGGTCCGTGGGGCGTCGTGCTCGGCGCGGGCGAGCTCGCGTATCGCAGGCGATGGCCGGGCGGCGGCCCGAGGCCCGGCGTCGACTGACGTCCTCGCAACCGGATGGTTCGGTAGCCGCGGGTCCGGTTGACAGGTGGCACCCGGGTTTGGTCAACCTCCTCTCTGTGACGTAAACTCTGGCGTTGGCCCACTGTGGCTTACTTGGTCGTTCCCTTGCGGCTGACCCGTCGAATCAAGCATGCCGACGGGTGGGGTTGTGGCCAGGTTCACCGCCAACTGCGTCACGTGGCGGTGGCGCAGTGCGCCGAGGAAGACGACCAAGACCGAAGAAGTGCGGAGGCTATGCCGAAGAAGGACGGGGTCATCGAAATCGAGGGCACCGTGACCGAGGCTCTTCCCAACGCGATGTTCCGGGTGGAGCTGGAGAATGGTCATCAGGTGCTCGCCCACATATCAGGCAAGATGCGCCAGTACTACATTCGAATCCTCCCGGAGGATCGAGTTGTCGTGGAGCTGAGTCCGTATGACCTCACCCGCGGTCGCATCGTCTACCGCTACAAGTAAACCGCGCGCACGTGTGGAGGATCCGGAGAACGTTCCGACCTCGCAACACGCCGACATGAGAGAGATCTGATGAAGGTCAAGCCGAGCGTGAAGCCTATGTGCGACCACTGCCGAGTGATCCGCCGTCACGGACGGGTGATGGTGATCTGCTCAAATCCGCGCCACAAGCAGCGCCAGGGTTGAGCCTGCACGGACAGGATCACGCGCGTTCGTCGCCCGTCACAACTGAATAATTCCGACGGCGCACCAGCTGCGCTCACCACCAAGCAGGGTGAGCGTCCACCCCTGGAAGCGAGGGCCGGGGCTCGGGAGCTGTCCGGCAGCTCACCGAGACGCTGTGCGCACAGACCTTCGCACGAGTCAAGGAGAAGCACGACCAGATGGCACGTATCGTTGGTGTCGACCTCCCACGCGACAAGCGTCTCGAGGTCGCCCTCACGTACATTTTTGGCATTGGCCGTACCCGTTCGCGCGAGACGCTGGAGGGGACGGGTGTGAGCCCGGACCTGCGCGTCAAGGACCTCGGTGACGAGGAGCTGGTGAAGCTCCGGGACTGGATCGAGAGTAACTACCAGACCGAGGGTGACCTGCGCCGCGAGGTACAGGGAGATATCCGCCGCAAGATCGAGATCGGTAGCTATCAGGGCATCCGTCATCGCCGGGGCCTCCCTGTCCGCGGTCAGCGCACGCATACCAACGCCCGCACGCGCAAGGGCAAGAAGAAGACAGTGGCCGGCAAGAAGAAGGCCGGTAAGTGAGGGCCTGATCGCATCAGGCCGCTGTCGCCCCCAGAGCGGATCGACACAGACCTTTCTCGAACGGGAGAACCAGAATGCCACCAGCGAAGGCCCGCACCACCAAGGTGCGCCGCAAGGAACGAAAGAATGTCGCTCATGGTGTCGCGCACATCAAGAGCACCTTCAACAACACCATCGTCTCGATCACCGATCCGCAAGGAAACGTGATCTCATGGGCCAGTGCCGGCCAGGTCGGTTTCAAAGGCTCGCGCAAGTCGACCCCGTACGCGGCGCAGATGGCGGCCGAGGCGGCCGCACGCCGGGCGCAGGAACACGGTATGCGCAAGGTCGACGTGCTGGTCAAAGGTCCGGGCTCCGGGCGTGAGACGGCCATCCGTTCGCTTCAGGCGGTGGGCCTCGAAGTCGGTTCGATTTCCGACGTGACCCCGCAGGCGCACAACGGTTGCCGCCCACCCAAGCGTCGCCGCGTCTGACCCGTACGAGATCACCCAGGAGATCTGAACCACCATGGCTCGATACACCGGTCCCATCACGAAGAAGTCCCGCCGCCTCGGCGTCGACCTGGTTGGCGAGGACAAGGCATACGAACGTCGTCCGTACCCGCCGGGCCAGCACGGCCGGGGGCGGCAGAAGGAGAGCGAGTACCGCGTCCAGCTGCAGGAGAAGCAGAAGGCCCGGTACACCTACGGCGTGCTGGAGAAGCAGTTCCGCCGGTACTACGAGGAAGCCAACAAGACCAAGGGCCGCACCGGTGAGCGGCTGCTGCAGATCCTCGAGTCGCGACTCGACAACGTCGTGTACCGAGCTGGCTTCGCCCGAACCCGGCGGCATGCTCGCCAGCTGGTCGTCCATGGCCATTTCCTGGTCAACGGCCGCAAGGTGAACATCCCTTCGTACCAGGTCACCCAGCACGACGTCATCGACGTGCGGGACAAGTCGAAGGAGATGACGCCGTTCATCATCGCGCGCGAGACCCACGGTGAGCGCACGGTGCCGGCGTGGCTCGAAGTCATCCCGAACACGATGCGGATTCTCGTCCACCAGCTTCCTACCCGGCAGCAGATCGACACGCCGGTACAGGAACAGCTCATCGTCGAGTTCTACTCGAAGTAGCGCACCACCCATAGTTCACGTTCGTGGCTATCCGGACCGGCGAAACAAGAGCATCCGATCCGATGCCACACCTGATCGCGGCAGTCATATAGCGGGCGTCGCGGAAAGGAAGTTCCCGTGCTCATTACACAGCGTCCATCGCTTTCCGAGGAATCGGTCGCAGAACACCGCTCCCGGTTCATCATCGAGCCGCTGGAGCCAGGCTTCGGCTACACGCTCGGAAACTCGCTTCGCCGGACCTTGCTGTCCTCCATTCCGGGGGCAGCGATCACGTCGATCCGGATCGATGGGGTACTCCACGAGTTCACCACCATCCCGGGAGTCAAAGAGGACGTCACCGACGTCATCCTCAACCTGAAGGGTCTGGTCGTCTCGTCCGAGCACGACGAGCCCGTGGTCATGTATCTGCGTAAGCAGGGCCCGGGAACCGTCACGGCCGCCGATATCGCTCCTCCGGCCGGCGTCGAGGTACACAACCCCGACTTGCAGATTGCAACTCTCAACGGCAAGGGCAAGCTGGAGATGGAGCTCACGGTCGAGCGGGGCCGTGGTTACGTCTCGGCGGTGCAGAACAACCGCAGTGACGCCGAGATCGGTCGGCTTCCGGTCGACTCGATCTACTCGCCGGTGCTGAAGGTGAGCTACAAGGTCGAGGCCACGCGAGTGGAAGGCCGTACGGACTTCGACAAGCTGATCGTCGACGTCGAGACCAAGGCCGCCATGCGCCCGCGTGATGCGCTGGCCTCCGCCGGCAGCACGCTGGTCGAGCTGTTCGGCCTGGCCCGCGAGCTCAACGTCGAGGCCGAGGGTATCGAGATCGGGCCGTCGCCGGTCGATGCGCAGCTTGCTGCGGATCTCGCCCTGCCGATCGAAGACCTGCAGCTCACCGTGCGGTCGTACAATTGCCTCAAGCGTGAGGGCATCCACACGGTCGGCGAGCTGGTCTCGCGCAGCGAGGCGGATCTGCTCGACATCCGCAACTTCGGGCAGAAATCCATCGACGAGGTGAAGGCCAAGCTGGCGACCATGGGTCTGGGCCTCAAGGACAGCGCTCCCGGCTTCGACCCGACGGCGGCGGTGGACACCTACGGCGACGACGACCAGTCCTTCGCCGAAGACGAACAGTTCTGAGCACAGCTGACGAGCCCCCGGGCGTGGTGTCCGTGACCAGTACCGGGGCTGACCACGGAAGAACACAGGAGAACGATCACGATGCCCACCCCCACCAAGGGAGCTCGCCTCGGCGGTTCGCCGTCGCACCAGCGTGCCATGCTTGCGAACCTGGCCACCGCGCTGTTCGAGCATGGCCGCATCACTACTACGGAGGCCAAGGCTCGTCGGCTGCGGCCGGTGGCCGAGCGCTTGATCACCAAGGCCAAGCGCGGTGATCTGCACGCCCGCCGCCAGGTGCTGCGCACCATCCGGGACAAGGACGTGGTGCACATCCTGTTCACCGACATCGGCCCGAGGTACGAGAATCGCAATGGCGGCTATACCCGGATCGTCAAGATTGGGCCGCGCAAGGGCGATAATGCACCCATGGCCATCATCGAGCTCGTCGAGCCGCTAGCCGAGCAGGTCGTGCAGGAGGCAACGAGTGCGGCTCGCCGCGCGGCGGGCAGCTCGGCGGCCGCGTCCACGGCTCAGGCGGATTCCGGCGTTGAGGCCGGCGAGGCCACCGACGTCGAGGAAGCCGCCGCTGCGGATGCCGGTGCCGGGGAGGCGACCGGCGACGCGGAGGACTCGGCCACCGAGTCCGAGCCGGCGGACTCCGACGACACGAACGACTCCGGCGACGCGAACGACCCGGACGACTCCAAGGCCTGACGACGCCGGTTCCGCGTCGTGACCTGACGAGTCCGCGCTACGTGATGACGCAGCAGCCCACCGATTCCCGAGGCCGGGACGGTGGGCTGCTGCGTATCCGGCTGGACGTCGCCTATGAGGGGACGGACTTCTCTGGCTGGGCAGCTCAGCCGGACCAGCGCACCGTGCAGGGAGTGCTGCAGGAGGCCCTCGGTCGCGTCCTGCGCTGCGAACCACCTCGCCTGACGGTTGCCGGACGTACGGATGCGGGGGTGCATGCTCGTGGCCAGGTCTGCCACGCGGACGTCAGCCCGGATGCCTGGCAGGCCGTCCCGGGCCGCTCGGAGCGAGCTCCCGGGGAAGCGCTGGTCCGCCGTCTCGCCGGTGTGTTGCCGTCCGATGTCCGCGTGACGGCGGCCGCTCAGGCGCCGGAGGGTTTCGACGCGCGCTTTTCCGCGATCTGGCGCCGTTATGTATATCGCGTGGCGGATACGCCCTACGGTGCGGATCCGTTGATGCGCCGTCAGGTACTCGCCTATCACCGTCCCGTCGAGCTCGGCGTCATGAATGCGGCTGCGGCCCGCCTTCTCGGCGAGCACGACTTCGCCGCCTACTGCCGAGCGCGGGAAGGCGCGACGACGATTCGCGAGCTGCTGCGTTTCGAGTGGGAACGCGATCCCGGAGGGATCGCGTGTGCCACGGTCGAGGCCGATGCGTTCTGCCACAACCAGGTACGAGCCATGGTGGGTGCGCTGCTCCACGTGGGGGACGGCCGCCGAGATGTCGACTGGCCGGCGACGGTGTTGGCCGGGCAGGAGCGCGATCCTCGCGTTGTTGTCGCTCCAGCGCACGGTCTGACGATGGAAGCCGTCGGATATCCACCGGAGCCGGAGCTTGCCCAGCGGGCACGTGCTGCTCGGAACGTGCGTCGCTCCGGAGAGCGACGGGTGAGCGCGGAAACAGAGAATTCCTGATGGGTGAAATCTGGAGGTTCCCCCTGAGGCATTCGCCGCCTATGGCACGTAGCCTGGATATATGGGCACCTTGATCTCGATTGCGGTAGCTGTCCTCGGAACCGGGATGGTCGCGTACGCCGTGCGAGAGGTTCGGACGAAGGGGGCCGCAGCAGCCCTGCAGATGGCCGCATTCGGCCTCATGTTCATCGGCGCGTCGGCGACCGGCCTCGTCCGTTTCATCACCACCCTCACCTTCAACCCGCTGGCGTGGATCGGCGCCGGGTTCCTGGCGTTGGCCGGTGTCTTGTTCCTCGTCGGCCAGAAACTCGAAGGTTCGGGCAAGGCCAAGAAGCCCAAGCAGCCCAAGCAGGTCGATGAGTCCGAGAGCCAGCCGGCCGTCGAGCAGTCCAAGGGCAAGTCCTCGAAGTCGGGTGGCGACGACGAGGACTTCGAGGACATCGAAGCGATCCTTCGCAAGCACGGCATCGAGTAGCGTCGAGCGTTCGGTCCCGGCTCGACGAGAATTGCCGGGTCGAGGAGAACGGCCGGACCGACGAGCGAGACGCGTTCGACGTTAGACGGACGGCAGTAGCCCCAACTTCCGTCAGATGACGGGTGCCCTCTACCTGACCTCATCGTTAGCGTGCTGTGACCGATACCCGACGTCGGCTGCCGGGTTTTCGGCGCTGTCGGCACGTGGATGAGGTGAAGCTCAGATGAGCCGGAGAATGGCGGCGCTGTCGGCGTCCGCGCTGCTGGTCGCGGGGTTGTCGTTGAGTACGTCGACGGTAGCGACGTCCGTGCAGGACACAGCCGAGGACGCGCCTGCCGGGGGCGCATTGCCCGAGTGGCCCGAGCCTGGAAGCGCGCGCGTCGTACCCCTGCACGAAACCGGACCGGCGAGCGAGCGGCTCAACCTCGTCATCCTGTGCGACGGTTATCAGTACGGGGAGATCGACAAGTGCCGCGACGACGTCGACCGAAATCAGGCGGTCCAGTGGAGCGTCGAGCCGTTTCGGACATATCGCCACTACATCAACGTCTATCTCGTCGAGATCGTGTCGTACGACTCCGGGGTGCGTCGGGACCCGGAGGAGGACGCGCCGCCGGAGGAGCGTGATGCCACGAACACGCCCTTGCGGTTGTGGTATGCCGACGGCCTCACGAACCCGTTGGCGCGGGGAATCACCTACGGCGAGCCGCTCGAGGGTGCCTCGGACGGCAGCGACTGCCCGGGCCATCCCACGCCCACGACCAATCCGGACTATCCCCTGGAGCCCGGCATCTTGGGTGATCCAGCGTGTAACGGTGACCAGCAACGGGCGATGTACTTGAACAGCTATGTCGCGGATGAGCTGGGCCTCCCACAGGGGAGTTTCGATCCCACTCGCGGGCCCGGCTCGGGGCCACAGAACGTGCAGACGTTGGCGATCTCCAACACGTTTACCTATGGCGGCATCGGTGGCCGGGATGCGACCACTTCGGGCGGTAGCCCGCAGGCGCCGTTGATCTCCCTGCATGAGCTCGGCCACTCGCTGGGCGAGATGCAGGACGAGTATCCCTACTGGGCGAGGGACGTCCCGGGAGATCCGTATCCGGATTCGGAACCGGGCTCGTTCCATCACACCCGGATGACAGCCGAGGAGATGATCGAGGCCGAGGCGAAGTGGTTCCGCTGGCTCGGGGAGGAGAGCGAATCGGGCGGGACGATCCGCGCAGCCGACCCGGACGGTTACGAGAGCGGGCTGTACAGCGGGTCGAATGTCTGGCGGCCGAGCCAGAGTTCGATGATGCGCTGGATCGGTTTCTACTTTGACCAGGTGGGCCGCGAGCACATGGTCGCGCGGATCACCGGCCAGCGCGATCGTGGCGAGATGAGCCTGGAGCACACCCCGGAGGGCGAGGTGCGCAGGGATAGCGTGCTGTGGGTCGAGCCGATGCAGCCGCGTTACCACGAGATGCAGGTCACCTGGCGCGTAGGCGGCCCCGACGGTGATGTGTTGGACACCGGCAACAGTCGCTACCTGGATCTGAGCGAGGTCGACGTGCAGCCGGGCACGTCGATCCATGTCGAGGTTCGGGACCCGGTGGGTCCGGACGGTATCGACTGGGTTCGCAATCCCTCTACGGGAAACAGCGCCACCGATTCTGGGTACAACGGCCCCCGATTCGTTCAGACGCGCGAGTGGACCGTGGGCCGCCAGCGGGTAATGCCCGATCGCGGCCCGGTCGAGTTCACCGGGTGGACGCCGGACGAGCAGCCGGTCGCCGGCGACGAGGTCGTCTACGTCCGCACGCAGAACCCCCGGGATCGCGTCCTGGAGGTCACGTGGTTACTCGACGGTGAGGAGCTGGCCACAGAGCCGCACAGCAGGACTCTGAACCTGGATGACCTGGATCTTGACGAGGGCACGTACGACCTCACGGCCGTCCTCAGCGATCCGGGCACCGACGACGCGGAGGCCGACGACGCGGAGGTAGACAGCGTCACCTGGGTTGTCGACAACGAACTGCCGAGCGCACCACGGACCCTGTCGGAATCATTGACCACGCTCGACGGTGACGTCGAGCACCCGGTCTATTTCGGGGGCTGGGACATGTGGCTGGATCCCCAGGATGAGCGGGCAGGATACGACGACGATCCGTACGTCGTTGGCGAGTTCCGGCTGAACGACGGCGGCTGGTTCAACTACTTCGGTTTTCCGGAGGAGCCGATGCCCGAGTCGCCGTTCCGGTTCCGTCATTCCGGCATCGACGTGAAGGCCCTGACGTACGGCAATCTCGGCACCGGGGGCCTGTCGAAGGCGGCCTTCGAGCAAGAGTACGGGCCGGACGACCCGAACGGCCCGTTCGTCCCCGGGTATGGCACGCACGTGGTCGAACACCGCGCGATCGATCCGGCAGGCAATATCGGCGCGGCGGACGAGTACCGCGCGACGGTCCTCCCGGGTGGCATGCCGGAGTGCACGCAGACGGTCTCCGGTTCGCACGACGGCCCGCTCATGATCACCGACGGTGTCGTGTGCGTGGAGGACGCACAGGTCGATGGTGGTGTGACGGTGCGCGGCGGCTCGCTCGTGGTGTCCGACAGCTCGATCGACGGCACGCTGATCGTGGACGACGCCGCCGACGTCCAGGTGTTCGGCTCGACGCTTCGGGGGCGTGTCCGGGTGTCGGGGACGCAGGGGAGTGTCACGGTGGCGGGCAGCACCTTCCACGGCGCCGTCACGTTGTCCGGTAACGAGCAGGTACCCCACGACGAGTCGGCCGAGCGGTTCAGCGAGTACGGCTACGAGTACGGACCGATCCTGGCCGGAAACACCTTCTACGGCCGGTTGTCCTGCACGGGCAACGATGCCCCGGCGCGGGACTTCGACGCCGCGAACCGGATCGACGGGCCAGCCCGTGGCGACTGCGCCGATCTGTGATCGGTAGGCGGGCGGGCCGATGACATGGCACGAGCGACGTCTCGCTGGGATGCTCACCGTTGCGGCGGTGCTGGCGCTCTCGACGGCGGCGTGCTCGAATCCGGAGGGACGCCACGAGTCCCCGGACGCGGCGCTCCAGGTGCGGCTGGTCATTCCGGACGGACATATCCGTGAGCCCGAGGCGACGTGCTCCGGTGCGGATGCGTACCGCGACGTTCATCCGGAGGTGCCGTTCACGGTCGAAGATTCCGCGGGCCAGCGGGTCGTCTCCGGTTCGCTGCCTCACGGGCGAGCCGAGGAAGCCGTTACCCTCGACGTCGGAGACGATCCCCAGCCGACGATCTGTGTCATGACGCTCGATCTCCCCGGGCTGGACTCTGTCGATGATCACGTTCTGATCATCGACGGCCGCGACCCGGCACCGATCACGAGGAATCCGAAACTCGACGACCAGCCGGAGGTGGTCCTGCCGTGAGACCGCCACGTCAGGTGCTCGCGCTCGTGACGGCCGTGGCCGGAGCGATGGCGGTGGCGTGTTCGTCGGCGGGAGCGCAGGGCGGGACCATCGAGGCGCTCCCAGGTCCGGTACCCGAGGACGCCGAGTTTCGGGAGGCGCCGGACGATGCCCCGTCGGCTCCCGAGTTCGAGCTGGAACTGCTCGACGGTGAGATGGTCAAGATGAGCGAGCTCTGGGAGGAACGTCCCGTGGTGCTCGTGTTCTTCGAGGCCTGGTGCGAGCCGTGCGGGGAGCTCCAGCCTGGCCTCAACGACGTGGTCGACGACTATCGGGACGTGGTCACGTTCATCGGCGTGGCCGGGTATTCCGAACCCGATGAGCTTCGCGAGTATGTGGACGAGCACGACGTCGGCTATCCGGTGGGTACCGATCCGGATGGGAGCAGGTGGCTCAAATACGGGGTCTCCGAGCCGCCGCTGCTGGCCCTGGTGAGCCAGGGCGGGGCGCTGCTGCGCGGCTGGCCGGGAGGCATCACCGAATCTGACCTGCGTGCGTACATCGACGAGTACGCCGTGGCTCACCCTCATCCCTGAACAGGTGATCGCAGTTGCGCTGCACAGGCATGACGAGTCGCGTCTCGACAGATGTTCGATGAACGACCGAGCTATTCCGTACAGATGCTCGGTGACGGTCGATGACCCCCGCCTCTAGGGTCCTGGGATCGCGTTACCCGTGGCGATCGACCCTGGGTCGATGTTGGGAGGGTGAGGTCATTGAGAAACCGGCAATCATCTCGGAAGAGGTCGATGGGCTGGCGGGCCAGCGGCGTGGCTGGTTCTGTGGCGTTGACGCTGTCCCTGCTCGGTGGCTTCGGCTCCGCATCGGCGCAGGATCTGCACGCAACTGGTGATTCTCCGGATCCGGTCGTGCCGCCGGATCCGCAGCAGTGGGTCGATCAGGCCGAGATGACGTGGGACGACTACGTGTCGATCCGGCCGGAGGAATGGTATTCCTCCGAGACCAGCCAGGGCAGCGAGGAGCAGTGGAACAGCGCCTTCATCCTGCTCGATTACGAGGACCAACCTTTCCTGATTACGGAGGAACCCGAGTCCCATCCCTTCGGTAATCCGCAGAGCGGATGGGAACCGGTCGACTCTCATGAGGTCAACGAGTGGTACGAGGAGTACTACACGGTCCCGAACGAGTACAACGGTGGCCAGACACTCCACGGGTACTGGATGGAGAACACTCACGGCCGTCTGGGCATCGACGTCGACGTGTTCGGCCCGTACACGCTGCCGGGCAAGGTGCACGAGTACGGTCTCGCCGGTTGGGGCCGTCCGGTCGGCGACGAGGAGGATTCGCTGTGCCCGGCCGGTGACGAATGCGATAAGGACCTGCGTGGTGATGGCGGCGACCTCTGGCGCACGGACATCGGCTGCGACACCAGACTGTGCGGCTACGACAGCATCTTCTTCGTCACGGCCGGGCACGATGAATCGTCGACCTGGCAGGAACTCGGCGAGATGATGTTCCGGACCGCGGACGACGTCCCGGCGGCGTTCGGTCCGCCAGGTGCCGAGGACGGCCCCGTCTTGAACGAAGCGGGTAATCCGATCACGAATTACGCTGGAACGCGCTACGTGCCGTGGACGTCGTGGCGCGCGGCAGCCAACCATTGGCCGAGCGCATCCCGTGGTCTGACGACCCAGGCGGAGAGCTCCGGGCAGAGCGTGTTCGCGCACGAGTTCAGCCATGTGCGCGGCCTGCCGGACAACTACAACAACCCGTTCGTCGCGGCCACGGGACGCAACTACACCGGCTACTGGGAGATGATGAGCCGTGGGACGTTCAACGGTCCCGGCGGTACCCACAACCGGTGGCAGGTGCCGAACGTCGGCGGTTCCGGTCTCGGGCCGCACCACATGGTGTATTTCAAGACCAGTGGCGATGGCCGGCTGGATGTGTTGGCCGAGGACGAGCACATCCAGCTGAACCGGCAGGAGCTGGCCGACGAGGGCGTCGCGGTCGTTCCGCTCAAGGCGCGTTCGGCACAGCCAGATGGCGATCTTGTCGGACTCACCATCGAGCTCGGGGAAGGTGGCTTCACCCCCGGTGCGTGTGAGGATCGCGTCGACGACGACTTCTGGTGTACACCCAGCGCGACGAACTGGCAGAACTTCACGATGGAGGTCGTCGACCGGGTCGGCAACGACTCGTTCACACCTGGCCACGGAGTCTTGCTCGCGCAAACTCGGCCGAGCGGATATCCGCGAGTGTGGATGGTCGACGCTAACCCGGAGGACATCGACCGGGTGGACTTCTACCGGCCGGGCAACGACGAGGAACCGGGCGGCGAACCCGTGCCGGTGTCGAAGGGAGATCCGCGCCAGCTCGACGACGCCACCTTCCACGCGGGGACCGGTTCGGACAGCGAGTTCGAGTACGTCGACGAATACAACGACGTGCACTTCTACGTCCTCGATGCGTATCGGGACGACGAAGGGACGCTGTTCTACGACGTCGCGGTGCGCAATCTCGACGGTGCCGGAGAGTACGAGCGGGGCGCCGAGCTCGGTGACCCGGTGGTTCATCCGGCCGGAGCGTCGACGGCGCTGGTGACCGCGGACCTCACGAACACCGGCGACGCGGGGGACGGGGTGTACGGCTCCGACGTATACCGTCTCTCCGCGAGCGTCGACGCCGATGGCTGGGACGTGTCCCTGCCCTATGAGGTCACATCGGCAGCTTCCGGGGAGAGCGTGCCGATCGTGGCTCATGCGACGGCGGGCGACGGCGCCGGCGATGTTGCCACCGTCACGATCACGGCCACCAGCGAGTCCGATCCGGAGGCGTCGGCCACCGTCGAGTTCGACGTGACGGCCGACGACGTGACCACCACGTTCGAGAGCGCAGCGGCCCTGGTGGACGCCTACGCCGAGCAGGGCCTCCTCGAGCGTTCGGAGCGGCAACGGCTGCTCGCGCAGCTCCGCGTCGCCGAGCGGAGTCCGCAGCGTCCAGCGGAGCGAGCTCTCGACCGGTTCGTCGAGATCGCCGAGGACGTTGCCGAGGTCGGAGCGGCCAATCTTGCCAGCGCGGCGCTCGTGTCCGTGGCAGAAGAGCTTCGCACCCACCTGTAGCAGCCCATTGACGGGGGCAGCGCCGCCGAGGGGAGGCGCTGTCCCTCTTGTATATCCAGCGACGGTTCAGCGGCGGTGAAGGAGGACTCGGTGCGTAGCTTCAGACGGGCCTGGCGGCGATCCCTCGTTGTTGTGGGGGCGGGTGCCCTGGCCATGGCGGCGGTCGCGGTGCCGGGACAGGCGGAACCAGCCGACGACGACACGGCGGCCGACGAGTGGCCGGCCACGGATACGTTCCCCGACGAGGATGTGGCTCCAGATCTGGCGCAGAAACAGGAGGAACGCCGATCAACTGACCGAGACGGGCAGTCCTCGTCCACCATGGAAGACGAGCCGGACGAGATCGTCGTCGATGATGGCGTAACCCAGCCGGTCTTTGACTATGCGGGAGCCGTGCGCGAGGCGGTGCGTATCCCCGGCGCGGTCGGCAGCGGTGATGATGGGGAAGAGGACTCGATCTATGTCGACATCATCCGCCCGGCGGCGTCGGACGGTGACCTGGACGTGCCGACCATCATCATCCCGAGCCCGTACTATCACGCGACCGGGCGTGGCCGTACCGGCGAGACCAAGCCCGAGCCCGGCGGGCCGATCGAGCAGTTCCCGCTGTATTACGACAATTACTTCGTGCCTCGCGGGTACGCGGTCGCACTGCTGGATCTGGCAGGGACGCGGGGCTCGACGGGGTGCTTGGACATCGGTGGACCAGCAGAGATCGAGAACACCGCGAAGCTCGTCGAGTGGCTCAACGGTCAGGGATCCGCCTATGATCTCGACGGCAACGAGATCTCTGCCGACTGGTCCAACGGGCTGTCCGCGATGGTCGGCAAGTCGTGGGACGGCACCGTGGCCAATGGTGTGGCGGCAACTGGCGTAGAGGGCCTGGCGACGGTCGTGCCGATCGCGGCGATCTCCGACTGGCATCAGTGGTTCTGGCACAACGGCGTGCACTTCTGGGGCCATACTGCATTGAGCCTGGCCACGGTCATCCAAGACATCAATGAGGTGCCCCCGGTATCGGAATGCACGCAGGTGCGAGACGAGCTGGCACGAGGCGGCGTCACCGCCGACCCAGCCGATGAACTGTGGGCGGAGCGCGATTACGTCAGCGCTGCTGGAGACGTCGAGGCCAGCGTTTTCGTCGTCCACGGAAAGAACGATTACAACGTCAAGCCGAACAACTATGGCGAATGGTGGGATGCGCTCGCCGAGCACGACGTTCCCCGCAAGATCTGGCTGTCGCAGGTGGCACACGAGAAGGCCTTCGACTTCCGGCGGGACGAGTGGCTGGACACCATCCACCGGTGGTTCGATCACTGGCTGCACGGCATCGAGAACGGCATCATGGACGAGCCCGTCGCCGACGTGGAGTACGACGTCGGCCAGTGGCAGACGTACGACGACTGGCCAGGCGGGACGCCGGCATTGCTCCGGCTCGGCCAGCCGGAGGGACCGGACGACCCCAGGCAGGGCGTGCTCAGTGTCGACCGGCGGAACCTCGTACCCCGCCAGCAGAGTTTCGAGGAGGCTCGCCGGCCCCTGGACACGGTCGTCGAAGATGGCTTTGCCGAGGACGACGAGCGCGTGGCCTTCATGACCGACGAGCTCACCGAGCCGGTCCGGATCAGCGGCTCGACCGAGCTGTCGTTGCGGGCGGCCATCGACGGAGACGATGCCGGCCTGTCGGCATACCTCGTGGACTACGGCACGGCCGAGCGTACGGACTGGACGTCTGATGGAGGTTTGCGGGATCTGTCCACCGTGAGCTGTTTCGGCCAGGGGACGGAGGCCGACACGGGGTGCTATCCCGATGTGGAACGGGTGACCCGTACCCGGCCGCACGAGGTCGTGGCGCGGGGCTGGGCACGGGCGAGTTTCGTCGCCGACGGCGGCCTCTCGTCCCGTGGATCTGATCGGCTGACGTGGGACATCATGACCGACGACTACATCTTCGACGCCGGGCACCGGATCGGCATCGTGATCGCTGGTGTGGACACGAGTATCCACCAGAGGTTCGACTTCGGCAGCAGCATCGACGTGAACCTCAACGGCAGTCAGGTGCGGCTTCCCGTCGTCGGGGGGACGTCGGCGTTGCGCCGCGCGCTGGATTGACGCCTTCGCCCTCGACGTGGCCTGATGCCGGATGCGACCCCGGCGTCGCGGTTCAGCGATCAGTGCCGCGCGTGAGCGGGAACCGTCACATACGGTCCAGGGTTGTCGTTTCGCGATTCTGACGGCAGGCCGGGACCGGCGTCGTGGGCGTTCGTCCTGCCAGTACGCTCCCCGCCGTGGCGGGGAGCGTACTGGCCGGTCATTCTGGCCACCTTGAGTGCCAGATGTAGGGACAGCCGCTCGACGCCGTTCTTGAGGTCGGTGTGTGCCAGCTGTTCGAGCCGCTGGAGCCGGTAGTACAGCGACGTCCGATGAAGGTTCAACCGTTCGGCGGTGACCTGGGCGTTGCCCGCGACGTCCAGGTACGTCTCCAGGGTTTCGAGCAGGGGAAGGGTATCTGGATCGCCGAGCAGCCTGCCGAGCCCGCGATGAACCACGGGTACCTGCTCGCCGAGCGCGGCCAGCTTCACCACGATCTGATGGACACCCAGGTGTGACCAGTAGACGATGTCTCCGACGCCGGGCAGCTGGAGCGCGGCGTCAACGGACATCCGCGCTTCGCGGAAGGAATGCACCGCATCCTCGAGGCGGGTCCGGCGACTTCCGATGCCGGCGACGAGAGACACCGGCGACGGCGAGGCGGCCAGGCTGGACTGCGCCATGGCCACGGCGGTGTTCACCCGTTCGTGCAGATGCGGGTCGTCGTCGCTGGTGCACGACATCACGACGACACAATGGTCCCGGCTTACCAGGTCGAGCGCCTGACCGCGACGGACAAGGCGGCGGAAGTCGGCCATCGCCTGGGCGAGCGGATCTTCGATGTCGACGTCCGTCGATCCATCGTGGGCAATGCCCTGCAAGACGAGGGCGACGATCCCGTCGCCCGCGGTGAGATAGCCGGCCTCTTCGAGACTCGTGGCCGCTTCCGCGGTCATCGCCGAGTCGCTGAGCAGCATGTGCATCGTGTCGGCGAGCCGTGCCGTGGCGAACAGGCTCGCCACGCTCTCGCGGTGCAGCTGCTCGCCCAGCTCTTCGGCCTCTGCCACACAGACGTCGATCTCGTCGGTGGTCATGGTGCTGTCGGAGTCGACGAACCACAGGTAGCCCAGGACCCTGTCCTTGTAGAGCACGGGAATGCAGACCCGTGGGAGCATGTGCAGTTCGGGATTCGCGGGCAGGCGAAGAGGGCGACGTGCCTCGGCCAGGCCGAACTCCTTCAGCCAGCGGCTCACCTCGGTAGAGGCGTGCTTACGCAGGATGGAATCTTCGCGAACTTCATCGAGGGGGCGATCGTGGGCACTGTAGGCGATGAGCTTGAGGAAGCGGTCCTCCAGGACTGCCGGGCGACCGATGCGCTCGGCGACGGCATCCAAGAGCTGCTGCAGCGTGAGTTCCAAGGACGCCTCCGGACGGAGAACTCTGAGGCAGGCTCGCAGATAGTACGAACTATGACATATGACATGTCTCTCCGCGACGGCATATCTCATGTGATGAGAACCTCTTATCACCTTCCTGTCTATTCTTTCCGAACGTGACGAATGTGTTGACGCACGGGCGGGGCCGGGTGGGGTGTCGGAACGTGTCGCACGAAGTTTCGTCACGTGTTGGAACGAGCGTGTATGCGTGATTGGATCGTTACCTTAGTGGGATCGGGGGTTCGTCCGCATACCGAGACCCAAAGGACTAGTCTTCCCGTAAGCACCGAACGGCCAGCATGGTGGGAGGGGTCGTTCGCTGCTTCATCGGGCCCACATTTCTAGAACATCGAGGTGAACCTAATGCGCGCACGAAGGTTTCGAGGTGCCGCCGCGTTCGTCCTGGCCGGCGCATTCGCGCTGGCCGCATGTGGAGGTGACGACGACACGGCCGCCGATGACGACGGTGGTGAGGCCGGCGATTCGTCGCTTCCTGTCGTGCTCGGAACGACCGATACCGTCACCAACATTGATCCGGCGGGCTCCTACGACAAGCCTTCCTGGAACATCGTTTACAACACGTACCAGCGCCTGCTCGCGGTGCCGCTCGGGGGGAGCGAGCCCCAGCCCGACGCTGCGGAGTCGTGTGACTGGGATGACGACACGACATACCGGTGCACGCTGAAGAGCGGGCAGACGTTCGCCGACGGCAGCGAGATCACCTCGGAGAACGTGGTGCATTCCATCGAGCGCCAGCTCGAGATCCAGCACGAGTCCAACGGCTGGCAGCTGCTGACCGGGATCGAGGAGGTCGAAGCCCCCGACGAATCCACCGTCGTCTTCCACCTCGAATCTCCCGATGCCACCTTCCCGTTCATCCTCACCACCGCGGCCGCGGCGATCGTCCCGATGGACTATCCCGCCGACGAGCTGCAGCCCAATGACCAGGTGGTCGGTTCTGGTCCTTACACGGTCGACGAGTTCGATCCCACCCAGCAGATCCAGCTGGGCGTCAACGAGAACTACGCGGGTGACCGCGAGGTCAACAACAGCGGCGTGATCTTGCAGTTCTACCAGACCGAGTCGGCGCTGAAGCAGGCCATCGAAGAGGGCGAAGTCATGATCGCCTACCGGAGCCTCGCCGTGACCGACGTCGAGGACCTCGAAGAGAACGGAGCGGAACGCGGGGTCGAAGTCGTCGTGGGTGAGGGCACCGAGATCAACTACATGGTGCTGCAAGCGAGCCGGGAACCGTTCGACGAGCCGGCCGTTCGCCAGGCGGTGGCGCAGATCATCGACCGGGAGACCATCGCCGAATCGGTCTACCGGGGCACAGTGACTCCGTTGTACGGGCCCATCCCCGAGGGTGTGCCCGGTCACGTGCCGTCCTTCAAGGAGCAATACGGCGAGCCGGATCCGGAGGCGGCCGAGCAGCTCCTCGACGAGGCGGGAGTCGAGACACCGGTCGAGTTCGACGCCTGGTGGATGCCGGATCGCTACGGTGAAGAGATCGGCGACATGTTCGGCGAGATCGAGCGTCAGCTGGAAGACACCGGGCTGTTCGAGGTCAACCTCGAACAACTCTCCTGGGCGCAGTACGCGGAGACGTTCTCCGATCAGAGCATGGACGCGTTCGATCTCGGCTGGTTCCCGGACTACCCGGATGCCTCCAACTACATCGAGCCCTTCTATCACGCGGAAAGCGTCGTCAATAACGGATACAGCGACGACGAGATGGACGAGCTCATCGATGTGATGCTGACGGACACCGACGAGGAGGCGCGGTTGGACGCCTTCGAGCGGGCCTCGGAGATCGTGGCCGAAGACGCACCGATCATCCAGCTGTGGCAGCGTGATCAGATCGCTGCGGTCCGCGAGGGCGTCGAGGGGGTCGAAGAGACCCTGGATCCGTCGTTCATCTTCTACTACGACGTCGTGAGTGGCGTGGAAGAGTGAGTTCCGCATAAGGCCACATGACCCCGGCTCTGGGGTCGGTCTCTACAGGCCGGCCCCAGAGCCGGATCGCGAACGACGGTCGAGAGAAAGGCGGGTACCGGGTTGTCCACTCGCACCGCGGGCTCGTTGCGGACATATCTGCTCACCCGGGTGTTGCTGTTCGTTCCGCAGGTCATCGTCATCCTGACGATCGTGTTCGTCCTCATGCGGGTCGCACCGGGAGACCCGGTGAGCGTCGCACTCGGGGGCCAGCGCTCGGAGGAAGAGCTCGCCGAACTGCGAGCGGCGGCTGGCTACGATCGGCCGATCATCGTCCAATACTGGGAATACATCAGTGGCGTCCTGCGTCTGGACTTCGGCCACACCATCATCGACAATCGCTCGGTTGCTGAGATATTCGCGGTCAACGGTGGGGCGACCCTGACGCTCACGGTTGCCGCGTTCGTCGTCGCCCTGTTGCTCGCCGTGCCGTTGGGTCTCATCGCCGGGCGGTTCCGGGACACTCCGTTGGACGGCTCGCTGCGGGTGTTCGGCATCTTGACCTATGCCGCTCCGGTGTTCTTCGTCGGGCTGCTCATGCAGCTCGCCTTCGCACGCGGCCTGGGCTGGCTGCCGTCGAGTTCGCAGGCGAGTCCCGTCGTCACGGCCAGGGTCCCGTCCCAGACGAACATATTCCTGGTCGACGCGCTGCTGGCAGGTGACACCGCCGCATTCTGGAACGGGGTCCAGCACCTCGTGCTGCCGGCGGTCACCCTCGGGCTGCTGCTGACCGGAACCTTCATGCGCATCATCCGGGTGAACTTGATTCAGACCATGCGCAGTGACTATGTGGAGGCGGCGCGAGCTCGCGGCGTGAGCGAAACGCGAGTCGTCATCCAGCATGCCTTCCGCAATGCCATGGTGCCGTTCGTGACGATCCTCGGCCTCCAGGTCGCCCTGCTGCTCGGAGGTGCCATCTTGACCGAGCAGACCTTCAACTGGAACGGCATCGGTAGTCAGCTCGTTCGCTACCTGGACAGTCGTGACTACATCGCTGTGCAGGGCATCATCACGCTGTTCGCGCTCGCGGTGGTGACGGCGTCACTGCTGATCGACATCATCAACGCGATCATCGACCCGAGGGTGAGGTACTGATGGCCACGGCGGCAGGTCCCCCGCCGGACGATTCCGCGGTGCCGGCCGGCGGTCGCACCCGGACGCGGCGCGTTCTCAGCGGTATTGCCCGGCCGTATCGGGACTCGCACGGCGTGGGCCGGTTCATGCTGGTGACCGGAACGGTCCTCGCGGCGATCATGGTGGTGCTCGCCGTCTTCGCGCCCCTGATAGCCCCATTTGGCTTCGCCCAGGTGGCCGATGTGGACGGCGAGCGGTTCGGCAACCACCTCGAACCTGGCGGCGTGCACTTGTTCGGCACCACGACACAAGGCTTCGACGTGTTCAGCCGCGTGGTCTGGGGTGCCCGCACAGCCGTCACGGTGGTGCTTCTCGCCCTCGTCTTCTCGCTCATCGTCGGAGTCTTGCTCGGGCTGGTGGCCGGGTACGTGGGGCGCTGGGTGGACCGCTTACTCGTCATGATCATGGATTCGCTGTTCGCGCTCCCGGCGCTGCTGCTCGCGATTGTCGTCGCATTCCTGCTGGCCGAGCACATCGGCGGGGGAGCCGCCACGGCTGCGTTGGCCATCACGGCGGTCTACGTACCGCAGTATTTCCGGGTGGTACGCGCGGCGACGGTCAGCGCCAAGGAACAGACCTACGTCGAGGCCGCTCGCGCGATGGGGGCTCGGTCCGGCACGATCATGTTCCGTTACCTGCTCAACAACGTGATCCAGAGCGTTCCGGTGATCGCGACGTTGAACGCCGCAGACGCCATCCTGACTCTAGCCGGCCTGGGCTTCCTCGGTTACGGCATCCAGCCCACCGAGGCTGCCGAATGGGGCTATGACCTGCAGCGTGCCGTGACCGATGCGGGTACGGGTATCTGGTGGACCGGCCTCTTCCCCGGGATGGCCATCGTTCTCCTCGTCATGGGGCTGACCCTGATGGGTGAGGGACTCAACGAGACGATCAACCCCGCCATCCGGGTACGCCGGATGCTGTCCATCACGTTGCCGGAGCGGGCACACGAGTCTCGACCGGGTGTCTCCCCGGTGTCGAGACAGCCCGGGCCCGGACCCGAGCAAGACGGCGAGGCCGGGAAGGATGGTGCACAGTGACCGAACCCGTTCTGTCGGTGCAGGACCTCCGGGTTTGGTACGGCAGCGAGCGGGGTGCCGTACGCGCTGTCGACGGGGTGTCTTTCGATCTGCGTCCCGGAGAGACTCTCGGCTTGGTCGGGGAGTCCGGCTGCGGCAAGACCACGCTCGGCCGCGGTGTGCTTGGCCTGCTGCCGCGAGGCGCGAAGCTGGACGGCGAGGTGAACTATGGTGGGCGCAACCTGGTCACCACGAGCCGGCGCGAGCTCCAGCAAATGCGTGGTCCGGAACTCGGATTGATCTTCCAAGAGCCGCTGACCAGACTGAATCCGCTCCTGCGTGTCTCCGAGCACTTCGAGGAGGCGCTCGGAACCCACGAACCGGATCTGGACAAGGAGGAGATCAAACACCGCAGTATCGAGGCGTTGCGGGCTATGGGAATTCCACCCACCCGATACCGCGCCTATCCGCACGAGTTCTCCGGTGGCATGCGGCAGCGGATCATGATCGCGTTGGCGCTGGTCTTGCGGCCGTCGTTCATCGTTGCCGACGAGCCGACCACGGCGTTGGACGTTCTGGTCGAAGCGCAGATCATCCGTATTCTCGGCGACCTGCGCCGCAACTTCGACACGTCGTTGTTGTTCATCACGCACAATCTCGGGATCGTGGCCGAGGCGTGCGATCGCGTCGCCGTCATGTATGCCGGGCGGATCGTCGAACAAGGCCCGGTCACGGACGTTTTCGCCCGCCCGCAGCATCCGTATACGCGTGAGCTGCTACGTTCCACCATCTCGCTGGCCACCACGGGGCTGCACTACATCCCCGGCGCCCCGCCGGACCTGATCGATCCACCGTCGGGCTGCCGTTTCCATCCGCGTTGCCCCGAAGCCATGCGGATGTGTCCCCAGCAGTTCCCCCAGCCCGTGGCTCTCGGGCCGCAAACGGTGGAATGCTGGCTACACGGGCCGCAGAACTTGGTTCCCGAAGGTGGCCAGGAGCCCTTGGAACGTGAGGAGGTCACCGTTGCCGACGAAGCCTGACGTGCTCACCTCGACAGGTGGAGCGCAGGACGACGCGCTGATGGAGATCCGCGATCTGGAAGTGCACTTCCAGCTGCGGTCCAACGCGCTGGCCAGGCTGGTCGGCGGTGGAGGCGAGACGGTCAAAGCTGTCGACGGAGTCAACATCACCCTGCGCAAGGGCGAGGTTCTTGGCCTCGTCGGCGAGTCCGGTAGCGGGAAAACCACGCTAGGACGGACCTTGCTGGGATTGGTCCGGCCGTCGTCGGGACAGATCCTGTACGGGAACCAGGACATCGCGCGACTTCGCCAGAACAAGATGCGCAAGTTGCGGCAACGGCTGCAGATGGTCTTCCAGGATCCGCACGCCGCGCTGAACCCGGCCATGGACGTGCGGGCCGCTCTTGGTCATCCGTTACGGATCCAGGGGTTGGTGCGCAACAAGGCAGAAGAGCGGGCACGGGTGGTCGAGGCGCTCGAACGGGTCGGGTTGACGCCGGCGGAGCAGTTCCTCGACAAGTTGCCGTCGGAGCTATCCGGTGGGCAGAAACAGCGGGCTGTCATCGCGCGGGCCATCATCTGTGGCCCGGAGTTGCTGGTGGCCGACGAACCGATCTCGATGCTCGACATGAGCGTTCGAGCGAAGATCCTCGAACTCATGCTGGAGCTGCGACGGGATCTCGACCTGACGTACGTGTACATCACGCATGATCTCGCGACCGCCAAGTTCTTCTGTGATCGTGTGGCGATCATGTACCTCGGCCGAGTCGTCGAGATCGGTCCCACCGAGGAGATCTTCGCCGACCCGAAGCACCCCTACACGCAAGCTCTGCTCGCCGCAGTGCCCGACCCGGATCCGGAACGCCGGATTCCCCGAGAGCTCCCACGCGGTGAGATCCCTGACGCGGCCGCACCGCCACACGGATGCTCCTTCCACCCGCGGTGCCCGTTCGCCTTCGAGCCGTGCGGCTGGGAGGCGCGAGACCTCCAGGCGCTGTTCGAACGTCGTTGGACAGAGCGGGGTGAGGAGGTCTTCGCGCGAGAGGAACACCTGGTTGAGGGCCTGTCTGACCTGCCGTCGGGCCAGGAGACAGTGCGGTTGCCGGTGCCGTCGGGTCGCAACGCCTCCGAGCTGAAATCCCTGCTCGACGATGCTCGGGCCGAGGCGCCGGACGATCCGCTGTGGCGTGGCGTGGAAGACATCGACGTGGAGGACGGCCAGGTGACATTGCGCTTCCGGGCCGGCATCGATCCGGAACTGCGCACCGTCGGCGGCGTCGACGTCGCATGCCATCTGCACGATCCCGATCTCAAGCCGCCAGAGAACGCCGGGTATTGAGCGGCAGACGATGCCCATGAACCCGGCGAGCATACCGACGTTCGAATCCACCGAGACGGATCCGTGGGCGCGAGGTCGCGAATTCGGCCTGGCGTGGGCGAGCGATATCGAGGCCACGTGCGCCGGGTACGCCGATCTGTTTCGCGCCCAGGGTGCCGCTGATGAACAGGTGAGGTCGTGGGGCTTGCGCGCCGTCGGCCAGCTGGAGACATGGGCGCCGGAGATGGCCGACGAGATCGCCGGGATCGCCGATGGCGCGAACCTCGAATTGTGGAGGATCGGAGCGCTCAACGCCCGCACCGAGATCATCGCCGCACTTCGGGCACGAGGGGGATCGGAGTGCTCGGCGTCCGTTGTCGTTCCCGAGCACGGTGCCCCGCGAACCATCCAGACATGGGATTGGCGGGACACGCTCAGGCACGTGCCGGTGGCCTGGAGCTACGATACCGGCGCCGGCCGCGCGGTTCGCGGATTCACCGAGTTCGGCCTTCTAGGCAAGATCGGAGTGAACAGCGATCGGGTCGGGGTGCACTTCAACATCCTCCGGCACGTCTCGGATCACGCCGACATCGGCGTGCCAGTCCACGCCGTGGCTCGCCGGATCCTCGATCGGGCCGGGAACATCGACGACGCGACGACGATCGCGCGCTCGGCGTGGACCTCAGCGTCGTCGGTCATCTCCGTGGTCGCCGTCGAGAACGGGCGAGGCCGCGTACGTGGACTGGAGCTGTGCCCGGACGGCGTGGGCGTCGTCGAGCCGGACGCGGACGGTTTCTATGCCCACACCAACCACTTTCTCGACTCCGAGCTGGCGTCCGGTGAGCTGCAGGGTATCGAGCGGCCCGGAACCTACCAGCGGCTGCGACATCTCCGATCCCACATCGATGGGCTGGCGTCGGAGGATCTCGACCGGCGGGTCGCGGCGATGCGCAGCCACGCCGTTGATGGCGCTGCGGTGTGCTGTCACGCATCGCCCGAGGAGCCGTTTCACGAGCGCTCCGAGACGCTCGCGACGATCAGTCTCGACCTCGACGTGGGACAGCTCTGGCTCCATCGCGGCGGGCCGTGCCAGGTGTCTGCCCGCACCTGGCAGCGTTGCTGAGCGATCGGTTCACGTTCTCCGTCCGGTTCGACGGAAGCGAACCTGTCGGATGTCGCTGCTAGCGTCATCGACCATGGAACTCGATCTCCGTGGTCGCCGCGCGCTGGTGACCGGAAGCAGTGGGGGTATAGGCGCAGCCATCGCGGAGAACCTCGCCGCTGAGGGGTGCCACGTCCTGGTGCACGGCCGGCGCCGCGACGCCGCCGAGAACGTCGCCGAACGTGCCCGGTCCCGCGGTGCCGAAGCCGATGTCGTGTTGGGAGATCTGACCGCGGACGGGATAACTGAGCGAGTCGGAGAGGCGGCGGTCCAGTTCGGGGCACAGATCCTGGTCAACAACGCGGGCCCGTTCGCCGAACATGACTGGGACGATGTCCAAGCGACGGATTGGCACACGGCGTTCGACGGGAATGTCGTCAGCGCGGTACGAGTCACCAAGACTCTGCTGCCGCTGATGCGCGAGCACGGCTGGGGCCGGGTGATCACGATCGGCAGCCGAGCGGTCACCACCCCACTGCCGAACATGGTGGAGTACTCCGCGGCCAAAGCGTCGGTGGTGAACATGACCACTTCTCTGGCGCAACATCTGGCCGGAAGCGGCGTCACCGCGAACTGTGTCAGTCCTGGCGTCATCCGCACGCCGTCGTTCGAGCAGATGTTCAGCACTCGGGCGGCTGACTCGCCACGCGGCGGTGTTGACCGCTCGCGGATCGAGGCGGAAGCGACGGCGGAATACGCTCCCAACCCGACTGGCCGGCTGGGCCGCGCCGAAGACATCGCTTACGCGGTGACATTTCTCGCCAGCCCTCTGACGGGCTACATCAACGGCATCAACCTTCGTGTCGACGGCGGCATCACAGGTACGCCCTGAACGTCCTGGCTGGCCGCAAAATTGCGTCGACACGTCCGCTTCCTTCACGTGACACTGAACGGCTGTGGGTCACGTCGATTTGAACTCCGTCTCATTCACCCTGCCCGATGGCCGGGTACTGCTCGACGACATCTCGTTCCGCGTCGGCGACGGCGCGAAGGTGGCGTTGGTCGGGGCGAATGGGTCCGGCAAGACCACGCTGTTACGGATCATCGCGGGTGATATCGATCCGCATGCGGGCAGCGTGACGCGTAGTGGCGGTCTCGGCGTCATGCGGCAGTTCGTGGCGCGGGAATCCGAGGACGTGCGCTCCCTCCTGTTGTCGGTGGCGCCTCCGCGTTTGCGGGAGGCGGCGGCTGCCGTCGACGCCGCGGAGCTGGCCATGATGGAACGCGACGACGAGAAGGCGCAGCTGGCTTACGCGGACGCGCTGGCCGAATGGTCCGATGCCGGTGGTTACGAGATCGAGGTGATGTGGGACGCGTGCACGACGGCAGCGCTCGGTGTCGGCTTCGATCGTTGCCGGTGGCGCGAGGTGTCGACGCTCTCCGGAGGCGAGCAGAAACGGCTCGTGCTTGAGGCGTTGCTCCGCGGCCCGGATGAGGTACTGCTGCTGGACGAGCCGGATAACTATCTCGATGTGCCCGGCAAGCGCTGGCTGGAAGAGCGGCTCACCGAGACGCCGAAGACGGTCTTGTTCGTCAGCCATGACCGGGAGCTGCTGGCGCAGACCGCCACCCGGATCGTGACCGTGGAGCTGGGAGCGGCGGGCAACACCGCGTGGGTCCATCCCGGCGGATTCGCCACTTATCACGCGGCTCGCCAGGAACGCTTCGCGCGGTTGGAGGAGCTGCGTCGCCGCTGGGACGAGGATCACGCCAGGCTGAAGGCCCTCGTCCAGATGTACAAGCAGAAAGCCGCGTACAACTCCGACATGGCGTCGCGTTACCGCTCTGCCCAGACACGGCTTCGCAAGTTCGAGGAGGCCGGCCCGCCCCAGGCGCTACCGCGAGAGCAGAACGTGCGGATGCGACTGCGCGGTGGCCGGACGGGCAAACGAGCGGTGGTCTGTGAGCGGCTCGAGTTGACGGGGTTGATGCGGCCGTTCGATCTGGAAGTGTGGTACGGCGAGCGGGTTGCCGTGCTGGGATCCAACGGGTCGGGCAAGTCGTTCTTCCTGCGCCTGCTGGCAGCCGGTGGTACGGATCCGGAGCCGGACCAGATGCCTGTCGACGAGACACCGGTGGAACCCGTCGAGCACGATGGCATCGCACGGCTCGGTGCTCGGGTCCGCCCGGGATGGTTCGCCCAGACGCATGAGCATCCTGAACTGGCCGGACGCACTCTCGTGGAGGTGCTGCACCGTGGTGATGGCCGCCGCGATGGCATGCCGAGGGAACAGGCGGGCCGGGTGCTGGACCGATACGAACTCGCCTACGCGGCCGAGCAGACCTTCGAGTCCCTGTCAGGCGGGCAGCAGGCCCGATTCCAGATCTTGCTTCTCGAACTCTCGGGAGCGACATTGCTGCTGCTCGACGAGCCGACCGACAACCTCGATCTGGTGTCCGCCGAGGCCTTGCAGGACGGACTGGAGGCGTTCGAGGGAACGGTGCTGGCAGTCACCCACGATCGGTGGTTTGCGCGGGACTTCGATCGGTTTCTCGTCTTCGGCGCCGACGGCACGATCTATGAGTCGCCCGAGCCGGTCTGGGACGAGGGACGTGTCGCCCGCTCCCGTTGACGGTGGTTGATTCCGTTGACGATCGTCGCGGGTTGAACGTGGGCTCGGGAGACGGACGCCTGCCGCTCGGGTGGATCTACGAGACGGTCAGCATGCTGCTCGAATGGAGCCTGAGAGGTTACCTGCCGCCCGAACGGACACGGTGATCCATGATCGATGTGGAGTTCCGGTTACCCGTGCGTGGCGTGTGGCATACAGGTCGCTATAGCGACCTATTCTCCGCACACAAGGCGCGGAAACTCCACACCCGATCATGGCCCGCATGCGAGGTGACGTCCCTCGCGATCGATACGCTCGATGCCCACGTGATCGTTGACGATAGTGCATATGTCCATGGAGGCGATCGTCGACGATCAGCAAAGCCTGGCCATTTCAGATGCACTCATTTAGTTGACGATCATCCCCGCGTGCGCAGGGAACACGAATGTTTCCCTGATGGGTTCGTGCGGTCCTCATGGATCATCCCCGCGTGCGCGGGGAACACCACCCAACCCAAGGCAGAGCACACGGAAGAACCGGATCATCCCCGCGTGCGCGGGGAACACCATGTCGACGTTCAGGTGATTGAGGATGGCCCAGGATCATCCCCGCGTGCGCGGGGAACACGCCGTAGGCGTCGCTCCAGTCTGCGACGTCGACGGATCATCCCCGCGTGCGCGGGGAACACTTGTTGTTATTGAATTCAACGTCGCCTGAACCAGGATCATCCCCGCGTGCGCGGGGAACACTCGGGCATTGTGGCGTCCTCCATCGCAGAGGGGGGATCATCCCCGCGTGCGCGGGGAACACCGAACCAGAACCTGAGAGGCCATTTCTTCCTGAGGATCATCCCCGCGTGCGCGGGGAACACATTATGCCAACAATCGAAAATCCCTATCAGGCGGGATCATCCCCGCGTGCGCGGGGAACACGCGGTGTCGTGCTTCTGATAGTTGGTGTAGTCCGGATCATCCCCGCGTGCGCGGGGAACACATATACGCGCCGTTGGGTTCGGTCAGAGCAATGGGATCATCCCCGCGTGCGCGGGGAACACAGATTGGTGGACGTTCCCAGGGTCAGCGGGTGTGGATCATCCCCGCGTGCGCGGGGAACACTTCCGTCGCGGGGTTCGATGATGTCGGGCGAGAGGATCATCCCCGCGTGCGCGGGGAACACGGTCGCGCTGCGCGACCCGGACACCGGGAACTAGGATCATCCCCGCGTGCGCGGGGAACACAGATCACCGGCCGGCCCCAGCTGACCCAACCGCGGATCATCCCCGCGTGCGCGGGGAACACTGCGCCACCGAGTTCTCGGACGGGTCGTAACAGGGATCATCCCCGCGTGCGCGGGGAACACGATCACGTAGTGGGGAGCCTGGCACGTTCTCAAGGATCATCCCCGCGTGCGCGGGGAACACGCATCGTCCTGGATAACCAGGTGATAGTCCGGGATCATCCCCGCGTGCGCGGGGAACACGAACAAATCAGTTTCTTCTTCTAAATCGAATTGGGATCATCCCCGCGTGCGCGGGGAACACAAATTTCCGCTGGCACAAACCTGACGCCATATCGGATCATCCCCGCGTGCGCGGGGAACACCCTTAATGACCAGCTAGTTTAGCGCGTCGGTGGCCGGTTTTCAGTCACTTGCGGCTGATCATTGTCGTGGAGATGGAAGCTGGATCCGACCTGCGCATCGCATTCTCGTCGTGCTCGGCTCGCGCACCGTGTATCGGGTCGGCTGTGCTTTCTGATGGCCCCCGGGCACATGGTCGGTGTTTGCCGGTAGGGTGGTTCGTGATGCCGGTTGGCTCGGAGTCGTTGCCGATCCAGGGTAGGTTTTGACCGGCCGGCGTCTGGACGAGTAAGCTAGGGCTTCGTTGTGTGCGCCAGCGGTGACCTCGTGATGGGTGACGGCGCGCCACAGACCTGAACCATCCCGACGGACGAAGTGAAGGCCTACGACCGTGCGCACGTACAGCCCCAAACCCGGCGACGTCGAGCGTCAGTGGTATGTCATCGACGCCAAAGATGTCGTTCTCGGCAGGCTCGCCTCCCACGCTGCCATCCTGCTCCGCGGTAAGCACAAGCCGCGCTACGCACCGCACGTTGACTCCGGCGACTTCGTGATCATCATCAACGCGGACAAGGTCGCGCTGTCGGGGCGTAAACTGGAACAGAAACTCGATTACCGGCATTCTGGGCGCCCCGGCGGATTGCGGTCGATGACCTACGCGCAGTTGATCGAAAAGGATCCTCGCCGGCTGGTCGAGAAGGCGGTGAAGGGGATGCTGCCGCACAACCGTCTCGGGCGGAAGTTGCTAGGCAAGCTGAAGGTCTACGCCGGGCCAGAGCATCCGCACCAGGCCCAGAAGCCGGTGCCGTACGAGATCACGCAGCCCACCCAGTGAGCACTGTCGAGACCCCATGAGCGACGTGAGCGAGGATATGACCGAAACGACAGTCGAGAACGAGGCTGACGAAGCCTCGGTCCAGACCTTCACTTCTGAAACGGCGCCGACCCCGCGTTCGTCGGCTATCGAGCCCGCCATGGCCACGGGCCGCCGCAAGGAGGCCGTGGCCCGGGTTCGGATCAAGCCTGGCACTGGCCAGTGGAAGATCAACGGTCGGTCGCTGGAGGAATACTTCCCCAACAAGGTTCATCAGCAGGTCGCCAAGTCGCCGTTCGCCGAGCTTCACTTGGATGGCCAGTATGATGTCTTCGCACGGCTGAATGGCGGAGGTATCTCTGGTCAGGCGGGTGCCTTGCGGCTGGCGCTGGCGCGTGCGTTGAATTCGGCAGATGTCGAGAACAACCGGCCGGCTCTGAAGAAGGCTGGATTTCTCACCCGGGATTCTCGCGCGACGGAGCGCAAGAAGGCTGGGTTGAAGAAGGCACGCAAGGCTCCGCAGTACAGCAAGCGTTGATGTCGCGCTACTAGACAAGCGTTGTCGGCCGTGTGGGGACTTTTTTGCACGGCTATTGATTCGGCCCCGGGGAAACCGTGCTCCGGGGCCGAAGCTGTATCTCATACTGTTGCCACCCGAGTACGGGGGCCAGTACAAGGGTGATGAGCCGGAGCAAGGAGAAGATACGTGGCGCGCCTCTTCGGAACTGACGGTGTACGGGGTCGAGCGAACATCGATCTCACGGCAGAGCTCGCTCTCGATCTGTCGGTCGCGGCTGTGCATGTTTTGACTGAAGCCGGTGCGTTCAGCACGGGTAGACCTACTGCCGTCGTGGGCCGAGACACTCGCGTCTCCGGCGAGTTCCTGGAGTCCGCGGTTTCCGCCGGATTGGCCAGCGCGGGGCTGGATGTTCTGCGGGTGGGCGTGTTGCCGACCCCGGCCGTCGCCTTTCTCACCGATCGTCTCGGCGCGGATCTGGGCGTCATGCTGTCGGCCAGTCACAACCCGATGCCGGACAACGGCGTGAAGTTCTTCAACAAGGGTGGCCACAAGATCGACGACGCGCTCGAAGACGCGATCGAAGCACGATTGCGAGAGCCGTGGAACCGGCCCACGGGCGCCGACGTGGGCCGGATCCGAGACTTTCCGGAAGCTCAGGAGACCTACATCGATCACATCGTCGGCTCGGCACCTCACCGCCTGGACGGACTGAAGGTCGTCGTCGACTGTGCTCACGGAGCGGCGTTCGTGGTGGCGCCGGAGGTCTTGCGCCGTCTCGGCGCCGAGGTCGTGGCGATCGCCGCCGATCCGGACGGTACGAACATCAACGATCGTTGTGGCTCGACCCACATCGAGACCCTCGTCGACGCGGTTCAGGAGCATGGCGCCGATGCTGGCGTGGCGCATGACGGCGACGCTGACCGTTGTCTAGCCGTCGATTCCCGGGGCAAGGTCGTCGACGGTGATCAGATACTTGCGATCCTGGCGTTGGCGATGCAGGAACGAGGTGCGTTGCGCCACGACACCGTGGTCGCCACCGTCATGTCGAACGAGGGAATGCGCCTCGCGATGCGATCTGCTGGGCTGACGGTGGTGGATACGGCCGTCGGGGATCGTTACGTGCTGGAGGCGATGAAAGGTGGCGGGTACTCCCTCGGTGGGGAGCAGTCCGGGCACATCGTCATGCTCGATCACGGCACCACCGGCGACGGAGTGCAGACGGCCACCCATCTGCTGGCCCACGTCGCGGCGGGTGATCGTTCGTTGGATGAGTTGGCCGCGGTCGTGCAGCCGCTTCCCCAGATCCTGGTCAACGTCTCGGGTGTGGACAAGGCGCGGGTGACCACGGACGAGGCCATCAGGATGGCCGTTGCCAGCGCTGAAGAAGAACTCATGGGAACGGGCCGCGTGTTGCTCCGGCCCTCGGGGACGGAACCGGTCGTACGCGTCATGGTCGAAGCGAGCACCGCTGATCAGGCCGATACGATCGCGCGGCGGCTGGCTCACGTCGTGGAGGCCTCGCTCGCCCACTGACTCATGAACTGCTGCGGTGAGGCTGTCCCGCAGGTGTCAGAGTTTTCGTTGATATCCCGCGCCCCAACCTTCCACCTGGTAGCCCAACGTCTCGTTGACGCTGATCATGTGCTGATTAGACTCGGCGTTCCACGTCCAGATGGCCCTGATACCGGGACGGTCGTGCAGTACCGCCCGAAGGTTCGCTGCTTTGAGTAACAGGCCGAGCCGATGTCCGCGATGTGGAGGATCGACGAGGGTCGAGTCCTGAAAGCCGTTCTCGTCGCTGTGTTGTTGGAGCGAGATTCGCGTCAAGCCAGCCAGGCCACCGTCCGGAGCGACCGCCACCGCCGTCCAATAGCTGCGGCCCATGCGCTCGTGTCGTCGCTCGGAGATCCGGATCCGGTCTTCGTCCCAGGCCTCGCCTTCGTAGTCCAGCTCACCGAGCGGCGCATCGGTGCTCAGCCGTCCTTCCAAGCGGGCGTATTCACGCACGTACTCATCCGGTGTTCGCCCGCGCCAGGTGACGATCTCGTAGCCGTCGGCCCGGGGCCGAGCTTCCTCCTCCGCCGCGGCGATCCTCGCCAGATGGAACGGGGCACGCTGAACACGGGCGATCTCGGTGATCCGGTGAGTGAATCCATGCCGCGCGGCGAAGCGAGTTCCCGAGGTCGACGATGTGCTAGCGGGACCCTCGATCTGGCTCAGGAGGCTGGTTCGCCCGTACTGCTGAGCTACCGTTTCCAGCTCCTCGAGCAGGGCAGTGCCGATACCGCGGCGTCGAGCCTCGGGACGTACCCAAATCTCGGACTCGCCGAGGCTGAGATTGTCTCGCAACGGCAGATGCAGCACGGCGGCACCGAGTGCCTGCTGGTCCTCTTCAGCTAGCCACAGCTTGACGTCACGATATTCGTGGGTCTCGTGGACGACCTCGAGTTCGCTCTTCTCGAACCGTGGACCGTGGGGATAGTCGGCAGCATGCCCGTGCCGATAGACGTCGTACCAGGATGCGAACGCGTCGTCCGCGGACGTGATGGGGCGAATATGCACGTCTCAAGCCTGGATGACGCCGTGCCCGCGAGCAACTCATTTACCGCGCGGTGACAGCCGTCGCCGTCGTCATTCGGGCGCGGCCGAGCCGACGAGGTAGGTCGAGGGCCCAGTGTCCGAACCAGCGGCGTCGTGCTCGAGGATGTCGGCCAGTACCACGGTGATGTTGTCCGGGCCACCTCTGGACAGGCTGGCGTCGATCAGGTCCTGAGCCGTCTGACCCGGCGTGGATCCCGCCGTGAGCAGCCGAGTGATCACATCGTCAGCGACCACATCCGTGAGCCCATCGCTGCAAATCAGAATGCGGTCCCCCGGCTCCACCTCGACGAGCGAGAGATCGGCGTCGACGTCGTGCTGCCCCTGCAAGGCCTTGACCACCATCGATCGCGCTGGATGGCTCCGGGCCTGTTCCGCTGTGATCTCTCCGTCGTCGACGAGTGCCTGGACGAGCGTGTGATCGTGCGTGAGCTGTCGCAGCTGTGCACCCCGGAGCAGGTAGGCGCGGGAATCGCCGATGTGTCCGAGAGCGATCCGCGATGGCGGGGCCCCGTCTTCGGCGATCACGACCGCTGTGGCGGTCGTGCCCATACCGTCCCGCGCCGGGGCGTCGTCGATGAGCTGGCGGATGCGCGTATTGGCGGCGTGGAATCGCTCCTTCAGTACCTCGAGTGGGTCACCGCGCGTCCCGTCGAGGTTGGCGAGCTCACTGATGACTGCGTGGCTGGCCACTTCCCCCGCGGCATGTCCCCCCATCCCGTCGGCTACGGCGAAGACGTATGGCCCGGCAATACCCGCATCTTCGTTGCCCTCGCGATCCAAACCGGCATCGGAACGCGCAACATAGCGCACGTGCATAGGAATACCCTAGAGCCTTTGCTTTCCAATCGGTGCCGGCATGCCAGAGATCAGATCTTACGCAAACGGACGCGTTGTACGGAGTGGTCCGACGCCTTGGACAGGACGAGGGTCGCGCGGCCACGGGTGGGCAGGATGTTCTGGTTCAGGTTGGGCCCGTTGATGGTGTCCCACAGGTGTTCGGCCTGTGCCACGGCGGCATCATGATCCAGCTCGGCATAGCGGCGGAAGTATGACTCCGGCCGGCGAAAGGCCGTCTCGCGTAGGCGCAGGAAGCGCGTGACGTACCACTGCCGGATATCCTCTGCCGCGGCATCGACGTAGATCGAGAAGTCGAAGAAGTCGCTGACAGCCAGGCCAGATACGCCATTCTCGCGTGGGCGGGCCGGTTGGAGAACGTTCAGCCCTTCGAGGAGCACGATGTCGGGATGCCTGACAACGACCTTCTCGTCGGGCACGATGTCGTACGTCAAGTGCGAGTAGACCGGCGCGCTCACCTCGGCGGCGCCGGATTTCACGGCGGCGACGAATCTCAGCAGTGCCCGCCGATCATACGACTCCGGGAAGCCCTTGCGCTGCATCAACTGCCGGCGCTCGAGCTCCGCGTTCGGAAGCAGGAACCCGTCGGTGGTGACCAGGGAGACGCGCGGATGGTCGGGCCAGCGGGCGAGCAGCAGGCGGAGAAGCCGGGCAATCGTGGATTTCCCGACGGCCACCGAGCCACCGATGCCGATGACGTACGGGGTGCGCTCAGCGTAGGTGCCGAGGAACGTCTTCGTCGCCTCGTACAGCCGCGCTACACCACGCACGTGCAGGTTGAGCAGGCGAGACAGCGGTAGATAGATGTCTCGTACCTCGTCCAGGTCGACCTCGTCCCCGAGCCCGCGCAGTTCTTCGAGCTCATCCGCGGTCAGGGGGAGTGGGGTCTGGTCTCGCAGTCGTGCCCATTCGCTCCTGGTGAGGTCGACGAACGGGGACAGCGGCTGTGCTTCGTGTTCGGCCATAGCGACGCCCATTCTGCCGTGTGCCTCGACATGTCCGGTCGCGGGCGGTGGTATGGGTCTCCCTGTGGGTATCGAGGAAGGACAGCTACGCTGGCTTGGGTGTGCGGCATCGTAGGTTACGCAGGCAGCCAGCAGGCGATGGACGTCGTCCTGGAAGGGCTGCGCAGACTCGAGTATCGCGGCTATGACTCCGCTGGAGTCGCGGTCGTCGCGGACGGCGCCCTCGCTTCGGTCAAACGTGCAGGTAAGCTGGGCAACCTCGAGAAGGCGTTGGGGGAGACGCCACTGCCGTCGGCGACCACTGGTCTAGGACATACTCGCTGGGCCACACACGGCCCGCCCAACGATCGAAATGCGCATCCCCATCTGGACGGACCCGGGCAGGTGGCGGTGATCCACAATGGCATCATCGAGAATTTCGCCCGGCTCCGTGCCGAGCTAGAAGCCGGTGGTGTCGGTTTCAACTCCGACACGGATACCGAGGTGGTCGCTCATCTCCTGGCCGCCGAGGTCGCGGCGGGATCCGAGCTGGCCGACGCCATGCGGTCGGTGTGCCGTCGGCTCTCCGGGGCGTTCACGCTGCTCGCGGTGCACGCCGAAGCACCCGACCGGGTGGTGGCCGCGCGGCAGAATTCACCGCTGGTCGTGGGCGTCGGTACCGGTGAGAACTTCCTCGCGTCTGACGTCGCGGCATTCATCGCCCATACGCGTGAGGCCATGGAGATCGACGACGGCCAGGTGGTCGAGATCACTCCCGATGAGGTCACGGTCACTGACTTCGACGGGGTATCCGCGCAGCAGCGCCGTTTCCACGTCGACTGGGATGCGTCGGCCGCCGTGAAGGACGGCTACGACTACTTCATGCTCAAGGAGATCGCCGAGCAGCCCACGGCGGTGGCGAACACGTTGCTGGGCCGGATCAGCTCCAGCGGGAGACTCTCCCTGGATCAGATGCGCCTGTCCGACGAGGAGTTGCGCGAGATCGACAAGGTGGTGGTCCTGGCGTGCGGGACCGCCTATCACGCGGGAATGGTCACCAAGTACGCCATCGAGCATTGGACCCGCGTCCCCTGTGAAGTGGAGCTCGCCAGCGAGTTCCGCTACCGCGATCCCGTGGTCGACCGGCAGACGCTGGTCGTGGCGATCAGCCAGTCAGGCGAGACGATGGACACCCTCATGGCGCTGCGCTATGCGCGCGAGCAAGGGGCACGCGTGCTCGCAGTCTGCAACACGAACGGCTCGACCATCCCGCGCGAGTCCGACGCCGTCCTGTACACGTACGCCGGTCCCGAGGTTGCTGTCGCGTCCACCAAAGCGTTCCTCACCCAGCTCATCGCGTGCTACCTCGTCGGGCTGTATCTGGGGCAGGTCCGGGGAACGAAGTGGGGCGACGAGATCCGTTCCGTGGTGCGGGACCTCGCGGATCTACCCGCCAAGGTCGAGCAGGTTCTCGAGACGATGGAACCGGTACGGTCGCTGGCGCGCGAACTGGCCGGCTCGACATCGGTGCTGTTCCTCGGCCGGCACGTGGGCTACCCCGTGGCGCTGGAGGGCGCGCTCAAGCTCAAGGAGCTGGCGTACATGCACGCGGAAGGATTCGCCGCGGGTGAACTCAAGCACGGACCGATCGCCTTGATCGAGGATGGTGTCCCGGTGATCGTTGTGGTTCCGTCGCCGCGGGGCCGGTCCGTCCTGCATGACAAGATCGTGAGCAACATCCAGGAGATCCGGGCACGCGGCGCGCGGACCATCGTCATCGCGGAGGAAGGTGACGAAGCGGTGCAACCCTATGCGGATCATCTGGTCGCCGTGCCGGAGTGCCCGACGCTGCTTCAGCCGGTCGTGACCACTGTCCCGCTTCAGGTCTTCGCGTGCGAGATGGCCAGCGCTCGCGGCTTCGACGTGGACCAGCCACGGAATCTCGCCAAGAGCGTGACCGTCGAATAGCCGCCCCACCCGCTGATCATGAACACTAGCCGGCCTATGGGCGGGCTAGTGTTCATGATCAGCGGGATGTGGGGGTGGCCGTCAGGATGGCGAGAACGGCGAGCGTGAACGTGACGCCCACCAGAGCGATCATCGTTACCGCGTGCCGGTGCAGCACGCGTCGATGTGCCGGGCGCTCCTCAGGCAACGCGAACACCCGGCGTGGCCACAGCCGCCACGAGACGCGCACGAACACGGCCAGCGCCGCCAGGAGCGCGAGACCTTCGAGGGCGAAGAGCATGATCGACGACGTCGCGAGCTTGCCGGCGACGGCCAAGAGCAGACCGGAGATGCCGAGTACGGCGACGATCGCCAGCACCGGCCTCCGGTTTCCCGCGCCGAGTGTGGTGAGGAACGCTTCCAGCCCGTCGTCGTCTGCCGCGAGGAACCGGGAAGCTCGCGGTTGCACGATGAGCAGGCTGTAGAGCATGGAACCCAACCAGATACCGAGCAGACCGAGGTGCGCGATGGCGAGAAGTGCGAAGAGTGCGAAGGCCACGGTCGGTCAGTGTAAAACGCCAGATCGACGGGATGCGGGCTTAGGCTGGTGCGCGTGATCGTGGGCGTGGGGATCGACGTCGTCGACATTAGCCGTTTCGCGGAAGTGCTGGAACGCACTCCCGCCCTGGCCGAACGGGTATTCACCTCTGACGAGCGCAAGCGCTCCATTCCGTCGCAGGCCGCACGATTCGCTGCGAAGGAGGCGCTTGCCAAGGCGTTGGGGGCGCCGGTGGGCCTGCAGTGGCACGACGCGGAAGTCGTCAGTGACGATGATGGCCGGCCATGGTTTCGGATCCGGAACACCGTGGAGCGCCGGTGTACTGAGCTGGAGGTCGCCCGCGTGCACCTCTCGCTCTCCCATGACGCCGGGATCGCTTCGGCCATGGTGGTACTCGAGGGTCCAGGAGCCAGCGGGCAAAGTCGGACCGTCCCGATATGAGAGTGACGACGCGAACGGCGCCATGGAGGGAGCCGCACGATGATTCGAGCGCATGCGGTAGCTGACGTCCGGGAGGCGGAGGCCGCTCTCATGGCGGAGTTGCCACCGGGCACTCTCATGCAACGTGCTGCGGCTGGACTGGCGGCGGTATGTGCACAGGTACTGAAAGGCGGGCTGCCCGAACGCGGCGGAGGTACATACGGCGCACGTGTGGTGTTGCTGGTCGGGGCGGGCGACAACGGCGGCGACGCCTTGTGGGCAGGAGCCCGGCTGGCCCGCCGCGGCGCCCGGGTCGATGCCATCCTGACGCGGCACGATCGGGCCCATCCCGAGGGCCTTGCCGCGCTGCGAGCTGCGGGTGGGTCGGTCGTGTCCGATCCCGCATCGCCGCTTGGCCCGGAGGCCCGCCGAGCGCTCTCGCGAGCGGACATCGTCATCGACGGCATCCTCGGCATCGGTGGCCAGGCCGGCTTGCGGGCGGATGCAGCGGAGCTGGCGGAGGTCGCGGCTGCCGAGGCCGGCCTGGTCGTCGCGGTCGACCTTCCCAGCGGGGTCGACCCCGACACGGGGGAAGCGCCCGGCGCGCACGTGCACGCCGACATCACCGTCACCTTTGGCACGCACAAGATCGCCCTGCTTGTCGATCCCGCAGCGGAGGCGGCTGGACATGTCGAGTTCGTCGACATCGGGCTCGAGCCGTACCTGCCCGAGCCGGTTGTCGAAGCCCTGGAACCAGGGGACGTGACGATGATGCTCCCGTACCCCGATCGCCAGGCGGACAAGTATCGGCGCGGCGTTCTCGGCGTGCTCGCCGGTTCGGAGCGGTATCCGGGTGCCGCCGTGCTGGCCGCTGGCGGTGCGATACATGGCGGGGCCGGCATGGTTCGCTATGCCGGACCGGGTGCCGTGGCTGACGGCGTGTTGGCGCACTGGCCGGAGATCGTGACCGGTCCCGGTGTCGAGGCCGTCGGCCGCGTGCAAGCGTGGGCCGTGGGCTCCGGGCTGGGCGACGGCCGCGGCGCCGACGTCGCGGCAGCGCTCGCCGCGGGGGTTCCGGTGCTGGCCGATGCCGATGCTCTGGCATACCTGCCGTCACGGCTCGACGTTCCGGCCTTGTTGACGCCTCATGCGGGCGAGCTCGCTCGCATGCTCGGCGTCGAGCGGGCCGACGTCGAGGCGCGCCGGTGGCACCATGCTCGCGAGGCAGCATCGCGATGGAACGCGACGATCTTGCTCAAAGGGTCGACGACGCTGGTCGTGACCCCGGATGGTGAGGCGCGGGTGAACCCGACGGGGAGTCCGGCCCTGGCGACGGCCGGCTCCGGCGACGTCCTCGCCGGGTTCGCCGGGGCACTCCTTGCCACCGGTCTCAGCCCACTCGATGCGGGAAGCGTCGCTGCGTACATTCACGGCATGGCGGGTCAGGCAGCTGCTAGCCGGGCCGGAGCTCCCAGTGCCAGTATGGTGCTGGATGCACTGCCCACCGTGGTCGCTGCAATGTGTTCGTGACGAGGTCTGCAAGAATTTGCGATGTGTTCGATCAGATGAGCGATGCAGTGCCACACGCGGAGGTTGAGATCGATCTCAACGCGATCCGTGACAATGTTGCGCAGCTGTGCGATCGAGCCGGCGACGCCCAGGTCATGGCCGTGGTCAAGGGCGATGCGTACGGCCACGGTCTGGTTCGCGCGGCGCGCGCGGCGCGTGCCGGTGGCGCGACATGGCTGGGTACTGCCGTCCTGGCTGAGGCGCTGGCGCTGCGCGCGGCCGGTGATCGGGGCCGGTTGATGGCGTGGCTCTACGCTCCAGGTGAACGTTTCGCTGACGCGCTCGCGGAAGAGATCGACCTGTCGGCGTCGGCGCCGTGGACAGTGGACGCGATTGCCGACGCGGCACGCGAGACCGGCCGTACGGCGCGGCTGCACTTGAAGATCGATACCGGATTGGGCAGGTCCGGTGCTGCCGAGGCGCGCTGGCCCGAGCTCGTCGACGCCGCGTTGAAGGCGCAGGCCGAGGGACTGGTGAATGTCGTCGGCCTGTGGTCGCACTTTGCGGTCGCCGACGAGCCCGAACATCCGGCGAACCTGGCTCAGCTCGAGACCTACCACTCGGCCGTGGCGATGGCCGAGTCCCGCGGCGTCGCCCCGGAGGTCCGCCACCTGGCCAACTCGGCCGCCACCCTGATGCTTCCCCAGGCGCACTTCGACCTCGTGCGCACCGGCCTATCGATCTACGGGCTGTCTCCGTCACCGCAGGCGGCACCCGCGCACGAGATCGGGCTTCGCCCCGCCATGTCGGTACGTGCCCGGCTGGCGCTGGTCAAGCGGGTACCGGCGGGTCAGGGGATCTCGTACGGGCACCTCCACGTCACCGATCGGGAAACGAACCTGGCACTGGTGCCCATGGGATATGCCGACGGCATCCCGCGTCACGGTTCCGGAGGTGCCGGTGGGCCGGGCGCGCCGCTGCTCGTCGGCGACACGATCCGGCGGGTGACCGGACGGGTGTGCATGGATCAGCTGGTCGTCGACATCGGCGACGACGACCTGCGCGCCGGCGACGAGGTGGTGCTGTTCGGTGATCCGGCGAGGGGCGAGCCATCGGCCCAGGACTGGGCTGATGCATGCGGGACCATCTCCTACGAGATCGTCACCCGCATGGCTCCCCGGCTGCCTCGGACGTACCTGGGTGCTGACGGGGGAACGTCGCAGTGAGTACCGTCTTCCAGGCTGGCAAGAAACTCGGTGCCGCCGGCGTGTGGCTGGGCGCGGCGACGGCGGGTGCGGCAGTGGGCTTCGCGGCCGAGCGGTACGTGATGGGCCGGTCCTTGCGCAGGGATGATCCGTATCGGGCGGAGCCGTTCGGGAGCTTGCGCGGGACTCCCCAGACCGTGGTGGCCGACGACGGTGCGCGGCTATACGTGGAGGTGGACGAACCCGACGGCACACCGGACCTGACCGTCGTGTTCAGCCATGGCTACGCACTGACGCAGGACTCGTGGCACTTTCAGCGCCGTGACCTGCGCGGTAGCGCCCGCTTAGTGTTCTGGGATCAGCGCCGGCACGGGCGCTCGGCTGAAATCGCCGAGGGGGAGACCGTCGCGGCGGACGAACGCCAGGCGGTCTTGCAGGGCCAGCGCCAGCAAGTGGTGCGGGAGCGGCTGGCTGCCGATCTTGCCTCGGTGCTGGATGCCACCGCGCCGACCGGCCCGGTCGTTCTGGTGGGGCACTCGATGGGTGGGATGACGATCCTGGCACTCGCGCTGGAACGGCCGGAGATGTTCGGCGAGCGGATCCGTGGCGCGGCCTTCATCGCCACCAGTGCCGACGGAGGTAGCGGGTTCCGGCTGGGCCTCCCGGCACCGCTGGGCTCCCTGGCCAGCAGAAGTGTGCCGGGCCTCGTGGCGACGCTCGGACGGCGGCCCGAGCTGGTCGAACACGGCCGCCGTGCCGGTAGCGATCTCGGCTACGTGCTCACCCGCCGCTACTCGTTCGGGAGCGGGGCATCGCCAGCACTGGTGGAGTTCACCGCGGCGATGAACGCCGCTACGCCGGTCGACGTGCTCGCCGAGTTCCTTCCGGTCGTGTGGGGCATCGATGCCAGGGACGCGCTTCCGGTGCTGGCCGGAATCCCCACCCTGGTGATCGCCGCGGAGAACGATCATCTGACGCCGGTGGAGCATGGGCGCGCGATCGCCGAGGCGCTTCCCCAGGCAGAGTACGTCGAGGTCGCCGACTGCGGGCACATGGTCATCTTCGAGTGCCACGAGCTGGTCACGGAACACGTGAAGACCCTGATCGCCCAGACCCGGCGCGGCATGCCACGGTCACGCGGGAGCCGGACGAAGGTGAGGAATCTGGTGGGCAGGCGATGATCGAGCTGGACGTGCCCGATGCCGCGCGGATGCATGCCCTGGGTGAGCGGCTCGCGACGTTGCTGTGCGCGGGGGACCTCCTTCTGCTGGGGGGTGACCTGGGTGCCGGCAAGACGACCCTGACCCAGGGGATCGGTGCCGGGCTGGGTGTGCGCGGGCCGGTGACATCGCCGACCTTCGTGCTGGCGCGGACCCATCCATCGCTGGTGGGCGGCGCACCCCTGGTGCACGTCGACGCGTACCGGCTCGGTGGCTGGGACGAGCTTGAGGACATCGACGTGGACGCCACTCTCGACGAGTCGGTGACCGTGGTCGAATGGGGTGAAGGTCTTGCGGAGGGGTTAGCTGGCGAGCGTCTGGAGATCCACATCGACCGGTCCGTGGGCCCCGCCGCCGATGCCGTTGACCTGCGGCATGTGGCAGTGACCGGTATCGGTTCTCGCTGGGACGAAGATCAGCTTCGCCGGACGTTGTCGGTGTGAGCCGTCATGCTCGTGACGAGTAGCGGATCGGCGCATCGGGCTCGCTGGGGAGGGCACGCGGCATGACTGAAGCCGCACGGGAGCGACTGCACCACGAAACGGAGATCGCCGACGCGGATCTGGTCGAGTGTGACCTCCGTGACGTCCTGCGTGCCGATCCTTCCAGCCGCCCTTCTCCCGGCAGCTCTTCCAGCGACTCTCCCGCCGGCTCTCCCGTCGATGCCCCCGGCGCTTCCCCGGGCCCGGTGCCGCGGGTATTCCGCCGGTGCGATCTCTCCGCTGCCAACCTGGGCAAGGCGGCGCTGGCAGGGGTCACATTCGAGGACTGCCGCCTGGACCGTGCCGTCCTGAACGGTGCCATGCTCGACGGCTCGACCTGGAAGGGCGGTTCGGCGGCCAGGGCCTCGTTCACTGGGGCCGATCTCGCCGATGCGTCGTTCTCCGGGGTCGACCTTGCCAATACGACGTGGGCGCGGTCCATGCTGGCGAGCACGGCGTTTACGGGTTGCCGGCTGGTCGGGGCGCGCTTCGACGACAGCCGGGGGCTCGGCACCCGGTTCGTTCGCTGCAATCTGATGCTCGCGTCGCTCGCTGGCATGAGCCTGCGTGGCCAGCGGCTCGAGGGATTGCGGATGGATGACGCGATTCTCGCCGGTGCCGATCTGCGCGACACCGTCTGGGTGGATTCGAGGCTGCGCGGCGTGGAGTTGCGTGCGGCCGAGTTCGACGGCGCGGACCTCCGCGATGCCGATCTGGGAGATCTCGCCCTGCAGGATGCGCACCAGCTGGCAGGCGCGACGATCTCCTCCCGGCAGGCCGCCACGATCCTCGGCCAGCTCGGCATCGTCGTTGACGACGGGACGTAGGCACCGCGTTCTCGGCCCGCTGGTAGCTGGATTCGTTGGCTGACCAGTACGTTTGCGTGCTGCTCCGGTGTCGTCATGGTGGTGCAAGTAAAGTTGAGACCGTGCTGCTCTTGGCTTTGGACACCTCGACGCCGGCGGTGACGGTCGCACTCCATGACGGTGAGCGCGCAGTGGCGCACTCCACCCACGCCGATGCGCGACGGCACACCGAACTGCTCGCGCCGGCCATCAGTGACGTGCTGGCAGAGGCTGGCGTGGACCGGCGGGAGATCACCGGGGTGGCCGTGGGGATCGGGCCGGGTCCGTTCACCGGGCTGCGGGTCGGTGTCACTGCCGCCCGCACGCTCGGTACGGCGCTCGACGTGCCCGTGGTCGGTGTGTGCAGCCTGGACATCATCGCCCGGGAGGTGACGATGCGGGAGGCACCGCACGGGTCGCCGTTCCTCGTCGTCACGGACGCGCGTCGCCGGGAGGTCTACTGGAGCGCCTATGACTCCGCCGGCGTGCGCACGAGAGGTCCCGAGGTCGGGCCGGCGTCCGGGATCCCGGACGCGCTGCCGGCGGCCGGTGCCGGAGCGCGGACCTATCGGGATGCGTTTCCGGGTCTCTTGGAGCCGGAGTTCCCCTCGGCGGTGTTCCTGGCGGCAGCCGTCGTCGACGGGGCCGTGGACACGTGCGAGCCACGACCGCTCTACCTGCGCCGTCCGGACGCCGCACCGCCGGCGGCCCGAAAACCCGTCCTGACGCCGGTGCACCCCTCCAGATGAACGTCGGGGCACCTGGCCGCCGGGCACTGACCGAGCGAGGACCGCGGTGACGGTCTGGGTCAGACCCATGCGGCTGGGTGACATCGACGGCCTGCTGCCGCTGGAGCGGGAGCTGTTCGCCGGCGATCCCCCGTGGACCGCCGAGATCTTCCGGTCGGAGCTGACCGACATGCCAGGAACCCGGTGGTACGTGGTGGCCGAGGAGTACGGAGGGCGCCAGGTTGTGGGTTATGCGGGCCTGCGGCTTCCAGCAGTGGCGGGTGAACCCGCCGACGTGCACACGATCGCGGTCGCGTCGGACTGGCAGCGCCACGGCCTCGGAAGCCGGCTCATGGACATGCTGATCGAGGAGGCTGTGGCGCACCGGGCCGGTTCGATCATGTTGGAGGTGCGGTCGGACAACGAAGCCGCGCTCGACTTCTACGCGGACTACGGATTCCAGCGCCTCGCCGTACGGCCCGCCTACTTTCATGGCGGCCGGGATGCTCTCGTGTTGCGAAAGAGCCTCGACGTCTCCACCGGTGAGCGTTCCGACGAGTCAGATGGGGATAATCGTTGCCTGTGACATCCCAGCCCTTGATTCTCGGTATCGAGACGTCGTGCGACGAGACCGGTGTCGGCCTGGTCCGTGGCACCACCATGCTCGCTAACGCCGTGGCGAGCAGCGTGGACGAGCACGCCCGTTTCGGCGGCGTGGTGCCGGAGGTGGCGAGCCGAGCCCATCTCGAGGCGATGACGCCGACGCTCCATCGGGCTCTCGACGAGGCCGGTGTAGGACTGGAGGACGTGGACGCGATCGCGGTCACTGCAGGCCCCGGCCTGGCGGGAGCGTTGATGGTCGGCGTATCGGCGGCCAAGGCGCTGGCCATCGCGGTGGACAAGCCTCTCTACGGCGTCAACCATCTCGTCGGGCACGTTGCCGCTGAACAGCTGGAGAACGGCGCGCTGACCGAGCCGGTGGTGGCCCTGCTGGTCTCTGGCGGGCACACGGAGCTGTTGGAGGTATCTGACGTTGCCAGCGCTGCAAAGCTGCTGGGAGGCACCATCGACGACGCGGCCGGTGAGGCGTTTGACAAGATCGCCAGGTTGATCGGCTTGCCCTATCCTGGTGGGCCGCATATCCAGAAGGCGGCGGCCGACGGCGATCCGTCGTCGATCCGATTCCCGCGCGGGCTGACCAGCGAACGAGACATGACGCGGCACCGTTACGACTTCTCCTTCTCCGGATTGAAGACCGCGGTGGCGCGCTGGGTCGAGACGGCGGAACGTGACGGGGTCCCGGTTCCCGTGGCCGATGTCGCGGCAGCGTTTCAGGAGTCCGTCGCCGATGTGTTGACGCGCAAGGCCGTGCTGGCGTGCCAAGAGCGCGATATCGGGACGATGGTGCTCGCCGGCGGCGTGGCCGCGAACGCACGCGTACGCGATCTCGCCCGTGAGCGTTGTGCCGAGGCCGGGATCGAGCTCCGGCAGCCACGGCTGTCTCTGTGCACGGACAACGGTGCGATGATCGCCGCGTTGGGTGCGGCCGTCGTCGAGCAGAATCTCGAACCAAGCGCGCCCGATTTCGCGACCGATTCGTCGTTGCCGGTGACCCAGGTCCTCGTATGAGTCATATCGTGATCGCGGTTCACGAACGGATGGGCGGCCGGTACCCGCAAACCGTGCCCCCAGCGTCGGCCGGGACGGCCTTGAGGAGATACTTTTCATGATCGAGATAGCAGGTGAGCAACTGTTGCCGCGCCGTGCCGGTGCTCGTGGCAGACTGCCTCGGATGAGGGGAATGTTCGCTGCCCTTGCCGTGGCGGCCGTGGCGACAGCGGCCTGCTCGTCTGATGACACACTCCCGAAGGAGGCAGCTCCCGTGCCCGGAACCACGTCGCCGACGTCCGAAGCGACCGTACTGCCCAATTCGACCGACCCCGAAGAGTTGCCGTGGGGGCCCACGGTCGAGGAGTACGAGGAAGCCGAGTCGATCGTCTCGGAGATGTCCCTCGAACAGCGCGCCGGTCAGGTGATCGTGGCGAACTATTCGGGAACCGAGCCACCTGTTGATCTGATTGCCGAGCTCGGGCTCGGCGGGATCATCGTGATGGCGGACAACATCGAGTCGCCGGAACAGTTGCGGCGTACCGCGGATGCCGTGCAGAGCGCGGACGATCGAAGCCATCCGCTGATCATGAGCATCGATCAGGAAGGTGGCGGGGTGGCGCGGGTCCGGGAGCCCGCGACGGAGTTTCCCTCCTACATGAGCTTGGGCGCGGCCCGCGATCCCGAGCTGGCTGCGGAGGTCGCGCAGGCGAGCGGGGAAGAGCTACGCGCGATGGGGTTCACCATGGTGTTCGCCCCGGACGCCGACGTCACGACGGGACCTGACGACCCGACCATCGGCAGCCGTTCCGCGTCGTCCGATCCGACGCTGGTGTCCGACATCGTCGCGGCATCGGTGCGCGGCTATCGGGACGCCGGGATCGTCCCCGTGGCCAAGCACTTTCCCGGACACGGATCGGTGCCCGCCGATAGCCACGAAGAGCTGCCGGTTCAGCGGGCGTCGCTCGACGACCTTCGCGGCCGTGACTTCGTGCCCTTCCGGGGTGCGGTCGACGCCGGGATCCCGGCGATCATGATGGCGCACATCGACCTGCGGACGGTGGATGCCGACACACCGGCGTCCCTCTCCGGTGACGTCGCCGACGTGTTGCGTTCGGAGCTCGAGTTCGAGGGCCTGATCGTCACGGATGCGCTCGACATGGCCGCGGTCGCCGATGAGCACGAACCGGGTGAGGCTGCGGTGCGCGCCCTCGAAGCCGGTGCAGACATCGTCCTGATGCCGGCTGACGTGCGGGAGGCGCACGCCGCCATCGTGGAAGCGGTCGACAGCGGGCGGCTGCCCGAGGAGCGGCTCGAAGAGGCCGCCACCCGGGGTGTGGCGACGATGCTGCACCAGCAGAACACCGGTGATGATCCGGAGCTCGACGTCCTCGGCTCACATGGGGACCTCTCGTACCGGGTGTCGCTGTCCGCGCTGACCGTCGTGTCCGGCGAGTGCGAAGGTCCTTACGTGGGCGATTCGATCGAGGTGGTCGGCGGCAGGGAGCAGGATCGGGCACGGTTGGCTGCGGCCGCTGAGGCGGCCGGGCTCGATGTCGGTTCGGGTGATGTGGTGCGCCTGCTCGGCGCCGGTGACGAGCCGGCCCCGGGCGACGTCGTCGTGACGATGGACACGCCCTACGTGCTCGGCGAGAGCGAGGCGTCGACCGCCCGGCTGGCCCTCTACGGCCGCACTCCGGCGGCCTTTCGGGCGCTCGTCGACGTCTTGCGAGGTGAGGAGACAGCACACGGCCGGCTCCCGGTCGACGTTGACGGTGCTGATCAACTGGGGTGCCCCAGCTCGCCTGGCCGCTAGTCCGGTATCGGCGGGTGCCGAGCCAGCCCGCTAGCGGTTGACCGGTCGTTTTGGAAGCGAGTTCTTCGTCGCGTTCGGCGCCGGGTCGCTGGTGCCGTAGTGCAGCGTGCTGACGTGCTCGACCAATGTGATCAAGACTTTCTTGCTCGTCTCGCGGTCACGTGCGTCGCACATGACGACGGGAGTGTGGGTGTCGAGGTCGAGGGCTTCCTTGACCTTGTCCGGCTGGTAACGCTTGGAGCCCTCGAAGACGTTGACGCCCACGATGAACGGAATGTTGCGGTGTTCGAAGTAGTCGACTGCGGGGAAGCAGTCTTCCAGGCGGCGAGTATCGGCCATGACCACGGCCCCGAGGGCGCCCTGGGTGAGCTCGTCCCACATGAACCAGAAGCGGTCCTGGCCCGGAGTACCGAACAAATACAGGCACAGACCGTCTCTGATGGTGATACGGCCGAAGTCCATCGCGACCGTCGTCGTGGTCTTGCGCTCGACGCCGCTGACATCGTCGACGACCTGTCCGGCTCCGGTGAGGCCCTCTTCCGTATGTAAGGGCCGGATTTCGCTGACGGAGCCGACGAGTGTGGTCTTGCCGACGCCGAATCCTCCGGCGACGAGGATCTTCAAGGCGACGAGGGGACCGCCGCCGTTCGTGGTTGGGTCAGAGTGCTCGGAGGCCATCGATGACTTCCCTGAGGATATGGGTGTCTGGAAGCTGGGTCGGTTGCACGGGGCGGGTGACGTATATGAGCCCGGCATCGAGGAGATCGCCGAGCAAGACGCGCACCACGCCCAGGGGCAGGTTGGACTCGGAAGCGATGTCCGTCACCGTCTGTGGCTGTCGTCTGCAGATGCGTAGAAGGGTTAGCTGTTCAGGGGAAAGCGTCGGCTCGTCCCGCGCCGCCGGGACGGCCTGGATGGTTGCCATCAGGTCGAACGCTTCGTCGATGCTCTTGCTCCTCGCACGGCCCGCAGTCATCGCATACAGGCGCACGAGGGGCCCGGCTTCGTCGTCGTACCACTGCGGGGTCGAGTCACTCATGGAAGTGTCCCTTTACTCCGGAGCAGGTACGGTTTCGAGAGGCTCCGGCCGAGATGGCACGTAGAGATGCTCGCGGACCTGTTTCACCAAGCGAGCCATCTCGTAGGCGACCATGCCGATATCGGCGTTGGCATCGCTGAAGACGGCAAGGCACGAGCGATCTCCCGCGGCGACGACGAACAGGAAGCCGCCCTCGAGCTCGACCATGGTCTGAACGACGGCGCCGGCTTCGAAATGTTGCCCGGTGCCCTTGGCGAGGCTGTGGAAACCGGAAGCTATGGCAGCGAATCGTTCGCGTTCCTCGCGGCTGAGGTGGCTGGAGGCACCAACAGGCAGGCCGTCACCAGAAAGTACGACTGCATGCCGGATCTGCGCTACCCGGCTCACGAGGTCATCGAGCAGCCAGTTCAGCTCGCCCGACGTCTGTGCCGGCTCGGTCATTGGTTGTGTCCCCCTTGTGGCGACTCATCATGTTTCTCGGATTGTCCTTGAAGCCACCCGGTCCGCATCGCCGACAGTGTGGCGCGGGCTTGTTCAGGTGAGCGGGCAGCATGGTCGTTCGTGTTCGGCGCCTCCCTGGGAGGTGGCGGTGGCTCGTTCTGGTTGCGCAACTCGGGCCGGAGGCTGGCCTGCCGGACACGACGTGGCAGTTCGTCCACGTCTCCCTCTTGAGACTGGTCCGCAGCTCCGTTCTCGGCAGCGGAGTTGGCGTGATGGGACGGGGGCGGCGCTTGTTGCGGCCCCTGCTCCCCGCGTGCCTGCCTTCTGGGCATCTGCTGGGCGGGCTCGTGCTCGCCCCCGCCTTGTTCCCCGTCAGAGAAGGCGGACCGTGGCCCGGGCATGGAGCTGGCCGAGCCAACGGCGGCCAGCTGCGGTTGCTGTTGCTGCTCGACGGCTGGCGCGTGACCAGGCGAGGTGGCCTCCAGGTCCTCGGGATGCTCGGATTTCTCGAGCAGTTCATCGGGTATCAGGACGATGGCGATGACGCCCCCGTAAGCGGAGCGCTGCAGGGTGACCTCGATGTTGTGCCGACGGGAGAGCCGGTTGACCACGAACAGCCCGAGCTGGTCCGCCTCGAGCAGGTCGACCTGGTCGGTCTCCTTGATGCGGCGGTTGGCGTCCTCCATGGCCTGCCGGCTCATGCCGAGACCGCGATCCTCGATCTCGAGCGCCAGGCCGTTGCCCACGAGCTCGCCACGAACCGTGGCCTTGGTGTTCGGTGGAGAGAAGACAACGGCGTTCTCGACGAGCTCCGCGATCAAGTGCGTGAGGTCGGCGATGGCCGAGCCAGCGATACGGACGTCGGGGATCCTCGCTACCTCGACCCTGGTGAAGTCCTCCACCTCGGCAACTGCTCCACGTACGACATCCATCATCGGCACAGGGTTCCTCCAGCGACGGGCTGGTGTGACGCCGGACAAGATGATGAGGCTCTCGGCTTGCCGGCGCATGCGGGTGGTGAGGTGATCCAACCGGAACAGGTCTTCCAGCTGATCGGGATCCTCGGTCCGGCGTTCCATGTTGTCGAGCAGGGAGAGTTGCCGATGGAGGAGCACCTGACTGCGGCGCGCGAGGTAGACGTAGACGCCCGAGATGCCCTTGAGCACGTCCGAGCGCTCGATCGCCGCCTCGACCGCTGAGCGGTGCACGGTGTTGAGGGCCTCGGCCACCTGGCTGACCTCGTCGTCGCCGTGCGCGACCCGTGGCGCCTCGGTCTCGACATCGACCTTCTGCCCGGCGTTGAGCCGGCGGAGAGTGGCGGGCAATTTCCGGGTGGCCAGATCCATCGCCGTGTTGTGCAGGCCGGCAAGCTCGACGACCAGGCCCCGGCCGATGAAGACGGAGATCAACAGCGATAGCACGACACCGGCGAGGCCGAGGGCGACCGCGATGCCGGAGGTGCCGAGGACGTCGAAGCTGAACAGATCGGCTTCTTCGGCCGCGATGGTGCTCACCCTCGCCTCGGCGTTGGCCAGCTGCTGGAGTGTCGAGTCGGCGACGCCGCTCCAGTCGCTCTCGGCGATGTCCGAGACGATGAGGTACCCGGCGCTCTGCGCGACGAAATTCTCTTCGAGGTCACGCAGCGTCTGATACGACTCGCCTTCGAGGATGTCGCGGTACGCGTCCTCCGCCGACGGCCGGGGGTCGTCGATGTCGGTCCAGAGCAACGCCTGGCCTGCGTTGGCCGCCTCCTCGAGAGTGGTGAACTGCGAGTGCGTCATCACATCGCCGGCCTCTGCCGCCCTGATGGCAGCGTCACCCTGCGAGATCATCTCGCGGGCCAAGGACAGCTCCATGACGATCCGGGGATCGAAATCGACGCCTGGCGCGTCGAGCTGGGTGAGAACGCCGGTGACCTGGAAAGCGTTGTTGATGGTCGCGCTATAGGCATCGAACGCGGCAATCCAGCTCACGCTCTGTTCGTTGACCCGTTCGCGGATGGTCGAGACGAAGTCCGCGCTCTCCACCAGGGTCTCGATTCGCTCGGGGAGGCGGGGATCAAGACCGGCGGCGTCGGTGCTGCTCTGCGATATCCCGTCACGCAGTGCTGCCGCGGCGGCGTCCGTCTGCTGTCCGGCCTCGACGAGCGCGTCGGTGCCGATCTCCGGATCGGCCATGTACTCGGCCGCGGCCGTTCGTTCCTCCTGGACGGCGGCGACGAACTCGTTGATGGGAGAGAGCAGGGTCGCATTGACCTCTTTGAGCTGTTGCAGCTCGGAGACGCTCTGTGCGGTCGTGACCGTGGCGAAGCCCCACAGCGCCATCAGGGAGATGACAGGCACCATGAGAACCGCGACGATCTTTGCCCGAACCGACCGCGGGCGCAAGAAGCCCGACGACTTCGTCCGGGACGGTACCGCGCGTCGTGATGCATGCCGCCCTGAGCGGGCTCCGGTTCCGTCCGGCCGGGAGACTTCCCCGTTCAGATCCCCGTCGCCGGTGGTGTCTTCGTTCTGGTCGTACGCCTCGTCCTGGCCTTCACTCATGATTTCCTCGATCAGCTCACTAGGTGGGAGTCTCGGCCACGCGTAGCCGACGTGGGAGCAGCGGCGTCCCGTTCATGCCGGAAAGGTGAGAGAGCAACGAAGGCCGAACTCAAGAACAGGAATGAACCAAAGATCACGATGAACGGGAAGAGGAACTCCACCGCGCTCGCGCCGGGCAAGACGGACGTGCCCGGGACGATCGCGACCTGGATCGCCACGATCCCGGTGTACTCGGTGACGGTCGCGGCGGCTCCCATCACGAGGGCAGCTATGACAGTTCCCCGGAATCCGCGCACGTGCAAGGAGAGCCACAACGCGAGCGTAGCGGCACCGATGGCGATGCCGATCGAGACGCCGACCAGAGTGGCGTCGTGGCTCATGGTGCCGTGGAACCGCATGCCGGCCATTCCGATGTAGTGCATCGCCGCGATGCCCAGCCCGCAGGCGACGCCTCCGATGAGGAGCCCGCGGACGAATGATGTGCTATAGCCGACGGCGAAGAGGCCGACGCCGACGAGAAGGATCGCGGCGAGCAAGCTGAGCAGGGTAAGCGGCACGTCGTACCGCACCGGCGATCCTTCGAGCCCGAAACCCAGGATCACGATCAGGTGCATGATCCAGATACCCGAGCCGACGGCGACGGCGGAGGTCGCAAGCCAGCTGTACTTGGCGGCGCCCGTCACCTCGGCCGCGCGTACCATGCAGCGCAGCCCGAGGCCAGCACCGACGCACGCCATCACGTAGGCGACCACAGCGGTCACTGGCCCGTATTGAAAGAAGTGGTGCAAGTGCTCCACGTGTAGTCCCTACAAATTGAACACCCTTGACATGGCCGGACACACTATGACAAATCTAGCTGTCGCGATCAAGGCCCAGGTCCTTCAGATCATGGCCGTGAGCCCTGGAACGTTGTCCAGGTGAAGGGCGCTGATCGCGGTTGACACGGACAGTTGGCCCACCTAGTGTCAAACCGTCCTGATCTGGGATTGTCCGGACATCGGCTGACCATTGCGAAGCCTCAGTTTCGCGTCGCGAAGTTGACGCTTCGTGGTGTGCGATCTAGGAGGTCACGTGACTCGCGCCACGCGCTTGCGCATGGTACTTGCCACCGGGATAGCCATTTCACTCCTGGCTGCCTGTGGTGGCAATGATGACGATGATGCCGCCGACGAGAACGAGCCGGCGGCAGAAGAAGATGAGCAAGGAAATGACGAAGAGGGGGATGACGAGGGGGGCGAGCAGGACCTCCCGGAACTTCCTGAGCTGACCGAAGTGACGGCGGGCTACGTCTCCGCCGTGGACCAGATGGGTGCGGCGGTCGCCTTCGACCTCGCCCTGTACGACGATCTCAACCTGGACGTGACGCTGGCCGATCCGTTCCCCACGGGTGTGGACGCGATTCAGGCCATGGAAGCCGGCGACGTTGATTTCATCCAGGTCGGTACGCCGAGCATCGGCGCGGTGCTCGAAGACGTCGACCTTGTCTACCTGGGCAACTACACCGGGAGTTCGACCCAGCTCGGTATCGACGAGACGATGGCCATGGTGGCCGCTCAGGACTCGGGTATCGAGTCCGACGACCTCAGCACCCTCGAAGGCAAGAGCATCGGGGTCTCGATCGGTTCGATCAACCACCTGTACCTGCTCGGTGTCCTGGAGGAGGCCGGGCTCACGCCGGACGACGTGCAGATCGAAAACACCTCGCCACCGGACATGGGCGTCGCGTTGGAGACCGAAGGTCTCGACGCGGCCGTGGTGTGGGATCCGTGGCCGATCACGATCTCCAACTCGGTCGAAGGTGCCAGCGAGGTCATTCGTGGTGGGGGCTACATCCCCTTCATCGGCTACATCATCGCCACCCGGGACTTCGTCGAGGAGAACCCCGATGTCGTCAAGGCGTTCCTGACAGCCCGGGCCGCAGCCGACCAGTGGATGCGGGAGAACCCCGACGAAGCCGCCGACGTGGTCACCCGGTGGATCCCGGATACCGAGATCGAGGTCGCCGAGGAAGCAATGCAGTACAACATCGAGCAGCTCGATCCGCGCTTCTCGGCGTGCAATTACGTCGCCCTCGATACGATGCAGGGTCTTCTCGAGGACGTCGACGCCATCGAGGACACGTTCGACGTCAATGATCACTTCGAACCCCAGTACATCCTCGAGGTCATGGAGGAGCAGCCGCAGCTCTTCGACGACCTGCCCGAGATTCCGGAGGAGGCAGAGATCACTGCCGACTACACCTTCGACCGTGCCGAGGCCGTGGAAGCCTGCCCGGAGAACTGACGTGATCCGGAGCGTCACTGAAACGTCCTCGAGGATGTCTGACACGAGAGAATCCTGATGGTCGCCCCTACGGCCGCCAGGCGGCGAGGTCATCGAATGTCCCGCCGCCTGGCGGCTGCTTTCTGGTTTGTCGTCCCGTTCGTCGGCCTCGTCGTGATCTGGGCCGCCATCGTCGCGCTGACCGGGGTGGATCGGCGAGTATTTCCGCAAGTCACCGATGTAGCCCGTGCCTTCGCCGATATGTGGGCGTCGGGTGAGCTGGCTACCCATGTCGGAGCGAGCCTGCAGCGCATCGCCATCGGCGTCGTCGCCGCATTGGTCACGGCCATACCGTTCGGGTTCGCGTTGGGGATCAGCCGCTGGGCAGCGGCGTTCTTCTCGCCGCTGCTGCGGTTCTCGGTCGCGCTGGCCGGTATCGCATGGATCCCGCTGGCCACCCTGTGGTTCGGGACAGGAGAGCAGGCGGTGATCTTCATCGTGTGGAACGCGATGTTCTTCGCGTTGACGTACAACGCCATGCTCGGTGTGCAGCGCATCCCGACGGAGCTGCTGCGAGCGGCGCGAAGCCTGGGCACCACCCGGTTGCGAATGTTCTCGGATGTCATGCTTCCCGGCGCGTTGCCGAGCATCGTCACCGGTCTGCGGGTCGGCTTGGGTTACGGGTGGCGCGGCCTGGTCGCGGCAGAGATCATCGCGACCAATGCCGGTATCGGCTATTCGATCTTTCTCGCGCAGCGGTTCTTCCGTACCGACGTGATCATTACCGGAATGATCATCATCGGCGTGCTGTGGCTCATCGTCGATCGCGTGTTGCTGGCTCCATTGGAGCGGCGCACGGTCGAGCGCTGGGGGATGAAGGCGGTGGTGTCCTAGTGTCCGTCTCCACGGATCGCGCACGTCCGGTCGCTGGCCGGCGACGGGGCTGGAAGCACCGGCTCGCACAAAACGGGACGGTGCGGACCTTGGGCCCGTTCGTGCCAGTGGTCTTCTTGTGGTGGCTCGTGGCCGAGCTCGATGTGTTTCCCTCGGCATTCTTCGTGGGGCCCGCCACGGTGCTCGCGGAGATGGCTGACCTGATCTACAAGGGAATCTTGCCGTCCTACCTGGCCGACTCGCTGAACCGGCTATGGAACGGCGTCCTGTTCGGCATGCTCATCGGAATACCGGCGGGATTCGTCGTCGCGCTCTCCACGTGGGCCCGCAAGCTCACGTGGCCACTGCTGATGTTCTTTCAGGCCATTGCCGACATCGCGTGGCTGCCAATCGTGATCGTCTGGTTCGGGTTCAGTCTCACCGCGGTGACCTTCGTCATCGTCTACACGATCGTGTTCCCGTTGATGATCAGTATCGTCGCCGGCGTCGAACAGGTGCCGCGTGATGTCATCCGGGCCGCGCGCAGTCTCGGAGCCGGGCGTTTCCGGGTCTTCACCGACGTGATCGTGCCCGGTTCACTGCCGTCGGTGGCCACGGGTATCCGGACCGGTCTGGGCTACGGTTGGCGCGCGCTCATTGCGGCTGAGATCATCATCGGTAGCAGCGGCCTCGGGTTCATGATGTTTGATTCCCGCCGGGCAGGTGAGGTGACCGGGGTGTTCGTCGGCATGATCGTGCTCGGCGTGTTGTGGTTCGCGCTCGACGCGCTCGTTCTCGCTCCGTTCGAACGGAGCACCATCGAGCGGTGGGGCATGGTGAAGACGGCAGAGGTGGGCCGATGAAGACTCTGGAGATCAGCGGGCTGCACAAGCAGTTCGTCGACAGCTATACGGACGAGGTGGTCACGGCCGTCGGCGATGTGTCGTTCGCCGTCGAGCAGGGCGAGTTCATCTCGGTGCTCGGGCCGAGCGGCTGCGGAAAGACGACCGTGCTCAACATCGTGGCCGGGTTCGAGAAACAGACCGACGGCAGCGTGCTCGTCGGCGGGCGGGAGATCAGCGGCCCGTCGCCGGAGCGAGGCGTCGTGTTCCAGAGTTTCGCCCTGTTCCCGTGGAAGACCGTGCTTGGCAACGTCGTCTTCGGGTTGCGCATGCGCGGCGTGCCGCGCCAGGAGCGTGAACCGATAGCCCGTCAGTACCTGGATCTGGTCGGCCTCGAAGGCTTCGAACGCAAGTTCCCGCACGAGCTGTCCGGCGGTATGCAACAGCGGCTGGGCGTTGCTCGGGTGCTGGCCAACGAGCCCGAAGTGATGCTGATGGACGAGCCCTTCGCCAGTGTCGATGCGCAGACCCGGCGCAAGTTGCAGGAAGATCTGACGGGCATCTTCGAGTCGAAACGTCCGACGGTCTTTTTCGTCACGCACGACGTCGACGAGGCCGTGTTTCTCTCCGATCGGGTCGTCGTGCTGTCGTCCCGTCCCAGCCAGGTGAACGAGATCGTCACCGTGCCGCTTGAACGGCCCAGGGATTGGCGGAGCGTGTTGGACGATCCCGATTTCCGGCACACGGTCACGCACATCACCGATCTGCTGTCAGGAGATGAGTCGCGTGTGGTCCAGGCTGATCTGGATAGTGCGTAGAGCGCTCGGCACCGTCGGCGGGCGTGCGCTCGCCGGCTTGCTCGTGCTCGTGGTCGCTTACCAGGTGTGGATCGGGATCACCGCCACCACCAAGGTGGACGATGACGTGGGACGTGACCGGAGCCAGGAAGGTCACTTCGCGATCGACGTCGTGCTCGGATTCGTGCCGGAGCGGTTTCACATGCTCCAGCTGCAAGATCACGGGCGGATCGGGGGGAGAACCGACAACGTCCTGCACATGCATCGGGTAACTGACGAGGACGTCGACGCGATCGCGCGCAAGTACTGGGTCGAGGAGATCCGGGCGGGCGAAACGTTCTCGCCATTCGACTGAGATGCAGCCCGTCCGGCTGACGTCACGCCAACGCGTGCAAGGCGGTGCGTGCGAGGACGCGGACGCCGACGCCGATCGCGCGTTCGTCGATATCGAAGTTCGCCTGATGTATGTCGTGAACGGCATTGCCGTTGTGGACACCGAGCCGGGCCATCGCTACCGGTGCGTGCTCGCCGTACCAGGCGAAGTCCTCGCCACCCATGCTGGTGTTCGTACGAGTTACGGCGTCGTCGCCGAGTTCGGCCGCGATGGCGGTGCGCATCAGATCGACGCAGGCGTCGTCGTTGACGACCGGCGGCACGCCCCGCTCGTAATGGACCTCGGCGGAGGCGCCACACGCGGCAGCGACGTCGGCCACGATCGCCCGCAGATTCTTCTCCGCTTCGGCCCAGGCGGCATGATCGAGCACCCGGACCGTGCCCTTCAAGGTGCCCGTGGAAGGGATGGCGTTGGCGGCTTCGCCCGCCTGGATGGCTCCCCAGGCCAGGAGAAGGCGGGCGCGCACATCTGCTCGCCGGGCCAGGAGCGCCGGGGTGTCCACCGCGATCCGGGAGAGCGCATCGACGACGTCGACGGTGAGGTGCGGGCGGGCCGTGTGTCCACCGGGACCGGTGACGTTCAGCTCGACGAGATCGCATGCCGCGGTGATCGGGCCAAGCTTGATGCCGATCCGGCCCACGTGCAGCCGTGGATCGCAATGCAGCGCGAACACCCGCTCGACACCGTCGAGTTCGCCGGCGGCGATGACTTCGCGTGCGCCGGCCATCCGTTCTTCGGCCGGCTGGAATATCACCCGGACCCGGCCTGGAAGCTCGGAAGCTTCTGCCAGGGCGAGGGCGATGCCCAACCCGATGGCGGCGTGTGCGTCGTGGCCACACGCGTGGCACGCGCCCTCGACGGCCGAACGGTAGGGGACGTCCTTGGGATCGGACAGCGGAAGGGCATCGATGTCCGCGCGCACGGCCACCGTTCGTGGCCCGGTGCCGACGTCGACGACGAGTCCGGTGCCGCGGGGCAGCCGCCGTGGCGCGAGCCCGGCGTCGGTCAGCCGCTGCACCAGGAGCTCGGTCGTGGCCTTTTCCTCGAACGCGAGCTCAGGATGTGTGTGCAGGTGGCGCCGCACGCCGACCAGTTCGTCGTGATGCGCTTCTACCCAGGTAGCCAGCCAATGTGTAGTCACTTCATGCCTCGTCGCGTCTGTCCGTGAAGCCGGCGCGGGGCGCCGGATGTGGCTCAGGTTATCGCGCCGGGCGCGAGGTCCGTGCTTGTGGCAGGCCTCGGCTGTGGGACACCGACCGGCTGATGCTCAGATACGAGTAGTCCGGTTGTCATCTCTTCCAGGAGGCCGTCGACGACCTTCGTCAGATCTCCGTCATTGGCCTCCGCAATGGCGCGTTGGCGCTGATAGCTCGCACCGATCTGCAAGAGCTGCTCGATCGTTGCGAGCTCATCAGCGCAGCCAAGTCTACGCGCGATGGGTTCGAGATCGTGAACCAAATCGAGGATCGCTCGCCGAAGCGGCCGGACCGTTCCGGCGCCATCGATGATGATCTCGCCGTCCAGGCCGAACCGGGCAGCGCGCCACTTGTTCTCCCGCACCACCCAGCTGGGCGGATTGGGCAGGGCATGACCGCGGTCGAACTCGACGTCGAGCTGGTACACAAGACACTGGGTCAGCGCGGCGATGGCGTCCACCTCGTCGAACGTGGGCAGTCCATCGCAGATCCGCAGTTCGACGGTGCCGAAATCGGGATGGGGGCGGACGTCCCACCAGACCTCCCGGACCGACTCGATCGCCTGTGCCGTCGTCAGCGTCTCCATGAAGCTCTCGAACTGGTCCCATCCGGAAAGCTGGTAGGGCAGGCCGGCGGTGGGAAGGATCTCGAAGACCTTGCTGCGCGACGACGCGAGACCGGTGTCGTGACCCACCCAGTACGGCGATGACGCGGACAGCGCCAGGAAGTGGGGAATGTACGAGGTGAGGGCGTTGACGATGGGGATCGCCTTGCGTGGCGAGCGGATGCCGACGTGGATGTGCACCCCGAAGATCTGCAGGCGCCGCGCGAGCCACTGCAGGTGGTCGACGAGTTGCTGGTACCGCGGCTTGGGACTGATCTCTTGGGTCGCCCAGCTGGTGATGGGGTGGGTGCCCGCGCAGATCACTCCGAGCCCGCGGCGTCTGGCGGCGTCCGAAACCGTCTGGACGGTTTCGGCGAGGTCGGCACGTGCTTCGGCGACCGTGCTGCACACGCCGGTGATGACCTCCACGGTCGACTGGAACAGCTCGTGTTTGGCCTTGGGATGCTCGTCGGAGCCGTCGGGGCGGATCTCTCCGAGAATCTCGACGGCGCCCGACGTCAGCTCGCGGGTGTGGAGGTCGATCAGCTGGAGTTCCCATTCGATGCCCAGACTCGCCCTATCTGACGGGGTGAACGGGATCTCCATCTTTGGAGTGTGACACGGAGTTAGCGATCACGAAATCCCCCTCCCATGATCATGAACAGTTAGGGGTGCGTGGAGGACGCATAGTGTTCATGATCAGCGGAGGGGTGGGTGGGATTATGAGAGTGGCGTGGCGGCGATGACGGTGGCGCGTCCGGCGACCCGAGTGACGACGAGCGTGGCCGACGCGGTACCGTCCGGGCGCAGCGTCCGGCGGAGCTGATCCGGCTCCACATCGACACCGCGTTTCTTGATCGTCAATGTCCCGATGCCGCGTTCACGCACGTATCGACGCAGCTTCTTCACGTCGTAGGGAAGAACGTCGGTGATTTCGAAGCCACGGGCGAACGGGGTCGGCGCGAGAGTGTCGCTGCTGATATAAGCGATCGACGGGTCGAGCAACCAGCCACCCGTCAGCGCCGCCACGGCCGTCACCAGACCGGATCGGATGACGGCGCCGTCGGGCTCGTAGAGAAAGCGACCGGGTGGCCCGATCTCGGCGGTTCCCGGGTCGTCGGCGTCGGTGAGCGCGTTCACGCTCCGTGAGCTCGGGCCGGGGCAGAAGGCCGGGTCGGCTTCCCGCTTGCACGGGTCGGCTTCACGGTTCGACACGAGGATCGTCGCCCGGCACCGCACCCCGGGCTCGGCGAGCACGCCCGACCAGAGCGCGGCCTCCTTGACGTCGCCGTCGTCCGAGATCCACTCGGCCTCCACGCCGGCCGGGATCCGATCACGGGGAATGCCGGGCGCGACCTTGACGCAGGAATCCTCCGCGAGCAGGTCCAGAACGAACGGCCACGAGGGTTGGTAGGCGTCTACGTCGAAGCTGCGCCCGCGCGCCGTGCGTCGTGACGGATCACAGGTCACGACGGTGAACGGTGTACGGTCCACGGCCGTGGCATCAGCCGTGAGGACGCGGGCACGTGCGCCGAGGCCGAGAGCCTCGATGTTCAGGCGTGCGATGTCCGCTGTGAGCTCATCCGCTTCGATCCCGGTGACATCGAGACCGGCACGGGCAAGCGAGATGAGATCGCCACCGATCCCACAGCACAGGTCGAGGGCGGGACCGGTCGCGCTGGCGATCCGTGCTGCCCGGTGAGTGGCGACGCTGGCCCGGGTGGCCTGTTCGTAGCCGTCCACGGTGAAGAACATCCGGGCGGCGTCGTCGGGCGCGAATTTCGCGACCGCGCGGCTGCGCAGCCGCGCCTGGGTCAGCGCGGCGGCGACCAGCTCGCCGTCATGGTGTCGCCGAAGGCGCGTGCCCAGCGCGAATTCGTTCTCGATCGCGTACGAGCGGGTCGCTTCCTCGAGTAACGCCCGACCGTCCGGCGACGTCAACCTCCGCAGTGTCTCGACGTTCACCGTCTCACCCTGGCAGACGGCGGGGTCCGGGCCGCACGGGCGGCCAGTGGCACTCGTCGACCGGAGCCATCAGAGTCTTGACGTGGAGTGCACTCCAGCCACGAAACTTGGCGACGGCGACACGTTGGGTTGCGACAGAGGAGAGGGCTGCCATGCAGACACGTACGTTCGGCCGGCTCGGCCACGTCAGCGCGTTGACGCTGGGAGGGGGCGGGCTCGGCCAGGTCTGGGGGCCAACGAGCAGGGATGAAGCGGTCTCTACAGTGCGGGCGGCCGTTGACGCCGGCATCGATTTCGTCGACGTCGCGCCCGGCTACGGCGACGGCGAGGCCGAGCGCGTGGTGGGTGAGGCGTTCGCCGGAGTGATACCCGACGGCGTTCGGGTCTCGACCAAGTCCCACGTGGGGCGCGTCGATCCGGAGAATGTACGTGCCGTTCTCGAGAACTCGCTCGACGACAGCCTGGCACGGATGCGGGTGCAGCACGTTGACCTGTTCATCCTGCACGGACACATCGTCGAGCGCGATGATCAAGGGAACGAGGGGCGCACTCCAGCCGGTCTGTTCCGGGAGGCGGTGCGGCCGGCGTTTGACGATCTGGTGCGCCGGGGCCGCATCGGGGCATGGGGGATCACCGCAGTGGACATACCCGAGACCGTCATCCGCGTGCTCGACGAGGAACCGGTGCCCGCGGCTGCCCAGTGCGTGACCAATCCGTTGGATTCCCCGGGTGATCTCATGTGGTCCGAGGAGGACCCGCGGCCGCGGGACATCATCGCCACAGCACGCCGCCGCGATATCGGTGTCATGGGCATACGTGCCGTTCAGGCCGGGGCATTGACGGACGGACCGGATAGGGAATTGCCAGCCCAGCACCCGACGCAGCGCGACTTCCGGCGCGCCGAGCCGTTACGCGAACTCGCTCGCGAAGCCGGCGTCTCGATCGCTGCCCTGGCGCACCGCTATGCCCTGTCGATGGACGGCGTGGACACGGTTGTCCTGGGGGTGAAGAACCGTGCCGAGCTGCGAGAGTGCCTCGAAGCGGAGGCCGCTGGCCCGCTAGATTCCGATCTCGTCGAGGCGATCGAAACGCGGTTGCCCCGGCGCGCAGCCACGTGATCGTCGTCGACGGTGCACATGTCCATGTAGGTGATCGTTGACGATCAGGAGGGTCTGGTCAATCGAGAGGCATGGCCAATCGGGGATCAATCTTCTAGCGGCCGGAGAACGGAGAGCGCCCGTTCACCGCGACGGCGATCGATCTCGCCGTCCTCGATCCACTCCTCGATCTCCTCGACCAGGTCCTCGGCCTCATCCGCCTGCTTCTCCGAGTTCTTCGCTTTCAGTATCTCGCGCAGATCGGACAGCAGGTCGTCCGCGTCGTCACCCCAGTCCCTGGTGGTTACGGCGATCTCGCCGTACAGGTCGAGGGCTTCGTCTAGTGCCGGATCGGAGGGCCGGCTGACCTCTGTGAGCACGGCGACGACGGTTTGCCCGGTGCGGGCATCGAGTTCGTCGTCGGCCATCCACGTGGCCACCTTCTCGACGAGTTTCTGGGCCTGTTCCGCGCGCTTGCGCCCGTCGCGTTGCTCGTAGAGCTTCTCGACCTGGTTGACCAGGTCCTCGGCCTTGTCGCCGTGTGCCTGGGGGTTGCTGGCCAGCATCGTCATCAGCTCGTCGAGGGTCGCCGGCACGGCCGGGCTGTCGTCGGGCTGGGGAGAGCCCGTCTCGTCGCCGCCATCCCCATCCGGTTCCTCCGACGCGGCATCGGTGACCGGTTCCGTATCGTCCTCCCCGCCTTGCCCGGGTTCCGGTCCGGAACCATCGGCGGCGGCATCCTGCGCCGAGGCGCCGGGCTCCCCACCGGAGCCGTCATCACCGAGCAGGAAGATCCCGGTGACCAGCGCGGCGATGCCGGCTGCCGACGCCACGGCGAGCCATATCCGCTGGGCACGTGGCCGGACGCGGCTCGAGATCTGCTGGCTCGACGCCTGCTGGTTCGGGTGGGCTGCCGGTGACGCTGCTGCAGAGATGCTGAGCACCCGCGTGGACTCGTTGCGTTCCGCGGGTTCCGATGGAGGCGGCGGTGGCGGTGCCGTCGCGACCGGATTGTCCAGGGCCCGGCGCATGGCCTCGGCGTCGTCGAAACGGTCGGCCGGATCCTTGGCCAGAGCCCGCTCTACCACGGTGGCGAGCCATGCCGGTGTTTCAGGTGCTGCCGTGGTGAGCGACGGCACCGGATCGTTCTGATGGGCGAGCGCTTCGGCGAGCGGAGTGTCGGCGGTGAACGGCGCGTCCCCGGCGAGACATTGATAAATGACCACACCTAGGGAATAGATGTCGCTGGCCGGTGTGGCGGGCTGACCCAGTGCCTGCTCTGGTGCCAGGTACCGTGGAGTGCCCAGGAGCTGGCCAGTACCGGTGAGACCGGTGGTGGTCTCGGCCAGTGCCTTGGCGACGCCGAAGTCGACGAGTTTCGCCTCGCCGGTCTCCGGAAGCAGGATGTTAGAGGGTTTGACGTCACGATGAACGAGACCGTGTTGATGAGCGGCGTGCAGTCCGGCGAGCACGGCGTCAGCGATGGTGATGGTTTCGTCGCGCGGAATCCGCTGCTCGGCCTGCAGCCGATCGGCCAGGCTGCGACCCTGTACGAGCTCCATGACGATGAACGGTTTGCCCTCGGATTCGCCAGCGTCGAACACGGTCACGGTGTTCGGGTGGTGCATGCCCGCGGCTGTCCGGGCCTCGCGCAGCAGCCGCTCGCGGCTGGTGGGATCGGAGGCGAGCGTGTCGTGGATCAGTTTGACCGCTACCCGCCGTCCGAGCATGTGGTCATATGCGGCGACGACTTGAGCCATGCCGCCCGTGCCCAGCGTTTCGCCGAGCTCGTACCGGTCAGCTAGTACAGCCATCGAACGTACCTACATTCGCGAGTCTCGTCGGATCCGTCATCAGGTCTGCGTCGGCGTTTGCCATCGCCGCGTACGCTACTGGTCGCTGCCGTGTACCTTGGCTTGGACGAGTCTAGCGGTCGATTTCCGGGGCGCGACTAGCACTCACCTTGACCGAGTGCTAATCGTTCGATTAAGTTCAGCATTGGCACACTCGTATGGAGAGTGCCAACGGTCGATCCCGCTGGTTCCCGCGACGGCAGCGGCACGCGGCCGGACCACCTGAAGCTATCCGCGACATCCCGCGAAAGGGGAGGTCAGACTAGTGTCGGTCTCCATCAAACCACTCGACGATCGTATTGTCGTCAAGCCGCTCGAGGCGGAGCAGACTACTGCCTCCGGGCTCGTCATCCCGGACACGGCCAAGGAGAAGCCCCAGGAGGGCGAGGTCCTCGCCGTCGGTGAGGGCCGTTGGGACGACGCCGGTTCCAAGCGCATCCCGCTCGACGTCAAGGTTGGCGACGTCGTGCTCTACTCCAAGTACGGCGGCACCGAGGTGAAGTACAACACCGAGGAGCTGCTGATCCTGTCCAGCCGTGACGTGCTCGCCGTCGTCCAGAAGTGACGGGTTGAGCTGAGGACGTACGTCCGGCGCCCCGGTTGGCAGCGGGTCTGAACGAGTCCCTGCCGGTTCGTTCGAGCCGGTGCCGTACCGGGGCGTCGGCATTCGACGCGGAAGGACGTGTAAGACCATGCCCAAGATTCTCGAGTTCGACGAGAACGCTCGTCGTAAGCTCGAAAGCGGCGTCGATGCCCTGGCGAACACCGTGAAGGTGACGCTGGGTCCCAAGGGCCGCAACGTTGTCATAGAGAAGAAGTACGGCGCCCCCACCATCACCAACGATGGCGTGACCATCGCTCGTGAGGTGGAGCTCGAGGACCCGTACGAAGACCTGGGTGCACAGCTCGCCAAGGAAGTCGCCACCAAGACCAACGACATCGCCGGTGACGGGACCACGACGGCTACCGTCCTCGCGCAGGCGATGGTGCACCGTGGTTTGCGGGCGGTGGCTGCCGGCGCCGGCCCCATGTCGATCAAGAAGGGTATCGACGCCGCCGTCGACGCGGTGTCGGATCAGCTGCTGAGCCAGGCCAAACCGGTGACGGACAAGGAGTCCATTGCGTCGGTGGCCGCGATCTCCGCCCAGGACGAGACGATCGGCGAGATCATCGCCGAGGCCTTCGACAAGGTCGGCAAGGACGGTGTGATCACCGTCGACGAGTCGCAGACCTTCGGCACGGAGCTCGAGTTCACCGAAGGTATGCAGTTCGACAAGGGCTTCTTGAGCCCGCATTTCGTCACCGACGCCGAGCGGCAGGAGACGGTCCTGGAGGATGCCTACATCCTCATCAACCAGGGCAAGATCTCGGCGGTGGCCGACATCGTGCCGCTGCTGGAGAAGGTCATCGAGCAGGGCAAGCCGCTGCTCGTGATCGCGGAAGACGTCGAGGGCGAGGCCCTCGCGATGCTCGTCGTCAACAAGATCCGCGGCACGCTCAGCTCGGTTGCGGTCAAGGCACCTGGCTTCGGTGACCGCCGCAAGGCCATGCTGCAGGACCTGGCGGTGCTGACCGGCGGCCAGGTCGTCTCCGAAGAGGTCGGTCTCAAGCTCGACCAGGTGGGTACCGAGGTTCTCGGTACCGCTCGCCGCGTCGTCGTCACCAAGGACGAGACCACGGTGGTCGACGGTGCCGGTTCGCAGGCCGACATCGATGGCCGGATCGCTCAGATCCGTGCGGAGATCGAGAACTCCGATTCCGACTGGGATCGGGAGAAGCTGCAGGAGCGTCTCGCGAAGCTGGCCGGTGGCGTCGGCGTCATCCGCGTGGGTGCGGCGACGGAGGTCGAGCTCAAGGAGCGCAAGCACCGCATCGAGGACGCGGTGTCCGCGACCCGTGCCGCCATCGAGGAGGGCATCGTGCCCGGTGGTGGTGCCTCGCTGCTGCACGCGCGGTCGGTCCTCGATAACGGCCTGGGCCTGACTGGCGACGAGCGTGTCGGTGTGGAAATTGTCAGGGACGCGCTGTCCGAGCCGCTGCGCTGGATCGCCGACAACGCTGGCGAGAACGGCTACGTGGTCGCGTCCAAGGTTGCCGAGGGCACCCCTGGACACGGTTACAACGCACTCACCGGCGTCTACGGTGACCTGCTGGGTGACGGCGTGCTCGACCCGGTGAAGGTGACTCGCTCTGCGGTCGCCAACGCGGCGTCCATCACGGCCATGCTGCTCACGACGGAGGTTCTCGTCGTCGACAAACCGGAGGAAGAAGAGGAGACGGCCGGCCACGGCCACGGCCACGGCCACTGATTATCCTTCTCGGCTTCATCTCTTCGATCGGGGTCTGCGTCGCCCGTGCCACACGGGTGGGGCAGACCCCGATGTCGTCGGACCGTCAGCGGAGCACGCGCGCGAGCGCGTCGACGGCCATGTCGATCTCCTCGGGGGTGATGACGAGCGGCGGCGCGAGCCTGATGGTGGAGCCGTGCGTGTCCTTGGCGAGGATCCCTTCGGCGAGCAGGGCCTCGCATGCTTCCCGCCCAGTCATGAGTGCCGGGTCGATGTCGACGCCGGCCCACAGCCCCCGGCCGCGGACATCGTGCACCCCGCGCCCCACGAGCGGCTGCAACCGATCCATCAGATGTGCGCCCAGTTCGGCAGCCCGCGCCTGCCATTCGCCGGTGTGCAACATCTCGACGACGGCCTGCCCCGCGGCGCAGGCCAACGGGTTTCCACCAAATGTGCTGCCGTGCTCACCCGGGTGAATCACGCCGAGCACGTCCGCGTCGCCGACGACAGCGGAGACGGGAACGATGCCGCCGCCGAGTGCCTTGCCCAGCAGGTACAGGTCCGGTACGACGTTCTCATATTCGCACGCGAACGTCGTACCGGTGCGGCCGAGGCCGGACTGGATCTCGTCGGCGATGAACAGCAGCCCGCGAGCGTCGCAGAGCTGGCGAACCCGGGAGAGGTAGCCATCCGGTGGCACGACGACTCCCGCCTCGCCCTGGATCGGCTCGATCAGCACGGCCACGGTCGTGTCGTCGATCGCGTCTGCCAGCGCGGGCGCGTCGCCATACGGTACGACATGGAATCCGGGCGTGTACGGGCCGAAGTGCGTGCGTGCCGCATCGTCGGTGGAGAAACTGACGATGCTGATGGTGCGCCCGTGGAAGTTGCCGTCAGCGACGATGATGGTCGCTGAATCCTCGGGCACGCCCTTGACCTCGTATCCCCACTTTCGCGCGACCTTGATGCCCGTCTCCACGGCCTCGGCGCCGGTGTTCATCGGCAAGACGAGATTCTTGCCTGTCAGGGCGGCGAGCTGCCCCGTGAACGGGCCCAGCAGATCGTGATGGAACGCGCGGCTGGTCAAGGTGATGCGTTCGAGTTGTGCCCGGACAGCATCGACGATGACCGGATTGCGGTGCCCGAAATTGATCGCGGAATAGGCCGCCAGGCAGTCCAGGTACTGGCGTCCCTCGACGTCGGTCACCCAGGCACCCGTGCCCTCGGTGATCACCACGGGTAGTGGATGGTAGTTGTGTGCCGTGCTCTGCTCGGTCAGGGAGATGAGCTCGTCGGTGCGGTTGGCGTGAATGGTCATCGAGGGCTCCTATCGAGAGCGGGACGCTGCGGCGTCGTGGGGGGTCGTACCCTCGTCGGTTCGTGCGTATCGCCGGGTCGGATGGTTCGTGACCGGGGGATGTAGTTCAAGGGTGGCGCACTTGACCCCGCCTCCCGCCTTGAGAAGCTCGGACACGTCCACGGAGATGGGCATGAACCCGGCGTCGGAGATCCGTGCCGCCAGGCTGTCAGCTTGGGCAGCCATGACGACGTGCCGCCCGTCACTGGTGCCGTTGAGACCGAGAACCATCGCGTCATGCTCGGTGGCGTGCACGGCATCTGGATAGTACGTTGCCAGGGTGCGCTGGCTCTCCTCGGAGAATGCCGCCGGATAGTAGGCGATGGTCTGCTCGTCGAGTACCAGAAGTGCCGTGTCGAGGTGGTAGAAGCGCGGATCGACGAGCTCCAGGCTGACGACCGGCAGGTCGAACAGCTCGGCGAGCTCGTCGTGCGATCGCGAGCTGGTACGGAATCCGGACCCGGCCAAGACGTGCCGCCCGGTCCAGGCGAAATCGCCTTCACCCTCGTTGACCTCGTGCGGGACGTGGACGTGGATGCCGTGATCGCGCAGCCACCGGCGATGTGCCGGTGCTTCCGCCTCGCGCACGGGTTCGCGGAAGCGGGCGCCCAGGGCCTGGTCGCCAATCACGAGTGCTCCATTCGCGGTGAAGACCATGTCCGGCAGCTCGGGCTGCGGTTCCAGCACGTCGACTCGATGCCCGAGACGCTCGTAGGTCTCACGCAACGCCGTCCATTGAGCTATGGCGCGGTCCCGGTCGACCGGCCGGGTCGGATCCATCCAGGGATTGATGGCATATGTCACGTCGAACCACGTGGGCGGGCACATGAGATAGTGCCGAGCTGCGTGTGTCATCACACCTTGAACCTATGGAGCCGATCAGAGCAATGCCAGACCCGAATATTGTTCATTAGCAAAACATCATTGCGTTGATTCGCCACGCGATTGTCAAATGTTGCGCCGGGCAGCGTCGTCGATGACCATGACACGATGCAGCTCGACGAGGTCGATCGCCGTATCCTCCAGGTGCTCTCCGAGGATGGCCGGGCCAGCTATGGTGCGATTGGTGCCGAGGTCAATCTCTCCGCGCCTGCCGTGAAGCGACGTGTTGACCGCCTGCGCGAACGCGGCGTGATCACCGGGTTCACGATCGGTGTCGATGCTGCTGCGAGTGGCTGGACCACAGAGGCCTATGTCGAGCTCTTCTGTAACCGCCGCACGGCCGGAGCGGAGATTCTGCGCCGGGCCGAGACCTATCCGGAAGTCGTCGAGGCGTTCACCGTGACCGGCGACGCCGATGCCCTGCTGCATGTCTTCGCGGCCGACATGCAGCACTTTGAGCGGGTGCTGAGTGAGATTTCGGCCGAGCCGTTCGTGGCCCGCACCCGGAGCGTTCTGGTGCTCTCACCGCTGCTTCGCCGGAACAATCTCATCATGTGAGATGCCCTGAAGCGGTGCGATGTGCCGGGAGCTGATCGCGCTCTGGCGCACTCACCTGGCGTTTCGAAAATGACATATATGTGATTAGTCAAGACGACACGCCGTGTTATGGGTGATATTTGTGTGGTTCGTGTTTCCGTCTGTGGCAAAAGTGGTTACTCTCGTCGAGATGTGACGTCTGGCGACGGGGAGGTCAGCCACATGCAAGTCGGACCACCAGCTCGCACGAGAGCTCGATCTCTCGTCACAGGTGTCCTGGCGGGCTTTGCCGCCGGGAGCCTCGTCGTTGCTCTCGTCGCTCCCATGGCATCAGCCGAGCCGACCTATCCGTCCGAGGAGGAGATCGAAGACGCCCGCGAGGCAGAACGGGCTGCTAGCGCGGCAGTAGCAGATGTCGAGGCCGAGCTTGCCGCTATCGAGGCCGAGCTCGCTCGCCTGCACGTGGATGTCGCCAAGGCGGTCGAGGCACACAACGGTGCGTGGATCGCCCTCACCGAGGCGCAAGAGGCCGAGGAGGAAGCGCAGAAGCGCGCGGACGAGGCCGCAGCGCGGGCGGACGAGTCTCGAACGAACCTGAGCCAGGTGGTTGCGGCCGCCCATCGGCATGGTGGCGAGCTGGCCAACGTCGGCATGCTCCTCCAGGCCTCGGACGGCGAGGCGCGCGACGGTGCCCTCTTCGACCGCATGGTTGCCTTCCGATCGGCCACCTCGTCCCAAGCCGGTGCATTCGAGCAGGCCGCCGAGGCTACGGCTGCCGCTGACGCCGCAGCCGCCGAGGCCCGCGAGGCAGTGGCGCGGCGAGAGCGGGCCGCGGAGCGCGCTGAAGAGGCGGCGGCCGAGGCGGCCCGGCGCGTCCGAGAGCACGAACAGGCAGCTGCCGCAGTCGAGGCGCAGCGCGAGCTGATGCTCGAAGAGCTGGCCTCGGCACGCGGGACGACGGCCGCTCTCGAAGAGGAGCGGCGGCAAGCGATTGCCGACGAAGAAGCGGCCGAACGCGAACGAGATGCTCGTGAGGACGGTTCTGGCGACGATGCGGATGGCGGTGGAGAACACGGCGATCCGACCCCCGAGGCCACCGATGACCCGGAACGCGACGAGTCCGATGATTCGGAAGACTCCGACGAGTCCGATGACGAGCGTGAGGACGACGACCAGCGCGAGGACGACGACCAGCGCGAGGATCCCGAGCCCACGATGTCGCCGACTCCGACGTCGAGCCCCACCCCCACGCCGACTCCGACGCCCACACCAACTCCGACGCCCACTTCTAGCCCGACCCCTACTCCGTCGCCCACGGAGACCGACCCGCCGGACCCACCGGACCCGCCCGATCCGCCGCGCGGCGCCGAGGACGCCGTGGCCTATGCGCACGACCAGATCGGCAAACCATACGAGTGGGGTGGTGCCGGGCCGCACGCGTTCGACTGCTCGGGGTTGACGATGCGTGCCTGGGAGGCGGGAGGCAAGAGCTTGCCACACTGGAGCGTGGCCCAGGCCGAACTCGTGGACCGGATCTCTTACAACCAGATGCGTCCAGGTGACCTGATCTTCTGGTCGGACAACGGTGAGGCATCTGGCGTCTACCACGTCGGCCTCTACATCGGCGACGGTCAGATGATCCACGCACCACGGCCGGGTAAAGACATCGAAGTGCAGAACGTCTTCTACTGGCACGATCCCGCGTTCTACGGCCGCGTGCCCTGAGCCGCCGGGCCGGTGGGTCGTCGTGACCACTGTGCGCCCGTCGCCCGGAGCGCTGCTCAACCGCCGCGTGAGTGGCGGGCGTACCGGCCCGGCGTGATGCCGAGAAAGCGGGTGAAGTGCCGATTCAGGTGGGACTGATCGTAGAAACCCACCGCGAGGGCGACGTCAGCCGATACGTGCCCGGCGAGGAGCAGGCGTCTGGCCAGGTCGACGCGGCGGCCGGTGGCATACGTGTGAGGAGGCAGCCCGAACGTTCTCGTGAAAGAGCGCACCAGGTGGGCAGGATGCGCGTGGAGGAGCTGGGATGCTTCCTCCAGAGTGACCCCGTGGATCGTGTGAGCGTCCAGGAGATCACGAAACTGATCGGCGAGGCGTCGGCGCTCGGCGGCGCGCTGATTGCTCGCGAGCGTGCTGCCCGCTACGAGCGTGCTGCCCGTCGCGGATTCCCGTGCCTGCCACCCGAGACGGCGGTACAGCCGATCCCGGATCAACGCCAGCCGCCCCTCGGCCTCGAAGGCATCTCCCGGGTTTTCGAGGGTGAGATGGAGCTGGTCGATCCGGTGTCGAAGCCGGGCGTCGGCGATACCGGGGTGGTCGACCGCGGCACCGATCAGCTCGGCAGAGAGCACGGTTTCGTCGATGTATAGAACGCGTTTGCGAAATCCCCGGTGGCTCGCGGCCCGGCCGTCATGCGTCACGTGTGGAGGCAAGAGCGTGACCGTGGACGTCACGGCTCCGTGATGGTGCCGGTCGAGGTCGTAGCGGATGGCGCCGTCGTCGACGATGAGCAGTGTCCACGCATCATGCGCGTGCGGTGGGTAGGCGTGCTCGACGAAGTGCGCGTGAAACACCTCGGTGATACCTGGAACTGCCGGGCGCCAGGCCCGGATCGCGGCGGTTGCGCCACGGTGCCGGCGTCCTTCGCGAGTGGCCACGTTAAGAACGTACAAGACCCGGCTGCTCCGAACCGAGCAGGCTGGAGGCCGTGAACGAGCAGATTCGATTCGACACGAAGATCGCTGTGTTGCTCCGCGACGACCTGGAGCTTTGGCAACGCCTGAACGCGACGGCCTTTCTGGCCAGCGGCGTATGCAGCGCGACCCCGGAGCTCGTCGGGGATCCGTACGAGGACGCCGACGGTACGGCGTACTTGCCCATGTTCGGCCAGCCCGTGCTCGTGTTCGTGGGTGACGGGCGGACCCTGAGTTCCGCGCACGGTCGCGCACTGCGTCGTGGCCTGCGTATGGCCGTTTTCACCAGTGACCTGTTCAGTACGGGCAACGATCGCGACAACCGGGCTGCCGTGAAGGCGGTGTCGCGAGATCGACTCGATCTCGTTGGCCTGGCACTTCATGGTCCGAAGAACGGTGTCGACAAGATCCTCAAAGGCGCCACACTCCACCCCTAACCGCCGCCTCTGAATGATCATGTTTGGTACGTTTCCTCGGGCCGTAACACGACTGCAGACGTGTTACGGCCCGAGGAAACGTACCAAACATGATCATTCGGACGGTGGCGGATCGGTGGCGCGGGTGAACGACGCGTGGATCTCCTTCTCGGCGTTGGCGCGGTCGACCCACGCTGCGCCTTCCACCGACTTGCCGGGTTCGAGGTCCTTGTACACCTCGAAGAAGTGCTGGATCTCGAGCCGGTCGAATTCGGCGACGTCGCCGATGTCGTGGTACTGATCCTTCCTGGGATCGTCCGAGGGCACACACAGCACCTTGTCGTCGCCGCCGGCCTCGTCAGTCATGCGGAACATGCCGATGGCGCGGCACCGGATGAGGCACCCGGGAAAGGTCGGTTCTTCGATGAACACGAGCGCATCGAGCGGGTCGCCGTCCTGTCCCAGCGTGTTCTCGATGAATCCGTAGTCGTGCGGGTACCGGGTGGACGTGAACAGCCTGCGGTCGAGGCGGATGCGGCCCGTTTCGTGGTCCATCTCGTACTTGTTCCGGCTTCCCGCCGGAATCTCGATGGTGACGTCGAACTCCACCAGTGTGCCTCTCTGCGTCTCGAGTGCGGGTGCCCTGACGGCGTCTTACCAGTGTCCCGTACCGTGATGAACAACGCGCCGTGGCCGCGTGTTGAGTATGTCACCGCAGGACGAGCCATCACGACGAGAGGAGCCGAATGTCCGGGCGGAAGATCGCCGTCATCGGTGGGTCGGTGCTCGTCGCCGGTTGCCTGACCGCTGTTGGGCTTTACGCCACGGACACGCTTCCGACTGAATCGCGCGAGGCCAAGGCTGGGGCCTCGGTGCCGAAGGGGCCGATCCACCCGAACTGGGACACGGCTGGTGCCGTGCTGGAGACCTCTGCTGTCGAGGAGGCTTCGGCATCCAGCACGGGCGATCTCGGCGATGCGCTGGAAGACCTCCTCGACGAGCCGGCTCTAGGCGAGAGCGTGGGTGTCTCGGTTGTCCCGCTCGGAGGCGGCGACGCGGTGTACCGGACCGATGCGGACGGCGCGCACACGCCGGCGAGCACCCTGAAGATTCTCACCGGAACGGCCGTGCTCGACGTGCTTGCCCCGGATCATCGATTCGTCACCCGCGTAGTCCTCGCTGATCAGGCCGACGGCGAGGAGGTCGAGATCACGCTCGTGGGCGGCGGTGACCCCCTGCTTGCCTCCACCGAGGATGAGACGTCGCTTCCCGGGGCCGCCAGCCTCGATGAGCTGGCAACGGCCACGGCCGCGGCGCTCGACGATGCCGGGGCGTCGGCGGCCCGGGTGACGTTCGACGACGGGCTCTTCTCCGGGCCGGCTGTCGATCCGGACTGGCGTTCCACGTACGTGCCGGGCGGCGTCGTGGGTCCGGTGAACGCGTTGTCCGTCGACGGAGCGCGTGCGACTCCCGGGATGCGTGAGCGAGTGGACGACCCCGCGCGCACGGCGGCCGAACGGTTCTCCGACATGCTCGATGCCAGCGGCATCGACGTTCGCGGTGACGATCCCGAACGGGTCACCGCCGATCCGCAGGCGCCCGATCTCGCGTCGGTGTCCTCGCCCCGGCTCTCCACGATCGTCGAGTACATGATGTCGACGAGCAACAACGACGTCGCCGAAGCCCTGTTTCGGCATGTGGCTGTGGGGCGCGGGCAGCCCGGGACCTCGGAGGATGCCTCCGGTGCCGTTACCGATGTGATCGCAGGCCTCGGCGTGGACATGGACGGAGTACGCATTCTCGACGGCAGCGGGCTGGCACGAGGCAACACGGTCACTGCCTCGTCGCTGGTGACGGTGCTGGGTATCGCTGCGGACGCGGAGCGGCCGGACCTGCGCCCGGTCCTCACCGGCCTGCCGGTTTCGGGTTTCAACGGCACGCTGGCCGATCGGGCGGTCGACAACGGCGCCGGCTATGTCCGGGCAAAGACGGGAACGCTCACCGGGGTACACAGCCTGGCCGGCCTCGCGGTCACGGCGCAGGGAACGGTCTATGTGTTCGCTCTCCTGGCCGACGACGCAGACCACGGCGTGGAGGCGCGCGCGGCGCTCGACGAATTCGCGGCTGCGCTCGTGTCGTGAAGCCGCGCTGACGTAGCGTGAATGCCATGACGATGAGTGACGCCGAGCCTGAGCTCGTGGATTGGGATCTGGCGGATCGAACCGCCAAGCGTTTGATGAGTTCAGGACCATCGGTCACGGAATCCGAAGCTCGTCGGGTCGTCTCCGAGTTGCGCGGCTTCGCGGCCGACGCCGAAGGTCACGTTCGCGAGGTCACGGGTCTCGACGGTTCGGTGGGTACCGCGCCAGTGGTGATCGTCGATCGTGGCGGCTGGGTTGCTGCGAACACGCAGAGCCTGCGCAGCGTTATCGCGCCGCTGAGCCGCAAGATTCACCAGAACCGCCAAGAACGAGGGGGATGGCCGTTCGACCAGGTCGGTCCGAAGGCGACCGGTATGGAGACCGGAGCGTTCCTCGCTTTTGTCGCGAGCCGGGTATTGGGCCAGTTCGACCCCTTCTGGGTAGCGTCCGGTGACGATGCCGGTACGTCCGCCGGCGAGCATCGGGGACGGCTGCTCTTGGTGGCCCCCAACGTCGTTCAGGTCGAGCAGGAGCTGGCCGTCGTCCCGCGGGATTTCCGCCTGTGGGTGTGCCTGCACGAGGAGACTCACCGCGTGCAGTTCACGGCGGTGCCGTGGCTGCGTGAACATCTCGCGAGTGAGATCGAGCAGTTCGTGGATGCCACGCAGCTCGACAGTGGGATCTTGGCCGCGAACGTGCGAGACATCGTGCGTGCGCTCATCGAGGCGGCGCGCGGCGAGCGGAACGGGGTGAACATCCTCGATGTCATTCAGTCGCCGGAGCAGCGTGCGATCGTGAAGCGGGTCACAGCGCTCATGTCATTGCTTGAGGGCCATGCCGATGTGGTGATGGACCAGGTGGGTCCCCAGATCATTCCTACGGTCGAGACCATCCGGCGTCGTTTCCAGCGTCGCCGTCGCGGATCGAGCGGGTTCGATCGGGCAGCGCGGAAGGTGCTGGGTCTGGAGGCCAAGATGCGTCAGTACCGTGACGGCGCCAAGTTCGTCGACGAGGTGGTGCAGCAGGTGGGCATGGCCGGCTTCAATCGCGTGTGGGAGTCTCCCGAGACGTTGCCGACTCCGGACGAGATCGGTGACTCTGCCGCGTGGGTACGGCGTGTACACGGAGGACGGTCGCGGGGTGCTGGCGAGCCGCAGTAGTGCGGGGTACCGGTTCCCGGTCTCGTGCCCGTTCATGTCCCGCTCTCTCATGCCTTTCGAGGCCGGGCGGGTGAGGTGAGGGATGGCCGAGCCCCGGCTGGACGTGCGCCGTGCGGTGCGCAACGAGTTGCACCGGATCGTGCGAGACGGCGCGCAGGATCGGGAAGGGGACGGGCGTGACGAGAGCGGGCGTGACGAGGACGGTCTGGCGTCGATGCCCCTCGTGCTCGTTGCCTGCTCCGGTGGCCCGGACTCGCTGGCGTTGGCGGCGGCGCTGGCACATCAAGCCTCGCGCGCGGGCGTTCGGGCAGGTGGCGTGAGTGTCGATCATGGCCTCCAAGAGGGCTCGGCGGATCGGGCACGGGCGGTGGGCGCGGTGCTGGTGGGCTTCGGCCTGGAGCCGGTCGAAACCATCCACGTGCGGGTGCCTGCCGGTGTCGGTGGTCCGGAAGGACGCGCGAGACGGGCCCGGTATGCGGCGTTGGAGAGCGCGGCGGCGCGGCATGGGGCATCGGCTGTCTTGCTCGGGCACACGCTGGATGATCAGGCGGAGACCGTGCTCCTGGGGCTGGCGCGAGGCTCGGGTCCACGGTCCCTGGCTGGCATGGCCGAGCGGACTGGGATCTATCATCGTCCGCTGCTGCGGCTCACCCGTGATGCCGTCCGCGCGGCCGTGCCCGGTGACGTGAAGCCGTGGGAGGATCCGCACAACACCGACAGTGCTTACGCGCGCGTGCGCGTGCGTAAGCGGGTGTTACCGGTGCTGGAGGAGGAGCTAGGGCCGGGTATCTCCGCGGCGCTCGCACGAACAGCGGACCTGTTGCGTGCCGACGCGGACGCGCTCGACTCGTCGGCAGGTTCGGCTCGGGCGGCGGCCGCGACGACGGCGGCCGGTGGTGCCCCCGCCTATGACGTGGGAACGCTCGTGGGGCTGTCGAAGGCCGTCCGGTGGCGCGTGTTGCGTGCGGCCGCCATTGATGCCGGCTGCCCCCCGACCGATCTCACGGCCGCACACATCGAGGCGATCGATATGTTGATCACCGGCTGGCGGGGCCAAAAGGGTGTCGATTTACCGGGAGCGATCCGGGCGCGACGACGCGGTGGTTTGCTGAGGTTCGACGCGCTGAACTGATCGACGCGGCGGTATGGCAGGCTGCACAGCGTGGAACCGCAGCATGTTGAGGGCGACATCGAGAAGGTTCTCCTCACCGAGGACGACATCCAGAACCGCGTGTCCGAGATGGCCGCCGAGATCGAGCGCGACTACGAGGGCAAGGACGTCCTCTTCGTCGGCGTGCTCAAGGGTGCGATCATGATCATGGCCGATCTCTCCCGGCGCCTCACGCGGCACGTGGAGATCGACTGGATGGACATCTCGTCGTACGGTTCGGGAACTCGTTCCAGTGGAGTCGTCCGGATTATCAAGGACCTCGACATGGACATCACCGGGCGGAATGTGCTGGTGGTGGAGGACATCGTCGACACCGGGTTGACCCTGTCGTGGTTGGTCTCGAACCTGCGCTCCCGTGGGCCGGCTTCGGTTGAGATCTGCGCGCTGCTCCGCAAACCCGAAGCTGCCAAGACCGCCGTGGACGTCCGTTACGTCGGGTTCGACATCCCGAATTCGTTCGTCGTCGGCTACGGTCTGGACTTCGCCGAGAAGTATCGCAACTTGCGCGTCATCGCCACGCTTGCGCCGCACATGTACTCTTAGAGGTGTCGAGCATGCGGGTTGTACGAGCGTCCGGGGCCAAGGTCGGGTCTCTGGTGTGGGAGACGAGCGGACACGGCCGTTTCCGCGCGGTGCGAGACAATCCCGTAAGATCATTGCCGAATGGTCGGACAATGCTCGTCCAAGGTATCGTCGTAACGGTCCGAACTCCAACGGTCGGGCGGGACGTCCCGTGTGTCGCCTCGGACCGGAGTGCACCGACTCAGCAGGAGGAACGGGGATCGAAAACCCCGCATCATGAACGCTAAGCGATTTGTTCGACCGGCGATCTGGCTCCTCATGTTCGTCCTTGTGGCGATCATGGTGAACAATTTCCTGACCGGTGGTGACGACCCCCAGGAGATCGACACCGTTCAGGCGAGGGGGGAGATCGAAGCCGGAAACGTCGAGTCCGCCCTGGTAACTGGCGGTGAGGTTCAGCGCATCGAGCTGACCTTGCAGGACGGCGAGGAAGTCTGGGCCTACTACGTCGATGGCCAGGGCATCGAGCTCGTCGATCAGCTGCACGAGATGCACGAGTCCGGCGATCTCCCCGGTGGATACAACGTCGACATTCCGCAGAGCAACCCGTGGGTTGCAGTGCTCGGCACGGTCTTGCCGCTATTGCTCCTGGTCGCGCTGATCATCTTCTTCATCAGCAGGATGCAAGGCGCCGGTGGCCGGATGATGCAGTTCGGCAAGAACAAGGCGAAGCTTGCGTCCAAGGATGCGCCGAAGACGACGTTCGCCGACGTCGCCGGCGCCGACGAAGCGGTCCAGGACCTTCACGAGATCAAGGACTTCCTCCAGGATCCGGCGAAGTTCCAGGCGGTCGGGGCGAAGATCCCCAAGGGTGTATTGCTGTTCGGCCCGCCTGGTACCGGTAAGACGTTGCTGGCGCGTGCGGTCGCCGGAGAGGCAGGAGTGCCGTTCTACTCGATCTCCGGTTCCGACTTCGTGGAGATGTTCGTCGGTGTTGGTGCCTCGCGGGTGCGCGACCTGTTCAAAGAGGCCAAGGAGAACTCTCCGGCCATCGTCTTCGTTGACGAGATCGACGCCGTCGGCCGGCATCGCGGTGCCGGTATGGGTGGTGGCCACGACGAGCGGGAGCAGACGTTGAACCAGCTCCTGGTCGAGATGGATGGCTTCGACGTCAAGACCAACGTCATCTTGATCGCGGCGACCAACCGGCCCGACATTCTCGACCCGGCCCTGCTGCGTCCCGGTCGCTTCGACCGGCAGATCACGGTGTCGGCTCCGGATCTTGAGGGGCGGCATCGGATCCTCGAAGTACACGCCCGGGGAAAGCCACTGGCTCCCGACGTCGACCTGCGGACGGTGGCCCGGCGCACGCCCGGATTCAGCGGTGCCGACCTCTCCAACGTGCTCAACGAGGCCGCGCTGCTCAGCGCCCGCAACGACTCGAAGGTCATTACCGCGAAGTTCTTGGACGAAGCGATCGATCGTGTCGTCGCGGGTCCGCAGAAGAGCTCGCGTTTGATGAAGGACGAGGAGAAGCGCATCACGGCCTATCACGAGGGCGGTCACGCGCTGGTGGCGGCGGCGTTGCACCACACGGACCCGGTGCACAAGGTGACGATCCTGCCGCGTGGCGGTGCGCTGGGGTACACGATGGTGCTTCCCGACGAGGACAAGTACTCCACGACCCGCAACGAGATGCTCGATCAGCTGGCCTACATGATGGGTGGCCGGGCCGCCGAGGAGCTCGTGTTCCACGACCCGACAACGGGCGCGGCCAACGACATCGACAAGGCGACGACGCTGGCGCGGCGCATGGTCACGCAGTACGGCATGACCGAGCGCCTGGGGGCGATCAAGTTCGGTTCGGACAGCTCGGAGCCGTTCCTCGGCAAGGAGATGGGCCACCAGCGCGACTACTCGGAGGAGGTCGCCGGACAGGTCGATGAGGAGGTGCGCAACCTCATCGAGAACGCCCATCAGGAGGCATACGACATCCTCGTGAGGAATCGCGACATCCTCGACACGCTCGTACTCGGGCTTCTCGAACACGAGACGCTGAACAAGGAAGAGGTCGCGGAGATCTTCGCGGGAGTCCGCATGCTCGACGATCGTCCACCGTGGACCGGATCGCCACGCCGCAAGCCTTCGGATTTCGGGCCGGTGGAGATCCCCATGAAGATCTCTCCGAACGGTTCCGAGGCGTCGGACGAGCATGAGGGAGACGACGCAGGTACGTCCGAGGAGCAGCCGCCCGTCGATGGGAGCACTCCGGCGGACGAGACGACCGGGAGCTGACATCCGTGACGAAGCCTGCGCGGCCGGCCAACTCGACGGCTGGTGCCTTCGATCACGAGCGGGTCGAAGCGGCGGTCCGTGAGCTGCTCGTGGCCATCGGTGAGGACCCCGAGCGAGAAGGGCTCGCCGAAACGCCGCAGCGAGTAGCCCGTGCCTACGCCGAGATGTTCAGTGGGCTGCGAGAGGATCCGGCGCAGGCACTGACGACGACCTTCGAGTTGGGCCATGACGAGATGATCCTCGTCAAGGACATCGAGATCACCTCGACGTGCGAGCACCACCTCGTACCGTTCTACGGTCACGCCCACATCGGTTATGTGCCGGGGAACGACGGCCGCATAGCCGGGCTGTCGAAACTCGCCCGCCTGGTCGATGTCTTCGCCAAGCGGCCGCAGGTACAGGAGCGGCTGACAACGCAGGTCGCAGACTCGCTCGTCGATTTGATGAAGCCGACGGGCGTCATCGTCGTCATCGAGGCGGAACACCTGTGCATGACCATGCGAGGCGTGCGCAAGCCCGGCTCGAAGACGGTGACCAGCGCGGTACGGGGGCAGCTGCGTGACCCGGCGACGCGTTCGGAGGCGATGAGCCTGATCATCGGCCGCTAGGTTCGTGGCACGCGGCATATCCCGCTTGTCCCGCTCGCCTCGAGCGCGCCTGCTCGACGGATCACAGGATCGGCGAGGGCGTGTAGGCCGTGGCATCGGGATGGGCGGCCGCGATCTCCTCGACCCGCCGGATCACCTCAGCCACCTGTGTGGTTGCTGCTCCCGTGAACCGCATCGGCTCGCGCACCAGCGCGTCGACGTCGGCCCGCGTCAGCCCCAGGCGGGAATCGGCGGCGATCCGGTCGAGCAGGTCATTGTGTTCGACACCGCGCTCGCGGAGGTCGAGGGCGACGTCGACGGCGTGCTCCTTGATGATTTCGTGGGCCCGTTCCCTCCCGGTGCCGGCCTTGACGGCTGCCATGAGAATCGACGTGGTGGCCAGGAACGGCAGGTAGCGGTCGAGTTCGCGGCCGACCACCGCGGGGTAGGCGCCGAACTCGTCCAGGATGGTCAGGAACGTCTCCAGCAGGCCGTCGATGGCGAAGAATCCATCGGGCAGCGCGACTCGCCGGACAACCGAGCAGGACACGTCCCCCTCGTTCCATTGTGCCCCGGCCAGCTCGCCCGCCATCGACACGTAGCCGCGCACGACGACGGTGAGCCCGTTGACTCGTTCACACGAGCGGGTGTTCATCTTGTGTGGCATCGCGCTCGACCCGGTCTGCCCTTGCCGGAACCCTTCGGTGACGAGATCGTGGCCGGCCATGAGGCGGATCGTCGTCGCCAGGCTCGACGGGCCGGAGGCGCAGTGCAGGAGCGCGGACATGACGTCGTGATCCAGGGAACGTGGGTAGACTTGCCCGACGCTGTCCAGCACGCGGCCGAAGCCGAGATGGGTGGCGATGCGGCGTTCGAGTTCGGTGAGCTTGGCGGCGTCGCCGCCAAGAAGGTCCAGCATGTCTTGTGCGGTGCCGACCGGTCCCTTGATCCCGCGAAGCGGGTAGCGGTCGATCAGCTCGCTCAGCCGCTCGTAGGCGGCCAGTAGCTCCTCCGCGGCCGAGGCAAACCGCTTTCCCAATGTCGTGGCCTGGGCAGGCACGTTGTGACTGCGCCCCGCAAGCACCAGGTCGGAGTACTCGCCTGCGCGCGCGGCCAGGCGAACGGCGACGGCGACGAGCCGATCGCGGACGAGCCGCAGCGCGTCCCGGATCTGGAGTTGTTCGACGTTCTCGGTGAGGTCACGGCTGGTCATCCCCATGTGGATGTGCTCGTGTCCGGCCAGCGCGTTGAATTCTTCGATCCGAGCCTTGACGTCGTGTCGCGTGATTCGTTCCCGGGCCGCGATGCTGTCGAGATCGATGTCGTGGACGACGGCTTCGTAGGCATCGATGATCTCGTCGGATACGTCGACCCCGAGATCGCGCTGGGTACGCAGCACGGTCAGCCAGAACTGGCGTTCCAGCACGATCTTGTGGTGCGCGGACCACAGTTCTGCCATCTCTGGTGACGCGTACCGGCTGGCGAGGACGTTGGGTATGGAGGGATTCTCGGACACGGGTTCCATTCTGTCGTACCGTTCCCGGTATAGCTGGCAGCGGACCGACCTCACGAGGGCAATCTCGTTGTGGGTAAGGTCGCACTCGTCAGCGTCAGGCTGGGCCGTGCGATGAGCCCGGCGACCCAAGCGGTATATCGCGACGAAGGGATTGAGCACGTGAGCCGTCCGATTCGCATTGGTGTCCAGATTCAACCCCAGCACGCGGACTACGAACAGATCCGCCGGGCGGTCGCCGAGGCCGAAGAGGCCGGCGTCGACATCGTCTTCAATTGGGATCATTTCTTCCCGCTCAGCGGGGATGCCGACGGCAAGCACTTCGAGTGCTGGACGATGCTCGGGGCGTGGGCCGAGGCGACGTCGCGGGTGGAGATCGGCGCCCTGGTCTCCTGTAACAGCTATCGCAACCCGGACTTGCTCGCGGACATGGCCCGCACGGTCGATCACATCAGCAACGGTCGCTTGATCCTGGGTATCGGCGCCGGCTGGTTCCAGCGGGATTACGACGAGTACGGCTACGAGTTCGGAACCCCGGGCTCCCGGCTGGCCGATCTCGCTCAGGCGTTGCCCCGGATCCGCGAGCGGTGGACGAAACTGAATCCGCGTCCGCAACGAGACATCCCCATCTTGATCGGGGGCGGAGGTGAGAAGAAGACGCTGCGGATGGTGGCCGAGCACGCGTCCACGTGGCACAGCTTCTCCGACGCGCAGACCCTCGAACGCAAGAGCCATATCCTGGCGGATCACTGTGCCGATGTGGGACGAGATCCGGCCGAGATCGAGCGTTCGACGGGCGTTCCCGCCCTGTCCACCAGCTCTCCCGAGGACATGGCGGCGGGGCTGCTCGCGGCTGGCGCCACGCTGTTCACGATCGGGGTGTCCGGGCCCAACTACGATCTCGGCGCGGTCCGGGAGTGGGTGGCCTGGCGCGACCAGCGCAACGCCCCGGCATGAGCGCGCCACCACTGCCGGGATACCGGCACATCTACTCGGGCAAGATCCGCGATCTGTACCGGCCGGAAGGAAGCGACGATCGCCTGCTGGTCGTGGCCAGCGATCGGATCTCCGCATATGACCACGTGCTGGACACGCCGATCCCGGACAAGGGCCGCATCCTGACGGCGATGTCGTTGTGGTGGTTCGAGCAGCTGGCCGATCTCATGCCGAACCACGTCGTGTCGACGGACGTGCCTGCCGCGGTCACGGGCCGTGCGGTGCTGGTGGAGCGTCTGGAGATGGTGCCGGTCGAATGCATCGCCCGGGGCTATCTGACCGGCTCCGGGCTCGCGGAGTACCGGGAGCGCGGCTCGGTGTGCGGCATCCCGTTACCCGATGGGCTGCAGGATGGATCCCGGCTGCCCGAACCGTTGTTCACCCCGACGACGAAGGCTGCCATGGGGGAACACGACGAGAGCGTGGATTTCGCGTACGTGGTGGACGTCGTTGGTGCCGAGCTCGCCGAGCGGGTGCGGACCTTGACGCTAGAGGCGTATGCGCGGGGCGAGGCGATCGCGCGCGAGCGGGGCATCATCCTCGCCGACACCAAATTCGAGTTCGGGGTACGGCCCGACGGCTCGGTGGTCCTGGCCGACGAGGTGTTGACGCCGGACTCGTCGCGGTTCTGGCCACGAGATCAGTGGCAGCCCGGACGTGCCCAGCCATCGTTTGACAAGCAGTTCGTCCGGGATTGGCTGGCCTCGCCGGAGTCCGGGTGGGATCGTTCCAGTGACGAGCCGCCGCCCCCGCTGCCCGATGGGATCGTCGAACGGACTCGCCGACGATACGTCGAGGCGTACGAGAGGTTGACCGGCGACACGTTCGCGCAGCAGGTATCCTAGGCGTGCCCGCATCGTCATCGAACCGTGCAAGGAGTCTGCCGGTGCCCCGCGTCGTCGTCGACGTCATGCTCAAGCCCGAGATCCTCGATCCACAAGGCAAGGCCGTCCACGGCGCGCTGGAACGGTTGGGTTTCGACGGCATCTCCGCCGTCCGGCAAGGTAAGCGCTTCGAGATCGAGCTCGACGGCAAGGAGGCATCAGACGCCGTCGCCGAGATTGAAGAGGCCGCTTCCACGTTGCTGGCCAACCCCGTCATCGAGGATTTCGACGTGCGGGTGGAGCCGTGACGATGAGAATTGGTGTCGTCACCTTTCCCGGTTCGCTGGACGATGGCGACGCGCTGCGTGCGGTACGGCTCTCCGCCGGTGAGGCGGTGCCGCTGTGGCACGGTGAGCCGGATGTGCGCGACGTCGATGCCGTCGTCTTGCCCGGCGGGTTCGCCTACGGTGACTACCTGCGTTGCGGAGCGATCGCCCGGTTCGCGCCGATCATGGAATCGGTGATCGACGCAGCACGTGGCGGTATGCCCGTACTGGGTATCTGCAATGGCTTCCAGGTGCTGTGCGAGGCCCATCTCCTCCCCGGGGCCCTCGTCCGTAACGATCGCCGCAAGTTCGTCTGCCGTGATCAGCGGTTGCGAATCGAGAATGCGAGGACGCTGTGGACGTCCTCCTACACGGCGGGCCAGGAGATCGTCGTTCCGGTGAAAAACGGCGAGGGCGGCTACGTCGCCGACGAGCCGACGCTGGATCGGCTGGAGGCCGAGCGGCGCGTGGTGGCCCGCTATGCCGGGGAGAACCCCAACGGTTCGTATCGCGACATCGCCGGGGTGGTGAACGAGCGTGGCAACGTCGTCGGTCTCATGCCCCATCCCGAGCATGCCGTCGACGAGCTCACCGGCCCCAGTACCGACGGGCTCGGTTTCTTCACGTCGGTGCTGGAGAGTGTGGTGGGGGCGTGACGAGCGAGGGACGAGTGAGGAGCCCGAGCGTGACCGTGGACACCATCGAGAACGCCGCGAAAACGCCGGACGATCCGCAGCCGTGGGCGGAGCTCGGCTTGAAGGACGACGAGTATGCGCGTATCCGCGACATTCTCGGCCGTCGGCCGACGAGTTCGGAGCTCGCGATGTACAGCGTGATGTGGTCCGAGCACTGTTCGTACAAGTCGAGCAAGGTGCATCTGCGCCGGTTCGGCGAGCTTCAGCAGGAGACGTCGGTCGGCAAGCTGCTGGCCGGTATCGGCGAGAACGCCGGTGTGGTGGACGTCGGGAATGGTTACGCCGTCACCTTCAAGATCGAGTCGCACAATCATCCGTCGTATGTGGAGCCGTACCAGGGAGCGGCGACGGGCGTCGGCGGAATCGTCCGGGACATCCTGGCGATGGGTGCGCGGCCGGTGGGTGTCATGGACTCGTTGCGTTTCGGCCCGCTGGATGCCCCGGACACGCAGCGGGTGCTGCCCGGTGTGGTCGCAGGCGTCGGGGGATACGGCAACTGCCTGGGCCTGCCCAACGTCGGCGGGGAAGTCGTGTTCGACCCCACGTATGCCAGGAACCCGCTGGTCAACGCCTTGTGTGTGGGTGTGATGCGGCACGAGCAGCTGCATCTGGCCAAGGCGTCGGGCGTGGGTAACCAGGTGATCCTCTACGGCGCCCGTACGGGTGGCGACGGCATCGGCGGGGTATCCGTGCTGGCCTCGGAGACATTCGAGGATTCGGACGGATCCGCGGGATCGTCGCGCCGGCCAAGCGTGCAGGTCGGCGATCCGTTCATGGAGAAACTCCTCATCGAGTGCACTCTCCAGCTGTTCTCGGAGGGGCTGATCGCCGGAATCCAGGATCTTGGCGGTGCGGGCTTGTCGTGCGCGACGTCCGAGCTGGCCAGCGCGGGCGATGGTGGCATGCACGTCGTGCTGGATCGGGTGCCGCTGCGGGATTCCACGCTCGCTCCGGAAGAGATCTTGATGAGCGAGTCGCAGGAACGGATGATGGCCGTCGTCGAGCCAGCGAGCGTCGAGCGGTTCATGGAGATCTGCCGCACGTGGGACGTGCGTGCCGACGTCATTGGCGAGGTCACCCCGGCTGGCCGGCTGACCGTCGAGTGGCGAGGTGAGACCGTCGTGGACGTTCCGCCGCGAACGGTCGCGCATGAGGGGCCGGTCTACCAGCGGCCGTACGAGCGGCCAGCGTGGCAGGACGACCTGGAGGCTGCGTCGCCGTCGTCGTTGGCCCGTCCGTCCGGTGGTGACGCGTTACGCGAGACGCTGATCCGGATGGCCGCCTCCGCCAACCTGTGCTCGCGGTCGTGGGTCACCGACCAGTACGACCGCTACGTGTTGGGGAACACGGTGCTGGCGCAGCCCGACGACGCCGGTGTCATCCGGATCGACGAGGAGTCCGGCCTGGGCATCGCGATGGCGACGGACGGCAACGGGCGATACACCAAGCTCGACCCGTACAGCGGCGCGCAGCTGGCGCTTGCCGAGGCCTACCGCAACGTGGCCGTGACGGGCGCGCGGCCGCTGGCGGTCACCGACTGTCTCAACTTCGGCTCCCCCGAGGATCCCGGCGTGATGTGGCAGTTCGCCGAGGCGGTGCGCGGGCTGGCGGACGGCTGCCAGCAGCTCGGAATGCCGGTGACCGGAGGCAACGTCTCCCTGTACAACCAGACCGGCGACACTCCCATCTTGCCCACCCCGATCGTTGGCGTGCTGGGTGTCGTCGACGACGTTCGCAGCCGTATTCCGTACGGGTTCCGGGAACCGGGCCAGATCATCTACCTGCTCGGCGCGACCCGTGACGAGTTCGGCGGGTCGGAGTGGGCACACGTGGTGCACGGTCATCTGGGCGGCGCGCCACCCGCGGTGGATCTTGACGTCGAGCGTGAGCTCGCTGACCTGCTGTATCACGCGTGCCGCGACGGTCTCGTCACGAGCGCGCACGACCTCTCCGACGGCGGGTTGGGCCAGGCATTGACCGAGTCGGTGTTGCGGCACGGCATGGGCGCGCGGGTGTGGGTTCCGGATGATCTCGATCCGTTCGTCTTCCTGTTCTCGGAGTCGAGCGCCCGGGCGGTGGTCTCCGTGCCTCACGGCGAGGAGGTGCGGTTCACCAGCTTGTGCGAGGGCCGCCGGTTCCCGCACGCGCGGATCGGCGTCGTCGACGACGCGGGAGTGCTCGAGGTGCAGGGCCAGTTCAGCATCCCCCTGGACGAGCTGCGCCGGGCCCACGAGAGCCGGTTAGCTCAGACGTTCGGGGACTGAACGGCGTCAATCCACCATGTGTCGACACGGTACCGTGTGGACGTGGCGAAACGTTCCGATCCCGGTACGGCATGGTCGGCATATCGTGAGGCCCACGAGGAGCTTCGCACCTGGCTCGACGGTCTCCCGGACACCGCGTGGCCCCGGCAGAGTTGCCTGCCCGGATGGACCGTCGCCGAACTCGCAGCACACATCGCTTCCGTCGCCGATTCCGTCGTCGCCGTGAAAGCGGCGTCCCGGGAGAGCACGGCGAAGAGCATCGGGGAGTACCTTGCGGCGTACGCCCCTGCTGCCGATGTCATCGCAGGCCGGGCGCGGGAGGCCGCGGAGAGCGCGGCTCACGAGCCGTCGGCGCTCCTGCAGACCATCGACGAGCGGTTCGCCAGCGCTGCCGAACACGTCGAGGAGCTCGGCCTGCGCGACCGGGTCGTCGAGGGCCGGCGTGGGCCGATCCGGCTGGGCGATTTCCTGCTGACGAGGGTGATCGAGATCGTCGTGCACGGAGACGACTTCGCGCGTTCCCTCCCGGAGAGCGGTGCACCCCGGCTGCCGCGTGCGGCGAGCCGGATGGCCGTCCGTGCGCTGCTGGAGGCGCTGGCCGAGCGCGCACCGGGCCGCAGCGTCGAGGTTCGGGTCCCACCCCACGCGGCGGTCCAGTGTGTCGAAGGACCCCAGCACACGCGGGGAACGCCGGCGAGTGTCGTGGAGACCGATGCGGCGACCTGGATCCGCCTTGCGTCGGGACGGGTCAGCTGGCAGGAGGCCGTGGCAGAGGGCCACGTATCGGCGAGTGGGGAGCGCGCCGACCTGTCCGCGTACGTCCCCCTCCTGTGACGGGTACACGCTTTCGTATCAGGGTGCCGCGGCGCGGGACGTTGGCAGAGCGCGGGAACGTGTGTTCGAATATGACGTATGCGGTGGGCTCATCAGACGATCGATGCTCTCGATGCCAAGACCGACGAGGCGCTTCCCGGTCTGCCGCGCATTCCGGGTCTGGTGCGTAGCGTGCGTACCCCGGAGTTCGCCGGGGTGACCTTTCACGAGGTCGCGGCGCGCAGCGTGCTCAACAAGGTGACCCCCAGTTCACAGGTGCCGTTCGGGTGGACAATCAATCCTTATCGAGGCTGCACACACGCTTGCAGGTTCTGCTTTGCGCGAGGTAGCCACGAGTGGCTCGAACTGGACGCCGGGCAGGAGTTCGACACGGAGATCGTGGTCAAGGTGAACGCCCCGGACGTTCTCGCGCGCGAGGTCGCTCGGCCGTCGTGGTCCCGTGATCATGTGGCGCTCGGCACCAACACGGACCCCTACCAGCGCGCCGAGGGGCGCTACCGGCTCATGCCCGGCATCATCCGCGCCCTCGCCGGTTCGGGGACACCGTTTTCCATCCTCACCAAAGGCCCGCTGCTCAAGCGTGACCTGCCGCTACTGATGGAGGCGTCGGCATCGGTCGACGTCAGCGTGGCTGTTTCGATCGCCATGCTCGATCGGCGGCTACACGAGAGCATCGAGCCGGGAACGCCGTCCCCGCGGGCCAGGCTCGATCTCGTCCGGGCCATCCGTGCGGAGGGATTCGAGTGCCGGGTGATGCTCGCACCGGTGATGCCGTGGCTCAACGATTCCGCCGAACAGCTGGAGGAGATCGTCACGCACCTGGCCGATGCCGGTGCCAGCGCGGTCACGACGATTCCCCTGCACCTGCGTCCGGCTACCCGCACGTGGTTCATGCGCTGGCTGGAGGCAGAGCATCCCGAGCTGGTCCCGCGTTACCAGGAGTTATATCGGCGGGGAGCGTATCTGTCCGAGGAATACCGAGCTGCACTGCGTGCGCGGGTACAGCCGATCTTGCGACGTCACGGTCTCGCCGCCCGGAACGATGAGCAGCGTTCGAGCTGGAGGCGGAGCGAGACCGGGCGGCGTCGTCCGGTTCCCGAGCCGGACGGGCAACTCCGGCTGATCTAGGCCGGAGGGCGGGAGTTATGCTCCATACGGAAAAGACGATCTACGTCACCCCGGAACGCACATCATTGTCCGGGGAGGGTAGCGTGTTCCCAACTGCCGGATCTGTCTCTCATCGTGGAGGTTGCCGATGCGTCTGGTCAGGCGTATGCACCGCATTGTCGTACCCGCTGTGCTGGGTACTGTCGGTACCGCGCTCGCTGTCGCTCCGGCGGCTGCGGTCGGTGCCGGTGGCCCGTTGCCGGACACGGGATCGTCCGTCCTGTGGTGGGTCGTTGGAGCCGTTGTCGTGCTGGCGGCCGGGGGTGGCCTGTACGCGCTGTCCCGGCGGGGCAAGTAGGAGAGCGCCCAGACGGGCGATGATCTCCTGGCGCGAGATGGCTGGTTGAGGATGGAACGTCATTCGGTGAGCGACATACGGGCCGCGATCGAGGCCGGTTTTCCGGCCGTGCGTCACGAGCTCGAGCAGCTCGTACGGTATCCCAGCGTCAGTGCCGACCCGGCGGCGGCGAGCGCGGTTGACGAGAGCGCGGAAGCCGTCGCCGAGCTGGCGCGTGGTGCCGGTGCGGCCGATGTTCAGGTGCTCTCGGTTCCCGGTGGCAAGCCGGCTGTCGTGGCTCACTGGCCGGCTCCCGAAGGCGCCCCGACGGTGTTGCTCTACGCCCATCATGACGTCCAGCCACCCGGTCCGGCCGAAGAATGGGCCAGCGAACCGTTCGAGCCGGCCGAGCGTGACGGCCGGCTGTACGGTCGCGGCGCGGCTGACGACAAGGCAGGTGTCCTGGCGCACATCGCGGCGTTGCGTGCCTTCGACGGGCGTCCGCCGGTCGGGGTCACCCTCTTCGTCGAAGGCGAAGAGGAGATCGGTTCACCGACGTTCTCCACGTTTCTCCAGACCTATCGCGACGCGCTGCGCGCCGACGTGATCGTCGTCGCGGATTCGGTGAACTGGAGCACCCAGACGCCGGCGTTCACCACGAGCCTGCGCGGTCTCGTCGATTGTGTGGTCGAGGTGCGCGTGCTTGAGCACGCCGTGCACTCGGGAATGTACGGAGGACCCGTTGTCGACGCGCTCACGTCCCTGTGCCGGCTGCTGGGGAGCCTGCACGATGCCGACGGTGACGTCGCCGTGCCGGGGCTGCGCGTCGGCACGGTTGCCGATGTCGACTACCCGGTCGAGCGATATCGTGCCGAGGCGAGCGTGCTCGACGGTGTGCAGCTGTCGGGGACCGGAACGCTGGCCGAGCGGCTGTGGGTCAAGCCCGCCATCTCCGTGGTCGGCATCGACGCTCCGACGGTGGCCGGGTCGGCCAACGTGCTCGTCCACGAGGCCCGCGCCAAGATCAGCATGCGGCTCGCGCCCGGTCAGGATCCGCGGGTTGCGCTCGATGCGCTGCGGGAGCACCTGCAGCACCATGCCGAGTTCGGTGCCCAGGTCACGGTCGTCGACGGCGCCGTGGCCAGCCCGTCCGTGATGGACACCACATCGGCGGCCTTCGCGGCGGCAACGGACGCATTCACCGAGGCGTTCGGCGAGGATCCGGTACGCATGGGTATGGGTGGTTCCATCCCGTTCATCGCCGAACTCGAGCGTGCCTTTCCACAGGCGACTGTACTGGTCACGGGTGTCGAGGATCCGGACTCTCGGGCACATGGCGTGAACGAGAACCTGCACCTTGGCCAGTTTGCCACGGTGTGCCTGGCCGAAGCGCTGCTCCTGCAACGGCTGGCGGGCATCACCGAATGATCGCGACGCGGCGGCGTCGACACGACATCCGATCAGGTATGCTGGTATGAGCCAGCGGCCGGGTCCAGATGGATTCCGGCCGTTTCAGTGCCCGGTTTGCGAACGCGTCGAGGTCGGTCCTCGAACGCTTCGCAGGACGTTGCGAACGTCTCGACAAGTCGGGTACTTCGCATCCTTCGGCGTATCATGCACCGCGCCCGCGGTCGCGTGCGGATGCGGTCCCGACCCGTAACCGGAGCATATCCATGACTCTCAACCAGTCCACGCTGTCCCCGAAACGCCCGGCGCGGCGCAACGGCGCGGCGTCTCAACGCAACGAACGGCGCGGCGAACAGCGCTTTTCCGGCAATCGCAAGCGTCGCGGCGGGCCCACGCGGGATCGCCAGGGCGCTGATCCCGCCCGCCAGGCAGCCATCGACGAGTTCGACGTCACGACGTCCGCGTTCACCACGCTGGGAGCGCCGGAGCGGATCGTGAAGATCCTCGGGGTGGACGGCGTCGTCGAGCCGACCGCCGTCCAGGCCGCGGTGATTCCCGATGCCCTGCAGGGTCGCGATGTGCTCGGCCGGGCGCGGACCGGATCGGGTAAGACGCTGGCATTCGGTTTGCCGATCTTGATGAGGCTGGCCGGAAACAAGAGCCGCCCGAACCATCCGCGAGCCTTCGTCATCGTCCCGACCCGTGAACTCGCCAAACAGGTCACAGGTGCGCTGGAGCCGCTGGCGGAAGCGCTGCGGCTGCGGATGGCAACCATCTACGGCGGAGCTCCATACGATCGCCAGATCCGCCGGCTCGATCGTGCCGCGGATATCGTCGTGGCTACCCCCGGGCGGTTGAACGATCTGGTCGAGCGCGGAGCGTGCCATCTCGACGAAGCCGAGATCGTGACACTCGACGAGGCGGATCACCTGTGTGACCTCGGCTTCTTCCCTGTGGTCGACGAGCTGCTCGGGCAGACGCCCGCCGGCGGGCAGCGCATGCTGCTGTCGGCAACGCTCGACGGCGACGTCGATCGGCTGGTGAAGCGCCACCTCAGCGATCCGGCGCGGCACGAGATCGACCCCGATGCGGGTTCGATCGAGACGATGGACCATCACGTGCTCGTCGTGGGGTCGCACAACAAACTGAGGACGACGGCGGCATTGCTGCATGCCAACCCGCGCAGCATCGTCTTTACGCGAACCAAGAGTGGTGCCACCCAGCTTGCCGAGGAGCTCGAAGGGGCCGGCGTCACCGCGGTCGACCTGCACGGTGACCTGTCCCAGCGGGTGCGCGAGCGTAATCTGGATCGCTTCCGCCGTCGCCAGGTGACGACGGTCGTCGCGACCGACGTCGCGGCGCGCGGCATCCACGTGGACGGGATCGATCTGGTGGTCCATTTCGATCCGGCCGGGGAAGCGAAGTCGTACTTGCACCGGTCGGGACGTACCGCCCGCGCGGGAGCGTCCGGTGCGGTCGTGACCATGGCGACGGCCGGCCAGGCGCGCGGGCTGGGTGATCTTTTCCGGCGAGCCGGCGTGGAGGCACGGCACGTCGACGCGCGCTCGGTGACGGGCGGCCCGATGACCGTCGAGTCGCTGGCAGACGCACCCGAAATGGCGGATAAGGCACCCAGCCAGCGTGGTGACCGGAATGGGAATGGCGCCGGGCGGCCGCGTCGGTCGTCGGGCCGGTCCCAGGGGCGCGGTCGGCCGGGTCCTCGTCGCTCGGGTCCGCGCGTTCGGAGCTGATCTCCTGCGCACACGCATCGGTCCGACGTAAGACGTCGGGCCGCGTCCGCGACGCGCCCTTCTGAGCATCGGACCGGATCGCACGAGTGCCCGACACGCCCGGGCGGACAACGATCATGACCATGTGGATGACATATCGTCATGTCTTGTCATTGGCCGCCCCGGGCGTCGTCGTGGCGCTCTGGACCGGTCAGCAGCTCGACGTGAAGGAGCACGATGCGTACTCACCGTCATGCGGGTCGGCGCCGGCATGCCCTGGGGGCGATGGCCGTGTGCGCGGCACTGATCACTACTGGTGCCGTTTCGAGCACGTCGGCGACCGGGAGTTCCTTCGACCCCTGCCCGGAGCCCTTCCCAGCCACGGAGCTCGCTGAAGGCATGCAAGCGACGGGCTACACCGTGGAGAAAGGGACCGAGCCGGAGCCGTTCACGGCGACGGTTGTGGGCGTCGTCGAGGACGGCATCGGACCGGATGCCGACATGATCGTCGTCGAGACCGATTCACCGGCCATCGAACGAGCCGGCGGCATCTGGTCGGGGATGTCCGGTTCTCCGGTCTATGCCAGCGACGGGCGCCTGATCGGGGCCGTGGCGTACGGGTTCTCGTCCGCTCCGTCCAAGATTGCCGGGTTGACTCCCGCGGCCGACATGGTGGACATGCTCGATCTGCCCGGATCGAGCATGTCCACCACACGTCCTGGCGAGCCGACAGTTGCGCTGCCGGGCCCCGTCCAGGAGCGCCTGGTGTCCTCGGGTTCCGTGACGGCGGATCAGGTGACGTCGGGCATGCGGCGCCTCCCGTTGCCCCTGGCGGTCTCCGGGCTGCACAACGAGCGCCTGACGGCCTTCGACGAACGGATGGAGGCAGCGTTCCCGGGTGTTCACGCCTATCCGGCTGGTGCGGCGGATCCGGGCGAATCCAGTGAGCCGACCGAGATCGTTCCGGGTGGCAACGTCGCAGCAGGCGTCGCCTATGGCGATGTCACCTCGGCCGCGGTGGGAACGACGACAGCGGTTTGCCAGACAGATCGCGTGCTCGCGTTCGGCCATCCGTCGCTGTGGTCCGGCGCCACGACGATGAGCATGCATCCCGCCGAAGCGGTGTTCGTGCAGCGGGACGACACGTTTGGTTCGTTCAAGGTCGCCAATCCACGAGGCGTCGTCGGCACGTTCGACCAAGATCGGCTCGCCGGAGTGCGGGGACAGCTCGATGGCGGTCCGGCGGTCGTGCCCATCACCTCGACGGTGCGCTCAGCCGAGCACGGTACCTCCCGGGACGGGACGACGTCGGTCACGGTGGCCGACGCGCTGCCGGACATGGCGTCGTTCCACGTGCTGGCCAACATCGACGCGGTGTTCGACCGGATCGGGGCAGGCACGGCCGAGATCGGCTGGACCATCGAGGGCACGCGGTCTTCGGGTGCGCCGTTCGAATTGGATGTCACCAACATGTACGCGAGTACGAGAGACATTGCTTTCGAATCGGTAGGCGATTCGGTGGAGCACGTGAGAGCGATCCAGGAAAACGAAGTCGAGGACGTCACGGTCACCGGGGTGACATACGACGTGAACCTGAGTGCCGAGTTCACCCGGTACTCCGTCGACACGCTGCTCGTGGGAATGCCGGACGGTACGACGCGGACCTCGTCGCAGTCGTCGCCGCTGCCGGTGGCACCCGGCGATGAGCTGGACCTCCGCGTCGAACTGGCGCCGTATCAGGGCATCGGCGGTCAGGAGACGGTCGAGCTGACCTTGCAGGTTCCGTCCGATGCGCCGGAAGGTGTCGGGCAGATCGAGGTCATCGGTGGTGCCGAGTCCGACGATCAGGAGTTCGGCGACAATCCCGACGGCAATCTCGCCGCCAAGGACTTCGACGAGCTGCTCGCCACGCTGGAAGATCTTGAGCCCAACAACTCGGTGACCGGCACACTGAACGTTACAGGTGCGGACGGGGCGCGGGTGCGGGAGCTGTCGTCCGAGCGAGTGACCGTGGACCAGATCGTCGTCGGGATGGAGACGTTCCCGATCGAGGTCGTGGTTTCTGACGACTAGCCAGCCGGAGTGCTTGGGAGGCGTCTCGGGGGACCCGGGAGGCCTCTCGGGGGAATCGTGTGGGTCACGGACAGCTGGCACGTACACTGAAGGCGTGGCGCACGGGGAGGCACAGCTCAGCGAGGAAAGCGACCATCTCGAGGACGGCCCCCAGGACGCATGCGGCGTCTTTGGCGTCTGGGCTCCGGGGGAAGAGGTCGCCAAGCTGGCGTATTTCGGTCTGTACGCGTTGCAGCACCGCGGTCAGGAGTCCGCCGGGATCGCTGTCGGCAACGGCGACAACCTGCTCGTCTACAAGGACATGGGGCTGGTGAGCCAGGTCTTTGACGAGTCGGCGCTGAACACGCTGCGCGGACACGTCGCCGTCGGGCATACCCGCTACTCCACCACCGGCGCCAGCGAATGGCAGAACGCGCAACCCACGCTCGGCGCCACGCCGGCCGGAACGGTGGCGCTCGGCCACAACGGCAACCTCACCAACACCGCCGAGCTCCTGGAGCTCGTGCGGGAGCGGGTCGGCTCGCACGTAGGCGAGCTGCGGTATGGCAATACCACGGACACCGCACTCGTCGCGGCGCTGTTCGGCTCGTATGCCGGCCGAACACTCCAGGACAGCGCGGCCGCCGCACTGGCCCACGTGCGCGGGGCCTTCTCCTTCGTCTTCTGTGACGAGTCGACCCTGTACGCGGCGCGAGATCCGCAGGGGGTGCGCCCCCTCGTGCTGGGCAGCCTCGAACACGGCTGGGTCGTGGCGAGCGAAACCGCCGCGCTCGACATCGTCGGCGCTTCGGTCATCCGCGAGGTGGAGCCAGGCGAGCTGATCGCCGTCGACGCCGACGGGCTACGGTCGCGGCGGTTCGCTGAGCCCGACCCCAAGGGGTGTCTCTTCGAGTTCGTCTACCTGGCCCGGCCCGACACGAACATCTCCGGACGATCGGTGCACGAGACCCGGGTCGAGATCGGCCGACGGCTCGCGCGCGAACATCCGATCGACGCTGACCTGGTGATTCCGGTTCCCGAGTCCGGGACCCCGGCGGCTGTGGGTTATGCCGAGGAGTCCGGGATTCCCTACGGTGTGGGCCTGGTCAAGAACTCATATGTGGGCCGGACGTTCATCCAACCGTCCCAGACACTCCGGCAGCTGGGTATCCGCCTCAAGCTCAACCCGCTGCGCGAGATGGTTGCAGGTAAGCGGTTGATCGTCGTGGACGATTCGGTCGTGCGTGGCAACACGCAACGGGCGCTGGTGGGGATGCTGCGCGAGGCGGGTGCTACCGAGGTCCACGTCCGTATCTCCAGCCCACCGGTGAAGTGGCCGTGCTTCTACGGCCTCGACTTCGCCTCGCGTACCGAGCTGATCGCGAACGGGCTGTCCGTCGACGAGATCCGCCACTCGATCGGTGCGGACTCGCTGGGATACGTTGCCCTCGACACGTTGATCGAGACCACGACGGTCGCGAAGAAGGATCTCTGCCGCGCCTGCTTCGACGGTGTCTATCCGATCGAGGTGCCGAGGGCACAGCATGCTGGCGTGCTCGACGACCCGCAGCTTTCGGAGCTTCCAGTAGATACGCCTGGCGGGCCCGAGATCACGTCCCGTGAGGCGTACGTCGGAACGATCTGATCGGTGGCGGTAGGAGCTGGCTATGACCCACGGCGAGGGCGTCACATACAGCAGCGCGGGCGTGGACATCGCGGCCGGGGACCGAGCGGTCGACCTCATGAAGGCATGGGTGAGCAAGACCCGCCGGGCCGAGACCTACGGTGACCTCGGCGGCTTCGCTGGCTTGTTCGATGCGAGCGCGTTGAAGTCGTACCGCCGCCCGCTGCTGGCCACCAGCACTGACGGCGTTGGCACCAAGGTGGCGATCGCCCAGCGCATGGACGTGCACGACACGATCGGTTTCGACCTGGTCGGCATGGTCGTCGACGATCTCGTCGTCTGTGGCGCGGAGCCGCTGTTCATGACTGACTACATCGCGTGTGGCCAAGTGGTGCCGGAACGAATCGCCGCGCTCGTCAAGGGTGTCGCACAAGCGTGCGTGACGGCGGGCTGCACGCTGAGCGGGGGAGAGACGGCCGAACATCCAGGCCTGTTGAAGCCCGACGAATACGACATCGCTGGTGCGGCCACCGGGGTGGTGGAGGCCGATCAGATGCTGGGTCCCGAGCACGTGCAGCCGGGGGATGTCGTCGTCGCCATGGCCTCGACGGGCCTGCATTCCAACGGCTATTCACTGGTCCGTCACGTCATGTTCGAGATCGCCGGCTGGACCCTGGAGCGGTACGTGCCGGTGCTGGGTCGCACACTCGGGGAGGAGCTGCTGGAGCCCACGCGGGTGTATGCGCGAGACTGCCTCGAACTGGCGCGGGCTGCGAAGGTCCACGCCATGGCGCACGTCACCGGTGGTGGATTGGCGGCCAATCTGGCCCGGGTGCTGCCGGACCACACGTCGGCACGGATCGACCGCTCGACCTGGACCCCGCAGCCGGTCTTCGAGCTGGTGGGCGAACTCGGCGCGATCTCACAAACCGAGCTGGAGCGGACGCTGAACATGGGCATCGGCATGATCGCCGTGGTGCCGTCCGACGCGGTGGACACGGCACTCGCGATCCTCACCGATCGGGGTACTCCCGCGTGGGTGGTGGGCGAGATCGTGTCAGGTGACGGAACCGTCCACCTTCATGGCGCATACGCCAGCTAATTTCGCCAGCTCATCGGGTAGCCCGCCACGACACGCGTCGTCGCTCGTACACGTGCCCGCCGACTCGCAGACTCGATCCCGAGGGTGCGAGATACCGCTGGCCTGCCGGATCTAGCATCGCCGATCCGGCAGCGCCAGCAACTCTCGTTAAGAAGGGTGCCTTAGCCTACGCGCCGACTCGGCTCGTCGCCTTCGTCGTCATCGTAGTCCGCGTAGTAGTCAGCCTCATAGTCGTCGGACTGCCCGTGAGGATCCTCGCCGCGCAACTCACGCTGCAAGGCCTCGAAGTCGGTCTCGAACGTCTGGTACTTAAGCCGACGGGCGACCTTCGTCTGCTTGGCCTTGGCCCGGCCGCGCCCCATAGGGTCGACCCCCTCGCACAAAACCGGGGCGACCAGATTATGCCGGACGCCCTCGTTTCCTTCGGATGACATCTGCTCGTAGACACAACGGTACAGGGTTGCCCCCTATTCCGTCTCATCCGGTGTGGACCTAATTCTGGCGCGCCGCCCAACCGTGATCTTCGCTGTCGTCATTTTCCCAGGTAGATGCCGTACAGCTGGCTGATCTCCGTGATGCGCCGTTCCGCGATTCGGTCAGCGGCGACGGCGGGCGGGATACCTTCGTCGCCCGCCAGCGCGAAGATCCTCCGGGTGACGTCGAAGATCTGCATCGCTTTGCCCTTGGCGCGCTCGAACGAGAAGCCGTGAAGCTCGTCGGAGACCTGGATGACGCCGCCGGAGTTCACCACGTAGTCCGGGGCGTAGAGGATGCCGGAATCCTCCAGAAGCTTCTCTACACCTGGATGTTGGAGCTGGTTGTTGGCGCCTCCACAGATGGCGCGCACGCCAGCTGTGGCCAGTGTTGCGGTCGTGTCGTCGGTGAGGGCGCCGCCGAGAGCGCATGGCGAGTAGATGTCCACTCCCGCCTTCAGGAGGGCTTCGATGTCGTCAGCTACGTTGACCTCGGGATGGGCTGACCGGACATGGTCGACGGCGGTTCCGGAGATGTCGGTGACGGTCACCCTCGCGCCGTCTTCAGCGAGGAGGTCGACGAGCTTGGAACCGACCTTGCCGACTCCGGCGATGCCGATCTGGCGGCCGGACAGCGTCGGTTCGCCCCAGAGGCGCTCGGCACAGGCACGCATGCCCTGGTAGACGCCGAAGGCGGTCAGCACGCTCGAATCGCCTGCGCCGCCTGCGGCCGGCGAGCGTCCCGTGACCCACTGGCCTTCCCGGGCGATGACGTCCATGTCCTGAACGTAGGTGCCGACATCGCAGGCCGTGATGTACCGGCCGCCCAGCGATGCGACGAATCGCCCGTAGGCGCGCAAGAGTGCCTCGGTCTTGTCCTTCTCGGGATCTCCGATGATGACAGCCTTCCCGCCGCCGTGGTCGAGTCCGGCGAGAGCGTTCTTGTACGTCATGCCCCGGGAGAGATCGAGGACGTCGTCCAGGGCGGCCTCCTCGGAGTGGTACGGGTAAAACCTGGTTCCTCCGAGAGCGGGTCCCAGCGCGGTGGAGTGGATGGCGATGATCGCCCGGAGTCCGGTGAAGCGATCGTGACAGAAGACCACCTGCTCGTGGCCGGATAGCTGATCGTGGCCGTGGGTGCGGCCGAATACGAGAGGCGACGGTTCGGTCATGGTGGTGACCTTTCTCGTTCGTGCCTGCGAGGTGGGCAGGCGTCGACGGGTGCCACTCCTCACTCTATCGGCCATTGTTTTCCGCCGATTTGGCGAAAAAGCCCACGCGTGAGCACGTTGCGAGCTATGTTGATCTCGGATGGTGTCGGAGCAGGGCGGAGCTCCCCTTGGGGATGCTTTGTCCGGTTTGCGGCATTCGTGCGATCTGCATAGTCTTACGTTCGTCGCACCCGGCATCATCCGAATGGTCAGAAATTCATCCAAAAGGTCGGTTCGGGTCGAGCCATAAGGCTCTCCCGTGGATGATGGTCAGCAGGATGAAATAACGATGAGTGACGGGACAGCCCCGTCACGTGAGGAAGGAAGTGACGATGGCGACCAAGACACAGGAAGCCGAGGCCCTCCTCACTCCTGCCGAGGTGGCGGCTATGTTCCGGGTTGATCCGAAGACGGTCACGCGGTGGGCGAAGGCGGGCAAGCTCGAGTCGATTCGCACGCTCGGTGGACACCGCCGGTACCGCGAGTCGGAGGTTCGTAACCTGCTGTCCGGCCAGGTGCCGGGTCAGCGGATCGAGGCGGACATCAACCTCCAGGGGTGAACATTCTAACTTTGCCAGCGACATGGCCCTGACCAGCGTAGATACTGGCGGGGCCGTTCGTTTTCGAGTATCGGTCGAGTAGGCAACCACTCGTTCGTCGTGTCGAGCGTGAGCCGGCATCGTCGAGGTCAGCACCTCGACGATGCCGGCTTCTTGCGGGGTGGGGTGATTGATGTGCGGCCGGAACCACCAGCCCGATGGCCGGCGGCTCCGGCCGCGCGGTGATCACTCGCGGACGAGGCCGGGTACGGTGTCAGCTCGTCGAGCGGGAAAGGGCCGTTCGACGCACGGTGTATGCGCCCGCAGCCAGCATTAGCATTCCTGCAGCCGCGGCCATGCCGAGACCGCCCGCGCCGGTGTCCGGCAGTTCATCTGTATCGCCCGGATGAACGGTGGTGATCTCGTTCTCGTCGCCACAGTCGCCAGAAGCGATCACGGTCCCGTCCGGCGCGATGAGATGTTCGACCCAATAGTACGTACCCGCCTCGCTCGGCGTGTACGAATCCGTCATCGGATACTCGCCCGCTTCCGGAACATCGACCTGCTCTGAAGTGAAGATCGGGTCTTCGCAGGTGGGTTCATCCGAGGGGCCATACAGCTCGAACTCGACAGCCGTGCCCTCGATGACGTCGCCGGACACGATCGCGGTGTCCGTGATCGGCTCGCCGACGAGCTGGTCGGGGACGGCCTGGGTCGAGACGTCGGGAACGTCGTAAACGTCGGTGACCTCACCGTCGGCGCCGCATTCGCCACGGCTGAGCACCTGGCCATCGGCGCTCGTCAGTTCCTCGATCCAGTAGTAGGTACCCGGTTCTGTGGGCGTGTAGTGGTCACTCATCTGATACTCGCCGGATTCGGAGAGGGTGATCTCTTCGGATGAGAAGATCGGATCCTCGCAGGCGGGCTCGTCCGACGGCCCGTACAGCTCGAAAGTCAATACGCTGTCGTCTGGGACGTGGCCGGTGACGTCGGCGGTGTCGTGGATCGGTAGCCCGACGTATTGTTCGGCGGTGGCCTGAGTCGTGACATCGGGGCCTTTCAGGTTCTCCACGACGACGCGCTCGGTCTGCCCGGCTTCGGTCAGGCTGAACGGCACCGGGGTCTGATCCTGGATGTAGCCGTCGGGGGCGTCCACCTCGACAGCGGTGTAGTCGCCGAGGGGGAGATCATTGACGGCAACGGGCTCGTCCTCGGTGGTGACCGTCTCGACGACCTCGTCTTCTGCGTCGCGGATCTCGACGGTGGCCCCGGCTATGGGCTCTTCCGGGTCGTCAGCCTCAGGGTCCACCTTGACGACCTCAGCCGTGCCCGTGGCCTGCTGGGCCTCGACCGTCGTCGAGCCGCTCGTCCGGTTGTCGTCGACCTTCACCATGTTCTGGGGCCAGGAGCCCTCGTGCTGGCTAGTCGGCACCTGCATGTCGACCGTCTCGGCCGGAGCGAGCCGCGAGGCGGTGACCTCGGCGGTCTCGTCGGTGACCGTGGCCGTGAAGGTGGCGATACCGGATGCGTCCGTTGTCACCTGAGCCGGAGCATCGGCCAGGCCAGTGGTGTCGATCTCGACATCCCGATCGGGGACGGGTTCACCGCTTCCTGCGATGATCTCGACCGTGAACTCGACCTCATCACCGACGACGAGATCGTCGGTGCCGTCGGCGGTCACCGTCGTTTCCCACGGCCCGTACAGCGTCTGGGCGTCGGTTCGCAACTTCTCGATGATCTCCGGGACATCCTCGGTGACCTGGCCGTTGCCCTCTGGATCGGTGTTGTTCTCGAAGAAGTTGATGACGACGTCTTCGGGATATTGATCGTCTTCCGTCGTGTCGTTGTGCATGATCACGGCGACTGCGGCGCTGTAGTCGTCGACGATCTTGCCTTCCTCGTTGAGGACGACATCACTTCCGGCCGAGATGATGTAGGCGAGTTCACGAAGCTTCTCGGGCTCCATGGGATCGCCGTTGCGATAGGTGAGCTCTCCGCCGTCGACGTAGTCGTCGGCGTAGATGGGTTGCCACGCTAGCCAGGAGGCGCACCATCCCATGGTCTCGCCGTCCGGGTAGCGGTAGGTCCCTTCCCAGTTGTTGCCACGTTCCGGATCAGCTCCCGGCCAGTGATAGCCCTCGACCTCTCCGTTGGGGCCGTCCTCGGCCCATGCCGGCAAGGATGGAAGGGCTACCAACCCCGCTCCGGCCAATGCCGTTGCGGCAGCGGCGGTGAGGCCCGCCTTCCCGGCCGCTCGGGCGCGCACCCACGTGCTGGCGGGTGACTTCCGTGCTTTCATTCGCCAACTCCTTCTTCATCAGGATCTGACTGATCGCCGTCTGCGTCATATCTGAGCTTTCCTCTGAGCGGCAGACTCACGTGAAAGTAGCACGGGAAATACATGATCGCATCTACCAGTGAAGATATTAGTCATGGCGGCCGTCATGATTCTTATGATCAAGGTCGCATTCTCAGATCATCCCGTTGATCTCATGGATCACGTAGCTTGCCGTGCCCGATCGTGTGCGCCGGTGACCTCCTGGGACGCCCCCTCAGTTCCGAATTGTTTCGCACGGTCAGAAAAACTGATTCGAGCACTTTCCGCATGGCAAGTGGCGGACTGAGAAAGGGTTATTAGTTGTATCTTTGCGAGTCGACAATGGAGGCATAACGACGGCCGGAGATCATGCCGAGCGCATTCTGTAGATCGAAATTCTCGATTGATCTCACGGCTTGAGAATGATCTACCACATTCCGGTTCCGTTGTCGCCGCGCCAGTAGCGACTGAATTCTCGACCGACGCTCGCGATGCACATCCATGACCCGGTGTCGCGAAAGATCGTGACGCACGGTTGCTCTTGGTGACAGAACCAGCGACACTCGCTGCACCATGTCCGATTCGCCAGCTTCGTATCGCGATGTATTTGCGGTGCCCGACTTCCGTCACCTGTGGGCCGCGCATGTCCTCTCCGTCATGGGTGATCAGCTCGCCCGGGTTGCGATCACGATCTTGGTCTACGAGCGGACAAGGTCGGCCGGTCTCACCGCATTGACGTATGCGTTGACGTACCTGCCGGATTTCATCGGCGGTGCGGCGCTGGCGGGGCTGGCTGACCGTTTTCCGAGGCGCGCCGTCATGGTCGCGACCCATCTCGTGTCAGCCGGGTTGGCCGCGCTCATGGCGATACCAGGGACACCACTCGCCGTGCCGGCCGGCCTGCTCTTCCTCTTGCAGCTCTTCTCGGCGCCGTTCTCGTCCGCGCGGCAGGCGACACTGGCGGACATGCTCACGGGCGATCGTCTGACGCTCGGGCTCGGTGCCATATCGATCACCTACCAGATGGGCCTCGTGTTCGGTCTCGGCGCCGGGGCCGCCCTCGTGGCAAAGGTTGGCGTCTCGACCGCGTTACTCATCGACGCCGGGACCTTCCTCGTATCTGCTGCGATCATCCGGTGGGGTATCGGGCCCTACCGGCCGGCGCCGCGGATGAGCGAAGGGCGGCCATCGGGGCAATGGGAGACGGTCAGAGCAGGCTGGGCCATCGTGGCTCGCGATGCGAGGCTGCGTACACTGCTCGCGATCGCCTGCTGCTCGGGTTTCTACGTGGTTCCAGAAGGTTTGGCCGTGCCGTATGCCGACCAGCTAGGCACCGGTACGGCGGCCGTGGGGTGGTTGCTGGCCGCGAATCCGGTGGGCACGGTCATCGGTATGGTCGTCCTGCGTGGGCTTCGTCCCGGTCGGCGGCTTGCTTTGCTCGGTCCGATGGCAGTGGGCAGCAGCGCCGTGCTGGTACCCACCGGCTGGACGCCGGGACTGGCCGCGACCGTGGCGCTGTGGACGCTGAGCGGTGTGCTTTCCGCACACGACATCGTCACGCAGGCGACATACGTGCGGATCGTTCCCGCGGATCGGCGTGGTCAGGCGATCGGCGTGGCCATCGCCGCACTTCGTGCGGCACAGGGTTTCGGCATCGTAGTTGCGGGTCTGGCAGCGCAGCTCCTGGCCCCGGCGTCAGTCATCGCCGTTGCGGCCGTCGTCGGCGCTTTGGTCACCTCCATCGCGGCGATCAGGTGGGCGCAGGCGGCTTCCTCAACATTCGGGGCGCCTGAAGCGTCGTGGCCACGTGATGACACAGAACCAGGATGACGACTTCGCCGGCTGGTATGCGGCGTTGCAGCCGCGGGTTTTGCGTGCGGTCACCATCGCGGCCGGTGATCGTGACCTGGCCGAGGAAGCGACGGCTGAAGCGTTCGCGCGAGCATTCGCCCGGTGGCCAGCCCCGGCCTCCATGGATTCGCCGACTGCCTGGCTGCACACGGTGGCGATGAATCTGGTCCGTTCGCGATGGCGCCGCTTCCGCGTGGAGCGGCGGATGCGGCACCGGGTAGCGGCCGATCCGCAGCGCTACGTCGACGAATCAGGGCAGGATGATTCGGTCTGGTCTGCCGTGGCCGAGCTGCCAGAGCGGGCTCGACGGATGGTGGCGATGCGCTACATCTTGGACCTCTCCGAGGCCGAGATAGCCGATTCCATGGGTGTGACCCGGGGCACCGTGGCATCCACGTTGAGCAGAGCCCGCCAGCAGCTACACGTCGTACTGTCCCGGTCGACCCCTGTCCGCGAGGAGAGATCATGACAACTCACGATGATGACTCGTTGGCCCGCGCGCTGCACGAGGTGCCCGTCGCGCAGCAGCGCCCGCGCGAATTGATCGAGCGTCGGGGCCGCACGCTTCGCCGGCGCCACCAGGCCAGCGTCGCCGGTGTTGCCGTGCTTGTGGCCGGTGCGTTGGCCGTGCCTTCGATGGAGCTGTTCGGAGACGGGCCGACGTCGGATGCGCCGACGTCGACGACCGAGCAGTGCCCCGATACGCACGAGGACGCGGAACGGCAGATCAATGAGGTCTTGGGTCAACCGGCAGATACCTTCGTGCCTGACCCTGCCGGCGTTCCCGACAAGTTGCGTTTGCTCTGGTCCGAGCGTTCGAATGCACCGGCGCCCGAAACGGCGAACGCGCATGACCACACCGACGCCAGCAGCGAACTCGCCTCGCACTACGCGTCCTGTCCGGTTTTCGCTGGCCAGCGTGTCGTCCTCGTCGCTGTGGAGGACGGGGTGGTGAGCCGCGCGGTGTCCGTCTACTACACCGAAATCGCCTACGAACCCGACCAGGATCTGACCGAACGCGTGCTCGACGCCGGTTCTACCCAGGTATCGATCCGTCATGGCGAGCCGGGTAAGGACCGCGTCAGCGCGGATTGGGGTGGCGACAATGAGTCGTGGTCCGTTGTGGGGTATCCGCTGTCGGATGAGGAGATCAGCACCCTTGCTGCGTCTGTTGAGGTGACGGATGGTGAGGTCGATGTCAGCGACTGGTCCGTCAGTGCGGAGGCGGACCACGTCGCCCGGTTGCCCGCGCTCAACTCGGCTGTGGGCGGCATGATGTACGAGGTCTTCGGTGGCGATGATCGCTCGTTGGGATTGAGAGTCGACACCTATACCAACACGCTGTGGTCCCGAGCCAGCGTCGGCGACAGAGTCGTCGAGATTGCAGGAGATCCGGCGTTGCTCGATGCCGACGACGGGACGCTGCACTGGCAACCCGATGAAGGTGTCACAGCCACCCTGTCCGGCGAGTTGGACGGCGAGCAGTTGATGCAGATTGCCGAGACCGTCCGACCTGTCTCGGGTGATGACGCGCGATTGGTTCGTTCTTGGAAGACGCCGGGCGAAGAACGATAGCCGTTCCCTTCCGACTGGAGCGCTTGGGGCGCAGGTTCGGGACAGCGCTGGACCGTGGACTGTTCGGCTCAACCGCGCTGCTGCGCGTTGAGCCGTGCGGCCTGGCGCATCAAGTGGTCGCGTTCGGGGAGGTTGGGCGCTGAGCGGGCAGCTTCGGCGTAGAGCCGTGCTGCGGTGACCGGGTCACCGTCACGCTCGTGTAGATATGCCGCGGCGGCCGTGTAGCGGGGAAGTGCCGGGTCGAGCTCTGCCAGGGCGGCCAGACCGGCCCGCGGGCCGTCGGCCTCGCCGAGTGCGACGGCCCGGTTGAGGCGAACCACCGGACTGCCGGTAAGGCGTACCAGTTCGTCGTACCACTCGACAATCTGCACCCAGTCGGTCTCTTCGGCCGTGCGGGCGTCGGCATGGAGCGCGGCGATGGCGGCTTGGGCCTGGTACTCACCCAGGCGATCCCGGGCGAGGGCTGTCTGGAGCACGTCGACGCCCTCGGCGATCAGGCGGGTGTTCCACAGGCTGCGGTCCTGCTCCGCAAGGGGTACGAGCCTGCCGTCCGGGCCGGTCCGTGCCGGGCGGCGTGCATCGTGGAGCAGCATGAGCGCGAGCAGGCCCGCGACCTCTTCGTCGTCGGTTTTGGTCGCCAGCTGGCGAGCGAGCCGGATCGCCTCGCTGGCGAGGTCGACGTCGCCGGAGTAGCCCTCGTTGAAGATCAGGTAGAGCACGCGCAGCACGGTGGCGACATCACCGGGCTGGTTGAACCGGACGCCCGAGACGGTCCGCTTGGCCCTGCTGATGCGCTGGGCCATGGTCGCCTCCGGCACGAGGTAGGCCTGCGCGATCTGACGCGTGGTCAGGCCGCCGACCGCGCGCAGCGTGAGCGCGACGGCAGAGGTCGAGGACAGGGACGGGTGCGCGCACAGGAAGTACAGCCAGAGCGTGTCGTCCTCCGCCTCGCCCTGGCCGGGCGGGGGCTCGCTCTCGACGCGTACCTCGCGGTGCCGTCGAGAGGTCTCGGCACGGGCGGCGTCGAGGAACTTGCGCCAGGCCGCCGTGGCCAGCCAGCCCGTGGGGTCCCGCGGCGGGTCGTCCGGCCACACGCGCACGGCCTCGACCAGGGCATCTTGCACGGCATCCTCGGCCGCCGCGAAGTCGGCGCCGCGGCGGACGAGGATGCCGATCACGGTAGGGGTGAGGGTCCGCAGCAGGGCCTCATCCACCGTGCGTCACTCCGTGATAGTTGGAGGGGCGGTCATGAACGGGCGTACCTCGAGCCACTCGTGGATCGGCTTCCCGCCCGCACCCGGCGCCGCGGACAGCTCACCGGCTAGCTCGAGCGCCCGCTCGTAGGTCTCGACATCGATCACCATCCACCCGGCGATCAGGTCCTTGGTCTCCGGGAACGGGCCGTCGGTGATCGGTGGCCGACCCTCGCCGTCGTAGCGGACGAAGGTGCCCTCCTGCGAGAGCGCCTGGCCGTCGACGAACTCGCCCGTCTCTTCGAGCCGAGCGGCGAAGTCTTGCATGTACTGCACGTGGGCCGAAAGCTCTTCTGGCGTCCACTGGTCCATCGGCACGTCGTTGACCGGCGCCGGCGCGCCCCGGTAGTGCTTCAGTAGCAGGTACTTGGCCATCATGTTCTCCTTAGTGCGGTACAGCCCATTGTGGCCGTGTTCACTCCGGGGGACGGAGCCCCGCTCGGATTTTCGACATCCCACCGCGACTTTTTCTTCGCGGATTTCGATGACACCAGGCACCCTGAGGTGCCGCGTGACCGGAATACAGCGATCCGAGAGGACTGAACCCATCTATTGGCGTGGCGATCTGATCTGACCGACCGAGCAGCTACCTACGGCGTATCGATGCTCAATGAGCCTGGGGCGTGCCGAAGCACTGCAGCGCCATGATCAGCTGTCATGGTTCCGCGCACGACATGGCGACGCAGCACGTTTCCAAGCCCGGCGCCGACGAGGTGTGTCGCGTGGACGGTCTCATCGCGCAGCCGGTAACGCAACCGGGCAGCGGCGTCCTCGTTGGCGATGTTTGCGTACACCAGCGCCGAGGCGTCAACGACGAACGACATCAGCGGCGGTCAGCCTGCACGTCGTCACTGATCTCCGTCGCCGTGGTGGATGCTGGACCAAAATGAGCCAGCGCCTCTTCGATTGCGGTCACGGCCTTACGCTTGGACGGGCGACGAGCCATCGAGATGACCTGATCACGCATGTACGCCTGCAGCGACTTGCCCTCCGCCCGTGCACGGGCGCGGATGGTGTCGTAGGCGTCATCGGGGATCTCCCGCACCTGGATCGTCCTCATAGCGCTATTTTGGCGCTACTTGCCGAACGGGTACCAGCATCGTGGTCGTCCGAACCGATGTCATGAAGCGGTAGGCCCTTGACGGATCTGTGTCGGTTCCTGCTTGACGTTCCGCCTAGGAAATTTGGGTAGCGGTCCGTGGTCGCTGTCCATTGATGCTGCGCACGGGTTGGTCTGTGTTGCGTCGCTCAGTGCGGGCGTCGCCGTCGGGCAACTCGAACCTGCCACTCTAAGGGTGGCTCGTAACCCAGAGCTTAGGAGTGCCTACTCGCATAGGTTGGTTCAAGAGATGCGACAACCCAACCGCGCCACCTGTCCGCGCCTTCCAGGCGGGGACGCCAGTCGATTAGGCGCAAGCAACTAAGACAATCTCTCCAGTGCCTCGCAGCGCTACCTCATTTAACGTGATTCCCCTGCGCCACCTAGCACAACTACCGACAGCACGCGACGTCAACCTGACAGCCTGTCGGCCCCGCCGGATTAGTGTCCCGCCCCGGGCGACCGCGAGGTCGTACCAAAGCAATAAAAAACCCGCCCCACGGAAGGACGGGTGGATGATGTGTTTAAGCATAGTGCCATCTGCCTAGGAAAGGCAAGAGTCACCAGCCGGCAGGTTTGGCGTACGAGTCCACCGGATCGGGGAGCTGACTGAGCTTGAAGTCTTCGCTGGTCAGCTGAGCAGACCAGTGTCCGCCTACGCCGAAGCTCGCGTTACTTCTCAGCCCACCAGCGAGGTAGCGCTTCGTAGGGTTGATCACACCCACCGGCACGCGCTTGCGAGCTTCCTTCAAGGGGAACTCCAGATCACTGTCGTTGGATACTACGACCACCGCGTCGACAGCGTCGGTCAACACGTCGATCAAGAGATGCGAGGCAACGTTGACGTCCGAGCCTTTCTCCTCGTTGTGCAGCACGCTGACGAGGAAGCATGCGTCTCTCACTTCGTTTGAGTTCGAGTCCTTCACCATGACGGGCCATGTTGACCTGGCGATCTGAGGGCGACCAGCGGTGTCTTCGGTTGCGAGAGGTGTCTTCTTGGTACGCGAAACGTAGCGACCATATTGGATCCATGTCACGTGCTGACCCAGTGCATTCAGGTAAGTGTGCTGGTCACGAGCGCCGCTTGGGTTGGTGCGAGGGTCAATCCGGGCCGTGCAGTATACGGTTCGGACGATCTGAGGGTCCGACCAACCTGATTCGCGCTGGATAATCGATTCGGCGAGTGAGCGAACGTCCAGCCATCGCCATCCTGGCGTACCCTTGCGACACCAAGCGCGGCCACCGTAGTAGAGGTTGTAGCCGTCAACATAGACACCCACCCGCATGGTCAGAACTTAGTAGATGATCATCATCTTGAACACCCCGTGCTGCAACGCGAACACCGAACGTTTCTATGGCTAATCAAGCGGGAGCAGGTCACTACATGAACTCCAAAGTGCTCCGTCCCCCGTGTCCCGAACGGCCGTGATCCGGGTCATCGCGTCCTCGGTGCGCTCGTTCGCGACTTCGATCGCTTACATGGACCCGATGGTGGGTAACGGCTGTGCAGTTGGCCCACATGGCGGTCTGACATAGGTTCGTTGCTCTGGTGAGAAGTTCGCGGACGTGCTCGAGAAGCACCGGGTTCACCGTCACGATAATCGCGTCTTCGGCCACGTCGAGCACTGAGGCGATGGCGGCGCGCTGGCTGGCAGCGGCCCTGCTCAGCATGCGAACTTTGAGCCGGATGTGACGCACACCAGACCTAGCCGGTCGGTAGAGTCGGCGCGCGGGACCGGGTTGTCGCCACTGGAGCGTCCCCGTGCGCGTGCCCCAAGGGTCGGTCAGCGAGGGGTAATGAGGGTGAATGAAGGAGGGTCTTCGGATCCTGGCGGGGTGCTGGGTTCATCGGACGATGATGGAGCCTAGTACTCGCC
>NZ_QMIG01000020.1 GCF_003287285.1 Phytoactinopolyspora halophila
GACGCCATCAACGCCCACCTCCACCGCTAAGCATGAACGTTGCAAGCACCGCTTGAGCCCGCCATGTAGTCGCTTAGTGTTCATGATCAGCGGGAGGAGGCGGGGGCTCAGGAAAGTTCGCGGGCGTCGAATGCTTGCGGAAGCACCTGGTCCATGGCAAGCACCCCCTGTGGCGTTTCCACCAGCAACGACGCGCCTCCATGCTCCCAGAGCAGCTGACGGCAACGCCCACACGGCATGGTCGTGGCCCGATCGTCACCGCCGACACAGGTGAACGCGACGAGCTTCCCGCCGCCGGACGCGACCAAGGCCGAGACCAGCCCGCATTCGGCACACAGGGTCAGGCCATAAGACGCGTTCTCGACGTTACAACCGGTCACCACACGCCCGTCGTCGACGAGGGCCGACGCGCCTACCGCGAAGCCGGAGTACGGCGCATACGCCCTCCCCGCCGCCTCGGCCGCAGCCTGCCGCAGCGCCTCCCAGTCGATGGGCTCACGGTCGATGGGTCGGCTCATGGGTACATCGTCGCACTCAGATGGTGGCCGGCGGCTGGTACATGCCCCAGACCTCGCGCAGGGCGCTGCACACCTCACCGACCGTGGCCCGCGCCGCCAGCGCGGCACGCATGGGGTCCATCACGTTCTCCGAGCCCTCGGCCGCCCGGCGCAACGCCGCCAGGGTGCGCTCGACCTCGGCGGCGTCCCGGCTGGAGCGCAGCTTCGCCAAGCGCTCGACCTGCGCCTCTTCAAGCGCCGGATCCACCCGCAACGGCTCGTACGGCTCCTCGTCGTCGGTGTCGTACTTGTTCAGGCCGACGACGACCCGCTCGCCCGAGTCGATCTGCTGTGCCGTGGCATAGGCGGAACGCTCGATCTCGGTCTTCTGAAAACCCTGCTCGATGGCGGCGACGGCGCCGCCCAAATCCTCGACCTGCTGCATCAGGTCCACCGCCGCCTCTTCGAGCTCGTCGGTCATCGACTCGAGTGCGTAGGAGCCCGCAAACGGGTCGACGGTCTTGGTCACGTCCGTCTCGTGCGCGAGCACCTGCTGGGTACGCAACGCCAGGCGAGCGGCCTTCTCCGTGGGCAGCGCGATCGCCTCGTCGTAGGCGTTGGTGTGCAGCGACTGCGTACCTCCGAGCACCGCGGACAATGCCTGCACGGCCACCCGCACCAGGTTGACTTCCGGCTGCTGGGCGGTGAGCTGGACGCCGGCGGTCTGGGTGTGAAAGCGCAGCATCTGCGACTTCGGATTGCGCGCGCCGAACTCGTCGCGCATCATCCGCGCCCAGATGCGCCGCGCGGCCCGGAACTTGGCGACCTCCTCGAGGAACGCGGTCCGGGCGACGAAGAAGAACGACAGGCGGGGCGCGAACTCGTCGACATCGAGGCCCGCCGACAGCGCCGTGCGGACATACTCCCGGGCGTTCGCCAGGGTGAACGCCACCTCCTGGGCGGGCGTGGCACCGGCCTCAGCCATGTGGTAGCCGGAGATGGAGATCATGTTCCAGCGGGGGATCTCCCGGCGGCAGTACGCGAAGACGTCGCTGACGAGCCGTAACGACTCGGCCGGGGGGAAAATGTAGGTGCCGCGCGCGATGTACTCCTTGAGCACGTCGTTCTGGATGGTGCCGGTGAGCTTGTCGCCCGGCACGCCCTGCTCGGCGGCCACCAGCTGGTAGAGCAACAGCAACAACGACGCCGGGGCGTTGATGGTCATCGACGTGGAGACCTTGTCCAGAGGTATGCCGTCAAACAGGACACGCATGTCCTCGATCGAGTCGATGGCCACGCCCACCTTGCCGACCTCGCCGGCGACCAGCGGCGCATCCGAGTCGTATCCCATCTGGGTGGGAAGGTCGAAGGCCACCGACAGACCTCCGGTGCCGGCCTCAACGAGCTGGTGGTAACGCCGGTTGGATTCGGCAGCGGTACCGAAGCCCGCATACTGGCGCATCGTCCAGGCTCGTCCGGTGTACATCGTCGGATACACGCCGCGGGTGAACGGGAACTCGCCAGGATCACCCAATTGCTCGTCAGGATCCCAGCCGTCGAGCGCATTCGGTCCGTAGACCGGCTCCATGGGCAGACCAGACTCCGTTGTCGCGCTCATGTTCGCCTCTATTTCCGAACGGGAACCGCGGCCCTCCGGCGGTCACGCCCCCGCTGTGCCGTCCCGCCGGACCATCACATCGGCGTGTTCACCGGTGACGGACTCCAACCGTAGCTACTCCGCCAGCGTACGACCGTGAAAATGCCCACACCAGGAGATACTTCACACACCATGCACCCCCTACCCGCTGATCATGAACACTAAGCGACTACATAGGTCGCTTAGTGTTCATGATCAGCGGGTAGGGGGAGTGCGAGGTTAGTTCACTTGGTGCGCCGAGGTCTGCTCGTCGGCCTGGACCACGAGGAAACGCTCCCCGCGGCCGATCTTGCGTCCGATGGGTATGTTCTGCCGGCCGTCACCGAGCCTGCCGACGAATATCGGCATCTGATGCAACCGGTGCATCAGATCGAGCCGAAGCATGGTGACAGTGACATCAGCCGACCTTTGCATCATGAGTACAACGCGATTATTCACTTGTTCATACACGGCGCTATTGACAATTCGCGCATCACCTGACGGTGTACTCAGTGATTCCTGGATCTGCGCGACGAGCAATTGAGGTATCGGAGCCAAACCGTCGACGACTTTCAACGACGGATTTTGTGCACGCAACGCGGACACGAGTGCCTCACGCTTTGCGCCCCGCACCGCTCGCCCCAGCGCAACGACATCGACGCTGGAGCCATCGATGCTGTTCCGCGCCCGTTCCAGATCCGTCTCCTGGATCGCTTCCATGCCCAGGTGCTGCAACGATCGACCGAGCTCGTCAAGTACCCGAACCCGCTTCCCGACCAATAGAACTCGTGCGCTTCGTGCCGCTTCCGCTGTCATCGGCATCCCCTGACCGTGCTGCTCCGCCATCCCTTGACAATGATCATGGATGTTCGTCGCATCAGAAGTCACGACCCCATCTCTCATCGTGAGATTTCACACACGAACAATCCAGCCGTCACATTTCTCGTCATCCGATAACGGCAAATAACAATTCCGGTCCTCGCCGGAAGCGGCATCCCTCTCCCTTCCATCACCGGGCTGCAGAACACGAGGCCCGCGGACGGCTCGCGATCTTTCGATCTTGATCATCACAGAGCCTCGGCGACACCGTCCAGCCGGGTCCCACCCCCGCGCAGCCCGGTCCCACATCGGCGGGGAACAGGTGATGGCGCGGGTCGCAGTCCCGCTCCCCGCACAGCCGGGTTCCCACCCCGGCGCGCGGGCCTCACGCGTTCATCAGACGGCACCTCAGCGGCGCGAAGCTGTTCCACCCGGCGCGCGGGCCACGCGCGCACCACTTCCTGCCCGATCTCCTGGCCCGACGGGCAATACTTCAGCCCGCAGACCACCGTCGAGACACCTGCGCGCGGACACCTGCGCGACCGGGTGCACACGAGTTAGGTAGGGTCACAGAGTGGCTGAGAACGAGCACGACACCGTCCTAGTCGTCGACTTCGGCGCCCAGTACGCCCAGCTGATCGCACGGCGGGTACGCGAGGCCAAGGTCTACTCCGAGATCGTCCCGCACACCATGCCGGTGGCGGAGATGCTGGCGAAGAATCCGCGAGCCGTGATTCTGTCCGGAGGACCGGCCAGCGTCTACGCCGACGACGCGCCCGGAGTCGATCCCGCACTGTTCGAGGCGGATATCCCGGCCTTCGGGATCTGCTACGGCTTCCAGGCGATGACCTCGGCGCTCGGCGGCCAGGTCGCACGCACCGGCATGTCGGAGTTCGGCCGCACCCCTCTCGCCGTCACCGAACCCGGCGTCCTGCTGCGCACCATGCCGGACGACGTCGCCGTGTGGATGAGCCACAACGATGCGGTGACCCACGCACCGCCGGGATTCGAGACCCTCGCGGTAAGCGACGGCACGCCCGTCGCGGCCTTCGAGGACACCTCGCGCAAGCTGGCGGGTGTCCAGTGGCATCCAGAGGTGCTGCACACGGAGTACGGCCAGGCGGTACTGGAGCACTTCCTCTTCGATCTCGCCGAGGTTCGCCCCACCTGGACGATGGTCAACATCGTCGACGATGCCGTCGAGACCATCCGGGCCCAAGTCGGCGACAAACAGGTGGTGTGCGGGCTGTCCGGCGGCGTCGACTCCTCGGTAGCGGCCGCCCTCGTGCAGCGCGCCATCGGAGATCAGCTTACCTGTGTCTTCGTCGACCACGGCCTGCTCCGCGAGGGCGAGGCCGAGCAGGTGGAGAAGGACTTCGTCGCCGCCACCGGCGTCGATTTGCACGTCGTCGACGCCGCCGACCGTTTCCTCATCGCGCTGAAGGACGTCGAAGATCCCGAGGAGAAGCGGAAGATCATCGGCCGGGAGTTCATCCGCGCCTTCGACGAAGCCGCACGCGAGATCGTGGCCAGGGCGGGCGCCGAGGGAAGCGAGGTCGAGTATCTCGTGCAGGGCACCCTCTATCCCGACGTCGTCGAGTCGGGTGGTGGCGAGGGCGCCGCGAACATCAAGAGTCACCACAACGTCGGTGGCCTGCCCGAAGATCTCCAGTTCACGCTGGTCGAGCCGCTGCGGTGGCTATTCAAAGACGAGGTGCGTGCCGTGGGCGAGCAACTGGGCATCCCCGCTGACATCGTGTGGCGGCACCCGTTCCCCGGTCCCGGGCTCGCCATCCGGATCATCGGTGCCGTCGAGAAACAGCGGCTGGAGGTGTTGCGCCGCGCCGACGCTATCGCCCGATCCGAGCTGCACGCTGCCGGCCTCGACCGGGAAGTCTGGCAGTTCCCGGTGGTCCTTCTCGCCGACGTGCACTCGGTAGGGGTTCAAGGCGACGGGCGCACCTACGGACATCCGGTCGTCCTGCGTCCGGTCAGCAGCGAAGACGCGATGACGGCCGATTGGTCGCGGCTGCCGTTCGAGCTGCTCGAGAGGATCTCCACCCGGATCACCAACGAGATACCCGAGATCAACCGGGTGGTGCTCGACATCACCAGCAAACCACCCGCCACCATCGAGTGGGAGTGACAGCGGCGAGCACCTCGATACGATCCCGGCACGGCCGGGCGAGCGAGCTGTGCGGCCAGTGAGCGAGGCGGGCGGCTAGCGATCGCGGCGCGCCCGCACGAGTGAGGCACCGATGCCCACGAGCCCGATGGACACCAGCGCGATCGGTCCCGCGATACGGAGCCCGTCAGGCTCCATGGCGCCAGACTCCACCGCGAACCACAGGCCGCACACGCTGAGAAACAGCAGGCCGAAGACGAGGGATGTGACGTCCGTAGCGTGCCGTTTCATCGCGCTGCCTCCTCGTCCTGCAACGGCGAGCTGTCCCCGTCGTCGGTGGCCGGTCCGGCCTCATCCGTGCGCTCGATCTGGATATTGCCGACACTGACATCGAGGTCGAGCTCGATGGTTCCGCCATCGATGCCGGCCGGTCCCTCCGCTATTATCTGCCGCTGCTGCCCGAATCCGCTGTATGCCTCGTCGAAAGCCTGCATGTTGCCGAGGGTCACGTTCCCGTCTACGGCGACGTCGACGTCCTCGGGCACGATGATCTGCATGCTTCCCACGGCAAGGTGCAGTTCGAGATCGACCGTCTGGCCCTCGTCGAGTTCCAGAGCGGAGAGGTCGTAGATCAGCTGCCCGACGGCGTGGTTGACCGGCTCGCCGGGCAAGGCGGCCGGATCTGCTTCGGCAACCATGACATGTCGCCCCATCAGCGTGTCCCAGTTCGCGACGAGGGTTCCGGGGACCAGCGCCACGGTCAGCACGATCCCCCAGCCGATCATCGAACGTGCACGGCCGATCCACGTGCCCACCAGCAATCCGATCGCGATCACGCCCAGCGGCATCACGAGATACAGCGCGCCGGGATCGAGCGCGCCGGACGCATCGAACAATGCCAGCACGCCCACCGACACGAGTGATACGCAAAACGTCAGCCAGCCCAGCGCTGGCCCGGTCCGTTCCGGATCATCACCGGTGTCCGCACCTCTGCCGTCCGGCCCGGCTGAGAACGGCGCCTGCTCCGGCGCCCGGTACACGCCGTCATAGCCCGTGTGACCACCGGGAACGTTCCAGTCCGGACCCTCTGGCCAGCCGCTCGAGTACACCGGCGACTGCGCCCGGGATGTCCAGCTCACCGGCTCGGCCGGGGTCCGCTCGGGTTCGAAGCGTTCGGGTTCAGCACGCCCGGATTCAGCACGCTCCGCTTCGGCACGCTCGGGTTCGGCGCGCTCCGCTTCGGTAGCATCTCGAGCTGCCGTGCCTTCCCACACCCGCTCGGGCGCACGGCCGCCATCCAGCTGGCTGCCGGGTTCGCGCTCGTCGTCCGCCGGACGGTCCGCGCCCGGTATCCACCCCGCGTCGCCGGAACTACGCGCATGCCCAGCGGCACCCGGATCACCCGCCTCACCATGCCGCTTGACCAGCACGTACAGCCCGAATCCGGCGAGGGTCAGCAAGACCAGGCTGCTGAACGACCCGCCGATGATCACTACCGCCGAGATCAAGGTGATCGCTCCCAGGGCGAGCGCGAGCGGCACCGCAGCAGCGTCCCGGACCTCGTCCCGTCCAATCGCCTGTTCGAGAACGGATGCCTGATCCCCCTCGGCGGGAATCAGCAGCCAGGCGAGTGCGTAGATCGCGATACCCACGCCACCGAACACCGCGAGCACGGCGGTGACGATCCGCAAGATCATCGGGTCGATACCCAGTTTGCGGCCGAGACCATCGAGCACGCCCGCTACGACACGATCGTCCCGGCTGCGGCGCAGCGCGCGAAATCCCTCGTCCCGGTCGGGCGGCGTCGTCGCGGTGGCCTCGCTGGCCGAGGCGTCCGGCGGTTGTTCGGTCATATGTCGATCGTGCCCTGTTCGATCGCTTCCAGCCATCAGGGATCCCCCTGATCGCGCCCCGATCGTGCTCGTCACCCACACCTCCTCCGGGGTTCGGGGCTGCGCCTCAGGGTCTTCCCTCATGGCAGAGCAGGCGCACACGTGTGACTATCGAACAATGACCGTTGCACCACGCGCTCCGTCCGCCGACCGGGCGGGTGATGCGGATAGCTCGGAGCGTAGCCGTGAACACCGGGATCGCGAGCCCGAACCACCCAGGTTTGCCCGCGGCTCCGATGGCCGGCTCATCGGGGGTGTCGCCAGTGGCCTCGCCACCTACTTCGGCATCCAGCCACTCACGGTGCGCATCGCGTTCTGCGTTCTCAGCGGGATCTCGGGGTTCGGTGTCGTGCTCTACGCGGCATTGTGGATCTTCACACCGTCCGCCGACGACGTGGCACGCCAGGAGGAGAACGCGTCGCCAGCCGGCATCGCCGCCGCATCCCGAGCGGGCAGGCGCTGGCGATCCGCCGGTCACCCGCTGTCCGCCCGCCGCGGAGACCTCGGCCAGCTCGCCGCCATTCTCCTTCTCGGGCTCGGAGCGTTTCTCATCCTCGGGCAGACACCGCTCGGGCTCCGGGCGGAGGTCGCCTTCCCACTCCTGCTCACCGCAGTCGGCCTGGCGCTGGTCTGGCGTGGTATCGAGCACGATGAACGCCGCGCGACAGCCCACCCGGAGCGCGCACCGTGGCTCACGGCCATCACCGAAGGGGGAGGCTGGCTCGCGGTACTCCGGCTCGGTGCGGGAGTCGTCATCGTGGTCCTCGGCGTCGGCGTGTTCCTTATGGGCCAGGGCCAGCTCGCAGCGATGCTCGACGCGCTGGCCGGGATCGTGGTCCTGCTCGTCGGCCTCGGGCTGATCATCGGGCCCTGGTTGTGGAAACTGTGGCGTACCGCTGACGCCGAGCGGCGGGAACGGATCGTCTCCCAGGAACGCGCCGACATGGCGGCGCACCTGCACGACTCGGTGCTCCAGACACTCGCCTTGATCCAGAAACAGGCACACGATCCCCGCGCCGTCGTCAGCCTGGCCCGGCGGCAAGAACGCGATCTGCGCTCCTGGCTGTACGGCGACCAGAGCGGCGACGAGGAATCCTCCCTGGCCGCTGCACTCTCCACGACCGGCACGGAAGTCGAGGAGGACTTCGGCGTGCCGGTCGAGGTGGTCACCGTTGGCGATGCCCCTTTGGACGACCTTGGGCGAGCGATCATTCAGGCCGCGCGGGAAGCCGCCGTCAACGCGGCCAAGCATTCCGGCGCGCAGAAGATCGATATCTACCTCGAAGCCACCGAGGACGGCATCGACGTGTTCGTCCGCGATCGGGGAAGCGGATTCGACCCGGAGCAGATACCCGACGACCGCCTGGGCGTACGACATTCGATCATCGATCGGATGCGTCGCCACGGGGGCTCCGCGCAGATCCGTTCCGAGCCCGACGTCGGAACCGAAGTCAGGCTGACCACGATGCCGTAATGTGACGAGGAGCGTTACTGTGACCGAAGACGGAGGCAACGTGACCGAACCGAACAGCCGCGAGAGCGAACGCCAGCGTGCCGAGCCCGTCCGGGTGGCTCTGGTGGACGACCACGCGATGTTCCGCACGGGCGTGCGCGCCGAGCTCGCCCAGAATTCGGATCGGGTCCACGTCGTCGGCGAGGCCGCCGACACCGCCGAGGCGATCCGGGTCGTTGCCGAACTTCAGCCCGAAGTGGTGTTGCTCGACGTGCACCTGCCGGGTGGCGGCGGTGTCGAGGTGCTTCACCAGCTGCACTCGCGCGTTCCCGACGTCAAGTTCCTCGCGCTCTCCGTCTCGGACGCCGCCGAAGACGTCATCGGCACGATCCGTGCCGGGGCCCGGGGATACGTCACGAAGACGATCACCGGTGACGACCTGGTCGACGCGATCGTCCGCGTCGCCGACGGCGATGCCGTGTTCTCGCCTCGTCTCGCCGGCTTCGTGCTCGACGCCTTCGCCGGTTCGCCGGCACCCACGGTGGACGATGATCTGGATGCCCTGACCCAGCGCGAGCGCGAGGTACTGCGGCTCATCGCACGCGGCTACGCCTACAAGGAAATCGCCAGGGAGCTGTTCATCTCCGTCAAGACCGTGGAGACTCACGTGTCTGCGGTGCTGCGCAAGCTACAGCTCTCCAACCGCTACGAGCTGACCCGGTGGGCAACCGATCGCCGGTTGATCTAGCAGCGCCACGGCGGCCCGTCCTCAGGGGGCGCTTTCCCCGGTTGACGACTTTCTCGACACGGTGAACGCGCTCGGTATCGAACGATGCCACGTGGTAGGTGCCTCGTTCGGTGCTGGCGTAGCCGTCGAGGTCGCGCTGACACGGCCAGAGCTCGTGGACTCGTTGCTGCTCAGCGGGCCGGGTGGATCACTCATCGACGAGCCGACACCTGAACTACGTGCGTTCGCTCGATCGGCTTGCCGAAATCCGAGCACGCACCCTGGTCCTGGTAGGCGCACTCGATCTTCAGGCGATCCACGACGCGGCGCGGCGGGTGGCCGACGGGATCGACGGCGCGCGTCATGTCGTCTGGCCAGGTGTCGCCCACCTGCCGTCGATGGAACGCCCCGACGACTTTCTCGAACTGCTGCGTGATTGGCTCGCCCCTCGTTCGCAGCCCACATGATCGTCGCCGAACGTGCACATGCCCATGTAGGCAATCGTTGATGATCAGCAAAGGGCGAGGGATGCGAGACCGATACGACGATGTGTAGTAGCGTGCTCCCTGACCCCGTACCGAAAGGATGACGATGGAGTTCCTCTACAACATCGTGGTCGCCCTGCACTTCCTCGGCCTCGCCAGCCTCATCGGCGGCGCGCTCGTCCAGATGAAGGCACGGGGCGAGCGCCAGATCAATCGCGCGATCATCCACGGTGCATTGGTCCAGGTGCTGACCGGCCTGATCCTCGTCGGGATGCAGGAGATGGTCGACTCCTTGGACCGGGATCCCAACCACGCCAAGGTTGGTGTGAAGCTCCTGGTGGCACTGGTCATCGCCGTCGTCGCGCTGATCAACGAGAAGCGCCCGACCATTCCGGACGGCGTCTACTTCACCGTGTTCGGGCTGGCCGTGGCCAACGTGCTCGTCGCCGTCTTCTGGTGAGCTCAGCCGGGGTTATGATCGCGGCGATTCCGTCTCGGACTCGCCCGGCGCGCAGGGCCAGATGGAATCGTCGTTGTCGGTCACGGAACATAGGCTAGAGGACACGATGAGCGCACCGACCGAACAGACCACACTGTCCCCGGCCACGTCCGCTTCACCTGAGACGAGTTCCCACTCCGGCACGGGAGAGGACCGCGAGGAGCGCCGGCGCACGGACGCCGCGTCCATCCTCGAAGGGCTCAACGCTCAGCAACGCGAGGCTGTCACGCACGAGGGCCCGCCGCTGCTCATCGTCGCGGGAGCCGGATCCGGCAAGACCCGGGTCCTTACCCGCCGGATCGCCTACCTCCTGGCCGAACGCGACGTTCATCCCGGCTCCATCCTCGCCATCACCTTCACCAACAAGGCGGCCGGCGAGATGAAAGACCGGGTCACCGAGCTGGTCGGGCGCCGCGCCGGCATCATGTGGGTGTCGACGTTCCATTCCGCGTGCGTACGTATCTTGCGCCGGGAGGCGAAGCGCCTCGGCTTCTCGTCGTCGTTCTCCATCTACGACCAAGCCGACTCGCAGCGGCTCATGACCCTCGTTTGCCGGGACCTGGAGCTCGATCCACGCCGTTACCCGCCGCGCGCCTTCAGCGCGGCGGTCAGCAACTACAAGAACGAGCTCATCGATCACGAGACCGCGGCCGAACAGGCATCCAGCCATTACGAACGCCAGGTCGCGGAGGCCTATGCCCTCTATCAGCAGCGGCTGGCCAGCGCCAACGCGTTCGACTTCGACGATCTCATCATGACCACGGTCAACCTCCTGCAGGCCTTCCCCGAGGTCGCCGAACACTACCGCCGCCGGTTCCGGCACATCCTGGTAGACGAGTACCAGGACACGAACCATGCCCAGTACGTACTGATCCGCGAGCTCGTGGGCGCGCCGGGTGCCACCGCACCCGCATCCGGTGCCGGCTCGGATGCTGGCGCGGCTGCCGGCTCCGTCGGCCCGGCCTCTGTCGGCCCGGCCGAGCTGTGCGTCGTCGGCGATGCCGACCAGTCGATCTACGCGTTCCGTGGCGCCACGATCCGCAACATCGAGGAGTTCGAGAAGGACTTCCCCAACGCCCAGGTCGTGCTCCTGGAGCAGAACTACCGCTCCACGCAGACAATCCTGTCCGCGGCGAACACCATGATCTCGCACAACTCGGGCCGCAAGCCGAAGCGGCTGTGGAGCGACGGCGGTGACGGCGAGAAGATCGTGGGCTACGTCGCCGACGACGAACATGCCGAGGCGCAATTCATCGCCGAGGAGATCGATCGACTGTCCGATGAAGGGCTGGCCACTCCCGGAGACGTCGCCGTCTTCTATCGCACCAACGCCCAGTCACGGTCCATGGAGGAAGTCCTCATCCGGGTCGGGTTGCCCTACCGGGTGGTCGGCGGCGTGCGGTTCTACGAGCGGCGCGAGATCAAGGACGCGCTCGCCTACCTCCGCTTCCTCGCCAACCCGGAAGACACCGTGTCCCTGCGGCGCATCCTGAACGTTCCCAAACGCGGGATCGGCGAGCGAGCCGAGGCGATGATCGACGCGTTGGCGCAACGTGAGCGCATCACCTTCTGGCAGGCGCTGCGCCAGGCCAGGGACGCTCCAGGGATCGCCACCCGCTCGGTGAAGGCGATCGAGAACTTCGTGTCCCTCGCCGACGAGCTCCGCGAACTCGCCGCGGAGGCGGACCCGGCCACCACCCTCGAAACCGTGCTCGAACGTACCGGCTACCTCGCCGAACTCAGCGAGTCCGACGATCCGCAAGACGAGACTCGGGCGGAGAACCTGCGCGAGCTGATCGCCGTGGCCACCGAGTATGACGCCGAGGCGACCGACGAGGCGGTCGACACGCTCACCGGCTTCCTCGAACGGGTCAGCCTGGTGGCCGATGCCGACGACATCCCCGAAGGCGAAGACCACGACGGCGTCGTCACGCTGATGACCCTGCACACCGCCAAGGGCCTCGAATTTCCGGTAGTCTTCCTCACCGGCCTGGAAGACGGCGTCTTTCCCCACCAGCGCTCGCTCGGCGAGCAGCGCGAACTCGAAGAGGAACGCCGCCTGGCCTACGTCGGCATCACCCGGGCTCGCGAGCGTCTCTACCTCTCCCGTGCCATCGTTCGCAGCGCATGGGGAACTCCCAGCCACAATCCCGCGTCCCGGTTCCTGCTCGAACTTCCCGACGAGCTCATCGACTGGCGACGCACCGAGGAAGACCAGGCACGCTGGACGCGCCCCGCGCCCACCCGCGGCGCCGCGTCCACGAGCCGTCCGATGCCCGCGCTCACCACTGGAGATCGGGTGAACCACGACGCGTTCGGGCTCGGCAAGGTCGTGGCCACGGCGGGCAGCGGGGATCAAGCACAGGTCACCGTCGACTTCGGCGCGGAGGGCCTCAAGACGCTGATGCTGCGCTACGCACCCATCGCCAAGTTGTGACCCCCCCTTTTTTCGATGATCATGAACACTTACCTGGCCATATGGCCAGGTAAGTGTTCATGATCATCGAAAAAAGGGGGGAAAAATTCGCGTGCGACGCTGCGTTATCGGTCCGTAACGTAAGACCGTGCGCACGTTGCCCTATGCCGATCCGGGCCAGCCCGATCTCCGCTCGCCGTCGCGGTTCCTCCTCTGGATCGCGCGCGGCCAGATCGGTGTGATCACGCTCGCCACCGTCTACGGCATGATCTGGATGGTGGCGCAAGCCCTCATCCCGTGGGCCATCGGTCGCGGGGTCGACGGCATCGCCGCCGACGACACCGGCTCGGCCGTCCGCTGGGCTCTCGTCATCGCCGGGCTCGGCGCCGTCCAGGCGCTGGTCGGAGCGGTACGCCACCGTGTGGCCGTGGCCAATTGGTTGTACGCGGCGTTTCGCACCATGCAGGTCGTGACCCGGCACACCGCGCGTACCGGCCCGGCCGTGCCCAACGCGATGCCCACGGGCGAGGTCGTCGCGACCGCGTCCAGCGACGCGCCGCACATCGGCCACACCTTCGAGGTGGTCTCCCGGTTCGCCGGTTCGATCGCCTCCTACATCGTGGTGTCCGGCATCGTCCTCGGCATCTCTCCACCCCTCGGCCTGATCGTGCTCATCGGTGTGCCGGTGCTGGTGGCCGCGACCTCGCCCCTGATCCGCCCGCTGCAGAACCGCCAGCGCCAGCAACGCGAGGCGCTGGGCCACCTCACCGCGCTGGGAGCGGACACGGTGGCCGGGCTTCGCGTGCTGCGCGGCATCGGTGGTGAACAGGTCTTCCTCGGCCGATACGCGCAACGCTCGGAACGGGTGCGAGCCGCGGGCAACCGGCTCGCCGGCACCCACGCGCTGCTCGACGCCACGCTGGTGCTGCTGCCGGGAATCTTCCTCGTCGCGCTCACCTGGGTCGGCGCACGCCTCGTGCTCAGCGGGACGATCCTTCCCGGTGCACTCGTCGCCATGTACGGATTCGCGTTCTTCCTTGTGATTCCGGTACGGACGGCCGGCGAGATGGCTTTCGCCACGGCCCGCGCACTCGTGGCATCACGACGCGTGATCGCCGTGTTGACGGTCGATCGCGACGTCCACGACGTTCCCGATGCCCCGCCACCAGCCAGCACCAACAGCGACAGCGACGCTGCCGCTCCCGGCGAGCCGCGAACGAACGGAAAACCGAACGCAGGACTCCCGGCTGATGACCTCGAACCCGACGGCGCACCCAGGGGCATGCTCGTGGACACCGTCACCGGCCTGCGGGTCGAACCCGGGACGCTCACGATGCTGGTGGCCGACGACCCCGCTGTCACCGCCGCCGTGGCCGACCGGCTCGGCCGGCTCGTGCCCGGCACCGGCGTCGAGCTCGGCGGCTCTCCCCTCGATCACCTTCCCCTCACCGAGGTTCGCCGTCGCATCGTCGTCGGCGACCCCGAACCCGCGTTGTTCACCGGCACGTTGCGGTCCAACCTCGACCCGCACGAGTGCCACGACGACGAATCCCTTCGTCACGTCATGACGGTGACGTCCGGCGAGGACATCCTGGAGACGCTACGCGAGGGTTTCGACTCGCCGGTCGAGGAACGCGGCCGTTCCCTGTCCGGTGGGCAACGCCAACGCGTGGCACTGGCGCGAGTCCTGCTGACAGACCCGGAGATCTTGATTCTCGTCGAGCCCACCAGCGCCGTCGACGCCCACACCGAGGTCGCCATCGCCGAACGGCTCGCCACCATGCGAGCGGGCAAGACCACGGTCATCGCCACCGCGAGCCCGCTAGTGCTCGCGCATGCCGACACCGTCGTCTGGCTCGCTGCCGGCCGCGTCGCCGCCACCGGAACGCATCACGAGCTTCTCGACATCCCCGGCTACCGCTACACCGTGACCCGAGAGGAGGAGATGGCATGAAGCTACCCGTCGCCTCTCCGGGTGAGGTGCGGGCCGAAGCCGGCGAGCTTTTCCAGCAGCACCGCGGGCCGCTGAGCCTCGCGCTCTCCCTGCACGTCATCGCGGCCGCGCTGGGGCTGGCCGGGCCGTTCCTGCTCGGCACGATGGTCGACGCGGTGGCCAACGGCACCAGCACCACCCGGATCGATGTTCTCGCCGCCACGCTCGCCGCGTGCATCCTCGCCCAGGCGCTGTTCACCCGCGCGGCGGTCCGCCGCTCGCTCGTGCTGGGCGAGAAGGTCTTCGCCGAGCTGCGTGAGACGTTCATCGCCCGCATTCTCCGGTTGCCGCTGTCCACCGTGGAACGCGCTGGTACCGGCGACCTCATCGCCCGGACCACGGGGGATATCGATGCACTGGCACGGACCGTGCGGTTCGCCGTGCCGGAGATCCTCATCGCGATCGTCACCACGGTGCTGACCCTGGCGGCCGCGATCCTGACCGGTCCGTTTGTCGCGGCGGGAGCCATCGTGGGCGGGCCGCTGCTCTACGCCGGTACCCGGTGGTATCTCAACCGAGCCCGGCAGGGTTACCTGTGGGAACGCGCCGCATACGCGACGCTGGATGGCACCGTGACCGAGACGGTCGACGCGGCACGCACGATCGAGAACCTGGGGCTTGCCGGCGTCCGGGTCCGGCGCACCGAATCCGACCTGGCGGAGGCATACGCCACCGAGCGCCGCACCCTGTTCCTGCGCAGTGTCTGGTTCCCGACGGCAGAGTTGTCCTATGTGCTGCCCGTGGCGGCCACGCTGGCCTGGGGTGCTTGGCTCGCCTCTGCCGGGTGGGCCACCGTCGGGCAGGTCGCTGCGGTCGTGCTGTACATGGTGCAGATCGTGGATCCCGTCGACCGGCTCGTGTCCTGGCTCGACGAGCTTCAGGTGGGCACGTCGTCGCTCGCCCGCGTGGTCGGAGTGGCCAAGGTACCCGACGACCGCGAGCCCACCGGAGCCGCTCCGGATGGGGAGGATATCCACGCCGACGATGTGCGCTACGCCTATGTCGACGGCCAGGACGTCCTGCACGGTGTGTCGCTCGAGCTGCGGCCAGGCGAGCGGTTGGCCATGGTGGGTCCATCTGGCGCGGGCAAGTCGACGCTGGGCCGGCTGCTGGCCGGAATCCACCCCACGCGGGCCGGGCGGGTCGCGGTGGGCGGCGTCGAGCTGGTGGCGCTGGAACTCGACCAGCTCCGCCGCGAGGTGGTGCTGGTCACCCAAGAACACCACGTGTTCGTCGGCACGCTACGCGACAACCTCGCCCTCGCCGCCCCGTCGGCCAGCGACGACGAGTTACGGCAGGCGCTCGACGCGGTGGACGCGCGGGAGTGGGCCGACGCGCTACCCGACGGCCTCGACACGGTGGTGGGCTCCGGTGGTCACTCCGTGGGCCCGGCCCGGGCACAGCAGATCGCGCTGGCCCGGATCGTGCTCGCTGACCCGCACACGCTGGTGCTGGACGAGGCGACGTCGCTGCTGGATCCGCGCGCGGCGCGGCACCTGGAACGCTCACTCTCCGCCGTCCTGCACGGGCGGACCGTCGTCGCCATCGCACACCGGCTGCACACCGCGCACGACGCCGATCGCGTCGGCGTCGTGGAGGAGGGCCGGATCAGCGAGCTCGGCAGCCACCACGAACTCGTCGAGCACGGCGGTGCCTACGCCAAGCTGTGGGAGTCCTGGCACGGCCGTTCCCCCACCTGATCAGAGGATAACGAACCGACATTGTCGAGGTCATAGTCTCGACGATGTCGGTTCTTTATCGCCGGCCAGCGGACCCTTCTGCTCGCGGCCCTACGGCTGCCGGGAGGCGGGAGTGGACGCTGACTCCGCCTCGCGCACCCTGTCGATGTGGCGGCGCGTCGCATCACGGAGCGCCTGCTCGGGATCGATACCCTGCTGGCGCGCGGCGTTCACCACGCCCATCAGGTGATCGCCCACGTCCTCGGCGCAGGTCAGCTCGGGCACGGTCGATTCCGGCACCGCGACGTCCAGCTCCGACCGCTCCACCCGGTTCAGCACCTTGGTGGCCAGGGAGAGCGCCGGCTGCGCCAGAGGGACGCCGTCAACCGCCGACGACCGCTGTTTCTCGGCACGCTTCATCGCTTCCCAGCGGCCCTCGACGTGAGCGGCGGTGGGAGCGTCGGCGTCGCCGAACACGTGCGGGTGGCGCCGGACGAGTTTCTCGGCGATGCCGGCGGCGACATCGTCGATGGACCACGGATCGTCCGCGCGCTCCTCGGCGATCCGGGCATGGAACAGGACCTGCAACAGCAGGTCACCAAGCTCTTCTCGAAGGTCCGTGTCGCTACCGGCTTCGATCGCCTCGAGCGTTTCGTACGCCTCTTCGAGCAGGTAGGTGGCCAGGCTTCGATGCGTCTGCTCCGCATCCCACGGGCACCCGCCCGGCGAGCGGAGCCGGTCCATCACGCGGACCAGATCGAGCAGGCGCTCTCCGGTCGGCGCCTCACTCGTCCCCGGCCGGCCCGGGTCACTGCTCGACAGGGAGCTCATTCTCGCCCGCCGGCTCTTCTTCGAACGGCTTCGAGACCGACCCGCTCTCGGGGACGAACCCCTGCTCCGCCGTCCACTCCCCGTACCTGGGGTTGATCTCGATGTCCTTCTCCGCGACAGCAGACTGGAGCATTTCCTGCGCCGCTTGCTGACCGCCCTCGGCAGACGTGATCTCTTGCGAGATGAGCGCCGTACGGGCCTCCGTGCGCAGCAGCTCCTCGGTGAACGACTGCTCGGCGAGGAACGCGGTCATGTCACCGTCGGGAAACTGCTCGGCGAACTGCTCCAGAAAATCGTCGACATCGGCCTCGGTGATCTCGATACCCGACTCCGCCGCCAGATCCTCGTACAACCGGTTGATCACCCAGCGGCTCAAGAGCTCTTGCTGGATCTCCGCGGTGTCGTCACCGGCCCCGAGCGGCTGAAGTGGCAGGTCGTGTTCCTCGATCGCGGCGTTGCGCACCTCGATCACCTCGTCGACCTGCTCCTGCAGGCCGGAGACGCTGAGACGTTCACCGTCAACCGTGGCCGCGGCACCGACCTGCGCGGGGTCGCACGCGGCGAGCGCAGCGACGACCGCCGCGACGGCTGGCACGACAAGGAACCGGCAAGACTGGCGAGACCAGCGGGAGTTCGACACTGCTTTCCTCTTCGTCATCATCGTCAAGGTCGTCCATCGACGTCGGACCACCGTGCATCTTACCTATCCGGGCTCACTCGGGCTCGGGTGCCATCCCCGCTTCCCGTGGCGCTTCCGGCATCGCGAGCCACGATCACGCCGGTGCCGGCTCGTGAACCAGGATGTCGTCCACCACCTTGTCCACCCACGCGAGCAGTTCCATGCCGCGCAGCGGGGTACCACCGATCGTGGCGGTCGCGGGCCGCGGCACCAGCATCGTGCGTACGGCGTCCTTGATCAGAGCCTTCGGGTACAGGCGCTGGAGGCGTGCACGTTGCCAGTCCGCGAGCTCGACCTGGGCGAAACGCACGTAGTTCCCCTGCAACGTCACCTCGCTCAGCCCGGCGCGCCGTGCCTTGGCCCGGAACCGTGCGATCGCCAGCAGGTTGTCCACCGGTTCGGGTGGCGGCCCGTACCGATCCTGCAGCTCCTCCCGGACCGCCGCCACCGCGTCGTCATCAGCCGCCTCCGACAGCCGCCGGTAGGCTTCCAGGCGCAGCCGCTCGCTGGCGAGGTAATCGTGCGGGATGTGGGCATCGATCGGAAGGTCGATCCGGACCTCGGCCAGCCCTTCCTCGGCATCGCCACGGTACTCGGCGACCGCCTCCCCGACGAGGCGCACGTACAGGTCGAAACCGACGTCGGCGATGTGGCCCGACTGCTCGCCGCCGAGCAGGTTTCCGGCGCCGCGGATCTCCAGGTCTTTCATCGCCACCTGCATGCCGGAACCGAGATCGGAATGCTGCGAGATCGTGGCTAGCCGCTCGTGCGCCTCGTCGGTCAGCGGTGTCTCTCGCGGGTAGAAGAAGTAGGCATACGCCCGTTCACGACCCCGCCCGACCCGGCCGCGCAACTGGTGAAGCTGGGCCAGGCCGAGCCGCTCGGCATGATCGACGATCAGCGTGTTGGCGTTGGAGATGTCCAGACCGGTCTCCACGATGGTCGTACACACCAGGACGTCGATCTCCCGCTGCCAGAACGAGGTGATCACGTTCTCCAGCGTGTGCTCGCCCATCTGGCCGTGTGCCGCCGCCACCCGGGCCTCGGGAACGAGTTCACGCAGGCGAGCCGTCACCTTCTCGATGGTGTCCACGCGGTTGTGGACGTAGAAGACCTGGCCCTCGCGCATCAGCTCGCGCCGGATGGCCGCGCTGAGCTGTTTCTCGTCGTACCCGCCGACATAGGTCAGCACGGGATGCCGCTCCTCGGGCGGCGTGGCGATCACCGACATGTCCCGGATCCCCGTGATGGACATCTCCAGCGTGCGCGGGATCGGCGTCGCCGACATGGTGAGGACGTCGACGTTCGTTCGCAGCTGCTTGAGCTTCTCCTTGTGCTCGACGCCGAACCGCTGCTCCTCGTCGACGATCAACAAGCCAAGTTCCTTGAACCGGACGTCGCCGGTGAGCAGGCGATGCGTGCCGATGACGACGTCGACGCTGCCCTCGGCGAGCCCCCGGATGACCTCGGCTGCCTCCTGGTCGGTCTGGAACCGCGAGAGCGCCTTCACCGTCACCGGGAACTGGGCATAGCGCTCGGTGAACGTCGCGAAGTGCTGCTGCACCAGCAGCGTCGTCGGCACCAGGACCGCGACCTGGGTGCCCTCCTGGATCGCCTTGAACGCCGCACGCACCGCGATCTCGGTCTTGCCGTAGCCGACGTCACCGCAAATCACGCGGTCCATGGGCACCGTGCGCTCCATGTCGCTCTTGACCTCGTTGATGGTCGAGGCTTGGTCGACGGTTTCGACGTAAGGAAAGGCGTCTTCGAGCTCACGTTGCCACGGCGTGTCCGGGCTGAACGCCCGCCCGGGTGCGGCCTGGCGGGCAGCATAGAGCTTGATCAGCTCCGCGGCGATCTCCTTGACCGCGCTCCGGGCGCGACCCTTGCGCTTGGCCCAGTCCGAACCGCCGATGCGATCCAGGCCCGGCGAATCACCACCGACGTACTTGGTGACCTGATCCAGCTGGTCGGTGGGGACGTACAACCGGTCGGGTGGCTGGCCGCGCTTGCTTGCCGCGTACTCCAGGACCAGGTACTCGCGCACCGCGCCCTGCACGGTCCGGCTGGTCATCTCGACGTAGCGGCCGATGCCGTGCTGCTCGTGGACGATGTAGTCGCCGGGCTGCAGCTGCAACGGGTCGACCTGGTGCCGACGCCGGCTCGGCATGCGAGTCGCACTCTTATCGGAGACCCGCTGCCCGGTGAGATCGTCCTCAGTCAGCACGATCAGGCCGGCGTCGTCGGCGATGAACCCGTGCTGCAGCGTCCCGGTGGTCACGTGAACGATTCCGGGCTCCGGAGCGGCGTCGAGATCCTCGATCAGGCGCGCTGGCACCTCGGCCTCGCCGAACAGTTCGACGGCCCGCATGGCGGTCCCGTGGCCGCCGGTGATCACGACGACGCGGCCCCCGCTCCCCAGCCATCCCTTGACATCGGCGAGCGCGCGGGCAGTGTCCCCGCGATAGGTCTCCGCCGGCTTGGCCGTCACCCCCCGCGTCTGCACCGCGCCGGCCTCGACCATCTCGTCACCCAGATCGACCCCGTAGAGCTCCGCGTCGAGAGCTTCGGTCGTGGTCGTGCCAGTCGTGTCGGTCGTGCCGGTCGTGCTCGCGTCGGTCGCGGATCCGGCCTCGCTGTCCAGGCCGAACGAGCTGATGCTCCACCACGGCAGGCCGAGCTCGATCGCGTGTGCGCGCACGTCAGCGAGCGTGCGGTACGCGGCGGCACCCAGATCGATGGGCGCCGTCCCGCCAGCGGCAGCGGCCGCCCACGACGCGTCGAGAAACTCCTGGCTGGTGGCGACCAGATCGTGAGCGCGAGACCGGATGCGCTCCGGATCGCAGGTCACGACGTGGCTGCCGGCGGGCAAGAGGTCGACGAGCAGCTCCATCTCGTCCACCAGCACGGGAGCGAGCGACTCCATCCCTTCGACCGCCACCCCGGCGGCGATCTTGTCCAGCATCTCGGCGAGCTCCGGGTGCTGCTCGGACAGCGCCGCGGCGCGCTCCCGGACCTTGTCGGTCAGCAAGAGCTCGCGGCAGGGCGGCGCCCACAATCCGTGTTCGACCGGGCCGGCGGAGCGCTGATCTGCCACGGTGAAGTAGCGGATCTCCTCGATCGAGTCACCCCAGAAATCGACCCGCACGGGGTGCTCCTCGGTGGGCGGGAAGACGTCGACGATCCCACCGCGCACGGCGAACTCGCCGCGCCGCTCCACCAGATCGACGCGGGAGTACGCGGCGGCAGCGAGCTGATCGACCACATCTTCGAGCGAGACCTCGACTCCGGCCCGCAGGCGCACCGGACGCAGCTCGGCCAGTCCCGCAACCTGAGGTTGCAACACGCTTCGTACCGGCGCCACCACGACCTTGACCGGGGTGTCGTCCTCGGCCGGGTGCACGAGCCGGCGCAACACCGCGAGCCGTCGGCCCACGGTGTCGCTGCGCGGTGAAAGCCGCTCATGCGGGAGCGTCTCCCACGCGGGGTACTCGACCACGCTGTCGTCGGGTAGCAGGCATCGCAACGCTGTCACCAGATCCTCGGCCTCGCGCCCCGTTGCCGTGACGGCCAGGACCGGCCGGTCGGCTCCCACGGACGCGTCGGAGAGCGCCGCCACGACGAACGGGCGCATCGACGGCGGTGCGGTGAGATCCAGAGTGCTGACCGCACCGTGCCGCGCGTCTGCGACGGCCGAACGTAGCGCCGAGTCGCCGGCGTCGTCGAGCAAGGCGTGCAGGAGTCCAGTGAGTCTCATGATCCTCGTTTCGTGGACAGGCGGCAGTGCCCCAGACCGCTCGGCGGTAGGGGGTGGGCCGTCTTCTATCCTATGCGGGGCCGGAGGGCACCGACGTCCGGCCGGAGCTCCGAGGAGGTTGGGTTGACGGCTCGTTTCACCGGCCGCGTCGCACTCGTCACCGGTGCCGCGCGCGGCATCGGTCAGGCCATCGCCGCACGCCTGGTCGACGAGGGTGCTACCGCCGTCCTCGCCGATGTCGACACCGACGCCGTGACCGCGGCGGCGGATGAGCTAACCGCGTACGGCGACGTCCTCGGCGTCACGTGCGACGTGACCGACCGATCTTCCGTCGACGCCGCCGTCGGCGCCGCTGTACAGCGGTGGGGAAGGCTCGACGTGCTGGTGAACAACGTAGGTGTGAACGGTGGCCCGCCATTCATCGACGTCGACGACGAGGCGTGGAACCGCCAGGCGGATCCGACGCTGCATGGTGCCGCCCGCTGTATCCAGGCCGCGCTGCCGTCGTTGCTGGATTCGCCCGCGGGCGGATCGGTGGTGTCGATCGGTTCGGTCAACGGCATGGCCGCCTTCGGCAGCGAAGTCTACTCGGCAGCCAAGGCCGGATTGATCAACCTGACCCAGAATCTCGCCTTGCGTTACGGGCCAGACGGGGTGCGGTTCAACGTCGTCGCTCCGGGAACGGTGCGCACGCGCGCTTGGGAGCACCTGGACGACCGCCCCGACGTGCACGAACGGTTGCGCCGGCTGTATCCGCTCGGACGGCTGGGCGAGCCGTCTGACATCGCGGCAGCGGCCGCCTTCCTCGCTTCCGACGACGCTTCCTGGATCACGGGTACGGTCCTCAACGTCGACGGCGGCATCCTCGCCGGTGTTCCGGGATTCGTCGCCGCCACCACGCGCGACGACGACGGCGGTGGTGATGGTGCCGACCGTGATGACCGGGATGACCGGGATGACACTGCCTCTGCCTCCGATCGGTGATCATGGCGTACGGTGTTGCGCATGCGGGTTGTGATCGCGGGCGGGCACGGCCAGATCGCGATACGTCTGGAGCGCCTTCTGACGCTCCGCGGTGACGAGGCGATCGGCCTGGTCCGGAGCCATGAACATGCGGCAGATCTCGCCGGCGCCGGAGCGACGGCGGTGGTTCTCGACCTCGAATACACGACGGCGGACGAGATCGCCGCCGAGCTCCACACCGTGGACGCCGTGGTGTTCGCCGCCGGCGCCGGACCCGGCAGTGGTATCCCCCGCAAGGACACGGTGGACCGCGCGGGAGCGGAGCTGCTCGCGGATGCCGCGATGCAAGCCGGAGTCCGCCGCTACATTCTGATCTCGGCGATGGGCGCCGGTGCGGAACCGCCCCCGGACACGAGCGAGGTGTTCGCCGCCTACCTCCGCGCCAAGGGAGCCAGCGAGGACGATCTGCGCGCCCGCCCGCTCGACTGGACCATCCTGCGTCCGGGGCGGTTGACCGACGAGTGGGGAACGGGGCGGATCAGCTTGGCGACGTCGGTGCCGCGCGGGCCGGTCCCACGCGACGACGTCGCGGCGGTCCTCCTCGCCCTGCTCGACGAACCGGCGACGGCAGGTATGACGCTCGAACTCGTCGCCGGCGACACACCGATCGACGAGGCCGTCGCCGCCTTCCGCAACGACGGCACGTTCGCGCCCTGAACCGCCCTCGTAGGCTTGGTGCCGTGCCCGCGAACGATTCGACACCTGTGCCGGAGCTGCCCACGGTCACGCCCGGCGCCGTGACACTGACAGAGATCGAGCTCGCACTCCTCGGTATCGGCCCTGCCACCATGTCGATCGACATTCCGGCTGGTATCGGTGAGCGGGTCGAGCAGTCCGGGCGCCTCGTGCTCACCGATCCCGAGGGCGCCCCCGTGGCCGAGCTGGCCGATATCCAACCAGCCCGGCCACCGGTCCCTGCGGACGGCTCGACCGGCGAATTCGCCGTGACCGGCCGCGTTGTCCGTACGGGTATCCCCGCCAGCACCACCGATAGTGACGGGCCGTATTCGTGGCTCCGGTTGCCACCGTCCGGGCAGTTCGAGGGCGCATCGGCCGTGGTGAGCCACGACCCGATCGACGCCTACGCCCTGCAAGCAGCGGATCCGCACGGCCCGCTGCTGCTCGTCGTCCTCGATGGCCCGCGCGCGCGTCCCGGGCCGGATGCTCCCACCGTCGCCCGGGCCACGCTTGCCCTTCGTGACCAGCTACGCGAGCAAGGCCGCCACGCCGATGCCGTGCTCGTCCCCGCTCCCCAGTACGGCGACGAGCGCGACGAGCACCTGGCAGAAACGATCGCTCGTGCGTATGGTGCCCGCCTCGTGCGGCCCGCCCGGCGTCCAGATCTCGCCGCTCTGTTCGCCGGACTGGATGGCCGGGCTGTGCCTCCTGTCGACGAGTGGCCGGAACCGAGCCTGCACGCATGGCAGCGATGGCGACCACCCCGGCGGGACCGCGGTCTGGTCGTGTTCTTCACCGGCCTCTCCGGCTCCGGAAAGTCCACCGTGGCACGCGCGGTGACCGACCATCTCGCCGAGGACGGACGCCGCCGCGTCACGCTGCTCGACGGCGACGTCGTGCGGCGGAATCTCTCCGCCGGGCTCGGATTTTCCCGGGCAGATCGGGACCGCAATATCGAACGGATCGGTTACGTCGCCGCCGAGATCGCCCGGCACGGCGGGACGGCCGTGTGCGCGCCGATCGCCCCGTTCGCCGCCACCCGAGCACGCGTGCGCCAGATGGTCGAGGCCCACGCCGACTTCCTGCTGATCTACGTCGCAACCCCGCTCGCCGAGTGCGAGCGGCGGGACCGCAAGGGCCTCTACGCGCGAGCTCGCGCGGGCGAGATCGCCGACTTCACCGGCATCTCCAGCCCCTACGAGGCACCGGAGGACGCCGAGCTCGTCGTCGACACCTCAGACCTGACGATCGAACAGGCTCGCGATGCCGTGATCGGCCTGCTCACGAACGGCGGCTGGCTGGACTGAGCTGCTCGTTCCGGGCCCGGGCGGTGTAGAAGGCCAGCGTGCGCTCGTAGTCGGGCAGGACGCCCGCATCCCGGGCCTCGCGAAGGGTCGGCGCCTGCGCGTCTTTGGCGGACAGCTGGGCCGTTAACAGCTCGCCGTCTCGCCCCTCCGACGGCCAGTCGATGTCCAGATCGGCATCGAACGGATGGACACCCCGTTCCCGTTCCGGCGCGTATTCGCTCGAACACAGATACATCACGGTCGAGCCATCCGCCAGCGACATGAACGCGTGCCCGAGCCCTTCGGCGATGTAGACGGCTCGCCGATCCCGGTCATCGACTACGGCCCGGTCCCACTGGCCGAAGGTCGGAGAGCCCAACCGCAGGTCGATGACGACGTCCAGCACCGCTCCGACCGCACAGGTGACATACTTCGCCTGGCCGGGAGGCACGTCGGCGAAGTGCACGCCGCGAACCACGCCCGCCGCCGAGATCGAGCAGTTGGCCTGGCGCAGATCGAGCGGATGGCCGAGCACCGCTTCCAGGAGGTCCTGCCGGAAGAACTCCAGGAACCTGCCGCGCTGGTCGCCGAACTGCCGCGGCGTGAACGTCCAGGCGCCCTCGATCGCCATCGGATCCAGGCGCGGTGCGTCACCGTTGCGTTCTGTCACCGGTTCCCACTCCCGATCTGTCGGCCCGAGCGTTTCCCCGCCACGTGCATACTCGCCCGGCGTCACGGCCGTCGTGAAGGTGCCCATGTCCGCCGTCCGGCCCGCAAACGGCGGAAACAGTCCGGTATCACACCCGCGGTGCGCCTGGATACCGTTCTTTTGCGCTGGTGATAGGCGCCCAGCGCGGGCAGGGCACACAGGACCACGAGGGCACCGGAGGGGTTCGGATGCGGATCGTCGTGACCGGGGGCGCGGGATTCATCGGCTCGCACTTCGTCCGCGAGGCGGCGGCCGGTCGTTACCCGTCGCTGGCCGATGCGCACATCGTCGTCCTCGACAAGCTGACCTATGCCGGGAACCGCGCCAACCTCGCTCCCGTCGCCAACTCGCCACGGCTCACCTTCGTCGAGGGCGACATCCGCGATGCCGCGACGGTCGACGCCGTGGCGGCGCGTGCCGACCAGATCGTGCACTTCGCCGCCGAGAGCCACGTCGACCGTTCCATCACGGGCGCGGCCGACTTCGTGCTGACCAACGTCGCGGGCACGCAGACGTTGCTCGACGCCGCACTGCGCCACGGCATCGAGCGCTTCGTACACGTTTCCACGGATGAGGTCTATGGATCGATCGAGGAGGGATCGTGGCCCGAAGAACACCCGCTCGAGCCCAACTCCCCGTACAGCGCGAGCAAGGCGGGCAGCGACCTGCTCGCGCGTGCCTATCACCGCACCCACGGCCTCGAGGTGCTCATCACCCGTTGCTCCAACAACTACGGCCCGTACCAGCACCCAGAGAAGGTCATCCCGCTGTTCGTCACCAACCTGCTCGACGGCAAGCCCGTCCCGCTGTACGGGGATGGTACGAACATGCGTGACTGGCTCCACGTCGACGACCACTGCCGGGCCGTCGAGCTGGTCCGCACGCGGGGGCGCCCCGGCGAGGTCTACAACATCGGAGGCGGCACCGAGCTGACGAACCGCCAGCTCACTACCGAACTCCTCGCCGCCTGCGGCGCGTCGTGGGCGAGCGTCGAGCACGTGGAGGATCGGCTCGGCCACGACCTGCGGTACTCCGTCGACACCACGAAGATCCGGAACGAGCTCGGATACGTGCCGCGGATCCCGTTCGAGCGTGGCCTGGCCGACACCGTCGCCTGGTACCGCGCCAACCGTGCCTGGTGGGAACCGCTGAAACGGCCCGTCGCCGTCTAGACTGGAAGGACCACTTCTTGGTTCTGCGGAACGTGCAGGAGCCCCAAACTCCGCCTGAACGTTCCGCAGAACCAAGAAGAGAGAGCAGAACCTCGACGCTCAGCGGCTCTCGGTCACCTTCATCCGGAACAGCTCCAACGCGCGCAGTACCGCGGGATGCTCGGCGACGGGCCGTCGTACAGCGACGCTGATGTGCCGGGTCGGAACGGGCGACACGACGGGAACCGTGGCCAGCCCATCGGGCACGTCGCCGACGGCGAGTTCAGGGACCACCGTGATCCCGACTCCTGCGGCCACGAACTGGATGGCGGTCCGGTAATCGTGGGTCTCGACCGAGAACTCGGGAACGAATCCGGCTTCTGCGCATGCGGACATGAGAACCCAGCGGCAAGCGCCATCCTTAAGGTCGTTGTCCACCCACCGTTCGCCAGCCAGCTCGGCAAGGGGCACCGAAGCTGCTGACGCCAGGGCGTGATCTCCGGGGACGACCGCAACGTACGGGTCGTCGACGAGGCGCTGGACCTCGACATCGTCCGGCCGTACCGGCTCCGGGCCTTCCACGAAGATGTCGAGGTCCGGCACGGGCTGTGCGATACCTCCTCGCTCGGCCTCCGTCATCCGCAGCTCGAGCTGGAGATCGGGGAACTCCGCGTGCAGCACTGACACGACCGATGGCAGCCACACCGCACCGATCGAGGCGATGTAGCCGATCGACAACCGGCCGATCCTGCCTGCTCGCAGGTCTCCGGCCACTCGCTCGACGCGGTTGAGCGCTTCGAACAACGGCTCTGCTTCACTCGCGAGCATCCGCGCGGCACCGGTCGGCACGATTCCCCGGCCGGAGCGCTCGAGCAGGCTCAGCCCGGTCTCGCGCTGCAGGAGCGCCAGCTGCTGACTGACCGCTGACGGTGTGTACCCCAGGGCGGAGGCACTAGCGCGGATCGAGCCCGTAGCCACGACGGCCCGCAACAGGCGAAGACGGGAAACATCGATCATGACAATGACTATATAGTGCTACTTAACATTCATCGACAAATATTTGCTTGTCCTTTCTATTGCGGGCGTCAACGATGGAGTTCGTGACCGCTCAACTACAAAATCTCGACATGATCTCACGGCTCCGCTCCAGCACCCGCCTCGCCGCGGCCGCAGCAGCCGGCACCGTGGTGCTGTGGGCCTCCGCGTTCGTTGTCATCCGCGACGTCGGCCACACGTTCTCTCCCGGCTCGATGGCACTCATCCGCCTCTTCGTCGCCGCCGTCGCCCTGACCGCGCTGGCCCTCGTCACATACCGGAGTACCGCGTTCACGCGCGTGCCACGGCGCTCCCTCCCATTGGTCGTTGCCTGTGGCGTGCTGTGGCTCGCCGGCTACACGGTCGCGCTCAACGCGGCAGAACAGCACATCGATGCGGGCACGGCGGCGTTTCTCGTCAACCTGGCACCGCTGCTGATCGCCTTCGGGGCGGGAACGTTCCTGGGCGAAGGCTACCCCCGGCCACTCATTGTCGGTTCGCTCGTCGCGCTGGGCGGCCTCGGGATGATCGCCATGGGCTCCAGCGGACACCGCGACGGAATCGGCGTCGCCCTGTGCCTGCTGGCCGCCCTCCTCTACACGGCGGGAATGCTGATCCAGAAAGTGGCGCTCCGCCGAGTGGACGCGCTCCCCACCATCTGGCTCGGAAGCGTCGCCGGCACCACGGTCCTGACGCCCTGGGCACCCCAGCTGATCGGCGAATTCGAGGCAGCTTCGGCTGGCGCCGTTCTCGGGGCCGTCTACCTCGGCGTTTTCCCCACCGCCGTCGGCTTCACGTTGTGGGCCTATGCCCTCAGCCGGATGAACGCCGGCCGGCTCAGCGCCACGACATACGCCGTTCCACCCGTCGCCGTCCTGCTCTCCTGGCTTTTCCTCGCCGAGATGCCGACGGTCTACGGGCTGATCGGCGGTGTGGTCTGCCTCGCCGGTGTCGCGTTCTCGCGCCGTTCTGGCGGAGCTCGTGCCCGGACCCGGCACCGGCCGCGGGCTGAGGCGGCCGGTGCCGAAGGAGTCCCGAGCTCTACGGGACGCTGACCGGGCGAGCGAACATACGAGTACTCCTCGCCTACGGGGCCTCGGCGACGTGCAGCTCGGCCGCCGCCGCGACGTCGAAGTGCCCGGCCGACGCGGTCAGGCGCACGTAGCGCGCGGATGTTGGCTCCCACGTGGCGTACTTCTGGGTGTCGTCGTCGGCCCAGTCACCGCCGGTAACGGTCGTGAACTGTTCACCGTCAGTGCTGACCTCGACGTCGTACGACGTGATGTTGCCGTTCGGGTTGCCGTCCTGACGCGGCAGGTAGGCCAACCCCTGCACGTCCCGGTCCTGACCGAGATCCAGTGTCACGCTGGCCGGCAACGGCCCGGTAGCCGCCGGAGCGGAGTGCCAGAACGTGGAGGTATCGCCGTCGACGGAACGGCACGGAATGTAGGGGTCGCTGTGCACGCTGCTCGCCGTCGCCGACATCTCCGCCTGGGACACGAGATGGTCGAATTCCTCCGGTGCGTCGTCGGGCAACGGTGAGCGGGGCGGCGCCGGTGGTGTGGTCGTCAGATCGGGCCCCTTGGCCTGCACCACCCCGAGCTCTCCGGCCGTGGCGGTCGCGTCACCGCAGCCTTCGTCGTCGTCCGCCGCGATCAGACGGACGTAGCGGGCTCGCTGCTTGGGCCAGGCCGCCACCTTGGTCGAACTGTCGGCCGACCACATTCCGCTGGCGACCTCCTCGAAGGTCTCACCATCCGCGCTCAGGTGGACCTCGTAACTCCTGATCATTCCGTTGGTGTTGCCATCGAGGCGCGGCTGATACGTCAGCGCCTGGATGCGCTGAACGCTTCCGAGGTCCACCGTGACCGCCTGTGGCAGCCCTTCCGGAGGATCGAAAGCTGAACTCCACTCCGTCTCGGGACGGTCGTCGATCACGTGCTCCGCACCGTAGGTCCATCCCTGAAAGAACCCGTGTTCGGACGTGGCGCTCGCGGACATCGAATCCTTGGACACGAACTTCGGTTCTCCAGCGGTGGGCACCACGCGAACGTCGTCGAACTGGGCGTTGTCCCACGCACTGACGCTCAGCGCGACGTTGCCGGTTCGCTGGGTCGTGTCCTGCACCTCAGCCAGGCGTCGATCGTCGAGGAACACCCCGATGGTGTCGCCGTCCATCCGCAGGATCACCTCGTGCCAGCTATCCACCTCGATGGACTCGTCTCCACTGGCCAGCGACACCTCGGCCGCGCCCGCGTGGTCGCGGCTGAAGAGTTCCCAGCCGTCGGTGCCGACGCGGACGTGGTACCCGCTCGCGGGTGAGCCCCAGGATTGCCCGGACACCCGGCCGCCCACTTCGACGTATCCGGGCTCTTCCAGCATGACGTCGGCATGCACAGCGTAGTCACCCCACCAGCGCGGATCACCGACCATGGTGCTGAGCGGGACCTCGCCGACGTGGGTCCAGCTGATCGGCTCCTCGGCCAGCATCTGGCGATAGCACGTGCCATCGCGGTCACCATCACACGGCGCGGCTTCGAAAGCACCGGCGAGATCCGAGAAGTAGCGTGCGGTCCGGCCGTGGTCGACGTCCTCGAACGTCTCCTGGAACGGCACGGACAGTCGCTCGTCGACGCTCGCGCCGGGTTGCGCGTCACCCTTTCCTTGCCCGTCGGAGGTCGTCACCGAATAGATGTGACCGGGTTCGACGTCGAGCGTCACGCTGCCGCCCTCGGGTGTGAGCACGCCGGCACGACGGAACCGGTCGGCGTCGTCGTCGGTGCGGAGATCCGACGACCACACCTGCAGCTGCTTCCCGGGGAGGTTTTCCAGCTGCAACGTGACGGACGACGGCTCGTCCATGTCGAACGTCTCGATCACCGCGCTCCAGTCGTCGCCGCTGGGCGACACGAGCGACACCTGGGTAGCACCGGATTCGAGACGCTCGCTACCGGTATCGAGATAGCGCCAGCCCGGATCGGCGAACTGGTTCGTGTGCGCGTAGGACCAGATGCTGTCACCGACGTCGTAGAAACCGGACCATGGCCACTCGGCGACCATCAGGCCCGTATCGGCCATGGTGATGTTCGAGTACCACGCCGAGATCGGCGACCAGACCATCATGCCGGTGATGGCGGCGTCGATATACATCCGGTTCGCCCCGCGAGCCAGCGGCGCCGCACCCGCATCGTGGGCCATGGAACTCTGTTCGCCGATCCACAGTGGCTTGTCGAGCGACCGCGCCGTCTGCGTGCTGGAGCACTCCGCGTACGTCGAGCGCCAGCCGCACGGCGAGTGCATGTTCGCGATGTCTACGGCGTCACCGAAGTCCGCATTCTCAACCATGTCGTCGGCGACCCGCCAGCCCCAATACGGGGTGTCGTCCGCGGCGGTGAGCTGGACGTCGGGATAGTGCTCGTCGAGCGCTGCGTCCCACTCGACGAACCACTCCTGGTCGTAGCCGGCCTCGTTCCAACCGCCCATGAAGTCGATGTCGATGTCGTGTTGCTCGGCGCAGTCCAGCCAGTTGAGCAGGTAATCGATGTTGTCCTGGCTCCAGAAACCACCGTCGAACCAGCCCGGCGCGCCCCATTGCAGGCCGCCGAGCTTGATGTCCGGGTTCCGCTCCTGCGCCTCGCGCATCAACCACCATTCGTAGCCGCGCCCGCAGTCGATCTCGTCGGGAGTGCGCATGTGGCTGGGCTCGGCACCGGATGTCGAGTTCGTGTCACCGCCGATCTCCACTTTGAGGATTTCGAGTTCGGCGCCGTATCCGGGTTCGAAGAGGTAGTCGAGAATCTGGCTTCGTTCGGGCTCCGGGTAGTCGTAAAGCAACCGGCTGGACGCCCCGGCACTGACGGCGCCGAGGCCATCGAAGGTGCGGCCCGCACTGTCGCCGTCGACGACGACGGTTTCGTGTTGCGCGCCGTCCACCGTCGCGTCCTCGGCCGCTTGCCCCGGGGGGATCGCCACCATCCAGGACCCGGCCAGGGCCGCTATCGCGACCGTGCCGGCGGCCCTCCGTCGCTGAAGTTGCATGCGCAAACCTCCCAATCTTCGTTCTCCGACGACGACGTGGATGTCCTGCCGGGAGGAATCTCCAAGCCGTCGGGCGCGTCACCGGCGCTGGCGTGGCCCGGTGACTGTCATGGCGACCTGCCTCTCGACATCGAGTGCGTTCTGATGAACAATGGCCGGTGATTGGTAAGAGGTTCGACCAATTTCAGCGAAAAGGACCTCCTGGGCCAGCAATCGATTTCCGACAGAGTAGGGGTGTCCCTTCACCCTGTCAATGCCTCGGACCCACACCTCGCGACACCGCCACCGGCACCGCACCTCGGGCCGCCCGTCCTCAGGGTCGAACGCCGCGCACACGCTTCCCGCCCGGCACGCGCGGCAGATCAGCCCATCCACGGCTCCGGGTCGCGCAGCTTGGGCGGCAAGAGCCGCTCGGTGACCCAGCTATGCACCATCGCATTGAACAACTCCGGCTGTTCCACATGCCATGCATGCCCGGCTTCCGGGACGTACTTCGCCCAGCTCGGAGTGAATCGATCGGCCAGGGGACGAAGCGAGCCCAGCACTTCCCGGCTCTCGTGCTCACCCGCGACCGCGAGAAGCGCGCAGTCAAACTGCGGGGGCCTGTCCGGCAGGCGAAAGTTGATCACTTCGTCGGCGATCCGTTTCGATATCATGCGTGGCAGCGCCGCGGCAGGATCCGGGCGGTCGTCTGCCCCGCTGTCGTGGCCGCCAACCGTTCGGGTGGCCGGGGACACGAGCCGTCGCACGCTCGTATAGCGCGCCATGAGTTGTCCCCGCTGCCAGACGCGAGTGCCGAACGATGCAGGCACCACACTGACCCCCGAAACGATCATGCCCGCCACGAGATGCGGGGCCGCCTGTCCCAGATGAATCGCCACGTAGCCACCGAGCGAGAGGCCAACGACGCTCGCCCGTCCGCCGGCACGTCCCTCAATGACGTCGGCGACGCGGCGGGCAGCGTCGTCGAGCGACTCCCAGGCCACGTTCACGCTCTCGCCATGCCCGGGAAGGTCCACGACGAGGCAACGAAGATCGTTCGCAAGGTATCGGCTCTGCGCATCCCACATCGAGCCGCTGGCTGCGGCGCCGTGCAAGAAGATCACCGGAATGCCGCTCGCCGGCCCGCTCTCTGCCACATACAGCCCCACGGAAGACGAGCCTAGCGATCACGCCCGCCGAGCAGTAGGGGTCAGCCGGCGCTGCTGATCATCCCGGCACCGACGGTGTGGTTGGTCGACTCGTCGATCAAGACGAAGCCACCGGTGATCCGGTTCCGCCGGTACTCGTCCGCCAGCAACGGCGCCGTGGTACGCAAGCGCACCCGTCCGACGTCGTTGAGTCCCAGCTGGGTCACGGTGTCATCGCGGTGCAGGCTGTTCACGTCGAGCTTGTACTGCAACTCCTTGACCATGGCCCGCGCCGAACGCGTAGTGTGCTTGATCGCGAGCTTCTGCCCCGGAACCAGCGGCTGATCCGTCATCCAGCAGACCATGGCGTCGATGTCCTGCGCGGCCGCTGGCCGGTTGTGCGGACGGCAGATCATGTCTCCACGAGACACGTCGAGCTCGTCTTCCAGCTGAACCGTGACAGACATCGGTGCGAATGCCTCGGAGACCGGACCGTCTGCGGTCTCGACCTCCGCGATCCGGGTGGTGAACCCACTGGGCAGCACCATGACCTCGTCGCCCTTCTTGAGCACACCACCGGCGATCGTGCCCGCGTAGCCCCGATAGTCGGCATACTGCAACGACTGCGGGCGGATCACATACTGCACCGGGAATCGCACATCGACGAGGTTGCGATCGCTCGCGATGTGCACGTGTTCGAGATGATGCAGCAGTGACGATCCCTCGTACCACGGCATGTTCGTCGACCGCGAGACGATGTTGTCTCCGTACAGCGCCGAGATCGGGATCACCGTGAGGTCGGGAATGTCGAGTTTGGTGGCGAAACAGGCGAAGTCGTGCGAGATCTGCTCGAACACCTCTTCCGACCAGTCCACCAGGTCCATCTTGTTCACGGCGAGCACCAGGTGTGGCACCCGGAGCAGCGAGACGATGAAGGCGTGCCGGAGGCTCTGTTCGACCAGCCCCTTGCGCGCGTCGACGAGCACGATCGCCAGATCGGCCGTCGAGGCGCCGGTGACCATGTTGCGCGTGTACTGGATGTGGCCGGGAGTGTCGGCGATGACGAACTTGCGCCGCGGCGTCGCGAAGTAACGGTAGGCCACGTCGATCGTGATGCCCTGCTCGCGTTCGGCGCGCAAGCCATCGGTGAGCAGGGCAAGGTTGGTGTATTCGTCGCCCCGCTCCTGGCTCGTGCGCTCCACGCTCTCCAGCTGGTCATTGAAGATCGACTTCGAATCGAAGAGCAACCGGCCGATCAGCGTGCTCTTGCCGTCATCCACGGATCCGGCGGTGGCGAATCGCATCAGATCCATGTGGTGAATCGGAGGCGTCGTGGTGGTCGCTGCCGTGTCCATCTAGAAGTAGCCCTCCCGTTTGCGGTCTTCCATGGCAGCTTCGCTGACGCGGTCGTCTCCGCGGGTCGCGCCCCTCTCGGTGATGCGGGTTGCGGCGATCTCTTCAACGATCTTCTCGATCGTGTCAGCGTCCGACTGCACTGCGGCCGTGAGCGTCGCGTCGCCGACGGTGCGGTACCGGACCTTCTCGATGAACGTCGGCTCGCCGTCCCGGGGCCGGCAGAACTCGTTGACGCCGAACAGCATCCCGTCCCGCGAGAAGACCTCTCGCTCGCGCGCATAGTAGATGGAGGGGACGTCGATGTTCTCGCGGCCGATGTACTGCCAGACGTCCAGCTCCGTCCAGTTGGAGAGCGGAAAGACCCGGATGCTCTCGCCGAGGTGGATCCGGCCGTTGTAGATGTTCCACAGCTCGGGGCGCTGATTCTTCGGGTCCCACTGGCCGAACTCGTCCCGGAACGAGAAGACCCGTTCCTTCGCCCGCGCCTTCTCCTCGTCGCGGCGTGCACCGCCGAACAACGCCGAGAAACGGTTCTTCTCGACCGCTTCAAGCAGTACGGGCGTTTGGATCCGGTTACGTGAACCGCTCGGTTCCTCGCGCACCACCCCGCGATCGATCGCGTCCTGCACCGACGCGACAACCAGGTTGACGCCCAGCTCGGCCACGCGCCGATCGCGAAATTCCAGCACCTCCGGGAAGTTGTGCCCGGTGTCGACGTGCAGCACCGGGAACGGGATCGGCGCCGGCCAGAACGCCTTCTCCGCGAGACGGAGCATGACGATGGAGTCCTTGCCACCCGAGAAGAGCAGCGCTGGACGTTCGAGCTCCGCGGCAACCTCGCGGAAAACGTGGACGGATTCGGCTTCCAGAAGATCGAGCTGGCTGAGTTGATATTCGTGGAGTGTCATCACGTGGACCTCGGGACGGCGGATACCGGACGGGAGCCGGGCGTACAACACGCGTCAAGTACCGCACTGGCGACCTCGGGACGGGCCACCAGCAGGTCAGGAAGATACGGATCGGCAGCGTTGTACCGCAGCGGGGAACCATCGATGCGGCTGGCGTGCAAGCCCGCAGCACGAGCAATGGCCACCGGCGCCGCCGAGTCCCACTCGTACTGCCCGCCAGCGTGCAGGTAAGCATCCACTTCGCCCAGCACCACAGAAACGATCTTATATCCGGCGGATCCCAGCGGCACGAGCTCGACCGGAAGCACCTCCGCGACCTGCCGAGCCACCGCAGGCGCCCGGCTGCGGCTCACCGCGATCCGCCAGGGCCGCTGCGTCGAGGGCGGGTCGGCACGATCGGCAGCGTCCCCGATATCGAGACCATCGGGATGAGCGGTGACCGAGCGCAGAGCGGGGTCACCCGACAGCGTGACCGATCGGCCCGGCAACGCCACGGCGCCAGCGACGAGATCACCGCCATCAGCCGGCTGATCACTGCCAGCCGTATCGGTGCGCTGCCAGAGCCCCACGTGTACGGCCCAGTCCGAGCGACCCTCGCCGTACTCGTTGGTGCCGTCGAGCGGGTCCACGATCCATACCCGGTCTGCGGCCCGACGCCGGGCATCGTCGGCGCCCTCCTCGCTCATGACGACATCACCGGGACGCTGTTCGGCCAATGTGCGCACCAGGTATTCGTGAGAACGCCGATCACCGGCGGCGCCGAGCTGCCTGGCATCTCCGGACGGCACCTGTTCAGCACGCAGGTCGAGCAGCAACTCGCCCGCCTCACGTGCAAGGCGGGCGGCCAGAGCTATGTCGGTGTCGTTCACGAAGCTCCTTGAGGACGGCATCAAGCCCTCTAGGATACGCACTCACCCGGTCACGGCAGCCGTGCGTCCATATTCCAGAACAAAACGCCCATGATGTGAGCAGGCCGTCCGCACCCTTCACGCGTCGTTCACGCGTTGTACCGGTTCTGCGCGTGCGTCAGCCCGGAAACGACCACCGTTTCTGCCGCATCGGCCGCCCGATCCACCTCCAGCTCCAGATCGCGACGCTCCGCCGGTGAGAACGGTTTGAGCACGTAGGCCGCCGCGTCCATCCGGCCGGGCGGCCTGCCGATGCCGAACCGTACGCGGATGTAATCACCGGTACCGAGCGCCCCACGCACCGAGCGCAGTCCGTTGTGGCCGTTGTCCCCGCCGCCACGTTTCACGCGCAGCGCGCCGAAGGGCAGGTCGAGCTCATCATGGATGATCACGACGTTTTCCGGCCCGATCCCGTGATAGCGGCACAGCCCGGAGACCGGCCCGCCGGACTCGTTCATGTACGAGCGCGGCCGGGCCAGCACCGTGCGCACGCCGGGTGGTTCACCCAGCCGCACCTCGGCGACGTCCGCGCGGCGGAGACGCTGCGGCTTGAACCGGGCGCTGGCGCGCGCCGCCAACAGGTCGACGACCATCGCGCCAACGTTGTGCCGGGTGTCGGCGTACTTGGTTCCCGGGTTTCCCAGCCCGACGACGAGCCAGGCGCTGCCCGAACTCACGCCCGTCCTCGAGGTCGCGACCGTCAGGACTCGTCGGAGCCCGACTCGCCCTCGGCCTCCGACTCGGCAGCTGCCGGCTGCTCCTCGGCGGCCTCCGCCCCTTCTTCCTCTTCAGGCTCGGGCGCCATGGCCATCGCGCTCACGTTCACCACGAGCAGTTCCGGATCGGAGATCAGGGTGGTGCCGCGCGGCATCTCGAGATCACCGGCGTGGATCTGCGAGCCGATGTCCAAGCCGTCGACCGAGACGTGGACGCTTTCCGGCAGGCGGGTGGCGTCGGCCTCGATGGCGATGGAGGTGTTCTCCTGAGTGACCATGGATCCGGAGATCGGCTCCCCGTCGATCACGACCGGAATGTCGACCGTCACCTTCTCGCCGCGCCGGACGAGCAGCAGATCGACGTGCTCGATGAAGCCCTTCAGCGGATCCCGTTGCACGTGCTTGGGCAACGCCAGCTCGTTGCCCCCGCCGGCGATGTCGAGTGTGAGAAGTGCGTTCGGGTTCTTCAGGGCCATCATCGTGTCGTGGCCCGGCAGCGCCAGATGAACGGGGTCGGTGCCGTGCCCGTACAGGACCGCGGGTACCTTGTCGGCACGACGCAGCCGGCGCGCGGCACCCTTACCGAACTCAGTACGCAGCTCGGCGGCAATCTTGATATCGGACACGGTGAAACTCCTCCAACGGCAGCGTTCAGTCGAAAGCGTCAGTGGTGGCGGTACGGCGAAGAGCGCGCGCCGAAGTACGCGCCGCGTCGATCACGGCACCCTTCGAAGAGCGCCCTCGCCGAGGCAACCACGCGATTCTACTCGCCCGCCACGCTTCGACGCGAACCGGGCCCACTAAGCATTGCCGTCGAACAGACTCGTCACCGAGCCGTCCTCGAAAACCTCACGAATGGCACGCGCCAGCAACGGGGCAATGGACAGCACGGTCAGCGAGTCGAAGCGCCGCTCGTCCGGGATCGGCAGCGTGTTCGTGACCACCACCTCGTTGATATCCGAGTTCTTCAGCCGGTCCACGGCTGGACCGGAGAGCACCGCGTGAGTGGCCGCGACGACGACGCTCCGCGCGCCGTTGGCGATGAGTGCCTCGGCGGCCTGCGTGATCGTCCCCGCCGTATCGATCATGTCGTCCACCAGCAGGCAGGTACGGCCCGCGACCTCACCCACGACCTCGTGCACCTTGACCTGGTTGGCAACGTTGGGATCCCGGCGCTTGTGGATGATCGCGAGAGGTGTACCGAGCCGATCCGCCCAGAGGTCGGCAACCCGGACTCGGCCAGCGTCCGGCGACACGACCGTCATGTTCCCCGAGTCGTAGCTTTGCGCGATGTAGTCCGCCAGCAGCGGCAGCGCCCACAGATGATCGACGGGGCCGTCGAAGAACCCCTGGATCTGCGCGGTGTGCAGGTCGACCGCCATCAACCGATGCGCACCTGCCGTCTTGAACATGTCTGCGATGAGCCGTGCCGAGATCGGCTCGCGCCCCTTGTGTTTCTTGTCCTGGCGGGCATACCCGTAAAACGGCATCACGACGGTGATCCGTTTCGCCGATGCGCGTTTGAGCGCATCGACCATGACGAGCTGCTCCATGATCCACTCATTGATCGGGGCCGTGTGACTCTGCAACACGAAGGCGTCGCACCCGCGGACACTCTCGTCGAAGCGAACGTAGAGCTCCCCGTTGGCGAACTCGTGCGCCTTCATCGGAATCGGGTCGACGCCGAGGCGCTCGGCCACCTCGTCGTTGAGTACGGGATGCGACCGGCCACCGAACAGCATCAACGTCTTCGTGCCACTTGCCCGCAGCCCGTTCACTGGTCGCTCCCCTCGACGTTTTCTCGTCCAGTCTGCCTTTCCTGGGCCCGCCGCGCAGCCTCTACTTCCGGAGTCCCCGGCCGTTTCCGCGCGACCCACCCCTCGACGTTGCGCTGCCGCCCGCGCGCCACGCCCATGGCCCCTGGAGGGACGTCATTGGTGATCACCGATCCCGCAGCGGTGTACGCGCCGTCGCCCACATTCACCGGCGCGACGAACATGTTGTCGGCGCCGGTCCGGCAATGGTCCCCGATGGTGGTGTGGTGCTTGCTCACGCCGTCATAGTTGACCGTGACCGTCGCCGCGCCGATATTGGTCCGCTCCCCGATGGTGGCGTCGCCGACGTAGGACAGGTGCGGCACCTTCGACTCGCGGCCAATGTCCGCGCTCTTCGTCTCGACGAACGCACCGATCTTTCCGCCCTCCCCCAGCCGGGTGCCGGGCCGCAGGTAGGAGAACGGACCGACACTGGCATGCGGGCCAATCTCCGCGCCGGCGGCATGCGTTCGGACGACGGTGGCGCCCGCGCCAACGGTTGTGTCGTACAGCGTCGTGTCGGGGCCCACCTCGGAACCGGTATCGATGCGGGTACGGCCGTGCAACTGGACACCGGGACGTAGCACCACGTCCCGATCCAGCTCGACGGTCACGTCGATCCACGTGGTAGCGGGATCGACGATGGTGACGCCAGCACGCATCCACCGGGTGGTGATTCGGCGATTGAACTCGCGGTGGAGGTTGGCGAGCTGGAGCCGGTCGTTGACTCCCTCGGTCTGCCAGGTGTCGGCGGTCACCAGGGCGCCTACCGTCCGGCCGGCGTCGCGGGCCAGCTGGATCAGGTCGGTGAGGTACAGCTCACCCTGCACGTTGTCGGTGTCGAGCTGGGACAGCCCGGTGCGTAAGACGTCGGCGTCGAATACGTAGATCCCCGAGTTGAACTCGGTGATCCGCAGGACGTCCTCGGTGGCGTCCTTGTGCTCCACGATGCGCTCGACGGAACCATCCGCACCCCGCACGATCCGGCCGTAACCGGCGGGATCGTCGAGCTCGGCGGTGAGCACGGACACGCCGTGGCCACCGGCGACATGCTGCCCGACGAGTTCCTGCAGCGTCTGCCCGGTCAACAACGGCACGTCGCCGTATGTCACGACGACCACGCCATGCAGGTCGGGCAGCGTTCGCAACGCACACTGGACGGCATGGCCCGTGCCGAGCTGCTCTTCCTGCACCGCGGTCGCGGCCCCGGGCGCGATCTCCGCCAGATGCGCGACCACGTGCTCACGGCCATGACCCACGACGACGGTCAGATGGTCGGGATCCAGCTCCTGGCCGGCCGCCACCGCGTGGCCGACGAGACTCCGGCCAGCCAGTTCATGCAGGACCTTCGGGGTGGAGGACTTCATGCGAGTGCCCTCGCCCGCGGCGAGGACGATGACAGCTGCGGGACGCGTAGACACGCGGGCTCGCTCCTGAGCATCGGATGGGTGGGAACGTGCACGACGATACTCCGCCACGACGGACGGCACGAACCCGACCGGCCACACCGGCCATCCACACCGGGCGTATCGGTCATGCCGACGGTGGGGTCAGGTTCTGGCCACGCTCCCGGGAGAGGACTCGAACCCCTATTTCCAGAACCAAAATCTGGCGTGTTAACCGCTTACACAACCCGGGATCACGGAAACCACGAGGCTCCGTGTCGAGCTTACCGCACGCTGCCGCACGGCCCGGCCGCTCACCCCACGGGAAAGTGGCACTCCGTCGTTGCCCGCCGCCCTCGCATCGGCCAATCCCTCGAAAGAAGCGCCGAAGCGTCGCCGTGGTGAACAGGAGATGACCACGGGCACCGGGATTTCAATACTTACGGCAGCGTAGGTTACGGTTGCGTAGGAAAGGTATTCCTAAGCACCCGGAGGAACCGTTCATGGCTCCCACCGACACCGCCACTCCCCCGTCCAGTCAGTCGTCGACGTCCGGGCCCGATACCTCCACCCTGACATCGACTCCCAGCGCGCCCCAGAGCGCGCCCTCGGACCTGCCCAGCGGGACTCTCGGCGGTGACACGCAGAACACGGGTGAGCGCATCACCATCGGCCTGTTCATCGCCGTCCCATTCGTCGCCCTACTCGCCGCCATTCCGGTGGCCTGGATGGGCGGGATGCTGAGCTGGCTGGACGTCACACTCGCCGTGGTGATGTACCTCATCGCCGGTCACGGCATCACGGTGGGGTTTCACCGCCACTTCACGCACCGGGCATTCAAGGCGAATCGTCCCACGAAGATCGCCATGGCGATCTCCGGAAGCATGGCAATCGAAGGGCCGGTCATCCGGTGGGTCGCCGACCACCGGCGGCACCACAAGTACGCCGACAAGGAAGGCGATCCGCACTCTCCCTGGCGCTACGGCAACAACGTTCCGGCCTTGATCAAGGGCATGTTCTTCGCCCACATGGGCTGGATGTTCGACGTGGAGCAGACTGATCAGCGCAAGTTCGCGCCGGACTTGCTTAAGGACAAGGACATCCGTCTCGTCAGCCGGCTCTTCCCCCTCTGGGTGGCCATCTCCCTCCTGCTGCCGCCGATCGTCGGTGGCCTGGCGACCTGGTCCTGGCAGGGCGCGCTGACCGCGTTTTTCTGGGCAACGCTGGTTCGCGTCGGGCTGTTGCACCACGTGACCTGGTCCATCAATTCGATCTGCCACGCGATCGGCGAACGCCCCTTCGAGAGCCGGGACAAGTCCGGCAACGTGTGGTGGCTCGCGGTGCTGTCCATGGGCGAGTCCTGGCACAACCTGCATCATGCCGATCCGACCAGCGCCCGCCACGGCGTGCTCAAGGGCCAGATCGACTCGAGTGCCCGAGTGATCAAGATCTTAGAGCGCTTCGGGTGGGTCTGGGATGCTCGCTGGCCCAGCGCGGAACGTATTGAGGGCAAGCGAGTCGACGACTACGGCGGCGAGAAAACACTCGTCGCACCCTGATGACCCCCGAGGTCACCGTGGCGGTCACGGGTGTGCTCAGAGACCGAGTATGGTGCGGGCGGTCATGAAGTAGATGATCAGACCCGTGGCATCGACCAGCGTGGCGACCATGGGGGCGGACACGACGGCGGGGTCGATGCCGAGCTTCTTGGCGAACAACGGCATGCATCCGCCAACGATCGCTGCCCAGGTACACACCGCCAGCAGTGATATCGCAATGACCAGCGCGAGCTGGAGATCGGCGAACACCAACCCGATCACGATGCCGACGAGACCGAGCGCCAAGCCGAGGAGCGCGCCCACGCGCGCTTCCGTCCACAGCACTCGCGGAACGTCGCGGACCCGCACCTCGGCCAGGGCTAGAGCACGCACCACCGAGGTCGCCGACTGGGCACCAGTATTACCCCCACTTCCGGTGATCATCGGGATGAAGAGCGCGAGCGCCGTGACCTCGGCGAGGTTCTCCTCGAAATGGTCCAGCACATTGATCGTCAAGATGGCGGCGACGAACAACAACATCAGCCACGGCACCCGGCGGGTGGCGAGCATCCAGATCCCGGCCAGGAGATACGAGCCGGCCAGCGGTTCGGAGCCGGACTGCCGGTAGGCATCCTCGGTTTCTGCTTCCTCCAAGACCTCCACCGCGTCGTCGATAGTCAACAGCCCGAGCAAGCGGTCCTCACTGTCGACGATCGGCAGGTCGAGCAGGTTCGCGTCCCGCATCAAACGGGCAGCGTCCTCCGCCTCGTCGGTGGCGCGCGCCGAGACGAAGTCCATCGTCGCGATGTCGTTGACCCTCCTATCGGTGGGCGCGGTGACGAGATCGCGCAGGGATGTGATGCCCACCAACCGCCGCCCATCGTCCACGACCGGCAACGTATAGACCGTCTCCGCGTTGGCGCCCTTGGTCCGCACCACGTTCAGCGCCTCCGCAGCGGTCAGCGACCGGTGCAGCGCGACCACCTCCGGGGTCATGGCGCGCCCGGCCGAGCCTTCCGGGTAGCCGAGCAGGGCGGCCGTCATCTGGCGCTCATGTGGGCTCAGCCCGGCAAGCACGCGGCGGGCGACCTTGGCCGGAGTCTCACCGATCAGCCGCGCACGGTCGTCCGGGTCCATGCCTTCGACCAGCTCGCGGAAGGCACGGTCGCGCAGGCCGGCGAGGATTTCCTGCTGATCCGATGGGTCCAGCTCCTCGAAGACCGCCAGCGCCTTCCCCTTGTCCAGCAAGCGAAAGACCAGCGCCATCCCTGCGGCATCGGCATGCAACAGCTCGTTGGCGATTTCGTACGGCTGCTTCGAGTTCAGCCAGTCCTTCAGGTAGGGGAGGTCTTGTTCCTTGAGCATGTCAAGCAGATCCGCCGTCATGCCTTACCTCCCAGGATCACTCGCCCGTCTAGGCACCTGCTCGGATCGCGATTCGGTCGAGGTTGACCTGGACAGAAAGTCCGGTAGCGCAGCGCTTCACGGCACATGGGTGTACTCCTTTGATCAGCACGGCCGCACACCCAGGCATGTTCACAATGCGCTGCACGCCCGCCTTGCGGAGGCAGAATTATGAAATGGCACGCCGGAGTGCGCGTCGGGTGAGGTCGGCATGAATAGCAATCCAGCTACTATGGCTGGGCTCGGCGTCGGCTACAGATGATCGACGTCGCATTGCCCTCACCTCCCCAGCACGAATCACGGCGTGGTACTCACTGTGACAAGAATTTGACGACGTTCGGCAGCACGTCCCGTACTACCTACAGCGGCATGTCAACGCGACACCTGCACACGAGCACATGTCACTAATCTCGCGTGGCTGACAAACCTCCAAGATTCTAGTCCGCAAACGCAGCGCATCCAAGCCAACCCAGAAAACCCGACGACGGGGGATGATGGGGTGGTGGACATCGATGACGGATCGGAAAACGGGTCAGAAACACGCCCTACGGGCAACCGGACACGCATGACGGCGAAACAACGCCGCGAACAGCTCATCGACATCGGCCGCACCCTATTCGCCGAACGCGGTTTCGACGGCACGTCGATCGAGGAGATCGCCGCCCGCGCACGGGTTTCCAAACCGGTCGTCTACGAACATTTCGGCGGCAAGGAAGGCATCTACGCGGTCGTGGTCGATCGCGAGATGGAGCAGTTGCTCGACAGCATCACGACGGCTTTGAGTTCCGAGGGACATCCCCGCGTCCTGCTCGAACAGGCCGCACTCGCATTGCTCGATTACATCGAGACGTCCACCGACGGGTTCCGCATTCTCGTTCGCGATTCGCCCGTCGCCAGTTCGACCGGTGGGTTCGCCAGTCTGATCTCCGACGCGGCCAGTCAGGTCGAGCATCTGCTGGCCGAGGAGTTCGCCAATCGGGGTTTCGACGCCGGACACGCCCCCATGTACTCGCAGATGCTGGTCGGCATGGTGGCTTTGACCGGGCAGTGGTGGCTGGAGGTCCGCTCACCTGACAAGCGCGTGGTCGCCGCGCACCTGGTCAACCTCGCGTGGAACGGGCTGGCCGGACTCGAGGGTGATCCTCATATCGACCAGGCCGAGCACACAACGTCGTCATGACGCGCGGACCGCCGACCCGTGCGGACTCCATGATCATTGACGACGGTGCACATGTCCATGTCGGCGATCGTCGACGATCAGCAAAACCTGACCCTCGGGCTCACCTATCCACCGAGCTTCCCTAGATGTGACCGACGGCGAAGATGCGCCGGTACCGAAGCACGGTGCCGTGCCGGCCGGCCGGATAGGCCTCGTGCAAGCGTGCCCGGTATTGCTCGACGAACTCGTCCGCCTCGGCCTCGCTCAGCTGCGCGATCACGGGCCGCAATCCACTGCCACGTAACCACTCGAGAACGTCATCGGGCCCGTCGAGAAGGTGGACATAGGTCGTCTCCCAGACGTCGACGGCCATTCCGAGATCACACAGCACGTCCACGTATTCCACCGGATCGTGGACCACGGGCCACGCAACTTCGATCCGATCTGCCCAGCGCGCGGACGCGGCCAGATCACGCATCTCGACGTGGGCCGGCTCTTCATAGTTGCCCGGAACCTGAAACGCCAGCCAACCACCTGGCGCAAGAAACGAGGCGAGACGCCGGAGTACCCGCGCGTGTTCGGGCACCCACTGCAGCATCGCGTTACTCACCATGACATCCACGGCGGCCTCTGGAGCCCATTCGCGCACGTCGGCCCGGACGAATTCCACGCCCTCGCACCCGCGGGCGCGCTGGATCATCTCCGCCGACGCATCCACCCCGACGATCTTCGCCCCGGGCCAGCGTCGCTCCAGCTTGGCGGTGAGACCCCCTGGCCCGCAGCCCAGGTCGACGACGTAGTCGGGCCGTTCGACGGGTATCCGTGCGACAAGATCGTGAAACGGGCGTGCACGTTGCTCGGCGTAGAGAAGGTACTGCTGGGGATCCCACACGGACGGCCTCGCATCGTGATATATCTTGATGTCAAGATACCTTAGGCATCGCCTTCCTTGAAGTCAAGATTCTTGATGCATACAATTCTTCTGTGGCGGCAGATGAGGTAGACCGGCTGGTAGCTGCGTGGCAACGGGAACGCCCCGACCTCGACGTCGCGCCCATGGGAGTGCTCTCCCGCGTCAGCCGGCTCGCCCGGCATCTCGACCGCGCCCGGCGCTCCGCGTTCGCCGCCCACGGACTCGAACCGTGGGAGTTCGACGTTCTCGCAGCACTGCGCCGGTCCGGCCCGCCATACGAGCTCTCTCCCCGAACGCTGCTGGCTCAAACTCTCGTGACCAGCGGCACGATGACCTCGCGAGTCGACAAGCTCACCGCACGCGGCCTGGTGACCCGGCGCGCCGACGAGCACGACCGGCGCGCCGTACGAGTCGTTCTGACCGAACAAGGCAAGTCGTCCGTCGACGCAGCTCTGGAAAGCTTGCTCGCTCACGAACGCAGCATCCTCGCCAATGTCGCACCCGATGACCAGGCGATGCTGGCGAACCTCCTGCGAGCACTCGTCCTGCCGTTCGACGACACGGCCGAGTGACCTCACGTCCCGCCGTGGCTGTCGTGCGCCAGGGCCTTGTCCCGTTGCTCGGCGTCGAGGTGGTCGATAGCGCTTTCAGCTGTCAACGCCGCCAGGACCATGAGCAGCCTGGTGACCACGTAGATCCAGGCGATGAGCGCCAGGGGCGCCGCGAACGCGGCGAACGTGTCGTCCGCCCCCGGTCCCAAGACGTACTGGACCAGGAAGTTCTTGAGGATCTCGAAGACGACGGCGCCCAGCAACGCGGTGAGCGCCTGCTCCTTGGCGGGGACGATGATCCGCGGCAGGCCGGTCAGCAAGTAGGCGAACAACAGCGTGTTCACGCCGATCGACAGCACCCAGCTGACCACGCCCAGCACACCCGTGGCATCGACACCTTCGACCCCAAACCACTCCAGGAGCTGCTGAGTCATGTGCCGCGCGACGACACTCATCCCCCAGGACACCGCCAGCAGGAGACCCAGACCGATGAGCGCGACAAGATCGAAGAGTTTCCGGGTGATGATGTTCCCGGGTTTGTCGTCCATGCCCCACATCGAACGCACCGCTGCCCGGATCGAGTCCACCCAGCGCAACCCGGTATAGATCAGCACTATCGCGCTGACCACACCAACCGTGCCGGCGTTCTCATAGAACCGGGCGACGTCGAGGCCGATCTCTGGAAAGTTGTCGTCCACGACCTGCTGGACGGTCTCCACACCCGCACGCCCGGCGACCCGGCTAGCCACGGCCGAGGCCAGCAATAGCAACGGGAAGAGCGAGAAGAAGCCATAGAAGCTCGCCGCACCGGCCAGCCGATCACCACGCAGATTGCCGTAGCGCTTCCACGCCCGAACCGGCAGCGTCGGTTGTAGCCATTTCCACAGCGCCCGGGCACGGACCCACAGTGCCCTGGCGCGACTCCACAGCGCCCGGAGTCGGGCGTTCACGCCCGCCAGCCCTCCGGCACCGCGTCACTGGCGGAGATCCGCCGTGCGGCCTGCAACCGGCGCTCGCCACCGGGGCGTCCGGCGGCAACCTCACCCTCAGGGCTCAGCTCGAAGTCGCATTCTCGCCGCCAGTAGCCGTCAGTGCCGTGCTCATACAGGCTGAATGCCGTCACGTCGAATACCGCCTCGTACCCGGCAAGCGTGTTGAACGCCGTCGCCATCGCCTCGTCGGGGAGGTAGTGCGCCACGGTGACGTGCGGGTGGTACGGGAACGACAGCTCGACCGCCAGCGGTCCGGTCCGAACCGCCATGGAGAGCCGCTCGCACGCCGAGATACCTTCGGCCAGCGCGACGAACACTACCGGTGATACCGGCATGAACGTCGCCGTACCGCGTAAGCGCACCCGAAACGGCGGGAACGTCGACGCTACCTTCGCCAGATGTTCGCGTACCCGGGCGTAGTGACCGTTCGAGCCATTCTCGATCTCCGTGGGCGGCACGAGGGTGATGTGCGAGGGAATGGCATCGGCCAGGGGATCCCCGAACGAGCGTCGCCAGTCCTGCAGCTCGGTGCCATACGGCTCCGGAATGGGCACCGCCACCCCGATGGTGCGGACGTCACTTTCCATGGAACGCGTCACCGTCTCACCGCGCCGGCCGGCACGAGGAAACCGACACGCTCGTATGCTCGCCGCAGGGTTGGAGCCGCGACATCTCTGGCCTTGGACGCTCCCCTGGCGAGCAGCGCATCGAGCTCGGCCGGGTCATCGAGCAACTCACGAACCCGCTTCTGGAACGGAACCACCGTGTCAAGCACCGCCGACGCGACCTCCTTCTTCAGATCGCCATAGCCCCGACCCTCGAAATCGTGCTCGATCTGGGCCACCGCTCGTCCGGTCACAGCGGACAGGATAATCACGAGATTCGTCACTCCGGGCTTGTTCTCCGGATCGACGACGATTTCGCGACCCGAATCGGTGACCGCGCTCTTGATCCGCTTCTCCACGACCTTGGGATCGTCGAGAAGATCGATCAGTCCCGAGCCACCCATGCTCTTGCTCATCTTCGCTCCCGGATCCTGCAGATCCAAGATCTTGGCGGTCTCCTCCGGAATGTATGGTTTCGGCAGCACGAATGTCTCGCCGAAGCGGGCGTTGAAACGACCACCGAGGTTCCGCGTGAGCTCGACGTGCTGGCGCTGGTCCTCGCCCACCGGCACCATGTCGGTGTCGTAGAGCAGGATGTCCGCCGCCTGCAAGATGGGATACGTGAACAGGCCGACCGTTGTCCCCTCCGTGCCTTCACGCCCCGCCCGGTCCTTGAACTGGGTCATCCGGCTCGCCTCGCCGAAGCCGGTAATGCAGCCGAGTATCCACGCCAGCTGGGCGTGCTCGGGCACATGGCTCTGCACGAAGAGCGTGCTGCGCTCCGGGTCGATCCCGCCGGCAATGTACTGCGCGGCGGTCACCCGGCTGCGCTCGCGCAGCGCGTCCGGATCGTGTCCGGCGGTGATGGCATGAAGATCGACGACGCAATAGAACGTGTCGTACTCGTCCTGCATGGCAGCCCATTGCCGCAGCGCTCCGAGATAGTTGCCAAGATGAAGGGAAGAACCGGTGGGCTGCATGCCGGAAAACACGCGGGGGCGATCTGTCGTCATGGCCCTATTCTGGCAGCATCCCCGAATCTCCGAGCGTCTAGACGGCCTTTAAGGAGAACCGATGCCCGATCATCCGCGTGCCGGACAGCCAGCTACGGCTGCCGACCTCGTCGACATCGCCAAGCTGGTCACCGCGTACTTCACGCGGCACCCGGAACCTCAGAATCCAGCACAGCAGGTCAGTTTCGGCACCTCGGGACATCGTGGTTCGGCCTTCGACACGGCGTTCAACGAAACCCATATCGCAGCCACATCGCAAGCGATCTGTGACTACCGGTCAGACAACGGTATCCAGGGGCCCCTGTTCCTCGGCAAAGATACGCACGCGCTGTCGGAGCCCGCATGGGCGACCGCGGTCGAGGTCTTCGCCGGGAACGGCGTCACCCTTCTGATCGACTCCGCCGATCGCTACACGCCCACCCCCGCCGTCTCGCGCGCCATTCTCGCGCACAACGCGACCGGGCAGCACCGGGCCGACGGTGTCGTCGTGACGCCCTCGCACAATCCTCCGCAGGACGGTGGCTTCAAGTACAACCCGCCGGACGGTGGACCGGCAGGCTCGGAGATCACGAGCTGGATCCAGCGGACGGCGAACGGCTACGTCGAATCCGGCCTGAAGGGTGTGCGGCGAATTCCACTCGGCAGCGCGCTCGCCGCGGACACGACGGATACGTACGACTTCCTCGGTCACTATGTCGATGACCTGCCCGCCGTCGTCGACCTCGATGCCATCCGCGCGGGTGGTGTCCGCATCGGTGCCGACCCGCTCGGAGGCGCGTCGGTGGACTACTGGGAGGCCATCGCCGAACGGCACCGTCTCGATCTCACGGTCGTGAACCCGCTCGTCGACCCGACATGGCGGTTCATGACCCTGGACTGGGACGGCAAGATCCGGATGGACTGCTCGTCGCCGTCGGCCATGGCCTCGCTGATCGGCCGGATGCGCCGCGATGCGGCACAGGAAGCCGACTTCGACATCGCGACGGGCAACGACGCCGACGCCGACCGGCACGGCATCGTGACTGCCGACGGCGGCCTGATGAACCCGAACCACGTGCTGGCCGTGGCCATCGACTACCTGTTCACGCACCGCGACCACTGGCCGGTCGACGCAGCGATCGGCAAGACCCTGGTGAGTTCTTCGATGATCAACCGGGTCGCGGCGTCGCTCGGCCGGCCCCTCGTGGAGGTTCCGGTCGGGTTCAAATGGTTCGTGCCGGGACTGCTCGATGCGACCATCGGGTTCGGAGGCGAGGAGTCTGCCGGTGCCTCCTTCTTACGCCGCGACGGCCGCGTGTGGAGCACCGACAAGGACGGGATCAGCACGTGCCTGCTCGCTGCCGAGATCATGGGCACCACAGGCAAGACACCGAGCGAGCACTACCGAAAGCTCACCGCACGGCATGGCGAACCGGCGTACGCGCGTATCGACGCGCCCGCCACCAGAGAGCAGAAGGCCGTCCTCGCCCAGCTCTCACCCGAGCAGGTGTCCGCTACCGAGCTGGCGGGTGAACCGATCTCGGCCAAGCTGACCCGAGCGCCGGGCAACGACGCCCCGATCGGTGGGCTGAAGGTTCTCACCGAGTCCGGGTGGTTCGCCGCCCGCCCGTCCGGAACGGAAGACGTGTACAAGATCTACGCCGAGAGCTTCCGGGGACGCGAACATCTGAACCGGATCCAGGAGGAGGCACGCGCCGTCGTTGACGAAGCGCTCGCCAGCTGACTCCCTGGATGACTCCTGGCTCGTCGGCTGGGCCGGTGGCGCTCCGACATGCCGTCGACGGAGGCGTCACACATCCACACTGGAACGAACATTTATGTGCGATGATGTTTGAAACATCGCAGCGTCGTGCCCATAGATCCACGGCGAGCATCCAGAGGGAGGGCCACATGCTCGCAGCCGAACGGCAGGCGCACATCCTCGACGAAGTACAGCGCCGCGGCGCTGCCAGGGTCCGGGAGCTCGCCATGCTGTTCCAGGTCTCCGACATGACCATCCGCCGCGACCTCGACGCTCTGGTGTCGCGCGGAGCGCTGGACAAGGTCCACGGCGGGGCAACGTCACGTCGCGCGGCGAGCACGGAGGAACCTGGATTCGACGTCAAGTCACTGCGCCAGCAGGCGGAGAAGGACGCGATCGCCCGCGTGGGGGCCGAGCTCGTCGCGCCCGGCTCGGCGGTCGGCCTCTCGGCGGGCACGACCACGTGGGCACTGGCGCAGCACCTGCGCGGCATTCCCCAGCTCACCATCGTCACCAACTCGCTGCCCATCGCCGACACGTTCCACCACGACGACGACGTCGACGTCGTGGTCACCGGCGGCGTTCGCACTCCCTCGGACGCGCTGGTGGGACCGATCGCCGTGACGTCGCTGCGCCAGCTCCACCTCGACCTCGTCTTCCTGGGCGTGCACGGAATCGACCTGCACGCGGGCTTCACGACACCGAACCTGCTCGAAGCCGAGACGGATCGTGCCCTGGTCACGGCCGGCCACCGGTTGATCGTCGTAGCCGATCACACCAAGTGGGCGACGGTGGGGCTCAGCACGATCGCCACCCTTGGCGAGGCCGATGTGCTGGTCTGTGATGCCGGCCTACCGGGGGAGGCGCGGCACGCTCTGGACGAGCACGTGGGTGAGTTGATCCTCGCCTCGGAGCCCGACCAGCAGGTGTGATCAGCCGCCCTGGCCATCGCCGAACGTCTGTGGGATAGTGTTTGCTCTAGTTCGAAACTGTTTGAACCATAGCGGCGGTGTGATGGTGAAGCGAACCTCGGCCCGGCTCGCGGACAATCGCGAGATCATCTATTTCGACATCGAGGGAGTCGATCGGAAGAGCGACGATCCCCGGGACCTGCCACCCGTGAGCACGGCCGCCCAGATGCGCCACGATCCGTTGCTGAACGAGTGGGTGGCCATGGCCTCCCACCGGCAGGAACGCACCTTCCTGCCACCGGCCGACCGCTGCCCGCTGTGCCCATCCCGGGACGGCCTGCACACCGAGATCCCGGCGACGGACTATGACGTCGTGGTGTTCGAGAACCGCTTCCCCAGCCTGTCCATGAGCGCCACCGAGCCGGGGACGCGCGTCGCGCCCGGCAACGAGCTCGTCGCCAGGCGTGCCGGGACGGGCCGCTGCGAGGTCGTCTGTTTCAGCAGCCGTCACGATGCCTCGTTCGCCACCCTGCCTCCGGAACGCGCGCGGCTCGTCGTCGAGGCATGGGCGGATCGCACGGCTGAGCTCTCCGCCATGCCAGGAGTCGAGCAGGTCTTCTGCTTCGAGAACCGGGGCGAGGAGATCGGGGTCACCCTCTCGCACCCGCACGGTCAGATCTACGCCTATCCCTACATCCCGCCCCGGACGTCGACGATGCTGGACAACGCCCGGCACTACCGGGCAGATCGGGGGCGAAACCTGTTCGCGGACGTCCTGGCCCAGGAGCGCGCCGGTGAGCGGGTCGTCGCCCAATCCGCACACTGGACCGCATTCGTGCCGGCAGCCGCCCGCTGGCCGGTCGAGGTCCACCTCTATCCACACCGCCAGGTGCCGGACATCCCAGCGCTGAGCGATGCAGAACGGGACGACTTCGTCACGGTCTACCTCGACATCTTGCGCCGCTTCGATGCCCTCTACGATGCGCCGCTGCCCTACATCGCCGCCTGGCACCAGGCACCCGTCGCCGCCGACCGGGACCTCGCCTACCTGCACATGCAGCTCTTCTCGATCCGCCGCGCGGCGGACAAGCTGAAGTATCTGGCCGGGTCGGAGTCGGCCATGGGCGCGTTCATCACCGACGTCCTTCCCGAAGATGTCGCTGAACGGCTCAGGGACGCTCGATGACCCCTTCGATGACCCCAGGTGACCACGTGGAGGTGGGATCGTGAAGGTTCTGGTGACCGGCGGGGCCGGCTACATCGGATCCGTCGTCGCGGCGCAGCTTCTGCAGGCCGGACACGACGTCGTCGTTCTGGACAACCTGTCCAGCGGTCACGCCGACGCCGTGCCCAGCGGCGCCGCGTTCGTCGAAGGCGACATCGACGATGCCGGCGACGTGCTCGACACCTCGTACCACGCTGTGCTGCACTTCGCGGCGAAATCCCTGGTCGGCGAATCGGTCGCGCGTCCGCAGCTGTACTGGTGGAACAACGTCGTCGGCACGTTGCGGCTGCTCGACGCCATGCGCGAGCAGGGCGTGCGGAGCCTGGTGTTCTCCTCGACGGCGGCGGCCTACGGCGAACCGGAGACCACCCCGATCCGGGAAGGCACGCCAGCCGCGCCCATCAACCCGTACGGGCAGAGCAAGCTCGCGATCGACCACGCCCTCGCCGGCGAGGCAACGGCGCACGGGCTGGCCGCCGTCAGCCTGCGCTACTTCAACGTCGGCGGCGCACTCGGCCGCTACGGCGAGCGTCACGACCCCGAAACCCATCTCATCCCGAACGTGCTCGCCGTTCCCGCAGGCCGGCGAGAGTCGGTCGACGTGTTCGGTACCGACTACCCCACCCACGACGGCACGGCCATCCGCGACTACCTGCACGTCGAGGACCTCGGACGGGCACACCTGCTGGCGCTCGACTGGACCGCGCAGACCGCCAGGGGCCAGCGCGGAGAGCACCGGGTCTACAATCTCGGCACCGGAACCGGATACACCGTGCGCGACGTCATCGACGCCGCACGCCGTGTCACGGGCCATCCCGTTCCCGCCATCGAGCGGGAACGTCGTCCGGGCGATCCGCCGGTGCTGGTGGCATCGGCGGACCGCATCGCCACCGAGCTCGGCTGGCACGCAGCACACGACCTCGACCGCATCGTCACCGACGCCTGGGCATTCATGAAAGGAACCGACGCATGAGCGACGTCACCACCGTCGACGTGGTGGGATCGGCACCGGGCCGGGTCAACCTGATCGGAGAGCACACCGACTACAACGGCGGTTTCGCCCTGCCCCTGGCGATCCCGCACCGCACGACGGCGGCGGTGCGGCGACGCGACGACCGCATCGTGACCGCGACGTCCAGCCGCCGGGATTCCGGGCCCGTCGAGTTCCATGTCGATTCCGAGCCTGGTGACGTCACCGGCTGGAGCGCCTACGTCGCCGGGGTTTTCTGGGCCTTGCGGCATGCCGGATACGACGTCCCCGGCGCCGACGTGCACATCGACAGCGACGTCCCGAGCGGCGCCGGCCTGTCATCGTCCGCCGCCCTCGAGTGTTCGGTACTCGTAGCGCTGAACGCGTTGGCCGGCCTGGAGCTCGACCCCACGAGATCGGCGCTGCTCGCGCAGCAGGCGGAGAACGAGTACGTCCGTGCACCCACGGGCCTGATGGATCAGATGGCCGCCATGCACGGGCGCGACGGCCACGTGATCCTCTTCGACGCCGCGGACGTCAACGCCGAGCCGATCCCGTGCGATCTTGCCGGTGCCGGGCTGACGCTGCTGATCATCGACACCCGGGCACCACACCGGCACGCTGACGGCGAGTACGGCGCGCGCCGTCGTAGCTGCGAGCACGCCGCACGCAGGCTCGGCGTCTCGTCGTTGCGGGATGTCCAGGACGAGCCGGTCGAATCCGTCGTCGGCCGGCTCGAGCCGGGCGCATCCGGTGAGCCGCACCCGGAAGGCACTCCCCTCTCGCCCGACACACCCGACGTGACCCGGCGCCGGGTACGGCACGTGCTCACCGAGAACGGCCGTGTTCAAGAAACCGTCCAGCTCCTGCGTGCCGGCCGGATCCGCGACGTGGGCCCCCTGCTCACCGCGTCACACGTCTCTTTGCGCGACGACTACGAGGTCACCGTGCCCCAGCTCGACGTCGCGGTCGACGCCGCGCTGCATGCCGGAGCGCACGGAGCCCGCATGACCGGCGGAGGCTTCGGCGGTTCGATCATCGCGCTCGTGGACACCGAGCGCGCCGAGGCCGTCACGGCTGCCGTCCGGCAGGCCTTCACTCGGTACGGGTTCGCCACCCCGGACGCCTTCGTGGCCGTGCCGTCGGCCGGCGCCGGTGTCGTTTCACCGTCCCGATAACGGCTCCGAGCATCCCCCGGCTGACCTCGGGCACGCTCCCCGAGCCTCACGCATGTCGGGAGGGTCTTCGGCCGGATCACCCGCCATCGGCAGGGCTCGAAACGCGGATCGTTGCGAAACCCGATGTGTACGTTTAGGCTAGCCTAAGTTAGCCTCGCCTATGCTTACGTACACACTTTCTCGACGGGGATATGATGACGAGTACCGCAACTGACGCAGCCACCCGCACGCCCGGCGGCACCATCACCGCGGACCCGAACGCGCCACGCTGGCGGCCCTTCCGCGTCGTCGTCGCCGATCTCAAGCGGCTGAGTCCCACCTTCCTGCGGGTCACCTTCACCGGCGACGATCTGGACCAGTTCGGGCACGACGGCCCAGACCAGCGCATCAAGCTCTACATTCCCAGGGCGGGCCAGGGCATACCGCAGTTCTCCACCACGGACTGGTACACCGAGTATCGCAACTCTGACCCGTCCACTCGGGGGTTCATCCGCACCTACACCATCCGGGCGGTGCGGCCCGAGCGTCGCGAGCTGGACGTGGACTTCGTTCTGCACGGCCCCGCCGGCCACCACCCGTCCGGCCCGGCAGCGAGCTGGGCCGCGCGGGCAGCCGTGGGTGACGAGCTCGCCGTCATCGGGCCGAACCGGCTGTTCCCGGGCGACTGCCTCGGGCACGAGTGGAATCCACCGGTGGGCGCGCGCGACATCATCATCGCCGGCGACGAGACGGCGGTCCCCGCCATCGGTGGCATCCTGGAGCGCCTGCGTCACGGCCAGAGCGCCGCAGGCGGCACGTCGCCGGCCCCCGCACCACGGATCCGGGCTTTCCTTGAAGTCCCCGAGCCCCAAGACGTCCTCGAACTTGCCGCGCCAGACGGCACCGAGATCAGCTGGCTGCCCCGCTCGCGACCCGACGGCTCGTCGTCCGGACATGGGCAGCTGCTCGTCGACGCGGTCACGTCGGCGTCGCTCACCCGCCCGGCGTCCTCCACCACCGACACATCCACGGTCGACACCGTGGACATCGATCTCGAGGTGCTCTGGGAGGTCGCGGCCAGCGCCAGCAGCCCCGTCTACGCCTGGGTGGCCGGCGAAGCGGGCGCGGTCAAGGCGATCCGCCGGCACCTGGTACGCGAGCGCGGGATCGACAAGGGCGCGGTCACCTTCATGGGCTACTGGCGCCTGGGCCGCGCCATCGACGAGGGCTGATTCCCGGCGTCGGCGGGTATGGCGAGGGACCAGCCTCGCCGGATGAGCGGCGCCGGAGGATGCCACGGCGCCGGGTGGCCCGCCGGTCAGCCTGAAACATCGCATCCGGGTAGTCGGCGTCAACCTCGTCGATCTCCACGTCGAACCCCTCGCCGTCACGATCGCCGCCGATGTCGCGAAGGCGCACCACGATGCCCGTCGCGACATCGAGCACCGTCTCGAACCGATCGGCGAAGACGGGCATCGGATCCAGCGGGGGCGCTCCTTCCGCGCGGTCGATCGCCACGCTGACCTCGCTGTGCAGCAGCGGGCAGCACGCACAGCGTGGGTCGTAGTCCGGGCTCGGTCGCACCACTGCCCTGAGGACGGCCCGGCCGAACAGCTCTCCCCGCTCCAGTTCGAGGACCTCCACGCCGGGCGGACAGGCGCCGTCCTGGGCCGGAACGTCCCCGGGCACGCCGGCACCGTCCGGCACATCGCCATCCGGCGCCCAACCGTCCAGCGCGCCGTCGGCGAGCTCTTGCGGATCCAGCATCGCGACCCACTGGTAATTCACGTACATCGGATCGTCATAGACGAGCTCGACGTCATCCGGCCGGGAGATGACCAGCCCGTCCTCCCGCCGGACCGGCTGCGGCGACCCCGGGTCCTGCGGGACGCGGTAGACCGGCTGCGGCACTCGCCGCTGAGGGATCGACTCGTGATCGTCTGTCGAGACCGCCCGGAAGACGCCGCGATTCCTTCCGAGCTGGTCGCGTTCATCGACGACGTGTACGTCACCATGTTCCGGTTCCACCCGCATCCGGGCGGGTCGTTTGATCCACGCCCGGAGCCGCTCGGCGCCGTCACGCGTCACCGTCGTCCGGGTGAACGCGACTGACGACCACAACCACGGCGACGAGCGCGCCAGCGCGCGGAACGTATCAGGATCAACCACGTTCCGACGCTAACCCCGGACGTGGACTCCAGGCGACCGCATTTCTGCCCGGCCCGACCACGCAGCTGCCGTCATCCAAAACCGGCAGCTGACGTCGTCCGATGTGTCAGGAGGCGAGGCGCTTGGCAAGATTCTCGTCGAGCGTGGCCAGGAACTCCTCCGTGGTCGCCCAGCCCTGATCGTCGCCGACCAGCAACGCGAGATCCTTGGTCATGACGCCGGATTCCACGGTTGTGACCACGACGTCCTCGAGCGTCTGGGCGAAGCTGGTCACCTCCGGGGTGTTGTCCAGCTTGCCGCGATGTTCCAGCCCGCGTGTCCAGGCGAAGATGGACGCGATCGGGTTGGTCGACGTGGGCTTTCCCTCCTGATGCTGACGATAGTGCCGGGTGACCGTGCCGTGCGCGGCCTCCGCCTCGACCGTGCCATCCGACGTCATCAGCACCGAGGTCATCAGGCCGAGCGAGCCGAAGCCCTGCGCGACCGTATCGGACTGCACGTCACCGTCGTAGTTCTTGCACGCCCAGACGTAGCCGCCTTCCCACTTCAGCGCGGCAGCCACCATGTCGTCGATCAGCCGGTGCTCGTAGGTGAGGCCGGCAGCCTCGAACTGCTCCTTGAACTCCTCCTCGTAGACCTCGGCGAACAGGTCCTTGAACCGCCCGTCGTAGGCCTTGAGGATGGTGTTCTTCGTCGACATGTACACCGGGAACTTGCGTTCCAGGCCGTAGCGGAACGATGCCCGGGCGAACTCCCGGATCGACTCGTCGTAGTTGTACATGCCCATCGCGACGCCGCCGTCCGGGAAGTTGGCGACCTGCATCTCCATCGGTTCGCCACCGTCGGCCGGCGTGTAGGTGATGGTCACCGTGCCCGGGCCGGGGACGACGAAGTCCGAGGCCTTGTACTGGTCGCCGTGGGCGTGCCGCCCGATGATGATCGGCTTGGTCCAGCCCGGAACCAGGCGCGGGATGTTGGAGATGACGATCGGCTCGCGGAAGATCACGCCACCGAGGATGTTGCGGATGGTGCCGTTGGGCGAGCGCCACATCTTCTTCAAGCCGAATTCCTCGACCCGCGCCTCGTCCGGCGTGATGGTGGCGCACTTCACCCCGACGCCGTGCTGCTTGATGGCGTTCGCGGCGTCGACGGTGACTTGGTCGTCGGTGGCGTCGCGGTTCTGGATCGACAGATCGTAGTAGCGAAGGTCCACGTCGAGGTATGGATGGATCAGGCGTTCCTTGATGAACGACCAGATGATTCGCGTCATCTCGTCGCCGTCGAGCTCGACGACGGGGCCAGCTACCTTGATCTTCGCCATGGTCAACGCTCCTGAAGTTCAGTTTCTCTCGACGTCAAGATATCAGACCCTGCCCGGGAGCCATCGGGGCGTCCGGCCCGCCCTCGCTCCTCCTACAGGGATCCCCCGACGATCACCACTGCACACCGCCGCGTGGTGATGTCCAGCTAGATCAGGCCGAGCGAGCGCACCGTCTCGCGCTCGTCGATCAACTCCTGGACCGATGCGTCGATACGCGCGCGCGAGAAGTCGTTGATCTCCAGCCCGGGCACGATCTCCCAACGGCCGTGACGCGACACGACCGGAAACGACGAGATCAACCCTTCCGCGACACCGTAAGAACCATCGGACGGCACACCCGCCGACGTCCAGTCTCCCTCCGGAGTACCCAGAACCCAATCGTGCACGTGGTCGATCGCCGCGTTCGCCGCCGACGCCGCCGACGAGGCACCACGCGCCTCGATGATCGCCGCGCCGCGCTTGGCCACCGTCGGAATGAACTCCTCGGTCAGCCACTGATGATCGTCGGCCGCAGCGCCCCCCGATCCGTCCGGCGCCACACCCAGAACGTCGGCCGCCTTCTTGCCGGCAATCTCGGCGTGGAAGATGTCCGGATACTGGGTGGCGGAGTGGTTACCCCAGATCGTCAGCTTCTTGATGTCCGTGACACTCGCGCCTGCCTTCGCGGCGAGCTGCGACAGCGCGCGGTTGTGGTCCAGTCGCGTCATGGCCGTGAACCGCTCCGGCGGCACGTCCGGCGCATGGGAACGGGCGATCAACGCGTTGGTGTTGGCGGGATTGCCCACCACCAGCACGCGAACGTCGTCGGCGGCGTGCTCGTTGATCGCCGTACCCTGCGGCCCGAAGATCCCGCCGTTGGCCTCCAGCAAGTCACCTCGTTCCATGCCCTTCGCCCGGGGCCGGGCACCCACCAGCAACGCCACGCTCGTGCCGTCGAAGGCCCGATTCGTATCGTCGGTGATATCTACCCCATCCAGCAGGGGGAACGCGCAATCGTCGAGTTCCATGGCGGTTCCCTCGGCCGCCTTGACCGCCTGCGGAATCTCCAGCAGCTTCAGCCTGACCGGCGTGTCCGGCCCTAACATCTGCCCAGAGGCAACGCGAAAGAGCAGCGCGTAGCCGATCTGGCCGGCAGCGCCGGTGACGGTGACCGTGACAGGGGCCTTTGCCATGACAGTTCTCCTAGCTCGGGGGTGGAACGATGAGAGCGGCAATGAGCGTACCGCCGCCCAGCAGTGCCAGCGTCAGGACGTCGAGCAACCGCGAACGAACCTGCAACAACCCCACCCAGCGATTCGGGAGCACAGCACGGAAGAACGCCGCGACACAGATTCCCCCGGCGATAATCACCGTTCCGCGCTTGAAGTGGTCGTCAGCCACGACGACGATGCCACCGACCACGATGCCCAGCCCGATAAGGAACGGCCACTGCCGGACCACGGCCCGAAGCCAACTGGCGGGAGTCAGCCGCCGCTCGGCGGCCGCTGCCCAGCGGCTGCGCTTCGGGGCTGACACGTTGCTCACGGTCACCGCTCAGAGATGTCCTTCCAGCGCCGGCCGACCGGGCCGGTGTATTCGCTGGCAGGCCTGATCAGCCGGTTGTCCTCGTGCTGTTCGATCACGTGCGCGGTCCAGCCGCTCATCCGGGAGATCGCGAACACCGGCGTGAACAAGTCAGTGGGGATACCGAGTGCGTGATAGACGCTCGCGGCATAGAAGTCAACGTTCGGGTACAGGCCCTTGGTGTCGAAGACGGCCTTTTCCATACGCCGCGAGAAGTCGAAATAGTGCCGGTTACCGGTGAGTTCGGCGAGCTCTTCACTCATCCGCCGCAGATGGGTGGCGCGCGGATCTTCCGCCTTGTAGACGCGGTGGCCGAATCCCATCAGCTTGCGCCCGGCGCTGAGTTCATCCCGAACGAACCGGTCGACCGTGTCTACGCCGCCCTCGATCGAGCTCAGCGTCTTCATCACCGCCTCGTTCGCGCCGCCGTGAAGCGGACCGCGTAGCGCACCCATCGCCCCGGTGATGGCCGAGTGGATGTCCGACAGGGTCGCCGCGACGACCCGAGCGGTGAACGTCGACGCGTTCATCGTGTGGTCAGCATGCAGCACGAGGCACGCGTCGAAGATCTCCGCTGCCCGATCCGCCGGGCGCTCGCCGGTCACCTGAAGCAGGAAGTTTCCCGCGATACCCAGCGACGGATCACCCTCGGCCACCTCCCGGCCGCTACGATCCGCGTGGTACCGCGCGACGAGCACGGGCATCTGCGCCACCAGCCGGGTCGCCTTACGCCGATCCGCCTCGACCGATGAGTCCGCAGCGTCCGGGTCGTCCACAGCCAGCGACGAGACCAGAGTCCGCAACGCCTCCATGGGCGTGCCGCTACGGACGACGTGCGGAAGCAGCGCCTCCGTGGTCTCACCGATCCATCGGGCGCCGGTCAGCTCATTCGCGAAAGCGCCGAGTTCGTCTGCCGTAGGAAGATCTCCCCGCTGCAGGAGATGGACACACTCCTCGAAGCTGATCCGCCCGGTAATGTCATTGATGTCGTAGCCCCGATAGAACAGACGGCCCTCTTCACCGTCGATGTCGGATATCGACGTGGTGGCCGCGACGACATCAGCGAGGCCGCGCGAAGACTTATCGGCCATACAGGTTGGGACCTCCTCCTCTGTGAAGTCGCCGCCACCTTACCCAACGGTAAGTGCGACGAGATGTCCGACCCTGCGCGCTCCGCCCGGTGGCTCACCAAACCCTATACCGTGCAACATACCGTGCAACACTAAATGGTCGCGTTCCTCACCTCACTCGCTCCGCGGCCTCGACGACATTCGCCAGCAGCATCGCCCGCGTCATCGGTCCGACACCGCCCGGGTTCGGAGAAACCCACGACGCGACCTCGTACACGCCGGAATGCACGTCGCCAGCGATCCGCGACTTTCCAGTTTCGGGATCCTGCTGCCGGCTCACGCCCACGTCGAGCACAACCGCCTCCGGCTTGACCGCGTCAGCGGTCACGATCCCCGGAACTCCGGCAGCCGCCACGATCACATCCGCCTGACGCAGGTGGCCCGCGAGATCGCTGGTCCCCGTGTGGGTGGATGTGGCCGTCGCGTTCACCGCCTTCCGGGTGAGCAGGAGGGGAAGCGAGCGTCCCACCGTGACGCCGCGGCCGACGATCACCACATCACGCCCTGCCAGCGAGATACCGTGCCGAGTCAACAGCTCGATGATCGCCCGGGGCGTGCACGGCTGCGGAGAGGCGATCTCGGTGTTCACCCCGAGGACAAGCCGGCCGAGGTTGGTGGGGTGGAGCCCGTCGGCGTCCTTGGCCGGATCAACGCGTTCCAGCACCGCATCGGTGTCGATGTGGGCAGGCAACGGAAGCTGGACGATGTAACCGGTACAGGCAGGGTCGGCGTTGAGCTCGTCGATGACGCCTTCGAGCTCGGCCTGCGTGACCGTGTCCGGGAGATCTCGCCGGATCGACGTGATCCCTACCTCGCCGCAGTCTCGGTGCTTTCCGTTGACGTACGACGTCGATCCCGGATCGTCACCCACGAGCACCGTGCCAAGGCCCGGAGTCGCACCCGCAGATGCCAGGCGCTCGACACGGGCTCGCAGCTCGTCCTTGATCGCAGCAGCCGTCGCCTTGCCGTCCAGGATCTTCGCGCTCATCTCGTTACCGTCCTTTCTGGTCCTCAGCCCTCACGCCTCTCCGCTGATCATGAACACTTACCGGCCTCATAGAGCGACTAGTGTTCATGATCAGCGGGAATTGGGGGGAGGGAGGTGGGTCAATGGAGGAAATGGCGAGAGCCGGTCAGATACATCGTCGCTCCGGCCTCCTGCGCTGCTGCGACGACCTCGTCGTCGCGCACCGATCCGCCCGGCTGGACCACGGCGCGCACGCCACCGTCCAGCAGGACCCGCAGTCCGTCCGGGAACGGGAAGAACGCGTCGGACGCGGCCACCGAGCCCGCAGCGCGCTCGCCGGCTCGCGATACCGCCAGACGGGCCGCATCCACCCGGTTGACCTGTCCCATCCCGACACCCACGGCCGCGCGGTCGGTCGCCAACAGGATCGCGTTGGACTTCGCCGAACGGACCGCCCGCCAGGCGAACGCGAGATCGGCACGCGTCGCCTCATCCGCCGGCTCCCCCGCCACGAGCGTCCAGCCAGAAGGGTCGTCACCGGGCGCATCGACGCGATCGGCGCGCTGTATCAACATGCCACCGGAAATGGGCCGCGACTCAACCGCACCTGCTCCCCCGGATACCCGCAGCACGCGCAGGCTCTTCTTCTCCGCCAAGATCTCCAGCGCGCCATCGTCGAATCCGGGAGCGGCGACGACCTCCGTGAACACCTCGGCGATCTGCTCCGCCGCGGCCCGCGTGAGCACCTGGTTCGTCGCGATCACCCCGCCGAACGCCGAGACCGGATCGGTGGCGTGTGCCTTGCGGTGTGCCTCGGCCACATCGACACCGACGGCGATACCGCAGGGATTGGCATGCTTGATGATCGCCACCGCGGGTTCGGAGAAGTCGTGGGCGGCCCACCAGGCGGCGTCGGCATCGACGAAGTTGTTGTACGACATCTCCTTGCCGTGCAGCTGCTCGGCCTGCGCCAGTCCGGCATTCGAGCCGGCACCGCCGCCGTCCGACACGTACAACGCGGCGGGCTGGTGCGGGTTCTCGCCGTATCGCAACACCGACTCCCGCTGCCAGGTGGCACCCACCCAGCGGGGAAAGCCGCTGCCGTCCGACGTGTCCGTGTGGACGTTGCCCATCCACGACGCCACGGCGACGTCGTAGGTGGCCGTGTGCGCGAATGCCTCGGCGGCCAGGCGTCGTCGTTCGGCGAGCGTGAATCCGCCGTTCCGGGCGGCCGCCAGGACATCAGAATATCGGGACGGGTCGACGACGACGGCGACGCTGGGATGGTTCTTCGCCGCGGCCCGCACCATGGACGGGCCACCGATGTCGATCTGTTCGACGATCTCGTCGGCCCGCGCGCCCGAGGCCACGGTGTCAGCGAACGGGTAGAGGTTGCAGATGACCAGTGAGAACGGCTCGATTTCCAGCTCGGCCAGCTGGTCTCGATGGGTGTCGAGGCGCAGATCGGCCAGCAGACCGGCATGCACGTTCGGGTGCAGGGTCTTGACCCGCCCATCCAGACACTCCGGGAAACCGGTGAGCTCTTCGACCCGCGTCACGGGCACTCCGGCCTCGGCGATCCGCGCCGCCGTGGAACCGGTGGACACGATCGTCACGCCCGCATCGGCCAGGCCGCGAGCGAGATCGTCCAGGCCTGTCTTGTCGTAGACACTGATCAGAGCCCGTTCGACGGGCACCTGCCCGTCATCGGCCGACGTGGATTCGGGGAAGGTGGCGCTCATCTCACTCCTCAGCAAGCGGCGGCATGCTCGACGGCAGCCGCGGGTGGCCATCCGACCGCCGGGGCCCAGGCGTTCGACCCCGAAGTCTCCTGCTGGTGTGCCGCTCCCCGGTGGTTATCCACCCAGCGCCAGTCGCGACGCGGCCTAGCGTAACAGGTACCGTGCGGCTTGCGGAGACCTACGGAATGGTGACCGTCCGGCCATTGACGGTCCACCCCTCCCGGGCCAAGCGGCCGACGTATTCGACGAGCTGTTCCCGCTCCGCCGCCTTGATCCGCTCCGTCAGGGACGCGACGTCGTCGCTGTCGAGGACCGGAACCGCCACCTGGGCGATGATCGGCCCGGTGTCCACACCGGAGTCCACGAAGAACAGCGTCGCACCGGTGATCTTGACTCCGTACTCGAGGGCGTCCCTGGGGCCATGCATGCCCGGAAAGGCAGGGAGCAAGGCGTTGTGGGTGTTGATGTAGCGGCCTTCGAACCGCGCGAGGAACTCGGGACCCACCAGCTTGAGGAATCCAGCGGAGATCACCAGATCGGGGGCGCAATCCTCCACGTGCCTGGTCAGTGCCCGGTCCCACCCCTCACGTGTGGGATGGTCACGGAGCCGTTCGACGAATGTCGGAACACCGGCATCCGTCGCGATCTTCAATCCGTCGATGCCGTCCCGGTCCGCGCCGACGCCGACTACCGTCGCGCCGTATGCCGGATCGGCACACGCGTCCAGCAGCGCCCCGAGGTTGCTTCCGGCTCCCGAGACGAGCACGACCAGACGGCACGCACGCCCGGCATCTGGGGATATACGCACGATGAGCTCCCGACAGACAGATCACGGCAAGCGGCGGCGCAGCCGGCGGTCGAGAGCGCCGCCCGACACCGGTGACCATATCCGATGCCGGCACATCGTCGAGTGACACCCTGCTCAGTCGGCCGGTGTCGAACTCCGCGCACTCGCTGCGTCGGCGCTCGCACTCCGTCGGGACCGGAGCCACGTGAGCAACGTCGCCGTGATCATCGCCGGGACGCCGCAGGCGACGAACGTCATCGCCGCCACCTCCCACGGCACCGGCCCGACCTCGGCCAGCCGCACCGCGCCCATCGAACCGCCGGACAACATCGCCAGTGCCGACATGCCCAGGGCGCTCGCGGCAGCCGTGCCGCCAGCAGCGAGAACGACGGTGGTGATGGACTCCCGATACGGTTCAAGCGTGCGATAGACGAGGAGTCCGGCGATCGCTCCCGCCACGATCGGCCCGGCCAGCACCACCCACGTGAGCGTTCCGGGCACGTCCGACGGCAACGCTCCCAGCGGTGGAACCGCGGGAAGCATGCCGAGCTGCACACCGCCCGGCGCCACCACCGTCTCGGCACCGATAGCAAAGCCCGGCCCCAACGAGAAGCTCGCCGCCCAGATGACACCGTTCGGCATGATCGCTGCGCTGCCGGCCGCCAGGGCCGTGTTGCCCAGGACGCCCGCCTCGAGGGCCTCGGCGAGGCCACCGATCTGCGTGGTGTTCCCGACGGTGCTGACCACCACCAGTACCGACCCGGCCACGAACAGACCCGCGATGACGACAGCGCTCCCGGTCAGCGCGGCTCGCACCTCCGGCGACAAGCGAGCGAACCACACCTCGTCGAAACCGGTCTCGTGCACGACGCCCACGCCGAAGCCCACCAGCGCCCACGCCGCCGCGATGCCGGCGGCCGCGACCGCCGAGCTCGTAATGCCTCCCGACGTCGACACCATGGCCAGCGCGACGGCACCGAGCACGTAGACGAGGACCGACGGACCGATCACGGCCAGCATCGAGCGTGGCGTCGCGGTACCGGCCTGATGTGCCGCCCACCGCGCGGAACGGTACATGAGCAGCACGAACATGAACGTCATGCCGAGGGGAGCCAGGACGATGCTGGCGCCGTCCACCTCCAAGCCGATGCGATGCGACAACAGCCAGATCCGGGCGCCGAACCGCAAGGGGTCGCTCAACGGGGCGTTCGCACCCTCGCCGATCCACACGGCGACCGCCGGCAACACGCTCAACGACGCCGATGCGATCAGCGCCCAGCCAGAGGCCAGGGCGGCAGCGAACCACGGCACGCGGGAGCCCCAGGCGGGCTCGTCCCGACGCAGCAGCGGTCGAGTCAGCAGATCTGGCACGCTCTCATGGTCGCCGTTGTACCCGCGGTTCGCCCGCACACCACGCCGATGGCTTCCAGGACGTGACAAGATCCACCCGATATCCACTCGATTTTCGATGCAACCGAACGGCAGGCTCCCGCGTCATCCCGAGTGCGAACATACGGAAAGTGCGTGGTCAACGGCACGCGGACGCCAGCGACCCCGTTCGGGACGAGAGCGAGAGAGGAGAACATGGACGCGGCAGCGGAATTCGATGCGTTCTACAACGCGTCGAGCCGTCGTGTCCTGCATCAGATGTATGCCATGACCGGGAACGTGGCGGATGCTCAGGAGTGCACGCAAGAAGCGTTCGCGCGGGCATGGCAACGGTGGAAGACGGTCAGCCGTGCGGACAGCCCCGAAGCATGGGTCCGGACGGTGGCGTGGCGCATCGCGGCCAGCCGATGGCGCAAGGCCAAGAACGGCATCACGGCGATGGCACGCCACGGGGAACCGGAAAGTACCGCACCGCCCAATCCAGATCACGTCGCTCTGGTGACAGCGTTGCGCCGGATTCCCGAAGCACAGCGCCGGGCGATCGTGCTGCACCATCTCGTGGGCATGAGCGTCGAGGAGATCGCCGAGGAGGTCGGTGCCGCTACCGGGACGGTCAAGGCACGCTTGTCGCGTGGGCGTGCCGCGTTGTCGGAGCTCTTGACCGACGAGTCCAGCACCGTGACGGGAGGGAACGGGCGTGAGCAGTAACTTCGACGACGAACTACGGCGACAGCTGAACGCCCTCGACACGGACGTCACCGACATCGAGATGCCCGGCCCGAGCGCAGCACGGCGCCGAGCCGCACGGCGCACCCGCAACCAGGTCACCACCGGTGTCCTCGCCAGCGTGGCCATCGTGGCTCTGGGCGTCGCCGGCGTGACACAGAATGAGCTGTTTTCCGCACCGGAGCCGGCCGCTCCGGGCGAAACCGAGGCACCCACGGCCGTGCCGACCACGCCTGACGAGCAGGACGATTCGACCCCTCCGGATGGAGAGCAGACGCCTCCCGATGACGGCAACGGTGCGAACGTCCCCGATGACGCCTTCCTGACCATCGACGACATCTCGCCGGACGACGAGCCAGGCGTTGTCCTGCCGGAGTGGACGGAGACGGAAGCGACCCGGACACCGTTCGACTGCGCTCCCGCCGTGCCGGACGGCGCAGCTCACGTCCGCTACGAGAACGACCGCGAAGGACATTTCCTCCAGTTCGCCGAGACGACCAACGACCAGGTACGGCGGTTCGCACAGCTACGCGCGGACCTCGAGTCCTGCCTGCGGAATCTCGACGAGGGGGCCGGCCCGGACGCTCCGGACGGACTGAGCCAAGCGTGGGCCGTCGACGATGTCGGCGACGAGGCATGGGCGGCGACTTACTGGTCCCCGCGGGAGCAGCCGCTACAGGGCGGCGACATGCGCTACGACCTGGTCGCCGTCCATCTCGTCCGGGCTGGCAGCTACGTCACGATGGTGATCAACGGTTTCCCGAGCAATGAAGATTACGCAGCCAGCACACTGACGGCACGCACCACGGAGGCCGCCCAACGGCTCTGCGAAGCCGTTGAGCAGGAATGCGTCGTCGAGCCACAGCCGACCCAGCTCTACCCTGAGCCCACTGGAGACGTGTCTGGCTGGCTCACCGTCGACGATGTCGTCGACGCCACCGGACTGGAGGAGATCGACGCGGGCGGCGAGATCGTGGAGGAGTCCACGTGGGCTCACGCCTATCTGCCGCTGGATCCGACGGACGACGGAGCCGAGGTCGTCGAGACTCGCTGGTACCGGAATTCGACTGAGAACGCCGGCCCGGCCGTCGAACAGCGTATCGCCACGTTCCCGGACGAGGAGGCGGCGCGGTCGCACTATGACGACCTGGTGGCCGCGGCCGACGCCCACGAGGAGCCCAACCAGCAGGCCGAGCGCACCGGTTCGCACGACGAGCCCGGTGACAGCGCCGCGACGTGGCGGGTCGAGAGCGACTACGGGACGGTGTTCGTCTTCGGGGTGATGGTGCACGGCGAGACCGTGACCGCCATCAGCCATTCCATCAGCGATCACGAGGACCGCGATCTCACCGCCGACCAGCTCCGCGACCTGCTGTCACGTGCCGCCTGAGGTGGCACTTGTTGGGGCTGAGTAACCTCCAGAAGGCCGAAACGGGCTCTGGGCGTTACTCAGCCCCAACAAGTGCTCGCCTTCGCGGCAACCGTGCCCCGGCGATGCTGGCGGATCAGCCGTTCTGGATGATCTCGCGCATGATCCGGGCCGACTCCGACGGCGTCTTGCCCACGCGCACACCGGCAGCTTCGAGCGCTTCCTTCTTCGCCTGCGCCGTACCCGAGGAACCGGACACGATCGCGCCGGCGTGACCCATGGTCTTGCCCTCGGGGGCGGTGAAGCCTGCGACATAACCGACGACCGGCTTGGTGACGTTGGCCTTGATGTACTCGGCCGCGCGCTCCTCGGCGTCACCACCGATCTCGCCGATCATCACGATTCCCTCGGTCTCCGGATCCGCCTCGAACGCCTCGAGCGCGTCGATGTGCGTCGTCCCGATGACCGGGTCACCACCGATGCCGACACAGGTGGAGAACCCGATGTCGCGCAGCTCGTACATCATCTGGTAGGTCAGCGTGCCCGACTTGCTGACCAGACCAATCGATCCGGATTCGGTGATGTCGGCCGGAATGATCCCGGCGTTGGACTTGCCGGGGCTGATGACACCGGGGCAGTTGGGACCCACGATGCGTGTCTTGTTGCCCATGTTCCTCGCGTAGGCCCAGAACTCGGCGGTGTCGTGTACGGGGATGCCCTCCGTAATCACGACGACGAGCTCGATCCCGGCGTCGACGGCTTCGATGACGGCGTCCTTGGTGAACTTCGGCGGCACGAAGACGACGGAAACGTTCGCCCCGGTCTTCTCCATGGCCTCGCCGACGCTGCCATAGACCGTCAGCACGGCGTCCGGGTGAAACTCGGTGAAATCCAGTTCCTGGCCGGCCTTGCGTGCATTGACCCCACCGACGATCTTGGCGCCCGCCTTGAGCATCCGCTGGGTGTGCTTGGTTCCCTCGGCACCGGTGATGCCCTGGACAATGAGCTTGCTGTTCTCGTTGAGGAAGATGGCCATCTCTTCGCCGTCCTTTACCTACGCCGCCGTGCCACTGGCGAGCATGGCCGCGCGGCGCGCGGCACCGTCCATCGTGTCTACCCGTTCGAGGAGCGGGAATGCCGCGTCGTCGAGAATCTGCCGACCGAGCGTGGCGTTGTTGCCGTCCAACCGCACGACCAGGGGCTTGGAGACGGAGTCACCACGCTCCTGGAGAAGTTCGAATGCGTGCACGATGCCGTTGGCCACCGCGTCACACGCGGTGATGCCACCGAAGACGTTCACGAAGACGCTCTTGACATCGGGGTCGGACAGGATGATCTCCAGACCGTTAGCCATCACCTCGGCGGACGCTCCGCCACCAATGTCGAGGAAGTTGGCGGGCTTCACCCCGCTGAACTCTTCTCCCGCATAAGCCACGACATCCAAGGTGGACATGACGAGCCCGGCACCGTTGCCGATGATGCCGACCTCGCCTTCAAGCTTGACGTAGTTGAGGTCCTTCTCCTTGGCACGCGCTTCGAGCGGGTCGGCCGCGGATTCGTCCGCGTACTGGGCGTGGTCGTCGTGCCGGAAGCTCGCATTCTCGTCGAGGCTCACCTTGCCGTCGAGCGCGAGCACCTTCCCGTCCGGGGTCTTCACCAGCGGGTTCACCTCGACGAGCGTGGCATCCTCGGCCGTGAACACCGTCCACAGATGCTGCAGCACGTCGATGACCTGGTCCCGGACATCGCTCCCGAAACCCGCGGCGTCGGCGATCTCGGCAGCCCCGGCAGCGTCGATACCGGAGCGCGGATCGACCGGAATCCTCGCCAGCGCTTCGGGACGCTCCACGGCCAGCTGCTCGATCTCGACACCGCCTTCCACGCTGGCCATCGCCAGGTAGGTCCGGTTCGCCCGGTCGAGCAGGAAGGACACGTAGTATTCCTGCGCGATATCGCTCGCCTGCGTGACAAGAACCTGGTGGACGGTGTGACCCTTGATGTCCATGCCGAGGATCGCCCCGGCCTTCTCCTCCGCCTCGGCGGGGTTCTCGGCAAGCTTCACGCCGCCAGCCTTCCCACGCCCACCAGTCTTGACTTGTGCCTTGACGACAACCTGCCCGCCGATCTGCTCGGCGGCCTGGCGCGCCTGTTCGGTCGTCTCAGCCACAGCGCCCGGCAGTACCGGGACGCCGTGCTTGGCGAAGAGCTCCTTCGCCTGGTACTCCATCAGGTCCACGCGTCTACATCCTTGTCGTATGTCGCGGTCCGTTGGTCGTCTTCAAGCCAATTCGTGGCCACCAAGCAGACTAACTGGCGAGATGTCATCCCAGCGTGACCGGGGCCAGCCACGCTGGGATGACAGTGACATACGTCACGAATCTATCGCTCCGGACGCCCCTACCGGGGGCCGACGAGGATCCGTTCCATCGTTGTCTCGCCGTTCACCGTCACGCGCAGCATCGCCACGCCCGGACGCAGCGCCGTCACTTCCCTCGTGTCCGGGTCGATCGCCACGACGTCACGATGTTCCGCGTTCTCGGCCGCGCCGACGTGAACGCGGTGACCGGACCACTGTGCGCTCATCGGCCAGGCCACCGGCACCGAGCGGCTCTCATCCTGCTGCACCTCCGCAGCGACGGTCACCGACTCGTCGATAACCAGCCGCCGCGGCGCATCCAGTTCGATCGCATCCACGCGCGGGCGGACCTCGACATCCAGCCACTCCGCACGGTCCTCGGCACCCGGTTCGACACCGAGCAGTGTCCAGCCGGTGAACCCGCCGTTGTCCGGCGCACCGGACGGGCCCTTACCGGAATTGCCGCTCACCAGGTAGGGCACGCCGTCCACCGACGACGCATCGAACACGCCGGCGTGAGCGCCGACGTATGTCGTCGGCTTGCCGGTCTCGGCATGGAAATCGGCGAGCCACCGTTCCAGCATCGCGGCCTCTCGCCGATCGATGAGCTGGCTGTTGGCCGCCGGCAGCGGATCGTTCGGCGGGTGGTGCCCCGCGACGACGACACCCGTGATCGACGGGTCCGCGGCCGCCTCGTCCAGCGCCTCGCGGAGCACCATGATCTGGTCGAACTCGTCGCCCCCGGCGCGCAGCGTCCCGAACGCCGTGTTCAGCGTGATGATCCGGGTTCCGCCGAGGTCGACCACGTGCTGCGTGTCGCCGAACTCGTCGACGAAGTTGTCGATCGAGCCGCGTTCCGCCTCGTGGTTGCCCGGAACGTAGTACCACGGGAAGTCCGCATCACCCAGTTCCTCGTCCAACACCGTGCGAGCGAGCGCGAAGTCCTCCGGTGTCGACTCGTCGACGAGATCACCATTGATGATCAGCGCATCCGGATCCTCCGCCACGATCTCGCGCAGCGTCCGGCGCGCGGCCTCGACGATGTCGCTGTCCGGTGCACGCGCCACGAACTGGGCGTCGTTCATCACCGCGATGCGCTGGGCCGCGTCGTCGGCGGTGCCGTTGGTGGTAATCACCGGATCGGGGAACCGCTGCCGTTCGGGCAGCTCGACATCGGGCGCGATCTCCACGGTGATGTCGCTGAACGACGTCTCACCGTGGTAGCGGGCATCGTTGCGCGGCTCCACCGAATAGATATCCCGCAACGTCAGCGGGTACTCGGTGCCTTCCGGCACCTCGAAGCTCAACTGCCGCCAGCCGGTGAAGTCGGTGTAGCCACCGTTCAACGTGACCAGGGCGCCGTCCCGGTCGTAGACCCGCATCCGGATCCACGAGCCGTTCCCGTCACCGCGCACCCATGCGTTCACCACCTGGGGCTGCCCGGGTAGTTCGATCTGTTCCGGTGGTGCCGCGTACGCGGCACGCGTGCTGGGGCCGGTGAAGTCATAGGTCATCCGCACGCCCGAGCGCCCTTCGGGCCCGTCGGTGGGCTCGATCTCACCGTCGGCCCGGGCGAAGCTGATCGTCCAGTCGTCGGCGTCCTCGAACTCCGCGACCGGTTCCTCGGTCAGGCCGATGGTCACCGCCACCTCGGCGCTCACATCGCCCACCCGCAGCGTCAGTACCGTCGATCCGTTGTCGGCCGTCGGTTCGAGGGCGAATCCCGCCCCGTCGGGCACCAGTTCAACGATGCCGTCTGCACCGTCCACCTCGACGTCGGCGGGGTCGATCGGCGCACGGTAACCAGCCGCGTCGTAGCCGGTCAGCTCGATCCGGCCGGTACTGTCGGCGTCGGCCAACGCCACCTGCGTCGTATTCGGATCCACCCAGGCCAGCTCATCCAGGACCGTGATGTCGAGCTCGCCTCGCACGTCACCATCTGCGGCCACGACGGCTCCCTCGCCGGGTGCGAGGCCGGTGACGCTTGCGGTGGCCCCGTCTCCGGTGACCTCCACGACGTCTCCGGAATCGCCGGTCGCCGACCATGCCGGATCCGCATCGACCGCGTCATGGGCCTCATCGAGGCCGAGTGCGGTCACGGTGCGGCTCAGACCGGGGAAGACCCGGTTGCTGTCGCCTTCGGCGAGCATGCGGAAATCGCTCAGCGTGCCCGACCCGTCCTCGGCGAACATCGCCAGGCCATTGGCCACGAGACGTTCGTTTCCGTCGGACGGGCTGTTCACGACCTCATGCTCGACCGTCCCCGGGTCGCGGACCACCATCGTCGACGATCCACCGCCATCGAGGTTGAGCGCGTCGTGCGCACCGAGCTCGTGCATGAATTCGGCGAGCTCGGACAGGCTCATTCCGCGCGCGTGTCCCTGCCGGCCGTCGATGACGGCGAGAAAGACCTCGCTGCCGTCCTCGCTGATCCCCACCGCCGTACGTGGATGAGGCGTCGGGTCGGAGAACGACTCCGGTTCACCATCGCTGACAAGGACGGGGTTGCCACCCACGGCGGCGGCGATCTCGTCGATGTCCGAACGAGGAGCGTAGCTGACCTCGGCGTCGGCACCGGGTTCCAGGTCGAGCAGGGCTTGCGCGCCCTTGCCCCGGCCGACCAGCACCACCGTGTCGTCGCCGGGTGGCTCTTCGCCGATCTCGTCGGTCACGTCGGTGATCACACCGTCGACGATCGTCACCTCGGCGGTCTCGGAGGCACCACCAACGGCCTCCGCTCTCGTGTAGTCGCCCCACAGCGCCGTGAAGACACCGATGCCGTCGGCGGGCAGGGCATGGGTGTTGACGCCATCGAGTTCCAAGACCGGTCCGCCGTCGACCGCGACCTCACCGTCAAGGAAGATCTGAGCCAGTTGCACCGCCCCGTCCTCGGCGACGGCGAAGGCGTTCTCACGGCCCTTGACGGGTGCCTTGATGAAGCCGTCCTCGCGGCCGATACCCGGGCCAAGCGGAGCATCGGAGTTGTTGATGTCGAAGAAGTCGGCGTTCACCGCAGCCGTCGCGCCGTCACGCGCGGCGCCGTCACGCACGGTCTCGCGTTCGGTGACGGTGCCGGAATGCTGGTAATCGAAGGTCACGCCGGCATCGACGTCGACGGTCAGCACGGAGCCCGCGGTCCAGCCTTCGGCCTCCAGGCTGGCGAACGTCTCGAGCTCCATCCCGGGTGCGACGTCCAGTTCGTCCTGTTCGACGAGTACCGACTCCCCGGGCACCCGCGCCAGCGCTTCGCCGGTCGTCAGCGCCAGTTGCCCGCTCACGCCCGACGAGGCCACGGGGTCCGGCAGCGCACCGGCGACGGGCGCCACGATCACGGCGGCACCAGCCAGCCCGGCGATTCCCGTTCCCCATCGACGCCAGGCAGTGGTTCGCCCGGCGCGCGGCGTGCCTCGATCCGCGGACGAGACGTGATGTGTGGAGACAGACACCAATTCACCCCACTCAGGTAGATGACAGTGGGGCCATTACATCTGACAGGTCTAGACCTTTGGTAGACCCGCGAGACACACTTCGGTGAACAAGCAACAAATGGTCAATGGATGAACAACAGTTGATCAGCTGGGCTGGGGCTCCTTGAGCGTCCGCACCCACTCGACGATCTCTTGGGTACTCGCACCGGGCGTGAAGAGCTTCGCGACGCCCATCTCCTCAAGCACCGGGATGTCGGCATCGGGGATGATGCCGCCGCCGAACACGACGATGTCCGACGCATCACGCTCGGACAGGAGTTCCAGGACGCGCTTGAACAGCGTCATGTGGGCACCGGACAGGATCGACAACCCGATCGCGTGGGCATCTTCCTGAATCGCCGCCTCGACGACCTGCTCGGGCGTCTGATGCAGCCCGGTATAGACGACCTCGACACCGGCGTCGCGCAGAGCACGCGCGACGATCTTCGCTCCACGGTCATGTCCGTCCAGGCCAGGTTTGGCCACGACGACCCGTAACGGGCGCTCGAACTCGATCGATGCATCCACGCACAGCAGGCTACCCGGCCGAGGGCCCGGGTTACTACGCCCGCACCACGAGAGAAAGACGGCTGTGTGACGAACATCACACGTCATAATCGTCAACCGGCGAGTGTGACGGGATTCACGTGCACATGCATATCCATGCAGGTCACGGCAAGGTTACGAACGCGAAGCACGCCTCGCGGTGCGATGCCGCTGGACACACGCCCTGACAAAGTCGGCCGAGTCATTTGTGGTGACCCACTGGAAACCGCTATCGTCCCCACGTCTGTAGATCCCCGTCGGAAGGTTCATCAGCGTGTCGAGACGTTCCGGTAGCGGTCGACACCGTCGCCGCAGGCACGTCACCGTTCCCTCCGTCATGGGTTCGGTCGCCATGTGCGCCGCCGCGTCGGGCGCACTCGCCGTCTCTCCGGCAGCCAGCTCCGACGTGAGCGCGACCGGGCAACCGCTCGAAGCCGTTCCCAACCGGCCGATGACCACCGTGTCCGACTCCGGGGCACTGGACACGATCTCCGCCGCCGGCCAATCGCTCACCTCAGAGGCGAGCGAGACCGCCAACGAGGCACACAACGGCATCCTCGAGCAGCAACGTCGCGAAGCTGCCGAGGAAGCTGCCCGCGCCGAGCGCGAAGCCCGCCGCTGGGTGAGCCCGTTGACGGCGAACTACCGCGTCAGCGCCGGATTCGGCTCTACCGGCCGGATGTGGTCCCGCGGACACGAAGGTGTGGACCTCTCCGCCTCCCAAGGATCCGAGGTGCGGGCACTGTCCCGCGGCGAGATCATCTTCGCTGGCTGGGACGGCCCGTATGGAAACAAGATCGCCATCCGGCACTGGGACGGCACCGTGAGCTGGTACGCCCACCTGTCCCGGATCGTGCAGGCCTCGGGAAGCGTCGAGCCGGGCACCGTGATCGGCCGGGTGGGTTCCACCGGAAACAGCACCGGACCCCACCTGCACCTCGAGATCCGGCCCGGTAACGGTGCGCCGGTCAACCCCCGCACCTGGCTTGCCGAGCAGGGATTGAATCTCTGAGCGTCTAGCCGCCCTGCCGCCCGCCCGACGTCGTCATGGAGAGCTGAACCCGCGCTTATCAGCGCCTACCCGACCTCGTCGGCCAGCACCATCCAGCGCTCTTCCAGCTCCGAGCGCTTCTCGTCCACCTCGCGGAGCGACGCATTCAGCTCCCGAAGTTTCTCGTGATCCGTCGCGTGCTCCGCCAACTGTGCATGCAGCTCCTCCGCACGCCGGGTCAGCTTCTCCACTTCGCGCTCGATCTTCGCCAGCTCCTTGCGCGCCGCACGCGCTTCGCCACGCCGCTCCCGGTTCGAACCGGTGTCGGCGGTAGCCGACGACGTCGACGCCGCCAACCCCGCGATGGTTCCGCTGCCCGCAGCACCCGCGCCGTCATCGGCACTGCGCAGCCACTCCAGATACTCGTCCACCCCACCCGGCACGTGCACCAACCGTCCGTCACCGAGCAGCGCCCAGATCGCATCGGTAGCCCGCTCCAGGAACCACCGATCATGGCTGACCACTACAAGCGTTCCTGGCCAGCCGTCGAGGAGGTCCTCCAGGACGGTCAGCGTCTCGACGTCGAGATCGTTGGTGGGCTCGTCGAGCAGGAGAACGTTCGGCTCCCCCATGAGAAGCCGCAGCAACTGAAGCCGCCGGCGCTCGCCTCCGGAGAGGTCGCCGACCGGCGTCCACCGGCGCTGGCCGGTGAACCCGAACCGTTCGAGCATCTGACTCGCCGTCGACGTCTCGCCGGATCCCAGGCGCACCTCCCTGCGGATCTCCTCCACGGCCTGGAGCACGCGATTTCGCGGGTCGAGTTCGACGACTTCCTGCGAAAGGTGAGCACTCACCACGGTCTTGCCGACCTTGACCCGTCCACGCGTCGGGTCCAGACTTCCGTCGAGCAGGCGCAACAGGCTGGTCTTCCCCGATCCATTGATGCCGACGAGGCCCACCCGATCTCCCGGGCCCAGCCGCCACGTGACGTCGTCGAGAACGAGAGTTCCACCCCGTTCGAGAGTGACGTCCTCGACATCGAGGACGCTCTTGCCCAGCCTGGTCGTCGCCATGCGGGTGAGCTCGTACCGATCACGCGGGGGCGGCTCGTTCTCGATCAGCGCGTTCGCCGCCTCCACCCGGAACTTCGGCTTGGACGTGCGCGCCGGTGGCCCGCGACGTAGCCATGCCAGCTCCTTGCGGAGCAGGTTCTGACGACGCGCCTCAGCGGCCGCCGCCATCCGTTCCCGCTCGGCCCGCGCGAGCACGTAGGTGGAATAGCCACCGTCGTAGGTGTAGACCGTGCGATCAGCAACCTCCCAGGTCGCCTGGCACACCGAATCGAGCACCCAGCGATCGTGCGACACGATGACAATCGCCCGGCCGCTCCTCCCCAGATGCCTGGTCAACCAGTCGATCGCTTCCACGTCGAGATGGTTCGTGGGCTCATCAAGCAGGAGAAGGTCGACATCGTCCACGAGCAGCCGCGCCAGCGCGACTCGCCGCCGCTCCCCACCGGACAGCGGCCCGACCACGCTGTCTCCGGAAAGCTGCGGCAACAGGTGCGACATCACGTCCCGGATTCGCGGATCCCCCGCCCACTCGTGCTCGGGCAAGTCCCCCACGACGCTCTGCCGCACAGTGGCGTCCGGGTCGAGATGATCCTCCTGGCCCAGGTGGCCGATCCGCAGCCCACCGGTGTGCGTCACCCGCCCGGCATCGGGCTGCTCGGCGCCGGAAAGCAGTCGCAGGAGCGTCGACTTGCCCCCGCCGTTGCGTCCGACGACACCGATGCGCTCGCCCCGGGCCACGCCCAAGGAGACAGCATCGAAGATCTGCTGGGTTCCATAAGTCAGCGATACAGTTTCGAGATTCACGAGATTTCGTGGCGCCATGACACCTGCGAGTCTCTCACGTCACCAGGACGTACTCAGAACGATGGAACTGCCGGGCCCGTAACGGGCTCCGCACTGGCACAGGCTCCGGCTGCCACGAGCGCTGCCGCGACATCGCGAGCGTGTGCCGCGCTCTCGACCAGGAACACGCATGTCGGGCCCGAGCCGGACACGATGCCGCCGAGCGCGCCCGCCGCATTTCCCGCCCGCAAGGTGTCTGCCAGAACCGGCCGCAATTCAAGTGCGGCCTCCTGAAGGTCGTTGGCCAGCAGCCCGCCGATCGTCCGGACATCTCCCCGCTCCAGCGCGGTCAACAACGACGCATCCACCGCCGGGTCTGCCGACTCCATCTCCCGCGCCGCACGCAACGCATCCAGCTGCCGGTACACGTCGGGCGTCGACAATCCTTCATCGGCGGCGGCAACCACCCAGTGCAGATCCCGTCCCACCGGCACCGGATCGAGTTGCTCACCTCGCCCCACACCGACTGCCGTACCGCCCACCAGCGCGAACGGAACGTCGCTACCCAGCTTCTGAGCGATGGGCAGGAGGCGAGCGACCGGCCAATCCAGTCCCCACAACTGGTTGCACGCCAAGAGTGTCCCGGCAGCATCCGCGCTGCCACCGGCCAAGCCAGCGGAGACCGGGATGCCCTTGTGGATGTGCAACCGAGCTCGCGGGGTCCTGCCGGCAGCCTTCGCCAGCGCGTCGATTGCCCGGATCGCCAGATTCGAGGCGTCGGCGGCAAGTCCGGACCCGTGAGGACCACCGATCGTCAAGAGCGGCCCATCGCCGCCCTCGTCCGTGAACCGGCGCGAGAGATGGTCCGGGGGCTGGTCTGAGGGCTGGTCCGAGCCCACCTCGTCGCTCACGGTGACCTCGTCGTATAGCGATACTCCGTGAAACACGGTAGTCAGCTCATGAAAGCCATCATCGCGCAGTGGTCCCACCCGGAGGGCGAGGTTGATTTTTGCTGGAACGCGGACACTCACCTGCACGCGTGCGAGCCTATCCACCACCCACCCCCAACAACGCCCCACCCAGAATGATCATGTTTGGTACGTTTCCTCGGGCCGTAACACGTCTGCAGTCGTGTCATGGCCCGAGGAAACGTACCAAACATGATCATTCTGAAAAGTGGGTGGCGAGGCGGGCGAAATCGTCGACGGACAGCTGCTCACCACGAGCCCGAGGGTCGATTCCCGACGCCACAAGCAGCTCTTCCGCTGCCGCCGCCGAGCCGGCCCAGCCACTCAACGCCGCCCGGAGCGTCTTGCGTCGCTGCGCGAACGCGGCCTCGATCACCTGGAAGACGGCCGTGCGATCCACGCCCTTCGGGGGCGTGCGCCGGCGCAAGAGCACGAGCCCCGAATCGACGTTGGGCACCGGCCAGAATACCGTCCTGGACACGGAGCCCGCGTACGTCACCGTCGCGTACCACGCCGCCTTCACCGACGGCACGCCGTAGACACGCGAGCCAGGCGGAGCCGCGAGCCGCTCCGCCACCTCTTTCTGCACCATGACCAGAGCGCGATCCAGCGCGGGGAACGTCTCCAACATGTGCAGCAAGACGGGCACCGCGACGTTGTAGGGCAAGTTCGCCACCAGGGCCGTCGGCGCCCGGCCCGGCAGCTCGCCGAGCTCCAGGGCGTCCGCCCGCACGACGTCGAGCCGCCCGGAGAGTGCCGGCGCGTACGAAGCGACCGTGGACGGCAACGCATTCGCGAGCGTGGTATCCACCTCGACGGCCACCACATGTCCTGCTGCGGGCAACAGGGCCAGCGTCAGCGAGCCCAGCCCGGGACCGACCTCGACCACGACATCGGACGGCTCAACCTCGGCCACGCGCACGATCCGCCGGACCGTGTTCGGATCGATGACGAAGTTCTGACCGAGCGTCTTCGTCGGCCGGAGCTCGAGTGCAGCCACCAGACGACGAACGTCCGCCGACCCCAGCATCCTGGAGTCGGCGGACGTCTCCTCGTTTCTCACACCCCGAGCATAAGACTGCCCGGATGGAGCTCAGGCGACAGTCTTCACCTCGTCAGCCTCGGCTTCGTCAGCGTCAGCTCGTCGGGAGACCCAGCTTGCGTGCACAAGCCGGCCAGTCACCGTAGTGGCCCCGAGCGTCTCGGACCTTCTCGGCGATGCGGATCTGCTCGGCCTTGCTGTTCTCGTGCGGGTATCCGGAACCGCCATAGGCCCGCCACGTTTGCAGCGAGAACTGCAGGCCGCCGTAGTAGCCATTGCCGGTGTTGATCGACCAGTCTCCACCGGACTCGCACTGTGCCAGCCGGTCCCAGACGCCTCCGTCGACGTTATCGCCCCCGCCGTCGTCGTCCTCCTCGGGCTCGTTGGGCTCTTCCGGTTTGGTGCCCACGAGCACAACCTCGTCGACCGGTTCGGCCACGACCTCCTCAGACAGGGTCTCCTCGTCTTCGAGCTCGCCGTCGATATAGGTCTTCTCGACCTTCCGCTCCATGAGACCCGTCTCACCCTCGGTCTCGACCGTTGTGACGCCTTCGGTGAGAGAGTCGTCCTCCTCGCGCTTGGTGTCGTAGTCGAGCTCGACCTCGACGGTCTCGGTCTCGACGGTCACGCGTTTGACCACGACCTCGTCCTCGTCGCTGAGCGTGGTGTCGAGCGAGGGCTCCACGATGTCCCGGTCTTCGAGCTCCACTTCGGAATCGGCGAGGACCTCCCGCACGGTCAGTGCCGTGGTGGTCAGCTCTTCCTCCTCGCCATCGGCGACGACGGTGATGTCCTTCGGGGTACGCACCTCGAAGTCCAGGCCGCTACGGTCGATGTCGCGCGAGCGGGCCACCGACAGGTCGGCGCCCTCGTCCCGGATGCCAAGCTCGGACAAGGCTTCGTCCACTGACAAGGCCGTGGTCCAGAACGTCTTCTCGACACCATCGACCGTCACGCTGACCTCTCGGCCGTGCCGAACGGTGATCTCGGTGCCGTCGTCGACCGTGCTGTCGACCGACGGAACGACCTCGTCGCGTGGGCTGACCTCGATCCCCTGGGCATCCAAGACATCGCCGACGCTACCGGCGAATGTGTGGACGGTTTCCGTCTCGCCGTCGACGGTGAGCGCTACAGCGTTGTTGAACGTCATGTATGCGACGCCACCCCCGACCAGGGCGGTGACGACGCTCGCGTTGATAGCGATCGTCTTGATGGACGGACGCACGGTACTCCTGATGTCGAGCCTCCCGGGCACGGGGCAGCGGCGCACACAGTTGTGCCCGGGTTGTCAGCCTCACCCGGGGGTGAGGCTGGCGCCTCAGCTTACTGCTGCGCCACCCGGAGTTCCCCGACCCCGGCTAACAATCACGAAACGATAACGTAGTTGGGCTCGGGTGCCAAGCTCAACACTCGAATACTTGTGGAAAGTTTGTGGAAAACCCCCTCACCTGCGATCACATGGCACGAGTCGCGGCACACATCACGAGCACGCCGCCCAAGATCATACCGTTCGCGACGTTCACCCCTTTTAGCCCACAAACCGGCACTGCGCTGCATTGATAGGAACTTTACCGGGAGAAACAGATCAACAATACGTCTGATAGCATCGCTTCTGCGCTGCTACATCGCGACGTGACGCAAATCACCAAGTTTCGAATGCACGATCCGTGTTTTCCTGGATCGTTGCGCACACCGATTCGAGGTCCCGGTCGAGCACCTCCGCGATCGCGCGCACCGTGAGCGGAACCAGATAAGACGCGTTCGGCCGCCCCCGATACGGGTGCGGAGTCAGGTATGGAGCATCGGTCTCCACCAAGATCTGCTCCAGTGGTGCCTCCCGCAGGGCGGCCCGTAGCGCGTCGGCATTCTTGAACGTCACCGTGCCGGCGAACGAGAGGAACCAGCCCCGTTCCGCGCAGTGCCGGGCCATCGCCGCATCGCCGGAGAAGCAATGGAAGATCACCCGGTCGGGCACGTCGACATCGTCCAGCACTCGCAAGATCTCGTCGTGCGCGTCCCGGTCGTGGATGGCCAATGCCAGGCCGCGCCGCCGCGCGATCTCGATATGTGCGCGAAACGACTCTTCCTGTGCCTGATACCCGTCGGGGCCGGTGCGGAAGTGGTCGAGGCCGGACTCGCCTACTCCGCGGACCCGGTCGCTCGACCCGGCGATCCGGTCAATCTCCGCCAGCGTGGCGTCGAGTTCGCCCGCGGCTGCCAGCCGTGGCGCCTCGTTCGGGTGTACCGCAACGGTCGCGACGACGTTGGAGAAGCGCTCCGCCGCCTCGACGGCCCAGCCCGATGTCGGCAGGTCGACGCCCACCTGCACGACACGCGAGACACCGACACGTTCCGCCGCGGCCAGCGCCTCCTCCGGGCCGAACCCCCCGTCGTTGTCACCGTCGCCGTCGGCGATGTCCATGTGGCAATGGGTGTCGGTGACCGGCAACGGCAGTGGCTCAGGCGCGGGCGGACGGCGGCGATCCCGCCTCCGCCCGTCCTCCGTCGTCTCCGATCGTCGCAAGCGGTTCATCGGTGTCCGTGCCTCCTCGTCTATCAGCGGCAGCACTCGCTGCCGGCCGGGGACATGCACAGCACGCTACGACAGCACGCACGCGCCGCTTGCTGGCCCTCCACCCTGCTGGTCTCCACGGGGCCACCGCGTCGCTACGCAGCGTGCGCACGTACGGCAAGCTCCACCCGTCGCAAATGACAGGCTCCACCCGTCACGCACGGGCTGTTTCAGCCGGCGCGCTCCTCCAAGCGGGCGAGCTCGTCGTCGACGACGGACGTGTCGAGCTTGGTGAAGACCGGCGCCGGTGCATCAATCCGGGTGCCGGGCGTCACCGGCTCGGATTCCCACCGGCCTTCGCCCCGCTCCTCGTCGAGCATGAGTACCGGGTAGGCGGTACCGCCGTCGAGATCGTCCACCTCGTGTACGGCTGGCCGATCGGTCAGGCGCCCCGACCGGCCCAGCAGCTCGTGCACCCGCTGCGCCGAATGCGGCAGGAAGGGCGAGAGTATCCGATTGCAATCGTCCACCGCCTGCGCGGCGACGTGCAGGACGCTCTTCATCCGCTCCGGATCCTCGTTCTTCAGCTTCCACGGTGCCTGCTGCGACAGGTAGGCATTGGCTTCGCCGACGACGCGCATCGCCTCACCGATCGCCGCCTTCTGCCGATGCTGTTCGAGCAGGCCGCCGACGGTGTCGAACCCTTCTCGGGTGGTGCGCAGCAGCGTGTGATCCGCGTCCGTGAGCTCCCCCGGCTCGGGAATGGCACCGAGGTTCTTGGCGATCATCGACGTCGTCCGGTTCACCAGGTTTCCCCACCCGGCCACGAGTTCATCGTTGTTGCGGCGGACGAACTCGGACCAGGTGAAATCGGAGTCCTGGTTCTCCGGACCGGCCACGGCGATGAAGTACCGCAGCGCGTCGGCGTCGTAGCGGGAGAGGAAGTCGTTGACGTAGATGACCACGCCGCGCGACGAGGAGAACTTCCGGCCTTCCATCGTGAGGAACTCGCTGGACACGATCTCCGTGGGCAGCTGTAGCGGACCGAGCGGGCCCGGCGTTCCGTTCTTGGCGCCCTGCCCGTTGTATCCGAGCAGCTCGGCAGGCCAGATCTGGGAATGGAAGGTGATGTTGTCCTTGCCCATGAAGTAGTAGGAATACGCTTCGGGATCGCACCACCACGCACGCCATTCGTCGCCGGAACCCGTGCGCCGGGCCCATTCGATCGAGGCCGAGAGGTAGCCGATGACGGCATCGAACCACACGTACAAGCGCTTGTTCGCGTTCTCTTCCCAGCCGGGCAAGGGCACCGGCACGCCCCAGTCGATGTCTCGCGTCATCGCCCGTGGGCGCAGATCCTCCAGCAGGTTCAGGCTGAACCTCATCACGTTCGGCCGCCAGGCACCCTGGTCGGCGCGGTTCTGCAGCCACGAACCGAGCGCGTCGGCCAACGCCGGAAGATCAAGGAAAAAGTGCTCGGTTTCCACGAACTTCGGCGCCTCGCCGTTGATCCGCGAACGCGGGTTCTTCAAATCCGTCGGATCGAGCTGGTTTCCGCAGTTGTCGCACTGGTCGCCGCGCGCGCCGTCGTACCCGCAAATGGGGCAGGTGCCCTCGATGAAACGATCGGGCAGCGTGCGGCCGGTCGACGGCGAGATGGCGCCCTGCGTGGTCTGCTCGATCATGTAGCCGTTGCGATGCAGCGTCTTGAAGATCTCCTGCGCGACGGAGTAATGGTTGCGCGTCGTCGTCCGGGTGAACAGGTCATACGACAGGCCGAGGTTGTGCAGGTCGTCGACGATGACGCGATTGTACTGATCGGCGAGCTGCCGCGCGCTGACCTGCTCCTGTTCGGCCTGGACCAGGATCGGCGTGCCGTGCTCGTCTGTCCCGCTGATCATCAATACATCGTGCCCCGCCATGCGCATATACCGGCTGAAGACGTCGGACGGGACACCGAAACCGGATACGTGGCCGATGTGGCGCGGCCCGTTCGCGTACGGCCACGCTACGGCGGTAAGCACATGACGACTGGACATGCCGTCGATCGTAGTATCCATGTGCGCGCACTCTCACCCGAGTTCCCCGCACGTGCGATCACGGTCCGGCATCGTGCCGACCGTGACCGGACACGTGCCTGGTGAGCAGGTCCGTTCCGGTGCCGGGTGACCTACGCGGCCGCACCACGCACGCACCAAGCACACCGTCACACGAGGTGCTTCACTGCGAACAGTGGTCGGCGTGCAGCAACGCGCCGACCACCGGTAATCGGCATCGGCTCCCGCGGCTAGCGGATCGCGAGCGGCGCCAGCGCCCGGGCCATGTCCGTCACGCGCTGCCCCTGGTAGCGAGCCGCGTCGAGCACCTTCTCGTCCAGCCGGCTCCCATCGGCGAGGTGACTCACGCCGTACGGGTTGCCCACGTGCTCACTCGCGCCCGGGTCGATGTAGCCCATGGGAACGACGACGGAGCCCCAGTGCATGAACGTCTGGTACAGGCTCAGCAGGGTGGCTTCCTGGCCACCGTGCGGGGTTTCAGCCGATGTGAAGCCGCTCGCGGGTTTGTTCGCCAGGGCGCCCTTCTCCCACAGGGGGCTGGTGGTGTCCAGGAACTGGCGTAGCTGAGCGGCGATGTTGCCGAAGCGGGTCGGGGTGCCGAACAGATATCCGTCTGCCCACTCAAGATCGTCGAGCGTGGCCTCCGGGACGTCGGCGGTGGATTCCAGGTGTTCCTTCCAGGCGGGCACGCTGCGGACGACGTCGTCGGGCGCGAGCTCGGCGACCTTGCGCAGACGCACCTCCCCACCTGCCTTCTCGGCTCCTTCAGCCGCGGCATGGGCGAGAGCGTGGATATGGCCCGTGGAGCTGTAGTAGACAACGGCGATTCTCGGAGCGGACACGGCGGTCTCCTCGTCTGGGTTGGCGGTCGACGCGGCTGTGCATGTGGTCACGCCATCAACACAACCGGAATTATCTCCACTTATAATAAGTGGAGAATTCTCCGATTGCAACGACCTGTCTGCGTGGCACCGGAGACCTTTAGGCTGATTGTTCGGAGGTACGCATGGCCGAGAATCGTCAGTCCACCGGGCCCGTCACGCTCTCACTCGAAGGCGGACGGCGGCCCGAGCGGGCCGACGCCGCCCGCAATCGGCGGATCCTGCTGGATACGGCATCACGGATCGTGCGCGACGAAGGTGTCGCCGCCCTGTCCATGGAATCCGTGGCTGCCGCCGCGGGCGTCGGGATCGGAACCGTCTATCGCCGCTTCGGCGATCGTGCCGGACTCGCTTACGCCCTGCTGGACGAACAAGAACGCGACTTTCAGGCCGCGTTCATCTCCGGCCCGCCTCCCCTCGGCCCCGACGCCGAGCCGGCCGTACGGCTGCGGGCATACCTCGACCGGTACGTCGATCGCCTGGCCGAGCACGCGGAACTGCTGGCGACGGCCGAGACCCACCGGTACCAGAGCGGCGCCTACAACGTGCAGCGCCGCCACCTCGCGATGCTGATCAACCAGATCGACCCCCAGCTGGATGGGCCCTACCTCGCCGACGCCCTGCTGGCTGCATTGTCCGGGCAGCTCTACCTGCACCAAACCACCGAGGCCGGCATGAGCGTGGAACGCATCCGGGCTGGTATCGCTCAGCTTCTGCGGGGCATCGTCGACGGCTAACGGCCGGCCAGCTGCGCGATGCCGTATCGAGCTCGGACGCTGCCTCTGCAACGTCATTTCCGGCGCGATCAATTGACCCGGCGCGATCAACTGACACGGCCGCGTGCCGGGGTCTAGCCTGGCGCTCATGTCTCCAGAGCAGAATCGCCGCCCGCACCTCGCCGATGCTCTCGATCTGCAGCCCCACCCCGAAGGCGGCTGGTTCCGGGAGACCTGGCGCTCCGATGTCCAGCTACGGCCTGCCGGCTACGACGGTGAACGCGCGACAGCCACGTGCATCTACTTCTTACTCGCTCCGGGCGAGGAATCTCGATGGCACGTCGTGAAGTCCGCCGAGATCTGGTTCTGGCACAGCGGCGGATCGTTGCAGATCAAGCTCGGCGGCCGGGGTGAGGCGCCGGCGCTCGAACCGGAGATCGTGACGCTCGGGACGCGAGTACAAGCTGGCGAGGCGCCCCAGGTGGTGGTGCCGCCCGGGGTATGGCAAAGTGCCCAGCCAACCAGCGAGCAGGACGTACTCGTCTCGTGTGTGGTGTCGCCGGGTTTCGACTTCGCCGACTTCCACATGCTCTGATCGAACCTCACTTCGATGATCGTCGACGATTTCACTAATTGTCATTGGGAGAATCGTCGATGATCATCGGAGGTGCACGGGTTGTTAGCGTGCATTCATGACGACACGCTGGCTCGCCGCCGTGACGGACACCCACGCCCGGCGATTACGTGAGCTCGATCCCATCCTGGCAGCGCCCCGCCCATTCGAGCCGCTCGAGGAGACCACCCGGGGCGACACGCAACTGCTCACCGCCACAGCTGGAAGGTCACGTGCCGCCGGGCTCGCCCGCACCTCGCATCAACGTCCCATCGAGTTCGCGTCGTGCTTCGGTGCCCTGCGTCATCACTCGCTCTACGCCCATCTGGACGGCCCCGACCTCGCCGAGGCGTTGCGTGCCCTCCTGGAGACCTGGCGCGAACGGCTGGCCACGGACGATCCAACCGAGATCGAGACGGCCGCCAGCATCACGTGGCCCAGCAGGGACACCGCGCCGCTACCCGCGCTTGCCCAGTACGGATTCAGCCCTACCGCCGTCATCGCGGTACGCGGAGCGGCAGCAGCGGCCGCTGCGGACATCGCCGATGCCGGGCGAGCCCAGACGACAGAGGGACTGCATCCCGAATCGAACGTGCGCATCCGGGTAGCGGAACCAGAAGACCTGGAGAGTGCCGTTTCGCTGCACATGGAACTGCTCCGGTTCGACGAGCAGTTCGGGACCTGTACCGTGCGTGCGGCCACCGAGGACGCGCTCCGCGCTAACCTCGCGTCGTCGCTGGCGCGCGGTGATGGCACCCACATCCTCGCGGAGCGCTACGGCAAGCCGGTGGGATTGGCCATCGTCAGCCTGCCGGAGCACACGGGATGGCTCACCGGCCTGGTCGCTGCCGACCGGATCGGCTACGTGGCGTGCCTGTCCGTGCGCGCCACCTTTCGCGGCCAGGGCTTGGGGCGTGCCCTGATGCGCGTGGCCCACCGCCGCCTGTACGACTCCGGCGTCGACACCATCTTGTTGCACCATGCCCTGGCGAACCCGCATTCCACGCCGTTCTGGTGCGCTCTGGGCTACCGGCCACTGTGGACACAGTGGGCCGCCCGGCCGGGAACTCCGATGTTCCCGCCGCCTCCACGCCGTCCCTGACCGTCGACCGCGTGCGCCAGTCGAGCCGGCTTCCGGGCGGCGATGTCAACCGCATCGCATGACTGGCGACGATCCAGCAAGGGTCTCTGTGAGAGAGTTGTGGTCATGGGGTTGGAAACCGCTTTCCCGCAGGCGGCCACGTCGGTGGCATTGATCGGTGTGCAGGGATTCGGCCGTTCGTATCTGCGAATCCTGCACGAGCTCGAGAACACCGGCCAGATCCGGTTCGTCGCCGGCTCCGACCTGATGCCCGAGGCGAGCGGCGAACTCCCGGGGCACGCATCGTTTCATTCCGACCATCGCGAGATGCTCGCCGAACGCGAGCCCGACGTCACGATCGTCGCCACCCCGCCACACACGCACTTCCAGATCGCGCGGGATGCGATCGAGGCGGGAAGCGACGTTCTTCTCGAGAAACCACCCGTGGTGTCGATCGGCCAGCATCTCGACCTGATGGAGCTCTGCCGGCGCCGCGGCCGGATATGTCAGGTCGGCTTCCAGGGCCTGGCCAGTGCGGCCATCCAGCGGCTTCTCGAGGTCGCGGCGGCGGATCGCCTCGGAGAGATCACGGACATCTCGGTGACGGCCCGGTGGATCCGCCTGGACCGCTACTACGAGCGTTCGGCCTGGGCAGGGCGTCGCGAACGGGACGGCGTGGTGGTAGCTGACGGCGTGGCGACCAACCCGCTCGCCCATCCGGTGATGAACGCGTTGCGGATCGCTCAGGCAGAAGATCCGCACGCCCAGCCCGTGCAGCTCGACGTGGAAGCCTACCGGTGCCGCGACATCGCCACCGACGACACTGCCAGCATTCGCCTGCACATGAGTAACGGAAAGCATGTACACGTCGCCGTAACCTTGTGCGCGGAGACGCTGGCCGATCCCCGCGTCATCGTGCGCGGCACCACCACAGATGCCGTCCTCGCCGATACCGCCACCAGCGTGTACGTGGGGGGCATACGGGAGCACGTCCCCGCTGAGCGCGGCCAGCCCCTGCACAATCTGCTCTCGCATCGACGCGACCCGGCACGGGTGACCCTGCTGGCCCCGCTGGGGCAGACCCTTGCCTTCACGGCGTTTCTCGAGGGCATGATGAACTCCGGGCCGCCCCACCGGCTGGCCCCGGAGTTCCTGGACGAGCGCGACGAGGAGGGCAGCCGCCGCGTGATATTGCGGGGTATCGATGCCGTGATCGCCGAGGCCGGGCGGCGGCCCGCCCTGTTCTCCGAAGTAGGAACGCCATGGGCAGTCCCTCCGGTGTCCGTGCCGCTGGCTACGTCGTGATGTGCCCCGCGCTCGCCGTTTCCTCCGCTCTCAGCTGGGCTGCGATGGCAAGCTCCATGGTGGTGAAGTACATCTGCTGAGGGTTGGCCATCTCGGTGCGCTCGCGTATGTCGGCGAGGAGATCCTCGTAGAACGTGACAGGGTGATCCGAACAGTCGACGTAGTGCTCGCCGGTCGCGTCGACGAGAAACAGGTGATTCCCTCCCGGGCGGCCGGCGACGTCGACGTTCTTGCGAAGCTCGATGTAGCCCTCGGTACCGAGAATCACGATCCGGCCGTCGCCCCAACTCGACAACCCGTCCGGTGTGTACCAGTCGACCCTGACGTACCCGTGCGCCTGCGGACTCCGCATGACGAGCTCGCCGAAGTCTTGCAGTTCCGGATCTTGCGGGTTGGCGTAATTGCCCACGTCGGCCGAGACGATCTCAGCCGAGGTGGAGCCGGTGAGGTAGAGGAACTGGTCGATCTGATGCGACGCGAGGTCGGCCAGGATGCCACCACAACGCTCGCGCTCGAAGAACCATGCCGGTCGCGTCGCACGCCGCAGGCGGTGCGGACCCAGGCCGATCATCTGTACGACGGTTCCAATGGCACCCGAGGCAACCAGCGCCCCGGCCTTCGTCGTTGCCGGGCTGGTGAATCGCTCGCCGAAGTACACGGCCCAGATCCGGCCCGTTTCGGCCACGACGCGTCGCAGTTCGGCCACCTGCTCCGGCGTCGTGGCAGCCGGCTTGTCGGCCAGGACGTCCTTGCCTGCGCGCATCGCTTCCCCGGCAATCTTCGCCCGTTCCACGGGGACACCGGCCGTGACGATCAGGTCGACACGAGGGTCGTCGTACAGGCGCCGCGGATCGTTGACCTCTGGAATGTCGGGAAAGTCGCGCCGAAAGGCCACCCGGCGCTCGCTGTCATCGCCACCGGCCACGCCGACGCCATGGCCTCCCGCCTCGCGCAGCCCCCGGACCATGCCATGGGAGTGCGGGTGGTCGACGCCGACGACGCCGAACCGCACGGGCCCGGCGAGTTCGCCTCCGACGGGCACGTCCCCTTCCCTCCTGCCGCGTGATGCGTCGCTCGGCGGCACTGGCTGTGACGACGACGCCGGCCGGCCATGTGCCGCAACACGCTTTCTCGGGCCGCAACACGTCTGTACACGTGTCATGGCCCGAGAAAACATACCAAACATGATCATTCGGTCGGTGCGGCTACGGGTTGATGTCGATCACTCCGATCCCGGCGAACTGCTGCACGAGCTCACGAGCGTCCTCGGCGGTGTGGGCATCGCCCCCGTACTCGTACGGCACCGTGAAGTCCGTGGTGGACTCCAAGTGCCCGTGCGGGGTGTCCACGTAGACGTTGTCCTGCAGGTTCCAGTAGCCCGTTTCAGAGCTGCCGTAGAACCACCCCACCGGACCCTTGGTGAATCCCGTCGTGGGATCGGGCTCACCGCTTCCGACGTTCTCGAAATAGTTCGCCTCGACCAGGACCTGCGCTCCCATCCGCGCGTTGATCGCCGTATCTATCACGTCTTGGAAGTAGTTGTTCAGCATGTGCACCTCGGCATACCGGATCAGCGGGAGCCGTGAGTTCACATTGCGGAACCAGTTGTGGTGGTACGTGATCTTGTCCGGTTTGAGACTCTCGCTGTCCGTGTGCCCGAGCAGCATCGTCTTCCAATGGTCGTGCAGGTAATTCCACGAGACCGTGACGTACTCCGCGTTGCGTTTGATGTCGATCAACCCGTCGTAGTAGTCACTGTCATCGTTCTCTTGCGGTGGCTCGCTGTAGAACTCGTTGTGGTCAATCCACAGGTTGGTGCTGTCGTCGGTGACCTCGATGGCCGTCCCCTCACCCTGGCTGACGTGGTGGAACTCGAGGTTGCGGAAGACCACGTTGTGGGAGCGGCGCACGGTGAAACCCACACCGTCGAACTCGCCCGCGCTGCCGTGCTCGCCGTCGCTGACGCCGAGCAGCGAGACGTTTTGCGAATCGGTGATGTCGAACTTGCTGCGGCCGAACTCGTCCTCGCGGATGGTCATATCGACGTAGACGACCAGACCCTCGTCCTCCGGACCGTAGCGGTGCTCGTGCAGTAGCTGGAACAGCGCCTCGCCGGGCTCGTCGTACTCGCTGTCCGCCCAGTACTCGCTGAGCACCACCTCGTCCACATGCTCATGGCCGAAGCCACCGGTGGTGCCGCCGTTGAGCGACGCATAGCCGATGGGCGTTTCCACCGGTGGGACTTCGGGCATCTCGCCCGTCGTCACCACCACCGTGCCGGACGGTTCTGACGCCACGCCGGCATCGTCCACCGCGACCACGTAGAACTCGTATGTCGTCTCCGCCTCCAGGCCGGTGACCGGGAACGACGTCGCTCCTGTGGTACCCATCAGCCGATCTGGACTGCCGACCTGGAACACCTCGTAGCCGTCGAGTGCGCCGTGGTCCGGACTCGGTTCCCACTCCAGGCCCACGCTGGTGGCGCTGACACTGGTCGCCTCCAGTCCGGAGGCAGGTTCCGGTGTCCTGGTGGACGCCGCGATCACCTCCGAGGGCTGCGAAACGTTGCCGGCGCGGTCCCGCGCCACCGCGTAGAACTCGTAGCTCCCGTCCAGGTGCAGCCCGGTCACCGTCAAAGCCGTGTCCCCGGTGGTGCCCACCAGCTCATCCGGCGAGCCCACCTGATAGATGTCGTACCCGGCCACCTGGTCGTCGTCCGTCGAGGGGTCCCACGCCAGCCCGACGTTGCTGCTACTCGTCGCCGTGACCCGCAGATCCGCGGGCGCGGCCGGTGGCTCGGTGTCTTCCTGGGCCGTCACCACGACGTCGTCGAATTCGGCGGTCGCGTTGAACGTCTTCACGCCGATCCCGCCGGAGGGGAACGCGTCGTCGGTGGCCGTCAGCACGGGCTCGCCGTCGACGTACGCGGTGAGCTCGTCGAACCACATCTCCAAGGCGAGGGTGTACGTCTGCTCGTGCCGGACGTCTAACGACGTGCCCGCCAGCTCCGTGCGGGAGCCGTCATCCAGTCGGTTGATCTCCAACCGGCCGTTGTTGCGTAGCGTGAGGTAGTAGTACGTCTCCGTCCCCTGTACTCGTCCCAGGAGCGCGGTCAGGCTGCTGCTTCCGCTACCAGTGAGCGGCGTCACCTCCGCTTCCGCGGTGATGTTCTGCCAGTCGTCCTCGCCAGCAAACGCCCGCGCGTTGCGGTCGTCCGAGCCCTGCCGGTAGACCTGCTCATCGGTGATCGACCAGCTACCGCCCGACGTGGACCACGCGTCGTCACCGGACGAGAAGTCGTCATGGAAGATCGCGCCATCGGGAGGATCCGGTGGATCCGGCTCACCATTGCCCGGGTCCTCCTCGAGTTCGACCACCTCGACGTGGTCGAAGTCGGCCGAGCCGTTGAACGTCTTCAGCCCGACTTCGCCCGCGATGAACTGGCCGTCCGTCGCGCTCACCAGAGGTTCGCCATCGACGTACCCGGTCAGCTGGTCACCCTCGACGTCGAGCCGCAACGTGTATGATTCGCCGGCGTCGACCGGGAACGACGTTCCTGCAAGCAAGGTCCGAGACCCGTCCTCCAGCTTGTTGATCTCGACGTTGTCGTTGCTGCGCAGGGTGAGGTAGTAGTACGTCTCCTCGTCCTGTACCCGGGCGAGCACGGCCGCCAGCCCGGTGCCATCGAATGCCAGCGGTTCCACCTCGGCACGGACGGACACATCCGTCCACCCGGTTTCACCAGCAAACGCTCGCGCGTTGCGGTGCGTATCCGCCTGGTGATAGATACGTGAACCGGCCGGACCTCGGATCGACCAGTCACCACCCGCCGTCGTCCACTGGCTGTCCCCTGTTTCGAATTCGTCGCTGAGCAGCACCACCGGCTCCGCCGTAGCCGGCATAGCGGTCAAGGCCGCACTCGCGATGAGCGCGAGCCCGGGTACCGCTACCATGCCAGCCGATATTCTGCTTCTCCGCCGTCCTCTTCGCACGAGTTTCTCCTTCCCCTTGTCTGCCCGCGAGGAACGCTTCCCGCGTTCCTCGTCGAGCGGACTCGATGCGACGGCTACAAGCTCGGCACGTCTTGAACCTCACCCCTTCATGGGAAAGCGCTTTCCATCTGTCTCGTCGAAACATGTTCTGGAGCATCCTTTAAAGAAGAAAAGCTAGTGATTGCAAATATTTGCAGTCAATAATCTGAGTTTGCAAAAATTTTGCTGCCTTTACCGGCACAACCCTTCGCCAGCACCTGCACGCCGCGCGCTCGCCTCCCGCAGTCAGAACCAGCGCCGGCCGCATTCCAGCGGTACGACAACGCCCCTGCGCATGATCGTATCTGCAAAGGTTTGCTTAATAGCACACCATGGCTGGACAACACCGTCAAGGGATGCGGGCTTCGTAAAAACCGGCTCCACCAGCAGATATATAGCTATACCAGGACGTTTATTACGTAACGTTCCGGCAACATTACTGAGCTTCACTGCGGTGAAGGATTGACGGATATTACAAAGCCTTGCATAACGGACGATCAACGGTGTGACGTGAGGCACAGCGCCGTTCCATCACACAGAGAGGCCGTGACGTGCGATCCACCATCCGCGACGTTGCCAGGGCATCCGGGGTGCACATCTCCACCGTCTCCCGGACCTTCTCGGCTCCCCACATGGTCAATCCCGAGACCCGCAGCCGTGTCCTCGCCACCGCGGCGAGCCTCGGCTACCGCCCGAACCGGGCCGCACGGGCCCTGATCACCGGGCGAACCGGCAACGTCGGGTTGATCGTGGCCGATATCGCCAACCCCTTCTTTCCTCCCCTCATCAAGGCCGCCGAGAGTCAGGCGCGGGATCGGGACTACAGCATCTTCGTGGCCGAGACGGACGAGGATCCCACCGTCGAGGAGAACCTCGTCCGGGCCCTGGCGAAGCAAGTCGACGGGGTGCTGCTCTGCAGCCCACGCATGAGCAACGACCTGATCGAAAAGTTGTCGAAAGAAGTCCCGCTGGTCCTGATCAACCGGTCGATGCCGAGCTTGCCGTGCGTCCTGATGGATGTCTCACTGGGCGCGCGGCAAGCCGTGGACCACCTGATCGAGCTCGGGCACTCGCGGGTGGCCATCCTGGGCGGTCCGCGTGGCTCCTGGACCAGCCGGGAGATCCGCAAGGCTTCCGTTGCCGCCTGCCGCCAGGCCGGCTTCGAGCCGATCGTGCTCAGCCCGAATCAGCCCACGGTCGACGGTGGCATCGCCATCGCCGAGCGAGTCGTGCAGGAAAGCGCTTCCGCGGTCGTGGCGTACAACGACCTCATGGCCATCGGGGTGATCGAAGGCCTGGATTCCCTCGGCGTCCGCGTGCCCGAGGACGTGAGCGTCATCGGTTTCGACGACAGCACGTTGGCTCGGATCAGCCGCCCCCGGCTGACCACCGTCTCGAACCCCACACTCGCTGCCGGGCGCACGGCCGTGGACATGCTGCTGCAGCTCAGCGACGACCGTCGGGCGACGGGGCAGGTCATGCTCCAGACGGAGCTGATCGTGCGCGCTTCAACCAACCCAGCCACCGGCTCTCACGGCACTCCGGAAGAAGGGAGGTGAGGTCATGCCGAGTACCGGCCGCGCGCCGACCGCCGTCAACGAGCATGCACCGCCCACCCACAGGCCACCACGTCCGCGGCGCAAGAAGAGCATGCTGCAGCGTCGCGAGAACCGCGCCGCGTACCTCTTTCTGGCACCGTGGTTCGTTGGCCTGGCCGTCGTCACCATCGGCCCGATCACCGCATCGCTGGTGCTCTCGTTCACCGACTACAGCTTGCTGGAGTCACCCAACTGGGTCGGCACCGAGAACTACGAACGCATGCTCGGCGACTCGCGGCTGCACAACTCGCTGATCGTCACGTTCGTCTACGTATTCGTCTCGGTCCCGCTGCAGCTGGCCCTGGCATTGGCGCTGGCGCTGGTGCTCGATCGCGGCGTCCGTGGTCTTCCGATCTACCGCTCGGTGTATTACCTGCCGTCGCTGCTGGGCGGGAGCGTCGCCATCGCCATCCTCTGGCGGCTGGTTTTCGGCACCGACGGCCTGATCAACCAGGTACTCGGCATGTTCGGTTTCGAGGATCTCCCCGGCTGGGTCGGCCATCCCGACTACGCACTCGGCACGCTGATCGTGCTGAACGTGTGGACATTCGGATCACCCATGGTGATCTTCCTGGCCGGCCTGCGGCAGATCCCCACCATGTACTACGAGGCCGCTGCCGTCGACGGTGCCGGGCCCCTCAAACGGTTCTTCTCCATCACCATCCCGCTGCTGACTCCGATCATCTTCTTCAATCTCATCCTGCAGCTCATCAACGCTTTCCAGACGTTCAGCCAGGCGTTCATCGTGTCCGGCGGAACCGGCGGACCGGCCGACTCGACCATGTTCTACACGCTCTACCTCTACCTGCGCGGTTTCTCCGCGTTCGACATGGGCTACGCATCGGCGCTGGCCTGGTTCCTGCTGCTGATCATCGCCGGGCTCACGGCCGTGAACTTCATCGCTTCGAAGTATTGGGTGCACTATGGCGACGACTGACCTCACCGCCCAGATTGCCGCGCGCCGTAAGGAACGCCAGCGACGCAGCCGGCCAAGGCGGATCCTCATCCATCTGGGCCTGATCTCCTTCGGCCTGGTGATGCTGTATCCGCTGCTGTGGATGCTCGCCAGCTCGTTCAAACCCACCGAGGTCATCTTCCGCGAGCCCGGCTTGTTGCCCAGCGCGCTGGCACCGGGCAACTACGTCGAGGGGTGGAACGCACTACGCAATCCGTTCCACCACTACATCATCAACTCGACCATCGTGGTGGCCGGATCGGTTGTCGGCAACCTGCTCGCATGCTCGATGGCCGCCTACGCGTTCGCCCGGCTGACGTTCTTCGGCAAGAGGACGTTCTTCGCGATCATGCTCGGCTCGATCATGCTGCCGATCCACGTGGTGATCGTGCCGCAGTACATCCTGTTCTCCAGCCTGGACTGGATCAACACGTTCTATCCCTTGATCGTCCCCAAGTTCCTCGCCGTCGACGCCTTCTTCATCTTCTTGATGGTGCAGTTCATTCGCGGGCTCCCGCGCGAGCTCGACGATTCGGCACGGATCGACGGCTGCGGGCACTTCCGCATCTATTGGAAGATCATCATGCCGCTGTGCACCCCGGCATTGGCCACGACGGCAATCTTCACGTTCATCTGGACCTGGAACGACTTCTTCAGCCAGCTCGTCTTCCTGACCGACCCCGACATGGCCACCGTGCCACTGGCGCTACGCCAGTTCGTCGACTCCCAGGGCCAGACGTCGTGGGGACCGTTGTTCGCGATGTCCGTCATCGCGCTCGGCCCCGTCTTCGGATTCTTCCTCGCCGGCCAGCGCTACCTGGTCCGGGGAATCGCCACAACCGGAATCAAGTGACCCATAGAAAGGAGCTCGACGATGCGACTCCAACGTAACCGGCGCATTACCCCTGTACGCCTGGCCACCGCGTCCGCCGCTCTCGCACTGATACTCAGCGCGTGCGGCGACGACGGGGACGACGAGAGCACTGACGACGCTGCCCAGCAGGCCGCGGGAGACGACGACGGCGACGACTCCGACCCCGAGGAAGTCGAGCTGCGCTTTTCCTGGTGGGGGTCTGACTCGCGACACGAGGAAACCCAGGAAATCATCGACCTGTTCGAGGAGGAACACCCGCACATCTCGATCGTTCCCGACTTCACCGACTGGGGCTCCTACTGGGACCGGCTGGCCACGTCCACCGCAGGTGGCGACGCGCCGGACATCATGACACAGGAAGAGCGCTACATGACCGACTACGCGCTCCGCGACCAGCTACTCGACCTCAACGAGGTCTCGGACGTGCTCGACCTGTCCGAGATCGACGAACTCGCGCTCGGCGGCGGTGAGATCGATGGCGGGCTGTATGCCGTCGCCACCGGCGTCAACGCGTTCACCGTCGTCGCCAACACCCAGGTCTTCGACGATGCCGGTGTGGATTTACCCGACGACACGGCGTGGACCTGGGATGACTTCTACGACATCGTCGGCGAGATCGCCGAGAACAGCGATGCCTACGGCCTGCAGCCGGAAGGGAGCAACGAGGCCGGCCTCAAGGTCTACGCACGCCAGCGCGGGGAGGCCCTGTACGACGCCGACGGCTCCTTCGGATTCTCCCCGCAGACCCTGGCCGGGTTCTGGCAGGGACTGCTCGATGCCGTCGAGGCGGGCCACGCTCCGGACGCCACCGAAGTGATGGAGTTCGAGGGGCCCGACACGTCGCTCGTGGCCACCGATGACGGCGCCATGGGCTTCTGGTGGACCAACCAGCTCGGTGCGCTGGACGGCGTCGCCGAGGGCGAGCTGGAGCTGCTGCGAATGCCCGGCGAGTTTGAGCACCAGCAGCCCGGCATGTACCTGAAGCCCGCGATGTTCTACTCGATCTCCTCGCAGACCGAACACCCCGAGGAGGCGGCGATGTTCGTCGACTTCCTGCTGAACGACGTCCGCGCTGCGGAGATCATGCTCACCGACCGTGGCCTGCCAGCCAACCTCCGGGTACGTGACGAGATCAGTACCCTGCTTCCCGAAACCGAGAAGCAGGTGAGTGACTTCATGGCCGAGATCGCGCCCGACCTGGCCGATCCGCCACCGCCCCCGCCCCACGGTGCGGGTGAGATTCCCGACATCCTTACCCGGATCTGGGAAGAGGTCCTATTCGAGCAGGTGAGCCCGGACGATGGTGCCCAGCAGTTCATCGACGAGGGGTCTGCCGCGATCGGCGGCTGACCAGCAGCTCACACGCTCAATCGGATCTCCTCGCCGGCTCCGCGCCGGCCAGCCCGGAGGAACCTGACCGCGGGTGTGCCGTCCCTCACGTTCTTTCCCGCACGGATGGGCGGCGCACCCGGCCAGCATCAGCCCGACGTCAATGCTGCGACGCGCCAGCCGGGGCGATGTGCTGGATTCCGATCCGACGGCGGAACGTCCAGTACACCCAGCCCTGGTACAGGAGCACGAGCGGAACGAGCGGGACGGCCACCCATGTCATCACGGTCAATGTGTATTCCGTCGACGATGCGCCAGCCACGGTGAGGCTGCCGGATGCGTCGACGGTCGACGGCACGACCTGAGGATAGAGGGAGGCGAAGAGAACGATGCCCACCCCTGCGATGGCGGCGAAGCTCGCGGCGAACGCCCAGCCCTCGCGGCGTCGCGTAATCACCAACCCCGCGGCCAGCAGGCCGAGCGTCACGCCCCCTGTCAGCATGGCGAGCCAGGTGAAGGAGCCGTCACCCCGAAGGCTTACCGTCCACGTGGCGAACCCCCCGGTCACAGCGACGGCCAGCACCGCCACCCGGGCGGCCACAATCCGCGCACGATCCCGGATGTCGCCCACCGTCTTCAGCGCGACGTAGTGGGCGCCGTGCAGCACGGACAGCAGCAGCGTCACGACACCCCCGAGCACCGTGTACGGCGTGATGATGTCGGTCATATCACCGACGAAATCGTGGTTGGAGTCCAGCGGCAGGCCCTGGGCGAAGCCAGCCAGCAAGACTCCCCAGAAGAATGCCGGTCCGGCAGATCCCCAGAAGATGGCGCCATCCCACCACTGCCGCCATCGGTGGGAATCGTGCTTGGCGCGATACTCGAACGCCAGACCGCGCAGGATGAGCAGGACGAGGACGAGGACCAGTGGCAGGTAATAGCTCGACCATGCTGTTGCATACCACTCCGGAAATGCCGCGAAGGTGGCCCCGACAGCGGTGACCATCCAGACCTCGTTGCCGTCCCAGACCGGCCCGATCGTGTTGATCAGGACGCGACGCTCCGTGTCGTCACGGGCAAAGCGCCGGGTCAGCATCCCGACCCCGAAGTCGAAACCTTCGAGGACGAGGTAGCCGATCCACAAGATGGCCACGAGCACGAACCAGAAGGTCGCTAGATCCACGGCATACCTCCTTTCCCCCCACCCCCACCTCCACCCCCATGATCATGAACACTAGATGGCTCCATGGCAGGTTCAATCGGTGCTTGCAATGAGCAGCTGGTT
>NZ_QMIG01000021.1 GCF_003287285.1 Phytoactinopolyspora halophila
AAGTAAGTCAGCACACTGTTGAGTTCTCAAGAATCGGACACACACAAAGCGCAACCGATGCTGGTGTCCCTCGACAAACTGATCCACTGAATCAACGATCCGGTGGAAGGGTTCTAGAGCCCGTGCTGGGCCCATCGAGGACAACCACTTCAGCTTACCGTCCCCGGACCTCGGAATCAAATTCCGACATCCGCAGCCCGCAAGCTCCATCCGGCCGCCGCTCATCGACATGATGACGCCGATGACGACGATCGAGATGGTGGGGCGCTCGCGAGCCGGCCGCCCTTCTTGGCGTCCCGCATCCCGCGAACAGATAGAAACTTACGGCCAGGGCCAGACCAAAGTCAAACCGATCCCGCGTGACCCGCGCCACGTCGCAGCTCCGTGAACGAAAACGCTGCACAGACGCCATTCCGACGGCTGGTGGATACGGCTCAGGCCAGCTCGACACCGCCTACGGTCCGCTTGCCCCGGCGTAGCACCAGCCAACGGCCGTGCAGAAGGTCCTCGCGCCCGGGACGCGCGTCGGGGCCGAGCCCCGGATCGAGGCGCACGTTGTTCACGTACATCCCGCCTTCGGCCAGCGCTCGCCGTGCCGCCGATCGTGACGACACGAGCCCCGCCTCGGCGAACATGTCGACATATGTCGGCAGTTCCGCACCCGCTTCCAGACGCGGAGCTCCCGCCTCGCGCAGTGCGGCCGCCAACGTCCGCTCCTCGAGTTCGGCCAGGACGCCCGAGCCGAACAGCGCGCGGGCAGCCTCCTCGGCCTGCGCGGCCTCGTGCCGGCCATGCACCAGTGCCGTGACGTCCCATGCCAGCGCCCGTTGCGCCGCCCGGCCGGCGGGCCGCTCCGTCACCTCCTGCTCCAACTGTGCGATCTCTTCGTGCCCCCGGAAGGTGAAGACCTTCAGGTATCGGATGACATCGCGATCATCGCTGTTCAACCAGAACTGGTAGAAGGTGTACGGACTCGTCATCGACGAGTCGAGCCATACGGTGCCGCTTTCGGTCTTGCCGAACTTGGTGCCATCGGCACGGGTGATCAGCGGTGTCGCCAGCGCGTGCACGGTCTCTTTCTCCACCCGATGTATGAGATCGACACCGCTGACGAGATTGCCCCACTGATCGCTTCCCCCCGTCTGCAGGACGCAGCCGTACCGACGCTTCAGCTCCAGGAAGTCCAGACCCTGCAGGATCTGGTAGCTGAATTCCGTGTAGCTGATGCCCTCCTCGCTGTTCAGCCGAGCCGCGACGGTCTCCTTGCTGATCATCCTCCCGACCCGGAAGTGCTTGCCAATGTCCCGGAGGAACTCGATCGCCGACAGATCCGCCGTCCAGTCGAGGTTGTTGACCATGCGTGCCGCGTGGGGCCCGGAGAAATCGAGAAACGGCTCGATCTGGGCACGCAGCTTGTCGACCCATCCGGCGACAACCTCTGGATCGTTCAGCGCGCGCTCGGCCGTCTCTTTGGGATCGCCGATGAGTCCCGTCGCCCCGCCGACCAACGCCAGCGGGTTGTGGCCCGCATCCTGCAGGCGGCGGACGGTCAGCAGCTGGACCAGGTTACCGATGTGCAAGCTCGGGGCGGTGGGGTCGAAGCCGCAGTAATACGTGACCGGACCAGCTGCCAGAGCGGCACGAAGTGCCTGCTCGTCCGTAGACTGCGCGATCAGGCCGCGCCACTGCAGCTCGTCGATGATGTCGGTCACGATGTCAGGTCTCCTCTGTGCGGCTTGTGTACGGACTCGATGCCTCGTCGAACGCATCGGGCATGCATGTCGCCCTCGGCTCTCGCCCGGGCATCCGCCCGGCGTCGTTCCTCCGGTGACGCCTCTATGATCCCCCATATCACGCGTGACCGTCACACGAGTTCTACGGGCAGCGCCGAGCCGTCGCTAGGCTGGCCGTGTGCCAGCCGTCGACGAGGCCCGTGAGCTGTTGCGAGAGCCCGCCACCTCGATCGCGGCGCACGTGCTCGGAAGCGTGCTCCGGCACGTCACGTCCGACGGCGCGGTCGCGGTGCGCATCTCCGAGGTGGAGGCGTACGAGGGCCAGCATGACCCGGGGTCGCATGCCTATCGCGGCCGGACGAAACGCAACGGCGCGATGTTCGGCGATGCTGGACATCTGTACTGCTACCGCCATCTCGGCCTGCACCACTGCATCAACCTTGTCTGCCGCCCCGCCGGGCACGCCTCGGCGCTGCTCCTCCGCGCGGGCGCGATCATCGAGGGCCACGAACTCGCCCGTCGACGCAGGACGGCACGCGGCGTGAGCCGCTCCGTCGACGATCTCGCCCGCGGGCCTGCCCGGCTCGCGGTGGCGCTCGGCATCGACCTCCGTTTCGACGGCGTCGACGTTCTCGGCGACGGGCCGGTGACGCTCGAGCTCGCCGAGGCATCGGTCGGCACGCCGGCGAGCCCGACAATCATGACCGGGCCACGGGTGGGTGTCAGTGGAGACGGCGGAGATGGTGCGCGCTATCCCTGGCGGTACTGGATCGACGGCGATCCCACCGTCTCGACGTACCGCCCGGCGAAACGGTGAGCGGCGTCGGAACGTATCGCCACGAACTCAACCCGCGGCCGCTCTCCAGTCGTCAACCGCGTCGGGGCGGGGCGTTTCACGTTCGAGAAAGACCACCGGAATGATCCGGTCCGTGTTGGCCTCGTACGTCCGGTACTTGTGGTACGCCGCGAGCACGCGGGGCCACCACGCATCGCGCTCGGCCGGCTCGGCGGTCCGGGCGCGCACCAGCCGCCGCTCCGATCGAACCTGCACGATCGCGCGCGGGTCCGCCTGCAGGTTCTGATACCAATGCGGGTGGCTGGGCCGGCCGCCCCACGAGGCGATCACCACCGGGGTGTCGTCATCGAACAGGTAGAGCAATGGCACGGTGTGGATCTTGCCGGTTCGGCGTCCACGCGTGGTGAGCAATAGCATGTCATTTCCCACCAGGCGCCGGCCCACCAGACCTCCCGTCATCCGGTAGAGGACCGCGTGGAGCCGCGAAAGCCGTCGAGCTGTCTCGTCACGCACCTTCCCGAGTCTAGAGACCCTCCGATGTGTCCTGCAGTGCGCGCGCCGTGGCACGGCCTGCAGGACACAGCCGGAGTGGTGGTGCTCCGCCCTTCACGCGCGGCCGGCCTTCCGATGCGCGGCCGCCCGTGCCCTGGCTCCGTCGATGTCCACGCCGATACCTCAGTCCGGTCTGCACCGGATCTCACACGACAGCACCGGGAGATACGACAAGCCACGGGTCGACGGTGCCACTGGCACGGCGCTCATGGAAGCCCGGAAATTTCAGATGACGAAAGCGACGACCCGGTCACCCGTCACGCGCAGCTGACAGGCAATGGCATAATCGAAGGTCACCGGAGGTACATACGGGCGGTGACAGTGGTGTGAAACGAAACGGCGACAGACCTAGCGATCAAGTTCGCAGCGTCTCACGCGCCCTCAGGTTACTCGAAGAGGTGGGAGCGAGCCCATCGGCACTCCCGGTCAAGGCCATCGCCCGTCGTACCGGCCTGAATCTCTCGACGACGTACCACCTCGTCCGGACCCTCGCCTACGACGGCTACCTCGAACGCCAGCCCGACGGCCGCTACTCGCTCGGCGCGTCCATCGCACATCGCTTCCACGATCTGCTGGGTTCGCTGCGCCGGCGGCCCGACCGTCACGCCGTGCTCTCCCATCTCTCGGCCACCACGGGCCGCTCGGCCTACCTCGGACGCCTGATCTCCGGCGAGGTCGTGATCATGGATCTCGTCGAGGGACCGCAGTCGCCGTATTTGGAAGATCTCGAGGTCGGCCTCTCCACGTCCGCGCACGCAACCGCCGTCGGCAAGGCCCTGCTGAAAGCGCTCTCACGCGATACCCGGCGGCACTATCTGGCGGAGAATGGCATGCGGCCGTATACCTCGCGAACCGTCACCAATCCCGACGAGCTCGAATACGAGCTCGCGTGCACGACGTCCAGCCAGCCCATCAAAGAACACGGGCAGTTCCGGGACGGGGTCGCCTGCGTTGCCGCCCTGGTGCACACCGAGGAATCCGGCGACCAGCCGTGGGCCGTCGTCGTCTCCAACCGGGGTGAGGCCATGCCCGACGACGTGACCCGACACACCATGCTCGCCGCGGCGGATCTGAGCCAGACCATCTCTTAAGGCGGCGCAACGCTCACACGCGAGTCAAAGGTTTCGTCAGTGGTTCCGGTGACCGGCCCACGTACGTGCTGCCGCCACCTCGGCCCGGATGGCTGACAGCTGGTCGCGTACCCGCTCCGGTGCCGTACCACCCTTGGCGGAGCGCGCCGCCAGCGCACCAGGCACGGACAGGATCTCGCGCACCGAGGGGGTGAGATGGCCTGAGATCTCGGCGAGCTCGTCGTCGTCGAGCTCCCACAGCTCGATGCCGCGCTGCTCACAGCGTCGTACGCACGCCCCGGTGATCTCGTGTGCTTCCCGGAACGGCACGCCTTGCCGCACGAGCCACTCCGCCATGTCCGTGGCCAGCGAGAACCCCTGCGGTGCCAGCTCTTCGAGCCGCGATGTGTTGAACCGGAGGGTTGCCACCATGCCGGCGAACGCCGGGAGGAGCACGGTGAGCGAGTCGACCGAGTCGAAGACGGGTTCCTTGTCTTCTTGCAGGTCACGGTTGTATGCCAGCGGCAGTGCCTTCAACGTGGTCAGCAATCCGGAGAGATTCCCGACGAGCCGCCCGGCCTTGCCCCGCGCCAGCTCGGCGACGTCGGGGTTCTTCTTCTGCGGCATGATCGACGATCCCGTCGCCCACGCGTCGTCCAGTTCGGCGAACGCGAACTCCTTCGTCGCCCACAGGATGATCTCTTCGGCCAGGCGGGACAGGTCGACACCGATCATCGCCAACACGAATGCCGCTTCGGCGACGAAATCACGCGCGGCCGTCCCGTCGATCGAGTTCTCGACCGAGCCGGAGAAGCCGAGCTCGCGCGCCACGTATTCGGGATCGAGCCCTAGTGACGTTCCGGCCAAGGCACCCGAACCGTAGGCAGACGTGTCGGTCCGGCGATCCCAGTCGCGTAACCGGTCGACGTCGCGCATCAGCGCCCACGCGTGCGCGAGCAGGTGATGCGAGAGCAACACCGGCTGCGCATGTTGCAGGTGTGTGCGCCCGGGCATCGCGACGCCCAGGTGCGTGTCGGCGTGCCCGGTCAGCGCCTCGACGACGTCCAGGACCTGGCCGGCCACGACGCGCACCGCGTCCCGCATGTACATCCGGAACTGCGTGGCCACCTGGTCATTGCGCGAGCGACCGGCGCGTAGCTTGCCGCCGAGCTCCGGACCGGCACGCTCGATCAAACCTCGTTCCAGGGCGGTGTGGACGTCCTCGTCGGCGAGTTCCGGTTCGAATTCGCCCGACGCGACATCGGCCGCGAGCCGGTCGAGCGCGCGAATCATGCCGGCAAGTTCGTCGTCGCTTAGCAACCCGGCCCGATGCAACACGTTGGCGTGTGCCTTCGAACCGGCGACGTCGTACGGTGCGAGCCGCCAATCGAACTGGGTCGATTTCGACAATGCCGCCAGGGCGTCAGCCGGGCCGCCGTCGAATCGCCCGCCCCACAGGCTCACCTGATCTCCTCCACAGTCTCGTTGCACAGTCTCGTGATCATGAACACTAACCCCCTCGTCAGAACCAGCTAGCGTTCATGATCAGCTGGACTGCTCGATCGGGATTGGTCACGGATGGCGGCGAGCCTCGTCGACATGCCGAACAGCTCGATGAAGCCCTTCGCATGTGACTGGTCGAAGGTGTCGCCGGTGTCGTACGTGGCCAGGCCGAAATCGTACAGGCTCTGCTCGGAACGCCGGCCGGTGACGACGGCCCGGCCGCCATGCAGGGTCATCCGGATCTCACCGGACACGTGCTGGTTAGCCTCGGCGATGAACCCGTCGAGCGCCTTCTTCAGCGGTGACGACCACAGCCCGTCGTACACCAGCTCGGCCCAGCGCTGGTCGACGGACCGTTTGAACCGGGCCAGCTCCCGCTCGATCGTGACGTTCTCCAGCTCCTGATGCGCCGTGATCAACGCGAGCGCTCCCGGCGCCTCGTACACCTCGCGGCTCTTGATGCCGACCAGCCGGTCCTCCACCATGTCCAGCCGCCCGACGCCCTGGGCACCGGCGCGCCGGTTGAGGATCTCGATCGCCTGCCGCATCGTCACCGTCTCGCCGTCGATGCCGACCGGACGGCCGGCGTCGAACGTGATCACGACCTCGTCGGGATCGGCCGGCCCGGCCGGATCCTGCGTGTAGCTGTAGACCTCCTCGGTGGGCGGATTCCAGATGTCTTCGAGGAATCCGGTCTCCACCGCCCGGCCCCACACGTTCTGGTCGATCGAGAACGGATTCGTCTTCGTCGTCTCGATCGGCAGCTCGTTCTTCTCCGCGTACTCGATCGCCTTGTCCCGGGTCAGCGCCAGGTCACGCACCGGGGCGATGCACGTCAGATCCGGCGCGAGCGCCGTGATGCCCACCTCGAACCGCACCTGGTCGTTGCCCTTGCCGGTGCAGCCGTGCGCCACCGTGCTCGCGCCGTGCTGCCTCGCCGCTTGAACCAGGTGCCTGACGATCACCGGACGCGACAGTGCCGACACCAGTGGGTAGCGGCCCATGTACAGCGCGTTCGCCTTCAGCGCGGGCAGGCAATACTCGTCGGCGAATTCGTCACGGGCATCTGCCACGTAGGCCTCGACGGCACCACACTCGATCGCCCGCTTGCGGATGGTATCGAGCTCCTCGCCGCCCTGGCCAACGTCGACGGCGACGGCGATCACGTCGGCGCCGGTGGCCTCGGCGATCCAGCCGATCGCCACGGAGGTGTCGAGCCCGCCCGAATAAGCGAGGACGATCCGCTCGGCCGAGCCCGACGCGTCCGACGGGCCGGCAGGGCCGGGCGGTGTAGAGGTGACTGGCGTATCGGACATGGGGAGCTCCCTCGAATGTCGAAAACCTACGAATATGCGTTCGGATGATCAGCGTCGGATTCGGGGACCTGGCCCTCGGCGAGTTCGAGGAACCACGTGGCGACGGCTTCACCCCCAGCCGGATCGGCCGTGATCACCAGCACGGTGTCGTCACCTGCGATGGTGCCCAGAAGTTCCGGGCGAGCGGCGTGATCGATGGCCGACGCCAGATACTGGGCCGCCCCCGGCGGCGTACGCAGCACGACGAGGTTCGCGGAGCTCCGCGCCGAAAGCAAGATCTCCTCACACACCCGGATCAGGCGGGCATCAACCGCACCCTCACCAGCGAAGGTGGCGGCCCGCGGCGTCGGGTCCCCGCCCTCGCCGGGCAGGGCATAGACCAGCCACCCCTGCGAATTTCGGATCTTCACCGCACCGAGCTCGTCCAGATCACGCGAGAGCGTCCCCTGGGTCACCTCGAACCCGTTGCTGGCGAGCAGCTCGGCAAGCTCGGTCTGGGAGCGGACCGGCGTGTGCGCGAGGATCTGCGCGATCTGGCCGTGCCGTGCCGCCCGCGTTGCCGGGTGCCGCGTCGAGTGCCGCATCGGCTGATGCCCGGACCGGTCCGTCATCACGCCGGCCCCCGCGTGTCGCCGGACTGCCGCAACAGCCAGGTGAGCAGCGCCTTCTGGGCGTGCAGCCGGTTCTCCGCCTCGTCCCAGACGGCGCTGGCCGGGCCGTCGATGACCTCGGCGGCGATCTCCTTGCCACGATAGGCGGGCAGGCAGTGCAGGACGACGGGCTCGGACGCCGCCAGGCCCAGGGCCCGTGCGGTCAGGGCATAGGGAACGAACGGCGCCTCCCGCTCGGCCGACTCGCTCTCCTGGCCCATCGACACCCACGTGTCGGTGGCCAGCACGTCGGCATCACTGAACGCGTCGGCCGGGTCGGACACGTGCGCCACGGACCCGCCCGTCTTCCGCGCCAGCTCCGTCGCGCGCGTGAGGATGGCCGCGTCCGGAGCGTACGCGGCCGGCGCGGCGATCCTGACGTGCATCCCAACGAGGGCGCCGGCGAGCAGGTATGAATGCGCCATGTTGTTCGCACCGTCGCCCGCGTAGGTAAGCGTCAGCCCCGCGAGCTCGCCCTTGCGCTCGCGAACCGTCTGCAGGTCGGCCAGCAGCTGGCACGGGTGGTACAGATCGGTCAACGCGTTGACCACCGGTACCGCCGACGCCGACGCCATCGCCTCCAGGCGATCCTGCTCGAACGTTCGCCACACGATCGCCGCGCACTGGCGATCGAGCACCCGTGCGGTGTCCTCGATCGACTCGCCCCGTCCGAGCTGCGCAGACTGGGCGTCGATCACCAGCGGGTAACCGCCGAGCTCGGCGACTCCGACGCTGAAAGACACCCGTGTCCGGGTCGACGGCTTGTCGAAGATCAGGGCGACGCTGCGCGGGCCCTCGAGCGGTCGATAGGCGAACCGCTCCGCCTTTATCGCATCGGCGAGATCGAGCACGTCAACCAGCTCGTCCGGCGTGAGGTCGTCATCGGTGCAGAAATGCCGGACCATCAGGTCTCCTTTCCAGCGTCCAGAATCGCCGGCAGCGCGGCAAGGAACTCGTCCGCCTGCGCTGCCGTGAGGATGAGGGGCGGGGCCAGCCGGATCGTGTCCGGGGTGACCGGATTGACGATCACACCCGATTCCAGGGCTGCGCTTGCCACCGCCGGTGCCACCGGTGACGCGAGCCCGATGCCCAGCAGCAGACCCCGCCCGCGTACCTCGCGAACCAGGTCGTGGCCGAGTGTGCGCACCCCGTCGGCCAACCGGCGGCCCACCTTCTCGGCGTTGGCCAGCAGCCCGTCTCGATCGATGGCGTGCAGAACGGCCAGGCCGGCCGCGGCGGCCACCGGATTGCCACCGAACGTCGTTCCGTGCGAGCCGGGACCGAGCAGCTCGGCCGCCGGTCCCAGCCCCACGCACGCCCCGACGGGAAGTCCGCCCCCGAGTCCCTTCGCCACGGTCACCACATCCGGGACGATGCGGTCCCCGGACTCCCCGGCATGCGCGAACCACGCGCCGGTACGGCCGATCCCGGTCTGCACCTCGTCGATGATCAGCAAGGCGCCATGCTGTTCGGTGATCTCGCGGGCAGCCGCGAGATACCCAGGTGGGGCGGGAACGATGCCGGCTTCACCGAGAATCGGCTCCAGAACGACGGCGGCCGTGTCGTCGTCGACGGCGGTACGCAGCGCCTCCACGTCACCGAACGGCACGTGTTCCACGCCCTGCGGCAACGGCTCGAACGGATCGCGGATCGCCGGCTTGCCAGTCAGCGCCAGCGCACCCATGGTGCGGCCGTGAAACCCGCCGTCCGCGGCCACCATCTTGGCCCGCCCGGTTTTGCGGGCGAGCTTGAATGCCGCCTCGTTGGCCTCCGTACCGGAATTGGTGAAGAACACCTTGCCCGGCACCCCGAGCAGGTACAGCAACCGTTCGGCCAGCGTGACCTGCGGCGCCGAGGCGAAGAAGTTGGAGACGTGACCGAGGGTGGCCAGCTGCGCGGTGACCGTGGACACCAGCAGCGGGTGCGCATGGCCCAGCGCGTTCACCGCGAGCCCACCGAGCATGTCCAGGTAGCGCCGGCCGTCGGCGTCCCACACGTAGCAGCCCTCTCCCCGCACCAGCACGCGTTGCGGGCTGCCGAAGGTGTTCATCAGCGCCTGGCCATATCGCTGCATCCAGGCATCGCCGCCCGTGACCGGGCGGTCACCAGACAGCCCCGGAACCTCGGCCAGCTCGGTAGACGTGCTCATGACGGCACCACCATCGTTCCTACTCCCTCATCGGTGAACACTTCCAGCAGCAGCGAATTCGGCACCCGCCCATCGATCACTGTCGCCTCGGGCACGCCACCCTCGACCGCCCGCAGGCAGGCCCGCATCTTGGGCACCATGCCCGAATCGAGATCCGGCAGGAGTTCGGCGAGCTCGTTCCCGGTCAGCTCGGTGATGATGTCCGTACTCTCCGGCCAATCCCGGTACACGCCCTCGACGTCGGTGAGCACCACCAGCTTCTCCGCACCGAGCGCTACGGCGAGCGCCGCCGCTGCCGTGTCCGCGTTGACGTTGTGCACCACGCCGTCCGTATCCGGCGCCACTGAAGACACCACCGGGATCCGGCCGGCCGCGATCAGGTCCTGCACGGCATCCGGGCTGACCTCGGCGACATCCCCGACGAGCCCGATGTCGACCTCCTCGCCATCCACCAGCGCCGACTGGCGCTCGGCCGTAAACAGGCCGGCGTCCTCACCCGACAGGCCGACGGCGAACGGCCCGTGCGCGTTCAACATGCCGACGAGTTCCCGCCCGACATGCCCCACCAGAACCATGCGCACCACGTCCATGGCTTCAGGCGTGGTGACGCGCAGCCCGCCCCGGAACTCGCTGGTGATGTCGAGCCGGGTCAGCATCTCCGAGATCTGCGGACCACCACCATGAACGACGACGGGTTTGATGCCGGCCATGCGGAGGAAGACGATGTCGTCGGCGAAGGCCCGTTTGAGCTTGTCGTCGGTCATGGCGTTGCCGCCGTACTTGATCACGACGACGTTGCCGTGGAACCGCTTCATCCATGGCAACGCCTCGATCAGCACGCCGGCCTTCGTCAGGGCGTCCTGTTGCCCCGTCACGTGCCGTCCTTCCCGTTGGGGATTGCTGTCGCTCATGTCCACCGCACTCATGTCGAGTACGCGGAGTTCTCGTGCACGTACTCGTGCGTGAGGTCGCTGGTGAGGATCGTCGCGGACGCCTCTCCTGCACCGAGATCGACCCCTACACGCAGGTGCCGCCCGGACATGTCGACGTCGTCCACCGGATCGCCCGCCTCGGTACCGCCGGCCCGGCACACCATCACGCCGTTCATCGTCACGGTGATGTCGTGCGGATCGAACACCGCATCCGTGGTTCCCACAGCCGCGAGCACCCGGCCCCAGTTGGGGTCCTTGCCGAACACCGCCGCCTTGAACAGGTTGCTGCGTGCCACCGCGCGGCCCGCGGTCACCGCATCGTCGTCGCTGGCCGCGCCCGTGACGACGATCTCGATGTCGTGGTGCGCGCCCTCGGCGTCGGTCCACAACTGCGCCGTCAGGTCCGCGCACACGGCAGTCACCGATGCCGCGAGGGCATCGTGATTCGCCTCGACGCCCGACGCGCCGCTGGCCATGAGGATCACGGTGTCGTTGGTGGACATGCACCCGTCGGTGTCCAGCCGATCGAAAGTCGTCCGGGTAGCTTCCCGTAGGGCCGCGTCCAGCACCGGTGCGTCGACGACCGCATCGGTCGTGATCACCACCAGCATCGTCGCCAGGCCCGGTGCCAGCATCCCGGCTCCCTTGGCCATACCGCCGACCGTCCAGCCGTCGCCGGCACTCGCCGCCTGTTTGGGCCGGGTGTCGGTAGTCATGATCGCCGTGGCCGCTGCCGTGCCCGCGTCGTCGCCGGTGGACAGCGCGTCGTGCGCACTCCGGATACCCGACTCCAGCTTCTCGCGGTCGAGCAACGGACCGATCATGCCCGTGGAGCAGACACCGACGTCGAACGCGCCGCCGTCCAGGAGCTCGCCCACCAGCTCGGCGCTGGAATGCGTGGTCTGGAACCCTTCCGGGCCGTTGTAGCAGTTCGCGCCACCCGAGTTGAGAACCACGGCGCGCAGCCGGCCGTCGGTGATAGTGCGCTCGGTCCACAGGACGGGATTGGCCTTGCAACGATTCGAGGTGAAGACCGCCGCGGCGTCGTGGCGCGGCCCGTCGTTCACCACGAGAGCGACGTCGGGCGTGCCGCTCGCCTTGAGCCCCGCCGTCGCCGCCGCGGCCCGGAAGCCTGCTGCTGCCGTCACGCTCATGGTGCCACTCCTGTCATCGGCAGACCTGACATTTCGGGCAAGCCGAACGCGATGTTCGCGCACTGGACGGCCTGGCCCGCCGTTCCCTTGGTGAGGTTGTCGATGGCGGCGACCGCCACCAACCGTCCGGCGCGCTCGTCGACCGTGACCTGAACATGTGCCGTGTTGGCACCCAACGTCGCGGCCGTCGTCGGCCACTGGCCTTCCGGAAGGAGATGGACGAACGGCTCGTCGGCGTAGGCATCGTCCCAGGCGTTCCGGACACCCGCGGAGGCCGTGCCGTCGAGTTCGCCGGTGAAGGTACTGGTGAGCTTCGCGGTGACCGTCGCCAGAATCCCCCGGCTCATCGGCACCAGGGTGGGTGTGAACGACAGGCTGACTGGTGCACCGGCTGCCAGGGCAAGGTTCTGCTCGATCTCCGGCACGTGGCGGTGACCCCCACCCACTCCGTACGGGCTGGCCGCACCCATGATCTCGCTGGCCAGAAGGGGCGTCTTCAACGACCTACCAGCACCGGACGGGCCGTTGGCCAGCACCGCCACGATGTCTTCCGGTTCGACGACTCCGGCCGCCAGACCCGGCGCCAGGGCCAGCGTCACCGCGGTGACGTTACAGCCAGGAACGGCAACGCGGCGGGTGTTCAGGAGAGCCTGCCGTTGCTTCCCGCCATCGGCACGGATCAGTTCCGGCAGGCCATAGGGCCAGCTTCCGGGGTGCTCGGTGCCATAGAACTGCTTCCAGGCGACGGGATCCGCGAGCCGATGATCGGCACCACAATCGAGCACTAGCGTCCCGGCCGGCAGCTCTCCGGCGATCTCGCCACTCGCGCCATGCGGGAGCGCGAGCGCGACGACGTCGTGCCCGGCCAGGACCTCGGGGGTAGTGGGCTGGATGACCTTGTCCGCGAGCTGGACGAGATGCGGGTGATGCGAGCCGAGCGTGGAACCCGCGCTGGTGTTCGCGGTGATCGCTCCGACCGTGAACTCCGGGTGCGCGGTGAACAGGCGCAGCAGCTCACCGCCCGCGTATCCGCTGGCCCCTGCCACCGCTACCGTCATGACCATACACATGAGTATGCATTCTTCTGCATCATCATGCAATCTGATTCGTCGCCGAGCCGACTTCGATGCCGAGACGTGCACTTACAGGCCGATATAGCGGGTTTTCCGCACGTCTCGGTATCGAAGTCGAAGCTCGACACCCGGCCCCTCCTGGCTGACGGCTGCCAGATGCCGGCGTCGGGGTCGGGTGACAGCTGCCGGGGCCGGGTGCCGAGTGCCGGGCGACAGCTGCCGGCCGGGCGCTGCCGGTCGTGCAACTCGTGGGGCGGAATGCCATGCACGCCCATTCCACGTCGGCAAGCGCTTTCCGGCCTGCATCGACGTGGATTCAGCGTGCACGGCGTGTGGGCTCAGCAGGGACTGGCCGGGTCACTCGCGGGAACCGGGCAGGCTACCGGCGCAGGACGCGGCCGGCGCGGCTACCGGAACAGGACGCGGCCGGCGCGGCTGCCGGTCGGATCGCCCTCCAGAGCGATCTGGCCATTCACGAGAACGGTGCTGACACCCGTGGAGAGCTGCCACGGGTCGGCGAACGTCGACCTGTCGGTCACCGTGTCCGGGTCGAAGACGACGACATCGGCGGCCGCGCCGGGACGGATGATGCCGCGGCCGTCCAACCCCAGGCGTGACGCCGGCAACGACGTCATCTTCCGTACCGCCTCGGGCAACGACAGGACGCCACGCTCGCGGACGTAACGTGCCAGGACGCGCGGAAAGGTGCCGAAGTTCCGCGGGTGTGGTTTGCCGGCACCCTCGGGCCGCATCACCCACCCGTCACTCGCCACGGCCACGCGCGGGTGCCGTAGGACCGTCTCCACGTCATCGTCGCTCATACCGTGCATGACTACCGCCACCGCCGCGTCGTGTTCCTCGAGGATCCGCAGCGTGACCTCGGCCGGGTCCGTACCCTCACGACGGGCGACATCGGCCAGGCTGGAGCCGACGGCGTCGCGATAGCGGCCGTCTCCGAGGTCGGCGATGACCACGTTCTCCGGGCCGAGCGTCTGGTCGGCCTCGTGCCGGAGTTCGGCGGCGATCCGCTCCCGTTCTCCGGAGTGGCGCAACCGTCGCAGCAGCTCGGGCGGGCCGCCGTCGAGCGCCCATGCCGGCAGCCGGGTGGTGAGCGTGGTGCTGGACGCGGTGTACGGGTAGACGTCGGCCGCCACGTCGACGCCACGAGCCGCGGCGTCGTCGATCAACCTCAACGCCCCCGTGACGGCGCCGTGGTTGCGCGGACCGGCCGCCTTCAGATGGGAAATCTGCAGCCGCGCACCGGTCGCCTCCGCCGCGCGGATCGCCTCGGCGATCGCCTCGTGCAGGTGCTCGGCCTCGTTGCGGATGTGCGTGGAGTAGAGCAGCCCGGCGTCCGCAGCCACGCCGACCAGCTGCCTGACCTCCTCCTCGTTCGAGTACGTGCCGGGCGCGTAGATGAGGCCGGTCGAGAAACCGTGCGCGCCGGACCCGGCTGCCTCGGCGAGCAGCGCCGACATGCGCGCGAGATCGTCGGGTGATGCCTCGCGTTCCGCGCCTCCCATGGCCGCCAGCCGCAGCGACGAATGGCCGGTCTGCGCCGCGACGTTGATCGCGGGCCGGGCCTTGTCGAGAGCCGCAGCGAAGCCGTCGTGGTCCCTCCAGCTCCAGCTGAGCTCGGGTGCCAGGAACGCCGATGCCGTCTTCGCCTCCTCGACATCGCCCACCGGGAACGGCGAGAAGCCGCAGTTGCCCGTCAGCAAGGTGGTGACACCCTGGTGCAGCTCCGTCGTGGCAGCAGGCCAGCCCTCCAGGGTGAAGTCGGCGTGCGAGTGCAGGTCGATGAACCCGGGAGCGACGACGCGGTCCGAGGCGTCGATGACGCGGTGTCCGGTCAGCCGTTCTGCTCGCGACGGCGGGTTCGTCCCGTCTGCCGCACGCGGGCCGGAAACTGCCTGGATCACGCCGTCGCTGATGCCGATGTCCGCGACGACCGGCTCGGATCCCGTGCCGTCCAGCACGGCGCCGCCCCGGATGACGATCTCGAACTCACTCACCCTCGCACACCTCCGGGACACGTACACGGACGACCGGCATCAGCGTATCCGGTGACGTAGCGGCCACCGGATGCCCCGTCTCCCCGACCGACAGCCGTCACAGGCGGGCGGCATCGACCACGGCCCGCGCGGCACGGGCAATGACGTCGGCCGCCGGCCCGGTGCCCGTGGATTGGGACACCGGGTCACGAAGCTCCGACCCCAGTGCGGCGAACGCCACCGAACGCCCGTCGAAATCCAGGATCCCGACGTCGTGCCGCACACCGGCCAGCTCCCCTGTCTTGTGCCGGCAGCCGACGTCGGGGCCGAGTCCTGCCGGGATACGATCGTTGAACTGCTGGCGCCCCAGGATGTCCAGCGCGAGCTGCCGCAGGTGGTCCGGAAGCAGATCCGGCCCGGTGAGCAGGTCGAGGAGGAGCGCCTGGTCGTCTGCGGTGGTCGTGTTGTCCCGGCCGGAGCGAGACGCTTCGAAGTCCATCATGTGGCGTTCGAGGCGCGTGTTCCGGGCGCCGAGCGCGTTGATCCGGCCGGTCACGTCGTCGAGGCCCAGCATGTCGAGCACCATGTTGGATGCGGTGTTGTCGCTGACGCCGATCATCAGCTCCAGGGTCTCGTCGAGGCGCAGTGCCCCCACCGATGGCATCAGCCTCAAGACGCCAGTCCCGCCGACCCGCCGTTCGGGAACCGGCAGCGAACGGTCAAGCTCGCATCGCCCGGCAGCCACCTCCTGCAGTGCCATGATCAGCAACGCCACCTTGATGGTGCTGGCCGCCGGCATCGCCGTGGCGCCGTTGATCGACGCCACCGCGCGGCCCTGCTCGCGAATCGCGAAACCCCATCGACCCGGGGCCGACGTCGCCAACGTGCCGATGTCCCGCTGAAGTGCCGCAACGTTCTGGGCCGGCCATCTCGTCGTCATCAGTTCGTCCTCTACAGCACCGTGAACAGGAGTGCGAAGAGCACCAGATTAGCGCCCATGATCGCCCACCCGTTGAACAGCATCATCCGCAGGTTCGACGACCTCGCCAAGCCCATCTGCCCGATCATGTCGGCGTTGGGGAACGGCCCGAACCAGTCGATCTGGCTGCCACCCAGTAGCGCCGCCGACCAGGCCACCGGCGTGACACCGAGGGGAGCTGCCAGCGGCCAGAGCAGCTCGTCGATCAGAACGACCTGCGCGACGGCCGCACCCGCTACCCCGATCCAGCCGATGACCAGCGCGAGCATGAGGAAGGGCCAGGCACCGAGCGACTCGAGCGTGGGCTGCAGCGTTTCGAGCATGGCATCGTACGCGCCCGACTCCTCCATCATCACCAGGAGGGGATTGAACAGCCAGAACAGGAAGAACAGCCACAGGAGCTGGGCCGCGCCGTTGTAGAAGGACGTGAGCGCGTCGGTGGGCCGCATCCCGCCGGCCAGTGCCGTCACGATCGACGTAACGATCATGACGATGATCGCGTAGGCGAAGCCTGCCTCGAGAATGACGCCCACCACGGCCAGGGCCACGATGGTGCCGATGAACGCGCCAGCGGCCCGTTTCTCCCGCCGGGTGGGCTCCGCCGTGGCCGTGTCCAGACCGGAGAGTTCCAGCTCGGAGTACTGTTCCGTACCGGCAGTGCGGCGCTGGATGAAGCGCGCCATCAGGAAGCCGGTCACCCATGTCACGACGGCCATGGGCAGGCCGGCGGAGAAGAGGTACTGGGTGTAGCTGATCTCGGCGGCTCCGGAGATGGTGACGACGGGCGGGGTGAACGGCCCGGTGATCAGTCCCGCCGCTCCCCCGGCGTGCAGCATGGCCGCGACCGATGTCCGACTGCGAGCCACGGCAGCCGCCACCGGGATGACGATCGGCGCGAGAATCGCGTTTGCCCCGGCCAGCGTGCCGAGGGCCCCGACCAGCACCGTCGAGGCGAGCATGATCCCGATCTGGATCCGTAGCGGGCTGTCGATCCCTACGCGGTGCAACAGGACTCGCACCAACGTCTGCGCGGCACCCGTATCGGAGGCGACCCGTCCCAGCCCGGCGCCCAGCATGATGATCAAACCGATGGTCGCGATAAACGAGCCCAGCGATTCCGACATCATGGTGCCGATCTCGAGCGGTCCCGCCCCGGTGAGCACGATCCCGACGACGACTGCCGCGCCGGTGGCCAGCACCACGTTGAGTTCGAGGACGACGAGTACCGCGTAGACCGCGACCGGCAGCAGGCCCCACCACCCGAGCTCGTCGGCGACGACGTTCACGATCACGGCCGTGACCAGCGCGACCACCAGCAAGCCCAGCGCCACGGTTTGCTTGCGAGATACCCGCTCCGGATCAGCGACGATTTGAGACGAGGTCATCCACCCTCCAGCGGCGTGATGCGGCCATTCGTCCGTGACGGCTTCACTGGCGGCATGGACGGATGCCGGGGCCAACCGAGCGACGCTTTACCGTACAAACATCTCCGGTAAGAGGTCTAGACGACACACCCGGTGCATGCACTCCTGCGAGCCGTGAACTCGTCGTCCGGGCGGACAGCTCGTCGTCCAGGCGGGCAACTCGTCGTCCAGGCGGGCAACTCGTCGTCGACGACCGCCTCGCACCGGATGACCATCAGCGCGTGCCCGAGGGGAGAATCGGGGCGTGACATCCGCGGCTACCTCCGGCGCCGGCAGCCCTGGCTCACCCGGGACATCTCCGGGCCCGCTGCGCGGCCGGGGCGCGCACGTTCTCGCCATCGCGGCGATCGCGCTGATGAGCTTGAACCTGCGCCCTGCCGCGAACTCCCTGGGTGCCGTCATCCCCGCCATCCGAGAGGATCTCGGCCTGTCGGCGACGGCGGCCGGAATACTGAACGCCACGCCTGGCCTGTGTTTCGTCGTGTTCGGCCTGGCCGCACCCACCGTGGGCGCGCGTCTCGGCGTCCAGCGCACCCTCGTCCTGGCGCTGATCGCCATGGTGACGGGGCAGCTGATCCGGGTATCGGTGCCCGCTGTCGGGATCGTCTTCGCGGGCTCGGTCACCGCCCTGGCCGGGATGGCCATGGGGAACATCCTGCTGCCCGGCCTGGTCCGCACCCTGTTCCCGCGGCACGTGCCCGCGATCACCGGGATGTATACGGCGTGCATGCTGGGCGGCGCGACCGCGGCATCGGGCCTCACCGTGCCCATCGGGCGTGGCCTGGACGGAGACTGGCGTGCCGGCATGGGCAGCTGGGCGCTGCTGACCGTACTCGCGCTGATCCCGTGGATCGGGATGCTGGTCACGACCCGCACCGAGAGGCGCCGCCAGCCCACCACCACCCTCCGGCTACGCACCCTCCTTCGCAACCGCGTGGCCTGGTCGATGGCGTTGCTCTTCGCCATGCAGTCCATGCAGGCCTACGTGGTCACCGGATGGCTGTCACAGATCCTCGTGGATGCCGGCATGGACCTCGCCGTGGCAGGCAGCGCAGTGGCAGTGTTCGTGGCCGCCGGGCTACCGCTGGCCACGGTGATCCCCCCGCTGGCACGCCGGGAGCGCCGCATTCCCGTCTTGATCGTCTCGCTCGGCGTCTCCTACCTGATCGGGTACACCGGACTGCTGCTCTGGCCGGCGCAAGGAGCGTGGGCATGGGCGGTGGTGATCGGCATGGGCGGCGGCACGTTCCCGCTGATGCTGATGATGATCACGTTGCGCGCGCGCACGCTGGCCGGCCTCACCGCGTTGTCGGCGTTCGCCCAGTGCATCGGGTACACGATGGCGATGATCGGGCCGTTCGTGTTCGGCATCCTGCACGATCTGAGCGGCGCATGGACCGTACCGATCCTCACCCTGATGGCATCCGTGGTCGTCATGGTCATAGCGGGTCTGCACGCCGCACGTCCACGCATGCTCGAGGACGCCGGCGGGCGAAGCCCGTGATCATCGACGTTTCGCGCTCTCACGGGTGGGAAAAACGCCGATGATCACGGGGCGGGGCGCAGCTAGTGCGGGGCCGGGCGCAGTTAGTACGGGGCGAGGCATAGTTAGTCACGACGAAAGGCGCAGCGCGCGGGCGTCGCGTTCGACGATCTCGGCGCGCCGTTCCAGTAACGCCTCGACGGTGTCGGCGCCAGCGCGTACATACCGCCCCGCGAGCTCGTCGAGCCGCCCGCTGCCGATTCCCGCAACGAGATCGACGACGGCTTGCGGCGGGGTCCAGTCCGTGCGCCCGGCGTGCATCGGCATCGGTGCCGTCATGTCGGTCTTGACGTGGCCCGGCGCGACATCGAAGACGTAGATCCCCCGGTCCCGATACTGGGCGTCGAGTTGCGTGGTCAGCCGCATCAATGCACCCTTGCTCACCGCATAACCGGTGTAGGCGGTCATCACCTTGTGCCCGGCACCGCTGTTGATGTTCACGATCCGGCCGCCCCCGGCCGGCAGCATGCGTCGCAACGCGGCGTGGCTGACCACCATCGGCCCCCGGACGTTGACCTCCATCACCCGCCACGTCTCCTCCAGGTCGGCGCTGACGAAGTCCTGCTCGGCGGGCTCGATGACCCCGGCATTGTTGACCAGAAGGTCGAGCCCGCCGAGTGCCGTGGCGACGCGCTCGACGGCAGCATCAACGGCATCCCGATCGACGACGTCGGCCACCGCGGACACCGCCGCCCTCCCCCGCTCCCGGCACTCCCGCGCCACGCGCTCCAGCGCCTCCTCGTCGCGACCGAGCAGGCCGATCTCCCAGCCGTGCCCGGCCAACCCGAGTGCCAGCTCCCGGCCGATCCCCCGGTTCGCACCCGTGATCAATACTCGCTGCCCTGCGACCGTCATCGCCCCGTTCGCCTCCACACATCTCGGATACTCTCGCCTGCCCGGCCGGCATCACGCGCCGCTGGCCGAGGAGCCGCCCGGCACGTTGATCGCGCCGCTCACCCTCCGCCGATCACACGAGCTCGTGATCACTCAGCCGGGCGAACTCGAAACCGCGCTCCCGCAACCGGGGCACGGCCTCCCGTACTCCCTTCCCGGTACCACTGTCCGGATGATTCATGTGCAGTAGCGCGATCGAGCCCGGCCGGGCCGCCTCAAGCGCCGCCGCCACCTGCGCGGCATCGAACGTGGCACCGGCGTCCCCGAGGACGTCGTAGTTCACGACCTGCACCCCCAGATCTGCCGCGATACGCACGGCAACCTCGTCATGGTGCGCGGTGCCCGCCCGGAACCACTCCGGCCAGCGCCCGGTGCGCCGCTCGATCGTCTCCTGGTTGACCAGGATCTCCTCGACGACCTCGGCCGGGCTCGCGGTTCCGCGCACGCCGTACGCCTCCCGTCCGCTGACGGAAAGCGGCAGGTGCTCGGTGCCGTGGTTGGCAATGTCGAACAGCGGCTCTCCGGCCAGGTCGTCGAAGACGCGTTCGTTGGCATCGATCCAGCGCCGGTTGATGAACAGTGCCGCCGGGACATCCTCGCTGATCAGGAATTCGACGAGTTCCTCGTCGTATCCGTCACCGCCGGCTCCCCCGCACGCGTCGAACGTCAAGGCGACGACCCGCTCGTCCGTGGCCAATCGTGTCTTCACCCCGGACACGTCCTCACCCCACTCGGTGGCCGAGTCCGGGTAGCCCGCCGGATCGACGCGGGCGCGCGCGGCCTCGGCCTGGAGCTCCTCCTCGGTCGGCTCGGGGCTCTCCTGTACACCGGAATCCGCGCCGTCCCCGCCCGCAACGCCCGGACGTCCTCCCCGGACCTTGCGGCCCGACGCGATCGGTTCGGTCGCGCCCCGCGCGCAGCCGGTCAACGACGCCAGCGCCGCTCCGGCGATCAAGAACTCGCGGCGTCGCACCCGGCTACCTCGAACGCGCATCAGCCGCGCAGCACGGCCCCGGTCCGTTCGGCCGCAGCGGCAACCGCCGCGTCCCGCGCCGCCGACGTGTCGTCGACGGTCAGGGTGCGATCCGGCGCCCGGAAACGCAGGGCGTAGGCCAGCGACTTGCGCCCCTCCCCGATCTGCTCGCCGCTGTAGACGTCGAACAGGCGCACCGATTCCAGCAGCTCCCCCGCACCGGCACGCAGCGCGCTCTCCACCTCCGCCGCGGGCACCGACTCGTCGACGACGAGCGCCACGTCCTGCGTGGCCACCGGGAACGTCGATACGTCGGGCGCCGGCACGGGCTCGTCGGAGACCGGCAACGCGTCCACGTTCAGCTCCATGACGGCCGTGCGCTCGGGCAGCCCCAGCGCCTTGACCACGCGCGGGTGCAGTTCACCCGCGTATCCCAGCAGCGTCGCCTCGGCGTAGACAGCGGCGCAGCGTCCCGGATGCCACGGCGGCTGCTCTGCCTGCTCGATCCGCAACCGGACACCGGCTGCCTCCCCGACCACGCGTGCCGCCTCGACCGCGTCGGCCCAGGACACCGCGCGGCCCGGGCCCCACCAGCCGGCTGATTCCCAGCGCCCGCACAGCGCGACCGCGATGTGGCGAGGCTGCTCCGGCACCGCAGACTCCAGCACGGCGAGCTCCTCGTCGGTGGGGCGGCGATCCACCGGCAACCGGGGCGCCACCGGCGCATCGTCGGGACCCGGCCGGAACACGAGTCCCGACTCGTACACGGTGAGATCGGTGGCGCCGCGGCCCACGTTCCGCCGCAGCGTCGCCAGCAGGCCAGGAACGAGCGTGGTGCGCAGCAGCGGCTGCTCGTCAGAGATCGGATTGGCCAGCCGCAACGCCCGGCGTCGCGGATCGTCGGGAGCCAGGCCCAGCGCGTCGAACTCCGCCTCACCGACGAACGGGTATGACGGCGCCTCGACGAATCCGGCCGCGGCGACCGCCCGTTCCACCCGGCGGCGCAGCCGCTGCCGGGCGCTCACCCCGCGCCCGGGTGGGGCCACCGGGAGCGTCGACGGCACGGCGTCGTAGCCGTACAGCCGGGCGACCTCCTCGATCAGGTCGTAGGGATCCGTCAGGTCCGGCCGCCAGGTGGGGGGAACGACGCGGAACCGGTACGGATCGGGGGTGGTCACCTCCGCCCCGACAGCTGCGAGCAGGCGGCTGACCTCGTCGGCGGGATAGTCGACCCCGACGACACGGCCCGGCAGGTCAGTGTCGATCTCCACGGCCGCCGGAACCGGTACCGATCCCGCGATGGTGATGCCCGGCTCGACGGTGGCCCCGCCCAGCTCGGAGAGCAGCTGCGCCACCCGGCTGGCGGCCGCCGCTGGCAACGCCGGATCGACACCGCGCTCGAAACGCCGGGACGCCTCGCTGGGCAACTTGTGCCGCCGGGCCGTGCGGGCCACGCCGGTCGCCTCGAAGTGTGCCGCCTCGATGACGATCGACGTGGTGGTGGGACCGATCTCCGTGGTTCCGCCGCCCATGACACCGGCCAGGCCGATCGGCCCGGACTCGTCGGTGATCAGCAGGTCGTCCTCGTCGAGGGTGCGCACGACGTCGTCGAGCGTGGTGAGCTTCTCCCCCACCTCGGCGCGGCGCACCCCGATCGGCCCGCGCAGCAGGTCGCCGTCGTACCCGTGAATGGGCTGACCGAATTCGAGCATGACGTAATTGGTGACATCGACCGCCAGCGAGATCGGCCGCATCCCGGCGAGCTGCACGCGCCGCCGCAGCCAGCGCGGGCTGGGCGCGGCCGGATCGAAACCGGAAACCCGGCGTGCGACGAAGACCGGGCACCGTTCGGTGTCCTCGACGCGCACCGGATAGCTGGTGGGTGCGTCGGCAGGCGGCAACGCCACGTCCGCGGGATCGCGGAACGGAACGCCGTAGGCGATGGCGACCTCCCGGGCGACGCCGCGGACCGACAGGCAGTATCCACGGTCCGGTGTCACGGCTATGTCCAGCACGTCGTCGCGCAGGTGCAGCAGCGGCACCGCGTCGTCGCCGGGCACACCCTCGTCGGGGCCGAGGACGAGGATGCCCGTGTGGTCGTCGCCGATGCCGAGCTCGCGCACCGAGCAGATCATGCCATCCGACACGTGGCCGTACGTCTTGCGTGCGGAGATCGCGAATCCACCGGGCAGCACGGCCCCGGGCAGCGCGACCACGACGAGGTCACCGACGCCGAAATTGCGCGCGCCGCACACGATGCCCCGGGTCCGCGTCCGCACGGACTCGTCATGAATGCTCGGCCGATCCTCGTTGTGCTCGGGGCCGACGTCGACCGAACACCAGCGGATGGTCTTGCCGTTCTTGTGGGTCTCCTCGACGAACTCGGCCACTCGGCCCACGACCAGCGGGCCCGTGACGTCAGCGCCCGCCTCGTCGACGGTCTCGACCTCCAGCCCGGCGCGGATCAGCCGCGCCGCGACGTCGCGGGCGTCGACCCCCGCCGGCAGGTCCACGTATTCCCGCAGCCAGGACAGGGGGGTACGCATCAGATCTCCATCCCGAATGCCGTGGTGAAACGGACGTCACCTTCGACCATGTCGTGCATGTCCTCGATACCGTGCCGGAACATCAGGGTGCGTTCCAGGCCCATCCCGAACGCGAAACCGGTGTAGCGCTCGGGATCGACGCCACACGCCACCAGCACGCGAGGATTCACCATGCCGCAACCGCCCCACTCGATCCAGCCTTCCGAGCCACACGTGCGGCACGGCCGCTCCGGATCACCCACCGACGCCCCACGGCACACGAAACATTGCAGGTCCATCTCGGCGCTGGGCTCGGTGAACGGGAAATACGACGGGCGCAGGCGGGTGGAGATGCCGTCCCCGAACATCGACGACGCGAAATGATCGAGCGTGCCTTTCAGGTGGGCCATCGTCAGGCCCTCGTCCACGGCGAGCCCCTCCACCTGGCTGAACACCGGGGTGTGCGTGGCGTCAAGCTCGTCGGTGCGGAAAGTACGGCCGGGACAGATGACGTAGATGGGCGGGCGGCGGCTGAGCATGGTGCGCGCCTGCACCGGCGACGTGTGCGTGCGCAGCACCAGCCCCGACTCCTCGGACTCGACGAAGAACGTGTCCTGCATGGTGCGCGCCGGGTGGTCCGGCCCGATGTTGAGCGCGTCGAAGTTCAACCACTCCGCCTCGGCCTCCGGGCCCTCGGCGATCTCCCAGCCCATCGCGACGAACACGTCGCCGATGCGCTCCTGGATGGTGGTCAGCGGATGCCGTGCACCCTTCGGGGCGCGGTCCCACGGCAGCGTGACGTCGACCGCTTCCTCGACGAGAACCCGCTCGTCGCGTTCGGCCTCCAGCTCCTGCTGGCGGGCCTCCAGGGCCCGGGCGACCTCCTTACGCGCGCCACCGACGCGCTGCCCGGCCTCCTTCCTGGCCTGCGGCGGCAGCGCTCCGATCTCGCGATTGGCCAGGGCCAAGGGCGAGCGATCACCGGTATGCGCGACCTTGACCTGCTTGAGCTCGTCCAGGTCCCGGGCCGCCGCGATCGCGGCGAGCGCTTCGTCGCGCATACGAGCGACCTCGTCCGGATGCAGCGGCTCGACAGCGACCGGATCATACTGCCTGTTCGGCGCGGACATATTCCTCGCTACCTGGGTGTGTTTTCGGTGCTGGGTGACAACCCCGCGATTCTACGACTCCGCGTCTGTCGTTCGCCCGGGAGATTCCCGGCGCCACGGTTCACGTCGTCGTTGGCGCGTGGACGTCGTGCCGGGCCGAGCTGGATGCGGCCGTCGGGCGAGCGGATCAGGACGCGTCGCCATCGACCAACCGGGGCGGGAACCCTCCCGTGGCGATCGGGCCCCAGCGCTGCGGGGTGACGCGGATCAGCGACTTGCCCTGCCGGCGCATCGCCTCCCGGTACTCGTCCCAATCCGGATGCTCACCAGCGATGTTGCGGTAATACTCTACCAACGGCTCGAGCGCGTCCGGCATGTCGAGGACCTCCGCCTGGCCATCGAGCTGCACCCAGGCATCACCGAACTCGTCGGACAGGACGACAACGCTGGCCCGCGGCGTTTTCCGGACGTTGCCGGCCTTGGCCCGATCCGGATAGGTGGAGACCACGATTCGGCCATCGTCGTCGACGCCGCACGTGACCGGCGATGCCTGTGGCCACCCGTCCGCACGGAACGTCATCAGCACCGCGTGGTGACGCGGCCGGACGAATTCCAGGAGACCGTCGAGGTCGACATCGGTGTTCGTGGCGATCTTCACGCGTCCATCCTAGAGACACGCTGCCGATCGCACCTCGCGGCGTCGGCACCCCGACGGCGCGTGGTACGTCTCAGCTATCACATCGCCGGCCGCTGCTTCGTCCCGAAGGCACGGGAAGATCGCCAGGTCGTCGGATGAATGCGGGCAGGTCCGGCGGTTCATCGAGCCCGGCGCTGGGCGCGAGCGGATGCGTAGAGGCAGACGGCGGCCGCGGTCGCGAGGTTCAAGCTCTCGGCCCGTCCGTAGATCGGAACCCGCACCACGTGGTCGGCGCGGGATCTGGCGTCGTCGGGCAGCCCCCACGCCTCGTTGCCGAACACCCAGGCGGCGTTCCTGGCCAGCATGCCGGCGGCCGCAGCGTCGTCGAGATCGCGCTCGCCGGAGCCGTCGGCGGCCAGAACGGTCATGCCCAGGCCGCGAAGGCGGTCGATCACGGCATCCAGCGGGGATCCCGTTACCACCGGCAGGTGGAAGAGGCTGCCCGCAGAGGCGCGCACGGCCTTGCCGCCTTCGGGATCGGCGGACCCGTGGGTGAGCACCACGGCGTCGGCTCCGGCGGCGTCGGCGCAGCGGATGACCGTGCCCACGTTTCCGGGGTCACGGCTGTCGGCCAGAACCGCGATCAGCGCTCCGGCTGGAAGGTCGTCGAGGGGCACGACGACGCGGCGGCACACGGCCACGATTTCCTGCGGCGTGACGGTCTCGGAGAGGGATGCGAGCGCGGCCGTGTCGGCCACGTGCACCTCGATCCCGGAGCGCACCGCGTCGTCGACGATGTCGGCGTGGTGGTCACGGGCGTCGGCGGTGACGATCACGTCCCGTATCCGGTCCGCTCCGGTAGCTACCGCCTCCCGAACGGCCTGGGCTCCTTCGGCGAGGAAGAGCCCCGCCTTCTCGCGCCCGGCCCGGCGGGTCAACTTGCGAGCCTGACGGATTCGCCCGGAACGCTCCGTCAACTCCACGACCGACGATCACCCCGCCCGATGGCCATGATCATGGGTGGCCGCAACGATGACACGTCTTCTCGGGCCGCAACAGGTCTGTAGACGTGTTACGGCCCGAGAAAACGTACCAAACATGATCATTCTGACGGGGCGGATGAACCCCGGAGTGTCACGCTGCCGGGGCGTTGCGGTCCTCCGGAAGCGCCGCCCGAGCGGTCTCGATCAACGACTTGAATGCGGCGGGGTCGTTCACGGCAAGATCGGCGAGAATCTTGCGGTCCACCTCGACCTCTGCCAGCCGCAGCCCTTGGATGAAGCGGTTGTACGTCAGGCCCTCGGCCCGCGCAGCAGCATTGATCCGGGTGATCCAGAGCTGGCGGAAATCACCTTTGCGCTGCTTGCGATCGCGGTAGGCGTAGACCAGCGAGTGCGTGACCTGTTCCTTGGCCCTCCGGTAGACCCGCGAACGTTGTCCGCGATATCCCTTGGCCTGGTCGAGAACCTCCCGACGTTTCTTCTGGGCGTTGACCGCCCGCTTCACGCGTGCCACTGAAACTCCTTGTCAAGTCCGGCCGGCTGGCGGCCAGGCGTCGTCTGTCATTCTCATCGGGATGCGGCCCGCAACGATCGGCCGCCACCGAGCTCACTTGCCGAGCATCTTCCTTGCTCGCTTGCGGTCGTTCTTCGACACCTCGACCGTGCCGTCGAGCCGGCGAGTGAGAGTGCTGCTCTTGTGTTCGAGGTAGTGGCGCCGGTTGGCACGCTGGCGCAAGACCTTGCCGGTGCCCGTGACACGGAACCGCTTGCTCGCACCGCTATGCGTCTTGTTCTTCGGCATGATTGCCGTACTCTCCTCTACTCCTCGTTCTCGGCGGCCTGCCCGCGTGCGGGCTTCTCGGCGCGCTCCTTCTCCGCGGCGGCTCGGTTCGCGGCCCGTTCCGCCTTCTCTGCCTCGGCGTCGGCTTCGCGCTTTGCCTGCCGCTCCGCCTTGGCGGCTTGCCGCTCGGCCTTGGCATCCGACTTCTTCTTGTGCGGCCCCAACACCATGACCATGTTCCGGCCATCTTGTTTCGGTGCAGACTCGACGAAACCCAGCTCGTCGACGTCTTCCGCCAGCCGCTGCAGCAGCCGGAAACCAAGCTCCGGCCGGGACTGCTCGCGGCCCCGGAACATGATCGTGACCTTGACCTTGTCCCCGTCGGCCAGGAAGCGCTCCACGTTGCGCTTCTTGGTCTCGTAGTCATGGTTGTCGATCTTGGGACGGAGCTTCTGTTCCTTGATCAGGACATGCGACTGATTCTTCCGAGCCTCGCGCGCCTTCATCGCGGACTCGTACTTGTGCTTGCCGTAATCCATGAGCCTGGCCACGGGAGGCCGGGCCGTCGGCGCCACCTCTACCAGATCGAGCTCAGCCTCCGCTGCCAGACGCAGAGCGTCCTCGATACGGACGATGCCGACCTGCTCACCGTTGGGGCCGACGAGCCGGACTTCCGGTACCCGGATCCGGTCATTGATACGGGGCTCGACGCTGATGCCATCCTCCTGATGCCTAGGGGTTGTATAAGATCGACTGCCATTTACGCTGTGATTGCCACAAAAACGGCCCCCACTGCGCACAGCGGAGGCCTTCCAGCACGTGGCACCCGACGCGATCAGCAGCCGCGCCGCATGCCACACAAGCATCGCTTTGATGCTAGACCTGGAACCCGACGACCATGATGACCGTGGCGGGTGGGAGGGTCTCCGCTTGCGTTCCACCCTCACAGGACCTTGTGGTGCCCTGCTCGAGTGAACCGGTCAGTATGCCAGGCTATCACGTGTGAACTGGCGTTCCCATACAGCCGCTGAGCTCGCCGCGCCCGCTGCTTCAGTCGCTTCCCCAGGCGACCACGGGCCGCCACCCCGACGCCAGAGTACGCAGGCCCTCGGCATCCACCGAGAACAGCACCGGTCCGGCGAGATCGATGACCAGCGCATCAGCACCATCGGCCACGGCAGCCTCCGCTGCCGCCCGGGTGGTGACCGGCACCGGCCGGGCATCGGGATCCCACCGGTACATGGACTCCAGCGACGTGAAGGCCAGCAGCCCACGCCGGCCGTCACGGCCGATCGTGCTCACCGCCGCCATGTGTGACGTCTTCTCTTCATCCCCACCCGATGGTCCGCGCTCGACGATAGTGGCGTCGGACGCATGAGACACGGCTACAACCGGGACGAGCAGCCGGGCGCTGGACAGCGCGGACAGCACGTCGGCGGGCCCACCTTCGCCCCGCTCGTAGGCCGACAACGCGGCCTCCAGAAGTGGATCAGCCGCGCCCTCATCGTCACCGAACGCCGTCGTTGGCAACGTCCTACTCAAATCCGAAGTCACGGAGCGTGACTTTAGCTCGCTTTGCCCGCAGATGCCAGACCCCGGAACCGGTTCGTTGCATACAACTTCACAGACCGCCGTCCCGATTCGCACAATAGGCCGGTAAACTCACTTTTGTGATCATGTCCGTGTCGGCTGCACCGGCACGGCGCCGTCGACCGTACACTGCCTAGCTGTGGACATTTCCGTCTCCGATGCACCCGCAGGCCGCCTCATCGACGGCCGGTACCGCGTCGACTCGCTGCTCGCACGCGGCGGAATGGCCACGGTATACCTGGCCACCGACACGCGTCTCGAGCGCACGGTGGCGCTCAAGGTCATGCACGCCGAGCTCGCTGCCGACGACGACTTCGTCGCCCGGTTCATCAGCGAGGCACGTTCCACCGCACGGCTGACCGACCCCCATGTCGTGAGCGTCTTCGACCAGGGCGAGGACGAGGGCGCGGTGTTCCTCGCCATGGAGTACGTCGAGGGCCGCACCCTGCGCGACATGCTCAACGAGCAGGGGCGCTTGCAGCCTGCCTTTGCCCTCGAAATCCTCGAGTCCGTGCTCTCGGCGTTGCGCGCCGCGCACGAGGCCGACATCGTGCATCGGGACGTCAAACCCGAGAACGTGCTCATCAGCGACGACGGGCGGGTCAAGGTCACCGACTTCGGCGTCGCCCGCGCCCCTCGCGGCCCCAACACCACGGCCCGCGGGCTACTGCTGGGGACGGTCAACTACATCTCACCCGAGCAGGCCCTCGGCCACCAAGCGACGCCGTGCTCGGACGTGTACGCCGCCGGCACCATGCTCTACGAGCTGCTGACCGGCTCACCACCGCATACCGGCGCCACCGACTTCGTCGTCGTCCGGGCGCACATCGACGAGGACGTACCGCCGCCCTCGGAATCCGTGCCGGTACCGGCAGTCGTCGACGATCTGGTGGCGACCGCAACGGCCCGCGACCCGGACAGCCGCTACAGCGACGCCGGGACGTTCCTGGCTGCCGTACGTTTCGCGCGCACCGCCGTCACGAAGGGTGCGGTACCGGCCAGGGCCGGCCGGCACGCCTCCCGCCCCACGCCGACGTCGACGCCTCCCCCTCCGCCACCCCCTCCCGGGAGCGACGCGGCCGGCGCCGCCAGTGGCAGCGTTCCCGCGGCTCCCGACGATCTCGTCGAACAGCTACCCGGGCACGGCCCGGACGCCGACGCCGACCCAGCGGTGAACGGTCACGGGCCCGCACAGCGCGGCGAGGATGCGCTCAGCCCCATCGACGTCGCCACCGCCTTTTACCATGACCAGCCGCTCGCCGACGAGGCCGGTTCATCGGCTCAGGCGGCGCCGATGCCGCCCAAGACCAACCGTACCCGGGTGATCAGCCCCGTTCCCGACGAGCTGGAGGACACCTCCCACGATTCGGAGTCCCCCGACGCCGACAGCCCGGAAGCACGCAGATCCGCGCGCCGCCAGCGCCAACGCCAGGGCCGGAGCTGGCGCGGACCGCTCGTCTTCGCGCTGGTCGTGCTCGTGACGGCGGCGGTCACCATCGCTGCCTGGTGGTTCGGTGCGGGACGGTGGACCTCCACGCCCGCACTGATCAACCTGGAACCCGAGGAAGCCATCGCCGCAGCCGAGGAAGCTGGCTTGAACGCCTCGGCTGACGGGGAAGCGTACTCCGAGAGCGTCGAACCGGGACTGGTGGTCGACACCGAACCGGCACCCGGCGAAGAGATCCTGCGTGGCGACACCATCACGTTGATCATCTCCCAGGGTCCGGAGCGATACGAGGTTCCTGACATCACAGGTATGCGGAAGGATCAGGCGCAACAGGCCCTGGAAGATCGCAACCTCGCTGTCTCGTTCACCGAAGAACACCATGCCGAGGTCGAGGAAGGACAAGTGATCTCGCAAGATTACGAGCCGGGCGAGGAGGTTCGCCCGGACACCGAGATCGCGGCGACCTTGAGCCTCGGACCGAAACCGATCGAGCTCGACGACCATACGGGAAGCTCGCTCGACGAAGCCACGGCTGCGCTCGAAGACGCCGGCCTCCAGGTCGAATCCTCCGAAGAGTTCCACGACGAGGTCGCGCCCGGGGTCGTCATCTCCCAAGAGCCCCAGGGCGGGAGCACGGTGCACGAGGGTGACACCATCTCCTTGACCGTCTCCAAGGGACCCGAAATCGTCAAGGTCAAGGTTCCCGACGTCGTCGGCGAGTCGCCGCAGGATGCGGAACGCCGGCTCGCCGAAGCCGGGTTCGCGGTGGAAATCGATCGCGTGTTTCCACGCGCCGACTGGCTATACCGGCCCACCGTCGAGCGTCAAGAGCCGGACGGTGGCACGATGGCCCCGCAAGGCTCCACGGTCACCATCCACGTCAGGTGAGCCGCCCCTCAGGGAGTGCGAACCATCAACACGACGCCACGGCAACCCGCTCTGATCGGCACCCACCTGGCCACGGCCGGGAAACTGGCCACCGTTCCGGAACGCGCCGCCGACCTCGGCGCCGAGAGCGTGCAGGTGTTCCTCGGCAACCCCCGGGGGTGGGCCACGACGCCCGGTGACCCGGCGAGCGACGCCGCCTTCCGGGCTTGCGCCGCGGCACGATCGATGCCGGTGCTGGTTCATGCGCCCTACCTGGTCAACGTGGGCAGCCCGACCCCGCTGACCTACGAGCGTTCCAAGGCCAGCGTCGCTCACGCCATGCGGCGGGGCCACGAGGTCGGGGCCTCCGGCGTCGTCGTTCACACCGGCTCCTGCGTCGCCCAGGGCAGCCGTGATGCCGCCATGAAGCAGGTACGCGAGGCGTTGTTGCCGGTGCTCGACGGCATCGACGACGACGGGCCGGCACTCCTGCTGGAACCGACGGCGGGGCAAGGACAGTCACTCTGCGCGACCATCGACGATCTCGCGTCCTACCTCGACGTGCTCGATCACCACCCACGCGCGCGCATCTGCTTCGACACGTGCCACGCGTTCGCGGCCGGGCACGACGTGGCCGAGCCCGGTGGCATGACGGCAGCCCTGGACGCGTTGGTCAGCGTCGCCGGTCCCGGCCGGCTCGCCGCTATCCACGCGAACGACTCCAAAGACGTCCGCGGATCGTTCCGTGACCGGCACGAGCGTATCGGCGCCGGGCACATCGGGAGCGCGGCGTTCGCCGAACTGCTGCGCCACCCGGCCGTCGCCGGCCTCCCCGTCGTCCTGGAAACGCCGGGCGGCCCGCCTGCCTATGCTGAAGACCTCGCGCTGCTTCGAAAGCTGCGGTGACCGGGCGAGGATGGCTCCCCGATGCTGACCCGGACCGCATTTTGCACCGAATTTTCCGATCAGCGGCCGGATATGACAAAGACAGTGACCGATCCGTAACCAATCGTCTTATCACCCGGACGCCGAGTCCATCTCGCCGACCTGCTGCCTTACCGTCTGTGTGGCGGAAGGAGTCTGGCCATGGTCGTCATCATGACATCCGACGCAACCGAGGCGCAGATCGACGACGTGATCTCGCGCGTGCACCGGGCCGGTGGCGAGGCATTCGTCAGCCGTGGCCTGCACCGTACGATCATCGGCTTGCTCGGCGACGTCGACGAGTTCCGATCGCTGAATCTGCGCCGCATGGCCGGGGTGGCCGACGTGATCCGGATCTCCACTCCGTACAAGCTGGTCAGCCGCGATCAGGGACCAGAGCGCAGCACCGTCGTGGTTGGCCGGGACGCCACGCGGGCGGGTGTCCCCATCGGTCCCGATCACTTCACGCTGCTGGCGGGGCCGTGCGCGGTGGAGTCACTCGACCAGACTCTCGAATCCGCCGAGATGGCCAAGGCGGCCGGCGCCACCCTGCTGCGTGGCGGTGCCTTCCGGCCGCAGACGTTACCGTACGCATTCCACGGGCTCGGCAAGTCCGGGTTGCGAATCCTCGCCGAAGCCGGCGCGGCCACCGGGCTTCCCGTCGTCACCGAGGTCACCGAGGTCAGTGACGTGGCACTCGTGGCCGAGCACGCCGACATGCTCCAGATCGGGGCACGCAACATGCAGAACTTCGGTTTGCTTAATGCCGTCGGCGCGACGCGCAAGCCGGTGCTGCTGAAACGAGGCATCCAGGCCACCATCGAGGAGTGGCTCATGGCGGCGGAATACGTCGCACAGCGCGGAAATCTCGATATCGTGCTCTGTGAACGTGGCATCCGTACTTTCGAGTCTGCGACCCCGGCCACGCTCGACATCTCGTCGGTACCGACGGTCCAGCGGCTGTCGCACCTTCCGGTTCTCGTTGACCCGACACATGCCAGCGGACGGCGCGATCTCGTGCTCCCCCTGTCCCGCGCCGCGATCGCCGCTGGCGCCGACGGCCTGCTCGTGGACATCCATCCGGACCCCGAGTCGGCCCTGTGCGACGGCCCGCAGGCGCTCGCCGGTCCGGAAATCCGGGAACTCGCTGCCGCGATCAGGCGAATGGCGCCCCTGGTGGACCGGCAAACTCCTGGCGTCACCCCTTCCCCATGATCATGAACACTTCTCCGGCCTGTGAGGCCTCCTAGTGTTCATGATCATGGGGAAGGGGGACGGGCGGGAACACGATTGGCGACGTCGGAACGCGACTGCTGGCGGTGGGCCCGCACCGTGTACAGCAGCGCGGTGGCCCACACCAGGACCACCCCGGTGTAGATCACGGCACGTGCGCCCTCAGGCAACGCGAACGCGTGCTCGGAGGCGAGCGTGCGGACGTTGAGCAGCACGAGCAACCCGCCGACCGCGGAGCCCAGCACGCGGGCCGGGACGTGTCGCGCCAGCCACGCGGCGATCGGCGCCGCGACGATGCCGCCGGCGAGCATCATCGCCACCCAGCTCAGCTGGATCCCGCCCAGGCCGAGCCCGAAGACGAACCCCGTGCTCGCGCCGACGGCGACCATGAACTCGCTCGTTCCCACCGATCCGACGACGCGTCGAGGCTCGAGCCGGCCGCTGGCCAGCAACGACGACGTGTTGATCGGCCCCCAGCCGCCACCGGCCGTGGCGTTGACGAACCCGGCCACCACGCCCAGTGGTGCCAGCACCCGTTTCTTCAGTGGCTGGCCCAACTTGCCCTGGGGCACACCCGCGGTGGTGAACCGCAGCAGGATGTAGGTACCGAGCACCAGCAGCACACCCGCCACGAGCGGGGTGGCGGCGGTGGTGGACAAGCTCGACAGGAACGTCGCTCCGGCGAACGCGCCGATGCCACCCGGCACGGCGATCCGGCGCACCACCTGCCAGTCGACATTGCCGAAACGCCAATGTGACAGTCCCGAGGCCAGCGTCGTTCCCACCTGGGTCAGATGCACCGTCGCGGACGCCAGGGCCGGGCTGGTACCGATGGCCAGCAGCATGGTGGCCGAGGTCGCGCCGAAACCCATCCCGAGGCTGCCGTCGATCATCTGCGCCCCGAAGCCGATCAGGCCCAGCATGACGAGCACCTGCATCTCGGCGGCGACCTTCCCACTATTCCTATCGATTCAGTAGGATTTTACTATCGTCACCAACGCCGGGCTGTGTCAAGGTAAGAGACAAATCGTCTCGAATCACAAGATGTGCATCGATGATGCCCGATCAACAGCCGCTGAGTCCGGCCCATAGCCTCACTTCGATACTCAGACGTGCGCTTATCAGCCGCCTCGGCCCGATAAACGCACGTCTGAGTATCGAAGTGAGGCCAGCTACCCGGCGACCAGCGACCAGCTTCCCAAGCGCCCGTCGACCGGCGCCCGGGCTCATCACCCCGCAGGAACGGGGAATCAGGCGCCGGCGTCTCGCGCTACGGCCGCCAGCGTCTCCCCGGCCTTCCGGGCGTCAGCGGCCGAGACGTCCAGGTGCGTGATGAGCCGCACCACGCCGGGCGCCACCGACGCCACGAGGACGCCCTGCGCCCGCGCCCGCGCCACGAATCGCTCGGCTTGCCGCCCCACGTGCAGCAGCACGATGTTCGTCTCGACGCTCTCCGGATCCACCACGCTGCCGGCGGCCTCGTGGATCAGGTCGGCGATGAGCCGGGCGTTGGTGTGGTCGTCGGCGAGCCGGTCCACGCGATGGTCGAGCGCGTACCATCCTGCCGCCGCCAGGACGCCAGCCTGCCGCCATCCGCCACCAAGCCGCTTGCGCCACTGCCTGGCCTCGGCAATGACATCCGCCGGCCCGACCAGCACCGAACCGATCGGCGCGCCCAGGCCCTTCGACAGGCACACCGAGACGGTGTCGAAATGCTCGGCATACTCGCGAGCTGACACTCCCGTGGCGACCTGCGCGTTCCACAACCGGGCGCCATCGAGGTGCAGCCGGATACCGGTCCCCTGGACCAGGTCACGCAGCGCCGCCATGTCGGCAACCGGGTGAACGGTACCGCCCGCGAAGTTGTGCGTGTTCTCCACACCGATGGCCGCCGTCGAGACCAGATACGGGCCCGCACCCGGCGACATCAGCTCGCGGATCGCTTCGCGGTCAGCCCGGCCGCGCGGATGCGACCAGGTGCGCGTGGTGACGCCATGCAGCGCGGCGTGCGCCCCGAGTTCCGCACGCACGACGTGCGCCCGCGCCTCGCAGAGGAGCTCCTGCCCGGGAGCCACCCATGCGCGGACACCGAGCACGTTGGCCAGCGATCCGGTCACCGTGAACAGGCCCGCCTCGTGTCCCAGCAGCCCGGCGACCCGCTCTTCGAGGGCATTGGCCGCCGGATCTTCGCCATAGACGTCGTCGCCCACATCCGCCGCGGACATGGCGGCCACCATCCCGGGAGCCGGCCGTGTCACCGTGTCACTGCGAAGGTCGATCGAGCCCGAGGTCATGGCTCACCACTCTAATGTCGCGCCGGCATCCGGGCGTCAGCCGCCCGCGCCCCGGTCAGTGGGTGGTTTCGAGGAGCTCGGCGACCAGGAAGGCCAGTTCCAGCGACTGTGTCCGGTTCAGGCGCGGGTCGCAGACCGTCTCGTACCGCCTCGACAGGCCGTCTTCTGCGATCGGGTCTCCCCCGCCGACGCATTCGGTGACATCGTCGCCGGTCAACTCGACGTGCAGCCCTCCGGGATGGCTACCCAGCGATCGGTGCACCTCGAAGAAGCCGCGCACCTCGTCCATCACGTCGTCGAAGCGACGCGTCTTGTGGCCGCTGGGAGCCTCGTACGTGTTGCCGTGCATCGGGTCGCACACCCACGAGGCCACCAACCCGCTCGCCATCGCCTTTTCGATCAACGGTGGCAGCCCGTCACGGATCTTCTCCGCGCCCATCCGGGTGACGAATGTCAGGCGGCCGGGCTCGCGCTCCGGATCGAGCTTCTCCGCCAGGGCGATCAGATCGTCGGAGGTGGTCTTCGGTCCCACCTTCACCCCGATCGGGTTGCGGATCCGGGACGCGAACTCGATGTGCGCACCGTCGAGCTGGCGGGTGCGCTCGCCCACCCACAGGAAGTGCCCCGAGACGTCGTAGGGCGCGCCGGTACGCGAATCCACACGCGTGAGTGCCGTCTCGTAGTCGAGCAGCAGCGCCTCGTGGCTGGAGTACAGCTCGACCTTGCGCACGTTCTCGGAGTCGACGTCAATGGCCCGCATGAAGCGCAGTGCCTGGTCGATCCGGCCCGCGATGCGCTCGTAGCGCTGGCCTGCCGGCGAGGTCCGCACGAAATCGGTGTTCCACGCGTGCACCTGGTGCAGGTCGGCAAACCCGCCACCGACGAACGCCCGGGTGAGGTTCAGGGCCGCCGCCGACGCGTTGTACGCCCGCACCATCCGCGCGGGATCCGGCGTTCGTGCCTGCTCGGTGAACTCGACACCGTTAACGATGTCGCCACGGAACGCGGGCAGCGTCTCACCGTCACGAGTCTCGCTCGGCTTTGACCGGGGCTTGGCGTACTGCCCGGCGAGCCGGCCCACCTTCACCACGGGCATGCTCGCGGCGTAGGTCAACACGACCGCCATCTGCAGCAACGTCTTGAGCTTGGCACGTACGTTGTCCGCGGTGATGCCGTCGAACGTCTCGGCGCAGTCACCGCCTTGCAAGAGAAACGCCTCGCCCCGGGAAACGGCGGCGAGGCGTTGCTTCAACAGATCACATTCACCGGCGAACACCAGCGGGGGCATCGCCCGCAACTCGGCGACCGCGTCGGCCAGCCGGCTCGCATCTCCCCACTCGGGTTGCTGAGCCGCAGGCAGCTCGGCGAGCGCCGACCTCAGCTCGGTAAGGAGCTCATGATCAGCATGCGACGTCACGGAGCTAGCGTAAGCGATCCTTCGTGATCTCACGAAGACATCCCACTCTCCGGACTCGTCGCCGCGTCACGAAAGCCGTTCCCGTCGGCCAACCGCATCCCACCGTACCTAGGATTGACTGTAGTGTGTCCGTTCGGACCGCAGCACGACGAGGTGCCGGCCGTCGTCGAGGAAATTGAGCGTGCGGAAAGGTCAATGTCATGCCTGAACAGCCGATTCGAAAGGTCGCAATGCTCACCGCCGGAGGGCTGGCACCGTGCTTGTCCTCGGCCGTCGGGGGCCTCATCGAGCGGTATACCGAAGTGGCGCCCGACGTGGAGATCATCGGTTACCTGGACGGCTATGCCGGGCTCCTCACGGGCCGCTCGGTCAAAGCGACACCCGACATCCGTGCCACGGCACACCGGCTACATCGTTTCGGCGGCAGCCCGATCGGCAACAGCCGCGTCAAGCTGACCAACGTTGACGACGCGATCAAGCGCGGCTTCGTGAAGGAGGGCCAGGACCCGCTCGAGGTCGCCGCAGATCAGCTCGCCAACGACGGCGTGGATGTGCTGCACACCATCGGCGGCGACGACACCAGCACCACCGCGGCCGAACTCGCCACCTACCTCAGGAAACACGGCCACGAGCTCACCGTCGTTGGCCTGCCGAAGACGGTCGACAACGACATCGTCCCGGTACGGCAGAGCCTCGGTGCGTGGACGGCGGCCGAACAGGGAGCCCGGTTTGCTCGCAACGTGATCGCCGAGCACTCGTCCAACCCGCGGATGCTCATGATCCACGAGGTCATGGGGCGAAACTGTGGCTGGCTGACCGCGGCCACTGCCCGCGCCTACCGGAGCTGGCTCGCCACGCAGGAGTGGGCACCCGAGATCGGACTAGACCCGCGCCGCTGGGACATCCACGGCGTGTACCTGCCCGAGCTCGGGCTGGACATCGAGACCGAAGCGGGCCGGCTTCGCCAGGTCATGGACCAGACGGGCTGTGTCAACATCTTCCTGTCCGAAGGGGCCGGCGTCGAGTCGATCGTGACCGAGATGGAGTCCCGGGGTGAAGAGGTCCCGCGCGACCCGTTCGGCCACGTGCAGCTCGACAAGGTCAACCCGGGCCAGTGGTTCGCCAAGCAGTTCGCCGACCTGGTGGGCGCGGAAAAGGTCAACGTCCAGAAGAGCGGCTACTTCAGCCGGTCCGCAGCCGCGAACGGCGACGACCTCCGCTTGATCAAGAGCTGCACCGACTTCGCCGTGGAGAGTGCCCTGCGCCGCGAGGGTGGGCTGATCGGGCACGACGAGGAGCGTGGCGGCCAGCTGCGTGCCATCGAGCTCGACCGGGTGAAGGGCGGAAAGCAGTTCGATCCGTCCACGTCCTGGTTCGCCGACCTGCTCGGCGCGATCGGGCAGCCGACCAGCTAAGACGACGGGCCAGCCAGCCGACCAGCCGGACGGGCGCGACGAGCGCCACGGTCCTCAGCGTCCCGACAGGAAGTCTTCCAGTGGCGGTCCCGCCGCCCGCGCGCCCGATTCGCCCTCTTCGACGAAGACGGCGACGGCGAGATCGCCCTGGAAGGCGATCATCCACCCGTGGGTTCCGGCTTCGTCGCCGCTCCCGTACTCTGCGGTCCCTGTCTTGGCGCCCACCGGCTCGCCGGGCACGTCTTGCAGGAACGAGGCACTCCCGTACTCCACAGCGGCGTACATCATCTTCTGCAGCTGCGCTGCTTCGCCCCCGGAGAGTGGCTCCGACGGGGCCGCCAACTCCTCGGAATCGGCGTCCGCGCTCGTGTCGTCATCCAGCAGGTGCGGCACGATTGCCTCCCCGGCAACAACGGACGCGGCCACCCCGGCCATGGCCAGCGGCGATGCGAGAACCTCTCCCTGGCCGATCATCGACGCCGCGTGCGACGTGCCCTCCGCCTCACGGGGCATCGAGCCGCCGAATGCCCCGATGTGCGACTGGTGTTCCAACCCGAATCCCAGGGCGGCGCCAGCGTCCACCAAGTCTTCCTGCGACACCTGATCACGCTCGCCCATCAGGGCCGTGTTGCACGATTCGGCAATCGCGGTCTCCAGCGAGATATCTCCCAACGCGCTGTCCGGGTAGCCGCTGTAGTTCCCGAACTCGCGCCCGTCGACGGTCAGTGTCGACGGGCACACCACCGTGCTCTCCCCATCCAAGCCGGCGCGCAGCAGTGCCAACGCGGTCACCATCTTGAACGTCGATCCCGGCGCGTACTGACCGGCCGTGGCCGTCGAGTACCCCTCGCCTCCGGGACCACTCGCCGCGGCCAGGATTCTGCTGGTCGACGGCTCGACCGCGACGATGGCGCTCGGCGGCCCCACGTCCGCGAGGACCGACTCGGCACGCTGTTGCAACCCGGCATCCAGCGTGATCGCCAGCGGCTCCCCCGGCTCGGGTTCCTGCTCGAACACGACGGAGGGTTCGGCATCGTCGTCCTCGGAAACGATCTCGACGCTCACCCCGGGCGTACCGCGCAGTTGCTCGTCGTAGGCCTGTTGCAGTCCGGAGAGCCCGACGACATCACCGGTCTGGATGTTCCCGTTCGATTCTTCGATGATCTCCGCTGTGGCTTTCCCCACGGTTCCCAGGAGCGGGCGTGCGAACTCGCGAGTGGGAGCGAGCGGTTGCATGTCGGGCAGCGCCACCGCGCCGTCGATCGCATCGATTTCGTCGAGCACCGGGGCCGCGTCGTCCTCGCGAAACGTGATCGCCTCGACGAACGCGCGCTCGCCGGTGGCTCGCACACGCTCTGCCAGCCTCTCGCCGTCGACGCCGACGAGTTCGGCCAGCTCCCGTGCCACGCTCACCATCTCGTCCTCGGTGGCGTCGTCGTCGAACCGTGTCTTGTCGACGCCAATGCGATAGACATCGCGCTCGGTCACCAGCGGCTCGCCGTCGGCTCCGATGATGTCGGCTCGTTCCGCCTGTTCGCGGTCCATCCTGAGACGATCGCCCGATTCAAGATCGGGATGGACGACGGCAGGAGTCCACTCGACCTGCCATGCCCCGGCGCCGTTCTCGCCATCCTCCACGAGCGACAGCCGTGCCGTGCTCGTGTAGGACCACCGGAGGTCGCCTCCGGCATCGTCGGAGCCATCGGGATCGTCGGCGGCATCCCCCGCGTTCTCGCCGTCCGCGGCGTCGCCAGAATCGTCAATGTCGCCAGAATCCTCGGCGTCCTCGGAATCGCCGGCGTTCTCCGTCGCGCCGTCCAGCGACCACTCGACGTCGAACGTGGCGGTGTACGCGTTCTCGTCCTCCACCGGTTCGAGATCGGTGACCTCGACCGAGCGCGGCACCTCCCCCATGTTGCCGACGACCTCCTCCAGCTCGGATTCGACGTCGTCCGGAGCCGCGTTCGTGAACGTGACATCGGCCGCACCGGTTTCCAGCGTGCGTGCCAGCGACTCCGCCACTGGATCCGGTTCGGGCGTCTCGTCACTGCATGCCGCGACGGCGAGCGCCAGGGACACGACTCCCGCCATCTGGACGAACCGACGGCGGCCCACTTCTCTTCCACGCTGATTCACGTCCACGACCCAACCATGTCCGCACTCGCCGGTCCAATACGGATATCAGTGCCGCTCGCTGACAATTTGGATATCGTTACTGGCTGTGGACCTCGTTCGACACCTCGAGTACTTCATCGCGATCGCTCACGAACGGCACTTCGGGCTTGCCGCACAACGTCTCGGCATCCGCCAGCCACCGCTGTCCCAAGGGCTCCGACGACTCGAATCAGAACTGGGAGTCCGCCTCTTCGAGCGGGACAGCCAATCGGTCACGGTCACCGATGCCGGCCAGGCACTCCTGCCTGCGGCACATCGCGTGCTCGACGAGGTCGAACAGCTCCGGTTGCTAGCGCGTCGCCAGGACACGTCGGTGCGCACACGCGTCGTCATCCGGGTGACGCCAGGCATGGGCGCGGGCCACTATGCGGCCCTCGTCGCCGCGTGTCACCGTGCCGCACCGGAGGCCGACGTCGACGTCACCGAACAGGCCAGCCCGGTACAGGTCGCGGAGCTCGCCGACGGCACCGCCGACCTGGGCCTGCTACGCGAACCCGTCGTAGCGCGCACCTTGCATTTCGGCGCCCGAATAGACCTGCCGCTCAACGCCGTCGTCCCCGGTGACCACCCCGTCGCAGGATCCGTACCCGTTCGGCTCCGTGACCTCGGCGGGAGCGGCCTGCTCGCGCCACCCCGAGAACATGCTCCCGCGGCACATGACGACCTCGTCGCTACCTGCGAGCGGCACGGGTTCCTGCCGGAAAACGTACGCGAGGTCACCGATGAACGGGCAGCGTGGGGCCTCGTGGCCTCGGGCGGCTACGTCGGCCTGACGACGGAGCAACCCGGCCGGTACGGCGGAGTCGATGTCGTCCCCATCGAGGGTGACGTGCTGGCCATGGCCGTTCGCCTGGCCTGGCTCGACGCGCTCAGCCCACCGGCCGAGGCGTTGCCAGCAGCCATTGCAGCGGCGTTGACCAGCCACAACGGTCACGTTCGCTCAGCCGACATACATCAGCCCCGTGCCGCCTCCGAACTCCCAGCACACCGCGACGCGCAGCACGTCGTGGACGGCAGGAAGCCGCGATGACCGGGACCACGGCCGACAGGATACAGCGCTGTTTCGACGACGCGGGCATACTCGGATCGGTACACGCGATCGCCTTGCACGACCACGGGGAGATCGGTGTGCTCTCCGACGAACCCGCCGTGCTCGCCTCTGTCTACAAGCTCCCGCTCGCCGTCGCGTATGCGCGCATGGTCGATGCCGGGCGGCTCGATCCGCGCGCCACCGTCATGCTCGACCCGGAGACTCGCACGCACGGCGCCACCGGCTTTGCAGCCATGACCGACCCGGTCACGGTCACGTGGCGAGACGCCGTTCGGTCGATGATGGCCGTCAGCGACAATGCCGCCGCCGACGCTCTGCTGGACGTCGTCGGTATCACACGGCTGGCTGATGTGCTCGATGATCTGGGCCTGGCCTCCACCCGCATCACCGGAGGCATCCGGGATCTCTACGCGTCCCTCGTCGACGACTGCGGCAGCACCTCTCTGGCAGACGCGATCACCCACGTGCGAGACCTGGACTCGCTGGCCGACCTCGCCACGTTCGATCCTGCCAATCCGCACAACAGCATCGGCACGTGTCGCGACATGACCCGCTTGCTGAGCTCCCTGTGGACCGATCGTGCCGCATCTCCGGAGCAGTGCGAGTTCCTCCGCACGATCATGGCCCAGCAAGTCTGGACGCAGCGGATATCCGCCGGCTTCCCGTTCGACGACGTCATCGTCGCAGGCAAGACCGGGACCTTTGTCGGCTTGCGACATGAAGCCGGTGTCGTTGAATACCCGAACGGCGAGGCCTACGCCGTTGCCGTGTTCACGACGTCCACCCGTGCACGCCTGATCCTCCCCGCCGCCGAGACCGCGATCGCTCAGGCAGCCAAACTGGCGGTCGCTCACCTCAGATGACTCCGTGGTGCCGCTATGGCTGGCCACGGACTTGCCCGCTGCCGTTCGATACCCAAGGATGCGAAAACCGCCCCTGGATCGGGGTATCTTTCGACTATCTGGGGCGGCGAATGCCGTAGGGTACGGAGCTCGGCGCGCCCCGTCACGACAGCCGTCGAACTTGACGGACGCCCGAAAGGCATTCCCATGCGCTTGTACTCCCGTGCTCTTCCGACCCGGATCGTCGCCGCTCTGTCCGGCTGCGCTATCGCCGGCGTGGCCCTCGTGTCCTGTGCCGACGACACCAACGACACCGGCGACACCGACATGGCCGATACGAGCGGCGAGACCGGCGGCGATGCCGACGAGCACACGCACGACGACGACGGCGAGCACGCGCACGACGATGATCACGCCGACGACCATGGAGGCGACGACTTCGGCCACGTCCACGGGCTCGGTGTCGACGGCGACACGCTCTACATCGCCACCCACCATGGGCTGTTCACCTGGGCGGACGGCGAGCTCACCAGGAGCAGCGAGGACGATCACGATTTCATGGGTTTCACCATGGTCGACGACACCACGTTCCTGGCCAGCGGGCATCCCAACAGCCGGGATGATCTGCCTGCGAACCTCGGCCTGCTCGAAAGCACCGACAACGGGCAGACGTGGGAGACGCTGTCCCTGTCCGGCGAGGTCGACTTCCACGCTCTCGATGCCAAGCATGACGTCATCTTCGGTTTCGACAGCGGCACCGCACAGCTCATGAGGAGTGACGACGGGGAGAACTGGGATTCACTCGGGCAGGTTCCGATGGCGGACTTGACGATCAGCCCCGACGAGCCCGACACCGTGCTCGTCACGACGGAGGACGGGCCACGTCGCAGCACGGATGCGGGCCAGAGCTTCGAACTCGTCGCTGACGGCGCGCACGTTCTGCTGCTGATCGACTGGCCACGTCCGGACGAACTGTACGGTGTCGGACCCCAAGGCGTGGTGCATCACAGCGCCGACGGCGGCGATTCGTGGGAGGAACGCGCCGACCTCGGTGAGCGTCCGCAAGCGATGACCGTTGCCCCGGATGGCTCGATTTATGTCGCTCTCCAGCGGTCGATCGTCGTCTCCGACGACGGCGGGGAGAGCTTCTCCGATGTCTACACCTGGTGACCAACCATCCGGGGTGACCTCTCGCCCGGCCTCGCCCGTACGCGGTATCAGGATTTCGTAACCTCCGCGACAGGACTCTTTATCGCGCCCTTCGAAGCGCGTATGTTAGCGCTAACACATTGCCGACATATCGAACGCCACGGCCGCACACCGTCGATGGAGAGGAGCGGTGGACATGTTCGAGGATCGCAAAGGAGGCACGGGGGACCGGATCGCGAGCCGCACGGGCGCCGCGATTCGCACGGGAGCGGCCGCTGCCATGGTGGTGGCCGCGGGATTGATCGCCGCACCGTCATCCGGAGCAGAACAGCCCGGCGAGCACGGCCACGACCGTGGGCACGGATGGGGCAAACCGCCCGCACCAACGATAGAGCGCGACGTATTCGGAACCCTGGAGGACGGTACCGAGGTCGAGATCTACACGCTGACCAATTCCCTCGGCATGGAGGTCACGGTCCTGACCTACGGCGGGATCCTGCAATCGATCAACGTCCCGGATCGCTGGGGCAACCTCGACAACGTGACCCTGGGGTTCGACAATCTCGACGACTACGTCGAGAACAACGATCCCTACTTCGGTGCCATCACCGGTCGCTACGCGAACCGGATCGCGGATGGGACGTTCACGCTGGACGGCGTCGAGTACGAGCTTGCCGTCAACGACCCGCCGAACCACCTGCACGGAGGCGAGGTGGGCTTCGACAAGCGGATCTGGGAGCCGACTGACACGTTCGAAGAACGCGATCGCGCAGGTATCGCGCTGTCGTATACGAGCCCGCACGGCGAAGAAGGCTACCCCGGCGAGCTCGACACGACGGTCACCTACACGCTGACCAACCAGAACGAGATCCAGATCGACTACCACGCGACGACCGACGCACCGACCGTGGCCAACCTGACCAATCACGCCTACTTCAACCTGGCGGGCGAGGGCAGCGGCAGCATCGAGGGGCACCGGCTGAAGCTGAACGCCAGCCACTACACGCCCGTCAGCGAGACGCTGATCCCCACCGGGGAGATCGCGCCGGTGGCCGGCACCCCGCTGGATTTCCGCACCCCCACGGCCATCGGTGACCGGATCCGGGACGATCATCAACAGCTGCGATACGGGCTCGGCTACGACCACAACTTCGTGCTCGACCGGAACGGCGACGGCCTGGAGCTGGCGGCACGGCTGCACGACCCGCGAAGCGGGCGGACCCTGTCGGTCCACACCACCGAACCCGGCATTCAGTTCTACTCGGGGAACTTCCTGGACGGCACGCTGGTCGGCACCGGCGGCAAGAGCTACCGGCAGGGCGACGGCCTGGCGCTGGAGACGCAACACTTCCCCGACTCGCCCAACCAGGACGAGTTCCCCTCGACCGTCCTCAGGCCCGGCGAGGTCTACGAGACCACCACGATCTACCAGTTCTCGCCCCGCAAACGCGGGCGCTGACGCCGGCGGCGGGGATAACCGCTGGTCCGTGAAAGGAGCCGATGATGACGATACGAATGCAGGCCGGACGGCGACCGGGGGCACGCCGTGGTGTGCGATCCGGGCTGGCCGTCTCCGCGGTGATCGCGCTGGTGGCGGCCTGTACGCCAGCCGACGAAACCGACGACACCCCAGACGGGGATGGTGAAGCCGCGGCCGACCAGGACGGTGAGGACGGTGAGGACGCGGCCGACCAGGACGGTGAGGACGGCGACGGCCCACCGATGGGTCAGGGCTGGTGCTCCGACGTCAGCATCGCCGCGTTTCCCGGAGGGGGCCAGGGCACGCCGTTCACCAACAACGTCCACAACGGCTACATGGCTGCCGCCGAGGACCTGGGGGCGGACGTGACCTACTTCTTCTCCGAATGGAGCGAGGAGCAGATGGTCCAGCAGTTCCGGGAGGCCATGGCCCTGGACCCCGACGGTATGGCGGTCATGGGCCACCCGGGCGAGGAGGCCATGGGGCCGCTCATCGACGAGGCCTACGAGCAGGGCATCCAGGTCACGGTCGTCAATGTCGAATTGCCCGAGTCCCAGGAGGAGTACGGGCCGCAGGGCACCGGATACGTCGGCGCGTCAAACTACGACGCGGGCCGGCGCCTCGCCGAAGAGGCCGTCGAACGTGCGGAAGCCGAGTCCGGAGACGAAGCCTTCGTGTGGGGGCTGCTCTCCCAGGAAGGCCGGGGCGAGCGGACCGAGGGCGTCGTCGACGGCTTCGAGGACGCCGGGCTGGAGGTCGTGTACCAGGAAATCGACCAGGCCACCAACGCCGACGCGCCGGCCGGAACGCCGACGTTCACCGGTGTGATGGCGTCGAACCCGGACATCTCCATCGTGGTGACCGACCACGGTGACCTGACCGCCACGGCCCAGACCTATATGGAAGCGGCGGATCTGGACCAAGACGATGTGTACTTCGCCGGATTCGATCTGAACCCGGCCTCGGTCGATGCGATCCAGAGCGGCTATCTCGACCTGCTGATCGACCAGCAGCCCTTCCTGCAGGGCTACCTGCCGATCCTGCAGATCTGCCTGACCCAGACATACGGATTCTCCGGCCTGTTCGTCGATACGGCGGGCTCGTTCATCGACGCGGACAACGTCGATGCCATCGAAGATCTGGCGATGCAGGACATCCGATAGCGCGCAGGACGGGAGGTGCTGAATGGACGAGACCGCGCCGGTGGTGATGGAGCTGCACAACGTCTCGAAGACGTTCGGCGAGGTCCAGGCACTGCGCGACGTGAACTTTCACGTGCGGCAGGGCGAGATCGTCGGCTTGCTCGGCGACAACGGATCCGGCAAATCGACCATGGTCAAGATGATGATGGGATATCACCAGCCAGATCCCGGTGGTGAGGTCCGGTTCGACGATGAGCCGGTGCGGGGCTGGTCCGTGGCCAAGGCTCGATCGCTGGGAATCGAGACGGTGTACCAGGAACGCGCGCTGGCCGATCTGCAGTCGGTGTGGCGGAACATGTTCATGGGCCGGGAGCCGGTCAACCGGTTCGGCCTGCTCGACACCCGCCGGATGCGTCGCGAAGCGGCAGCCCTCATGAAAGGGCACATGGGATTCACCTCCGGCGCGGTCCACCCGGACAACGTCGTACAGACGATGTCCGGAGGCGAGAAGCAGGGCGTGGCGATTACCCGGGCGCTGCACTTTCACGCCCGGCTGGTCCTGCTGGACGAGCCGACGATGGGCCTGTCGCTGTCCGAGACGCAGAAGACGCTGGACTTCGTCCGGTCCATCAAGGAGGCCGGGCACTCGGCCGTACTGATCGATCACAACATCAACCACGTCTACCCGGTGGTCGACCGGCTGGTCGTGCTCGATCGGGGCAGCATCGCGGGCGAGTTCTCACCGTCGGAGATCACTCTCGATGAGCTGACGGATCGCCTGCGCACCGTCGCGCGGACCGGACAGATGGAGGAGTGACATGGCGAAGACCGATATCCCGCCGTCGGTGGACGAACATCCCGCCGTCGACGCAGTACCCCGCATCAGCGCCCGGCTGTTCTTGCGTCGCCATGCGCTGACGACGGGCACGGTCGTCATCGCCATCCTGATGTGGACCATCTTCGTCACGGCAGCACCGGACGTGTTCCTCAGTTCGTCGATCTACAACGCCTTCGCCACCACGACACCGCTGTGGGGCATGATGGCGCTGGCGTTGACCTTCGTCGTGATCACCAGGGAGATGGACCTGTCGTTCGTCTCGGTGATGGCGCTGGGCATGGTCGGGTTCACCCGCGTGTTCGACTGGACCGGGAATGTCTTTCTCGCGATCCTGGCGTGCCTGATAGTCGGGCTGGCCTGCGGATGCTTCAACGGGTTCCTCGTGGCGATCCTCGGAATACCGTCCCTGGTCATCACCCTCGGGACGATGTTCTTCTTCCGCGGCATCGAGATGGTCCTGCTGGACGGCAGTGGCGTCGCGCTCACCGGCGACGAGTTCACCGGGCTGCGCAACGCCCTGAACGGGCAGACGGCCGGCATACCCAACGAGATGGTGTGGATGGTGGTGATCGGCGTCGTGCTGTGGCTGGTCCTCAACCGCACCCGGTTCGGCGCCCATCTGTTCGTCGTCGGCGACAACGCCGACAGTGCCCGGATGATGGGGGTGCGAGTGGCGCGGGTGAAGATCGCCGCGTTCGGCACCCTGGGCGTGGTCGCGGCGTTCAGCGGCCTGGTGGCCAGCATGCAGTCGTCCTACCTCTGGCCCACGCTTGGCGAGGGGTCGCTGCTGCTACCCATCGCCGCCGTGTTCCTCGGCGGCACCTCGGTGTTCGGCGGAATCGGCACCGTCTTCGGGTCGTTCCTCGGAGCGCTCATGGTGGGCTCGATCCAGGCCGGTGTCATCAGCGCCGGCATGGACGGCTTCTACACGCAGCTCTTCTTCGGCATGGTGATCATCATCTCTCTGGTGCTGCAAACCTTGATCAGCCGGCGAATGCGACATTGACGCGACGACGTTGCCTCCCCCTCTCCCGCTGATCATGAACACTAAGCGACCACATAGGTCGCTTAGTGTTCATGATCAGCGGAGGGGCGGGCGGTCTGCACGCACCACCGGAACCGGCGACGTCAGCCGCGCATCATCGAGACCAGCTTCTCAAGAGCCGACGCGTGCGAACCTCGCCAGTAGAGCTGGTGGCATCCAGCACAGCGCACGATCGTGTCCCGCTCCACGCGGGTCGCCGGTGGCAGCCGATGCAGGACGTCATCCTTGTCCACGTGCTCCAGCACACCGTTGCACCGGGCACATCTGGTGAACGGGGCGAGACGATCGGCGAGATCGAAGCGCCGGGCCACCTCGACGGCCTGGTCCGGCGGGTGCATGGACCGGACGAGGTAGCCGTGGACCACGCGGCGGCGCATGAGCAGCCTCCGGTCGCGGGTCAGCAGCCATCGCCGTTCTGCCGCCGATGTCGCCGCCAGGGCGTGGTCGCTGGCGTCCGTACTGTACGTCGCGTCGAAGCCAGCCAGGCGTAACAGCCCGGCCAGGCGGCCCAGGTGAACGTCGAGCACGAAGCGTGGCTGCGCGGGCGGTTCGGGCCGGACACGCGTGGCGGACGCGACGTCGATGGCGTGAAACCGCGGGTACACGGCGACACGCTGGCCAGGGGACAGCAGGTAGTCGAACCCGACGCTCGTGGAGTCCACCACCAGGAGGTCCACCTCGGTGTGCGGGACACCACAGGATTCGATCGCGTCCTTGACCGACCTCGGCTCGCCCACCGGAACGGACACCAGCCCGGCACCGCCGCGACGCGCTGCAATCTCCGCCAGGTCGCCATAGAACCGGATGTCCACGCTCGTGACATCCATATGCACACCGTACGCACTGACAAGGCGGCTGCGCGAGGGGCAGCCGGGGTCGCCACAAGCTCACTTGTTGGGTCTGTGGAACGTCCAGAGCCCTCGATGTGCGACTGGACGTTCCACAGACCCAAGAAGTCACCGCTCCAGCTGCCGCGGACCTCACAACTTGCCGCCGTGGTGTCTACGACGTGTAGGCTCGAATTACATGTGCGGACTCTCTGGTGAGTACACGTTCGACGGTCGCCACGCCGATCTCGCGGCGGTCGCGCAGATGTGCGACGCGATGGTGGCACGCGGTCCGGATGATTATGGCGCCTTCGCTCACGGGCCGCTCGCGTTCGGCCACCGCCGGTTGTCGATCATCGATCTCACCTCGCACGGTCACCAGCCCATGGTCGATTCCGAGCTCGGCCTGACCATCGCCTTCAACGGCTGCATCTACAACTACAAGGAACTACGCGAGGATCTGGCCCGGGCCGGGTACCGGTTCTTCTCCACGTCGGACACCGAGGTGGTGGCCAAGGCCTATCACCGGTGGGGAGCGAACTTCGTCGACCACTTCCAGGGCATGTTCGCCGTCGCGATCCACGAACGCGACACGGGCCGGCTGATCCTGGCCCGGGACCGCCTCGGCATCAAGCCGCTCTACGTCACCGAGAACTCGCGCCGTATCCGCTTTGCCAGCAGCCTGCCGGCGCTGGTGCGCGCCGGCGGGGTCGACACCGACATCGATCCGGTGGCCCTGCACCACTACCTGTCCTGGCACGCCGTCGTTCCGGCGCCGCACACGATCCTCAAGGGGGTGCGCAAGCTTCCGCCGGCCACGGTGCGCACCATCGAGCCCGACGGAACCAGCCACGATCACACCTACTGGGATCTCACCGCCGTACGCGACCCGCAGAAGGCCGGCTGGAGCGAGACCGACTGGGAAGAGGCCATCCTCGAATCGCTCCGGGTCGCGGTCCGCCGCCGTCTTGTCGCCGATGTCCCCGTGGGCGTGCTGCTCTCCGGCGGGCTCGATTCCAGCCTCGTCGTCGGCCTGCTCGCCGAGGAAGGCCAGCACGGGATCAACACGTTCAGCATCGGGTTCGAAGCGGTCGGTGGCGAGGAGGGCGACGAGTTCAAGTACTCCGATGTCGTCGCCCGCGAGTTCGGCACGGAACACCACCAGATCCGTATCCCCACCGAGCGGATGCTCCCGGCGCTGGATGACGCCATCCGCGCCATGAGCGAGCCGATGGTCAGCCACGACGCCGTTGCCTTCTTCCTGCTCAGCGAGGAAGTCAGCAAGCATGTCAAGGTGGTCCAGTCCGGGCAGGGCGCCGACGAGGTATTCGCCGGCTACCACTGGTATCCGCCGCTGCTCGGTGCCGGCCGCGACGACGCCGTCGACGTCTACACCAGGGCGTTCTTCGACCGCGATCACGCCGGCATGCGTGACGTCGTGCGTCCCGAACACCGTGCCGGCTCGCCCGTGAGCCTGGAGTTCGTGGAAGAGCACATGAAGCGCCCCGGCGCCGAGACCGCCGTCGACGCCGCCCTGCGGCTCGACACGCAGATCATGCTCGTCGACGACCCGGTGAAGCGGGTCGACAACATGACCATGGCTTGGGGACTCGAAGCCCGGGTCCCGTTCCTCGACCACGAACTCGTCGAGCTGGCCGCGCAGTGCCCACCGGAGCTCAAACTCGCCCAGGAAGGCAAGGGCGTGCTCAAGGAAGCCGGCCGGCGCGTGCTGCCCAACGAGGTCATCGACCGGCCCAAGGGGTACTTCCCGGTGCCGGCGTTGAAGTATCTCCAGGGCCCCTACCTCGAACGGGTTCGAGACGCCCTGCACGCGCCAGCAGCCCGCGAGCGCGGCCTGTTCAACGAGACCTATGTCAACTACCTGCTGGACAACCCGAATTCCGAGCTGACACCGCTTCGGGGAAACCGGCTGTGGCAGCTCGGCTTGCTCGAGATGTGGCTACAGACCCACCTCCCGGAGAACAGGTAACGCCCAGTGACCGACGCTCGGCGCAGAGGCGGGAACGAACCGCGCCGCCCGCTGTGGACCAGACCCTGGCAAGAGGCACCGGAGCACCTGGTCCGGGATATGCGACGCAATGTCGCTCTCGATTGCGGGTGGGGGCGGCTGATCCTCGCGCAGACCTTCGACAACGACGACGACATCATCGACCTCCTACGTGCTGAAGAAGAGGGCCGCCGGGACATCGCCATGTACGTGCCGGACCCGCACGTGCTCGTCTCCCGGGCCCCGGACGAGCTGTTCATCGATCCGTCGATGACGTACCGGCTGGAGCTGCACCACTACCGCCCGCGCCGCGAGCTCATCCCGGATGTCGTGGTCAGCACCATGGCCGACGCCAGCGACGCCGAGGAGGTCAACCGGATCTATGCGGCCCGGCACATGGTTCCCGCCGATCCGGAGCTGATGTGGTCGAATCAGCGCACCCGCACGTTCACCTACCTGATCGCGAAAGACGAGCACACCGGAGCGGTGATCGGCACCGTGACGGGCGTCGATCACGTCCTGGCGTTCGACGATCCGGACCGCGGCACCAGCCTGTGGTGCCTGGCCGTCGATCCGCAGACGCCGATTCCCGGCGTCGGCGAGGCCCTGGTCCGTGCCCTCGCCGAGCGCTACATCGGCCGCGGACGGGACCACCTGGATCTGTCGGTCATGCACGACAACGACCCCGCAATCCGGCTGTACAAGAAGCTGGGTTTCCGGCGGGTGCCGGTCTTCGCGGTCAAGCGGAAGAACATCATCAACGAACCGCTGTTCGTGCCCGAGCCCGAGGCCGGCCTCTCCGATCTCAACCCGTACGCGACCATCATCGCCGACGAGGCGCGCCGGCGCGGCATCCTCGTCGAGGTACTTGACCCGGCGTGGGGCGAGATGCGCCTCGTACACAGCGGGCGCAAGATCGTGACGCGGGAGTCGCTTTCCGAGTTGACCACGGCGGTGGCCATGAGCCGCTGCGACGACAAGCGCGTCACCCGCCGCATCTTCGGCGACGCCGGCCTGAAGCTTCCCCGGGGGAAGAACGCCACCGACGACGCCTCCAACGAGGCCTTCCTCAGCCAGGTGGGCGAGGTCGTCGTCAAGCCGGCTCGAGGTGAGCAGGGCCGGGGCATCACCGTCGGGGTACGCGACGCCGCGTCGCTGCGCCAGGCCGTCGAGCTCGCCCGCGCCTTCTGTCCCGACGTCCTGATCGAGGAGTGTGTCGAGGGCGAGGACCTGCGTATCGTCGTCATCGGGCACAGTGTCGTGGCTGCGGCGGTGCGCAAGCCGGCCACGGTGATCGGAACCGGGCGGCACACCATCAGGCAGCTCATCGAGCGGCACAGCCGGCGGCGCTCGGCCGCCACGGGTGGCGAGTCGGCGGTCCCCCTGGACGAGCTCACCTCCGACACGGTCGAGTCGGCGGGATACACGCTGGACGACGTCCTCCCCGAAGGCACATCGTTGCAGGTCCGTCGCACGGCGAACCTGCACACCGGCGGCACCATCCACGACGTTACGGCCGAGTTGCACCCCGATCTGGCCGATGCGGCTGTCGCTGCCAGCCAGGCCATCGACATTCCGGTCACCGGCCTCGACATGATCGTTCCTGCCGTTGACGGGCCGGACTACGTGCTCATCGAGGCCAACGAGCGTCCCGGCCTGGCCAACCACGAACCCCAGCCCACGGCTGCCAAGTTCATCGACCTTCTCTTCCCCGAGACGCGTGCCACCCCCAGTGCCTGGCAGCCACCGCCACACTCCGAGCGAGCCGAGTAGGCTGATCACCCGGTCGTCGCCGGTCACGGATAGGATGGGTGTCGAACGTCGTGGTCGGCGCGGCGCGTGCACCCCCCGGGAGTCCGCCTGACGGGTCGGCGAACCAGGTGTGCGAACCTTGAAGCCATGGACCGCCTCAAGATCGACGAAGACTACCTGCGCGACGTCATGCTGGAGCTCCTGCGCACTCCCAGCCCGTCCGGCCGTACGGACGCGGTGATGCAGATCATCGGTGATCATCTCGCCGATCTGGGTGTCCCGATGCGGTTGACTCGCCGCGGCGTGCTGCGCAGCACGCTCGCCGGTGAGACCGACGACACCAGCCGCGCCGTGGCGGTTCACGCCGACACCATCGGCTGCATGGTCAAGCGACTCAAGGAGAACGGGCGGCTGGAGGTCGTGCCGATCGGCACTCACAGCGCCCGGTTCGCCGAAGGCGCACAGGTCACCGTCTTCGTCGACGATCTCACCCAGATCTATACCGGTACCGTGCTGCCGCTGAAGTCCAGCGGGCACAATTTCGGCGACGACGTCGACACGCAGGGCGTGGGTTGGCACCAGGTGGAAATCCGGATCGACGAGCCCGTGACCACCCGCCAGGACCTCATCGACCTTGGCATCCAAGTCGGCGATTTCGTCGCGCTGGACGCGGCACCGCAGATCGTCCGCAACGGCTTCATCAAGTCCCGCCATCTCGACGACAAGGCCGGCGTGGCCGCGTGTCTGGCTGCCGTCAAGGCGCTACGCGACCACGGTGCCCTCCTGCCGGTCACGGCATACTTGCTGGTCACCATCGGCGAGGAGGTCGGAATGGGTGCCACCCACGGCCTCGACGAGAACGTGGCCGAGCTCGTCGCTGTCGACAACGCCGTCGTCAGCGATGGTCAGGAGTCGCGGGAGGACACCGTCAACATCGGCATGCTCGATTCCACCGGCCCCTTCGACTACCACCTGACCCGGCGGCTCATCTCGCTCTGCGAGCAGCACCAGGTGCCCTATCGGCGCGACGTCTACCGCTTCTACCGTTCCGACGCGGCACCGGCCATCGAGTCCGGGCTGGAGTGCCGCGCCGCCCTGGTCGGCTTCGGTGTGGATTCCAGCCACGGCCACGAGCGCACACACCTCGACGGGCTGCGCCGGCTGGCCGAACTGCTGACCATCTATCTCTCCAGCCCGCTCACGTTCGGCGAGTGGGACGAGGGACCGACCGGCAAGCTGGAAGACTTCCCCAGCCACAGCGTTCAGCCCGCCGAGCCCGAGCCGGAGCACACACCCGGCCGCCACGGCTGAACCGGTGCGCTGCCGGCGACTCGAGCGGGCACCGTCGGCGCCGGCAGCTCGCACCCTACCTGCCGGCACCTTCCGGCCACGGGCTCACGTCTCTCCGCGGTCCCGCCGTTCCGCGGCGTGTTTGGCCTTGACGGTGGCCGCGTAGACGTCCACGTACTCCTGGCCGGAAAGCTGCATCAGCGCATACATCACCTCGTCGGTGACCGAACGAAGGACGTAGCGGTCGGTCTCCATGCCTTCGTAGCGGCTGAAGTCGAGCGGCTTGCCGAAACGGACTCCCGGACGCATCCGCTTGGGAATGAGCCTGCCTGCGGGCTGCATCTCGGCCGTGCCGATCATCGCGACGGGAATGACGGGAACCTTCGCCTCGAGCGCCAGGCGGGCGACGCCCGTCTTGCCCCGGTAGAGGCGACCGTCGGGCGAGCGCGTGCCTTCGGGATAGATCCCCAGCAACTCTCCCTCCCGGAGGACTCGCTCCGCGCTGCGCATCGCCTGCTCGCTCGCGCGACCGCCGGATCGGTCCACGGGCAGGTTGCCGGTACGGGAGAAGAAGAAACGCTTGAACCACCCTTTGACCCCGGATTCGGTGAAATAGTCGCTCTTCGCCCAGAACGTCACCTTGCGGTCAAGAACGAGTGGCATGAAGAAAGAGTCGACCACGGTGAGGTGGTTACCAGCGAGAATGGCCGGACCTTCCGTCGGCACGTTCTCCACACCCTCGGCCCACGGCCGGTAGTAGACCCGCAGCAGAGGGCCGAGCAAGACCTTCTTGAGCAGCCAATAGAGCACGCCCGAACACTACAACGACGGCGACCGCGCCGCGCCACCCCGGGCGCTCACCGCTCGCACAAGACACCGGGCCCGGGCCAATGGGCGGCAAACATGGGACGATGGTCACCATGAGGGAACACCTCGTGTATCCATGGTGGGTAACGTCCCGGTCAGCGCCCGAACGCGAGTTCCCGGCGGAATACCAGCACCCGATGCGGCGTCGTCTCGGGAAAGGAGGTGGCATTCGCCGATGAGTACCGGACGCGACGACGACCAAACCTGGTCCGAGCTCGTCGAGGCCTTTCACGCCGAACCAGACCCCGACGACGCCCAACGACGCTGGCCCGAGGCCGAGGATCTCGATCCTGATGACGTGGACACCGGCCCGACGAATACCTATCCGGGCGCGTCACACACCTGGGGTGAGAACGCCACCGACGATCCAGTAGAGGGCCAGCCAGGCGACGACACCCCCGCCGCAGCCCGGCCGTGGCGCGCCACGCCACAGGAGCCCGCAGGTACCCAGCTTAGCGACGACGATCATTTCGTTCCTCCGGCGCCACCTCCCCTCCCCCGTGGTGACCGCGTATCGCGGTGGGCATGGACCGGGCTGATCGCCGCACCGTCAGTGCTCCTGCTATCCGCCATCCTGCAGTGGACTCCACCGGACCAGCTCATGCTCGTCCTCGTCGGCGGCTTCATCGCCGGGTTCGTCACGCTGGTGGCGCGCATGCGTGGCCGCAATCCGCACGATCCCGACGACGGCGCCGTGGTCTAAACGCGACGGTCCTGGCAACGCGGGCAGGCCGACCCCGGTATGTCGGTACGTCTATGTCGGTACGTCGCCGATGCGGTCAGCCCGGCAGGAGAAGATCCACCACGACGGGACGGTGGCCGTGCGCTCCGGCCCCGCGCGGCGGGTCGGCGACCCGGTAGGACACGAGCTCCGCTGGTCCGCGCACGAACACCCCGTCCATGCGGTTCGCCCGGCCATTCGAATAACGGGTGGGTGTGGGATCCCCCGCCCCGGCGTCGGCATACTGTGTGGCCAGCCGCGACCAGGTGGAACCGTGTGGGGTCTCGTTGACATCACCCGCGATCACCGCCACCGGTTCCCGGGACGTGCCCGTGATACCCGCGAGCACACCGCCCGGCGCGGCGGCACGATGCACAATTCCGGTGATCTCCGTAACATGGCGCGCTCGTTCGGCGGCGTCGAGTCCCAGGTGCATGGCCAGGACACAGAAGCCGATTCCGCCCTTGCTCAGCACGGCGAGGACCGCGCCGCGCTTGCGCAGGCCGGGCGTTGGTTGCAGGCGCGACTCCCGCACGTCGCGGACGTCGATTCGCGCAGCGGTCAACATGGCCGTGCCGCCGGTCGTCCCGCCGCCCGCGGTGTAGAGGAGATGCGAACGCCGCGCGAGAGCCGCACATCGGTCCCGCCACGCCAGCCGGCGCGGGGCCTCCTGCAGGCACACCACGTCGGCGTCCAGCTCGCGCAACAGTGCCCCGACGGCGGCGACCTCGCGTGAGCCGCGCATACCGATACCGCGCGAGCCGCGCATGTTGTACGTGACGATCCGCACGGGTGTCACCAGGCCGGTCTCCATCTCAGAGGCGGGCGAGGTCAGCGGCACCGACGATTCCGGCATCGTTGCCCAGCGTGGCGAAGCGCACGGTGGCGTGTGGCCGGTGCGCTCCTCCAGTCACGCTACGCCGCATCGCCTCGTTCGTCGGCTCCAGCAGCATGTCGCCCGCCTCGGCAACGCCACCCCCGAGGACGAAGGTCGCGGGATCGAACACGGCGATCAGCGACCCCATGGCCTCGCCCAGCCAGCGTCCGAGGTCGGCGATGAGCTCACGAGCCAGCTCGTCGCCGTCGTTCGCGGCAGCGGTGACCATGGGTCCAGTGATGTTGCCGGGGTCACCCGCCGCCATCTCCAGCAGACGCTCCGCCGATCCGGAGAAGGTCACGGCCGCGCTGGTAGCCGCCGACTGGGCGTTGCGCACCAACGCCGTGCCACTGGCGTAGGCCTCCAGGCAGCCGCGTAACCCGCATCCGCACAGCTGGCCATCCGGCACCATGCGCAGGTGGCCCAGCTCGCCAGCGATTCCGTTCGCCCCGCGGTAGAGCGCGCCATCCTTGACCACGGCCCCACCGACACCGGTACCGATGGTGAGCAACACCATGTCCTCGACATCGGAGGCCGCGCCAAAGCGGAACTCCCCCCATGCGGCGGAATTCGCGTCGTTCTCCACGACGACCGGCAACCCGGTCGCATCCTCCACGCGATCCCTGAGATCCAGATCACGCCAGGCCAGGTTCGGCGCGAACATCACGCGCGAACGCCCGGCGTCGACGAACCCCGCCGACCCGACGCCAACGACGCCGATCTCGTGTTCTGCCGCCAGCTCCCGGGTCACGTCGATGATCGCGCCGACGATGCCGGAGACATCCTGGGATGGCGTATCCCGCCGCGTACGGGCGACGATGTCACCCTTCTGGTCGACGACACCGGCCGCGATCTTGGTTCCGCCAACGTCTACGCCTATGCTGTTGCTCACTCGGCCGACCCGCTCTCCACCCGCTTCTTCAGCTCTTTCAGTGCCGTGTCGATGATGACCTTCTCGGCTTTGCGTTTCATCATCCCGAGCATGGGAATGGCCACATCCACGGTTAGCTGGTAGGTAACGTCTGTCGTGGAATCTGACTCGACCAGCCGGTACGAGCCTTCCATCGCCTTGATCAAGGAGCCTTCGACCAGACTCCACCGAACCTCGTCGTCACCATCCCATTCGTAGGACAGGATGTACGTGTCCTTGATGGGGCCCGCGTCCAGCACGAACCTCGCCCGCTCCGGACGGCCGTCGTCACCCACGCTCAACACCTCGACCGAGCGCATCGACGTCGTCCACTCCGGGTATGCCTCCAGGTCGGCGATCACCTCCATCACGTCGGCCGCCGGCGCGGCGATCGTGATGCTCGACGTGGTCTGTGCAGCCATGAGGCCAACCCTAGATGATGGACTCGCCGCTGCCGCGCTCCGCCGCTGCCGCGCGCGAGGTGCCCGGAGCACGGTCGCGTTCCACCTCGTCTTTCAGGGCATGGATATGCCGTTTGAACGACGTCACATACGCACGGCGTATCCGTGCCGGATCCGGACGGCGGAGCCCGAACCAGCGGCGCGTGCCCGCTACCGGATCGGCACGCAAGAACCAGTGGACGACGACACCATCACGCCACGGCTCCAGCCAGATCTCGGCACTACCGGCCAGCTCACCTGACACTGACCACTGCATGCCTTCGGATCCCCGATCTTTGGTAACTGTGAGTTGTAACCGGGGCCACCACTCGCGCCATACCGCCGGATCCGCGAAATACTTGGCCAGGACCATCGGTGAAACGACGAGGAACGTCTCGTCCATAACGTCGACGGCAGGAGGGACCATGAGCCCCTAGACTATCTGCCAGGATCGTCCAGGGTGTGACGAACATTTGCCTCACACCCCGTTTCAACACGCCATTACCGATCAACATAGGGCACACTTAACCGCTGTGAGCGTTCTTACGTCGGACCCCGCTGTGGCCCAGCGTCATTGGCGAGCGCTCGCCGTAGCCCGCCCGGGGATGCTGGCGCTGGTCGTCGCGCTGACGGGGTCAGCGAGCAACATCGTCGACGACTGGTGGTGGCTCGGCGCCCTGGCGCTGGTCGCGCTTGCCGCCGCCGTGGCCGAGCGAATGCAGCCGCCGTCGCGGTTGCGGGCGGCTGCCGAGATGGCTCTCGCCTCGATCGTCGTCGGGCTCGGGTTTCCGGATGCCTACCTCGCCCTGCCCTACCTGCTGCTTCCCGCCTTCGCCGGTGGGCTCGCCGGTGGTGCGGTCGGGGCGATCATCACCACGATCATCGCGGCCTTGGGACTGGCCGCGGGCGACATCCTCGCCCGCAATGCGCTACTCGATCTCGGTTCGATGGGCAGCCTCGCCGCCTGGCTGGTGATCGTCTTCGTCACCGGAGCCATCGGAGCATGGCTGATCCGGCAGGAGAACGCACAAGCCGCCGACAGTGAACGCTACGCAGCGGCATACCGCCTGCTGTCCGAACTCCGCGTAGTTTCGCGCCGGCTGTCCGGCGGCCTCGACCCGGTCACCCTGGCAGAGGGCATCCTCGACCGTGTCGGCGCCGGCCTCGACGTCCGCCGCTCGGCCCTCCTCGTCCGCCGCGAGGGTGGTGTGCTGTTCCCGCTGGCCGAACGGGGTGGCGACGACGGCTGGGTGGCGGGAGCCGAACGGGATCCCGTCGTCCTCGACGCCTGGACCAACGAGGTCCCGGCCTGGGCTCCCGCAGGTCGGCGCGGGCATCGCGTCGTACTTCCGCTGCGCGTGGGCTCCCGCACCATCGGGGCCGTCGTTGCCGACGTCCCGGACCAGGCGTTGCCCGATGATCTCAACGAGCTGGCGCGATCGACCGACGAGGGCGCCGTCCGCCTCGAGACGGCGCTGCTCTTCGACGAGGTTCGCGAGCTCGCCACCCGCGAGGAACGCCAACGGCTGGCTCGGGAGATCCACGACGGCATCGCGCAGGAGCTGGCCTCCCTCGGATACCTGGTGGACGATCTACTGGCCCGTACCACCAACGCCGATACCGCGTCGCTGGCCACCACGCTGCGAAGGGAACTCACCCGGATCGTCACCGAGCTTCGCCACTCGGTCTTCGATTTGCGAAGTGACCTCGATCGGGAGGCTGGACTGGGTGACACGCTGGCAGGATATGCCCGCCAGATCGGCACGCAGGCCAAACTCAAGGTTCACCTCTCCAACCAGGAAGCTCAAGAACGGCTACGTCCCGAAGTCGAAGCAGAACTGCTTCGCATCGGCCAAGAAGCCATCACCAACGTGCGTAAACACGCAAAAGCCCGTAATCTGTGGGTTACCGTCAACGTCAACCCGCCGTCGGCACACATCCGGGTCGCCGACGACGGTATTGGGTTGCGACAGCGCCCGAGCAACCACTACGGGCTGGACATCATGGCCGAGCGCGCCAAACGCATCGGAGCCACGTTGATGATCGAAGACGCACCCGAAGGGGGTACGGCTGTTGGCGTGTCCCTGGGTCCCGACTACGAAGAGGGGTAATCCGTGCCTGTGACGGTCATGCTGGTCGATGATCACGAGCTGATCCGGCAAGGTCTGCGCCGGGCGTTCGAGCGTGACGCGGAGTTTCAGGTCGTAGGTGAAGCAGCGTCGCTCGCAGACGCCCGCCGGATCGCCGAGACCGGAAAGCCGGATGTGGCGGTGATCGACGTCCGCTTGCCCGACGGAAGCGGGCTCGAACTCGCGCAGAGCCTACGGGCGTCCCGTCCCGAGGTAGGGTTGGTCATCCTCACGATGTATGCCGGGGACGATCAACTGTTTGCCGCCCTGGATGCCGGTGCGTCGGCGTTCGTACCGAAGAGTGCTCCCAGCGATGACGTCGTTGCGGCCGCGCGGCACGCGGCGGCGCGCCCGTCGTCGTTCATCGCCGCGGATCTGGCCGAGGCGATGCATCGCAAGCTGAACCCTTCCGGCCCGCAGCTGACCCGGCGGGAACGGGAGGTCCTCGGCCTGCTCGCCGACGGGCTCGGCGTGTCCAACATCGCCCGCAAGCTCTATATCAGCGAGTCCACGACCAAGACCCACGTATCCAAGCTCTACGAAAAGCTCGGGGCGGCGAACCGCGCACAAGCCATCATGGCCGCCGTTCGCGCCGGCCTGCTCGACGACAGCGCGACCAGTACCTGATGCAGCGGGCGTGACGGATGCAGCGGAGGTAACGAGGCAACCACGTGTCCCGCCGCCATCCAGCGGCAGGACACGTTGCTCACGGATCCGTGAGCACGCTGCGCAGCGTATCGACCGACGCCTCCCAGCTCCATTCCCGCTGCACCCACTCCCGGCCCTTCATGCCGAGGTCGCGCGCATGGTGACGGTCGGACAGCAGCGAAACCGCGTGCTCCGCGAGGGCCGACGGATCCGTCGGGTCGACGACGTAGCCGGTATCACCGTGCCGCACGGTCTCGGGTGCGCCTCCGCTGTCTCCCACGAGCACGGGCCGGCCGGTTGCCTGCGACTCCAGAAAGACGATGCCGAGCGCCTCCGGCTCCAGGCCACCCAGGCGCGTGCGGCATGGCATGGCGAACACGTCGGCCGCATCGAACCACGCCGGCGCCTCCGACCACGGAACCGCTCCGGTGAAGATGACGTTGCGTTCGACGCGATGCCAGCGAGCCAGCCGCTGCAGATGCCGGCGATACGGGCCGTCGCCGACCAGCACCAAGACCGCCTCCGGGACGTACGGGAGGATCTCGGGCATGGCCCGGATCAGCATGTCCTGACCCTTGCGCGCCACGAACCGGGAGACCGACAGCAAGACACGGCGCTCGTCGCCGATGCCGAGCCAGCGCCGCACCTGCGCACCACCGGAATCGGGGCGGAACACCTCGGTGTCGACACCGGGAGCCAGCCGCACCATCCTGGCGGCCGCGTCGGGCGAGAGCGCGTTCATGACCCGCCGACGGCAGAACTCCGAGACGTAGGTCAGCACGTCACATGCATCACCGATCCGCCGCAGCGACCGCCGCGCGCCGGGAACTCGTGCCCACCACGTTTCGTGACCGTGCGTCATTCCCACCACCCGCTCGGCACCGGCCGCGCGCAGCCGATCGGCGAGCAGCCCGAGTGGTGCGGCCGCACCGAACAGCACCGACGTGCACCCGGTCTCCTGGAGGGCCGCCACCGTGCGCTGCGCCACACCGCGAGTCGGGAGGAGCACCGGAGACGGATCCCGATAGACGGGGTACTGTAGCCGCGCGTCGAATCCCTCCTGTTCGGGCATCGTGGCGGTGTAGACGACGATCTCGTGCGAGGGAATCCGTTCGGCTAGTGCGAACACGAACGATTCGATGCCGCCCTGGCGGGTGGGAAAGTCGTTGGTGACGACCAGGATGCGGCTCATCGAACGGGACGCGCAGGCACGAGAACGGGCCACGTCCGACCGACATTGTTGATCACATGATCACCCTGCTACGCCGACAATGCGTGCCAACGGACGCCATGCGACATCATGTACCCCGCAATCGCGGATCAGACGCGCGTGTGTTTCGGTCCGCCGATGTGACTCTTCTGGTGTCACGAGCCGACACCAACGCGTGCACCGACTCAGCCTGGCCGGCTCGCCCCGGCGAAGGGCATCAAGTCCACGGAATCGGTCCGCACCGGATTGCCCGGACTCGTCGCGTGCACGATCTGGCCGTCGCCGATGTAAATGGCGACGTGACTGATCGGGTTGTAGTAGAAGACCAGATCACCGGGCTGGAGCTGGCTCCGTGAGACCCGCGTTCCGACCTCGATCTGCGAACTCGACGAACGCGGGAGGGATACTCCAGCCTGCTCCCACGCCTTGGACGTCAACCCGGAGCAGTCCCAGGTGTCCGGACCCGCAGCACCCCACTCGTACATGTCACCGCGCTGCGCCATGGCGAAGTCGACCACCGCCTGGGCACGCTCGTTGGGCGGCGGCACATCCGGGCCGTCGCCGTCGCCGTCCTCCTCGTCGGACTCGGAATCGCGGTCGTCGCCGCGGCTGTTCTCCTCCTCAGCCGCCTCTTCCCGTTCCCGCTGCCGACGCTCTTCCTCAAGCCGCTGGCGCTCTTCCTCCTCCAGGCCATCCAGGATCTCTTCGGACTCCGCCAGGGCGTCCTCGATGCTCGCCTTCTCGTCCTCGATCCGTTCCTTGATGGCCTCCATGCGGTCCCGCTCTTCGTCGGCCATCAATTTGGCCTGTTCGAGCTGGCGCCGCTCGTGCATCACGGTGTCCACCTGAGCGGCCTGCTGCCGCGCATACGCGTCGAGCAACGACGCCTGGCCCAAGTAGCTGACCGGATCATCGGCGAAGATGGTCCGGACCGTGGGATCGATCCCGCCACTCTGGTACGAGGCCGCGGCGAAACCCGCCATCCCGGTAACCGCTTCTTCGACCTTGGCTTCCTGCTTCTCGATGGCGTTCTCGGCCCGCTCGAGCCGCCGCTCCACCTCGTCCAGCTCCTCGCCGGCGACGTGGTAGCGCTCTGTCGCCTCGACGACTTCCTGATTGAGCTCGTCGACCTCTTCGCGAGCTTCGTCCAAGGTGAGATCTGGATCAGCATGTGCGACGTTGGTAAGTCCGATCCCGGCAGCCATCGTGCCGGCAGCACAAAGAGCGACGAGTGCACGCGAAGATCTGACCGAACGGGTTTTCTGCTCAGGCACGCTGATCCTTCCGTCGAGTCGGCAGCAAGCACCTGATGCGGAACCTTAGCCAGCTGACCGCACGGGAAGCAAACCCCCCGGCCGAGTTCCGGCAGAATTTTTCGTGCCAGCAGCACTCACCGACACGACAGCCGCGTGGCGGCGCCGCGTTGTCGGCGCCGCCACCTAGTGTGCGTGTCCATGCACGGCGTACAAGGAACCATCGATGAGATCGGCTTTCCGCTGGCGGCCACCACGTTCGTCGTGGTCGATCTGGAGACCACCGGTGGCTCCCCCTCGCAATCCGAGATCACCGAGATCGGTGCGGTCAAGGTACGCGGCGGCGACGTGCTGGGCGAGTTCTCCACGCTCGTGCGCCCGACCATGCCGGTGCCCCCGTTCATCGCCGTGCTCACCGGTATCACCGACGCCATGCTGGCCGACGCGCCGCGGATCTCCGCGGCGCTCCCCTCCTTTCTGGAATTCGCCCGCGGCAGCGTGCTCGTCGCCCACAACGCTCCGTTCGACATCGGGTTCCTCCGGGCCGCATGCGAGCAACTGGGCACCCCGTGGCCCGCAGTCCAGATCCTCGACACCGCCAGGCTGGCCCGGCGAGTACTCGCCCGGGACGAGGCGCACGATTGCAAGCTAGCCACCCTCGCACGGATCTTCGGTGCGCGCACCACACCCACCCACCGCGCCCTCGACGACGCTCGTGCCACGGTCGACGTCCTGCACGGCCTGATCGAACGCCTGGGCAATTCCGGCGTCTACACGGTCGAGGAGCTCTCCCTCTGGCAGAGCACCGTCACCCCCGCACAGCGTTCCAAGCGCCACCTGGCCGAACAGGTTCCGGCAGCCCCAGGTGTCTACGTGTTCAGTGACGACGACGGCCGCGCCCTGTATGTCGGCAAGAGCACGAACATGCGTTCGCGGGTCCGGAACTACTTCACCGCTTCCGAGACGCGCACGCGCATGACCGAGATGGTTGCCGTGGCGGCCTCGGTCAGGGGAATCGAGTGCGCCACCACGCTCGAAGCCGAGGTACGCGAGCTGCGGATGATCGGGGAGCTCAAGCCGCGCTACAACCGGCGCTCGCGATTTCCCGAGCGCGGTACCTGGCTCAAGCTCACCGTCGAGCCCTTCCCCCGGCTCTCGCTGGTGCGCCAGGTGCGTGACGACGGCACGGCGTATCTCGGGCCGTTCGGGTCCCGCCGGTCGGCCGAGGCGGCGATGGCTGCCGTGCACGAGGCGGTTCCGATCCGCCAGTGCACCCAGCGTCTCTCACCGAAGCGGCCGCAAGCAGCCTGCATCCTCGCGGAAATGGGCCGGTGTGGCGCGCCGTGTTCGGGCGCCGAGTCGGTCGAGCAATACTCCGCTCACGTCGATGCCGTCCGGTCGGCCTTCCACGGGGACCCGGGCGAGATCGTCGACCGCGTGCGGCAGCGCATCGACGCGCTCGCCCGCCGCCAGCGATACGAGGAGGCCGCCGAACACCGGGACCGGCTGTCCACGTTCGTGCGCGCGGCGATCCGGTGCCAGCGCATAGCCGCGCTCGCCGCCGTGCGGCAACTCGTGGCCGCGCGCCGGCTCGACGCCGGCGGCTGGGAGCTCCACGTGATCCGGCACGGCCGGCTTGCGGCGGCCGGGGTCTCCGCCCCGGGCGCCGATCCGCGGCCGTATGTGGACGCTCTGGTCGCCACGGCCGAGACGGTGGCCACCCCCACTCCTCCCCTTGCTGCCGGCACCACCGAGGAAGCCGAAGCGATACTGCGCTGGCTGGACACGCCCGGTGTGCGGCTGGCCGCGGTGGACGGCTGCTGGTCGCTGCCAGCACCCAGCGCCGCCGCATACGCCGACATCGTGACGGCCAGCGACACCGACTCCACGGCCGCCCAGCCCTTCGCCGACCGCCGCGGGCTGCGTCCCACCGCGTGACGCGCCCCGGTCCCGGGTTCCGGTAGGGTCAGCTGGGAGCGAGAGGAGACCAGCCAGTGATCACCGCGATCGTTTTCGTCAATGCTGATGTCGCACGTATCCCCGAGGTCGCCCAGGAGATCGCCGCGCTCGACGGCGTCAGCGAGGTCTATTCGGTGACGGGCGAGATCGATCTCGTGGCGATGGTGCGGGTTCGCACGCACGACGCGGTCGCGGACGTCGTCGCCGACCAGTTGAACAAGGTCGACGGCGTGCTGGGAACCGAGACGCACATCGCCTTTCGCGCCTACTCGCGGCACGACCTCGAGGCCGCGTTCGCGATCGGCGCCGACGATGACGGCGATTAGGCTGCCGGTCGCCAGCTAGCAGCGCGCGGACGGCTACGCTCGTCGTCCGGCGGCGATCCAGCGCTGCAGGATCGCTTCTGCCGCACCGGACTCGACCGCGTCGCGCGCCCGTTCGAGCCCGTCGGCCAGCCGATCGGTGAGAGGGGCCCGGGATCCGTCGTAGGCCGCCAGCCCGGCCGCGGCATTGAGCAACACCGCGTCCCGCACCGGTCCGGTCTCACCGGCGAACACCCGGCGTGCGACGTCCGCGTTGTAGGCCGGGTCGCCACCTCGCAACGCGTCGGGCGCGGCAGGCTCCAGCCCGAGCACTGCGGGATCGAACCGCTCCTCGGCGACCTCGCCGTCGTGGACCACCCAGATTCGAGACGTCGTCGCCGTGGTCAGCTCGTCGAGGCCGTCGTCGCCCCGGAAAACCAGCGCCGACACCCCCCGCCCGGCCAGCACCCCAGCCATGACGTCAGCCATCGCGGCATCGGCCACCCCGATGGCCTGCGCCCGCGGGCGTGCCGGATTGGCCAGCGGGCCGAGGAAGTTGAACGTGGTCAACACGCCCATCTCGCGCCGCGGGGCCGCAGCGTGGCGCATGGACGGGTGAAAGGCCGCCGCAAAACAGAACGTGATTCCGGTCTCGTCGAAGACCTCCGCCACCTTCTCGGGCGGCAGATCCAGGCGGACACCCAGCTCGTCCAGCACATCGGCCGAACCACACGACGAGGACGCGGCCCGGTTGCCGTGCTTGACCACCCGCGCGCCAGCCGCGGCCGCCACGACCGCCGCCATCGTCGAGATGTTCACCGTGTGAGCTCGGTCGCCTCCGGTACCGACGATGTCGAGAGCGTCGATGAGCCCCGGCGAAGGTGCGGCCCCACCGAACGGCAGGGCCTCGGCATACATGGCCTCAATCAGGCCGTCGACCTCGCCGACCGTCTCACCCTTGGCACGCAACGCGATCATGAAAGCAGCGATCTGTGCCGCGCTGGCGTCGCCCCGCATGATCTCGCGCATCGCCCACGCGGTCGACTCCCGCGGCAGATCGTGGCGCTCGAGGAGCGCGCTGAGCAGCTCCGGCCAGGTACGCGGTGCCGAGCTCATGACGCGACCCGGGGTTCGATACGGCGACGCGCCAGATCCTCCACCGCAGCAGCGACCTCCCAGGGGTCCAGCGGATGCGAGACCACCGCCTCCGCGCGCGACCATGCCGCCAGCCAGGCGTCCTGCGGGCGGCCGATGAGGACGAGAATCGGTGGGGCCTGGTAGATCTCCGCCTTGACCTCGCGAGCGATACCGAGACCTCCCGCGGGGACCGCCTCGCCGTCCAGGACGGCGACATCGATACCGCCCGCGTCCAACGCCTTGATCGCGGCCGGACGGGTCGCGACCTCGACGAACTCGACCTTCGGAAGGTCCGCCGCGGGCCGGCGCCCCACAGCGAGCCGCACACTCTCCCTGGTGGTGCGATCGTCACTGTAGATCAGAATCGTCATCTTCGGCTCGGTGCTGTTCATCGGTATCCTCGCTGGTCGTCGTGTCAAACACGATGGTACTGGCTCCGGCGACACGCGAAACCCGGGGCGGCGTCAAGTTCTCAGGACGGGAACGACATAATGGCGCCGTGGCTTCCACGACAGCAGTTGATCCTGCCCACCCCCCGTCGCCGGTGCGGCCGAGTCTCACGTCGGTCGGAACCATCGTGTTCCTGGCCAGCGAGCTGATGTTCTTCGCTGGCCTGTTCGCGATGTACTTCACGCTGCGCTCGAACGCGCCGGACGTATGGGAAAGCCAGACCCAGCTGCTCGACGTTCCATACGCGCTGGGCATCACCATCGTGCTGGTGTCGTCGTCCATCACGTGCCAGATCGGAGTGCTCGCAGCGGAACGCGGACAGGCGGGGCGCACCGGCAAGCTGCTCCAGGTCGGGCAATGGGGTATGCGCGAGTGGTTCGTGCTCACCTTCATCATGGGCGCCATCTTCATCGGCGGCCAAGCCTTCGAGTACGCCGAGCTCGTACTCCACCAAGGGCTGACGATGTCGAGCGACCCATACGGCTCGATCTTCTATCTGGCCACCGGATTCCACGGCCTGCACGTGACTCTCGGCTTGATGGCGTTCCTGCTGGTCATCGGGCGTACGTTCATGACCCGGAGATTCACTCACCAGCAGGCCACCAGCGCCATCGTGGTGTCGTACTACTGGCACTTCGTTGACGTCGTCTGGATCGCCCTGTTCCTCAGCATCTACGTCATCCAGTGATGAGGAGAAACGTGTCCCGATCTTCTGCTGGCCGCACCGGTGGGTGGCTGAGCCGGACGCTTTCGAGGCGCCGCCGTCACCCGTTGGCGGCTGTCACTGTCCTGCTCGTCGTCCTGTTCGCGTGCGGCAGCGCCTACGCGGCCTTCGCACCGTCGTCCCAGTCCCCCATTCACGGGGCCGAGACGGCCCAGTCCACCGAGGTCGAGGAGGGACGCCAGCTCTTCGCCATCGGCTGTGCCTCGTGTCACGGGCTCCGTGGTGAAGGCGCGGTGCGCGAGAACGGCACGGTGCTCGGGCCGTCGCTTGTCGGCGTCGGAGCCGCAGCGGTCGATTTCCAGGTGGGAACGGGCCGCATGCCGATGGGTTCTCCGGCCGCGCAGGCGCCGGTCAAGCCGGTCGCCTACAGCGACGAGCAGATCGACGCGCTGGCCGCCTACGTGGCATCCCTCGCTCCCGGGCCGGAGATCCCGGAGGAAGAGCAATACGACACGTCGGTTGACGGAGCCGATCCCGCCCGTGGCGGCCTGCTGTTCCGGACAAACTGTGCGCAATGCCACAACTCGTCAGGTCAAGGCGGCGCCCTCACCTATGGACAGGAAGCGCCCAACCTGACCGGGGTCGAGCCCAAGTACATTTACGAAGCCATGCTCACCGGCCCCCAGGCCATGCCGGTCTTCAACGACGAGACTCTCCGCCCGGAGGACAAGCGCGATATCATTGCTTTCCTCGAAGAAGTCCAGGAAATGCCCGATCCCGGTGGCCTCGGCATCGGACGGGTCGGGCCGGTTTCCGAGGGTCTCTGGGGCTGGCTCGTCGGCCTCGGCGGGCTGATCGCGTTCGCGGCCTGGATCGTCACCCGGTCGGCATCGGCCCGGTCGGCCACCAAGGCGTCGTCCGCGAGGTCGTCGTCGTGACTACACCGAAGAGCGAAGAGATGACTTACCCAGCCGAGCATTCCGAACACACCGGCGAGGTCGAGCGTCGCGCCGCCGACGGCGACCCGATCCCCGATCCCGGGCTCCACGAACCGCCGCCGCGGTACACCGACGTCGATCCCTCGGCCAACAAACGAGCCGAGCGGCAAGTCGTCGGCATGTTCACGCTGGCGTCGGTGTTCATCGTCGCCTCCATCGTCGCGTACGTTCTCTTCGAGATCGAGCCGTCCGAAGGTGTCAGCAACGTCGGCGACGTCCAGGTCAGCAACTTCGCCCTCGGCATCACCCTCGGGCTCGCCCTCTTGCTCATCGGCATCGGCGCCGTGCACTGGTCGCGCTCGTTGATGACCAGTCCGGAATTCGCCGAGAAACGCAAGCCGTTGACCAGCAGCGAAGATGTCCGTCAGGACACGCTGGCCAGTTTCAACACCGGCGCGCACGAGACCGGCTTCGGCCGGCGCAAGATGATCCGCAACTCGATGTTCGGTGCGCTCGCCCTCCTGCCGTTGCCCGCCGTCGTCTTGCTGCGCGATCTCGGGCCGCTGCCCGGAGACTCGAAGGAACACACGGTGTGGGACGAGGGCGTCCGGTTGCTCAGCGACGTCACGTACGAGCCCATCAGGGCCGCCGACGTCGATCTCGGCCAGCTCATCAACGTCATGCCCGAGACCTTTCGTGAACTGCCCGAACATGGTCCGGAACGTCTCAACGAGCGGGCGAAGTCACCGGTCATGCTGGTTCGCATGCTGCCCGAGGAGCTGTCGCCCGCGCAGGGCCGGGAGAACTGGCACATCGACGGGATCATCGCCTATTCGAAGATCTGCACCCATACCGGTTGCCCGATCAGCCTGTACGAGCGGACCACTCATCACATGCTCTGCCCGTGCCATCAGTCGACCTTCGACCTCGCTGACAACGGCAAAGTGATCTTCGGACCGGCCACCCGCAATCTGCCCCAGCTTCCGCTGGCCGTCGACGACCAGGGATACCTGATCGCGCAGAGCGACTTCACCGAACCGGTTGGGCCGACCTACTGGGAGCGCGGAACACGATGAGCAGCACCACACCTCCGGACGTGAGCGCCAGCCGGAACACGGCGATCCGCGGCGCCGGTAAGGTCGTCGGCTTCGTCGACGAGCGCATCACCTCGTCCAACTGGCTGAAGCGCAACCTACGCAAGATCTTTCCGGATCACTGGTCATTCCTGCTGGGCGAGATCGCGCTCTTCAGCCTGATCCTCATCATCCTTTCCGGAGTGTTCCTGACATTCTGGTTCAAGCCGTCCATGGCGCACATCACCTACGAAGGCGCCTACGTGCCGATGCGCGGCATCGCGATGTCCGAGGCATACGCGTCCACGCTCGAACTGTCCTTCGAGGTCCGGGGCGGCTTGTTGATGCGGCAGGTCCATCACTGGTCCACGCTCGTGTTCATCGCCGCCATGTCCGCGCATATGCTGCGCGTCTTCTTCACCGGGGCATTCCGCAAGCCACGCGAGCTGAACTGGCTCGTCGGCCTGACCCTCCTGGTGCTCGGTGTCGCCAACGGGTTCACCGGCTATTCGCTGCCGGACGACCTCCTCTCCGGCACCGGGCTGCGGATCATCGAAGGCGGCATCCTCGCCATCCCCGTCGTCGGCACGTACCTGTCGTATTTCATCTTCGGCGGCGAGTATCCCGGCGAGGACATCATCACCCGGCTGTACGCGATACACATCTTGCTGGTTCCGGGCCTGATCGTCGCGCTGGTCACCGTGCATCTGATGATCCTGTGGTATCAGAAGCACACGCAATGGCCCGGTTCCGGTAAGAGCGAGAAGAACGTGGTCGGCTACCCGTTCTTCCCGATCTACATGACCAAGGCCGGCGGCTTCATGTTTATCGTGTTCGGCTTCATCCTCCTGATGTCGGCCACGGTGCAGATCAACCCGGTATGGCTCTACGGTCCGTACGATCCATCACAGGTGACCGCCGGCGTACAACCAGACTGGTATATCGGCTTCCTCGACGGCGGATTGCGGCTGATGCCGCCGTGGGAGATCAGCATATTCGGCTATAACATCCCACTGAGCGTGCTCATACCCGCCATGATCCTGCCAGGTGTGATCCTCACCCTGCTCGCCGTGTACCCGTGGATCGAGCAGAAGGTCACGGGCGACAAGCGCGAGCATCACATCCTCGATCGGCCCCGCAACATGCCGGTGCGCACCAGCCTGGGCGTGGCGTTCATCGTGTTCTACATCGTGCTCTGGATCGCTGGCGGCAACGACTTCTTCGCCACCGTGCTCGAGATCCCGGTCAACTGGGTCTCCCGGTTCTTGCAGTTCAGCCTGATCCTGATGCCTCCGATCGCCTTCTGGATCACCAAACGCATATGTCTCGGGCTCCAGCGCAGAGAGCGGGAGAAGGTGCTGCACGGCCGCGAATCCGGCATGATCGTCGTCAGCCCCGAGGGCGAGTTCACCGAACGCCACGAGCCGCTCGACCCGCACGAGGCCTACGAGCTGGTGGCCCATGAGCGGCCCGTGGTTCGTGAACCGGAACCGGCCACGGATCCCAACGGCGTTCCCAACCCCAATTACAAGAAGTCGCTGCGCCGGGCGCGGCTGTCGCATTTCTATTTTGCCGACGTCATCGACAAGCCGACACGAGACGAGCTGGAGCGTGTCCACCATCACCACGAGGAGATCGCTCCCTCCAGCAACGGAGAGACTCCCCAGCACGGCGCCTCAGACGATCAGGGCGGCCAGCACCACTAGAGGGCGCGAGGATTTCCCGCCCACCTAGAGGGCGCGGGGGATTCCTGCCCGGCGTGGGCGGGTGCGGCACACGTTATCGCGGCGGGTGTCGTACCCGCCAATCTCGCGCGAGTGTCGTACCCGCCAGTCTCGCGTCCGCCAATCTGGCGTTCACAGATCTCGCGCGGCGATCCGTCGCAGCCGCCTCACCGAGCGGCATCGAGGATTGCGTTCAGGCCCTTCTCACCACCACGCATGGCCCGATGATGGCTCCACGCGAAGATCGGTGCCAATGCCGGAGCGGTGACATTCATCCACCACGGTTTCGTCACCACGCGCCACGTCACTTCGATACGCGTCGTGCGCTCGCCGGCGCCGGCGAACCTCACGGTTCCCGTGCCATCAAGATCGCCGTCTACGCTCATCTCGACGCGGCGCAGTGGCTCGACGTCCACCACACACAGCTGGGTGCGAAGCAGCACGCCCAACGGGGTCTTCCACAGGCATCGAGCACGGCTACCGGCGACCCCGTCGGTGCGCCATATCCTGATGGCATGCAGATGGGGCCACCAGTCATGCCACTGCTGGCCCGGCGCGGCCAGAAACTCCCAGCAACGCTCCACCGGAGCATCGATCGACCAGACCGACTCGAAGGCGTAGCTCCGTGCCGGGCGACGGTCGCGAATCACCCTCTATACCTGGCCAATTGCCGGGTCAGTGCGCGTGTTCACCGCGATAGTACTCGAACACCCAGCCGATCACCGTGATGGCCACGAGCGCCAACCCGATGATGAGAATGAACCACGCATATACCAGGCCCACGAAGACGACCATGGCAGATGCGCCACCCATAAGCGGCCACCACGAGTGCGGGCTGAAGAAGCCGTACTCGCCGGCCAGCTCCTCGACCTCGCCATCTTCGCGATCCTCGGGCCGTGCGCCGATCCGCCGGTTCAACAGCATGAAGTAGAACGCGATCATGGCGCCCAGGCCAAATGAGAGCGTCAACGCCGTGGTACCGGTCGGGTCGTTGGACATGAACCAGTAGATGGGAGTCACGACCGCCAGGAAGACCGCCGTGACGGCAAAGATCAAAGACTCGATCCTCACTGCTGCTCTCCCCCATCGTCGCGCCGGTCATCTCGTCCGGTTCCGGGCTCGACCGGCCCGGAGCTCTCATCCTCGGCGCCCGGCCGCTGCGACTGCCCGTCGCGCACGTCAGCGGGGCCCAACGCTTCGACCATGACCCCCGAGTCCCGGGGTTTGAGCTGAGATTCCGCCGCCGCCTCCGGGAACTTGAGGTCGAACGCGGGACGCTCACTCCGGATGCGCGGCAACGACGTGAAATTGTGCCGTGGTGGTGGCGACGATGTCGCCCATTCGAGCGACTGGCCCCAACCCCACGGATCGTCGAGGGCCACCTTCGGTGAGAGCCGCGACTTCCAGACGTTCCACAGGAACGGAAGTGTCGATATGCCGAGCAGGAAGGCGCCGATCGTCGATATCTGGTTCAGCAGCGTGAAGCCTTCATCCGGTAGATAGCTGGAGTAGCGCCGCGGCATGCCGTCCACACCGAGCCAGTGCTGGACCAGGAAGGTGCCGTGGAAGCCGATGAACAGCGTCCAGAAATGGAGCTTGCCCAGACGTTCGTCCAGCATCCGCCCGGTGAACTTCGGCCACCAGAAGTAGAAGCCGGCGAACATGGCGAACACGACGGTGCCGAAGACGACGTAGTGGAAATGCGCCACCACGAAGTACGAATCGGACGTGTGGAAGTTCAACGGCGGCGACGCCAGCACCACGCCGGTCAGGCCACCGAGCAGGAAGGTGACCAGGAACCCGATAGCGAACAGCATGGGCGTCTCGAACGTGATCGATCCTCGCCACATGGTGCCGATCCACGCGAAGAACTTCAGACCCGTCGGCACCGCGATGAGCATCGTCATCGCCGCGAAGAACGGCAGGCTCACCGCGCCGGTGACGAACATGTGGTGCGCCCACACGGTCACCGACAGCGCCGCAATCGCCAGCGTGGCCAGAACCAGGCCCTTGTATCCGAAGATGGGTTTGCGGCTGAAGACCGGGATGACCTCGGTGATGATCCCGAAGAACGGCAGCGCGATGATGTACACCTCGGGATGCCCGAAGAACCAGAACAGGTGCTGCCACAGGATTGCCCCGCCGGCTGCCGGGTCGAAGATGAGCGTCCCGAAGTTCCGGTCGGCGAACAGCGCGAACAGCGCGGCCGCGAGCAGCGGGAACGCCACGAGCACCAGGATGCTCGTCACGAGGATGTTCCAGCAGAAGATCGGCATCCGGAACATCGTCATTCCCGGCGCGCGCATGCACACGATGGTGGTGACGAAGTTGACCGCACCGAAGATGGTGCCGAATCCGCTCATTGCCAGCCCTGCCACCCACAGGTCACCACCGACGTGGCCGGTGTGGAACGCGTTGGACAGTGGCGTGTAGGCGAACCATCCGAAGTCGGCGGCACCGCCGGGGGTGAAGAAGCCGGCCACGACGATCAGGCCGCCGAAAACGAAGAGATAGAAGCTGAACATGTTCAGCCGCGGAAACGCGACGTCGGGAGCACCGATCTGCAGCGGCACGATGACGTTACCGAAGCCGATGAACAGCGGCGTCGCGAAGAGAAGCAGCATGATGGTGCCGTGCATGGTGAACAACTGGTTGTAGAAACCGTCGCTCATCATCACGCGCTCGGGCAGGAACAGCTCGGCGCGAATTCCCAGGGCCAGCACGCCGCCGATGAGGAAGAAGCCGAACGAGGCGATCAGGTACATGTACCCGATCACCTTGTGGTCGGTGGACGACAACCACCGCACACCTACAGTGCCCTTCCGCCGGGGTGCGGCCACCGGCTGCGGCGACTCGGCAGTGGCGCGTTCGAGGTAGGTGGTCACTCTTCACTCCCTGGCTGCTCGTTCAGCGGCGTCTCGAAGTACGAACCCCGGAGCTCGGGCTCGATCTGCCCGGTCTGGCCCGCCTCGCGCAACGCATCCATCTGGTCCGCGAACTCTTCGGCAGAGACGACCTCGACCTCGAACAACATCCGGGAATGATAGGCGCCGCAGAACTCCGCGCACTTGCCAGCAAAGGTGCCTTGCTGGTTCGGGGTCACCTGGAAGCTGTTGGACCGCCCTGGTATGACGTCCATCTTCATGTAGAACTGCGGAATCCAGAACGAGTGGATCACATCCGACGAGTTCAGGTTGAACTGTACGGTCTGATCGACGGGAAGATAGAGCGTCGGCTGATCTTCCGGCGTGCCGACCTCGTAGACGTCGTCGTCGGTGTAGTTGAAGGTCCACGACCACTGCTGCCCGATCACGTCGACGGTGAGATCGGCAGGCGTGTCGTCCTCGAGGATCTCATCCTGGTGCTGGACCGTGAAGTAGAACAAGACGCCGACGACCACCAGCGGCGTCACGGTGTAGAGGAACTCGATCGGTATGTTGAACCGAGTCTGGCGCGGCAGCTCGTCGTTGCGCTTGCGATAGGCGATCGCCGCCCAGAGGATCAGCCCCCAGACGAGAATGCCCACGGCCAACGCCGCGACCCACGCGCCAACCCAGAGATCGCCCACCAGTGGCGCTTCCTCGGTCGCGCCTTCGGGCAGACCGAACCGTTGCCACTGCCCCGGCGCGTCAGCCGCGCAGCCGCCGAGCAACACCAGTGCACCCACGGCGGCGCACGCAGCCATGACTCTGCGACGCACCGGGCGAACCCTTACATCCTGACCCACGTGGCGCCCTTCCATGCTTCGCACCTGCCTCGACCCATGCCGGTGGCGCGAACTATGGCATGCGGTCGCAAGGCAAGCTTCTCCTGTCGTTGCCTACCTTAGCGGTCGCCCGCCCACGACCGTTCACCCGGCCCGGACGACTACGGTACGTGTCGTGGAACAGGAAAAACCCCACACGATGGGAGCCCGGCCCGGCGGACACTTCGACGCGGCTTCCACCGAGCCGTTGCACCCCGCCGCCAGGGAAGTCTGGAACGCGGCCATCGACGACGGCTGGGCCGATCCGGCCCGCCTTTACGGCGCTGCCCGGCGCGCGCGGGTAATGCTGGACAACGCGCGCGAAGTCGTCGCCTCTCTCATCGACGCCCGCCCCGACGAGGTCTCGTTCACGTCCAGCGGCACTCAAGCGGTGCATCTGGGCATGCTCGGAGCGCTGCACGCACGCCAGCGTGTCGGCCGGCACGTGGTTGCCTCGGCCGTCGAGCACTCCTCCGTGCTACACGCCGCGAACCATCACGCCGGCAGCGAGGACGACCGGGAGCTCGTTCCGGTGGACCATCATGGCCGCGTCGATCCGGACACCTTCGCCACGGCGATCCGTACGGACACCGCGCTGGCCTGCTTGCAGACGGCCAACCACGAGGTCGGAACCACCCAGCCGCTCGATCAGGTGGCACCGGCCTGCCATGACCGGGGCGTCCCGCTGTTCGTCGATGCGGCGCAAAGTGCCGGCCGAACATCGATACCGGCGGGATGGTCGGTGCTGGCGGCCAGCGCTCACAAGTGGGGCGGCCCTCCTGGCGTCGGCGTCCTCGCCGTGCGCCGATCGACGCGGTGGCGCTCGCCGTTGCCCGAGGACGAACGCGAAGGCGGCCGGGTGCCCGGTTTCGAGAACCTTCCCGGCGTGCTCGCCGCCGCGGCTGCCCTGCACGCACGAACGCAGGAATCCGCCGCCCTGCACGAGCGGCATTGGTCGCTGATCGAGCGGATCCGCACGGAGATCGGCACGCGGGTTCCCGACGTTCAGGTCACGGGCCACCCGACGGAGCGGCTGCCGCATCTGGTCACGTTTTCCTGCCTCTACGTCAACGGCGAGGCGCTGGTCACCGAACTCGACAGGGCGGGGTTCGCCGTCTCCAGTGGCTCGTCCTGCACGGCCAGCACTCTCCAGCCAAGCCACGTCCTCGAGGCGATGGGCGCGCTGACACACGGCAACGTGCGCGTATCACTGAGCCGCGCCACCACCGACGACGACGTCGAACGCTTCCTCGACGTCGTTCCCGACGTGGTTACGCGGCTGCGCACCGAGGCAGGGATGGGAGGAAGCTCCGTTGAGTGATCTTGTCCTCGATTGCCGGGCGATGCGATGCCCGCTTCCGGTCATCGAACTCGCCAAGCGGATCGATGATGTTCAGCCGGGTGACGTGGTGCGCGTCATCGCCGACGATCCCGCAGCAGCCACCGATGTGCCGGCCTGGTGCCGCATGCGCGGGCACGAGTACGTCGGCCTAGGTGAGCCCGAGCAATCCGCTCCGTCCTACCTGGTACGCCGGCAACACTGAGGCGGGCGCCGAGCGCATGGCCCGCGCCCGCATCACCGGAATCGACGGAACGAATGGTGGCGGCTCAGTGGAACGAGTCGCCGCAGGCGCACGAACCGCTGGCGTTGGGGTTGTCGATCGTGAAGCCCTGCTGCTCGATGGTGTCCACGAAATCGATCTTGGCACCGAGAAGGTACGGCGCGCTCATCCGGTCGACCACGAGATTGACCCCGGCGAAGTCCTGGACCTGATCACCGTCGAGCGAGCGCTCGTCGAAGAAGAGCTGGTACCGCAGACCCGAACAGCCTCCTGGCTGGACCGCGATCCGCAGCTGCAGGTCGTCCCGGCCTTCCTGCTCGAGTAGCGCCTTGACCTTGCCGGCCGCGGCTTCCGTGAGCACGACGCTCTGGGCGGTCTCGTCCTGAACGGTCATCCTGAATCTCCTGCCGACTCTTCGACTGCATCTCTAGAATGCAACGCGCACGGCTGCCACGCCATTCCCTGTTGTCATGCCAGTCTAGGACGCCACCCGGGCGAGCCCATACCGCCTGCGCACGTCATCAACCGCCGGGCCATCCGGGCCCGCGGTGTGACATAGCCCTCACCGCCGCCGATCCCACGTCTTGGCCACTCGCTCGGCCACGGCGGCCAGGCTCTCCGCCGGCCGGTCGAACGCGGCGGCCTCCCCCACCATGTCGACCAGGCCATACGCCGCCTCGATGCCGTTGGCCCGCAGCTCGCGGTTACCGACCTGCACGTCACCGGCAAGGGCGATACACGGGCGCACGGCAGCGTTCGCCACCCCGGCCACGCCGACCGGAACCTTGCCGTTCATCGACTGCCAGTCCAGCTTTCCTTCCCCCGTGACGACCACGTCACACGCCGCTACGAGGTCATACAGGCCAACCGCCGACGCCACGGTCTCGAAGCCGGAAACGCGCGCCGCTCCCAGGAGGAGGAGCGCGTACCCCAGGCCCCCGGCGGCTCCCGCGCCGGCGGCGTCGGCCGTCTCGCGCCCCGCCAGGTCCGCGAACGCCGTCAACGCCGTATCCGCAGCCAGCTTCGCGTCGTCGTCCACCAGCCCTTTCTGCTCGCCGAACACGTTGCTCGCGCCCCGCAGCCCCAGCAAGGGGTTGTCCACGTCACTCGCCGCGATCAGCTCGACCCCGGAGACCCGGGAGCGGGCCGCTTCCAGATCCAGCGAGCCGATCTCGGCGAGCGCGGACGGTCCCCCGGTCAGCGCGGTGGCTGGTGTCGACGTCGCTCCCAACGCTGCCAGCAGTCCGGCTCCCCCGTCGTTTGTCCCCGAGCCACCGAGCCCGACGACGACGCGCCGGGCGCCGGCGTCGATCGCGCTGGCGATCAACTCGCCGACTCCGTACGTCGACGCCCGTTCCACCGCACCCGGCTGTGGGTTCCGGCCGTCGGGGTCTCGCGGCATCAGCGCCAGCCCACAGGCCTGTGCCGACTCGACGTAGGCCGTGTCGCCCGTGAGGAGCAACGTGCTGGGCACGGGCTCGTCCAGGGGCCCGCGCACGGTTCCGGCCAACAGCTCGCCACCCAGGCTCGCCCGGACCACATCGACGAAGCCGGGACCCCCGTCGGCCATCGGAGCGGTGGCGATCTCGCTGGCCGGAGCGGTCCGGCGCCATCCCTCGGCGATGGCATGTGCGGCTTGCACGGCAGAGAGCGTTCCGGCGAATTTGTCGGGTGCGATGACGATGCGCATACCGGAGAGTGTGCCGCATGGGGGTACGCCCGAGGCGACCCGCCGGCGTCGGCGCGAACGCGACCGTGCGGTATCTCACATCTGACCAGGAAGGGGCGATCGGTACCGGTCTCGTTGCTGGTCTGCGCATCGAGTGGGACGGCTGCCTCGCTCTGCGTCACGTGCGGTCACCGGCGTCCCACGTGCCATCCGTGCCGCTCCGGTCACGGCCGTGGGAAAATCGATAGTACGAACGAGCGCATCGGACTCCGGACCGGCAGGAGAAGACCGTGTCGAACGGGCCGGCTGGACCGGGTCGACGGGCATGTCGACGGCACCCGATGCGCCCACTGCGTGCAAGGAAGCTGACGATGATGCCAGCGCGCAACGTCGGACGAAGGATTGACGAGCCGTGACCGTGACTCCAGCACCATCCTCAACGACCAATCCGCTGCCGCTGCTCCTGCTCGGCCAGGGGGCCGACCCGGAATCCGAACGCGGTGTCGAATGCCCCGGTGACCTTCCCGCCGCCAGCGATCCCGATCTGGTGGACCGGGCCCGGCGCGCACGCGAAGCGCTGGGAGATCGCGCTTTCCTCCTCGGACACCATTACCAGCGCGACGAAGTGATCCAGTTCGCCGACGTGACCGGCGACTCGTTCAAGTTGGCCCGCGACGCCGCGGCCCGGCCGGACGCCGAGTACATCGTGTTCTGCGGCGTCCATTTCATGGCCGAGTCCGCGGACATGCTCACCGCAGATCACCAGCGGGTCATCCTCCCCGATCTGGCCGCCGGCTGCTCGATGGCCGACATGGCACGCATCCTCCAGGTCGAGGACGCGTGGGCCAGGCTTACCGACGCCGGCGTGGCCGCGTCCACCGTGCCCATCACGTACATGAACTCGTCGGCCGACATCAAGGCGTTCTGCGGGCGCAACGGCGGTGCCGTCTGCACCTCGAGCAACGCCCAGCGCGCCCTGGAGTGGGCCTTCGAGCAGGGCGAGAAGGTGCTCTTCTTTCCCGACCAGCACCTGGGACGCAACACGGCGGTCCTGAAGATGGGCATGTCCCTCGACGACTGCGTGGTGGTGGACCCCCACAAGCCGGACTTCGGTGTCACCGATGAGGACCTGCGCCGGGCACGCATACTCCTCTGGCGGGGTCACTGCTCGGTACACGGGCGCTTCACCGCCGACTCGGTGGCCGAGGTGCGAGACCGGATTCCCGGCGTGAACGTGCTGGTCCATCCGGAGTGCACGCACGACGTCGTGACCCGAGCCGACTACATCGGCTCCACCGAGTACATCATCAAGACCATCGCCGACGCCCCGTCCGGCACCGCCTGGGCGGTGGGCACCGAGCTGAACCTGGTCAAGCGGCTCGCGGACCGGCACCCGGACAAGAACGTCGTGTTCCTGGACCGAAACGTCTGCTTCTGCTCCACCATGAACCGCATCGACTTGCCCCATCTGGTGTGGGCACTCGAGAACCTGGTGGAAGGAAGGGTGGTCAACCAGATCGAGGTGGATGCCGACACCACGCACTGGGCCCGTGTCGCGTTGGATCGCATGCTGGCAATGCCGAGCTGACCCGGCCAGCATCGATGCTCACGCCGTCGTCGGCGTCCGTGATCCTTGACGACGGTGAACACGTCCATGTAGGCGAACGTTGATGATCAGCAAGAAGCGATGATCAGCGAGAGGCATCGTCTCAGAGGCCGGGGGCACCCCATACCGGGAACCAGCGGCTGACGTCCTTCTCGATCGCCAGATCGCCGCTGACGATGGCGCGGACCTGCAGCTCCAGCGCGTTGTCGCGCCGCTGGGCCCTGCTGTCCACCGGGGCGAACGGGTAGAAAGTGCCGCGCTTGTACAGGTACACGAGCGCGAGCCCCCGGCCGTCGTCCGAGCGCAGTCCGATGGTGGTACACAACAACGACGGGCCGAAGCCGGCCGCCTCCAGAGTGGAGTTCACCGCGTGCAGATCGGTGCACAGCGCGGTCATGTCATCTGGCGAGCGCTTCACGACCAGCCACGTGTAGCCGTAATCGTCGTCCATCTGCTCTGGCTCGGCTCCGTCGAGCAGTTGCGTGATGTCGTCTTTCAGCCGTGCGAACGGCCCGCCCTCGGCCTGACGGAAGCAAACCGCGCCGACACCGGTCGGATGCATCTCCGCCGAAGCTTCAAGCGTCAGCGCCGCGGTGGGCAGCGCGAACAAGGCATCGAGGTTCGGCTCGACCCGCTTGGATCTACCGAAGATCGCGTCCCAGAAACCCATCAGCCGTTACCTACTCCCGGCCGAGCTGCACGGAGATCTTATCCAGCTGTTCCAGCCGCTTCTCCAGCTTCGGGTGGCTGGCGAACAACGCTGCGATATCCATCTTGTTGGTCAGCGCCGGGACGAAGAAGAACGCGTTGTACGGTTCCGCGGCACGCAGGTCTTTGGTGGGGATGCGCGCCATGTCACCGGAGATCTTCGTCAGCGCGCTGGACAGCGCCGACGGCTGGCCGGTCAGCACGGCTCCGGCCCGGTCTGCGGCGAGTTCCCGATAGCGCGACAGCAAGCGCGTGAGCAGGAAGCTCACGAAATAGACGACGGCTGCCACCAGCATGATGATGAGGATCACCGGTGCACCATTGTTGTCGCGGCTCCGGCCGCCGAACAGGCTGCTGTAGAAGACGATCCGGGTGATGAGTCCGGCGAGCACGCCGACCACGGAGGCGATGGTCATCACCAGGACGTCGCGATGCGCCACGTGCGAGAGCTCGTGCGAGAGGACCGCTTCCATCTCCCGCTCCTCGAGGCGCCGGCGCAAGCCCGACGTGACGCAGACGACCGCGCGGTCCGGGCTGCGCCCGGCAGCAAAGGCGTTCGGCAGGTCCGTGTCGGCCACCGCCACCTTCGGCTTGGGCATGTCCGCCAGCGCGCACAAGCGGTCGATCATCGCATGCAACTGGGGATCCTCCGCCGGCGACACCTCGCGGGCCCGCATGGCCGACAGGGCGAGCCGATCGGAGAAGTACCACTGTGCCCACAGGGCCCCGAGGCCGATCAGGATGCCGAGCAGCCAGATACCCGAGAACAGCGAGATGGCCCCGACGAGCACCACGTAGAGCAGTGCCAGCAGGACCATCGTCGCCACCATGCGCACGGTCAGGCCGCGATCAGGGGCGAACTTGCTCCGTGCCACGGTACGTTCCTCCTGCGAATACCGAAAAAACCCATCCGGTCATACACAACGCCCGGATGCGCCGGTGAGTTCCGAAACGCCGCTCAGCGGGTGGTGGGCGGTTCGGCCGGGATCAATCCTTCATCCGTGAGCAGACTGCGGACCTCGTCGACGTGTGCCTCCGCGTACGGCAACACGAGATCGCTGTCGACCAGCTCGTCGTCAGGCACCGGGGTGCCCACCCTGCGAACCTCCTCCAGCAATTTCACGAGAGCCGCGCGGAACAGCTCATCATCGCCGGACTCGATCGCGTCACCGAGCTCGTCGTCGAGACGGTTCAACTCGGGAAAGTGCTCGTCGGCAATCCGTAGCTGCCCTTCCCCCATGATCCTGACGATCACCGCTGGCCCTCCTCACGCTGCGTCTCCGGCGCGACGGTCGTGTCGGCTGATCCCGATTCACCCTCGATCTGCTTCGGCGCTTCCGAGGAACCGCCTTCGATCTCTTGCTTCATCCGGGACAGCTCAAGTTCGACGTCGCCCGTCGAGGACAGGCGGTCGAGCTCGGCGCTGAGGTCGTCCTTCGACGTTCCTGTTGCGTCCTCGAGCGCACCGGAGGCGAGCAGCTCGTCGATCGCTCCCGCGCGAGCCTGCATCGAGGCTGTCTTGTCCTCGGCCCGCTCGATCGCCATGCCGACGTCGCTCATCTCCTCGGAGATGCCACTGAAGGCTTCACCGACGCGCGTCTGCGCCTCGGCTGCCGTGTAGGTGGCCTTGATCGATTCCTTCCTCGTCCGGAACGACTCGACCTTGGCTTGCAGCCGCTGCGCGGCCGTGGTGAGCTTCTCTTCTTCGCCCTGCAGTGCCTCGTGCTGCGAACGCAGGTCGTTGAGCTGGTTCTCCAGCCCGGAGCGGCGCGTCAACGCTTCCCGGGCCAGGTCCTCACGACCGTGCGACATCGCCTGCTTGGCCTGTCCCTGCAGCTTCTCGGCCTGCTGCTGCAGCTGGTTCATCTGGACTTCGATCCGCTTGCGGCTCGTGGCGACGTCCGCCACGCCACGGCGCACCTTCTGCAGCATTTCGAGCTGTTTCTTGTACGAGTAGTCGAGAGTCTCCCGGGGGTCCTCGGCGCTGTCGAGCGCCTTGTCGGCCTTGGCCCGGAAGATCATGGACATTCGCTGGAGGATCCCCATGTGGCCAGGTAGCCCTTTCTCGAGCGTTGGATTGAACGTCTGAAACGTGTTCGCACCTCTAGCCTACGGCGTCTACCCCCATGATGGCAGGGGAGGTTGCCATCCTGACCTACCCTGGATATGTGTTCCGTCGCCGATCAGACTCCAAACTTCCGGAGGAAGCTCCGGAAACGCCCACCGTCGGTGGTCCTGAGCAGGGCAATCGTTCCAACGGCGATGCCCGGGATCAACCGCCGCGCAAGGGCCGTCCCACACCCAAACGCACCGAGGCCGAGAAGGCGCGCAAGGAGCGGGTGAAGCCGCCGCTGAACAAGCGCGAAGCCATGCGCAGGGAGCGGCAGCGAGTCAAAGAACAACGAGCCCGCGCGCGCAAGGCGATGACCACCGGTGACGAGAAGTACTACCTCGAACGAGACCGGGGACCCGAGCGCAAGTTTCTCCGCGACTACGTGGACTCCCGGCGCACCGTCGGCGAGTTCTTCTTGCCTCTCATCATCGTGATCCTGCTGGGAAACTTCGTCCCGATCGTGCAGGTACAGCTGTTCATGATGGCGTTGTGGCTGGTCGTGATGGTCATGTTGATCGTCGACATGACCGTTCTCGGCATCCGGGTGAAGCGCGAGTTCCGCAAGAGGTTCCCGGACGACACGGGACGTGGCCACACGTTCTATGCCCTCATGCGCGCGATGCAAATCCGCCGCCTGAGGCTGCCGAAGCCTGCTGTCAAGCCTGGAGATCTGGTGTGACCCGTATTGGCAAAGATGCCTCCGCGGAGATTCGCATCCGCGCGCTGCGCTATTCCGATCCCGTCGTCCGCGCGCTCGAAGACGAGCTGCAACAGGAGTACGTCGCTCGCTACGGCGGGGACGACGACGCGCCCATCTCGCCTGAGGAGTTCGAGCCACCCCACGGCGAGTTCCTCGTGGGTTTCCTCGGGAACGAGCCCGTGGCATCGGGCGGGTTCCGGAGATACGACACCGGCATCGCCGAGATCAAACGCATGTATGTCTCCCACGAACACCGCGGCGGCGGGCATGCGCGCCGGCTGCTGGCCGAACTCGAAGCCCGGGCGGTATCGGCCGGGTACCGGCGGCTCGTGCTGGAGACGGGCACGAAACAGCCGGAGGCGATCGCCCTGTACACCTCCAGTGGCTACAGCGACACCGAGCCGTTCGGCTATCACGCGCACAGTCACAGCAGCCGCTACTTCGGCAAGGATCTCGACCTCGCCAGCAGAACGGCCGCGCAATCGTGACCGCCTGCCAGGTCTACTCCGGAGGCTGGAGGCTCATCGGCCCGTAGACCTGGCGCTCGTCCTCGTAGAGGATCACCGAGTCCACACCGGATTCGGCGAGGTGCCGCCAGTGCTCGCCGATCCAGCTCTCCGCATCGGACTGGGTGGGAAACTCGACACCCCGTCCGGCCGGGCCGCCATCGTCGTCCTTCATGAGCTCGCCGTCCGGGTCCAGGAACCGCCAGTACCACGTCATGACCGGCCTCGCCTCCTCTGTCGCGGTTGTGACGAGCATCGCATACGCCGGTGACCGTACGACGTCCTGCATGCCCGATCCTGCCAGCGAGCACACCCGGCCTGCCGGCGACTCCCCGATGCGGCGTTTTGACCTGCACGAGCGCCACGTGCGACAGTCGTATTACCTCTACGCACCCAGTCAGGGGAAGTCGGTCGGAATCCGACGCTGACCCGCAACCGTAGGCCGCGCACCAGAGGAGCATCCCGCCCCGGCGGGGACACCCTGCCGGAGTCCCATCCGTCCGGGGCGAGCTGAACTCCGGTGTCCATGACGCGGCGAGCCGGAATGCCTGACGTGGATGCGAGCGGCTCCATGTTCCGTCGAGGTCTGCGGGACGAGGGGCGGAACACGCCAGGCCCCGGCGCACGGTCGCGCCCACGGTGCACGCGGTTCGGACCCTCGTCACAGGACCGCTCAACGAAAGGGCTCGACCGATGCGTCTGTTAAAACGAACGATACGGCCGGCGCTGTCCGTGTTCACCGCGCTGTTCCTCGCGCTCGCCCTGGCCAGTCCGGCACAGGCCGACGCGTACCGCTATTGGAGCTACTACCAGTGGTCGGGCGGTGAATGGGCATTCGCCTCCGCCGGTCCGGCCGACACCGTGCCCGAGGACGGCGCGATCGAGGGCTGGCGTCATGCCATCGGTGACGAGACGTCGGCCCGGATGCCTCGCACCGGTGACGTCTTTGCCGACATCTGCGACGGAGCCAGCGCCGGCGACGGGGAGAAGCGGGTCGCCGTCGTCATCGACTACGGCGTGGCCGACGACGCTCCGGACGGCGAGGAGCCACCGGCACCGCGGGGTGAGTGCGCCGTCGTCGCCGACGACGCCTCCGGCGCTGACGTGCTCGCCGCCGTCGCCGACGTACGCCTCGGCGACGATGGAATGACCTGCGGAATCGACGGCTATCCCGAAACCGGCTGCGGTGGGTCCGTCGACGGTCCGGTACCGAGCGATGACGAGGAAACGGTCGAGCTCGCCATGCCCGACCACTCCGAGGACGATGCTGCCGGCGACGCCTCCGATGATGATGGCGTACCGGACGTCGCGCTCATCGCGGGGATCGCGGCCGTCGTGGCCGTGGGCGTTGCCGCCCTGGTCCGGATGCGCCGCACGCGGGGCGAATGAATTCGACGATGGGCGATCTGCGCCTGCCGCGGGCGTTGCATGCGGGCGCGTGGTGGCTGTGGGCGCTGGGTCTGGCCACGGCAGCCAGCCGTACCACGAACCCCGTGCTGCTCCTGCTGCTCATCGCGGCCGCGGCGTATGTTGTCGCGGCGCGGCGCGGCTCGGAGCCGTGGAGCAGATCGTTCGTCGCGTTTCTCAAGCTCGGGCTCCTGGTGCTCGGGATCCGCGTGGGAATCCACATGCTCTTCGTCTCGTCACCGGGCGGTTCCACCGTCCTGTTCCGGCTGCCCGAGCTGACCTTGCCCGAGTGGGCCGCCGGCATCAAGGTCGGTGGCCCGGTCACGCTGGAAGCGACCATGCTCGCGTTATATGACGGCCTGCGCCTCGCCGCGATCCTCGCCTGCATCGGCGCGGCCAACGCGCTGGCAGATGCCAGGCGGCTGCTGCGGTCGGTGCCTGGCGCCCTGTACGAGGTCGGGGTGGCACTCGTCGTCGCCATGACGTTCGCGCCCCGCCTGGTGGAAGACGCCGGGCGCATCCGCCGCGCCCACCAGCTCCGCGGACGCCGGCTCCGCGGTGTGCGGCTGATCTCGCGCATCGGCAAGCCCGTGCTGGAAGGATCGCTGGAGCGGTCCCTGGATCTCGCGGCAGCGATGGACTCACGCGGCTTCGGCCGTGCCGCGGCGATCCACCCGCGCTACCGGCGCTCATCCGGCCCGCTGGTGCTGACCGGGCTCATTGGTATCTGTATCGGCATGTACGGGCTGCTCAACGGCGGTGTGGCCTCCGGTGTCGGACCCGTCGGGCTCGGCGTGGGCCTCGTCCTGGCCGTGAGTGGCTTCGTGCTGGGCGGTCGGGGTTCGCTGCGCACCCGCTACCGGCCTGACCCCTGGCGGCTCCCCGAGTGGCTCGTGGTCGGCTCGGGTGCGGTCGTGGCCGCCAGCTTCATCGTCGCCGCGGTACGAGGCGACCCCGGCATGGACGTCATGGTGGTGCCCCTGATCGTGCCAGGGATTCCCCTGCTTGCCGCCGCCGGTGCGCTGGCTGCCTTGCTGCCCGCCTGGGCCTCTCCCCCACCACCCCGGATGGCCACGGAGGCACCATCGTGATCATCTTCGATCGGGTATCCGTGCAGTACGACGGGGCGGCCACGCCCGTGCTGCGCGACGTCGACGTCCACGTGGCCGAGGGCGAACTCTGCCTCGTGGTCGGGCAGACGGGCACCGGCAAATCCACGCTCCTGCGAACGGTCAACGGACTGGTGCCGCACTTCACCGGGGGTACGGTGACCGGCCGGGTACTCGTCGACGGGCGAGACACCCGGGAACACCGCCCTCGTGATCTCGCCGACGTCGTCGGCTTCGTCGGTCAGGACCCACGCGCCGGCGTCGTCGCCGAGATCGTCGAGGACGAGCTGGCGTTCGGTATGGAGTGGCTCGGGTTGCCGCCCGACGTCATGCGGCGCCGGGTCGAGGAGACACTCGACCTGCTGGGGCTGGCTGACGTGCGTCGTCGGGCGATCACGACGCTCTCGGGCGGGCAGCGCCAGCGTGTCGCCATCGGCGCCGCCCTCATCGCGCACCCGCGGATCCTGGTTCTCGACGAGCCCACGTCCGCTCTCGATCCGCAGGCGGCCGAGGACGTGCTCGCGGCCTTGCACCGGCTGGTCCACGATCTCGGGACCACGGTGCTTCTCGCCGAACACCGGCTGGAACGCGTCGTGCAGTACGCCGATCACATCGTGCACCTGCCGGGAAGCGGCAGCGCCGTCGCCGGGGAACCTGCGGCCATCATGGAGACCGCTCCGGTGGCCCCGCCGGTGGTCGAGCTGGGACGCCTGGCCGGGTGGTCGCCACTTCCCCTGTCCGTCCGGGATGCCCGGCGCGCGGCCGCGCCACTGCGGGAGCGGCTCGTCGAGCTCGAACCGGCTCGTGTCCCGCATGTGGCTTCCGCGGCGGCCGACGACGTGTGGCGCGCGCGGCCTCGATCGCGGGGCCGGGCAACCCCGGTGCACGCCACCGTGGACGACGGCCCGGCGCCGCCGCACGCACCCGCACGACCCGCGCACGGAACCCGCTCCCGGCTGGCAGGCGGGGCCCGCTCGCGGCTGGCACGTCTGCTGCGCCGGCGCACTCGCCATGCTGCCGGCAGCCTTCCGGGCGACGAGACCCTCTGCAGCATCTCCGAGCTGGCCGTCCAGTATGGAGAGACGGTCGCGTTGCGGGACGTCAGCCTGGACGTGCGCGCTGGCGAGATCGTCGCCGTGATGGGCCGCAACGGCGCCGGGAAGTCGTCACTGCTCGCAGCGGCCGTCGGGATGGTGACACCGGCCGCCGGGCAGATCCGCACCGGCGGCATCGACCCCCGGAACAACGATCCGGCCACCGTCATCCGGGTCGCCGGACTCGTCCCCCAGGATCCGGCAGACCTGCTCTATGCGGACAGCACCGGAGCCGAGTGCCTGACTGCCGATCGCGACGCCGGCGTCCCGGAAGGAAGCTGCCGCGCGCTACTGCACGAGCTGGCTCCCGACATCACCGACGGGCGGCACCCTCGTGACCTGTCCGAGGGCCAGCGCCTGGCACTCGCGCTCGCGGTGGTTCTCGTGGCGCGACCGCCGCTCGTCCTGCTCGACGAGCCCACCCGCGGGCTCGACTACGCGGCCAAGCAACGGCTGGCGATCATCATTCGCCGCCTGGCGGCCGACGGGCACGCCGTGGTCCTGGCCACGCATGACGTCGAACTCGTCGCAGAGCTCGCCACCCGCGTCGTCGTCGTTGCCGACGGCGAGTTGGTCGCCGACGGGCCCACGGCCGACGTGGTGGTCGGCTCTCCCGTCTTCGCACCGCAAGTAGCCAAGATTCTCGCGCCGCAGTCCTGGCTGACGGTGAGCGAGGTCGAGGCAGCCCTCCACTCCCCCTCCGCCCCCACCCCATGATCATGAACACTAAGCGCTCTATGAGAACCACAAGTGTTCATGATCATCGGGGTGAGGGCGACGGGGGTGGCAGGCACGTGGGGGCGGTCGCCATGCCCCTGGGGCCACGGAGCGCAACAGCCGTGGCGCTCGTGTCCATCCTGGGCGTCGTGGCGTTCACCTGGCCGCTGTACATCGACGCCGACGCCGCGCTCGCCCGATCCTCCGACGCTCCCTGGCTGTTCGCCGCCCTCCTTCCACTCCTGCTCCTCATCGTGCTGGCCCAGCTGGCCGAGGGCACCATGGACGCGAAGTCGGTCGCGCTGCTCGGCGTGCTCTCCGCCGTCGGCACCGGACTGCGGGTCCTGGGCGGCGGCGGGGGCGGTATCGAACCCGTCTTCTTCCTGTTCGTGCTCGCCGGTCGGGCACTCGGACCGGGATTCGGCTTCGTGCTGGGGCAGCTGACGTTGCTCACCAGCGCGCTGATTACCGGCGGGGTAGGGCCCTGGCTGCCGTTCCAGATGCTGGCAGCGAGCTGGATCGCGCTGTTCGCGGGCATGCTGCCACCCCTGCGCGGACGTGCGGAGATCTGGATGCTCGCCGCCTACGGCGCGCTGTCCGGCCTGGTGTATGGCCTCCTGATCAACATGTGGTTCTGGCCGTTCCTCGCCCATACTGGATCCGACATCAGCTTCGTCCCCGGTGACCCGCTATCCGACAATGCCGCCCGCTACCTGGGATTCGTCCTGGCCACGTCGCTCGGCTGGGACTTGATGCGCGCCGTGTTCACCACCGTGCTCTGCCTGGTGGCCGGCAGCACGGTCCTCACCTCCCTGCGCCGAGCTGCCCGGCGCGCCCGGTTCGACCTGCGTTAGATCGATGACGACATGACGCGCGCTGCCGGCGGATCGCCGGCATGACGTACGTCACGCGTCATCTCCCCCGGAGGTCGTCGTCTCGTTTGATAGCGCGGGAGGACTGTCGCCGACGCACAGGGGACGACGGCGGCAGTCCGACCGCGTCCCCCGTCATTCGCCCTGCCTCGTGGCTCGATGATCTACACCAGCAGACTTGACAACGAGTCAGTCATATAGTTGTCTCACAGGTAAATCTTTCGTGACTCTGGCGGGCGGGGTCAGTGTGCGGACACCTTCCAACGGGCCGGATCGCCCGTTACTTCACGAGCCTAACCTTCGGCGTTACGTCGCCGCACGGCTCGTGTCACTAGCGGGCTCGGCCATCACCTATGTAGTCATGCCCGTACTCGTCTACGGCATCACCGGCTCGGCAACGTGGACGGCCTTGGTGGCCGTGGCCGAAGGACTCCCGTATTTACTCACCGGCTTGTGGGCGGGCTTGCTGGCGGATCGATTCGAACGCAAGGCCGTCATGATCGGCGCCGACCTCGCCGCCGCCCTCGTACTCATCTCCATCCCGATAGCCAGCTGGTTCGGCGCGCTCACCGCCCCGCATGTCCTGTTCGTGGCACTGGCCGCCCAGACCATCTTCGTGTTCTTCGACGCCGCCAACCTCGGTGCCCTGCCATCCCTTGTCGTGCGCCAACGGCTGCCGGCTGCCAATTCCCTGATCGCCGGCGGCGGCACCGTCATCGAGGCGACCGTTCCAGCTGTCGCGGGATTGATGCTCGTCGCGATCGCGCCATCCTCCCTCCTCGTGATCGATTCCGTGACCTTCGTCGCCTCGGCACTTCTTATCCGGGCCATCACGCGACCACTGAGCAGGCCCCGCGACGGCACCTCCGCCGGTGGCCGCGCGGCGATCGCCGAAGGGATCCGTTTCCTCATCGGCCATCCCGTACTGAGATACATGACGGTGATCGGCTCACTCGTCGCCTTCAGCGGCGGCTCGCTCGTCGGGATCCTCGTCGTCTGGGCAGATCGCAGCCTCGGTATCGAAGAGGGCGACTGGCGGCTCGGGTTCGTCTTCGCCTCGTGGGGCGTCGGGGGAATCGTCGGCAGCTTCCTCATGCCCGTGCTGGTCCGACGGCTCGGTGGCGTGCGCACCGCGCTGGCGTTCCTACCTCTGTGCGGTGCTGGAGGCGCGGTCACCGCCGTGTCGACGACGTGGACCGCCGGCCTTCCCGCACTCGCCTGCTGGGGCATCGCCTACATGGTGGTGGCGGCGAATTCGGTCACCCTGCGCCAGCAAGTCACGCCCGAACCGCTCATGGGTCGGGTCATGACCATTGGCCGGATGACGTCGTTCGGATCGGGTTTTCCGCTGGGTGCGCTGGTGGTGGGCGTGCTCGCCGATCACCTCGCCGTTGGCACCGCGCTGCTGCTCTGCCAGATCAGCCTGGTGATCGCTACAGCGACAGCGTGGATGTCCCCACTACGCCGGGCTCCGCGCTCGCTCACGCTGCCCGACGACGCCACAACAGAGGAGACCTCGCAACAACATACGGAGTGAACACGCTCGTGCGAACGCGGCATATCCACGAGCGATAGCAGGCAAGCCCCGGTCCGGATAGGAGTTGGGCTCCGGTGATCGAATCACCGGAGCCCAACTCCCACCAGTTCACCATCCGGCTCGGCGGGGTCTCCGGCTCGGCTGGTTCGCGCAGTATCCGCGAAACATCCAGCGAATCCGGCGAGCTATCCGTCCGGGATTTTCCAGGTCAGGACGGTGACGACTTCACGAACGGCGGCCGCACCACCTCGAACGACTCGGAGCGGCCACGGATGTCGACCGTCACCTGGTCACCCTCGGATACCTCACTCGGCAACAACGCCAGCCCGATGCCCTGGCGAAGCGTCGGCGAGAACGTGCCGGAGGTCACCGTGCCGGTACCGGAATTCCCGGCCGTCACCGTCATGCCCGGGCGCGGGATGGCGCGGTCGAGCGCCTGAATTCCTCGCAGGCGGCGAGCCGGGCCGGATTCCTTCTCTCGTGCCAGCGCATCCCGGCCCCAGAAGCTGGGCTTGGACAGCGCCACGGCCCATCCGGCACGGCCCTGAAAGGGGCTGATCTCCTTCGACAGGTCCTGGCCATGCAACGGATAGCCCATCTCCGTGCGCAGGGTGTCCCGTGCGCCCAGCCCGCAGGGCACCACGCCTTGCGGTTCTCCGGCCGCGATCAGTGCATCCCAGAGCACATGGACGTCATCCCACGGAATGATCAGTTCGTAGCCGCGTTCACCCGTGTAGCCGGTACGGCACACCGTGATGGGGATCTCGTGGAAATGTGCATCGACGAACGACATGTAATCGTGCCCGACCGGAATCCACAACGCCGCCAGCACGGCGTCGGAGTTCGGGCCCTGAAGCGCGAGTATGCCGTAGCGGCGCTGATGATCGCGCACGTCGACGCCCTCGGGTGCCGCCTCGGTGAGCCGTCGTACGACTTCGTCGCTGTTCGCCGCGTTGGGAACGAGCATGAGCTCCTCGTCCGAGCGCAGGTAGACGATCATGTCGTCGACCACGCCGCCGGACTCGTCACAGCAGAGTGTGTACTGAGCCTCGCCTGCTTCGATCTTGTCCAAGGAATTCGTCAGGCACGAGTCGACGAACGCACGGGCACCCGGTCCAATGATGCTGACCTTGCCGAGGTGGCTGACGTCGAAGAGTCCGACCTCCCCGCGTACAGCATTGTGCTCATCGACAATCCCCTGGTATTGCAGCGGCATTTCCCACCCGCCAAATGCCGCGAATTTCGCGCCGAGTTCGACGTGGCGCTCGTACAGAGCCGTCCTGGCAAGTTCCTCAGGCACGTCGGGCTCCTCGTTCGAGCCGGACGTGACCTCGTCTTCGTGGGTGGTCACACTCACCGTCTCCCTCGTTCATCGTCACGATACTCGGTAGCACCATAACGGTTCGTGCCGTCATGTGAGTGCAAGCGCGAGACCTCGTCAATCCGTCATATGTCGTTGGCCATCCTTACCATGACAGGCCAAATGATCCGGTCAGGGGCCAGCCGTGAACCTCGCGTGCTGACCCTCCGTCTCACGTGATCACCACGACGAAACCGCACACCGTGCGACTTCGACACCCAGGCATGCAAGGATTCCGCATTTCAGGCCAGTTCTCACACGTCTCGGCATCGAAGTTGCCTTCAGGGCCACACCAGTTGTCCTTCAAGGCCGCACCAGAAGATTGCCCGCCGTCGCGGCCGTCGCACACCAACGACCGGAGGACGAGCGAGTAGCATCGTGTCCCGACCTTGCAGTACGACGCCAGGGAGAATCGTGAGCACCGTTACCTTGTCCTCTGCCAACCCAACCGGACTCAAGGTCGATGCCATCGTGGTCGCGACCAGCGCCGACGACACCGGCCCGAACCTCCTACCGGGCGCCGAACCAGTAGACAAGGCACTCAAGGGATCACTTCGGGACACGCTCGCGAGGCTCGGCGCCACCGGCAAGGCGGACGAGGTCGTCAAGCTACCCACGCAGGGCAAGACCAAGGCTCCCGTCGTCGTTGCGGTCGGGACCGGTTCTCCTGGTGAGCCCGGCACTGCGGGACGCCGCGAGGTGCTGCGCCGGGCCGCCGGCACGGCGGCGCGTGCACTGAGCGGCACCGCGAGCGCCGCCTTCGCCTTGCCGCTGGAGGGCGACGGCGACGCCGCGGCTGTCGTCGAGGGTGTTTCTCTCGGTGTTTACAGCTTCGACGAGTACAAGACAGGCGACGGCACGGAACGGCTCGGGGCGATCACCGTCGTCGGCCCGGGGGTGAAGGCGAAGGCCGTCAAGGATTCCGTATCCCGGGCCGAAGTCGTGGCCGCGGCGGTCAACCGGGCGCGGGACTGGGTGAACACGCCGCCCCGTGATCTCTTCCCGAAATCGTTCGCGGAGACGAGCACCAAACTGGCCAAAGGCACCAAGCTCAACGTCGAGGTGCTCGACGAGAAGGCCCTGGCGCGCGGCGGATACGGCGGCCTGATCGGCGTCGGCCAGGGCTCGGACAATCCGCCCCGGCTGATCCGCATGTCCTACCGGCCAGCGCGCGCGAAGAAGCACGTCGTCCTGGTCGGCAAGGGCATCACCTTCGACACCGGCGGCATCTCCCTCAAGTCGTCCGAGGGCATGCAGACGATGAAGAGTGACATGGGCGGCGCCGCCGCCGTCGTGGCGGCCATGCTGGCCGTGGCCGAGCTGGCGCCGAGGGTCGCCGTCACCGCATACGCGGCCATGGCCGAGAACATGCCGTCCGGAAAGGCACAACGCCCCTCCGATGTCATCACCATCTACGGGGGCAAGACCGTCGAGGTCCTCAACACGGATGCCGAGGGCCGGCTGGTCATGGCCGACGCGCTCGCCCGCTCCGGCGAGGACGAACCCGATCTCATCATCGACGTCGCGACACTGACTGGCGCGGCCGTCGTCGCCCTCGGAACGCGGGTCGCCGGCATCATGGCGAACAACGACGAGCTGTTGCGCACGGTGTACAGCGCGGCGGAACGCAGCGGCGAGCAGATGTGGCCCTTGCCGCTTCCGTCCGATCTCCGGGAGAAGCTGGACTCCCAGGTGGCAGACATCGCCAACATCGGGGACCGCAACGGCGGGGCGCTACAGGCGGGTCTGTTCCTCAAAGAGTTCGTGCCAGCCGGCGTGGACTGGGCACATCTCGACATCGCCGGACCGGCGTTCAACGAAACCGCGGCATTCGGCTACACGCCCAAGGGCGCCACGGGCACGGCGGTGCGGACACTCGTACAGATCATCGACGACGTGGCGGACGGCAGGGCCTGACGAAAAGCATCGCGGCTGGCGAAAAGCATCGCGGCTGGCGGTGGTCATGCGCCCGCGAATCCGCCGTGGCGGGCGCACACCAGCCGGGCGCAAACCTGGCGGGAACGAACTACACGCCACGGTTACGAGCCTGGCGGTTCCATTCCCGCATCCGCTGGGGATATCCGACGACCTGCGCGTCGTAGGCGGGGATACGCAGCTTGTGGGCAAGTTCGTGCGCCGCGGCCGCGTCCCGCACCCGGCGCCGGGTCCACTCCCCGTCGTGAGCGACCAGCACGACCGTGGTGGACGTCATGGTCGTCGGCGGCTCGACGAATGCCTCGACGCCCTGACGGGAGTTGGCGAACTCCTTGAGGTGCTTCGTGTCTTCGTCGTCGGCCGCCCGGTCCAGGCTGCCGTCTCCCTGTTTGCGTCGCCGGCGGAACAACCGCATGTGAGATCCTCCATTGCCTGCCTTGATTTCCCGACAGTACCGCTACGCCTCCTGTCCATGCTCGCACTTCCCGGGCCCTCACGGATGATCGGGCAGGCTACGCCGCGTGCGAGCGACGACAGCCAGCGGGCGCGAGGCACGGGCGCGGAAGGGCCAGTACCTGCGGGACCGGCAGGCGGGTCGCATCGGCGAGCCGACACGTCGGATGATGTACGTGGCCCTGGTTGAGCAATGACGCGAGGAGCAGACGTGGCAGCGATGGCAAGTGAGGCAAGCGAAGTCGATGTAATCGTTCTGGGCGGCGGAAGTGGCGGTTACGCCGCGGCCTTCCGGGCGGCCGAGCTCGGCCTGAGCGTGACCCTCGTCGAGAAGGACAAGGTTGGCGGGACGTGCCTGCACTACGGGTGCATCCCCACGAAGGCGCTGCTCCACGCGGCCGAGGTGGCCGACGTCGCCCGCGACGGTGAACGGTTCGGCGTCACGAGCACCGTCACCGGAATCGACATGGCCAAGGTCAACGAGTACAAGAACGGCGTTGTGGGCCGGCTTCACAAGGGCTTGCAGGGCCTGGTGAAGGCCAACAAGGTCAATCTCGTCGAAGGCGCCGGCCGCCTCGTCGGCCCGAACACGGTGGAGGTCGACGGCACGCGCTACACCGGCAGGCACATCGTCCTGGCCACGGGTTCCCACGCGCGCAGCCTGCCCGGGCTCGACATCGACGGGTCGAAGGTACTGACGAGCTACGAGGCGCTCGAACTGGACCGGGTTCCGGCATCGGTCGTCGTGCTCGGTGGCGGGGTGATCGGCGTGGAGTTCGCCAGCGTGTGGCGCTCCTTCGGCGCCGAGGTCACCATCGTCGAGGCGCTGCCACGGTTGCTCCCCGGTGAGGACGAGGCCAGCTCCAAGATCGTCGATCGGGCGTTCCGCAAACGCGGTATGGCGATCAAGACGGGCTCCCGGTTCGCGGGGGTGGAGCACACCGACGACGGCGTATCCGTCTCGCTTGAGAACGGCGAGACCGTGGAAGCCGAGATGCTCCTGGTGGCGATCGGCCGCGGGCCAGTTACCGAGGGGCTGGGCTTCTCCGAAACCGGTGTCGGGCTCGACAACGGCTTCGTGGCCACGGACGAGCGTTTACGAACCAGCATTCCGGGCGTGTACGCGGTCGGGGATCTCGTCGCCGGGCTGCAGCTGGCGCACCGCGGATTCGCACACGGGATCTTCGTGGCCGAGGACATCGCCGGGCTCGACCCGGTCCCGGTCGAGGACGCCGGCATCCCGCGCATCACGTACTGCGACCCGGAGGTCGCCTCCGTGGGGCTCACCGCGGCGGCGGCCCAGGAGCGGCTGGGCACGGACAAGGTGACCACCTTCGACTACAACCTCGCCGGCAACGGCCGGAGCCAGATCCTGGCGACGCAGGGATCCGTGAAGGTCGTCCAGGAGGTGGACGGGCCCGTGCTCGGCGTACACATGGTGGGCGGGCGCATCGGCGAGCTCATCGCCGAGGCGCAGCTCATCTACAACTGGGAGGCCCTGCCCGCCGAGGTCGCCCAGCTGGTGCATCCGCATCCGACGCAGAGCGAGGCCCTCGGTGAGGCGCATCTCGCACTGGCCGGCAAGCCGTTGCATGTACACGGCTAACCGCCTCCAAACCCGGCACCCTCGACCCCATGATCATGAACACGAGTAGGCCCATGAGGCGCATAAATGTTCATGATCATGGGATTGGGGAGGAGGCGGCTCTCGGTGCCCGCCGGGCGCCTTATACGCTCAATGGTGGCCCGGTACGGTCACATAGGCTCATGGTCGTCAACGACTGTCGAGAGGACTAAACGATGGCAACCTCTGTCACCCTGCCCGCACTCGGCGAGAGCGTCACCGAGGGTACGGTGACCCGCTGGCTCAAACAG